>NC_000964.3:952500-2152500 GCF_000009045.1 Bacillus subtilis subsp. subtilis str. 168 | reverse complement strand
TTACATATAAGAACATAGCTGAAAAACAGTTGAAACATACATATAAGAATAAAGTAAACAAAGCCAGTATCCCGATTGCGATTTGTGAAGAAATCGGTACTGAAGTGCGCTCGATGAAAAAGAAAGTGAATTATACATATTATTTAAACAAGCTTTGCGGGGAACTAATTAAGAAAGAACAGTCAAGAGACAAACCATTACATACATATAATACTCCTGTGAAAACGGGGGTGTAGCCTTGGAACCTTACCAACGTTATGAGGAATTAAAGAAAAAAACAATAAAGGTAGTCCAGAAAGAAAATTACAGTATTCGATATATAACTCAGGATGAAGCAAGTAATGACTTAGATGAGTTTTATAAACAATTTGCTCAACATTTATTAGAAGCTGCTCTGGAAAGGAAGGCAGAGTAAGCTTCTTTTTTTCGTTAGATATGTAGTAAGTATCTTAATATACAGCTTTATCTGTACTGATATTAATGACATGCTGCACTCGGTGTGAAAGGGCAGCTTCCACCACATTTTGTCCGCCGATGAGATTGGTCTGGATCGCTTCAAATGGATGGTCCTCACATGTCGGAACCTGTTTCAGCGCAGCCGCGTGAAAGACGATATCGACGCCTTTCATCACCTGATTCACCCTTCTGTGATCGCGTACATCTCCAAGTACAAATAATAGCCGCTTATCCTCCGCATACTTTTGGCTCATGACATACTGTTTACTGTCGTCTTTGCTGAATACAATCACCTGTTTAGGTGTAAGCATCAAAAGGCGTTTGACAATTTGACTCCCGATTGAACCCGTTCCGCCAGTGACTAAAACTGTTTTGTTATGGAAAAATGGTTTTAGTTCTGCTGTTTGCTGTTTAGGCATGGCTTATCCTCCAACTCTCGTTTCTCTACCATGCATCATATGTTCAACTTTGTAATCGAATTAATGAAAGCAACCAATAAAACAAAATTTAGGGGAATGATCATGTCACAAAGTGTTCTTTTTTAATAGAAAATGGAAAAACGGACGTAACTAGGGAAAAACAAAACTAAATAAATAATGTACTAAATATTCAACATATTTTTATTTCGCTCCGCAAAAGTAAATCTGGCAAAGTCATCTCACCACCTCTTTGGGGAATAAGTTGTTTATGAGTCAGAAACCCTATAAAAAAAGGTTCATTTTCCTCACGGTAATCACCTGTATATATTTTACAATAGTAGTGTTAGTGATAAAAGAGGAGGGTACCAAATGAAGGTTCCAAAAACAATGCTGCTAAGCACTGCCGCGGGTTTATTGCTTAGCCTGACAGCAACCTCGGTGTCGGCTCATTATGTGAATGAGGAACATCATTTCAAAGTGACTGCACACACGGAGACAGATCCGGTCGCATCTGGCGATGATGCAGCAGATGACCCGGCCATTTGGGTTCATGAAAAACACCCGGAAAAAAGCAAGTTGATTACAACAAATAAGAAGTCAGGGCTCGTTGTGTATGATTTAGACGGAAAACAGCTTCATTCTTATGAGTTTGGCAAGCTCAATAATGTCGATCTGCGCTATGATTTTCCATTGAACGGCGAAAAAATTGATATTGCTGCCGCATCCAACCGGTCCGAAGGAAAAAATACAATTGAAGTATATGCAATAGACGGGGATAAAGGAAAATTGAAAAGCATTACAGATCCGAACCATCCTATTTCCACCAATATTTCTGAGGTTTATGGATTCAGCTTGTATCACAGCCAGAAAACAGGAGCATTTTACGCATTAGTGACAGGCAAACAAGGGGAATTTGAGCAGTATGAAATTGTTGATGGTGGAAAGGGTTATGTAACAGGGAAAAAGGTGCGTGAATTTAAGTTGAATTCTCAGACCGAAGGCCTTGTTGCGGATGATGAGTACGGAAACCTATACATAGCAGAGGAAGATGAGGCCATCTGGAAATTTAACGCTGAGCCCGGCGGAGGGTCAAAGGGGCAGGTTGTTGACCGTGCGACAGGAGATCATTTGACAGCTGATATTGAAGGACTGACAATCTATTATGCACCAAATGGCAAAGGATATCTCATGGCTTCAAGTCAAGGAAATAACAGCTATGCAATGTATGAACGGCAGGGGAAAAATCGCTATGTAGCCAACTTTGAGATTACAGATGGCGAGAAGATAGACGGTACTAGTGACACGGATGGTATTGATGTTCTCGGTTTCGGACTTGGCCCAAAATATCCGTACGGGATTTTTGTGGCGCAGGACGGCGAAAATATTGATAACGGACAAGCCGTCAATCAAAATTTCAAAATTGTATCGTGGGAACAAATTGCACAGCATCTCGGCGAAATGCCTGATCTTCATAAACAGGTAAATCCGAGGAAGCTGAAAGACCGTTCTGACGGCTAGAATAGAAAGCAGCTTGTGCAGCTGCTTTTTTCTATGAATAAAAAAATCGTTCATAGCAATGAACGATTTTTCAAGAAAGCGCCAGATGAATCGCTTTTAGTTTTGCAGGAAGCTCATCAAACGTAAATGCGGGTACGGTCTCTTTATAATTGGCTGCTGCAGCTTTTTGCCGTTCTTCAGGGTGGTTGATATAGAAAGCGGCTTTTTCCTTAAAGTCGTTCATGCCGTGATAAGAAATAATGGATGAAAAAGGATGCGCCGCGGGTAAATCTGTTAATTGAAATGCTTCGCATGCAGCGATATCAAACGTTCGGTTATTAAAACTGGCATTTTTGATGCGCATAGTATTTTGGTTGAAAGCAAAATGATAGGGACGATGCGCATTAATTACGATGTCTGCCCCATTATAATAATGAACGGCCTGTTCGGGTGGAACCCATGTGCTGACGACATCAATATGCGGCTGTTTGAGCACTTTTTTAGGCAGATATTTTCCCCATTCCTTGCCGATTACCCGAACCGTGAATGGCAGATGGACCGCTTCTTTCATAAGCTGAACCCGATTAGGGTAAGGATAGCCGATGATTAACAGATTTGAATGATAGGAATGTTCGGTGCCCATTTTTTTAAACAGCCGATGGTTAACTGGTATCGGAACATAATAGACGTTCTGGTAGCCGAGCTCTTGATAGTAGAGAGCTGCATTTTGTTCTATCGTTAATATGGCGTCAGCAAGCTTAATTACCTGAAGGCTGATATCCATATAAAATGGGTCTTCGGTCAGCCAAACATACACGGGGATATCCTTACCCTTTAACCAGGTCAGCCAGTCGTGAGGAACGCGGTCTCCAACCATCATAAGTGTGAAATCCGGCTGAAACGCTTCGATCTTCATCAAAGATTCTGCTTCAGGTTTATCTGCAATCATATACTCTGTATGAGTGTTCTGAAAACATTCTTCAGCCCAGCGATCAAAATAACTGTATATTCCTCCGTATCCCGACTGGATATACAAGACTTTCATCGGATGTTATGAAAAGAACGTAACGCTTTCTACTTTGTCTACATCAATTAATGTTGTAGCTTGGCCTGCCGGAGTGACGGAGCTTTCCTGTGTTACAAATACGATCCCGTGAACCTGATCGAAAGCAACGAAAACAACCGGTCCGATCATGTCACCTGAATCAGTCACAATGCTGATTGTAGTGCCTGGCGTAATTCTGGCAAAAATCCATCTTGCCGGAAGAGAAGGGTCTAAAATAGATTCTGCCGTAACCGTTTCACTTTCATCTACTTTTTGATCGATGGCAGCATCAAGCAAGGCTTTAAGATTACTATCCATATTTTCTCCTCCTTCTGTTGCAGTTGGAAATAAAGGGCTTAAAACGGCTTTAATTAAATCCTTTTTTAACTGTGCATTTTCAGAGCTCATTACACACACCTCCTATTCGATAGTGAACTCACGTTATTCATATTCTTCCGGCTGTTATTTGGTATGAGTCGAACGCCGTACCTGATCTATTTTTCATCTATTTAAGGAAAATGCTGATTTTTTAATGGAGTGGACATAGCCTATACCATAAATCGAAGTCGCACATATTGTGAAACAGAGATAAGGATAAGGGAGAGGGATGATTTGGATTTAGAGAAACAAGTGGATCGAGAAGAAAACCAAGATGATCTGCATTTTATTTTGCTTTTGCTGATTCTGCTGATACGTCAATCGTCTTCTGAAGGAAATCCATCTGACCTCAGACGCCAGCTTGTTTTTGCAAAAGAGCTGGGCGTACCGGTTTCAAAAGTCAATTTGATCAACGGAGATACACTTCAAAATGTCATCGTAAAAGAAGTTCTGACTGATTTGGTTATTTTCCAAAACCCGTTAAATAACACGAGATCTCATGTTTCACTCTCAAGTGTTGTAAGCTGGGGTGCTTTTTAAATGATGACAGAGGCTCTGCTTGCTGCGGAGCCGTTTTTATGTTTGACGGCGGGAGGCGGTATAGATGGGAGAGAAAGTGTCTATTATTTTAACAAGTTACAACAAACCCGATTATTTGCAAAAAGCGATCGAAAGCGTGATACAGCAAACGCATGATCTTTGGGAGCTTTTTATCATGGATGATCATTCGAATGCAGAAACAACTGCGGTGATTCACAAGTATCTCCATGACCGGCGCATTCAATATCATAACAGTTTCGTGCATCCTGCAGATCGATTAAAAACAGCCCGTTATGCCACATTAATTAACAGTGCGCTCCCATTTGCAGACGGCGATTACATTTCCTATCTTACTGACGACACTGTTTATCATCCTGAGCGGCTGAGCCGTATGGTGCAAGAGTTTTCACATAAGCCTGAAGCGCAGGCGGTCTATTCAAAACAAAAAGTTGTACATGTAAACGAAAGGGGAGAGGAAATCTCACATTTCTACAGAAATGCCAATGCAGTGCTTGATCAGGCCGCTTTTCAAGTTGATCATTGCTCAGTTATGCATCGCCGTTCGTTACTTAATCTCATTCACCATAAATTTGGAGGCTACTGGGATGATGATATGAAGCATTGGAATCATGGCGACGCAATTTTTTGGGCGAGACTCAACAACTTTACCCCATTTCTGCCGATAAATGAAGTATTAGACACAACCTATAAAACCCCAGATTCATTTCAAAATGCATATCGGTTTCTGCCCGCCGATTTGATTGACGGCTCTTTTGTAAAAGGTTCAGATCAAAATGTGTATTTTTTTGATCAGGGTGTAAGGCATCCTGTTGGAGAAAAGTGGGGTTTTTTGTATCTAAATCGGACTGTCGCTGTTCCAGACCCATATTTATTCCAATATAGGATTGGCAAAATTTTAAACATTCCGAATTATATTTTAGTAAAGGAAGCTGACCATCCTGCAATATTTTATATCGAAGCCGGAAAAAAAAGGCGAATTGTGGACCAGTATGCGTTTCAATTTTATCAATTTCAAAGAAAAGACATAGTGACAATTGGAAAAGAAGAGATGGAGACGCTTCCGGAAGGGCCGCCGATTACGTGGAAACGATCTGAATTGATCAAAAATCCGCCTGGCCGACGTCTGTTTTTCATCGAACGCGAGCCGTTTTTGTTTCTAAACGGCGTCTTTCACCCGATTAGTGAACAAGTAACAAGGAAGTTTTTTTTACATCAGAAGCCAATCTCCGCTTCTTTCCGAAATATTCAGCAATTTCCAATTGGAAAGCCGTTTTATCCGGTGTACGATGAGATTATAAAGAAATTGAATATTGCAACAGAGTAAAGGTATAGGTCATAAAAAGGAGACGTTCATGACAGGACATTATTCAAAAACGGAACATCAATATATATTGTTAACGTCTGAATCGGCATCGTTTGATCATTACAGCGTATACAGAGATCCGCAGCTTCCGCAAATTTTTTCTCATAACTTTGTTCAGCTCCATGATACGTTTCCATTGGAGCGGTTACTTAACTTTTTACCCTCCGTACCAAAGCTGCTTGATGCGAATTATCTCCATTTAAAAGCGTCGCCGCAGCATGTTTTTCCGCTCGGTTTGAAGCAGTCACTTGTAAAAAGCGGTTTTGTCGTCGAGGATGAGCTACTATATGACATGAAGCTTAGTGACTGGAAGGGGCAGATGGGACATCCTTTAACCGCATGGGGGACGGCAAAAAGTCTTAGCGACGGATCTTCTATTATGAAAATTTACGATTCCATTTATATTGGAGAAGCAATCGCTGAACAAAAATTAAAAAGAAAATATCCTTTCTATGAAGCAGATATAATCATTCTTGTTGTTTGTTACAGCGACCAGGCACAGAAAGTTCCCATTGGGTGCGGCGAGCTGTTTATCGATCATCAAGAGAAAACGGCTAAAATCGAAGAAGTGGCAATTTTAGATCAGTTTCAAAGGAAGGGCTACGGCAGTATCTTAGTGAAAGAAATGCTGTCCATCGCCAAATCACTAGGAATGGAAGCAGCCTACTTAGTGGCTGCAAGCACTGACGGTGCAACTCAGTTTTACGAAAAGCTGACGTTTAAAAAATATGAGCGGGTGCATACTGTATTTCATTATTTCCTTACATGAAATAGGCGTTTGCACAAACCATTTGGGACTTGGCCCGCATAAAATGTCGTATATCGTGATAAGAAAGGATGAAAACAGCATGTATGGATACTCTGGGTACGGTTACGGATTTGGCTGCGGGACAAATACATTTGTGTTAATTGTTGTCTTGTTCATTTTATTAATTATTGTTGGAGCCGCTTTTATTTGCTAGATGCTGAAATTTCAAAAGAGCCTTCCTTATTAGGAAGGCTCTTTTTATGTGAAAAAGTTTTTGCGGGGAACGTCATGCCGCCATTTGGACACTCATACAATATGGTAAAAGGGGTTTTGAGGTGGGAGCATGAGCAGTTATTTGATTAAGCCAGAGCTTAGCTCGGCCTATCCGGTTGTCAGTTATGCGAAGGGTTCATATGTTTATGATCAGACCGGAAAAAAATATCTCGACGGCTCGTCAGGTGCGGTGACATGTAATATCGGCCACGGAGTTCGTGATGTGACTGAGAAGCTGAAAGAACAGCTTGATCAGGTGTCTTTTGCTTACCGCTCACAGTTTACGAGTGAGCCCGCCGAGCAATTAGCCGCTCTCTTGGCACAGGAGCTGCCCGGAGATGTGAATTGGTCTTTTTTTGTCAACAGCGGATCAGAAGCGATAGAAACAGCTATGAAAATCGCCATTCAGTATTGGCAGGAAAAAAAGCAAACACAAAAATCCATCTTTTTGTCTCGATGGAGCAGTTACCACGGAATAACTTTGGGAGCGCTTTCATTGTCTGGTTTTTATGAAAGGAGATACCGGTTCACCCATCTCATTGAGCGGTATCCAGCTATCTCAGCTCCACATATTTATCGGCTGAATCACGAGACGGAAGAAGACTTTGTTCAGACTGCAGCTGATGAACTGGACACCATGATTAAAAGAATCGGAAGCCAATTCATCGCCGGCTTTGTGGCTGAGCCTATTATTGGTGCTGCAGGAGCAGCGATTACTCCGCCTCCGGGATATTATGAGAGATTAAGTGAGGTATGCCGCACACACGATGTGCTTTTTATTGCAGATGAAGTGATGACGGGGCTTGGGAGAACAGGAAGGATGCTCGCGACAGAGCATTGGGATACCGTACCTGATATTGCTGTACTGGGGAAGGGACTCGGTGCGGGGTATGCACCTATTGCTGCTGCCGTCGTATCTGATTCTATTATTGAAACCATAAAACAAGGGTCAGGTGTGATTATGAGCGGTCACACATATAGTGCACATCCCTATTCAGCCAAAGCTGCTCTTGAAGTTTTGCGATATGTGTTAAAGCACGGCTTGATCAAACAATCAGAAAAAAAGGGCGCTGTGCTGAAGAAGAAGCTTGATGAGGCGGCATCTCAAAGCGGCATTATAGGTGAGGTGCGCGGAAAAGGACTGCTATTAGGCATTGAATTTGTGGCAGACCAAAAAACGAAGAAAGTGTTTCCGCCAGAGCAGGCGATAACCCAGCTTATTGTCAGCGAGGCGAAAAAACGCGGGCTGATTGTTTATCCTTCCAAAGCTGGAATAGACAGTGGAGAAGGAGATGCTGTCATTATTGCTCCTCCTTTTACTATTTCAGACGGTGAAATGGAAGAGCTTATCTCTATTTTTTCAGAAACAGTTGCAGCGGTCGAAAAAAACTTAAAAAAGGATTGACATTAAATGGCGCCATTTCAAAAAGCAATCAGCATTGACACAGCAATTGCAGATGTTCGGGATGGATCGGTTCTGATGTTTGGCGGTTTTGGGGGAGTCGGGTCGCCTCCTTCATTGATTGAAGCGATATTGGACAGCGGTGTAACGGATTTGACTGTGATTTGCAATGACGCCGGTTTCCCGGATATCGGAATCGGCCCGCTTATTGTTAATCAACGGGTCAAAACCCTGATCGCCTCGCATATCGGTTCCAATCCAGTAGCCGGAAAACAGATGACAGAGGGGACGTTAGAGGTTCAATTTTCACCTCAGGGAACGCTTGCGGAACGGATTCGCGCCGGCGGAGCGGGGCTTGGCGGTATTTTAACCGACGTGGGCATTGATAATCAAATGGTTTGCGAAAAAAAGGACATCGTAACAGTGGCGGGAAAACGATACTTGATTGAAGAGGCGCTGACTGCTGATTTTGCTTTCATCAATGCTTACATTGCAGATGAATTCGGCAATCTAACGTATGACAAAACCGCGCGCAATATGAACCCGCTTATGGCAATGGCCGCCAGGAGAACCTTTGCCGAAGCTGAGCGTATCGTTCCGATGGGGGAGATTTCTGAAGAAATGATTGTCACACCGGGGGTTTTTGTTGAGGGGGTTGTACGAAGCGAGGGAGTGAAGTGGAAATGGGCTTGGGAGTAGCAGAAAGAGAACAGATTGCAAAACGCGCTGCTACTGAAATTAAGCAGGGCATGATTGTGAATCTCGGTATCGGTATCCCTTCCTTGGTACCGAACTTTTTGAAGCCTGACATGCAGGTCATGTTTCAAGCGGAAAACGGTGTCCTTGGCATTGGAGAAAGTCCCGAAAAGGGAGAAGAGGATGCGCATTTATGCAACGCCGCGGGATATCCTGTCCGCGCTGTAAAAGGGGCTTCTTATTTTGATACAACCATGTCTTTTGCGATGATCAGAAAAGGCAAAATTGACATTACGATTTTAGGCGCCCTGCAGGTGAGCCAATCAGGAGATTTGGCAAATTGGCTTGTTCCGGGAAAAAAGGTGCCTGGTATGGGCGGGGCGATGGAGCTTGCCCAAAAAGCGAAAAAAGTGGTTGTCGTCATGAGTCATACAGATCAAAAGGGAAGGCCTAAATTAACAGAAAGATGTACGCTGCCATTAACTGCTGCAGGCTGTGTAGATTTGATTATTACCGAAAAAGCGGTTCTTGAGGTCGATAGCCATCACTTCATTTTAAAAGAGCTGATGAATGGCTCGACAATCGATGAGGTGACGAGGCTGACAGAAGCTGAAATCAAAATAGATATGCCTTTTTCTTAAGAGGGGGAATGAGGATGCAAGACATTGAAAGAAAAGTAATCGAGTGGCTTGATCAGCATTCGGCCAAAGCCATTCGTCTTCTCAAAAGGCTGATTGGGGAAAAAAGCACATTGGGGTCAGAGTTTAACGCCCAAGCTGTTGTGCTTGAAAAGCTGCGGCAATTTCATATGGACATTGATGTATGGGAGCCAAGCATAAAGCAATTAAAACAGCATCCCTACTTTAAATCTAACCGATCCGATTTTCATGAGAGCCCGAATATCGTGGCTAAAAAAACGGGAGCCGGCGGAGGCAGGTCCCTGATTTTGAACGGCCATATCGATGTTGTGCCTGAAGGAAGCGTAAAGGATTGGAAGTATGAACCGTATCAAGCTGTCGAAGAAAACGGTAAAATATACGGCCGCGGCTCAACGGATATGAAGGGAGGCAATACAGCCCTTCTTTTTGCTTTAGAAGCCCTGCACGCCTGCGATGTCAAACTGAAGGGAGATGTATTGTTTCAGAGTGTTGTAGATGAAGAGTGCGGCGGCGCCGGTACACTTTCCGCCATCATGAGAGGCTATCGTGCTGACGGGGCGCTGATTCCTGAACCGACGAATATGAAACTATTTATTAAGCAGCAGGGTTCGATGTGGTTTCGGATCACTGTGAAGGGATTATCCGCACATGGGGGCACACGCTATGAAGGGGTAAGCGCGATTGAAAAAAGCATGCACGTTATCACAGCGATACAAGAGCTGGAGAAAGTCCGCAATGCGAGAATTTCAGATCCGCTGTATGACAATATCCCAATACCGGTACCGGTGAATATCGGCACCATCTCAGGCGGTGCCTGGCCATCTTCAGTTGCAGACCGTGTCGTCATAGAAGGGAGATGCGGAATTGCTCCCCATGAGAAACCAGAAGCTGTAAAACTTGAATTGGAAAACTGGCTGAAGGATTTAGAATACCATGACGAATGGTTTAAACGCCATCCCGTACAAGTCGAATGGTTTGGCGCTCAATGGCTGCCGAATGATTTACCTGATGATCACCCTTTAATTTCTGTGCTGCAATCAGCCTATCAAAAAATGAAACAGACAGAGCCGATTATTGAGGCTTCCCCGTGGGGAACGGATGGAGGGCTTTTGTACCATGCAGGAGATACACCAGTGATCGTTTTCGGGCCGGGGGAAACAAAAACGGCTCATCAGGCCAATGAATACATTGAGGTTGAAGCCATGATAGAATCTGCTAAAATTATTGCACTTTTTGTCATGGATTGGTGCGGCCTTCATACAGATGGGGAGGATGCGGATGCTCAAGTCAATAAAGAGTAGCGGTGTCACAGCAGTTTTGGACCATGACGGCTTTAATAAACGAATCAGAGTGGTTCGTTATGACGGAGCCATTGAGAAGGCCCTGCCGGATATCGTGGCAGCGGCAAAAGAAGAGAATGCAGAAAAAATCATTGTCTATGCGAAGCAGCATGATGAGCCGATCCTTGCCAAACAATTATTTGCGCCGGAGGGCTATCTAAAGGGCTATTATCTCGGCCATTCGGCTTGTGTCATGGTACGTTACCTTTCAGAAAGCCGGAGACAAACAGATTCTTATACAGAGGAACAGGAGATCATCGAAGCCATATATCGCACAGCGCCCCGTCTTCGCAACGACAGTACACCCGTTTTTACGATGAGAAAAGCAGAAACAAACGACATGTACCAGCTATCGATGCTGTATAAAAAAGTATTCCGCACGTACCCAACCCCGGTATTTGACCCCGCTTATATTGAAAAGACGATGAATGCAAATACGGTGTATTATATCATGCTTGATCATGACCGCCTGATCAGCGCAGCAAGCGCAGAAATCAATCCAGAGCTTGGGCATGCAGAAATAACCGATTGCGCTGTGCTGCCGGAATATCGCGGCCATTCGTTAACAAGCTTTTTAATCGAGGCGTTAGAAAAAGAAATGGCTGGAGAGGATATCGTTCATGTGTTTTCTCTCGCCCGTGCTTCGTCTTTTGGGATGAATGCTGTGTTGTACCATTCAGGTTATCAGTATGGCGGAAGGCTGATCAATAATTGCTTTATAGCCGAAGGCCTTGAAAACATGAATATTTGGTGCAAGCAACTGTAAGTCAAAATATGCGCGAGGAGGAGTTCGTTTGAAAAACAAATGGTATAAACCGAAACGGCATTGGAAGGAGATCGAGTTATGGAAGGACGTTCCGGAAGAGAAATGGAACGATTGGCTTTGGCAGCTGACACACACTGTAAGAACGTTAGATGATTTAAAGAAAGTCATTAATCTGACCGAGGATGAAGAGGAAGGCGTCAGAATTTCTACCAAAACGATCCCCTTAAATATTACACCTTACTATGCTTCTTTAATGGACCCCGACAATCCGAGATGCCCGGTACGCATGCAGTCTGTGCCGCTTTCTGAAGAAATGCACAAAACAAAATACGATCTGGAAGACCCGCTTCATGAGGATGAAGATTCACCGGTACCCGGTCTGACACACCGCTATCCCGACCGTGTGCTGTTTCTTGTCACGAATCAATGTTCCATGTACTGCCGCTACTGCACAAGAAGGCGCTTTTCCGGACAAATCGGAATGGGCGTCCCCAAAAAACAGCTTGATGCTGCAATTGCTTATATCCGGGAAACACCCGAAATCCGCGATTGTTTAATTTCAGGCGGTGATGGGCTGCTCATCAACGACCAAATTTTAGAATATATTTTAAAAGAGCTGCGCAGCATTCCGCATCTGGAAGTCATCAGAATCGGAACAAGAGCTCCCGTCGTCTTTCCGCAGCGCATTACCGATCATCTGTGCGAGATATTGAAAAAATATCATCCGGTCTGGCTGAACACCCATTTTAACACAAGCATCGAAATGACAGAAGAATCCGTTGAGGCATGTGAAAAGCTGGTGAACGCGGGAGTGCCGGTCGGAAATCAGGCTGTCGTATTAGCAGGTATTAATGATTCGGTTCCAATTATGAAAAAGCTCATGCATGACTTGGTAAAAATCAGAGTCCGTCCTTATTATATTTACCAATGTGATCTGTCAGAAGGAATAGGGCATTTCAGAGCTCCTGTTTCCAAAGGTTTGGAGATCATTGAAGGGCTGAGAGGTCATACCTCAGGCTATGCGGTTCCTACCTTTGTCGTTGACGCACCAGGCGGAGGAGGTAAAATCGCCCTGCAGCCAAACTATGTCCTGTCACAAAGTCCTGACAAAGTGATCTTAAGAAATTTTGAAGGTGTGATTACGTCATATCCGGAACCAGAGAATTATATCCCCAATCAGGCAGACGCCTATTTTGAGTCCGTTTTCCCTGAAACCGCTGACAAAAAGGAGCCGATCGGGCTGAGTGCCATTTTTGCTGACAAAGAAGTTTCGTTTACACCTGAAAATGTAGACAGAATCAAAAGGAGAGAGGCATACATCGCAAATCCGGAGCATGAAACATTAAAAGATCGGCGTGAGAAAAGAGATCAGCTCAAAGAAAAGAAATTTTTGGCGCAGCAGAAAAAACAGAAAGAGACTGAATGCGGAGGGGATTCTTCATGAAAACATGCGAATGGTGCGGCGAGCTCGAAGCGGTGCCCGGCAGGAACACGGTGTACTGGGAGCTCCCTGATGGAACGAGGGCTATAGAACTGACAGACACCCCTGCCATGGTATGTTCTTCCTGCGGTATGACCTATCAAGAGGAAAACACGGTTAAAGAGATTGAGGATCAGCTGCTTTTAATTCAAACAAAAAAACTGCCTGAAAGCCTGACATATCAGCAGCTCATGGAGACAGAAAGAATTTTGAAACGCAACTATTTTGACTTCTCCTGAGTCATGTTTCAGTATTCTTTTGTTGTAATTTTACACTTGAACTGTATAATAGAACAACAAAAGACAGACATCAGGAGGGGAAACCCATGAAATCCTTTTATCACTATTTATTGAAATACAGACACCCTAAGCCGAAGGACAGCATCAGTGAATTTGCCAATCAGGCGTATGAGGATCACAGCTTTCCAAAAACATCAACCGATTATCATGAAATCAGTTCATATTTGGAGCTGAATGCTGATTACCTTCACACGATGGCGACGTTTGATGAAGCTTGGGATCAATACGAGTCTGAAGTGCACGGCAGATAATAGCTGTTTCATCCGCAGATCACTGCGGATTTTTTTATGTCCATACCCATACCATAATTGGATATTTCCTTTGGTTTTCATGCCCATGCGAATTGGCTTCACCCGGCATACGATAGCGTATGAGAAATGTTGCGGCGAGGGGGAGACACCATGAAGCAAAATAAACCGAAATTCCAAGTAGGGGATATCGTAGTCGTCATTATGTATGGAACAGTCGGCACCATCACAAAAGTACACCAAATTGATAAACACTATCTTTATGAAGTCAATCATAACGAAGTTTTATACTTTGAATCATCTATTCAGCTTTATAAAGATTATGAGGGTGTCATTGTCGACATGGAGAAGCTTGATATTGAGTATGAATTCCTTATTGGGGACGTTGTTTATGTTAAAGATTATGGAAAAGAACTCTTTCGCATTATCGGCCATAGAACAGAAATTTGGAGATATTTAGAAGATGGCTGGGAAGATATCATTTATGAGCTGACCCGTTTAAAGGATGGAGAGTGGCTTGAAACGGAGGAAGAGGATCTCACGCTGGTGCTTAGAAAATATGAAATGGACCAGTTTGTGCATCAGCTGTTGTTTGTCCATTATGTCGGAGAAACTGGCCATGAGATCGGCGAAGATATCGCATCGTCTGCTCTTCTTCAGTTTGAAGGCGGTGATGAAGATCAAGATACCCTTCACATCCTTGCTGTGTCAATTGTTGATGAGCTTCTGGATATTTATAATGACTACAAAATTCTGTACGAAATGTTTCAGGATGAAGAATATAAAGACATGATGATGTTTGTTTTGGAAAGTTTAAAAGAGCATTTCAGTTAATTTGTGAACATACGGATCAAGACATATAAAAAATATGGCAGACAGCCCCAAATCATCACACGCGTCATTCCTTTGAGCGTTTTTTCCATTATGATATCAAATCTTTCTCCGTCCAGTGCTTCCATCATTTTAGCAATCATAGCGTCAGCCTCCCATGGCTCGTTTTTTATTCAATATATGACTGAAAGAATTGTTTAGAACACCGGGTATAATTCAGCCTGTTTTTTCATAAAACATAAAAAAGGAGGCGGTACGGAGATGAAAGAAATAGATCTTGTGATTGATACGGAAGAAATCGCTGAATTTTTTTACAGAGAGCTTGCAAGACGGGGCTACATACCGAGTGAGGATGAGCTGTTTGAAATCGCTGATATTACCTTTGATTATTTGATAGAAAAATGTATGATAGATGAAGAGCTGGATGAAGATGAGTGAGGCTTAAAACCGGAGCGGTCAGCTCCGGTTTTATTATTCATGTTCTATGACTTCTGTGAAAATTGAGGTGGTTAAAATTGTACAAGCCCGTTAGTTTGTTTCTTTTCTTTTTAATTCTAGCTGCGGCCATTCATACAAATGCTGTTCAATCTGCAGATGAAGCAATAAGCAAGGCAGCTGTTTTGATCCGTCAGCCATGGCTTAATGAAGTCATGACGGGGATCACGCATCTTGGTGCTTCTTCTTTTCTGCTCCCTCTAATTGTCATCATTGGAGCAGGCATGTTTTTCTACAGAAAAACATGGGACGGCCTGTTGATGCTCTTAGTATTCGGCACAGATCGGCTGTTAAACAAAGTCTTAAAAGAATGGATCGAAAGAGTGAGGCCTGATTTTGCACCGCTGGTTCATGAATCATCCTTCAGTTTTCCGAGCGGCCATTCCATGAATGCTGCTTGTGTCTATCCTGTTATTGCTTACTTTTTAGTGAAACATCTCCCGTTTTTGTCTAAGCATAAAAAAATGGTATATATCATAGCCGGTGTAATTGCTGTTTTAGTCGGCATAAGCAGAGTGTATCTGGGGGTTCATTTTGTGACAGACGTGTTAGGAGGCTTTAGCCTCGGCTTGCTTCTGTTTTTCCTAGTAAAAGGTTTTGACGAAAAGATTAAGCGGTTTCGACAAAAATAGAGAGAGGAAAACACAGCAAAAACGCCAATATGTTAAAGAAATAAAAGGGAGGGGATCTTGATGATGTTATCCGTGTTTAAAAAGAAGTCTTGTTCCTATGACGTGACAATATTTCAGACACCCCGGTTTGGCGAAAAAAAGGGCTACAGAGCCGTCTATCGAACTGAACTGAACGGGAGCGATCATCAAGACGTGCTGAAAAGAGCATTCTCTTTGTTTAATGTATTCGACACTGTTCCGAGTGATTATGATGCAAGATTCATGGCCACAGGGGACGTGATCCTGATTGATGAAGGCAGAAAAGGGAAAACATATTATCAACTGCTTCCCGCCGGCTGGAGGAAAATCAATCGTCTGATTGTACAAACGACATAATGAAAAGAAAACTGCGGAAACCCGCAGTTTTCTGCAGTTTTAAGGCTTGCGTTTGGCAGCGGAATATTCTTTCCCGTGTGCTTCTTCAGCTGCAATGATATCTTTTTCAGGTATATGATTGTTCTTTTTTTGGCCGGTGATCCGGTTACGATGTTTTTTACCCATGTCCCACCCCTCCTTCCTGCGGTTAGGTTTTCAAATTAACACCCCGATTATCCGTTTTTCTGAGGAAGTGCCTAACAGATCCTCGAACATTTCTTTTTTCGATATATTCCTTTATAATCAATGCTGAAGTTTGTTTCATCATGACATTCGTTGTAAAATGGACGGGCTGGATGATAATTTAGATTTACAGGAGGATATGAGATGAGTGTACATATAGGTGCTGAAAAAGGACAAATTGCGGATACTGTGCTTTTGCCGGGAGATCCTCTCAGAGCAAAATTTATTGCAGAAACGTATCTTGAAAATGTAGAATGCTACAATGAAGTCAGAGGCATGTATGGATTTACGGGTACATATAAAGGTAAAAAAATCTCAGTACAAGGCACGGGAATGGGAGTTCCGTCTATTTCAATTTATGTGAATGAATTAATTCAAAGCTACGATGTGCAAAATCTAATAAGAGTCGGTTCCTGCGGCGCTATTCGTAAAGATGTCAAAGTGCGAGACGTCATTTTGGCGATGACCTCCTCAACTGATTCACAAATGAACAGAGTTGCTTTCGGAAGCGTTGATTTTGCGCCTTGCGCAGATTTCGAGCTTTTAAAAAATGCCTATGATGCCGCAAAGGATAAAGGTGTGCCGGTGACTGTAGGAAGCGTATTTACAGCTGACCAGTTCTACAATGACGATTCGCAAATTGAAAAACTTGCAAAATACGGTGTGCTTGGCGTTGAAATGGAAACAACTGCATTGTATACATTAGCAGCGAAGCACGGAAGAAAAGCCCTGTCAATTCTCACCGTGAGTGATCACGTATTAACAGGAGAAGAAACGACAGCGGAAGAGCGTCAAACGACATTTCATGATATGATAGAAGTGGCTTTACATTCCGTATCACAATAAAATATATCAAGAGGCGTGCTGGGTGCCGGCAGCCTCTTCTTTATGCATGCGGAAACGATTGATAAAAGGAAGGTAATGTAATATGAAAAAGTCCGGTAAATGGTTCTCACTGGCTGCCGCTCTGAGTGTAACGGCAATAGTCGGAGCCGGCTGCAGCATGTCGAACGGAGATGCTCAAAAGGATACGAAAACCACAGCAGAAACAAAGCAAACAGAACAAAAAACAGCTGACAGCAAAAAATCAAACACTCAAAACAGTGAGTTTTCATTGGAAAGCCAGTATTTCAATGATATTAAAAAAGTCGATGGTCTGGAAACCATTCAAAATCCAGAAAATATACTCGCGCTTGTCAATAAACAATATGCACTGCCCGGAAACTATGAACCTAGCGATCTTGTCATACCTGATGTAGAGTTTTCTTTTGAAGAAAAGATTCAAAAACGTTACATCAGAAAAGAAGCGGCCGACGCATTAAAAACAATGTTCGATGCTGCCAAAAAGGAAGGCTATGAACTGGCAGCTGTCTCAGGGTACCGTTCGTATGACAGACAGAAAGTCATTTTTGACAATGAAGTAAGCCTAAAAGGGGAAAGGAAGGCAAAGGAAGCGGTCGCTTACCCGGGTGAAAGCGAGCATCAAACAGGCCTTGCGATGGACATTTCGAGCCGGAGCAATGGCTTTGAGCTAAATGAAGCGTTCGGAAGCACGGCAGACGGGAAATGGGTGCAGGACAATGCTTATAAATATGGCTTTATTATTCGCTATCCGAAAAATAAAGAAGATATCACGAAATATGAATATGAGCCATGGCATCTGCGCTATGTAGGCAAAAAAGCCGCAAAGGTCATCCAAGATAATGATTTAACGCTTGAAGAGTACTTTGAAAAAGTGAAGAAAATTTAAAATGAAAAGCCCGCTTACACTAGATAAGCGGGCTTCATTGTGTCTGGTGAATCTAGCATTTGTTCTATGCTTACCAGAAGAATAAACCAGCCAGAGCCACTCCTGCAATTAAACCGAGGGAAATCCCGTAAGCCGCTCCATATCCCCAATAACCGCCCCAATATCCGTAACCGAAACCTCTTGGCCCTCCGCCGACCGGAGCTATAAAAACTCTGTCTCTTGTTACACGGGTAATTCTGCCGACGTGAACTCTCCCGCCTCTCTCTGTAATTCTGACGACTTTACCTTGATGGTTTTTGCAAAGATGATAATATCTCTCCAATATTGTTCCCCTCCTATCCTGACTTTCTATCAGCATATGATAGATAGGAAAAAAAGGTTGGACGAAAACAGGGGGCGATACGCCGTTTTACTTGTACGCGATAAAAATACAATGACCCATGTACTCACTATATAACTGCATGAGCTGATAATGTGTTTGAAGCGTATCGTAATAGATGGGATCAATCGTTTGCGATAAATCCATTTCTGTGGTTGGTTCAAATTCCATGTCTTCCGGAAGAAGTGACATCGCTTCTGTTTTTTGAAAGCCATAGGATCTTAGGAGTTTATGCCATTCGCTTTCTTCATGTAAGCAAGTAAATCCGTAAAAATCCATCATTTGCTTCTTTTCTGCAGGGGGCATTGGTTTTTTTAAAGCAGCTTCGATACCAATCAGCATCCCGCTGGGTTTTAAAACTCTTGAAATTTCTTGAAGAGAGGATGTCAGGCGTGAAAAACTGAGGACCGATTCTGACAGGACGCAGGAAAAGGACTCAGAAGAAAACGGGAGATGTTCCAGCTCCGCCTGATATGCAGGGATGGCAAGCCCTTCATTCGCAAATCTTTTTTTCGCTTTCTCAAGCATAATAGGATCTTTATCAACGACTGTTACAGGATACAGCAAATGTCCTAAATAAGCCGCCGTTTGCCCTGTTCCGCATCCGGCATCAAGAATCGGCTGATCCGGAGAGGGTGCAGCCTTTTGCAAGACCGCTTTTGAAAAAGCCAGCCCGCCTGGGTGCGCCCCTGCGACACCGAATAAGGACAGCATTTCTAAATATCGGCTCAATATCGAATCCTCCTTTTTCCTTATCATATGTCGTATAAAGACATAGGTTTATGAAAAGCAAAAGAAGGGCGTTTCTCTTTCATTTCTGCTCCGAGTTGACGAATAAGAATTCGTCCATGATAATAATGTAAGAAGAAAAAGGTGGTGTTTAATTGAAACGGCAATTAAAACTGTTTTTTATTGTGCTGATCACTGCAGTTGTCGCTTCGGCGCTTACTTTATTTATTACGGGCAATTCCAGTATCCTGGGCCAAAAATCAGCAAGCACAGGAGACAGCAAGTTCGACAAATTAAATAAAGCGTATGAGCAAATCAAAAGTGATTATTACCAAAAAACAGATGATGACAAATTAGTAGACGGAGCAATTAAAGGAATGATTCAATCACTGGATGATCCGTATTCTACATATATGGATCAAGAGCAAGCGAAATCATTCGACGAGACGATTTCAGCATCTTTTGAAGGAATCGGAGCCCAAGTAGAGGAGAAAGACGGAGAAATCCTTATTGTATCCCCAATTAAAGGTTCACCTGCTGAAAAAGCCGGTATCAAACCGAGGGACCAAATCATTAAGGTAAATGGAAAAAGCGTAAAAGGCATGAATGTAAATGAAGCCGTCGCTTTAATCCGAGGCAAAAAGGGCACAAAGGTGAAGCTTGAACTGAACAGAGCGGGAGTGGGGAATATCGATCTTTCCATTAAGCGCGATACCATTCCTGTAGAGACTGTCTATTCAGAGATGAAAGACAACAACATCGGAGAAATTCAAATCACTTCTTTCTCTGAAACAACAGCTAAAGAGCTGACAGATGCGATTGACAGTTTAGAGAAAAAAGGCGCCAAAGGCTATATTTTAGACTTGAGAGGCAACCCGGGCGGCTTAATGGAACAGGCGATTACGATGAGCAACCTGTTCATTGATAAAGGGAAAAACATCATGCAGGTTGAATACAAAAACGGTTCAAAAGAAGTCATGAAGGCCGAAAAAGAACGGAAAGTGACCAAGCCGACCGTCGTTTTAGTAAATGACGGTACAGCAAGCGCAGCCGAAATTATGGCCGCTGCCCTTCATGAATCGTCAAACGTACCGTTAATCGGCGAGACGACATTCGGCAAAGGTACAGTACAAACGGCAAAAGAATATGATGATGGCTCTACCGTCAAACTGACAGTTGCCAAATGGCTGACTGCTGATGGCGAATGGATTCACAAAAAAGGCATCAAGCCTCAAGTGAAAGCAGAGCTGCCTGATTACGCGAAGCTGCCGTATTTGGACGCAGATAAAACGTACAAATCAGGTGATACAGGCACAAACGTCAAAGTGGCTCAGAAAATGCTCAAAGCACTTGGTTACAAGGTAAAGGTTAACAGTATGTATGACCAGGATTTTGTATCTGTCGTCAAACAGTTCCAGAAAAAAGAGAAGCTGAATGAAACAGGCATACTGACTGGCGATACAACAACGAAATTAATGATAGAACTTCAAAAGAAGCTGTCTGATAATGATACGCAAATGGAAAAGGCAATTGAAACACTGAAAAAAGAAATGTAAAAAAAACCATACGCGGCTGCCGCGTATGGTTTTTTTATGCGCCCTTTTGATTTGGATTAGCGTCTTGTTTTTTGCCAAATAAACCTTCAATGACAGGATTGGATCCCGCGTTTTTAACGAACAGCGGATTCAGGATGACCACAGCGATCATGTTGGCGGCCAATCCCCAGAATCCTTCATAAATGCCATGTGCGGATTGAGTGATATACACAATAAACGTTACCGCTAGGCCGGCTAATAATCCGATAACCGTTGCTTCTTTCGTTTGGTTTTTCCAGAACAGGCTGACAGCAATCGCAGGGAAGATTTGCACCATACCGGATACACCTAATAGCTGAAGTGTCACTAAGGCAGTCGGGAACAGCATTCCAAACAGCAGCGCAAGACCGATGACAACAAACACCATTGAACGTGTGACAAGAGTCAGCTTGCTTTGCGACACATTCGGATGAATCAAATCCCGGTATAGGTTGTTGGCGAATAAATTCGATGCGCCGATTGCCATAATGGAACAAGGTATTAATGAAGCAAGAGCGATAGTGGCATATGCAAAGCCTTGTGCCACGCCGCCGTAAGATGTTTGAATCAAATGCAGCAGCGCCAGCCTTGGATTTGTATCTTCCGGCAGAACAAGAAAGGCGATAAAGCCAAGAAAAATAACCAAAATTAACACGATATTATAAAGCGGCAAAAACATGCTGTTTTTTCTTACTGCATCAGCGCTTTTCGCCGTGAAAACACCTGTAGCGGCATGTGCCCACATAAAAAGTGCCAGAGCGGAAACAATAGATGCTGTGATAAACCAAGGAATGCCTTTTGGCCCTTCTGACGGTATCGTCAGCATTTGCGGCGCTTCCTTCACTAACGTGTCAATCATTGGCGTCCAGCCGTTAAAATGAATGAGAGGGAGGGACACCACCATAAACAGCATAATGACCCATACTAAAATGTCCTTAATGATGGCTGTATATGTGGGCCCTTTAATCCCGCTGAAGAATGTGTAAAGAGCAACAAGAATAAATGAAATGATCACAACGAATTTTACGTTAATATAGCCAGTGCCGGCAACCTGAAGCGTGTCTTGAATGCCGCTCAGCTGAAGGCATATGTACGGAATAAGCATGAGTACCCCAACGATGGCAACGAGGCTTGCCAAAAGCTTACTGTTAAAACGTTCCCGGGCATAATCCGCGAGTGTTGTTAATTTATGAATTTTCGCAACTTTCCAAAGTTTTGGCAAGAAGAAGTAGGCGATAAAGTAGGCCAACACAGAATAAGGAATGGCGAAAAATGCAACACTTCCGCCTGTAAAAGCAGTACTGGTCAACCCTAAGAAAGTATAGGCCGTATAAAGGTCAGCGCCTACTAAAAACCAGACGAGAAGACCGCCGAAGCGTCTGCCGCCGACAGACCATTCTTCCACAGAAGTACGTGAGGATTTGTCTCTTCCGGCGAGAAAGCCGATACAGACAACGGTTAAAACAATAATAGCAGTAATGAGAAGTGCAGTCAGATTCCCTTGCATTATTCAAGTCCTCCATCTTTTTTTTGCATCTGATAAATGCCAAACGAGCATAACGGCGTAACAATAATCCACAGCAGCAGCCAAAAGTGGAAAAACGGCAGGCCGAACATAATCGGTTCTATTCGATTCACAAGCGGCAAAAGCGCGAGCTGAACGAATGGCAAAAGAATGAGAATAACAATAAGTGCTTTTTTAACCATTTACTTTCCTCCTGAAACATGATAATGCTCACTATAATAGCAGTTGTAAGAAAAGATCACAAGATAATTATTAGAAAAAAATGATTTTTTCAATTATTTAATCAAAACACATGGTTTGCATCCTTTTCAATAAAGGTTTAAAATAATAAATATCTTGAAATCGAGATAAATAGGAGTGAGAAAATGAAAACAGAAGGATTGCACCATGTCACAGCATTCGCCAGAGATCCGCAAGAAAACTTGCGATTTTATACAGAAGTGCTTGGGCTCAGGCTCGTTAAAAAAACAGTAAACTTTGATGATCCCGGAACGTATCATTTTTACTTTGGGAATCAAAACGGAGATCCCGGTACAATAATGACCTTTTTTCCGTTCCAAGGAAGCGGACAGGGAACGGTAGGAAAAGGCCAAGCGGGCCGGGTGTACTTTTCAGTTCCCTCAGGCTCCCTGTCTTTTTGGAAGGAACGTCTTGAGAAAAGCGGGCTGAGCCTAGAGGAAAAAACGTTGTTTGGTGAAAAAGGTCTTATTTTTGATGATACAGAAGACCTTCCGCTGGCGATCATGGAGGATGCGAAAAGCGGCAAAAGCGAGTGGACGCCTGACGGGATCACAACAAATGAAGCAATTACGGGAATGAAAGGTGTGCTGCTATATTCCTACGACCCGCAGGCGACCATACAATTGTTAACGGAAAGCTTTGGATACACCAAAGTGGCCGAAGAAGACCAGATTGTCAGACTGGCATCTTCAGCGGCGGTCGGCGGTGTCATTGATGTCCATTTACATCCTGAAAAAAGAGGAGTCGGAGGATATGGTACGGTACACCATGTAGCGTTTCGGACTAAGAAAAAGGAACAGGCGAAATGGCTGCCGATTATTGCTGAAAACCATCTGCCTTCGTCAGAAATTCTCGACAGGGAATACTTTACATCAGTTTATTTTAGGGAGAAAGGCGGTATCTTATTTGAAATTGCCACAGATGAACCGGGCTTTATGACAGATGAAACGTTTGCTGAGCTAGGGACTTCCTTAAAACTGCCTGAATGGCTGGAGAAACATAGACAACAAATTACAGACATTTTACCTGAACTTTAAAAGGGGGAATTTATAATGAAGCATATTTATGAGAAAGGAACATCTGACAACGTACTTTTGCTGTTGCATGGCACGGGTGGTAATGAACACGATCTGCTTTCATTGGGGCGGTTTATAGACCCTGATGCCCATTTGCTTGGTGTCAGAGGATCGGTGCTTGAAAATGGAATGCCGCGATTTTTCAAACGTCTGAGTGAAGGAGTTTTTGATGAAAAGGATCTTGTGGTGCGGACAAGAGAATTGAAAGATTTTATCGACGAGGCTGCAGAAACGCATCAGTTTAATCGCGGCCGAGTGATTGCAGTCGGTTATTCAAACGGCGCAAACATTGCGGCAAGCCTGCTTTTTCATTATAAAGATGTGTTAAAAGGGGCTATTCTGCATCATCCAATGGTTCCGATTCGGGGTATCGAGCTGCCTGATATGGCGGGGCTCCCTGTTTTTATCGGTGCCGGGAAATACGATCCTCTTTGCACGAAGGAAGAATCAGAAGAGCTTTACCGCTATTTGCGTGACAGCGGGGCATCAGCCTCCGTTTACTGGCAGGACGGGGGCCATCAGCTGACTCAGCATGAAGCTGAACAGGCTCGTGAATGGTACAAAGAGGCGATTGTATAAAAAAACCTTAGTCCGGATTTCGGACTAAGGTTTTTCATATCCTTACAGCCAAGTTGATACTTTTGAAAGCGGCAGACGGTTGCTTTGATGCGCAGGCTTCACTGCTTTGCCGATTGAAATAAGCATAACCGGAACATAGCGCTCACTGATATCAAATTGCTTTTGGAACTGCTCTTTGTTAAATCCGCCGATTGCGCAAGTGTCATAACCTTTTGCTTTTGCGGCAATCATAAGCTGCATAGCAGCTAAAGAAGCATTTAAGAAAGCGGAATCACGTGCGAATTGCTCGCTTTGGTAAGCACCGTTGATTTGGCCGAGCAATGTTTGTTTGATTTCATCCGTAATATAGCCTTGGCTTGCTAATTCAGCATAAACTTCTTCACCGTTTTCATTTGCCTTTAAATCGCCTAAAATGGCAACAACAGCAGAAGACTCAACGATTTGTTTTTGATTATACGCTACAGGAAGAAGCTCCGCTTTTGATTCATCGCTGTGGAATACTGTAAAATGCCAATGCTGAAGGTTCCAAGCAGAAGGCGCTTTAGTGGCAAGGTCTAATAGCTCAGTCAGCTCCTCCTTAGAGATCGGGGCATTTGTATCATATTCCTTTACAGATGCACGTGCTTTTAAAACATCCAGAGTATTCGTCATAGTGTTTCCTCCTTCGGATAAACGTGGTATGATAATAGAAAAGTTAGAAGCTTACTAAATGTAACTTGAAAGATTATTGTAATGGATCATTGAATACATGTCAATCAATAGATGAAGGGATGAAGACTTATGGGAAATACGATGTGCCCTAAAATGGAATCCGCATTCTCATTGCTGGGAAAACGATGGAACGGTCTGATCATCCATGTGCTAATGGATGGGCCGAAACGGTTTAAAGAGATAACGGAAACAATACCGATGATCAGCCAAAAAATGTTGGCAGAGCGCTTGAAGGAGCTTGAACAAAACGAGATTGTCGAACGGCAGGTTCTCCCTGAAACGCCGGTCAAAGTCATCTACACGCTGACTGAAAAAGGAACAGCGCTTCAAGCTGTATTTCAAGAAATGCAGGCATGGGCCGATCAATTTTGCGAGCCTGGTGACACAGTGTGTGAAGAAGAGAAATAAGGAAAGCGGCACCTGAAAAAGAGCCTTTGTTTCCATGGTGAGTCATGTAAGTACGGTTCACACCCGTTTACATGACTTTTTATATTTGTCAGACTGATATTTCCGGATTGGCAAAAATGTCATGTGCATATGAAGGGGATATATAAAATAGGAAATGATCAATAAGCTATAACATCCAACCTATTGTAAATGGGGATTATGATGTATCTTATTATGCAAATCAGCAAAATTTTATATTTTCAGCCAAAACCCAGTCAGCTTCCAATTGGCATTTAAACCGGATATAAAAGGAGATCCAGGTTTTTCGTATTGCTGGATGCTTCTATACTGATGACTTCCGCATTTATGAAAAAAGAGAGAGCTTCTTTGGAGCTCTCTCTTCTTTTTTTTGTGGGGAGACGAAATCTTATAGTTTTCCATTCAAAAATTGCGCCTCACCGAGACCGAAACTCCAGTCTGCGTCACCATTCTCAGTAATAGATACCATGAGGTCGTCAGGGGAAATTTCGCATTTTTTTTCTAGCCTTTCAGCAAGCAGAGCATACAATTTTTCCTTTTGGCTTTCGGTTCTTGCTTTGCTTGTCATGCTAATGATGACCATATCCTTGGTTCTCTGAAACCCTAATCCCGCATCCTGGATTATAAGCTCGTTTGCGGGATGCTGATGGACAATTTGATAACGGTCTCTTTCCGGAACACCAAATGCTTCAACCATCGCTTGGTGAGCAGTATCTAATAACAATTGCAGCGATTTTTCATCACGGCCCTCAATTACATCAAAACGCAATAATGGCATGTGTACTCCTCCTCTTATGAAGTTGTTATCCGTCTGTTCTCATATTGTCTCATTTGCTTCCAGACAATGGAGAGATATAATGATTGGCAGTCAACTTTAAAAAACATAACATATAACCAAAAGTTAATCAACATATAACTAATAAATCATTGGGTTAGGCGGTAGGTAATCGAGACAAGCTCATAAAAACGATTGACAGTCATTGATTAGGAGATTAGTATGAACATATTAGTTGATCAAAAGATAACAATCATATAACCAAGACGTTTTTAGTTATTAATGAAAGCGCTTTCTGTTCATCTAGGCATGAAAAGCGCCAAAACATTGTCGCGAGAATCATATAAAACACTTTTGGAGGGGTACCATGCCGATTTTAATTGTAGCTGTCGGAGTGCTGATTCTGTTATTTCTCATTATTAAAGTAAAATTAAATACCTTTGTCTCACTGATTGTCGTTTCATTTTTAGTAGCCATCGGACTTGGAATGGATATCAATAAAATTGTTCTTTCAATTGAGACTGGAATTGGCGGGCAGCTGGGGCATTTAGCTTTAGTGTTTGGACTTGGCGCGATGCTTGGGAGGCTTGTCTCAGATGCTGGGGGCGGCTACCGGATCGCCATTACGCTGATTGACAAATTCGGGAGGAAACGAATACAGGCGGCGGTTGTGGTTGCCTCTTTTATCATCGGGATTGCCCTATTTTTTGAAGTCGGTCTTGTTCTGTTGATACCGATTGTTTACGCGATTGCTAAAGAATTAAAAATGCCTTTTCTGTATCTGGGAATCCCGATGGCCGCCGCCTTAAATGTTACTCACGGATTTTTGCCCCCGCATCCTGCTCCAACTGCTATCTCAGTTGCATATGGTGCCCATATTGGCCAGGTGCTGCTTTTTGGAATCATCATCGCTGTTCCGACAACTGTGATTGCCGGGCCTTTATTTAATAAATTTGCGATGAAACGGTTTCCTGGTGCGTATCAAAAGCATGGAAACCTATCGGGGTTAGGACCAAGGAAAGAATTTCAGCTGGATGAAACACCGGGCTTTGCGATCAGTGCTGTCACGTCTTTATTCCCGGTTATCTTTATGGCAATGGCAACAATTTTTTCTTTATTATTGAGTGAACATTCAAAAGGAAAAGACATTATAGAATTTATCGGCACTCCGGGAACGGCAATGCTCATTTCGCTGTTGCTTGCACTCTATACGATGGGATATGCCCGTAAAATATCTATGCAGGAAATCGGCAGATCTATTTCAGAATCAATTTCGCAAATTGCGATGATGCTGCTCATCATAGGAGGGGGAGGAGCGTTTAAACAGGTGCTGATTGACGGCGGAGTCGGCGATTATGTCGCTGATTTTTTCCGTCAAACAAACATGTCGCCGCTATTCGTTGCATGGACCATCGCCGCGGTTCTGCGTCTGTGTCTAGGCTCTGCTACCGTGGCTGCGCTTACCACAGCGGGAATGGCAGCTCCGCTTATGGAGGCTGGCAGTGTAAACCCTGCGTTAATGGTGCTTGCAACAGGAGCCGGCAGTGTCATTGCGTGTCATGTAAATGATGCAGGATTTTGGATGGTAAAGGAATTTTTCGGCTTGAGCATGAAAGAAACATTTCAAACCTGGACGCTGCTTACAACAGTTCTTTCGGTTACAGGGCTCGGCTGTGTGTTATTGGCAGGGCTTGTGATGTAACAATCATAGACAGTCCGTAGCCCAATCGTTTTTCTTCCTTGCTGAATACTTTACGTATAGGCAGACATAAAGGAGGAAAAAATCATGTACCCTCATCATTCGTATTTACGCGGAATCCCAGGTCCAGCCGGATATCCGGCGCGTAGTCCTTTTTTGTTTGGCGCTCCTCTAGTCGGCGGTTTATTAGGCGGTTTTCTCGGGAGTGCGCTGTTTAACTATTCTCGTCCCTATGCCTATCCTCCTGGCCCTTATGGATATGGAGGCGGACCGTACGGTTTTGGTGCCGGCGTGCCATACGGGGGATATCCCGGCTTCTATTAATAAAAAACGGCCTGCATCGATTGCAGGCCGTTTTTTATCGGATGATTTCTACCTCGGACATATTGTAGTCTTGCTGCTTTTGAAACATGACTTCCAGAAGGCCATCCTTATAGACGGCTTTTGTTCCTTTGCGTTTGACTAAACAAGGAAGGTTTACTTTTTTCGGATGATCTGCTCTTGGGAGGTTTTCCAACCATAATTCGTGAGATGTGTGTTTGATTCTCACTTGTTCCAGCCATTCTTCGCTGATTGGCACCTTTACAAACACATGGTCTGCTGTTTCGAATATATCAATATCAGGTTTGACATCAGGTTTTGCATCAGGTTTGGCGGGATGTTCTTTTTGGGGGAGAGGATCGCGGAAAGGAAATTGAGCCGCATAATCACTGCCGAACACACTTTCCATCACACGATTGACATACGTTTCAACTTCTTTCGGATCAGCTTTTTTTAATGCTTCTTTAGAAAATTGATTGTGGAAAGGAAAGTACTTGTTCCACTCAAACATTGTCTTCACATCCTTTCTTCACGGACAAAATAGTATATGCCCACCAGATCTTTCACGTGATATAATATAAGATGCTCTAAAGAAAGGCAGGGATATCAATGCAACATGCAGAAACAAAAAAAGGCGTTATTTACACAGCCGTTTCATTTATCATGTGGGGCCTGTTTCCGCTCTATTGGAAGCTTCTCGAACAGCTGCCGGCTCTTGATATTTTGGCTCATCGTATTATATGGTCTTTTGTTTTTATGTGTATCGTACTTTTTTTCTTGCGGCAATGGAAAATAGGATGGCAGGAGTTGCGCTCTCTGAAAAAGAACGGAGGGATCCTCTCTTTATTTCTTGCTTCTATCCTGATTTCGATCAACTGGTTTGTATACATATGGGCTGTCAACCATGGCTTTTTGCTTGAGGCTAGTCTTGGCTATTACATTAATCCGCTTGTATCAGTGCTCCTTGGGATTTTATTTTTAAAGGAAAAACTGAATCGCCTGCAATTAGTGGCCGTTTCGATTGCGGCAGCCGGTGTCATCATCTCGGCGTTCCAATACGGCTCCATTCCTTATGTTGCGCTTCTGCTCGCATTCAGCTTTGGGCTGTACGGGTTAAGCAAAAAAAGAACAAGCCTGCCGAGCGCCATCGGTTTAACGCTGGAAACATTCATGATTATGCCCATTGCATTGGGGTATTTGCTGTTCAGCGGACATGTTCAGCCAGCGGGTGCAGAAAGCGGAGGGACGTGGCTGCTTCTCTTTTTGGCCGGTGTGTTTACGGCTTTGCCGCTCTTATTGTTTGCGGAAGGAGCGAAACGGCTGCCACTGTATCAAGTCGGTATCTTACAATATATTGCGCCGACCATTACCCTGCTGATCGGGCTGTTTGTTTACCATGAGCCATTTTCAAGCTCGAAGGCTTTTACATTCAGCTGTATATGGGCTGCGCTGCTCTTGTTTACGTTTTCACAAGTGAAGTGGAAACGGGCGTCAAAAAGCCATTGAGGCCTTTGGCTTTTCAGCTGATGCATATATTATGTATAATCATTTCATGTATGTAAGACATAAAGGAGCAAGACGATGGACAATGATAAAGAGATAGTGAAAGCCTATGCTTCACTTTGGAATAACCGATCTCTCGCACATGATGACGCAGAAGCGGTAGCAGAGGCGATTGATCTTGAGCTCTTGGATAAACGAACACATCCAAGACTCCGAAAACCGATGCTGGAAAAATATTTTGCCGCGATTCAGCGCATTGTGAATTCACAGCTCGAACCGGCTGTGAAATATCAGCTGGTCAAATTACATACAGAACGTGCAGAGTATTTAAAAGAAGAAAGAGGGGAGCAATCATGAAAGCGATCATAAAAGAAGATGTGCAAGCATCTTTAGAACGATATGCGGACCGCCCTGTATATATCCATTTAGAAACCACCACAGGTTCTTATTCAGCGCACTTAAATGAAAAGAACATGACGGTTGTTGCGTATATTCGCAATGCAAAAGTCACTTATCATCAGGCAAAAATCAAAGGCAACGGGCCTTACCGCGTTGGCTTGAAAACAGAAGAAGGCTGGATTTATGCTGAAGGCTTGACTGAATACACGGTAGATGAAGAAAACCGTTTATTAATGGCGGGACACCTGCCGGGCGGTAAACTGGCTATTTCTCTGCAAATCAGCGAAAAACCGTTCACAGTTTAAAGAAAAGGGTGAATAATAATGAAAGAACATGTACTAGTAATCCTGCCTCACCCTGATGATGAATCATATGGAGTGGCAGGCCTCATTGCCTTAAACAGAAAAAAAGACATTCCCGTTACGTATGCCTGCGCCACTTTAGGTGAAATGGGCAGAAATATGGGCGATCCATTTTTCGCGAATCGGGAAACGTTGCCGCTGCTAAGAAAACAAGAGCTCATCAACGCTTGCAAAGAAATGGATATCAATGACCTTCGGATGCTTGGACTCCGTGACAAAACGCTCGAATTTGAAGACGATGAGTATTTAGCTGATATCATGGAAGAGATCATAGATGATGTAAAACCAAGTTTAATTGTCACATTTTATCCCGGACACGGTGTGCACCCTGACCATGATGCATGCGGGGAAGCGGTTATCCGTGCATTATACCGCAAAAAGAAAGAAGACCGTCCGCGTACAATCTGCATGGCCATTACCCGCAACAGAGAAGAGGTTCTCGGCGAAGCTGATGTCGTACTTGATATCAAAGAAGTAGCTGATATTAAAATGAATGCGTTAAGAGCTCACCGCACACAAACAGAAGGCATGCTCAGAGAGCTTGAAGAGAAATTGAAAAATAATGAACCTGTTATGGCAACATGGTTTGAAGAAGAAATATATTGGACGTATCAATGGAATGATTAATCAAAAAGGTATAAGGCCTTAAGCCTTATACCTTTTTTAATTTTAAGTCCGATGCAATAGCTGAAGCGAGAGTGGATCTCAAGGAAATACCTTCGAAAGACAAACCTAGCTGAACCGCTGTTTGCGCGATTTCCGGACGGATTCCAGACAAAGTTGAAGAAACACCGATTAAACGAAGCGCCTCAATCAGACTGAACAGCTGATGGGCAACCATCGTATCAATCACAGCTACTCCTGACAAATCAATATACAGTTGTGTCACCTTTTTTTTCGCACATTGATGCAGTGTGTTTTCCATAATCAGCTTGGCGCGGACTGTATCAATATCTCCGATTAAAGGCAGCAGTCCGACGCTGTGAAACAGCACGATGACCGGAGCGCTCAATTCAGTAATCATATCTTTTTGGGCCTGAAGCTGAAGGCTTGTGTTTTTGTACATTTCTTCTATAAAAATATGAATCACAAGATCAAACGCTTTTATAAGGGCGTGATACAGGTCTTCGGCTTCTTCGCTTTTCACAGTATTCTGATTGAGATGGACAAATTCTTTCACATAAGAAACATATAAATCTCTCACTCTGACAAACTCCCGAATAATATAGTGGATAGGAGTTTTTAAATGCTCTTGATCCTGTGTGACTTCAAAGGCCCATTCTTTCAGTATAGGCAAGTATACGTCCTCATCATCTATAAAAATACGGTTTATTTTATAGTTAAAGGCAAGATTCTGGCTCTTTAAATTGTGAATGACAACAGGGTCTGTTGAGGCATAAATGGAATTGGGATCAGTCTCCTCGATTGTTTCATACCATGTTGAACTGATGGTTTCCGCATGCTGGGAAAGATACTCGAATAATTTTTTGTTTTTTGCCATGATTGATCACCTCTTTTAAATGTGTTGTTTTTGCGAATAACGTTTTTGCAGTTTTGCCAGCCTGAAAAACAGCCCAACTGCTCCGGCGGCGAGTCCCGCTATTAATCCAATCCAATAGCCGAATGCACCGAGGCTTGTAAACGTACCGACCATATAACCGACCGGAAGGCCAATGACCCAGTAAGAGACAAAAGCGGCCGCAAGCGTATAGTTCACATCTTTGTACCCTCTGAGTGCTCCCTGGATCGGTGCGGCAACAGCATCGGAAAGCTGAAAAAATAGCGCATAAATTAAAAAGTGCTGTGTCAGCCGGAGCACATCGGGGTCAGAAGTGTACATGCCCGCAATTTGCTCTCTGAATAAAAGGATACAGGCGGCAGTGAACAAAGAAAAGCCGATCGCCATCATGATGCCGATTAAGCTATATGAGCGTGCATCCTTAAAACGGGCTGCACCCGCTTCAAATCCGACAACAATTGTTAGAGCCATGGACACGCTAAGCGGCAGCATATATAAAAGAGACGCAAAATTCATGGCTGCCTGGTGGGACGCGATGGTCACTGTATGAAAATGGCTCATGAGAAGCGTGACAGCTGCGAAAATGCTCGTTTCAAAAAACACGGCGAACCCAATAGGCAGCCCGATTTTGAGCAAATTTTTGCATGCTTTCCAAGAGAACTTATACATGGTAAGAAAAATCCCGTATTCAGAAAACGGTGCGTTTTTATGAATAATGAAAAAACTGATGATGCATATACACCAGTAAGTTAACGCGGATGCCAGTCCCGCGCCTACACCTCCAAGTGCCGGCATTCCGAACTTCCCGAAGATAAATACATAATTCAATACAAAATTGATTGGAAGAGAACTGAGTGTAATCATCATGGTGACTCTCGTTTTTCCTAATGAGTCGATGAATGATCTCAACACGGTGTAAACAAATAAAGGGAAAATTCCCAGTGATAAAAAGCCTAAAAAGTGTTTAGCAATCTGATGCACGTGAATATCAAGGTTCAATCGGCCAAGAATAAGGTCAACTGCAGCATATCCAATCACTAAAACGGCGATGCTAAGAAGCGCGGCCACGTATACAGCTTGTAAAACAGTAAAGGGAATCTTCTGTTTTTTCTCTGCACCTAATAACTGAGCGACAATCGGGGTGACCGCCATTAATATACCTGCAAGTCCTGTGTAAACAGGGGTCCAAAGGCTTGAGCCAATGGCGACACCAGCTAAATCAGCGGGGCTGACTTTCCCTGACATCACAGTATCTAGAAAAGTGATCAGAGAAAGCCCCGCTTGGGTAATGAATATCGGTATTAAAATGTGCAAGAGCTGTTTGATTTTTTCCCGGGCGTTTTGAGTTTCTTTCATACATTGATCTCCGTTTCTTTTTCATAACGAGAGAAATTATAACATTTTATGTATAAAAAGCAATGAACGCCGGGCCTATTCTTTTTTTGTCGGTTTCGTTTTTCTAAACATTTGGGCATAAATAAAAGAAAGCGAAATCACGCCTAAAAAGGTGCAAATATACTGAATGATTCTTTCGATTTCCATTCTTTACATCCCTCCTTTACCAATAGAATGTGCATCAATAAGATAAGCATTCGTGAAAAGTTGGAAATTTAAACAGGAGATGAAGGCTATGCGCTATGAGCAGATATCAGAAAATGCGTTCAAGGGGAAAATACAGGTGTACTTAGAGCAAATATTAGGTGATGCATCTCTAATCTTGAAAACGCTTCACGAAAAAGACCAGTGTCTCCTTTGTGAATTAGATGATTTGGGGCACGTTTTTCAGGACATGCAGGGGATTGCATCCTCCTTTTATTTGCAATCATACATTGAGGAATTTACGCCGGCATTTATTGAGCTGGCCAAGGCGATTAAAGCCTTATCGGAACATAAGCATGGAGCTTTAATTGTGATTGAAAGAGCAGACCCGGTTGAACGTTTTATTCAAAAAGGCACCTCCCTACACGCCGAGATCAGCTCTTCATTAATTGAAAGCATCTTTTTTCCCGGAAACCCTCTTCATGACGGCGCTTTATTAGTGAGGGAAAACAAACTCGTGTCAGCAGCCAATGTGCTCCCGCTGACGACGAAGGAAGTGGATATCCATTTGGGAACCCGGCACCGGGCGGCTCTTGGTATGTCGGGCTATACGGATGCACTGGTGCTCGTGGTTTCAGAGGAAACAGGGAAGATGTCGTTTGCCAAAGACGGTGTATTATATCCGTTAATTTCACCAAGAACGTAAAAATAATAAAAAGGGCCTGATTAAGAATCCTATCATGAGACAAAATGACTGAATTCGCATCTTTATTAAAGCATTCGCTTCAAGCTGAATGCTTTTTGTCTTGAAGACAGGGAATATAAACTGGTAGAAAAGTTATATATGATGAATATTAATTAAGTGAAATACTTTACCTGTTTATGCATTTATAGTACCGTATAAAATATTACATAAATTCTCAAAGGAAGGGTGCTGCCGCATGGCTAATGTATTAATGATCGGTTTCCCCGGTGAAGGGCATATTAATCCCTCTATCGGTGTGATGAAGGAGCTGAAATCCCGGGGAGAAAACATTACGTACTACGCAGTGAAGGAATATAAAGAAAAAATCACAGCTCTTGATATAGAGTTTCGTGAGTATCATGATTTCAGAGGAGATTACTTCGGGAAAAACGCAACCGGCGATGAAGAAAGAGATTTCACAGAAATGCTCTGCGCTTTTTTGAAAGCCTGTAAGGATATCGCGACTCATATTTATGAGGAAGTCAAACATGAATCGTATGATTATGTCATATATGATCACCATCTTCTCGCGGGTAAAGTCATTGCCAACATGCTGAAGCTGCCAAGATTTTCATTGTGTACAACCTTTGCGATGAATGAGGAATTTGCGAAGGAAATGATGGGAGCGTACATGAAAGGATCACTTGAAGATTCGCCTCATTATGAATCATACCAGCAGCTTGCAGAAACGTTAAATGCTGATTTTCAAGCAGAGATCAAGAAGCCATTTGATGTTTTTTTAGCTGATGGTGACTTGACAATCGTCTTTACATCAAGGGGATTTCAGCCACTGGCTGAGCAATTTGGCGAGCGATATGTATTTGTCGGTCCTTCCATTACAGAAAGAGCCGGAAACAATGATTTCCCATTTGATCAGATTGACAATGAAAACGTGCTGTTTATTTCAATGGGAACCATTTTTAATAATCAAAAGCAGTTTTTTAATCAATGCCTTGAAGTGTGTAAGGACTTTGACGGTAAAGTTGTGCTTTCCATCGGCAAGCATATTAAAACAAGTGAGTTAAACGACATTCCGGAGAATTTCATTGTACGCCCGTATGTCCCTCAGCTTGAGATCTTGAAAAGAGCCAGCTTATTTGTGACCCACGGCGGAATGAACAGCACAAGTGAAGGTTTGTATTTTGAAACCCCGCTCGTTGTCATTCCGATGGGAGGCGACCAATTTGTTGTCGCAGATCAGGTAGAAAAAGTCGGCGCAGGAAAAGTAATTAAAAAGGAAGAATTGTCTGAAAGCCTACTGAAAGAGACGATACAAGAAGTAATGAATAATCGTTCGTATGCTGAAAAGGCAAAAGAAATTGGACAATCACTGAAAGCGGCAGGCGGCTCTAAAAAAGCAGCCGACAGCATTCTTGAAGCTGTAAAACAAAAAACTCAATCAGCAAATGCATAGTGTAAAAGCCTGTTCTTATCGAAAGAACAGGCTTTTTGCCATTTCATAAGAATGCAGAGGAAGGGATTTGACACGCCGATAGAGAATTGATTAGAAAAATAGACAAGAAAGGAGGAGAAACTGCTTCGTTCATCAATAGAAAACCATCATTTTTACCCTCGCTTAAATAGTTCCTTAGACTTTCGAAAAACATATCGTGCTTATGTAAAATGTTAGATGTTTATTTGAAGGTTTAAAGGTCGAACGATGCTGAAAATGCTGCGCCAAATGTTTGAAAAGGGTTTAACTTGCTGAAAAATTGACGATAAAACAGTTGTGTGCCATTTTTGGAAACAAAATACTAGCTGTTTTTGCAAAAAAACAGTTTAGGAGGTTGAATGAATGAAAAAGAAGATTGTAGCCGGCTTGGCTGTTTCTGCAGTTGTTGGGTCGTCGATGGCCGCAGCACCCGCGGAAGCAAAAACGATAAAAGTAAAAAGCGGTGACTCTCTTTGGAAACTTTCCCGCCAGTATGATACGACAATATCAGCTCTGAAATCCGAAAACAAATTGAAATCAACGGTGCTTTATGTCGGACAAAGTCTTAAGGTTCCTGAAAGCAGCAAAAAAAGCACGACATCCCCATCTAATTCAAGCAAAACATCAACATACACAGTTGCATATGGTGATTCCCTATGGATGATTGCTAAAAATCATAAAATGAGTGTTTCTGAGCTTAAAAGCTTAAACAGCCTGAGCAGTGACCTGATTCGTCCGGGGCAAAAGCTTAAGATCAAAGGGACAAGCAGTTCAAGCGGATCAAATGGATCAAAGAAAAACAGCGGTTCCAATTCTTCAGGTTCTTCAAAAAGTACATATACGGTCAAGCTTGGTGACTCACTGTGGAAAATCGCAAACAGCTTAAATATGACTGTAGCCGAATTAAAAACCTTAAATGGCTTAACATCAGATACACTTTATCCTAAACAGGTGCTCAAAATAAAAGGAAGCAGTTCACCTAAGAACGGAAACAGCGGTTCCAAAAAGCCGTCAAACTCCAATCCCTCAAAAACAACGACGTACAAGGTAAAAGCAGGCGATTCGCTGTGGAAAATTGCAAATCGGCTCGGAGTCACTGTCCAAAGCATCCGTGATAAAAACAATTTATCATCGGATGTGTTGCAAATCGGGCAGGTTCTGACTATTTCGGGAGCATCAAAATCTAATCCTTCAAATCCGACAAAGCCAACAAAGCCAAAAGATAACTCAGGGTCAAACATTCAAATAGGTTCGAAGATTGACAGAATGATAACGGAAGCGAAAAAATATGTCGGAGTGCCTTACCGATGGGGCGGAAACACGCCTGCCGGTTTTGATTGCAGCGGCTTCATTTATTACCTCATTAATAATGTATCATCTATATCAAGATTGAGTACGGCAGGGTATTGGAATGTCATGCAGAAAGTCAGCCAGCCGTCAGTAGGAGACTTTGTCTTCTTTACCACATATAAATCCGGCCCGTCTCACATGGGGATTTATCTAGGCGGCGGTGATTTTATTCATGCAAGCTCATCGGGCGTCGACATTTCCAATCTCAGCAATTCGTATTGGAAACAGCGGTACTTGGGCGCAAGAAGTTATTTTTAAAAATGAGTATGACAAAAAGCCTTTTATAGGCTTTTTTGTTTATACCAGACAATGATTGACCACACTGTTAGAAAAAACAAGGGGGAGACAGTATGCACCGTCTCTTGCTGTTGATGATGCTGACGGCACTGGGAGTTGCCGGATGCGGACAAAAAAAACCTCCAGACCCTCCTAACCGGGTGCCGGAAAAAAAAGTGGTTGAAACGTCAGCGTTTGGTCATCATGTCCAGCTGGTCAATCGTGAAGGGAAAGCAGTCGGTTTTATAGAGATCAAAGAATCAGATGATGAAGGCCTCGATATTCATATTTCCGCAAACAGCCTGCGTCCAGGTGCTTCTCTCGGTTTTCATATTTATGAGAAAGGTTCTTGTGTCAGGCCGGATTTTGAATCAGCGGGCGGTCCCTTTAATCCACTGAACAAAGAACACGGCTTTAATAATCCGATGGGGCATCATGCCGGAGATCTGCCGAACCTTGAAGTCGGTGCTGATGGAAAGGTAGATGTCATAATGAATGCGCCTGACACTTCACTGAAAAAAGGAAGTAAACTAAATATTCTCGACGAGGACGGAAGTGCATTTATTATTCATGAACAAGCGGACGATTATCTGACAAACCCAAGCGGCAATTCCGGTGCGCGTATTGTCTGCGGAGCCCTTTTGGGAAATAACGAGAAGCAGTAATATCATCCAGGCCCTTTTGTATTGAGCATACAGGGGCTTTTTTAGTATACTCGTTAATGGAATATGAATAGGAAAGGGAATCTGTCTATGACAACTCAACTACAGCACTTAACATTGCCGGAAGATATACAACAAAAGCTTTTATCATATAAAGAGCAGCCTATTTCCCCAGAGTTTCAATCGCTTATAGGAACATCAGGCTATGAGGCGGAGGATGAAGCCATTTTATTTGACGCCATTATTGCATTAGCCATGGGGAAAAATGTCCTGCTGAAAGGGCCTACAGGTTCAGGAAAAACAAAGCTGGCAGAAACATTGTCCAGCTATTTTCATAAACCGATGCACAGCGTCAACTGTTCAGTCGACTTGGACGCTGAGGCATTGGTCGGTTATAAAACGATTGAAAATCAATCTGGCCAGGCAACAATCGAGTTTGTTTCAGGACCTGTTACAAAGGCAATGAAGGAAGGCCATTTTCTTTATATAGATGAAATCAATATGGCGAAGCCGGAAACACTGCCTATTCTAAACGGTGTATTAGATTACAGAAAAATGATGACAAATCCGTTTACAGGCGAGGTCATACGGGCTAAAAGCGGTTTCGGAGTCATTGCAGCCATCAATGAAGGCTATGTCGGAACTGTTCCTCTGAATGAAGCGTTGAAAAACCGTTTTGTCATCATTGATGTGCCTTATATTAAAGGCGAGCTGCTGAAACAAGTGCTCATGTCTCAGTCAGCCTTGAAAGACGAGAAATTGATTGACAGATTTATCACGCTTTCCTCTGACTTGATCGTTCAGGCCAATAACGGACAGGTGTCTGAAGAAGCGGCATCCATCAGAGCTTTAATCGATACATGTGATTTAGCTGCTTATATTCCGCCGCGTCGTGCCATTGAGCGGGGAATTGTAGAAAAGCTTGATGATGATCGGGAAAAAGCGGCTGTCCGAAATATTGCAGAAACTCTGTTTGAATGAGGGGGCTGCGATGAAATTTATCAAATTTAACGACAGCACGATTGATTCATTTTTATTTATGATGCTGACTGATTTGGCCAAAACACTCACCAAGAGTGAAGCGGTAGAAGTGGAGTATGGCGTTCAGTCCTATTACAATCCATTTGAAAAGAAAATCTATATGAGCCACTTTTGGAAAGACAGGGCAGCTGAGGACATGGAAGCGGGTCTGAAAAGCGACGTCTACCTGCGTTCAGTCGGAACAAGATATAGCTCGCTGCATGAGTTTGCGAACTTTTTGAATGATATCCATCGCCATCTTACGTTTAAAAGTTTTGCCAAGCAGCTCTTTATGCTGCTTGAAGACATTAGGATCGAAGAATGCATCAAACGTGAGCGCCCGGGTACGAAACATGTATTTGCGAAGCGAAAAGACATGTACAGAAAACATTTCTCAACCCAGCTGACCTTAAATTTGGAACGAAGCATTTTTACCGATGCGCTCTTTTGCGCGATCTATTTCAAGCTCACAGCGGAATCGCCGCTCGAGACCCTTCCATCCATGCGTGAAGATATCGATCTGATGCGCCCGTTTATTGAGCAGCAGCTCTTGCGTGTGTATGAAGCAGATTCGACACGGCAGGTTCTGAAAATTGTTGAGGACCTCATGGACGGACTTGAAGAGGTACTCGATAAAGACATGTTGAACACCTACTTCTTTTTGCCTGAGCTTGATTACGCAAAAGCTGCAGAACAGCCGTTATTTGAAGAAGAGAAAAAAGCGCCGAAGCTGAGTGATGACATCACGCTTCCAAAACAATCAGACGGTGATGAGGATATCCATGAAGAAGAAATGCCGACATGGCACCGGGAAACAGAAGCACCGTCTAAAAGCTTCCTTCAATTTGATATTGAACACGGCGCAAAATCAGATTTAGGAAAAGATGCTTCAAGGGAAGGCGACGATGGAGATCAGGCCCTTGGCTCTGTTCAAGGATCAGCCAGACAAACGAAACGGAAAGACTATTCCAAGCTGGAAGCGCTGGAGTCCCAAAAAGACCAGCCGAACGGAGCGGGTATGGCTGACGGCAAAGAAAATAAATATGCATTTCCAATTTATAAAGAACCGCAGCCGGCAACCAGTGAAGAAGAGCTTTCTTATAAACAGCAGGCAAAAACGATTGAATCGTATCAAAAGCGTTTGAAACAAATGATTCAAAAAACGCTGGAGCATAAAAAAACATTGCCGAGAACAGACCTTCATGCCGGGAGACTGAACAATAAGCTTCTTCGTTACTTCACTGAGCGAAATCCGCGCCTGTTCTACAAAAAGCAAGAACCATCTTCAGAAATCGACGCAGTTTTTACATTGCTGGTCGATTGTTCCGCCAGCATGTTCGACAAAATGGACGAAACAAAACGAGGAATCGTGCTGTTTCACGAAGCGTTGAAATCGGTAGCGGTTCCGCATCAGATTGTCGGTTTTTGGGAGGACACAAATGATGCAACCGAAAAAAGCCAGCCAAACTATTTCAATACGGTTATTCCCTTCCAATCATCATTAAGACAAGATTCTGGACCGGCCATTATGCAGCTTGAGCCAGAAGAAGATAACCGTGACGGGTACGCAATTAGGCAGATGACGAAAAAAATGCTGCATCGCAGCGAGGCGCAAAAGTTCTTAATTGTTTTCTCAGATGGAGAGCCGGCCGCATTTGGCTACGAACAAAATGGGATCGTTGATACAAGTGAGGCGGTTATCGAAGCCCGAAAAAGAGGAATAGAAGTGATAAATGTTTTTCTCTCCAACTCAGAAATAGAAGAATCGCAAATGAAGACGATCCAGGATATGTACGGAAAATTCAGTATATTTGTCCCGGATGTTGATCAGCTACCGGATGTTTTGTATCCGCTGCTGAAAAAACTGCTTCATAAAAGCATAGGATAGCCCTTAATCCTATGCTTTTTGGCGTTTGTTTTTTCGAATGATTAAATTTTTTGTTTTTTATAAAGGTTTTTTACTATTTTGTGAACAATCAAGGTAGAATCAAATTGCAAACAGTGGTAAAATATCGTTGGAAGCGTTTTTATTACATAATTTTGGACACAGCGTTCGAAAGTTATTTCAAGATAGTGAATCAATCACTTGATTATTTAAGTTGGGGGTAATATTCAAATGTTTCAAAATAGTATGAAACAACGAATGAATTGGGAAGATTTTTACGGTCCGAACCTCGGCTATGCGCTGGAGCTTTACGATCAGTATACCCAGGATCCGAACAGCATTGACCCGGATTTGAAGGAAATGTTCGACGAGCTCGGTGCTCCGCCAAGCGATATAAAAGAGGCCTCGGGAACAAAAGAAAAGGGACGTGTTACAGCCGATCTGATTCAAAAGATCGCATCCGCAGTCAGACTTGCAGAAGATATCCGAACCTATGGCCATTTGAACGCTTCCGTCAATCCGCTCAGAAAGGATGAGAAAAAGAGCGAACTTTTTCCATTATCCGATTACGGGCTAACAGAAGAGGAAATAAAAGCAATACCTGCGTCTGTCATCTGCAAAGACGCTCCTAAAAACATTTCGAACGGTTTAGAAGCCATTCAGTATTTACGAAATACGTATAAAAGAACCATCTCTTTTGAATTTGACCATGTGCATGACTTCAAAGAGCGCGAGTGGCTGACAAGAAAGATTGAATCTGGCGAGCTGTTCCAGAAGAACTCAGCTGAAAAGCTGTCAGCTGTGCTGGAAAGATTGACAGAAGTAGAGGGCTTTGAGCAGTTTTTGCACCGCACATTCGTCGGGCAGAAGCGCTTTTCCATTGAGGGTCTGGACGCTCTTGTTCCAGTGCTTGATGACATTATTGCACAATCTGTCAAATCAGGCACGACAAGTGTCAACATCGGGATGGCGCACAGGGGACGCCTGAATGTCTTGGCACATGTGCTCGGCAAACCGTATGAAATCATCTTCTCTGAATTCCAGCATGCGCCGAACAAAGATCTTGTACCGTCTGAGGGATCCATTGGAATCAGCTACGGATGGACGGGGGATGTCAAATACCATTTGGGGGCGAATCGGGAGCTTCAAGACGCTGAAACAAAATCAGCGCGCATTACGTTAGCGAACAACCCGAGCCACTTGGAATTTATCAATCCGATTGTTGAAGGCAGCACAAGAGCGGCACAGGAAACGCGAACACAAAGCGGATACCCGGTACAAGATGAAACAAAATCGCTGGCCATTTTAATCCATGGAGACGCTGCATTCCCTGGGGAAGGAATTGTAGCTGAAACATTGAATTTAAGCTCTTTAAAAGGGTATCAAGTAGGCGGTGCGATTCATATTATCGCCAATAACATGATCGGATTCACAACAGAAAGCGCTGAATCCAGATCGACAAAATATGCCAGCGACCTGGCCAAGGGTTATGAAATTCCGATTGTTCACGTGAATGCGGACGATCCTGAAGCTTGTCTTTCAGCTGTTAAGTTTGCGGTCGAATACCGAAAAACATTCAACAAGGATTTTCTGATTGATTTGATCGGGTACAGACGCTATGGACACAACGAAATGGATGAACCGTCAACCACTCAGCCAATGCTGTATGATGCTGTCAGAAAGCATCCGACCGTCAAACAAATTTTCGCTGAAAAGCTGGTAAAAGAAGGCGTGGTTACCGAGGAAGTCGTTCAAAACATCGAAAAATCGGTAACGAAGCGCATTGAGGATGCATATCAGAAAGTTCCGTCTAAAAAGGAACACACTGCTTGTGAAATTGAACTTCCAGAGCCTGTATCAAACGGTTTCCCAGATGTGGACACTTCGATTGATTTTGATGTGCTCCGCAAGCTGAATGGCGAATTGATCAACTGGCCGGAGTCATTTAATGTTTTCGGCAAGCTAAAGCGCATTTTAGAAAGACGCGCCAAGGCGTTCGATGATGACAGAAAAGTGGAATGGTCTTTGGCAGAATCACTCGCGTTTGCTTCAATTTTGAAAGACGGAACACCGATTCGTTTAACAGGACAGGATTCCGAGCGCGGAACGTTCGCCCAAAGAAACCTTGTGCTTCATGACAGTGAGACGGGCAAAGAATTTGTGCCGCTTCATCACTTATCTGACTGCAGCACATCATTTGCTGTTCATAACAGCCCGCTGTCTGAAGGATCGGTTCTCGGTTTTGAATACGGCTATAACGTGCATTCACCGGAAACGCTTGTTTTGTGGGAAGCACAGTACGGAGATTTTGCCAACGCTGCTCAAGTGTATTTTGACCAATTTATTTCTGCCGGACGCGCGAAATGGGGCCAAAAATCCGGATTAGTCATGCTGCTCCCGCACGGTTACGAGGGACAGGGGCCTGAGCACTCAAGCGGAAGAATTGAGCGATTCCTGCAGCTTGCAGCGGAAAACAACTGGACGGTTGCCAACCTGACAAGCGCGGCACAGTATTTCCATATTTTAAGAAGACAGGCTAAAATGCTGCTTCGTGAAGAAATCAGACCGCTCGTCATTATGACGCCGAAGAGCCTTCTTCGCAACCCAAATACGGTGTCGGAAGTGCAGGAGCTCAGCGAAAGCCGCTTCCAGCCTGTTTATGAACAGTCGGGACTTTCTCATGACTATGAAAAAGTAACCAGACTTGTATTATCCAGCGGTAAAGTGTCTATAGACATTAGCGATCATTTTAATAAGTTAGAAGACGGTAAAGAGTGGCTTCACATTGCGAGAATCGAACAGCTGTATCCATTCCCGGCAAAAGGAGTCAAAGAATTATTTGCAAAACTTCCGAACCTGAAAGAAATCGTTTGGGTGCAGGAAGAGCCGCAGAACATGGGGGCTTGGGGTTATATCAGCCCGTATTTGACAGAGATTGCACCAGAGGGAGTAAGCGTTCAATATATTGGACGAAGAAGACGATCCAGCCCTGCAGAGGGAGATCCGACAGTTCATAAAAAAGAACAGGAACGTATTGTATCTGATAGCTTGACTCGCAAAAACTAAGGGGGAAATGAAAAAATGGCGGAAATTAAGGTACCTGAATTAGCAGAATCAATCTCAGAAGGAACAATAGCCCAATGGTTAAAGCAGCCTGGTGACTATGTAGAACAGGGTGAATATCTGCTTGAACTAGAAACGGATAAAGTGAATGTTGAATTGACAGCAGAAGAATCGGGTGTACTTCAAGAGGTATTGAAAGATTCGGGTGATACCGTCCAGGTCGGAGAAATTATCGGTACGATTTCAGAAGGCGCGGGTGAAAGTTCTGCCCCTGCTCCTACAGAGAAAACAGAAAGCAAGGAAAGCGTAAAAGAAGAGAAACAGGCTGAACCAGCTGCACAAGAGGTGAGCGAGGAAGCACAATCTGAAGCAAAATCAAGAACGATCGCTTCTCCGTCGGCCCGTAAGCTTGCGAGAGAAAAAGGAATTGACCTGTCTCAAGTTCCAACTGGAGATCCGCTTGGAAGAGTGCGCAAGCAGGATGTCGAAGCGTACGAAAAACCGGCATCAAAACCGGCTCCTCAGCAAAAGCAGCAGCCTCAGGCTCAAAAAGCACAGCAAAGCTTTGACAAACCTGTTGAAGTGCAAAAAATGTCACGCCGCAGACAAACGATTGCAAAACGCCTTGTAGAGGTACAGCAAACATCAGCGATGCTGACTACATTTAATGAAGTGGACATGACGGCTGTCATGAATCTCAGAAAACGCCGCAAAGATCAATTTTTTGAGCAAAATGAAGTGAAGCTCGGCTTTATGTCTTTCTTCACGAAAGCGGTCGTGGCTGCATTGAAAAAATATCCGCTGTTGAATGCAGAAATTCAAGGCGATGAGTTGATCGTTAAAAAATTCTACGATATCGGAATCGCTGTTGCTGCTGATGAAGGTCTTGTCGTTCCGGTTGTACGGGATGCGGATCGCCTGACATTTGCAGGAATCGAAAAAGAGATCGGCGAGCTTGCGAAAAAAGCAAGAAACAATAAATTAACCCTTAGCGAGCTTCAGGGAGGCTCCTTCACGATTACAAACGGAGGGACTTTCGGTTCATTGATGTCAACTCCAATTTTAAACAGCCCGCAAGTCGGTATACTGGGCATGCATAAGATTCAGCTGCGCCCTGTAGCCATTGATGAAGAGCGTTTCGAAAACCGTCCGATGATGTATATCGCTTTATCTTATGATCACCGAATTGTAGACGGTAAAGAAGCGGTTGGTTTCCTCGTGACAATCAAAAATTTACTGGAAGATCCTGAACAGCTTTTATTAGAAGGATAATAAAAAAGGGTACATCACGATAAAGTGATGTACCCTTTTTGATGCATATTTAAAGTGATAGATTGCTGCTTTTGGATCCAGCTTGCTTCTTTTTCACTTTTTTTGACCAATATGTTGCAAGCATAGAACCTGAAAGGTTATGCCACACACTGAATATTGCGCTTGGTACGGCAGATAGCGGTGAGAAATGAGCCGTGGCAAGTGCAGCCCCAAGCCCGGAGTTTTGCATGCCGACTTCGATTGCAATCGCTTTTTGAGACGGGTAATCCATTTTTAAAAGCTTTGCACAAAGAAACCCCAGTAAATAACCGATACCGTTATGCAGGATAACAACTGAAAAAATGAGCAACCCCGATTGAAGCAGATTTTCCCGATTGCCGCTGACGACAGCTGAGACAATCGCAACGATGCCAATGACAGAAACAAGCGGAAGGGCATGTACGGCTTTTGCCACTTGTTTTCTGAAAAACATTTTGACAATCAGACCTGCAATGATCGGAAATAAAACCGCCTGTAAGATTGAGATAAACAAAGACCCCGGCGAGACAGGAAGCCATTCTTTGGCAAACAGCATAATCAACAACGGTGTTACAACAGGTGCCAATAAGGTAGAAATTGTCGTAACCGCAACAGAAAGGGCAGTATTTCCTTTTGCTAAGAATGTCATAACATTAGATGCAGTTCCCCCGGGACAGCAGCCGACAAGAATAACACCAACTGCGATTTCAGCTGGAAGATGAAGCCCAAATGCGAGGCCGAAAGCAACGAGCGGCATGATCGTATACTGAGCTATTACTCCAATAATAACTTGCCAAGGCTTTCTGACCAGCTCTTTGAAATCATCGGCTTGCAGTGTAAGGCCCATCCCAAACATGATAATGCCGAGAAAAATCGTAATATAAGAACTGATCCACGTAAATAAAGATGGGAAAGAAAATCCCAGCACTGCAAAAACAATGACCCATATGCCAAAGGTTTGTCCTGCAAAATGGCTTATTTTTCTAATGATGTCCATAAAAACACTCCTAACACACTTATCAAGAACTTCAGCAGAAATTCTTACAAATTTCATAACATTCTCTTATTATAAATAATTTTCTGAATAATTCAATATTAGTTTTTGGCAGATGTCTATAGATATATGATGTAAACTAATTAAAATGTTCTTGACTATATAGGAAGATATTCTTACAATGAACCTTTATAATGGTTAGATCAAATAGGAGTGATACGGTGAAGGAAGCAAATCAATGGTCTTCGAAGCTCGGCTTTATTTTAGCCGCGGCAGGATCAGCTATCGGGCTTGGTGCGATATGGAAATTCCCATATGTTGCCGGAACCAGCGGAGGAGGCGCATTTTTACTTATTTTTATTTTATTTACGGTTTTAATCGGACTGCCTTTATTGTTAGGTGAATTCATCATAGGCAGAAGAACACAGAAAGATGCCGTTCAGTCCTATAAAACACTTGCTCCAGGAACGAAGTGGCATTGGATCGGTTATTTAGGCATGGTGACGTGCTTTATTCTTCTATCTTTCTACAGTGTCGTAGGCGGATGGATTTTAATTTATATTATAAAAGGCTTCACTGGCGGTTTATCGCAAACATCTGGTTTTGATACGATATTTGCAAGTACCATTTCAAATCCTTATTTGGCTGTAGGAGGCCAGCTGCTCTTTATGGTGGTAACAATTTTAGTTGTTGCAAAAGGGGTAAGCAGCGGAATTGAAAAAGCAAGCCAAGTATTAATGCCGGCGCTTTTTCTATTATTCATCATTTTAATGGTGCGTTCGGTTACACTTGATGGCGCGATGGAAGGAATCAAATTTTTCCTCATGCCTGATTTAACTGCAATTGATGCCAATACCATTTTATATGCAATGGGACAATCCTTTTTCTTATTAAGTGTCGGTGTATCTGTCATGGTAACGTATAGCGCTTATTTAGAGAAACAGGAAAATCTGGTACAGTCCGCTGTATCTGTAACTGTTATGAACATGCTTGTTGCTGTAATGGCCGGAATTGCGATTTTTCCAGCTGTATTTTCATTCGGCCTCAAGCCAGACCAAGGCCCGGTTCTGTTATTTAACGTTCTGCCGACTGTGTTTAATCAAATGCCGTTCGGAATTATCTTTTTATTAGCATTTTTACTTCTATTTTTATTTGCTGCATTGACATCTGCTTTTTCAATGCTGGAAATTTTGGTCGCAGTACTGTCGAAAGGCGATATCAATAAGAGAAAACGATTCGCTTGGTTAGGCGGTATTGCTATTTTTATTGTCGGTGTGCCGTCTGCATTATCATACGGTGTCTTAAGTGACGTCACTATATTTCATCTGTCTATTTTTGATGCGGCTGACTATCTTGTGAGCAATATTTTAATGCCGTTAGGTGCGTTACTGATTTCGATTTTTGTTCCGCTAAAAATACCGAAACAGGATTTGTTTGACGAGCTGAAAAGCGGTTCCAATCTCAAACGAAAGTGGTTTGCGGTTTGGCTGCTGCTCATTCGATATCTATCTCCTGTTGCCATCATCATCGTGTTTTTGCATGTGATAGGTATTTTTTAACACACGAAGCCCCCGAGGAAAGGGGGCTTTTTTTAATAGAGCTTCCAAACGACTTCTTTTGCCTGCTCAAAACGTTTTTCAGCCTCGCGCCAATCCACGACATTCCACCAGTGATCGACATAGCTGGCCCGGTCATTTTTGTATTGCAAATAGTAGGCATGCTCCCATACGTCAAGCGGTAAAAGGGGGATCACATCCCATTGGCTAAAGAGCTGGTGTTTTTCTGCCGTTAAAATCTCCAGCCGTCCTGATCGAGGTGCCCAGACCAGAATGGCCCAGCCGACGCCTTCCACTTTTTTAGAGGCCTGGGTAAAATGTTCTTTAAAAGCGGAATAGCTTCCAAATGAAAGGTCTATCATTTGGAACAATGCCCCTGTAGGACGCCGTTTTCCGTTTGGATGCATAGAAAACCAAAAAATACTATGCAAATAATGGCCTGCTCCATGGAACGCAAGCTCTCTTTCCCAATGAGTGATTAAGTCATAATTCTTTGTCGCTCTCGCTTTTTTAAGCTCTGATTCTGCTTTGTTCAGGCCATCGACATAGCTTTGATGATGTTTTGTATGATGAAGGATCATAATATCGCGTGATATATAAGGTTCTAAGGCGGAGTATTTGTAAGGAAGCTTTGGCAGCACGTGTTTCCCTATAGGGACATAAGCGCGTCTTTCACTTGTATCATCTGATTCTGTAATATCCCGATAAAGGGCAGCGGCCTGTTTATACCAATCTTCTTCTGTTGTTTGGTCATCTTCCAGAGCCTCAATCATCTTGTCGATTTGATCTTCAAACTGGTCAAGCTGACCTCGCTTTTGAATCTGATCTTTCAGGGCTTCACACCAATTGAACATCTCCGCTTGATAAGATTCACGTTTCATTTGCTGTCTCCTTTTCAATAGAATCTAAATACTTCCCGACAGCCAGCAAAGAGAATACATATGGATAACTGTGATAGCGAATATAAAATTGCTTCGGCAATCCGATCCCTGCTGGATACGCGAGGCTATCGGCGCTATGCGAACTGCTGTCGGTAAGGTATTGCATGCCTTTCACAACAGACGGATGTTCGGAATTTTCATATGTGAGCAAAGCGTCTAAAGCCCAGGCCGTTTGTACAATGGTTCCTCTATGAAGCGGTACATATGTTTTGATTTCGGCGCTTTTGCAGGATTCTCCCCAGCTTCCGTCATCATTTTGTATGGATTTGAGCCAACGCAGAGCCTTTTGTATACCGGGATGCTTTCGGTCAACCCCGCATGCATGCATACCAGTAAGAGCAGCCCAAGTGCCGTAAATGTAGCAAACACCCCATCTGCCGTACCAAGACCCATTTTGTTCCTGATGTTCGAAAAGCCACTTCACTGCGCGTTGAATATGTTGATGTTTTTCTGTGAAGCCAACTTTCTCGCCTAAAAAGTGCAGTACACGTCCGGTGAGGTCGGCGGTTGAAGGGTCAACTGCAGCGTCCTCGGCGGATTCAAGCGGCAGAAGGCGGATCAGTGGATGGTTCACATTTTTTTCGAAAGCAGAAAATCCGCCGTCATTGTTTTGCATCGATAAAAGCCAAGATACCCCCCGCTCCCATGCTGCAGGAGAATGATTGCGGGGAATCGCCTTTAAAACGGCTGTAGTGTCGTCACAGTCAGGGTTATTTGTATTAATGTTTGAAAACCCCCAGCCGCCAGGAACTGAATTTGGATTTTTGACAGACCAATCTGCTATTTTGGTATGCTGGCGTTCTAGCAAAAAGTCGGCTGCTTTTGTAACAGAGCCATCCGTTTCGGTCACACCATTTTTTTGAAGGGCATAGCTTATTAAAGCTGTATCCCAAACAGTTGAAGTAGAGTTTTCCAGATAAGGAATCCCGTTGCATTTAGTCACCAGTGATTTAATGCCGGTAATCGCCCTCCTGATAATAGGAGAATAGCGTGACACACCAAGTGACAGAAGGCTGTAAACCATATATATGGTTGCGCTCGCATAGCTGTATAATGTTCCATCTTTTTCAATCCGGTCCAGCATATACGTTTTAGCTGTCTGTAGGCCCAGCTGCTGAAAAGCAAATGGTGCATGAAAAACGCGTTTCCAATGTAACAAAATAGACGTGAGATCTCTTTCTTCGAAAGCATCAGACCGAAGCCAAGTGAAAGGATTTTTTGTCATGTGCGGATCGAGATGGTGAAGAGATGAAATATTGCGGTTAATAAGGACAAATCGCTGATTGAGTGTTACAGCCATAGGAGCAAAATGAATACGGGCATATGAGCTGAACTGATAGAAATGAATCGGCAATGTTGGGGGGAGCGCCATGAGTGATAATGGTAAATACAAAGCAGGCCAAGGATAAAGCCCGTTCGCGGCAAGCATCCATTTTGTCATAAAATGAACATGTCTCAAACCGCCATGTGAGATGATAAATTGTTCAGCTTTCTTCATGTGCGGCTCAGTTCTGTGAAAACATCCTGAAGCCAGCATCCCGACATATCCTTGGACGGTAGCCGTTAGATTTCCGCGCGTTTCATCGGGATAGTTGATAAATGTGCCGTCTGGCTGCTGTTTTGCATGAATGCCGGCTGCAAGGGATGATATCAGTTCTTTTTCATTTTCGCCTTCATCTAGTGAGGTAAGGAGCAAAATAAAAAAGGAATTTGTCATGATTGGTCCTTCAAAGCAAAATGTCCATGAACCATCAGCATTTTGCCTGTCTCTTAACTCGGTAATGGTTTTCTTTTGAAAACGCCTCACTTTCTCCTGAAGTGTGCCCATCACGCTCAACTCCTTCAGAAGCATATATATTCAGCGTCTTTTACTGCCATTACAGAAAGAAAAAAACTGCTGGCAGGCAGCAGTTTTTTAAACATACATGTTAGTCTTCAAGGTTTACCCATACACTTTTGACTTCTGTGTAATTATCCAAGGCATATGATCCCATTTCTCGTCCGAGTCCTGACTGTTTATAACCGCCAAATGGAGACGCCGCGTCAAACACATTATAGCAGTTGACCCAAACGGTTCCGGCTTGAAGTCGGTCCGCGATATAGTGAGCCTGCTTGACGTTCTCTGTCCATAGTCCGGCTGCAAGCCCATATTCTGAATGGTTTGCCCGTTCAATAACTTCATCGACTGTTTCGTACGGAATTGCAGTCAGCACGGGTCCGAAAATTTCTTCTTTTGCGATGGTCATTTCGTCTTCAACATTCGCAAACACAGTCGGTGCGACAAAATATCCTGCTTCAAAAGGACAGCTTCCGCCGGTCACTGCTTTTGCTCCTTCATCTTTTCCTTTTTGAATATAGGAAAGAACGCGCTCATGCTGTTCCTTGCTTACGAGAGGCCCGATTTGAGTATCTTTATGAAGTCCCGCTCCTTGGCGGAGTGACTCAGCATAGGATGCCATTTCATCAACAACTTCATCATATTGGTCTTTATGAATGAAGACACGTGAGCCCGCACAGCAGACTTGGCCCTGGTTAAACATCACACCGTTTAAAGCGCCCGGGATGGCTTTTTTTAAATTCGCATCCGGCAGAAGAATATTAGGCGATTTTCCGCCCAGCTCCAATGTCACACGCTTAATGCTTTTCGCTGCGGTGGACATGATTTTCTTTCCGATTTCAGTGGAACCGGTAAAGGCAATTTTATCAACCGCTTCGTGGTTCGTCAGCGCTTCTCCCGCATCTTCACCGAATCCTGGGATGATGTTGATTACACCGGCAGGGAAACCGGCTTGGTCAATTAATTCTGCCAAATAAAGAGCTGAAAGCGGTGTTTGTTCAGCCGGTTTGAGGACGATTGTACAGCCTGTTGCAAGTGCCGCGCCCATTTTCCACATCGCCATCAGGAGCGGGAAATTCCATGGAATGATCTGGCCGACGACACCGACAGGCTCATGACGCGTATAATTAAAATAAGCGCCGGAAACCGGAATCGTCTGTCCTGTTATTTTTGTACACCAGCCGGCGTAATAGCGCATATGCTCAATAGCCAGCGGAATATCTCCATTAGTCGTTTCATTGATCGGTTTCCCATTATCAAGTGTTTCAAGCTGAGCAAGCTCAGTTTTATGCTCTTCCATTAAGTCTGCCAGCTTATACATCAGTCTGCTTCTCGAAGCTGGAGACATTGTTCTCCATTCACCTTGGTCAAAGGCTTTCCGGGCAGCTTTAACAGCTTTGTCCACATCCGCAGCCTGGGCTTCATACAGCGTCATCAAGGTTTCGCCGGTCGCCGGGTTTGGAGTGTCAAAGGTTGCCCCTGAGGCACTCGGAACAAACTTTCCGTCAATATAAAGCTTCTTTGTTCCCTGTAAAAATGTCTCCAGCCTTTTCGTCACTTGCATCGTTAAAGAACTCATCCGTAACAAACCTCCAGTCATTTTTTATGGTCTGTTCTGAGATTCTTGGTGATAGCACATTGATTCCTGGATTGAATAGCAGAAATAAGCTGTGATAGTTGCTTCAAACGTAAGCGTATACAAACATTCTATAATAGAAATCAAGGCAAAATCAATGAATAACCGATATTGCAATTTACAAAAGAAAAAAGCTACAATAAGCTTATAGATAAGAAAAGGAGATTTCATCATGATTCATAAAAATTGGCTTGAAAAAGAAACCATTAAAAAAGTAAAGTGTGTGCAGACAAACGCAAAAAAATATATCGTAAACCGCGTTTTAACGCCGGGAAAAGAATATGAAGTAAAAAATGAAACAGAGGAGTTTCTCTTTGTGGTCGACAATACGAATAAAGTCGGCGGCTATTATAAAGAATACTTCGAAGAGATGTAATGCTTCCTTGAAGCATCAAACAGATTTTGTTAAAAGCAGTCGATACATAAAACCGCAGCTCAGCTGCGGTTTTTTTGTGGTTAAAACAGGAAATATAAAACAAAATTAAAAAAATCATTAAAAACCACTTTTTTATAAAAACATTGCTGAATATTGAAACTTTTTTCTCTATATGTGCGTATTACTTGATGACAACAGCTTAAAAGCCAAAAAACAAATCAAAAATTTGAAAAATGTAATCTGTTCGTAATGGTTTAAATGTCTTCTATGTCGTATTCTTATATAGGGATAAAGGACTTATTTTTATGTAGTGAATGATAAAACAAATAGATAAATGCAGAAAGAGGGGTTCTTCATTGGGTATTTTTTCTGTTAGCAGATCAACGGACGCAAAGAAGCTTGAGGCTTTGCTCGTTGAAGGGGAAAGAATTGAATCGATTTATAAGCTCCGAGTGGACCAAATTTGCTTTACAAATAAGCGGATCATTTTCTTTGACAATAAAATGTTTTCTAAAAAGAAGGTTCGTGTATTTCTTCCATATAAAACAATTGAAAGCTTTGCCATCCAAGAAGCGGGAATGTTTGATCCGGACACTGGGCTTTTATTGATGACAAGAAGCAAAACTTTCGAATTAGAATTTGCGAAAGACACCGATTTAAGCGAGGTTCAGGCGGTGCTGACAAAGCATTTGTGCAGCTGAATATTTGATGAGCCAGCCGTTCAAAAAATGGTTAGGCTTTTTTTATATATAAAAACAAGAACAGGGCATGTGCGCCCTGTTCTTATTACACCACACTGTTTTTCGCTGAGTTCGAATCAACAAGATCTGCATCTAATACATTTGAAATCGGCACGACAAGAGGAGTAAAGTCGCCATTTTCTTCTCCAAACCCTTGATTTATTTTAGCTGATAAAAAGTAATCGACCTGCTGATACGGACCGAGTGTTAAAGAGGAACCTCGATCCATCGTATTGATTTTAAATCCGCCGACATTTACGACGGAGGGTGAAAAGAACATCTCATCACTTCCTTTTGATTGAGGAGTTAACCGCTTCACTTTCAAAAGAGGCCGGAGAATCAATTTGGTCTCTGTCATCCACATGGCTTCTCGTGCCCATAAATCCGCTCGCATCTCCAAAATTCTGTCCGTAGCCTTGATTTTTTTTATCTGAATTTTGCCATTCTGCCAATAAATTTTGTCCTACGTTAACCGCTGAAGCATTTTCAAAGGAATTAATTTTCAGCATGAAAATATTAATATTGATATACGGAGTTGGTTGAACCACAGGCAAACCTCCTTTCTATAGTTGTATGCTGGCGGTTATAAAGTATGTTAAGACAGGGGGCTTCAAATGGATTTCGAAAAGATGAAGCAGTGGATGGAATTCGCACAGCAGATGTACGGCGGTGACTTTTGGAAACAGGTATTTGATGAAGACCAAAAAACCCCTTTTATGACAAATGGCCAATCTCCGTTTCCGTTTGCGCAGCAAGATCAGCGAGGGAAAGGAGATGCTTCATTTCCGAGCATGGATATTGTAGATACCGTTGCGGAAGTGCAGTTTTTAATTTATCTTCCAGGCTACCGTAAACAAGACGTTCACATATTATCGTACGGAGATTATTTAGTGGTGAAGGGGCAGCGCTTTTCCTATTTTAATGAACAGGACTTTCGCCAAAAAGAAGGGAAATACGGAAGTTTTGAAAAGAAAATTCCGCTTTCCGATCATCTTCATGGAAAGATGAATGCCATTTTTAAAGACGGAATCCTATACATCACTATTCAAAAAGACGAAGGTCAAGCGAAAACCATTGTTATTGATGATTGATTTTCATACTGAGTGCATCTGACACATCACGGTCATCAATTGATTCAATCGGAATGACCATAACAATACCATCTGCATTTTGTTCCCCAAAACCGTTATTTCTTTTGATAGCAGAGCACCTGTTCCTTAACTCCGCAGAACCAAAGGTAAGGGATGAGCCGGTGCCTATCGAGTTAGTCTTGAGATGAGAAATATTGATGTTAGTCGGAAGCATGAAAACCTCTCCTTTCTATGGGATATACCTCATTATATATGTAGACGAAAGAGGAGTATGCAAAGGGTCGTGATGTCATGAAAAAAATGTTCCGGTCGCTGATCAGGCATTGCTTGAAACCAGAACTTGACAAACTGCGTGAATGTGAAGAAAGACTCTCAGTGATTGAGAAACAAAAACAAAGCAGCAAACAAGAGTCTGAAGAAACCTATATACATATTGAAACGCTGAATGTCGAAAAAGTTGACTATCATCTTGAATTCGGCGAGCTGACCATTGATGAACTGAGCGGCAGATTAAATATAGGCGCAACCTATTATATACCGCCAGAAGAGAAGGACAAAAAGTGCCAACGAAAACCCGAAGCACCATCGACGCCAGCGGTCACGATCCGTTCAAAAAGGCAGTAGCTCATCTTTCCATCGATGTTTCCATGTTTGACAGAAGGCAAAACGGGAAACAGGATAGAAAGGAGAGGATATACATGGCACTGACAAAAGAACAAACACAGCATCTCTATCATAAATTGCTCGATATGCAAAAAGAATTGTCTGGCGAGAAAAAGGAAACAGAATCAATGACGGAAGAAGTGGGGGAGCTTTCCAATGGGGTTGACAACCATATGGCAGACCACGGGACGCTCGTCACAGACCGGATGACAGACCAAACAGTGAAAGAGATTGACCGGGAGCTGTTAGAGGAGGTCAACCGTGCATTACAAAAGATGAAAGACGGAACTTATGGCGTGTGTGAAAAAACCGGCCAAGAGATTCCTTACGAAAGACTTGAAGCTGTTCCTTATGCAAGAATGACAGTTGAGGCCCAAGCTGATGTGGAGGATGATCTGGAGACAGATGCTCCTTCTTATGAAAGAGAGTTTCATGAACAGGTAAAAGACTTATCCAACAAAGAAACAATTGATCAAAAAAGCTCGCAGACGTATGAAATCTTGGATCGTGAACAAGATTCGAAGTAAAAATGCCAAGCAAGTACACCGATATTAGATGTACTTGCTTTTTTTGAAAAAAAATCTCATATTCAAAATAAAGTGATTGACTTTACGTAAAAAAGAAAGTAACATACTATTTGTAAGTAAATATAAAAAGTTTACCGGGAGGAATACAAATGTCTACAGTTTTATTTGTAAAATCAAGCGACCGTACAGCTGAAGAAGGCGTTTCAACTAAACTTTACGAAGCTTTCTTAGCTGCTTATAAAGAAAACAACCCTAATGATGAAGTGGTTGAATTAGATCTTCATAAGGAAAACCTTCCTTACCTTGGCAGAGATATGATTAACGGAACATTTAAAGCAGGTCAAGGAATGGAAATGACAGAAGATGAGAAAAAACAAGCAGCAATTGCTGACAAATATCTGAACCAGTTTGTAAAAGCTGACAAAGTTGTTTTCGCATTCCCGCTTTGGAACTTCACAGTGCCAGCAGTGCTTCATACTTATGTTGATTATCTGTCTCGCGCAGGCGTTACATTCAAATACACACAAGAAGGACCAGTCGGTTTAATGGGCGGCAAAAAAGTTGCGCTTCTTAACGCTCGCGGCGGTGTCTACTCAGAAGGACCAATGGCTGCACTTGAAATGTCATTAAACTTCATGAAAACAGTTCTTGGTTTCTGGGGTGTTCAAGACTTGCACACAGTTGTCATCGAAGGACATAACGCAGCACCTGATCAAGCGCAAGAAATCGTTGAAAAAGGTTTACAAGAAGCAAAAGATCTTGCTGCAAAATTCTAATAAAGCCAAGACTCCTATCGTTACAAATAGGAGTCTTTTTGTATATACACATTAATATAGAAGAAAATAATCATTCGCTTTTAGCAATAAAGGCTATTTTTTTTATTGTAATATATTTTTTGTTTGTCGAATTGTCAGGTATTTTGGAGAAAAAACAGTTTTATTCACTGGAAAAAGTTTTTCTAAACAATTGTTCTGACCTCTTGATTAAAAGCGCCTGATGGTGTACTATATTAAAGAAGCTACTTTGTGCGTATTGTTAATTAAGTTTTAACCTTTAAGCTGTAATAGGGAGTTTTATATCGAAGCCGGAATGTCATGCCTCCATTGCAGAGGACGACAGGAACGTTTCTGCAAACACCCACTTTGAGGAGTGGTGGTTTAAAACTTTCTTACTTGCATACGGCAAGACGTAGCGAAAGCCATTTCCTTTTCGGAAATGGCTTTTTATTTTATCTAAAAAGGTTTGGTATAGTGAATATTCCATTTTTGTGTGAAAGAAATGAAGGCCGCTTTTTTATGATATGATGGGAGAAATTCAAGGAAAAGCGAGGTTTACACGTTATGTTACATAGAGCCCAATCCCTTCTGGCTCATTATTTTGGTTATGAGAAGTTTCGGAGCGGCCAAGATGAAGCGATCCGCTTGGTGACGGAAGCGAGGCAAAATACGGCCTGCATTATGCCGACGGGAGGCGGCAAATCGATTTGCTATCAGATTCCGGCATTAATGTTTGAAGGGACGACGATCGTCATTTCACCGTTGATTTCCTTGATGAAGGATCAAGTTGATGCGTTAGAAGAAGCGGGGATTAACGCCGCCTACATTAACAGCACACAATCCAATCAGGAAATATATGAGAGGCTGAACGGACTCAAAGAAGGGGCTTATAAGCTTTTTTACATTACACCAGAGCGACTAACGTCCATAGAGTTTATCCGGATTTTGCAGGGCATAGATGTTCCTTTGGTCGCAATAGACGAGGCGCATTGTATTTCTCAATGGGGCCATGATTTCAGGCCAAGCTACAGGAATATTGAAATCTTGTTCCGTGAATTACACGACAAGCCTGTCATCATGGCGTTAACAGCAACAGCCACACCCGAGGTTCATGATGATATTTGCAAACAGCTGCATATTCAAAAAGAAAACACGGTATATACCGGATTTTCCCGAGAGAATTTAACCTTTAAAGTAGTAAAAGGAGAAAATAAAGATCGGTTTATAGACGAATATGTGCAAAACAACAGGCATGAAGCAGGAATTGTCTATACAGCGACCAGAAAAGAAGCTGATCGGATATATGAGAGATTGAAACGAAATCAGGTCAGGGCAGGCCGGTATCATGGAGGTTTGGCTGATGATGTGAGAAAAGAGCAGCAGGAAAGATTTCTTAATGATGAGCTTCAAGTGATGGTGGCAACCTCTGCTTTTGGAATGGGTATTGATAAATCAAATATCAGATTTGTTCTGCATGCACAAATCCCGAAAGATATGGAAAGCTATTATCAAGAGGCAGGACGAGCTGGACGGGACGGTCTTGCCAGTGAATGTGTTCTCCTGTTTTCACCGCAGGATATTATGGTGCAGCGCTTCTTAATTGAGCAATCAGAACATGAAGAGAAACAAAAGCAGGATTTAAAAAAGCTGAGACAAATGGTCGACTACTGTCATACGGAAGATTGTCTGCAGCGTTTTATCCTTATGTATTTCGGAGAAAAGGAGCCTGATGCGTGCGGACAGTGCGGAAACTGTACCGATACAAGAGCGGCCCATGACGTGACGCGGGAGGCGCAAATGGTCTTATCTTGTATCATTCGCATGAAAGAACGGTTTGGCAAGACGATGGTTGCCCAGGTGCTTGCCGGCTCCAAAAATAAAAAAGTTCTTGAAAACGGCTTTTCCGACCTTTCAACATACGGGATATTAAAACACCAATCCGTTGGCGAAATCAGTGATTTTATCGAATTTCTTATTTCTGACGACTTCATCAGGATGTCAGACGGAACGTTTCCGACTCTTTTTGTCAGCAGTAAAGGAAGGAATGTGCTGAAAGGAGAATTATCAGTAGCGAGAAAAGAAGCGTTAAAAGCGGCAGCGATTACTGAAAATGACGAGCTATTTGAACGATTGCGCATGGTTCGGAAAGAAATTGCGGCTGAGCAGGGTGTTCCGCCATTTGTTGTTTTCTCTGACCAAACGTTAAAAGAAATGTCAGGAAAACAGCCCGTAAATGATGATGAACTTTTGTCTATAAAAGGAGTCGGAGAACAAAAAAGAGCAAAATACGGCCGGCTTTTTTTACAAGAAATACAGGCTTATGCAAGGATGACAGACTAAAAAAACAGAAAAACAATCTTTTTTTCTATAAAAAACACATTTTATTTTCTCTGTTTCGCCTCAAAATAAAAAGACCTGCGAAGCCTATTATATCAAGGGTTCAGCAAGTCTTTCCATCAGAGAGAAATCCTTCATGTAAAGGAACTGTAATCTAAATCATATCTTTTTGTTATTGATTTGACATTTACGTGTGTTACGATATCACCTGTTAGCCGCCAATAAAAAGCTAACAAGGGAGGATTTACTTATGAAGAAGACGATTATGTCCTTTGTGGCAGTTGCTGCACTTTCAACAACTGCATTCGGAGCTCACGCTTCTGCAAAAGAAATTACGGTGCAAAAGGGTGATACGCTCTGGGGAATCTCTCAGAAAAATGGAGTGAACCTAAAGGACTTAAAAGAATGGAACAAGTTAACTTCTGATAAAATCATTGCAGGAGAAAAACTGACCATTTCTTCAGAAGAAACAACCACGACTGGGCAATATACAATTAAAGCGGGAGATACGCTTTCTAAGATTGCTCAAAAATTCGGCACGACAGTCAACAACCTGAAAGTTTGGAATAACTTAAGCTCTGACATGATCTATGCTGGATCAACTCTTTCAGTAAAAGGTCAGGCAACAGCAGCAAACACAGCTACTGAGAATGCGCAAACAAACGCACCTCAAGCTGCGCCAAAACAAGAGGCTGTGCAAAAAGAGCAACCTAAACAAGAAGCTGTACAACAGCAACCTAAACAAGAAACAAAGGCTGAGGCAGAAACTTCTGTTAACACAGAGGAGAAGGCTGTTCAATCAAATACAAATAATCAAGAAGCTTCAAAAGAACTAACAGTTACTGCTACTGCTTACACTGCTAACGACGGCGGCATTTCCGGCGTTACAGCTACAGGCATTGACTTAAATAAGAACCCGAACGCGAAAGTTATTGCGGTTGATCCTAATGTAATTCCGCTAGGTTCTAAAGTCTATGTTGAAGGCTACGGGGAAGCAACAGCAGCAGACACTGGCGGCGCTATTAAAGGAAATAAAATCGACGTATTTGTACCAAGTAAAAGTGATGCTTCTAATTGGGGCGTCAAAACTGTAAGTGTTAAAGTCTTAAACTAATAATATAGATTGTGATAAAAGACATAAGCTTTTGGCTTGTGTCTTTTTTTGTTCTGCTTAGAGCTGTTTATATCATATGCTGATAAAAGAAAGTGGTCCCGTTTTTCTTTATGTGCGATTCAGGGGCTCTCGGGTTAAAAGATTGATTCCACATTACAGAGACATTCGGCATCATGACATTTATAGCTGGTTGTTACTATCTTTGATCAGCGAAACGAGCTGGTGTTTTTGGCAGATAATAAGCAGTTGGATGTAGCAGATACCATTTACGGAATCGGATTGATTTCAGACGGTTTTTTATTGTGATATTAGGCTCTTGCAGTTGGGCATGGCAGCTTCGGGAGCGAAGTGGCACAACTTTGTCATACTGAAAATACAATATAATCAATATCAGAAATTCTGCTGATGTGCAATGGCCGACCATTTTAACAGGGATATCATTCAATCCAGTCTTTTATTGGGCTGTTAACCAAACAATCGTTCAGCGGGCGTAGGAGCGAGGATATGGATCAATTTAATTCTGGTTGCGACGAGGTTCTCAAACGGGAATTTCAGGTTAACAAAAAGGATCCTGGCAGATGCCAAGATCCTTTTTTATTTAAACCAGCCTTTTTCTTTTGACCGGGTAATGGCTTCAATTCGATTTTTCACTTCAAGCTTTTCTAGAATCATTGAGATATAATTCCGCACCGTCCCGCTTTTGATGCTGAGTTCCTGAGCGATTTCTTTTGTGTTTTTACCGTCAGCCACAAGTTCGAGCACTTCTTTTTCTCTATCTGTAAGAGGGTTAGCTTCGCTGTATAAGTCCTCCATCAGTTCAGGTGCATAGATGCGTTTTCCGTTCATGACGCTACGGATGGCGTTGGCCAGCTCTTCACTCGGACTGTCTTTTAACAAATAGCCTTTAACGCCAGCTTTAATAGCTCTCTGAAAGTAACCGGGTCTGGCGAAGGTGGTTAAGATGATAATTTTGCAGCCTGTATCTTTTAGCTCCTCAGCAGCTTCAAGCCCTGTTTTTCCGGGCATTTCAATGTCCATAATACATACATCAGGCTGGCGTTTTTTGACAAAATCAACAGCATCTTGGCCGGTTGTACCTTTGCCTACGACTTCCATATCGTCTTCGAGGTTTAGAAGTGATCCTAAAGCGCCCAGCAGCATTTGCTGATCTTCTGCAATAAATATACTAATCATATAAGCCATCCTTTATGTTTATTTTGAATTATTAGGAATTGCCATGGTAAGCTTGGTCCCGTTTTCGGTATCGATGTGAAGGCTTCCGTTTGCAAACTCAAGCCGTTCTCTCATCCCGAGTAAGCCATGTCCTTTTGAAAAGGAATTTTCTTCTCCTTTGAATGTTCCATCGTCAGACACTGTAATCACAACTTCCTTCCAGAGCTGCTGAATGTCAACTCGGCAAGTTTTAGCCTGGCTGTGTTTGACGACATTTGTGACAGCTTCCTTTAAGCACATGCTCAAAATGTTTTCATTCAGCAATGAGATATTCTCGGGCCATTTCTCTTCTTCATAGATAAACATAATGTCAGCTGCTTCGAGAATTTGTTTGATGTTGATCAATTCATCCTTGAGCCGGATGCCCTTCATAGAGGAAACGATTTTTCTTACTTCATTTAAAGAAGTTCGCGCTGTTTGCTGAACACTTTTCAGTTCACGAGCTGCTTGTTCGGGATCTTTGTATATCAATTTTCTTGCTAAGTCGCTTTTTAAACCAATAAGAGAAAGCTTTTGCCCAAGCGTATCATGGAGATCGCGGGCAATTCGCTGACGTTCTTCTAATTTTACCAGTTCTGCAATCCGTTCATTTGCATCCTCGAGCTTTTCTTCAAGTCGTTCGCGCTCCTTGCGGCTTTTTATACTGAAGGGCAATAAAATTGCGCTGATGAGGGTAATAACGACAAAAGGAATTTGTGTCAGAAAGAATTCCTTTTTTAATACGAGACTGAAATTGGCTGCGACGGCCGCGCTTATTAAATGGACATAATATAAAATATGAAAAGGGACGCGTTCCTTAATGTTTCCAATAAAATAAGCAATAAAGAAAGCAAAATAAATATAACTGAACAGAGTAATGGAGGCGGTTGAAATGCCAATTAATAAAAATCCCCACAAATAAATGGTCCAGCCTTTTGAGACAAAAGCAAATCGATATACCGAAAAAAATAAAAGCGTCAAAATGATGCCGACAATAATAACAAATGTAGATGATGATTTCCATATAAAGTAGAAGGGGAGGATGAAAAATATCGTCCATATATAGGGCGTAATCCCGTTTAGTTTTTGAAATGTAAAATGATTTTTAATCATGATCTTACCTCATTTTCAGCTTTTCATCTTACTTGTAACTTTATCATTGTGAAAGCCAGAATGCACCCTCCAACAATAAAAAGGAAGCCTTCTAGTATATTAGAAGACCTCCTTTATCATCAGGCATTCTTCCGCAGCTTCTGTTTTTCTGGTGAATCAGGCGGAAGGCTTACAGGTATATGTTTTATAGCCCGAAATGACACAAACTGTTTGTTATCTTCATCCCATAGACGGAACGCAAGTGATTGCAGGCTTGTTTTTAAGGTGATTGTCGGTACGTTTTTTAATGGTTCGTGATGTTCATGAGCAACTTCAAGCTTATAGTTAGGCACCTTTGGACTCAAATGATGAACGTGGTGGTAACCAATATTGCCTGTTAGCCATTGAAGCAGTTTCGGGAGTTTATAAAATGAGCTGCCTTCAACAGCAGCCTGAACGTAGCTCCAGTTTTCATCCGCTTCAAAATAAGAATCTTCAAAGGTATGCTGCACATAAAACAGCCAAACACCGATTGAACCTGAAATCAGAAATATCGGGCCTTGCACCAGTAAAAACGATTGCCAGCCAAAGATCAGACAGCAAGCGGCAGCCAACGCGACAATTGCCAGATTCGTAAGGTATGTGTTTACACGTTCCTTGCGTCTTGCGCCTTTTTTGTTAAAACGGTTCGTGATCAGAAAAACATAAATCGGTCCGAGAATAAACATGATAAACGGGTTTCTATAAAGTCTGTATGCAAGCTTTGTTCGTCTGGATGCAGCTTTATATTCGTTTACTGTTAACATCCAGATGTCTCCTGTTCCGCGTTTATCCAGATTGCTGCTAGTTGCATGATGAATCGAATGGCTGTGCTGCCATTGAAGATACGGGAATAAAGTCAGGACACCTGTCAGAAAACCGAGAATGTGGTTATAGCGTTTTTGTTTGAAAAAAGATTGATGGCAGCAGTCATGGAAGATGATAAAAATTCTTGTCAGAAAACCTGCGGCAATCACCGTTAATGCTAACGTAAGAAGATAGGAGACATCGAGGCTGAGATAAGCAAGAAACCATAGGCCGAAGAATGGGATAAACGTGTTTAAAAGCTGAATCAGGCTGTTTTTTGTTTCAGGCTGAGCAAATGCAGCGACTTGCTTTGTCAGCTGTTTTTGTTTATGTGCAATGGTTTGTTCAGTCATAGTAAGTATCCTCTCATTGTGTGTCTCGGTTCAGTATACGCTAATGAGAGAAGTCTTTTGTAGTAGCACACATCATGCCTCCTATATGACATTTGTCATGTCTCGTGCGGCATGCATAGCCGATTGCGCTAAAAAAGCTTGTAAAAAAATTTACAAGCTGATTAATGTTTATCAATCCATATTCGTGATGTACCCGAAATAGCTTCAATCCTGCATGTTCCTCCTATAGGGAACGTGGCAATTGGCGAGGTATGTCCGGCATTTATATTTGCGATGATCGGGATGCCGGATAATTCTTTTTTTGTTTCGATCATGGCTTTTACAAGATCTATTGATACGTTTGATGCTTTCTGAAATCTGCCGATCAAAATCGCCTTTACATGTGAAAAAGCGGGGAGGTGGATGAGTGATTGCAGATCGCGGTCAAACATATGGATGTCTGACATATAATCATCTTCAATCAATAAAATAGTATGTTCTGTTTCGGGAAAATACTCCGTTCCCTGCAGCAAATTAAGCGTGCATAAGTTTCCGCCAATTAAAGTACCTTCCGCATAACCTTCTTGGATTACAACAGGGCCGTTATTAGGATAAAAACGCCTGTTTTCTTGATCCAAAAACCAGCGATCATCGCTCCACTCACTTGAGGGGTGAATTTCAAACGGATCGTCTGAAGCGCAGCAAGAAAGAAAATACTCCTCTGTATAATCGAGTCCTTTTTTCATTGCAAATGTTGAGAAGTGGGGACCTGAATACGTAACAAGACCCGTTTTTTGATAAATAGCGTTGCAAAGAGCGGTTATATCGGAATAACCGCACAGAATTTTTGGATGTCGTTTGATTTTCTCGTAATCAAGATAACGCAGCAGCTGATTTGAATTAAACCCTCCGAGTGTCGTTAAAATCGCTTTGACGCCTGGATCAAAAAAGGCAGCGTGCAGATCATGGACTCTTGACTCGATAGAGGATGAATCAAATTCGTTACATTCATTTGCGTGTTCAGCGATGGTTACCCGATAACCTAAGCGTTCTAACGCCGTTTTTGCTTGGATTTTTGCTTCATTTGATAATATAGACATGCTGGTCGCGGGAGACACGATCCGGATTTCGTCTCCCTTTTTCAGTTTTGAGGCGTACATAGAACCCTCCATCAATGGTTTTATACCATTACAGCATATCTTGGCTCTTTCTTCCAGACTTTTTTACAAATCAACCCACTTAATGCTGCCGGATTGGGTATCATGATCGATACATACTTTGAAGTGATGTTTTTCATAAAAGTGAATCAGCCGGTCTACATGATTCCAATCCCGTTTGGCGATGTCTCCGGTGACTTTCGGTATATTATGGTCTCTTGCAATATCTTTTAAATATTTCATGCAAATGGAGCCAAACCCGTGATTCGGAGGGCCTTTTATATCCCCTATATGAATGGCATCGTCCTTGTAAGACGCTACAAGTGAAAAACAGCCTTTTCCTCGGTATGCCGTTTTACAATCAGTTAGCATAATTTTGCATGTTTGGCCATCATCAATCGAGGAAACAATCATCCACTCATCATGTTTCGATTGATCAATACCAAGCACTTTGGCATCTTTAGATAAATCCTTCATATTCTCCTGCATGCGATAAATTTGAAATTCTAAATCATTTAGTTCTTCCTCAAGCTCTTGACGATTTTTTTCTTTAACAGTAAACAAGATCAAACTCCTTTCAAAAAACAGCTTAGAAACACAGTTACCAATTGTATTAGAAGAGAGGCGTATTGTAAACAACAATTCCATTATTACTAGAAATTAGCGGAAAGTCAGGTTTGATCGTTTTTAAGAGAGGAAAAAGAAAACTAACCTGTGAAAAAGGAGGAATCGGAATGGCGATTGATTCATTGATTAACAAATTACAGTATGTCCAATTGGAACCGCCGGATAAAATTCTCTCTCTGTATCTCAATACAGACATGAGAGATCCAGAGCAGCAGGGGGGAGAATGGAAGATTGCCCTAAAGTCAGGATTCAGCCGATTAAAAGAGTATTTGGCAGCTAGTGATCCAGAGGAGGAAAAGTGTCTGGATGGAATCAGGGCTAAAATGAATCAATACTTGAATGCAATGGGAAAAGACATGCCCCGCAGTCTCGTGTTTTTTGTTTCCGACAGCGGCATATGGGAACCTATTAAGCTTCAAGTCCCTGTAGATACAAGATTTTACTGGGAAGAAACAGCTGTCCTGGATCAGCTAAAGGGTTTGCGCCAGACATACCCAAGTACGGCGTTTATTTTAACTCAGCAGCATGAAGTGAAAATTATTGAAACTGTTTTAGGAAAAATTGAGGCGGTGGAGCGTTATGAGTATGATATGATCAATGAGTCTTGGAAGAATAGCCATTCCGCTGTAGACAAAGCGCCACCATTTGAAGAGAACCGGATGAGGGAACATGTAACAGAGAACCAATCGAGACTGTATAAGCGGCTGGCTGCCAGCCTTGATCAAAAAGCTGCCGCGAAAAGATGGGAACGAATGGTTATTGCCGGGGATAAAGAAACGGCCGATATCTTGGATCAGCATATGAATAAACCCATTCATTCGAAAATTCAAAAGAACCTGCTGAATGAAAATGAACATAAGGTCATTGAACATTTGATAAAAGAGGCGTAAACCTAACAGGCCGGGGCTAATAGCCTCCGGCCTTTGAAGTGTGTCTAATTTCTGACGAAGCAATCGAAACCGTTGACATCTTCTTTGAATTTGCATACGATTTGGATAGCCAGTACAAATTAGGAGAGGTCACCAAATGAACCAAACAGAAAATAAACCGAAAAATTACACGGGGATTGTCCTTACGCTGACAGTTCTGATTAACGGTTTAATCGCAGTGCTGTTTTTTATGCCTAAATTAGATCAGTTCAGCCATGCGAATATTCACATTTTGCCAATGCTGAATGCGATATTCAATAGCTTTACGTTTATCTTCTTATTGGCCGCGCTGATTATGATTAAACAGAAAAATATCAAAGCTCACAAACGCTTTATTTTGGCTGCGTTCACAACAACATTACTATTTTTGATTTGCTATGTGACGTACCACTCGATTGCGGAAAACACGCTCTATGGCGGAGAAGGTATTATGCGCCCGATTTATTTCTTTATTTTAATTACACATATCTGCCTTTCTGCAATTATTGTGCCGCTTGCGCTGTTTACGCTGATCAGAGGCTTCAGCATGCAGGTGGAGCGCCATAAAAAAATTGCGAGATGGACAATGCCTCTATGGCTGTATGTAAGCCTTACAGGCGTTATTGTATATTTGATGATTTCACCGTATTATTAAAAGCCATACTCAGTATGGCTTTTTTTACGTGTAAACATGGCAAAAGCCCAAATTCATTTTTGGGCTTTTGTCAGTAAATTGATAGACTCTTATTCATGAGCCTTGGATTCCATGGTTTCAAGTGTTGCAACCTGCAAAGATTCTTCAACAGTTTTTGTTTTTTCTTTTACTTTTTCTGCATACGTATAATCACCGTAGCAATACGGATAGCGGAAATTTTTCGCATTTCCCCCGCAAGTATACAGATCAGGATTTTTTTTGACTTGCTGCTCGGAGTATTGTTTTGCCAATTCCTCAGTATGCGTTCCTCCATGTTCAGCTACAAAATCAATGTAACCTGCCCCCATGTTGTAGCTTTGAATAATGGTATCCAAATCCACGCCTTTTTCCTTACCGGTCTTGTACATGAGGGTAAATTGCTTGATGCCTTGTTTAACACTGAGTTGAGGGTCTGTTATCTCATTGCGTTTTAACCCCAGAGATTCAGAGGACTGCATGGGATCATTGCCTTTTCCTTTTGACTCCTGATACATCATGCCTAATATGAGTGATGTATAATTAGAGAGTCCTTGGCTTTCAAGCTCTTCTTCCACCAAGGGTTTGTAATCGGTTAAACGTTCCAAAACAATCGTTTTCGTATCGATCGGAAGTTTTTTGATTAAATCCCGGTTGAAAAAAAGCAGGACCAATAAAAAAGAGGCGATGACAAAGACAAAAATCATCATAAAACCCGCAGCAGCGAAACAGCCTTTTCTCTTTTTCTTCACTGTGTTTCACCCTCAATGTTTGGAGCAGTATGACCTTTTTTATTATGACATAAGAGGGTATATCAGACCAAGTAAAAACCTGATTTGAAACATAAATTTAAACTATGAGATTGAAATGGAATACAAGCAGGCTGGTTTGCACTCAAGCGCATTTGTTATAAGATAAAACTATGAATAAAGAAAGGTGATACATATGACTGAATTTAGAGAAACGGAACAATCGGCTGCTGATCTGGACGAGGAGACGCTGTTTCTAGTCGCGCAAACATTCAAAGCGCTTTCAGATCCTACCCGAATCAGAATTCTCCATTTATTGTCCCAAGGTGAGCATGCAGTAAACGGAATTGCAGAAAAGCTGAATTTACTGCAATCCACTGTGTCCCACCAGCTTAGATTTTTAAAAAATCTCCGGCTTGTCAAATCGCGCAGAGAAGGAACATCGATTTATTACTCTCCGGAGGATGAACATGTTTTAGATGTTCTTCAGCAAATGATCCATCATACACAGCATGATTGAAAAAGACATCCTTGCTTAACTCGCTGTTAGCGGGCAAGGATGTCTTTTTCTTTATTGTATTCGTGCTGTTCAAGTTCGTTTCTGCTGAGCTTGATGATAAAAGAAGAAAAACCGATATAATAAACGGCTATCAGAAAACAGACGCCAATTGTCAGAGGGTCCGTTCCGATTGACTGACTGTATGATCCAAGGCGGTTTAGATCAGGTGAGGTAAGATAAAGCTCCGTCACTCGATACAGAAATCTTGATAGAAATAAAGTTAAGAGAATCACCTCTACCCAAATATGAGTCCGAAAATAGATCTTTCCTCTGCGTTTTTCAAAAGAGATGTTTTTCTTAGCGAAAAAGACAAGGAGCCATCCGCCAAGAATGCCCAAAATGAGATATCCATATAAAAAAGGGTGAATGGCGCTGAAGATTGAAAGTCCAAAAGCAAACAGCGAGAAAAGAATGATACGGGTGAACAGCCAGCGGGGCTTCAGCGGCTGGTATCCGATGGACCTTTTAATTTTTTTATACAGAAAAAAGATGATGATTATGGCAGGATAAACGCTCTGAAGTGTAAGATGCATGATGTGAAATCCCCTCCGTTGAGAAGTGTATGCTTATCCGGTCGGAAATAGTAGCTGAAATAAATACTGAACACAAAAAAGAAGGGGAAACCCCTGTTTTCATAGCATATGCGAGGTGTATTCCGCCGCATAATAGATATGCCCAAGCTTTATCAAAATGTTATGATTGTTTTGTTGGAAAATACAAGAAGAAAAGGTGCGCAGAATGAAACTGGAACGTTTGTTAGCGATGGTTGTGTTATTGATCAGCAAAAAACAAGTGCAGGCTGCAGAGCTTGCTGAGCTGTTTGAAGTATCTGTCAGAACAATTTACCGTGATATTGAGACGATCAATAGGGCTGGTATTCCGATTGTGACCTCACAGGGTTCCGGGGGCGGAATTGGCATCATGGAAACGTATCGGCTTGAAAGAGAGTGGCTGAAGGAGGAGGAATTGTTTGCAATTGCTTCCGCTTTGCAAAGCGTTTCATCTATGTATGAACCCGTTTCTCACAGCACAGCCTATCAAAAAATCAAACACCTTATACCTGAGCAATCTACTCAAGCATTTAAGCACCAAACAGAAAAATGGTTTATTGACATGACGGCTTGGGGCCATACTGAGGATCAAAAGACGCTGCGCGAGAAAATCAGCGCTGCCATCGATCGGTTGTTAACGATATCTTTTACATATACAAGCGCAAGCGGGGAAACACTACTTCGGGAAACTGAACCTTATACATTGGTTTGCAAGGCGGGGCACTGGTATTTATATGCCTACTGCCTGGTAAGAAATGATTTTCGCTTTTTTAAACTGAACCGGATGAAAGATCTGGCCATCTTACATCAGACATTTATCAGAAAAGACATTCAGCTGGACACTTTGCCATGGGATAAGAGTTGGTACCAAAAGGACCGTTTAACTGAATTGGTTATTCTTGTTCAGCCGTCAGCACGTCAGCGTATAGGTGAATGGTTCGGATATGATGTCCTTCACTGTTGTGAGGAAGATGAAATCTGCCAGGCGGTGATTTCACTTCCAGAAGATCAATGGCTGATCGGTTTTTTGCTCCAGTTCGGAAAGGATATTGAGGTTCTGCAGCCTCTTCATATAAGGGATAAAGTAAAAGAAACCATTCATCACATGCAAAAAATATATGAAACCTGACACACTGCTGTCAGGTTTCTTTGTCTATAATCTTAAAAAAAGGAGGAGATCGTATGGGCTTTTCACATATAACACACTTAGACCTGAAACGATTTGCCGGACTATCACAACGGACAAGCAACGCACTGGAAATGACGGAAGAAAGGAGGATTCCGGCACTGTGGGATCAATTATGGAAGCAGGATATGAGCGCTCTTTTATCACAGGCTGAAAAAGACAAGAGCATTATTGCCTTATATTCGAATTATGAACAAGAGACGAATGGGTTTTATACGTTTTCAGTCGGAACGTTTCAGGAATACGACGACATTCTTCCGGGACCATATGAAAATATTGATTTGCCGGCTTCCGCTTACGCCGTTTTCACTTCCAGAATCGGTCCTATTGAAGAGATTGTGCTTGAAACGTGGAAGGAAATTTGGACTTGGGATAAGCGGCATCTGCGCACGTTTACAGGTGACTTTGAGATGTATGATCAAAATGCCGCAGTGCCACAGCGAGCACAAGTTAACATTTATGTAGCGATAAAAAAATAATAAACTCTTGAAAAACTAATGGTGTTAGTTAATAATAAAACTAACACCATTAGTTTTTGTTAGGAGGAATAAAAAGATGAGAATTACTCAGTACCAAACGGTTTGGCAGCTGACTTTTTTTCCAGCATTGTTTCCGGTTAATTGCTATTTAGTAGAGGAAGAAAACGAAGTCACCCTTATTGATGCCGCACTGCCAGGCAGCTATAAAGGGATTATTCAAGCTGTGAATCAGCTTGGAAAACCGCTTCAGCATATTTTACTGACTCATGCACATGGGGACCATGTCGGATCACTGGATACATTGGCACAAACATTTCCGCATGCAAAGGTCATGATCTCGGAACGGGATTCATTCTTGCTCCAAGGTGACACATCTTTGCGGCAAGATGAGCCGCAGACGCCTATAAAAGGAGGTATTCCGAAACACATACAAACAAAGCCTCACCAACTGCTGACGGGCGGTGAAACAATTGGTTCTCTGCTTGCCATTCCAACACCGGGCCATACACCGGGCAGCATGTCATTTCTTGATACAAGAAACGGCACTTTAATAGCAGGAGATGCGTTTCAGTTGCGCGGAGGAATCGCTGTATCAGGTCAGATAAAATGGGCGTTTCCTTTTCCCGCTTTCGCCACATGGAATAAGGAGGAGGCCATCAAAAGTGCACAATTGCTCGCCGATAAGGCGCCTTCCTGTCTCGCTGTCGGACATGGAAAATTCCTGCGATCACCTTCAGAGCGGATGAGACAGGCGATCCAAAAAGCAAAGAAAGGATGATGAGCATGTCACCGAGAATAGGTTTGACCCAAAAAATGATTGTAGACGCTGCAGCAGAGATTGCCGATCAGGAAGGGGTAAATGGTGTCTCACTTGCTGCACTTTCTAAAAAAATGAATGTTCGCCCCCCGTCATTGTATAACCATATCAACGGGCTGCAAGCGATCAGAGCAGAACTTGCTGTCAGAGGACTGACAAAGCTTTTTGATCAAATGGCGGACTCCGTAACCGAACGAAAGGGAGATTCCGCGATGCTTTCTTTAGCTCATGCATATGTTGATTTTGCAATTGAAAATCCCGGATATTATGAAGCGGCTCTTCTTAAGGTTCACGACAAACGGACGGAAATCGTCTCTGACCAAATTGTCTGTCTTGTGACGAAGCTGCTCATTGAAAACGGCTATGCAAGTGAAAAGACTGCCATTCATGCGACAAGGGGGCTCAGAAGTCTGCTGCATGGCTTTACTGTTTTAATCGCAAAAGAAGCATTTGAACGTGAGGAGGACATTTTAGAAAGCCTGTCATTTTCAATTCGGACATTTTTGTCAGGATTATTAATAAACAATAAAAATATTATGTAAACAAATAAATGGATGTCTTATATTTCTGAATATTGTATAATATCAAGGGAGTATACATAGGGGAGAGGCATTATGCAATGGATGACATTCGCAAGATTGAACGATTAGCGGCAGCTTCATGGCCGGCTTATTTTCAAAAAAGCATAGGGAAATGGCTTCTCAGAGCGAATTTTGGCGTAACCAAAAGGGCAAATAGCGTATGGACGTCTGCGGATATGCCTGAAGGGGATTTTCAGCTAGAGGCCGAACTTTTTTATCAAAGTTTAGGCTTACCTGTTTGTTTTCATATTAGCAACGCATCACCGAAAGGGCTTGATGACGCATTGGCAGACAGCCGTTATGAAAAGGTAGACGAGTGCTTCCAGATGACAGCGTTGTGCCGGTCAATTATGAGCCGAACAAATGACAACAGCCGATTTACATACAAGTGGGAACAAGAGCCATCATCTGTTTGGATAGATGAATTTATTCAATTAGAAGGGTTTTCACCCGAGCGTCACAAAGGTTACAAACACATATTCGAACGCATGCCGCCGTGTAAAACTTTTTTCAAGATGTATGACAAAGAAAGCCTGACAGCGCTTGGCACGGTTTCTGTCATTGATGGTTATGGCGGACTTAGTAATATCGTTGTAGCTGAGGAGCACAGAGGAAAAGGGGCAGGAACCCAAGTGATCAGGGTGTTGACTGAATGGGCAAAAAACAACGGAGCGGAACGCATGTTTTTACAAGTGATGAAAGAAAATCTGGCGGCAGTTTCTTTATATGGAAAAATCGGCTTTTCGCCTATATCGGAACACCATTACCGGATTAAAAGATGACCAAAGGAAGGGGTTTGCTAATGGACTCGCTTCAAGAGATAATTTGCGAAAAACGGACATACACACGGCTATATCATTCACATAAGCACGCGTACAGCCAATTTCTTTTTCCGCTTGAAGGGAGTATTGATCTTGAGACTGAGGGGCGCCAGGTGAAATTAAATCCGGATCATTTTTTATATATTCCGCCGCAGTGCGAGCATCGCTTCCGTTCTATCGGAAGAAATGAATGTCTTGTACTGGATGTTCCGCTTCATGCAATGAAAATTGATGAGTATCGTGCAGGATCAGGAATTGAAGCTGCCCTCGATCCTTTCTGGTCTTCGATCAGGTACTTGCTGACAGAGGAAGCAAAGGCCGGAACAGCCAACTCGCTTCATATGCTAGTACAATACATAAAAGAAAAGCTTCAATCCCATAGCTATGCCTCAATTGCATACATTCACAGCCATTTATTTGAGCGGCTGACGATTAAGAAGCTGGCAGAAATCGAGCATTATCACCCAGCTTACTATTCAAGCTGGTTCAAAAAACAGACAGGGAAGTCCCCGCAGAACTATATTGCCGACCTTCGCCTTGAGGAAGCAAAAAGAATGCTGATGGAGAGAAATGAAACTCTTACCGTCGTGAGCGAGGCGCTGGGCTTTCAAAACCTTTCTTCTTTTACAAGATGGTTCACGAAAAGCACAGGAATGCCGCCCCGCCTGTATCGAAACACCTTATATTCGGATAAAAAATGATGGCTCTTTAGTTAAAAGAATATTGTATATCTCCTTTACAATAGGAGAAAAAGGAGTTATTGATATGGCAGTTATTGATGACTTTGAGAAATTGGATATCAGAACGGGAACAATTGTAAAAGCGGAAGAATTTCCTGAAGCAAGAGTACCGGCAATCAAGCTTGTGATAGATTTTGGGACTGAAATCGGCATAAAACAATCGAGCGCACAAATCACGAAGCGTTACAAGCCGGAAGGTCTCATCAACAAGCAAGTCATAGCAGTCGTGAACTTTCCGCCCCGCCGGATCGCCGGATTTAAATCGGAAGTCTTGGTCCTCGGCGGCATACCCGGCCAGGGCGACGTCGTCCTTTTGCAGCCGGATCAGCCTGTCCCAAACGGCACAAAAATCGGATAACGCAAAAAAAGACGTTTGCCTAAGGCAAACGTCTTTGCGTATTGAGGCGATGCACCACACGCCACATTCGTGTGTGCCGTAAAGGCATGTACATCGGCTTACACAATTCAGCTCATCGCTATATGAATATAGCATGGAGGGCGAAGGAATGCAAGGATTACTTTTAGTAACGGTGAAATGAATTTAGAATGGAAAGGGTTTTCATTTTATTTGTAAGAAAAAACTCAGTGAGATTTAGGTGTGATCTTAATGCAGTTTGTATCGACTTACAGATGATAAAAGAACAATACTTTTAATAAGCCTCATGAAACATTTTCAATTTGTAAATACTTAAAGGATATATATGGTGTATTTGCTATAGAAGTCTAATATGATATCCATTTACTCATTTCAATAGCAACTTTCATGAATAACGAGAAGGAACAGCTGTCAAAATTTTTTTGATTATAATATAAGTTAATTACGATAGTATATTAGGGGTATTTTGGTAGATATTGAAAATTGATAATAACATACAAGGAATAAAGAACCTAGAAAAGAGATCTAATTATTTGGATAAACATATATTGAACTGGTCGGCGTATCCACTATTTGATGACGGTTAGAGCGATACCATACCCTTTTTCTGATGTGTAAGCAGAGGTTATTTTCATTACTTTCCAGCTTCCTTCAGTGGCTTTTGTTCCTATTCCATTATGTGCCGTAAGATAATCTCCTTGATTGACAGTTTCGTCAATACGCACATAATGTTGGCCAACCAACCCTACAACGTGCCATTCGTCTCTTGCTGCCCGTGAATGATAATTTGCCTCCAGCGCTGTATCGTAGTCTGGATTTTGTTTGGGAACACGTATGAGTTCACCGCTTTCCTCATCAGTCACCGTTTCATAAATAAATCCGCCGAACTCATTTGTCAAATAACGGCCCTGCCAGACGAAACTGGAGGCTCCTGAAATGAAAGCTGAAGTTTCTGAAATAACGCCAAGCATATAATCTCCAACATTCGCGGGCACAATTTTTTCACCTCTTAAAGTCACGATTGTACCAGTATGGATTAACTGTCCAGTTGAACTCTCAAAATACTCTCCATATCCACCTAAAGAAGAACTGATTGCACCGGCAAACGTCCCGTTTCCCCGAACAGAGTCAAGAAGCCACTTTATTGATTGATGACCTCCTGCCACGGTGTATGGTTCCTCAAGTATAATATTTTCAGAAGACAGTATTGTTCTTGACGCTTGGTTTCCTCTAATATGTGCGTTATTTGAAGAAGCGATTAATGCGCGAGAGCCTTCAGTACTGGAGCCTCCAGAAGAGCTAATGACCGCATTTCTTTCTCCGCGGGCCGTAATGTCGCCGGTACCTGCTATAACTGCGCTTGTTTGGTTAACGGCAAAGCCAGAGGTCGTTGCAAGCTGTATGCCTCCTTTCAAATTGATTGGAACTTGTTGGTATGTTTGGCCTTTGATTGAGGCTGCCACACTATAACCTTCTGATTGTACACCGAGAATTGTGGCCTGATTATTGGGGGACTGAATTGCAACTGTCCCATTGTCAGTAATCATCGTTCCATTTAGAATATTGACATTGTAGAGGCCTCCACCGATTGAAATTCCTTTTGGAGCAGATTTATAAATATCAAAATTTGAAATTTTAATATAATCAGTTTTATTTGATCCGCCTGATAAATTAATATCAACACCGGCTTTTTTAAAACCGCGAATTTTAATACCATTAATGGTTATATTTTGGCTGCGATATTGCAAGGCTACGACAGGGTTTTCTTTATAATCATAGTCTGGATCACCAATCGCTGTGAATCCGCTTACATTAACGTTTTTATATGCCGAAATAACCAGCGCTCTTGGGGTCACAGCATCGTAAAGCGAGTTGAAAACTGGTTCAACTGCTGAACAATCAATGAGTGTGACATCGTATGCTGTTGTGCTTTCAGGATCTGTAATTTGATGGTGACCAATATGACGAAGATCAAATGCACGAACATCGCGATAAGAAATATGGCCTATGATATGGACGTTTTGAGAGGCTGGCCACAGTTCATGGGCTTTTACTTCAACTCCGCGGATGTTGCCGCTTGTAAAGTTATTCAAAAGCCACACATGCCTAGAGCCGTCGTCAATTTCTATTCCGTTGGAGTTTGAAACACCTTCAGCAAATTCTGTTCCCCGCGGATTTCCTGAATGGCAGTTTGAAATAAAGATGTATTCGCTATAATGGGTGGTAATGCCGTCGTCTCCTGAACCATATGTCACACAGTTATCGATCCAAATATATCTTGATCCGTCTTTTGTCCAATCGGTATCAGGCAAATGGTCATACGTTGGCGATGTAATATCAATACCATGAAGACCTGCGTTAATCGCTTCCACATCTTTGATCCACCCATATTCAACCTTAGCAAAAGTTAAACAACTGGAGAACTGTCCCCCTGGATTTCTCACACCGCATTGTCTACTTGGATTCCAGTCTAATGACATTCCTTGGACAAAAATATTGCGATTTCCATTTTGATAATCATCATTTGTAATCACCCATTCATGCGCTGGAGTGTCTTCATGCAATTTAATCACTGTGATCCCTTTACCTTGTCCAACAATTGTTGTCCAAGATGGAAGTTTAATCCCTTGAACGAGGTATTCTCCCGCTGGAACATGTACTTTGACTCGGCCATTCCCGATTGCTTTTCGAAAAGCTTCAGTATTGTCTCTTCCATCTGGAACAGCGCCGAAGTCAGCCACATTTACTTCCCGGGTGATTTTAGATAAAAGCCTATAATATTCCTTGTCGAGACGTTCTTTTAAAAGAGAGGTGACCTCTCCTTCGGCCGTCACCCTTGCGTCAGTAACTTCGATATTTTGGTCTGTAACCGAGTGCTTAATAAAGTTTTGCATTCTTGTCTTAATATGTTCTAATTCGGATGAAAATTCGGGGTGAGACTGAGAATTGGCGTTTAGAGAAGGATCAGGGCAGTTTTTAAAATGAACCATTCTAAAGACACCTCTTTCTTTTAATATAAGCGCAGTTTTGTCTTTGAGATAAGGAGTTAGCATTTCTTTTGGCGCTTCTCTTTCCAATTCTGTATTTGTTACAAAATTCCTTTAGGATTTATACTGGTTTTCAAGAAATGTAAGTCAATGAAAAAAAGAGAGGACAAGTAAAGGATAAAAAGCAACATTAAGAATCGTTATACAGTGAAAGAAAGTTCGCCCGATGGTTAATTAAAACGTTTCCTATGGTTGGGTATTTATTAATGATTATGGAAGAAAAGGGAGGTCCGCATTCAAAACGTGTATAAAGATAATAAAGAACCGAATGTTGAGACATCCCATATTTGAATTAATCTTTTAAACAAAGGAGTATAAATTCTTCACTTCTTTTTATATCAACCAGTTTTAACAAGATGTGAGCATGATCTAAGGTAAGCGATTGACCTCATAAGCAACACGTATTCCAGATTCAATCGCGCCTTGCATCCACGCATGAGTGAGTGAGGCGTGTTCTCCGGCGAAATGAACTCTGCCCTCAGGGACAGGAATATAGGGATACAGCTCTAATTCTTGTCCTGGTTCGAAAGCTGTAAAACCTCCCGCAGAATACGGGTACTGGCTCCAGCTAAAAGAAGTGCCAGACACAAATTCAGACCACACAATATCACCATAGATTTCAGATAAATTCAGTAAAGTATACTGGATTCGCTCTCCTTCTGAAAGACTGTCCCATATCAGTGCCTCATCGGCCCATGTATAGCTGGCCAGAATGACAGCATGTCCATTTGCTCCAATATTTCTGCTTGGATAATATGAAAAACGAATCGGAAGATCAGTAATAGATTTGCCGCCGTGCTGACCGGCTTTTTCCCAAAATCGGCTTTTAAACTCTATGCCGATTTTTGTTGCACTGATATAGTTTAGCTCACGGATGGCCCTCCGTTTATAGTAAGAGAATGAATGGTATGGTTCGACTTTTACAAATCGCAATGTTGAAAAAGGAATGGTTACAATAGCGAGATCAGCTGTGAATGATGTGAATTCTGCCGTTTGTTGATGCTGACAATGGATCGTAACACGATTTTCACCCTGAGACATTTTCATCATTTTTTGATGGTATAGAATGTTTGTTTTTAATTGAGGAAGAAACGCGTGAGGCAGCAGATCCATACCGCCAGTTATCTCATAGAAGTGAGCGGGGGATGAAAAAAAGATAGATTCCCGCAATACTTCAACAAGGGACATCCCCATATACGCTTCCATATCCAAAAGTACACCGATCATATCGATCGCGCCATATGAAAAATACGTGTTTAAAAAAGAGCTTAACGAATGATTTTTGTATTGTTCTTCGACAATCCGCCAATTTCTTGCTGGATTTTGATTGATAAAATTTAGAATAGGCTGCAGTAAAGAAAGCATCAGCTCTTCAGACGTTTTCCCTTGTTCATTTGGTGCAACTGGATATCTCAATATTCCAGGAGCTCGTTCAAAAACTTGGAGACGTGTTTTGATTCCATTTGCATAAATGATGTCCATCGGGGTTCTGTTGATAAATACATTTGTTGGCAATTTGAATTTTTTGATATATTCTAAGGTTAACGAATGGTTATTCGGTATGCGCATCGGGCCAGCGTTGAAATACAAATCATCACTAAAGGGAGATCTCAAAGTGCAGACACGGCCGCCCGCTCTGCCGCTCGCTTCGAGAATCGTTACTCTGTGACCGGCATTTTTCAACAAAGATGCTGATACAAGCCCGGACAATCCAGCTCCTATAACAAGAATGTGCTTTGGATGCTGCGATGCGCTAAGGCCATTTCTAATGATCTTTACCATGTCATCATTCATTAGAGAATTCAATTTTTGGAGGCACCTCTTTTTAGAATTTATTGCATTATATTCACTGAAAAGAGCACCTATCACGATCTGTTCACATCTTTTGGAATTTGAAAGGTTATTGTTAAAAGGAAATAAAGGGGTGATGTATGTGACTAACTTTGTTCATAAGACTGTAAATGGCTTGAAAAGTCTTTTAGACGAAAAAGGAGCCATTAAATTGTTTTGTTCAGAAGGTGATATCATGGAGTTCCTTGTTACTTTTTCACAGGACAAAGCAACCCTGAATGACATTCAAAGCTTTGAGGCTAAACACCAGCTTACCCTTCCACAGGATTATCAGAAGTTCATGACACTACATAACGGTGCGAAAATTTTTGAGATTCTTTCTGATGGGGAGAATATAGGTGGAGGACTTCAGCTATTTAGCCTTGAAGAGATTGAAGAGGAGTTAAAATATGAAGATTTGTTTGAAGATATCAATGGTATTCCAATTGGCTACTTATTGGAAGAATGCCATTTAATGATCGATAAAGATAAAGTGAACCAAGGTGATCCCAACTATCTCTATATATTTGAAAGTGGTTTAGAATATAATCCATTAAATTTAAACTTTGAAAAATTTTTAGACCGGTATATATTGGCCAATGGGGAACCTTTTTGGGATTGGCGCTACTATACCGCAGAAAATTATTATAGAACAAGATAGTGTGTGATGTATAAGACAGTCATTTTGGCTGTCTTTTTCTGTTATTCAATTAGATTACTGTGGTAAAATTTACATAGAAGTAGTCTAGGAAGGAGAATGATATGAAGGTATTTGAGGCTGATTCATTACTCTTTGAAGCGGATAAAAGAACCAAAGAGTATAAGGAACTAAGGTCGCAAATGGTGAAGCTCAAAAAAGCGTTTAAGGAAGTAGCTAACCTAGATGACAGTGAATTTTCAGGCAAGGGTGCTGACAACATTAAAGCATTTTATCATGGTCATGTCGGCGTAACAGACCAATGGATTGATCTTATCGATATGAAGATTGCTTTCTTAAGCAGCATGTCTGCAACACTTGAAGATGCGAAGATGTCTGATGCTTACATAGAAGAATCCTTTCTAGAACACGAGTTGGCTAACGCTTATGCAAAATCAAAATCCATTATGTCTGAACAGAAAAAAGCAATGAAAGACATATTAAACAACATCAATGATATCCTTCCCCTTGAAATATTCTCAACAGAAGACTTCAAAGACAAACTTTCTTCTGCAGATGACAAACGTGAAAAAACAATCGATAAGCTAAACAAGCTTGATGAGGATTTAAAAACAGAATACGCTGAAACAGAACCAAACGAACAATTTATTCAGCAAGACTTTAAAAAGCTGCAGGAATCAACAGGCAAAGGAAAAAACGCTACACCAATTCACTATAACGCTAAAGCGTACAGAGAAAGTGACATACATAAGAAAAAAGGCGATATTGAAAAGCATTCTGAAGCTTACTTAAGTGTGAAGAAAGAAGAAGCAAAGGAACGTGAAATCAAGGAATTAAAGAAAAAACTTAATGACGGTGTATCTGACCCTGATGAATATTTAGAGATTGCTAAGAAAGTAGGGTACGAGAATCTGGAGCCAACTCAAGTGCAGCTTGCAGTGCAAATTGAACAAGCGAAGCAGCTAGAAGGAGCAGGAGAAATCACCTGGGATATCGTAAAAGGTGTAGGAGTTGGTTTATACGATGTAGGAAAAGACACTGTAACCGGCATATGGGACTTCATCACCGATCCAGGAGAAACACTCTCAGCACTGGGTAATGCAGCTATGCATCCAGTGAAAACATACGATGCCATTTCAGCAGCAATAGAAGAGTCATATCAAAAGGATATGGTGAATGGAGATGCCTATTCTAGATCAAGATGGGTTACCTATGCTATTGGTTCAGTGGCTGTAGCTGTTGTTGGTACAAAAGGTGCAGGAGCCATTAACAAAGCAGATGCAGCGGGCAAGGTAATAAATAAAGCAAGTCAAGCAGGTAAGAAAATCAAGGACGTTAAGATTCCAGATTTGCTGCCTTACAACCCTAAGTATAAGCTTGCTCTAGCAGATAACGTGCCATACAATGTGGTTGATAGCCAAAACCTTAAGAATGAACTTTTGACTAATGCGAAGAAAATACCGGATGGAACAAGAAAACCGTTTACTGGCCAAAAGAAAAGCCCTCCTTGGCTAAATAAAGAAAAGTATGATGCATATGAAATAGAGGGGAAGGTAAAGGCGAAGGGGAAAGTTAAAGATGTAAGCCGTAGAGTGTATACTATGAAAGATATTGATATTAATCAAAAAACAGAATTCGGTGTTACAAATCTTCAGCTAATGAAAAACGGGAATGCCCCTTATGCAAAAGACGGTACACAGATTAATTTACATCACTTGATTCAAGAAGAACCTGGCCCAATGCTTGAAATCCCGAACAGCTTACATACAAAATATAGTGATGTCATTCATCAGCTTAAGTCTGATGGTGAAAGTTTTAGAAATGATAAGGTTTTAAAAGCACAATACGAGAGCTTTAGAAAGAGATATTGGAAATGGAGAGCGAAACAATTTGAAAATGAGAATTGAGGTGTTTATATGATTTATTCGAAGGTTGAGAACTTTATTAATGAAAATAAACAAAATGCTATATTTACAGAAGGTGCAAGTCATGAAAACATTGGTCGCATTGAAGAAAACCTCCAATGCGATCTCCCCAACAGTTATAAATGGTTTTTAGAAAAATACGGTGCTGGTGGTTTATTCGGCGTTTTGGTTTTAGGCTACAACTTTGATCATGCATCAGTTGTAAATAGAACTAATGAATATAAAGAACACTATGGCCTTACTGATGGACTTGTGGTTATTGAAGATGTTGATTACTTTGCTTACTGTCTAGATACAAATAAAATGAAAGACGGAGAATGCCCTGTAGTTGAATGGGATAGGGTAATTGGTTATCAAGATACTGTTGCAGACAGCTTTATTGAATTTTTTTATAATAAGATTCAGGAAGCGAAAGATGACTGGGATGAGGATGAAGACTGGGACGATTAAGCAAAAGTATTGCTATAGCGCAATAGAAGGCTTGAGTTGCACATCCTCAATCTAAATAAAATAAGCTCTCGCAATGAGAGCTTATTTTATTGGATTAAATAATTAAAGTGACAGAAGTTTTCTAGTCCCGTTTTATATGAAACCTTTTTTATTTTAGCCCGTATTAAAAGTAAATTCAGAGAGAAGGGGAGAAGCTTAATTGGAGTTATTAGATATTTGGAATTGGATACAACAAAATGGTATTCTTACTGCAGTAATTACGGGTATAGTTGCATTGCTATTCAATCAAAGACAAAAAAGTATAGAACGATTCTACTCTCAATCAGGTGAAACATTAGAAAAAATTTTAGAGCCTATGTATTATTCCCTAAAAGAAATAAAGAATGAAGAAGATGAAAACCATAAAATGGTCCTTATAGAAAAATTTTTCGAAGAATATAGTGGGAAAAAGGGGAAGCTATCAAAACTTAGAAACATCTTATTGATAGATCAAATTTTGAATACAGAAGATTGTTTCAGAGAGTATATTTTAAACAAGAACAGCGAGAATAGGAAAAAATTATTTTATAAAATGAGAATGTTAGATCAAGCAGTTAATAAAGAATATAGAAGTATATTTGTTACTCTAAACAAGAATTATAATTGGTATAAAGTTCTTTTTAGAACGAATTATATTTTAAGCGCTGTTTTTGTTTTTGTTAGATGGTTTAAAGAAACTCTAGCTTTTTTTGTCGGTGCTTCAGCATTTGCTTTTATACCCCTTCTATATGATAAATATTTAGGCGAACAAGTTTTAGGAAATTGGTTAGAGGTAAATAAACTTATTTTTGGACTTTCTTGTTCAGCTCTTTATATCTTTTGGATAATACATTATTTCCTTTTAAAAGATACAATGCAAAGGAAAGATGAAATATCTTTGTTTCAGGAATGGTTTGATAAAACTAAGCTAGGGAAATGGACTAACAAGAATGTCTGGGGAAAGATTGGGAATTGGAATGTTGAAAGACGAGCTAGAAGAGTAAGAAATGATGAAGATGTATAAAGGCTTGTGCGCTATTTTAGATCATTATAACGTTACAAGAAACAATAAAAAAGCTTTCCAAGTCTCTTGAGGTTTATTGTAATGCATTTCACGGAAAATGTGTTATAATCAGTTTTACAATACATTACAGTGCATTTCTTTAATGAGAAATGCATAAAATAAAAAAGACCGAGGTGCTACCAACACCCCGGCTCTGTACAAAAAGTTGCCCATCAAAGGGCTTGCTCGATGTGGTTCTAGGTAGGCCTATCCCTTCAGGTTCTGAGGCTCAAGGGAGGTCTATTTTTTCTATATACGTCAATAGGGCGATTATAAACGACCCGATTGCAAGCATTAGCATTAATGCCTGGAATGTTGACATAGCATCACCCCTTTCATTAGGGGATGAGCAAGACTCCCTCGAGTGAGCAAAACTTACTGTACAGGAAATATCATACTATACATAAATGCCCTTGTCGTTAAAAATTCACAATATATTGACAACGTGAAAGGAACTTGCAAAATGCAGGTTCTTTTTTGTATTCAATTATTAAATCATTTGAATGATTGTCGATATTTAATATGTGTAAAAATGGAAAAGGTGCTACAATTATAAAAAGCTTTGAGAGGATTGTGATTATCAGTGGTAAATGTAAACTGAAGCGATCTTATTTATGATCCAAAATTCTTAGCATTTTGCAGCTTGGCTACAGAAGGATACGGGGGAAATAACTCAGCTCCCAGTAGATCCATTGGTTTTAGTGAATTCTGTGAAACACTTGAGAAAAATGAAGTAGTTAAACCCGAGAACAAAAAAAGCTCACTTGACCTAAATAATTCTTTAGATTATTGGAAATCAAGATTTAATCCAGGCGGTAATCTTTCGGCGTTAGATTCTCAGGTATTAGATATTATCAAAAAAGCTTACAACTTAGGCATGGTTAACAAAGATAATATGCTGCTGCGAAATGAAGCAATTAATGCTTATAAAAATTCAATTTAAATATGAAACAGTCCTGTAATTGGGCGCTGTGTTGTTTATTGATCATCTTTTTTTCAGAAACTTTTAATGCCCTTTCATGTTACAATTAATAGTGAATTTCAACTGGCGATAAAGGACTATATTAGATGGAAGAGAAATGATTTGTCATTGCTACATACTCATTTATTTAGTTCTTTGCTCCAGTTTTATTAATTCGTATTACACCTGAAAGTTTAGAAAGGATTTGTTTTTTTTGGGGGAAATCAAAAAAAAATTTGTGCAGTGGTTAGAGAAACTTCTGATTAGACTAAAAGAACCTAATGTTAAGGAAGAAAGCCTTTTTGAAGATCTTTCTCCTAGCAATGATGTCGACACTGATGGAAAATATTCTAAAGCACTAAGTTGGGGGTTAGAAAATAAAAAAGTGAAAAATATCGCCCTAACTGGTCCCTACGGGTCTGGAAAAAGTAGCATATTAAATACCTTTCAAAAACAATACAGCAGGGAATATAGTTTCTTAAATATATCCTTAGCTACATTCAACACAGATACGGATGATATGGAGAATAAGTTAGAGAAAAGCATCTTGCAACAAATGATATACCGGGTACACGATAGAACCATTCCCTTTTCTAGGTTTAAAAGAATTAAGCATATAAGGACTAAGAGCATAATTATAAATTTGATTTTCTTTTTTGCATTTATTATAGTTGGCATCTACCTTTTTAAACCTGATGCACTTAAAGGAATATATGCTGAGACGTTAGTTTCAAGGAGTCTCGGTACTGAAGATCAGCAACAAATACGACTGACTATATTATTAGCACTGTTCTTTATAGTATATCCTCTACTCGCATATAAAAGAATTTATCATTTTGTCCGTGCCAACTTAAAATTGAATAAGGTTACAATTGCTAATACAACGTTAGAAAAAAATACAGGGGAAGAAAACTCTTCTATATTTGATAAATATTTAGATGAAATATTATATTTTTTTGAAGCCTCCAAGTATAATGTTGTAATATTTGAGGACTTAGATCGCTTTAATAATATAGGTATTTTTGAAAGATTAAGAGAATTAAATGAACTTATAAATAATTCAGAACAAATAGATAGACGTGTTGTTTTTATATATGCGATAAAAGATGATATTTTTGGAGATGCAGACACTGAAAAGTTAACTAGAGACCGCACAAAATTTTTTGATTTTATTATCCCAGTAATACCAATTATTAATGCATCTAATTCAGGAGACATACTTAAAAAGAAAATAAAACATTCACCATATTCTGATTTGATAAACACTCATTTCTTAGAGGATGTAACAATTTACATTGATGACATGAGAGTATTAAAGAATATTTTTAATGAATTTGTTATATACCAACAAAAACTAAGTGCAATTGATCTTGATCCTAACAAAATGTTAGCAATGATAATCTACAAAAATATTTATCCTGTGGATTTTTCTAAATTACAATATAACAAAGGGTTGGTATATGAAATCTTTCAAAAAAAACAACTTATAATTGAGGAACAAATAAAATTAATTAATGCTAAAATACAACAATTAGAGAGGAAATTAGCGAATATAGAAGTTGAGTCTTTAAAATCAATTGCTGAATTAAATTTTATATACTTGAGCGAATTAGAAATATCAAATTTGAATTCTAATTATGATATTAATATAGATGGCGAGGTATTTAGAGGCAATACATCTAATAAAGATCGGTTTTTTGAGAAGTTAAAAAATGCGGATACTATCTATTGTTATTTAAGAAATAGAAATGGTCCAGCGACAATTAAAGAAATTGCAACTGTTTTTGGTCGGAAACCGAACTACTTTGAAAGAGAAGATGCCATCAAGGCTATAGAGAAAAATGAAATCCAAAAATTCAAGAAAGAACTATTGGAATTAGAGAGAGAAAAGCAAGAAATAAGAGCGCAATCTTTACAAGTATTAATTACAAAAATGAATTCAAAGGATGTATTTTCTGATAAGCTTTACGAGAAAAAATTACTTGTTTACCTGCTACGTCATGGATATATTGATGAAATGTATAACCATTACATCACTTACTTCTATCCAGAAAGTTTAAGTCTTTCCGATATTAAATTTGTATTTAGTATTAAAAACCACGAGTCATTGCCTTACAGCTTTGAGCTGGATAATATCGGTAAAATAATGAGCAAATTAGTTGGTGCTGAATTTAAGCAAATAGAGGTACTTAATTTTCATCTCTTAAACTATATAATGGATCATTCTGAATACCGTAATTATTATGATAGCATAATTGAGCGACTTGCAAATGGAAGTAAAGAATCTGTTACATTCATAGATGGTTTTAAAGAAAGGGCAATAAATAAAGCTGCCTTTATCCAATCGATATCTAGTAAATGGGATGATTTTTGGAGTTTTATTGAACTTAGATCCAATTATACACAACAGAAAAAAGAGGAATACTTGTCAGATATACTTACATATGCTGATATAGCTGATATTATCCGAATGAATAAAGAGTCGGTCATGTCTTTCACATTATCCAAGTACTTAAATCTTCTCAGCTTAGTATCTGATGAGGAGAAAATAAAAGAACTACTATTAAAACTCCAAGTTAAATTTAAAAGTTTGGATCATTTGCTAAATTCTGAAACAATATATGACTTTGTTGTTCAACGAAATCTATACGAAATTAATATCAAAACTTTATCAGTTATTTTAAATGATGCTCCCAATATAACGTATGCTGCAGTTAAAAACTCTGATCAGCAGGCTGTTATCAATTACGTAAATGACAATATTGATATATTTGTTGAAAAAGTTTTACTTACTGAGGAGATTGAGGAACCAGAGGAAAGTTTTCTGGAGTTATTAAATCGGGAGGATTTAGATAAGAGAGTAAAGCATGCAATGATCATGAAAAAAACTTTTGCCATCTCGGATATTGGTGAATTGATTAAAGAGTTATGGCCAATTGTGATCCGTGAAAATAAAATGGTTGCATGCTGGTCAAACGTTATTACTTCTTATGTAGAATACAATAAAAAAATGCCTGATTTCTTAATAGCTTTCTTAAACAATCCTGTTAATAGAAAAGAGCTCTCTAAAAATAATATAGAGGCGTTTGATGATAAATTTGACGAAGCGATTTTAGAAGATATCTCAGAAGAAATCATTAATAGTCGGGATATTACAGACGAAACATTCGAAGTGTTAATTGCTAGTATTCAAAGTTGGATTTACTTTCCGCTCGGAAATGTTAGTGAAAAAAGAGCAAAATTATTGATTGATAATGATTTGTTATCTCTAACACCGGAAAATTTTAAAGAGTTAAAATTAAATTTTGATACACTTCATATCCAACTCGCTTTGAGAAACCCTGACGAGTTTATTGATAAACAAGGTGATTTTTCCCTTGATGCCAATGATATAAAGCAACTCATAGATAGCAACGAGCTCTCTCAATTTAACAAAGAAATATTTGTACAACATTTAAATTCTAACTGTTTGACAGATGGAAATAATGATATTCTTAAAGATACAATTTATTTTATTAATGAGCATAACCTGAAAATCACCAATGAACTACTAACCTTTTTGCTTGAATCACCTACAACATTGGATACTAGGTTATCGTTGCTAGCTGGACAAATAAAGCATATTGATAATGAATCAATTACTGAATTTTTAACTAAAATAGGGGAACCTTACTCTGAAATTGCTGAAAAAGGCAGACGAATAAAGATCTCAAATAATAGAACTAATAAAGCGTTGGTGACTGCATTAGAGTCTAAAAACTACATATCCTCTTTTAAAGAAGATAGAGAGAGATTACGTGTGAATACTAAAAAAAAATAAAGAATAACTAATGTTTTTTAACGTCCAGTTTTAATTGCTGGGCGTTTTACTTATTGAGATTATTTTCTTTCAAATATTCTTGATGCTCTTTCTCCAGCTTATCAGTATCATCCTTGAATATATAAATCTTATATTTTTCCTTGGCTTCTCTAGACAGATTATCTTTTAAATATTCACGGAGTTTTGCTTCACTTTTGGTTTGATCCATGCCTATTGTAATTGCCGGATCTGTTATTCCAATTTCAAAACTAAATAACCCAAATTCATCCCAAGCACTTTCTAAAACTTCTACAGGGGTCTTTTTGTTTGATTCGATTAAAGTTATACCCCACATAATCAAAGCAGGAACTAAGACCAAAAATCCAATTAACCTCTTCTTCATTCACCATCACACTCTCCCTCGTCGAAAAGAATCTCTCCTTTATTAATACTACGGATATCATTATTGACCTTTATATTTTATTACCAACATTTACATCGAACTTTTGTTCTGATCTATATTGAATAAGGAACGTTTGTTCTGTTGATATTAGATCAATCAAGGAGTGAGTCGATATGTTTAGGGATCGAGGAACTATCAATGGACATCAATGATGCTAGAACAATTAATACAGCTTAAACAAGATTTGATTGATGGATCAAAAGTTGAAAAGCCATCTTTAGATGACAAACAAATTGATGAGATGGATATTCTCGTTTCTGAGGCATTGGAATTTAATAAAGAGTTGAAATTCAAACTCTTTAACAAGGGATTTGTTGAAAATGTTACCGGCAGAGTACATTACATTAATTTTGAACAACAAAAGCTTCACGTAAAAGACCAGAACGACAATACAGTTTATATCAACATGAATAACATCATAAGAGTTATATACAATGACTGATTACTCACAATTTCCACGTGAGAATATACTCTGTGTCGATATGAAATCCTTTTATGCTTCTGTATCGGCTGTAGCAATGGGGCTTAATCCTTTAACATGTTATCTTGCCGTTGTAGGGAATACGGATAGACAGGGAAGTGTAGTGTTAGCTGCATCTCCTGCACTTAAAAAAGATTTTGGAATCAAAACAGGATCGAGACTATTTGAGATACCTGAAGATCCAAGAATATACATTGTAAATCCACAAATGAAGCTTTTCATCAGAGTTTCAACTGAGATTACAAAGCTGTTTTACAGATTTGTTCCTGAAAAATGTGTCCACACGTATTCAATTGATTAATCTTTTTTAGATGCAGGAAAAGAGAATCCTGAAGAAATGGCCAAAGCAATCCAAAGCAGCATGTGGAGAGAATTTGGTTTGATGTGCACAGTTGGAATTGGTGACAATATGTTGCTTAGTAAGCTTGCACTTGACCTGGAGAGTAAGAAAACAAAGAGTGGTATTGCACGTTGGAGATATGAAGATGTGCCAAATAGACTCTGGAAAGTTCGACCTTTGTCTAAAATGTGGGGGATAGGAGGGAGGATGGAAAGAAATCTGAATCGAATGGGTATATCAACTGTAGGTCAGTTAGCTAAATTTCCTTTAGAGCTGCTTGAAAAGAAGTTCGGAATAATGGGAAACCAGTTGTACTATCATGCTCACGGAATTGATTTATCTGAAATAGGAGCTCCATTGATGCAGGGGCAGATTAGTTTTGGTAAGAGTCAGATTTTGTTTAGGGATTATACAAAGAGAGAAGAGATTAAAGCTGTGCTCTTGGAGATTTGTGAGGAAGTCGCAAGAAGGGCACGTACATATAATAAAGTTGGTCGAACAATAAGTCTAGGAATTGGATACAGTAAAGATGAGCTTGGCGGTGGTTTTCATCGATCCAAAACAATTGATTTTCCCACAAATATCACGATGGATATTTATAAGTGTTGCTTGATGTTCTTTAATAAGTTTTACTCGGGCAAAAAACAGTGAGAAGTATCTCAGTTACGTTTGCAGGTACTGCGCTCCACAGAGCAGGGCTGACCGGTGGACATAAATCATAAAATAAAAGCCCACTCAAATGTTTGAGTAGGGCTAAATTAATTAATCAACCTTTTTTAACCTCCGACTGGCCTTTCAGCTACCTGGATGTTAGATGGTGAATCTGTACTCAATTGCGTTAAAGCTACTCCACTTAAAATCACAGCTAAAATAGATACGCAAAGCACAAGTTTTTTCATAAGATTCCCTCCACCTGATTCATTTTCTGTTCAGCCCAAATTTTCGCATTGAAAAAGCTCGTTGCTTCTTCAAAAGCACCTATTGATTCAAACCTTTTTGCAGCTATGTAGGACAATTCATCTACACTTTCAAGTTCATTTTGCTGTTTTAAAAACTCAATATTACTAATACAATTATTGAAATTATTTTTTAATTCCCCACAATAAAGGTTATACAGGATGCTGATTTTGGCTTCGTATACTTTATTCTCCATTAATATGAGTCTTTCCTGTGCTTTATTGTAAAAATTAATGGCTTTCATTTTTTCGTCAATTTTAAAGAGTTCTTTAATCATCATGAATAAAGAATTTATATAATAAATCGAATGTAACCAAGATTCATTTCCTATTGCTTTTTCAAGAGATTCAATGCATTTATCAGGTTTGTTCCAATCAGAATAAACGATACTAAGATTGTGAAATAATTGAGCTTTTAAAAATTCATCTTTTGTTTCTTTTGCAATATCAATTGCTTCTAAGTAATATTGTTCTGCTTCCTCAAATCGTTTCATATCAGCATAGTTTGCAGCTGCAATCATTGTTGATGTAGCTAGTTTGCATTTATAATCAGGGTGTCGCTTATATATTGAAATTGCATTTTTTATATAATGTTGTGCCACAATGCTTTGTTTAACAAGAGTATATAAGTAAGAGACTTTAGAGTAAAATTCAGCTGCTTCAATTTCATCTGGAATTTCTGCAAGCTTTTTCTCAGCTAATCCATATAGGTTAATTGCTCGATCATAGTTTTTGTTGTATGCCTCGTACATTGCTTCAAATAAATAAAAGTTGTATTCTAATTTATCATTTGTTTTTGTTATGAAGTTTTGATTGTCTTCAGTAAAATAGGTGTGCTTTTGTAAAGGCTCTCCTCGTGAAGAATGCAGCAACATTTTATGTCTTTCTTCTAATAGACTATAATACGCAAGAACTTCTTGATCTTCTTCCATTTCATCAAAAAGTTTCTTTATCTCTGAATAATATTTTATTGATTCATCAACCTTTTGTTTTTTTATAGCAATGTACCAGTCATTCAGTGTAGTAGCGACAACTTCAGAAGCGATCTTACTCATTTAAACCCCTCTTTCTGAAAATTTCAAAAATCTCTCGAAAACAATCATAACATAGTCATTGAAAAAATTGTAAAAGGATGTAAAGTTTTCTGCAATTTTTTCATTTGAAAAAACGAAAAAAATACCCTCCTCAATCAAGAGAAGGGTATGGGGTTTATCTCGGTGAATCATAATCCATTGCTTGTTCACTATCAGAAATACCTTGAGTTGTTGGATCAACAATAATGCCCAATGCAGTTAAAAAAGTCAGAAGAGCATTAAATTTCTCTGTTAAATCGTCACCAAATACAGTCAAGTCATATCCAAAAGCAAAGGCAATTGCTTATCGTAAAAATTTATAATGAGCTAAAAAGACAGTAAACATAAGAATTTTTGATACTTTAATTAGTAAATAGGGGGTAAACGATCGTAAAACATAAGCGGGAGTAGGGGAAAGTGGTTGTTTTGGGAAGATATTTATAAAAAAAGAAAATTTTAAGAAGGAAAAACGTTGATACTATAGGCTTTTACGATAGTGATTACGATGTGAAAAAGGGTGATTTTGATGTGGAATTAGGAAAATGAAAATTTGGATAGGGTGTGGAAATGGAAGTGCTATGGGTACATTTGTTCTTGCTTTTGAGTATTTGGATGTTAATACACCCCCAGATAATGGTAGTGTAATCCCTATATAATAACTCTTATACCTGCATTTCAGTTACATATAATGGTTATGATCGAATGCTTTATGGATGCATCTAAAAAAGGGAAAATCAAGAATATTTTTTTGAAAAAGCAGAATAACTTCTGTCTTAAAATGAGATAAATTATTTTGTTTTTGATCGTTATCGTAACAGGAAAAATTAATACGAACACTTATTATGTCCTTAATAAGCAAAATGTTCTGAGTAAAGTACTATATATTCAATGATCTCGACTGACTAAACCTTAGATGCAATATAAGATATGGACTCAGCGGTAACAGAAGAGAAGGAATTAGGGAAAGCATTTGATTTCATACATAAAAGACCGCATAGAAAGAAATATCTTGCTTAAAAAGGTGAAAAAGGAGCTAAAAAAGCTCCCTATAAGTTTAAACAACTTTTGTATAAATAGCCGTATAAAACTGAATTGAGTAATCGAAATAATAACGTGTGAGAGTATAAGTATATCCATTGTATTCAATAGAAGGCTTGAAGTTTGGTAGGGGGCTAAGCTGATATATGGTGTCATAATCATATTCATCACTTTTTACTATCACTTCAGACGAAGAACTTGTTGCCAAGACAGGAGCAGCAGATACCAGCATACCTAATGATAAAGCAGAACTCAATAAAATTTTTCGAAGGTTCAAATATATCAACTCCATTTACATTTTATATATTAATTATGAGTTAAATGGAAGTTGCTTTGGAAGTGACTAATGGATCATAAATAGTTAAAATCGTGATTTTAAACAAATAAATTAGGAGGGAATTATGGCTGACAGATATGTATTAATTGAAGTGAATGAAGACGGAGAAGGAAGGTTAAAAGATGAAGCTGTTACTTGGATTGACTTCCGATTAAGCATTGTAGATTTTAATGCCAGTGAAGGACTAAATCAATTAATGGAGCAAATATCAAAAGATGTGAAAGATGAGTTAGTTTTGGTTCTTTTTAATTATCGTGTTAAGTCCTCTTATGATTCTTGGAGTGGAGCAACTGAATATGAAGACTTCTTTGATGTTGAATTTTTCAAAGTAATTAAAAAGAATTATAAGAAGTTTTACCAAGGATTAGTGACAGTAGAATTAGATGTCGGTATTAATGGTTTTGACAATATTGAATCTATGCCAACCGACTCTAACCAAAACTATTATAGAAACTTAATTGCTGAGTGGGAAGAGTTTTACAATGAAGATTTTATCCCATTAAGTCTAAATAAAAGATAGTTTTTAACTAAACATATAAGGATGGATCGTTATCGATAAAAGTACACGCATCGATAACGATCGCAGAAGGGGATGTAAATTTCTATAGCGGCGTATTTTCTCGAAATAGCCTGGATACTTATTCTGCTTTGATCTGGATTTAAATACAGACCAAATTACAGCAGCTAGTGTATAATCCAGGACTTTATCAAAAGTCCAATTTGTAAAAAGATCAAGAAGAAAATTCATTAGCTTTCACCTCCAAGACAAAATTGTCCTATCTCTCTTAGATGGCATGTGTATGACACGCCTCTATAATTAAAAGAGTGAAATCCAATATGAAAATCTAAAAAGAATTGAAAAAACATAAAAAAAATATAAAGGGTGCAGTAAATGACGGAAATTAAAGCGAACTCAACTGTAATGATTCACGTACTGGCTGACGAAACACTTAGCAGCATCAAGCGCGAATACGTAGAGGTCGATCGTAAAACGGAGATTGGCGAGAAGATCATTATTGTTGATAAAAATGATCCAGATGATGAATACGAGAACGGAGCAATTTAATATGGATTTTCAATTTTCAAAATTGTAAGGTTAACTTATCTACCCGGAGGTGATGTTAGTGTATATAGGAAATGGCCATTACTGTTATTCAAATTCAACTGCAATGTTTCTTTCATCAATAGGAGAAAATGTATCTCCTCAACTTGTAGAGATATTAACTGGTGTTGGGTTAGGTGCCATGATAGAATATGAAAAAAACCTTTATTTTAGTATGAGAGATCCTGATGATGGTATCAATTATGCTTTAAACATCCTTGGATTTACTGCAGAAGAACATCAGCAAGCTAGTGACTTAGATGACCCATTTCCGTTATTAAAACAGCAAATCAAACAAAACCCTGTCATTCTAGGCCCTTTAGATATGGGGGAGCTAACATACCATCCGAATCATAAAAATTTAAATGGTTCTGACCATTATGTTCTAGGGTACCAAATGGATAATGAAAATATTTATGTGCAAGATCCAGCAGGCTTTCCATTTGTTCCATTATCACTGGACCAATTTAAGAAGGCTTGGATGGCGGAAAGGATTCCGTATAGGAAAGGAATCAATAAATATTGGTCTACAGCAAAAAAGGTTGTCACATTAGACAATAACGAAATATACGAGAGAGCAATTGATTATTTTAAGAGAACTTATCGGAAATTCGAAAAAGTGGATATAGGGTTAATTGGAAGGGAAGCAATTTGTTTTTATGCTGATCAATTATTAAATGCCCCTATTACAGCTGATACTATAAGGCATACAACATTCTTCCTTTTCCAATTAAGTGCAAGAAGGGCCAACGATTATGCAATGTATTTTAAAGATAGGCATTCACATTTATCAGTGTTGAAGACTGAACAGGCTAAGGTGTTTGGGATATGTCATTCTATGTCTGTAAATAAAGATTGGAAAGGTATATCGGAGAAGTTAATGAAGCTAGCCGATTTAGAGGATAATTTTAGATTGGAACTTTTAAAAGTCGGCTATTAATTATAGAGATTTCCACTTTAACAAACGGGGCGTTTGTTCAATAAAGGTCTCAATACATATTATATATATCAACTATGTATGAGCCCTTATTTTAATTTTAGTCTTGATAATTTAAGCTCAGTGATATAGCTCTCGTCATCAAAAGGCTCTTTTATTGAATGCAATAGCATTGGAGATACAAACAAAATACCACCTCCTACTTAGAACATATTAGCTAAGAGGAGGTGGTATATAAAGCGATATGGCAGTGGTACTTAATGGGATTCAATGAGCTCAGGTGAATTCACTAATGAAGATACCTGATATGCTTCCATGTCATCAGCATCATAAGGCAGCAACAAGCTTTGTAGATAATCAGGATCAGTATTTTTAGGATTTAGCCATTCCTTTTTGTTCTCATCAGTTAGGATAACTGGCATCCGATCATGAATGTCTTCCATAAGCTCACTAGGCTTTATTGTGATGATTGTGCAAGTGTACAACAGATTGCCTTCTAGCGTGTTCCACTTTTCATATAAGCCGGCAAAAGCAAAGAGATTCGACGATTTAAGTTTAATCCGCATAGGAATCTTAGTCTTTGGATCAAGGCGTTTCCATTCATAAAAACTGTCAGCCGGTATGATACAACGTTTGCTTCCGAGCGGCTTTCGAAAGCTGGGTTTCTCGGCCAATGTTTCAGCACGAGCATTAATCATTTTATAACCGATCTTTTCGTCTTTAGCACAAGGAGGGATAAGACCCCATCTAAGTTTACCCAGACGGTTATTAGATCCATCGTTGATAATTGTCAGGATGTTTTGTGAAGGAGCGACATTATAGCTAGGGTGATATTCACCTTCAGGTAAGAATTGATCTATGTTGAATTGCTCAATGATGTCATCAAACTCAGAAAATAAAGTGAACTTGCCACACATGTTCATCATCCTTTAGGGTTTTTGAATATTGTACAGGCTTGATACACAAAAATCAAAAAGGAGGAATGTGATGCAGCAGCAAACAGTTGAGGGTTAAGGAAGTTGAATGGAGAAAGAAAAGGTCAGTGATATTTATACAATACATTAAATAGTTTTTCTATAAATAGTTCTGATAGACTGTACAATAATAAGAACGCCCCCATATGGGGGCTTGGATCTGCTTAATAACCATTAAATCCCTTGATTTCAAAGTTTTCAGTATCGAGATTTAGGCTATTCAATTGCTTTAACAACACCTCGAATTTTAAGCAGTCACCGTTTCTTAATTCTTCTGGAATATCTTCAGGATTTGCAGTTTTCATTCCATTCTCAATCCACTGTTTTCGGTATAACTGAATTGCAGCGTCAATTAAATAATCTGGAGTTACAATAAAACCTAAGCTTACGTCATGATCTTCACTGTAGCCGTATTCAAAATCACAGCAAGGGCAGATATCAAATGTTTTTTGATACTCACCATCATTGTTTAATGGGTTTTGAATTAATCCTTTATATCCGCAAATTAAACATGTATATAATTTTGGCATAGCAATCCCTCTTTATATATTTATAGTTCCTATTGATTTTTATAATAATTATAACCAGCCTTTTTATTTGGATGTTTTGGCTTAAAGTAAGTTATTATAGTGTCCTTATTACCTGAGCGTTCCACAGATAAAAATTCATTTGTCTTTTTATTATACTTATACAAAGGGATTGAGACAGTTGCAAGGAATGGTGAACCGTACACAGTTTTGAACGATTTGCTGTTTGCTGCAGGCAATTTACATATTGGTCTGGGGCACGATTATTTAAAGTGCATTGCCTTACTAATCAATGTCAAAAGATTTTTTAGTTTAACAGAGTCATATGGAAATATTTCAGATAAATTAGCTGTTGTTGCTATGAAAGGTGTGCAATTTGATCAGTTTGAAGAAGCTTACAAAGCTTATAAAGAAACAGTTGCAATAAATCAAAATAGCTTAGTGGACTTTTTAAGTGCTTTAATTACTCTGATAAAAGCAGGTGAGAAGCTACAAAAAGCTGGTGAAAGTTTAGCTATCATCATGAATAAACTTCTTGAAATGAGTCCAGAAAATTCAATGAAATAATTGTTTTATGCAAAAGCCCTTATGAGGGCTTTTTTAATTGTTGTTTGCAGTAACCAACTTCAAAATTTTCCGTATAGGATCTAATATCTCAGGGGTAAGTTTATATCCATCCCAGTGAATATCTGGTTTTTCTAAAAACTCTTTTAGATTTTTTCTTTCCACTTTAGGATCAGGATCATCTGTTAATCCAAGTATGTAATCAACTGAAACATCATATAGTCTAGCTAAAATAACCAACTTGTCCAATGGTGGTTTTTTGCTTTCAGCTTCATACCCGCCGTAACTTGATTTTGCAATTCCAATTTTCTCAGCTAACTGTTCCATTGTTAATTTGTGTGCCTTTCGTAATTGCCGTAATCTTTGGCAATACATTTTGAATAAATGCCTCCCAAAACCATCTAGTTCAATTATATGAGCTTTCATTTCTCAATAAAATAAAAAATCTCAAAAGAATTTCAAAATTTTCACGATTTCTGGCGGAAAATGCATTATAATGTGAAAGCATTACTTTAAAAATGGTAGCAATGAACTAGGAGGAAGTCATGGTAAGCAAGAAGAACAAAATTGTAGCGGCATTATTAGCATTTTTCTTCGGGGGTCTGGGAATACATAAGTTTTATTTGGGAAGAGTAGGACAAGGTATTCTATATATTTTGTTTTGCTGGACTGGTATCCCCTCTATTATCGCATTTATTGAATTCATTATTTTTCTTTGTGGTAGCGAAGAAGGGTTTGATCAAAAGTACAATTTTTATTACTTTCAGCAGCAATCTAAAGCTTAATTTTAAAGAGGGATATACAGTCCCTCTTTAAATAAAAAAAGAAAGTTAAAGATATTTATTTTGAATTGGAGGCTCGGTTACATCCCACAGTTACCCTGATTGTCAATTCTTTTTTTTCTTTTTCAGAGCCCTTTCAAATAAAAATCTTGCAACTTCTTTGTAAAACTGATCTAAGCTATCATCCTCAAATTTGGTCAATAATTTTAATTGAGCAGTTCTTTCTTAGTATAACCTTAATTGTTTTCTTCTTCAGTTCTTCATATTCTTCATAAATTTGCTTCCCTTCATTAGACAAGCGGCAGCTACAATAATTTCACAATCTCTAATGTATATCTCCTTTATTTGAAATGGTTCAATGGGAATTCATTGCAGATATTACTCCATCTGAATTAGAAACAAGAATTGTGATCCTGCGAAAAAAGGATCAGGATATGGTGGAAGAAGACCACTTATAATGTGTTTCTAGGTATTTGTAATTGAATTACAAATACTTTTAATATTTGCTCATGAATTCGTGGTATTATACTGAAGGGGACGATCAAAAGCTTTGGCGTTAGTAATTAAGAATGTTTTAAATGTATACGAGTGCTACCTCAAAGTCGGAAAAAATATTATAGGAGGTAACATATGTTTAAGTTTAAAAAGAATTTCTTAGTTGGATTATCGGCAGCTTTAATGAGTATTAGCTTGTTTTCGGCAACCGCCTCTGCAGCTAGCACAGACTACTGGCAAAATTGGACTGATGGGGGCGGTATAGTAAACGCTGTCAATGGGTCTGGCGGGAATTACAGTGTTAATTGGTCTAATACCGGAAATTTTGTTGTTGGTAAAGGTTGGACTACAGGTTCGCCATTTAGGACGATAAACTATAATGCCGGAGTTTGGGCGCCGAATGGCAATGGATATTTAACTTTATATGGTTGGACGAGATCACCTCTCATAGAATATTATGTAGTGGATTCATGGGGTACTTATAGACCTACTGGAACGTATAAAGGTACTGTAAAAAGTGATGGGGGTACATATGACATATATACAACTACACGTTATAACGCACCTTCCATTGATGGCGATCGCACTACTTTTACGCAGTACTGGAGTGTTCGCCAGTCGAAGAGACCAACCGGAAGCAACGCTACAATCACTTTCAGCAATCATGTGAACGCATGGAAGAGCCATGGAATGAATCTGGGCAGTAATTGGGCTTACCAAGTCATGGCGACAGAAGGATATCAAAGTAGTGGAAGTTCTAACGTAACAGTGTGGTAACAGATCATCCTTAATCAGGGGTAGCTAACGGGCTGCTGATCGTTCCTTGAGAAGTTTTATAATCAATGATTATTAAAATCGTTAGTAATGGTTAAAGGTTGTTTTCTACTAGGTGAACGGCCTTGGAATTGCTGGAGGTAGGGTATTCTCCATCTGGTTTTAAAACTTTCCCTATAGGTTAATAGAATGGTATTTAAATGAGAATGCTATCAATTTTTTGTAGTCAGCGCTTGCTCACAACAGACACCTTTACATAACCCTTCTTTATCAAACATAAGCCTTATTCAAAATAAAAATATCTAGTAGTTAACCAGATCCTCATAACTTTATACTAGTTAAAGGTGGGACTGTTAAGAACAAAAAGTCCAATTTATGAATGGGGACTCTACGAACAAAGCAAGTAAGTTCAAAAAGAACCCAACTTTAGGATTTCCTTAGAGGATTGAATCAGCTCAAACCAAGTTTTTTAATGCGACTAGCTATGGAAATTAAGAAAAGAACCTGGTGAAATTTCCCAGGTTCTTTTTATATTGCACAAAAACAGACACGGTGATATAATCACACTACGTGCGCTTTCTAGTTAAAAAGTTATAGATATCCATCTTATAATTTTATTATATCCTGCTAGGAAGCTCTTGTCAATATTTTTTTTTGAAGGGGAGATGTAGAATGAGTTCTTTGGTTCTCGGTTTACATGAAATTGAAAAAACACAGCTTTCGCTCGTTGGAGGAAAAGGGTTACATTTAGGGGAATTATCAAAAATTCAAGGTATACAAGTACCAGAAGGATTTTGTGTCACAACAGTAGGATATCAAAAAGCCATCGAACAAAACGAAACGTTACAAGTGTTGTTGGATCAATTGACCATGCTAAAAGTTGAGGACCGAGATCAGATTGGTAACATCAGCCGGAAGATTCGGCAAATCATTATGGAAGTAGACATTCCTTCCGATGTTGTGAAAGCAGTGGCTCAATATCTCTCCCAGTTTGGCGAGGAACATGCCTATGCCGTGCGTTCTAGTGCGACTGCTGAGGATTTACCACATGCTTCTTTTGCCGGTCAACAAGACACCTATTTAAATATTACCGGCGTCGATGCAATCTTGCAGCATATCAGTAAATGCTGGGCGTCCCTATTTACGGATCGCGCGGTTATTTACCGTATGCAAAATGGATTTGACCACAGCCAAGTCTATTTATCCGTTATCGTTCAAAGGATGGTTTTCCCTCAGGCTTCGGGGATTTTATTTACCGCTGATCCGATTACCTCCAACCGAAAGGTGTTATCCATCGATGCCGGTTTTGGACTTGGTGAAGCACTGGTTTCTGGCTTGGTATCTGCCGATTGTTTTAAAGTACAGGATGGGCAAATCATCGATAAGAGAATAGCAACTAAAAAAATGGCTATCTACGGACGAAAAGAAGGCGGAACAGAAACACAGCAGATCGATTCTGATCAGCAAAAGGCTCAAACACTGACTGATGAACAAATTTTACAGCTGGCACGCATTGGAAGACAGATCGAAGCTCATTTCGGCCAGCCGCAAGATATCGAATGGTGTTTGGCCCGCGATACTTTTTATATTGTACAGAGTCGTCCAATCACTACTTTATTCCCCATCCCTGAAGCGAGTGACCAAGAAAATCACGTCTATATTTCTGTTGGTCATCAACAAATGATGACGGATCCCATAAAACCACTGGGATTGTCTTTTTTTCTGTTGACGACTGTTGCACCCATGCGTAAAGCCGGTGGAAGGCTATTTGTTGATGTCACACATCATCTGGCATCCCCTGACAGCAGAGAAGTTTTCTTAAAAGGCATGGGGCAGCACGATCAGCTCTTAAAAGACGCACTTATGACCATAATAAAGCGACGAGATTTCATAAAGTCGATACCAAATGATAAAACAGCACCAAATCCCAGCAGAGGCAATGCAGATATGCCGGCTCAAGTTGAAAACGATCCGACAATCGTGTCTGATTTGATTGAGAGCAGTCAAACATCGATAGAAGAGTTAAAACAAAACATCCAAACGAAATCAGGATCAGATTTATTTCGTTTTATTCTGGAAGATATTCAGGAATTAAAGAAGATTTTATTTAACCCAAAAAGTTCGGTTCTAATTCGAACTGCTATGAATGCTTCATTATGGATTAACGAAAAAATGAACGAGTGGTTAGGTGAAAAAAACGCAGCAGATACGCTTTCTCAATCTGTACCCCATAATATTACTTCAGAAATGGGTCTTGCGCTATTAGACGTCGCAGATGTGATTCGTCCTTATCCAGAGGTAATTGATTACTTACAACATGTAAAAGATGATAACTTTTTGGATGAACTGGCTAAGTTTGATGGCGGAAGCAAAACCCGAGACGCGATCTATGATTATCTCAGCAAATACGGAATGCGATGTACCGGAGAGATTGATATCACAAGAACTCGATGGAGCGAAAAACCAACTACACTTGTCCCAATGATTCTTAATAATATTAAAAATTTTGAGCCTAATGTCGGCCATCGGAAATTTGAGCAAGGGCGACAGGAAGCTTTGAAGAAAGAACAAGAGTTATTAGATCGATTGAAGCAATTACCGGATGGTGAACAAAAAGCCAAAGAAACAAAACGAGCGATAGATATCATCCGGAATTTCAGCGGGTTTAGGGAATATCCAAAATACGGCATGGTTAATCGATACTTCGTTTATAAGCAGGCTTTACTGAAAGAAGCCGAACAACTCATAGAAGCGGGCGTTATTCATGAAAAAGAAGATATATACTATCTCACTTTTGAAGAACTTCACGAAGTCGTGCGCACACATAAACTGGATTATCAAATCATCAGTACACGAAAAGACGAGTACACATTATATGAAAAACTATCTCCACCACGTGTTATCACGTCTGATGGTGAAATCGTTACAGGTGAGTATAAACGAGAAAATCTCCCAGCCGGAGCGATTGTAGGTCTACCTGTTTCCTCCGGAGTTATAGAGGGGCGAGCGCGTGTCATTTTAAACATGGAAGATGCGGATTTAGAAGATGGAGATATATTAGTTACCTCCTTTACCGATCCAAGCTGGACACCATTGTTTGTATCCATAAAAGGCCTAGTCACCGAAGTTGGGGGGCTGATGACCCATGGAGCTGTTATAGCCCGTGAATATGGCTTACCTGCAGTTGTTGGCGTTGAAAATGCTGCCAAGCTGATAAAAGATGGGCAACGAATTCGCGTTCATGGTACAGAAGGCTACATTGAAATCTTCTAATGTCTGATGTGTGTAGAGAACCGTCAGATATTCCGCCATCAGCCCTAACTAGAAGTTGGGAGGCTGCATTTGTACCGAATGATAAAGTTCCCGTTGAACTAACGAAGATCGATAGCACATTAAGAAAAGCTGGAACCTCTTTGAGGAGGTCTGGCTTTTCAATATAAAATTGGCGTAGTGTACAAAAGCCGTATTTTGCGGGCGGCACTTCTTTAAAGTGAATTTTTTATTACCAGCATTTAAAACCAAACTTTAGATTTTGTTCGTGTCAAAGAGAACTGGAGAATGTTGATGTTGTATTTGATAGGGGACCACATAGAAAGAAATACCTTGCTTAAAACAAGAGAAAAAGGAGCTAAAAAGCTCCTTTATAAGTTTAAACAACTTTTGTATAAATAGCCGTGTAAAACCCGATTGAGTAATCAAAATAATGACGTGTAAGCGTATAAGTATAACCGTTGTATTCTATTGTTGGCTGGAAGTCCATTGGCAGAGGACTAATGCGGTATATAGTGTCATAATCATATTCTTCATTTTTTACTGCAACCTCAGACGAAGTGCCAGCAGCCAATGCGGGAACCGCGGATATTAGCATGCCAAAGGATAAAGCAGAACTCAATAAGATTTTCCTAATCTTCAATTACATCAACTCCATTTACAATTTATACATATATTATGTTGTAATTGGAAGTTATTTTGGAAGTGAATAATGGATCATAAAAAAAGTAAAAATCTCGATTTTAATGGAAGTTGCGATAGTAAACGACAGTAAGGATAAGTATATTTATGCTGGAATCCAGAAAGAAGCGGCCTTCAATAATATATTTGAAAGCGCAAAAATGAGTAAGCGGATAATATCGAGGGCTACCACATGCAAATATTTGAGAAAGAATAAAAAGAAGGTTGAGGAATTGGAGAATGAGTATGCTGCTGTTATGAATTGCAAAAAGAAGTAGATGGGTTGGGTGATATCCTGTTGTTTATTTTAAAGATGAGTTTAAAGAGGAGGAAGAAAGATGCCTAAAATCGGAGTAAGCTTGATAGTGCTCATTATGCTCATTATTTTCCTTGCAGGCTGCAATAAAAATGAACAAAACGGAGACGAAACAAAGATGCAGAGCCTAGTAGGCTATGTCGTGCTTAAAGACAATGAAAGGGCAATTCTCATTACCGATACAAAAGCTCCAGGAAAAGAAGATTACAATCTTTCTGAAGGACAACTTATGAACAAGTTTAAAAATAACATAGTAATTGTAGGATTAAGTGAGATTGATAACACAGATGATCTCAAAAGAGGTGAAAAAATAAAAGTGTGGTTCCATACACGAAAAGAGTCAAATCCACCAAGTGCAACGATACAAAAATATGAATTATTATAAAAAAATTGTTGAATTCTCATATAGATAACCTCTGAGACAACAAATGTTGTTCTATTGCATTGAAACTGCCAGTGACCAATATCAAGTTCAGTTATGTTAATTCAAGTGGTTTGATATGTTAGTGTCTTCGAACGAGACGAAATATTGGAAGTGAGTCCGGATATTCATGAGTATTACAAATTGGTCACAGAATAAGAGACTTAAGAGAGTTGTCTGCATTGTATGTTCACTTGTATCTTTATAATGGCTTGCACTAAGGAGTATATTCTTGGAAGAAAAGAAAACGGATTTTAGGGTGCTTAGTCTTAATTCTTGTCAGATTCAAACTTTACTTGTTCCATAAAATGAAAACTTGCTGTTAATTATAATAATGTTTAATTTTGTGGTGTTTAAATATATGATTCTAGAGGTCTTATGAAAGAACCGTTCATCAAAAAATGAACGGTAGAAGTTAAAAAAGTAATGTCTTTTCCTTTGTGGCAAAAGGCTAAACATATTATTTGAGATCGTTAAGGACGACTTTTGCAGCCTCAGCGATAAGAGCATTATCATAATTAGCATCTTTCGTAAAGCGGTTTGACAGAATTGCCACAACAATAGGAGCTCTGTTTGGCGGCCAAACGATAGCAATGTCGTTTCGTGTCCCGTAACTTCCGGCTCCGGATTTATCGCCGACTTCCCATCCTATTGGAGCGCCTGCCCGAATCAGTTCGTCACCAGTAGCATTGCCTCGCATCCAATCGGTTAAGATCATGCGTTTGTCAGTCGTGAGAGTGTTATCTAAAGTGAAGGCTTTAAGATCGGTTGCCAGTGCTTTTGCGGTGCTGGTGTCACGAATATCACCAGGAATCGCAGAGTTTAGATCCGTCTCGAATCGTTTAGCTTTCGTTACATGATCCCCAATCTGTTTCAGTGACTTTTCAAAACCTTTAGGGCCGCCAAGCTGTTGCAACAAGATGTTCCCAGCGGTATTATCGCTGTAACGGATAGCCGCTTCCGAGATTTCTTTTAGGCTCATGCCTGTATCTAGGTGTTTCTCTGTGATTGGAGAATATGTAACAAGATCGTCCTTGCTGTAGTGGATGACTTCATTAAGTTTTTCAATTGAGTTTTTCTTCAGGACAGCAGCTGCGGCTAGAACTTTATAGGTTGATGCGTAAGCAAATCGTTCATTCGGCCGATAGGCGATTGTCTTGTTTGAACCTATATCAATTGCATAAACACCAAGCCTGGCATCAAATTTTTTCTCAAGTTGAACAAATTTTTTATTCGTTATACAGCTTGCCATGTTTGTGTCTTCTATGGATTTTGCTTCGGCATGTGTTGAGTTGAAAAAAGGTGTGAAACCAGTAATGCTTAAACATAAAAGCCCAACACATATTCCGAATTTTATTGACGCTTTAGTTTTCAACTTCATCAGGCCTCCTCATTCAAATGATTTTGTATTACCTTTGAAATGTTTCCCATGACAGTTAGTGTAACAAACCCCTTTGCGCTAGTAAACATAGAATCAATTGATCTTATATTTTTATAAGTTGGGAGAACAAGGGCATAAGAATAGAATCAACAAAAAAGCTGACAATGACTGTCAGCAAAGTCATCTATTAGAAAGCTTTATCAATTGTGATTGGAGTGTTATTGGATGCAAACGAGAAAAGTTTATCTCTACGTATTTCACACAATGTCAGACTGGGAATATGGATATTTAATTGCGGAACTAAACTCAGGGAGATACTTTAAACAAGATGCAGCATCTTTAAAAGTAGTTACAGTAGGGGTTAATAAAGAAATGATAACTACGTTGGGAGGATTAAGCATAAAACCAGATATTTCTCTTGACGAATGTACTCTTGGGAGTCAAGATCTTATCATTTTACCCGGAGGAAACACTTGGGGAGAAGATATTCATCAGCCGATCTTGAAAAAAGTTGGCGACGCTTTAAAGCTCGGCACGACTATTGCTGCAATTTGTGGGGCAACCTTGGGCCTCGCGAATGAAGGATACTTAAATTCGAGAAAGCACACAAGCAATGACCTCGACTATATGAATATGGTCTGCCCTAATTACAAAGGAGAAACATTCTATGAAAAGGGGCCTGCAGTATCTGATGAAAATTTGGTTACTGCATCAGGAATTGCTCCTCTGGAATTTGCGGTAGAAGTATTGAAAAAATTAGATGTATTTGCACCAGATACATTGCGTTCATGGTATAAGCTAAATAAGACTCAAAAGCCTGAATATTTCTTTGAGCTAATGAATACAATAAATCGATAGAAAACACTTTAGCAGTTTTTTGTAGTGCTCCTGAACTTATAGGAGCATTTTTTATATGTGTCTAGGAGCTAAATAAAGAAATGCAGAAACTTTTAAAAAGAATATAGATTGGTAAGCCTTATTTCGAATAGAGGTTGATTTGGGTTAAAACTGTTCTTATTAAGGCTCATTTCATGGTGCTAAAGATTCATTTGGAGAAGACTGTCTTGATCAGAAAAGACCCTTCCAATATATTGAAGTAAAAGATATCGGGAGGAACTCTTTTGAAAAAGATGTTGATGTTAGCTTTTACATTTCTTTTGGCTTTGACTATCCATGTAGGGGAAGCTTCGGCCGTTATCGTGAAAGATGAGGAGAAAGTGAGTTTTACAATGACAGAGAATGAAAAATGGTTTATGAAGTCTGATGACCTAAATTCAAACCATTGGACATCTCACTTTGGGTACAGATTCACCATTTTCGATACTGAAGGATGTACAATTAACGCAAGAATCATGCGAATGACTTTGTCAGGATATGAAATAACCGTTAGTGAAAAAAACTTCTCGGGGGATCATTTTGATTTTAGTGCAACTGATCGAGTTGAGACGATGCCTTATAAGACTCATTATTTGATTTTGACAAAAGATCCAGATTGCGGAGATGTTAAAGTAAAAGGTCTATACGGTTTTCAGTTTGATCAGCCAGAATGGTAATAAAAAAGTATCTGGATTCTCACCAGCCTAAACGCCAGCCAAGCTAATGTCTACATGCAGACATTAGCTTTTTTCATTGTTTAATAGGCTGTCGTCAGGATTCTAGAAGACTTTCTCGTAATAGTCTTCTCCTGTCACATGAAGCCCAAATGACAGGGGAAATGTATATCATTCACACTTTCCGTCGTGAAAATGTAAATGTATTCATAAAAATCCCGCAGCATATCAGCAGTGCGCCGAGGATAATATTGATGGTGATCTGTTCGTGCAATTGCAGCCATCCAAAGAATAGGGCCAATACGGGAACAAACATTAATGCCATGGATGCTTTTGACGCTTGGATTTGATTGAGCACCCAAAACCATACGACAAAGGTAAAGCCGGTGGAAAGCAAGCCATTAAACAGCAATGACCACACCGCCTGATATGTCCACTCGGCTGAAGGGACCGCCTCAAATATAAAGGAAAACACCAATAACATGACGGCTCCCATCATAAGGTGCCAGGCATTCATGTGAATAATATCGATATGCTTGAATTGTAGCTTGCTGAACACATTCGCGATTCCCCAGCTAAGCGCTGCCACAAGTACGCACAGCTCCCCAAATAAAGCGCTTTGATCGATATTGAGCATTTCCTTTCCAAATATAAATAACAGTCCGAAGAGGCCGCAGACCAGTCCCATCGTTTTATACACATTCATTTTCTCGTTTAATGAAAAATGGCTGATCACCGTAACAAATATAGGCATTGTATATACCAAAACAGAGGTTTTCCCTGAATCGACAAACTGCATTCCATACGTCAAAATCCCCATATAGCCCAGCCCCATCAACAGGCTCATGATGATATAGCTTTTGAGATGTTCTTTTTGAATTGAAAGCTTTTTTCTTTGGATGAAGAGAATGAGAAATAAAGGAACTGCTCCGATGAACAGGCGCAAACCCGAAAATAAAAGCGGGGGGATGTCATGAATTCCTACTTTCATCGCAACCCAAGTATAACCCCAAATAAGTGTGACAGATATGATTCCCAGCATAACTTTTACCATAATGAAGCCGCCTTTCTTGTTAAAATATCGTGCTGGTTTCTATCATATGTTACATTTATGTATAACTGAAATACATTTTTATTATTGGGGGTATAACCAAATGGTTATGAACATGAACCATCTTCACATATTTGTAAAAGTTGGGGAGAAATTAAATATTACAGAAGCGGCAAAAGAATTGTTCATCTCTCAGCCGGCGGTAAGTAAAGCGATAAAAAACCTGGAGAGCTCACTGCAGCTCAAATTATTGATCAGGGATAAACATCATGGTTTAATGCTGACTGACATCGGAAAAGAAATATTGCTGCTGGCGAGGCAAATGAAGGGAATTGAAAGCAAAATATATCAAGTAGCCAACCGGGAAAACAAGCTGTTAAACGGGAAGGTGAAAATTGGTTCATTTCCTGCAGTTTCAACAAATATCATGCCACAGGCGATTGCGGCATTCAGATCAAACTACCCGCTGATCCGCATAGAATTGATCGAAGGAACCTCTGACCAAATAAAAGGATGGGTTGAAGATCGGACGGTTGATATCGGGATCGCAGCATCTCCATTTGAACCGTTTGAAAATCAGCTATTGTGTAACGACTATATGGTGGCCGTCATCCCGCCGCAGCGTGACGAATTAAAACTTGAAAAGCATGTCGACCTTGAAACATATCAAGATGACCTCATTTTTTGTAAAGGCGGTCATGAAATCGCGATGTCAAACGCATTTTCGCAATACAACATCGAATTAAAGGAAAACTTAACTGTGCAAAATGCCGAAACCTTGATTAATATGGTCAAAAATAACTTGGGTATCGGCATCATTTCAAACTTTACACTTTCATCCGTCCCGCATCAATTGATTAAAAAGGACATCTTTCCTAGGGTCACACGCGATATTGGCGTCATCGCACATTCATTTGAAGAGATAACGCCGGCGGCGCATGAGTTTGTCAAAGTGTTGAAAGCAGTTGTAATCTGAATCAGTTATCGTGTTGCGATGAAATTTGAAGAAGATGAATACTCACCGGCAGAGTTACATAAAAGAAAAAAGCAACCATTTGAACGTTGCTTTTCACTCTATTTGGGAGCTTGTATGCGTATGCTAAGAAAAAGATTCATCCATCTCTGCCTTTGTGGGACTCTGCTCCTTAACTTGTTTTAATGATGCTACTATAAGAAAGCTAACAATCACTAGCAAGAGCCATGAACTTACCTTTCCAAGGTGTACGAGACTCCATGTATCGATTTGGTTTGGATATTTCCAAGCTCCAAAAAACGTAGCGATATTTTCCGCTATCCATATAAAAAATCCGATGAGTATAAAAGAAAGTGCGAGCGGCATACGGTAACGAGCTCCATTCACCTCGTATGTAACCCATGTTTGCCAAAAGACAATGATGACAAGCCCTGATAACCACCATCGAATGTCTATAGAAAAATGGTGGGTGAAAAAATTCAAATAAATCGCTGCGGCAAGCGGAACAACTGCAAAAAAAGACGGCCACTTAACCAGTTCAACCTTAAGCCTTCTCCATGCCTGGCACAAATAACTGGCTACACTTGCGTACATAAAGCCGCTATACAAAGGTACTCCAAATATTTTGGAGTATCCTTCTTCTGGATAAGACCAGGAGCCCATATGGACTTTAAAAAGTTCCAGAGCAAGCCCAATAAGGTGGAATAATGTGATCACTTTTAATTCATCCCGTGTCTCAAGACCGGAACGCACCATCCACAATTGCATGAGAACGCAGATAATGAGCAGCCAGTCATACCGCGGCAAGAAGGGCAGTGGGATGATTTGCGTAATAGCCAAAGAGGCAAAAATAACGGCAGGAAACAAACATGAAAGGGCTTGTTCCCAGCCAAAATGGACGATTTGTTTTATGGCTCTCATGATGTATGCCTCCTCCATAGTTGTGTTCTTCGTGTATGAAAGGGACGCTTAGTATAGCAGCTAGATGGATATAAGTTTATGTCCATAAGCTCACCGCCAATCACTTTATTTTTCTGTTGATCCTTCATATTTTTTCTTTACGAATCCTGTGTCTTCATCACTTCGGTATTCCAATATATCCCCGGGCTGACATTCTAAAGCCTTGCAAATCGCTTCTAAAGTTGATAATCGAATAGCCTTTGCTTTTCCGTTTTTTAATATCGAAAGATTAGCCATGGTGATGCCAACTCTCTCTGAAAGCTCTGTTACGCTCATTTTCCTCTTAGCAAGCATCACATCAATGTTGATAATAATCGCCATGTCATCACCTCAGACCGTTAAGTCATTTTCTGATTTTATATCAATCGCTTCTTTTAACAGTTTTTGAAGAACAGCAGCAAAGACCGCAATCACCATTGAAGCAAAAATAATAACCAATCCGATCACAATGATACCCGGGGCGTCGTCTATCTCGGCCATCAGATAAAAGACAGGCATGCCTGCTGCGTAAAAGATACTGATAGTGACTGCGCAATATTTTATATTCTTCAAAGCTCTTACAGACAAACCCGAGAAAGCTTTGTTTTTGTCAATATAGCTTAAAAGTTTGAACGCTTGATAAAGAGCAAAGTAAAAAGGTATCGCCGTTACATACAAATAGATGAAAACGAGATATTTTATATAAGCGATATTTGGAAATAATTCTGCTGAATAGTTGGCTACCTTAGGCACTAAAAAAATGCATAAAGCAAGAATTGGAATTCCAATAAGAACCAAAGCTATCTTTAAAAAAATTGTCGACATTCGATTCATAACAAGCACCTCATTTATTTGTTGTCTAATTGAATGTAACAAAAAATTTATCGTTTCTCAATAAAAAAATATTGAAATGGATTGATTTTTTGTTGTTATAGGAGACCCTTTTCATTTTTGACAAGACAAAAAAGCATCCCTCATCACTGGGAGATGCTGAACTACTTCAAACTTGCCGACTGAATGAACCGTGTGCCTCAGTGAGCTCAGGGATCGGTGTGAACATAAAGCTAAGCTCTTTTATGAAGGTTTTTATCAACGTCTAAAGATTCAAACAAACGATGGGAAGAAATACATCAAAGGATAAGCGGCTGTTCATACTAATGATTGGGAGGTAAACCGACTTATGATACAAATTTTGATCACTGGTCTTTTTTTATTGGCTCAGCCGAGTGAGCCGCAGGACAGTTTAACGGTCACACAGCAAGGACGGACGATTGCCACTGTTAACCGTGAAGACTTTACAATGCCTCTTCCCGGCACTCCAATGGTTGACTATGAAAAATACAGTAAATTCATCAAACAGCTTGATCAGAAAGTGTACCGTGAGCCGATAAATGCTGTCCTTAACGATCATGGAAGCATCGTCCCGGGCAGGGTTGGCTACAAACTGTATCAACAGGCGTTTATGGAAAAGTTTTATGCGTATTTTTATGGGCAAGGTCCCTCCAAGATAGAAGTGCCGGAAATGAACATTTATCCGAAAGTTGACAGCGAGCTGCTAGCTCACATCAGTACGCAGCAGCTTGGTCAGTACGTGACGTATTTTAACTCAAGCAATAAAAGCCGTTCACACAATATTTCTCTTTCTGCAAAAGCAATCGACAATCACGTTGTTTTCCCTAATGAGACGTTTTCGTTTAACCAAGTTGTGGGAATGAGAACTCGGAACAAAGGATATAAAAGTGCACCCATTATTGTAAAAGGGGAGTTGTCTGAAGGTGTAGGAGGAGGAATTTGTCAGGTGTCCTCAACTCTATTTAATGCAGTAGATCGTGCAGGACTGCAGATCGTTCAGCGCTATTCTCATACTAGAAGTGTACCATATGTACCGCCCGGACGGGATGCGACGGTAAGCTGGGGAGGTCCTGACTTTCGCTTTCAAAACCAATATAACCAACCAATCTTAATTCGGGCAAAAAGGTATGGGGGAAGTATGATTATTACGCTATACTCTTCTGATGTGATTAACAGCAGATTGAGAAAAATCCCCAAAGCTCCTTCTCGGATACCGAAAGAAATAAATGCAGAGCAGTAAAGACAAAACCTCAGGTAAGGTTTTGGTTAAGAGAGCTTGTAGATTGCTCAAAATCAATTCTTTAAGGAGCGGCCAGTGAAAGGAAGGAGGGATAAATGAAGTGAAAAGGGTATTATTTTCTGTAATTGTTTTTACAGCAGTTGGATTTACGTTTTGCCAATCAAAAGCGCATGCCCTGACTTTTACGGTGTTGCCTATTACACAAAAAACAGACCAGTGGTCAGTAAAAGTAAGTGAAGCAAAAAATGTAAAGGAATTTACGAGACCTCATAAAGGAGAATATCAAGTATATTCCTTGGAAGTCAAAAATATAGGGGAAAAAGCAGCTACAGTGGATGTGCAATTGTATAGAAATGACCCTAATTCAATCACAAGGTTTTCGCTTTTTGGATGTCCCGATGAAAATTGTGTCAAACCAAAAGAAGATTCTAAAATGTTAGCTGAAAGTTTAAATGATGGCTCACCGCTGAAGTTCAATCATTTTATGCTGGCAGATAAGGCCTCTGAATTAGAGGTTGTTATAATTTGGACACAGAAGGGGCAAGAAGGACGCAATTTAAAACAGACCTTTAAATTCACTGAAGATGGCGTTAATTAGACAGTAAAGATGGAATGGCTTTGATGATTCGATCTCTTACTTTGCCTGAGGAAAAAACGAAAAATTGTTGGAAAACCAATCATAGCTGAGTCAAATGTCAAAGTGACTGTGATTAATGACTATAGAGAAGAACCAGAGGAGGCCTTTTGGATACTTTATCCGATGGGAGTGAAATGTTTGTCGATGATCACAAAGTCTTTATTGAATACGAATAGAGACTTTGTGACTGATTGCGCATTTCAACTTAACATTTTACTGATAATGACAGTGAAACCTAAACAAGTGCAACCTGTTTCATCATTAAAAACCGCTAATTTCAAAATTTTCTATGTCAAGATTTAGTTTTTTCAATTGTTTCAACAAAACTTCAAATTTTAAGCAATTGCCATTTTTCAATTCTTCTGGAATATCTTCCGGATGAGCAATTACCATCCCGCTCTCAAGCCATTGTTTGCGATACAATTGAAATGCAGCCTCAATTAAATGATCAGGAGTTACAATAAAACCTAACCTCACATCATGATCCTCACTGTAGCCAAATTCAAAACCGCAACATGGACAAATGTCAAACGTTTTTTGATACTCGCCTTTATACAAAGGATTTTGAATTAATCCTTTGTATCCGCAAATTAAACAAGAATAACATTTTTCCACCAAGTTTAATTCCCCTTTTATCACTTATTTACTATTGCTGTCCCGTAACAAATATTACTTCAAATAAAAAACTTCGTGTACTGTATTTATAGCATAAGCAGTGCATCTAATCCTCAAAGATGAACACACTTTGGATTTGAAATGGGTGATATAGGAATCAAGATAATATCTGAATAAAAGAAGGGTTTTACAGTTAATTGGCAAAATGGAAAAGAAAAAGTATTTAAGTTGGAACGGGTATTTATTCTATTAGGCATGTAAAGTGTGAAGTTGAATTCCATGTAATTATGTTAAAGGGGGGAAAGAGGAGATGTGCTACATTGAAATCACAAAGGACAATATTGAAGACAATCATATTTGCTGTGCATTAAGCACGAAACAATATGAGCATGCAGTTAATGAAAAGAAGAGATGGCTCAAAGCTCGAATGGATGAAGGATTGGTGTTCTATCGCTTACATGAACGGGCAAAAGTCTTTATTGAATACCTACCTGCGAATGAGGCATGGGTGCCTATCAATGCGCCTAATTTTATGTACATTAATTGTCTGTGGGTGTCTGGCAGATATAAAAATAACGGTCATGCGAAACGATTGTTGGACAAATGTATAGCAGATGCGAAAGCGTGCGGCATGGATGGCATTATCCATATCGCAGGCAAGAAAAAACTGCCCTATTTAAGTGATAAGCATTTCTTTGAGCATATGGGGTTTACTCTACAAGATGAAGCTGCCCCTTATTTTCAATTAATGGCTTTGACTTGGAATGGCCTTGCAGATTCTCCTGCATTTAAGAGCCAGGTGAAAAGTGATTCTATCAATGAAAAGGGGATTACGATATACTATACAGCTCAGTGTCCGTTTGCAGTGGGCATGATAAATGATTTGCGGGAATTGACTGAAAAGAAAGGGGTTCAATTTCAGTCAATTCAGTTATCATCGAAAGAAGAGGCACAAAAGTCACCAGCTATTTGGACAACTTTTAGCGTTTTTTTTGATGGGAGATTTGTGACTCACGAGATCATGAGTATAAATAAATTTGAAAAGTTACTTAATACACTAGCTTGATTTTTAATAATAAAAAGCCATTTTAAGGTTCTTGACTCAATGAAACAAAAAATGCATTTAAGAGCTGTTATACGTTTTAATCTTGTCTTTAGAAAGCACTTTAATTTAAGTCAAAAGTTTAGACAGTCATCTGTTAGATCATTAGCCCTTTCTTATTTTCTTTTCGGTAACATTTTGATCGTATTTTCCTACTAAAAAGTTAGGAAAGTGAGGAAAAACATGAGAAAAAAGAACAATATTAAGAAATGGCTATTGATCATTGCTGGATTCTTGATCATCTGCATCATCACATTATTTGTAATGGTGTCAGGGAACAAAGTGAAATATGAGGGCAGCGGGAAAAGCGGACTGTGGATGTCTAACCTTGAAAAATCAGACAAAACTTCAATTGGACCCAATTATTTTCTAAATCTATATTGGCAGGGGAGTAAGAAGGAAGAAAAGTGGACTGTTGTTGAAAGAATTACTCTGTATGTAGATGGCGAAAAGTATCAAGATGATAACGTAGATGAGTACGACTTATCGGAGTACACAGGTGATGAAATGCCGGGTGGGGGACGCATGGAGGACCATATTTCCACCTTTGATTATATGCCTGAAGATGAAGTGATAGGTCATGATGTATTAGTAAAAGTGGAGTGGAGGACAGGCCAGAAAAAACAGACAGAAGCAATCAAATTACATAAGAAGCCATGGTATAAAAAATAGTTTATTTGATGTATTTGTGATCACATTGGTGGTCACTTTTTTATTTGCGGATTCCTAGGCACAGCAATCTAAGATTCTGCATAGGCTGAAATAAAATCTTGTTCATTTCTAAAACGAGGTGCATGCTGTTGGAACAACAACCAATCAATCATGAAGACAGAAACGTGCCGCAGCCTATTCGAAGTGATGGAGCTGGAGCTATTGATACAGGCCCGCGAAATATAATACGGGATATTCAAAATCCGAATATATTTGTTCCGCCTGTTACAGATGAGGGTATGATTCCTAACTTGAGATTTTCATTCTCAGACGCTCCCATGAAATTAGATCACGGCGGCTGGTCAAGAGAAATCACCGTAAGACAGCTTCCGATTTCGACTGCGATTGCAGGTGTAAACATGAGCTTAACTGCGGGAGGCGTCCGCGAGCTTCATTGGCATAAGCAAGCGGAGTGGGCTTATATGCTTTTGGGACGGGCACGTATCACCGCTGTTGACCAAGACGGACGAAATTTCATTGCTGATGTTGGTCCCGGCGACCTTTGGTACTTCCCGGCAGGAATTCCGCATTCCATACAGGGATTGGAACACTGCGAGTTTCTGCTCGTTTTCGATGATGGGAACTTTTCTGAGTTTTCAACGTTAACCATTTCAGATTGGCTTGCACACACACCAAAAGATGTTCTGTCTGCAAATTTCGGTGTCCCGGAGAATGCTTTCAACTCTCTTCCGTCTGAGCAAGTCTATATCTACCAAGGGAATGTGCCGGGATCAGTCGCCAGTGAAGACATTCAGTCACCATATGGAAAAGTCCCCATGACCTTTAAACACGAGCTGTTAAATCAACCCCCAATTCAAATGCCAGGGGGGAGTGTACGAATTGTGGATTCTTCTAACTTCCCAATTTCAAAAACGATAGCCGCTGCACTTGTTCAGATTGAGCCTGGCGCGATGAGAGAGCTTCATTGGCATCCCAATAGCGATGAGTGGCAATATTATCTAACAGGACAGGGACGAATGACGGTATTTATCGGAAATGGGACTGCCCGCACATTTGATTATAGAGCAGGCGACGTTGGATACGTGCCTTCTAATGCCGGACACTATATACAAAACACTGGTACAGAAACATTATGGTTTTTAGAAATGTTCAAAAGTAACCGCTATGCAGATGTGTCACTCAATCAGTGGATGGCATTGACGCCTAAAGAATTAGTACAAAGCAACTTGAATGCTGGATCAGTCATGCTTGATTCTCTGCGCAAGAAGAAAGTGCCTGTTGTGAAATATCCCGGTACGTAAAGACGTAACAGATCACACAGCTGCCCTTCATATCTTTTTAAAGTAGATAGAGCTGAATTTTGGCCTGTGTTTTATTAAATCCCTATATATACGTTATGTAGGGTTTTTCTGCTTGAATCGTATTGTAATGAGCTTTAAAATGTTAATGTGGAAATGAAATGGTAACCATTCGATAATGGGGATTCAATGGCCGATTTCTACCAGTTTGATTGGCTTTAAAGGAGGAGAAGAAATGAAAGCACTCATATTTTTATCCAGTTTGACTGCCATTGGGAGCTCTATATTGGGGCGATGGTTAGGGATGCTGGATGATTCTTATGCTGTTGGCGATGCTTGGTTTATAGGTGTTTTAGCTGGATTGATTTCACTTCTAATATTGATTGACAGTCAAACGATGACAAAGAATTACATAGTAAGTTTAAGTACGATACTAGGCATTCTTGGAGTGGGATTTATATATTTTCCAGCTGCATTCATCAACATATTATTAAGTATTACACTGGATAAACAAAAGAAAGAAGACCTTCATGTAAGATGAAAGAAATTTCATTTAATTCTTAGGAGGGAAAGTGTATGGATTTACCTCTATGGGCTTATATCATATTTGCAATCCACAGGTGCGGCAGGTTTCATAAGTTTAATGTGGTTCAGTTTTTTTGCTGACAAAATAGAAAAGTGAAGCGATTTTATAAAAATGTAAACTATTTTATATGAAAGGAATAACATTGCTTATTTAAGTTTACATAATAAAATTATTTCAAACTGATGCTAAAGATAACTAATTGATCTATGTACTAAATATTCATAATTACTAGAGGGATTGGCACCTAAGGAACAAAGCTATTTGACAAGTTCTTGCTAGAGAATTTTTTCAATCACTACATATGATTTTCTGCATCAAGAAGCTCAGCTGAATTATTTTTGGGTGAATTTACTAATGATGAAACCTGGTATGCTTCCATGTCATCAGCATCATAAGGCAGCAGCAAACTTTGCAGATAATCAGGGCTTGTATTTTTGGGGTTAAGCCACTCCTTTTCATGATCATGGGCCAATATAACCGGCATTCGGTCGTGTATATCTTTCATGAACTCATTAGGCTCAGTTGTTATGATGGTGCAGGTATAAAGAGGGTATCCTTGATGTGTGCTCCACTTTTCATATAAGCCAGCAAACGCAAAAAGAGCAGATGATTTCAATTTGATCCGCATTGGGATTTTGGTTTTGGAATCAAGCCGTTTCCATTCATAAAAACTGTCTGCTGGTATGATGCAGCGTTTGCTGACAAGCGGTCTTCGAAAGGCCGGTTTCTCGGTAATTGTTTCGGCTCGAGCATTGATCATTTTATAACCGATCTTTTCATCTTTTGCCCAAGGTGGAATAAGTCCCCATCTAAGCTTGCCTAAGCGATTATTTGATCCATCATTGATGATTGCAAGGATGTTTTGTGATGGTGCGACATTATAGCTTGGCTGGTATTCACCTTTAGGAAAAAATTGATCGATGTCAAACTGGTCAATAATATCATCAAATGCAGAGTACAAAGTAAACCTGCCGCACATATCCATCATCCTTTTTAGGGGTTTTTAAGTAGTTTGTGGGACGATCGTTCATTTAATACAGGTTCAGAACAATGATTTCTTTTCACTTGCGATAAACTGGTATAATAAGAAAGCCAGTTAAGAAGTTATTGTGGAAAAGAACATATGCTTTTTAGTTTGACCGACGCTGGATCTTGATGGAATTACAAGGATCGCTTAAAAATAGCCTATAGTATAAAAAGAGGCACAGCGTTTTTAACGCAGGGCCTCTTTTATATCAGTAGCCAAATACCAGAGTTGTACTTTGTGATCCGGCATATTTCGTGACAAATTCTTTTGTATATTCCGGCGTTTGGACACGATAGCTATAGTTTGACCCAGGATTCCAAGAAGTCAGCGGAGAGGTTTGCTTGTTGAGTGATGGATAGCTGCCTATGTCTTTGAAATAACCAGTGCCCTTGTCGTCAAGGATGCCGCCTTTTTCACTGCCTTTCCCAAAGTAATTATATTCGGAATATATTTTTGCTTTTGTAGCAATTGTAATCGCCTGGTTAAAATTATTGCTGTAATTGTTTTTAACATGAAAGTAACCGTATCTCATCAGACCTGGGCCTCTAACATACAAGTTCTCAAAATAATTATTGGCGATTGTCATGTGGGGGTAGCCGTCATATTGATGCTGAGAATCATCCGGGTATCCTAAAATCAAACCGTATTTATGATTCGCAAATTTTGAGTTGCTGATCGTGATATAATCTGCGGATTTTCCGATATACACGAGTTTGTCCAAATCGCTTCCGCTTGCATTATAGCTATGACCTGAGAATGTGACGTGATCAATCCAATAGTTCATACCGGAATCTAAATAAAGCTGGATATCATTATTTCCGTTAATCTGCGGACTGTGTTCAAACGTTAAATTTTGAAAAATGACATTTCCAAAAGCTGATGAAGTTGTTAAATAAATATTTTTCAGCGTTTTTTTCGCGTAAGAGCCCACGAGTGTTTTATTTGAGCCAATGGTAACTGTTGTTTTCGCAGATGCGGAAAGATCATTTTGAAGCACTAAAATTTTCGGAGTGGATCCTCCTAGATGGGTTTTTAAATCATTTACGCTTTGAATGTAAACAATCTGCCCGTTTTTTCCACCCGTTGTGCCCGTTTTAGAGATGCCTTTTTCATTTTTGGCATTTCCGGCAAAACCTAAAAGGCCATTTGTTGAGGTATTCGGAAAATCGACTGCACCTAATGCTTTTCCAGGCAAGAGAACCAAAAACAAGCTAAAGACGGTGAACCATAAACAAAGTCGTTTCATCACAATATGCTTCCTTTCAATTTTAATCATTTCCTTGCGGGGATTATTATTACAGTTAATGGAAAGGAATAATAGGTTCTATCTTCCTAATTAATGTTGGGTTACTTAAAAAATAGAGATTGCGCCAAAAGACATACTAACAATTGAAATAGAAGAAAGGATTGATACACCGTTGACTGCAGCAGCTTATCGAAACACCTTGCTATCACTTTTATGTTTAACAGCTGGAATCGTGGATGTAATCGGGTATTTAAGCCTGGGACATGTGTTCACAGCTAATATGACTGGAAACATTGTATTATTGGGGTTAGCTATCGGCAAATCCATTCAGGTCACTGTTTTTAATTCCTTGACTGCGCTAATCGGATTTATATGCGGCGTGATCATTGCTACATTGATGGTCGGAAAGGCGGAAAATACCCTTTGGCCTTCTGCTGTGACAAAAGCCCTCGCACTTGAAGCATTCATTTTGTTTGTCTTTGCTTGTCTTTCTTTTTACCGGGCATTTGTTCCTGTGCACATTCTAATTATACTCATGAGCATTTCTATGGGGATTCAAACTACAGCAGCAAAAAAACTGGGGATTGCAGGTATTTCTTCAACTGTGTTGACCGGCACTTTGGCTTCTCTTTTAGAGGATATATCCGGCCGTTTGTTTTTTAAGAAGCAAAAGAAGACTTTCTTAAGAGATACTGTGTTAAGAGCACTGGCTATTATTTTGTATTGTGTAGGGGCTATTATTGTTGCTCTGGCTGAGCCTGATTTTTATCACTTCATTATTTGGGTTCCGATTGTGCTGATCTTTGGCATCATGATGACAGCTAAGTTGAAACTGAGCGGGGAAAAATAGCTTTTCCTGTATAGCTGTTATCAGGCCAACAGCCTGTTTCATTTCGTTATTGAAATGCGAATTTTGAGAGGGAAAAATAAGACATTCGGCTGAAGTGCACATTCGTTCATTTGTATTGGCTTTTTCATAAGTACCTACATTTGATATATGAATGATAGTGAATTTGCCTTAAAATCAACTATGAATCTATTTCCTCTTTCAAACCAGATGGATTGAGTCTTATAATGATAATGATTCTCATTTGAAGTCTGGTTTGAGGAGGACCAAATATGAAAAAGATCATGAGTGCATTTGTTGGTATGGTTTTGTTGACGATCTTCTGTTTTTCCCCGCAAGCTTCGGCAGCATATGACGACCTGCATGAAGGTTATGCAACGTATACAGGGTCAGGCTATTCAGGAGGAGCTTTCCTGCTGGATCCCATTCCTTCCGATATGGAGATTACTGCAATAAATCCGGCGGATCTCAATTACGGAGGAGTAAAAGCGGCACTTGCCGGCTCTTATTTGGAAGTTGAAGGGCCAAAAGGGAAAACAACCGTATATGTTACTGATCTTTATCCCGAAGGCGCTCGGGGAGCTCTTGATCTGTCACCTAATGCCTTCCGTAAAATCGGCAATATGAAAGACGGAAAAATCAATATTAAATGGCGTGTTGTCAAAGCCCCAATCACCGGCAATTTCACGTACCGGATCAAAGAAGGCAGCAGCAGGTGGTGGGCAGCAATCCAAGTCAGAAATCACAAGTATCCTGTTATGAAAATGGAATATGAAAAGGATGGTAAGTGGATCAACATGGAGAAAATGGACTATAACCATTTTGTGAGTACGAATTTAGGTACTGGCTCTCTCAAAGTCAGAATGACTGACATCCGCGGAAAAGTTGTGAAAGACACCATTCCAAAGCTGCCTGAAAGCGGAACGTCCAAAGCCTATACAGTACCGGGCCATGTTCAGTTTCCTGAATAAAAAATACGAAACAGCGGATCTTTTCCCGCTGTTTTTTCAATGTTCTGTATCTGCATGTAAAAATGTTTTAATCATGTTCAACTGCTCCTGCTTTGGATAACTGGTATACAGCCTGCTTGAAATCCGAATAGGATCTCCGAAAAAATATCTTTCGTAGTGAGTTTGTCTAGTTCCGAATGAACTCATTGTTAAATCCCATGCCAAACGGAAAATTTTCACACGTTCTTCAGCATTTGTATTGGTTGCTTGAAGATATTGGTCAAGATCTTCCCGTATCTCTGAGTCAAATGCATTTTCGGTAGGCAGTGTCACCATTCCGCTAGCTCCAATTAATTGTATGATTTCAGTAAATCGAGGATATAGCTTAGGAATGATCGTACTGATGACTTGAAGAGGAATTAAACAGGGGCGCATATAGCCGAATTCATCTAACTGAGCATCATTTTCCGATTTGTCAATGAGGGCTTTGATTGTTTCCAATCCCACAATGATTTCTGAGAGCTTTTCTTGGATGTGCTGATATTCGGAAACATTAATGGTGTCGACAAGAAGCTGTGCAACACCTAATAGAAATTCAATTTTTATCATTTGCCTAATGACAACCTGGTGAAAGGTAAAGGCATGAAAAGAGCTTTTTGTCATAAAATCTTTAGCTGCTTCCACATTATCGTAAAAAAACACACGATTCCACGGCACTAACACATGATCAAAAACCACAATTGAATCCATTTCTTCATACCTTGAGCTTAAGGGATGATTAAAGGAAGAGTCGCTTAATACAAATGATTCTCTTGTGATGAATTTTACGCCTTTTGTATTAGAAGGGATTGAAAAAGCATAAGCTTCATCTGTTTCAAAGAAAAATTTAGGCGCTGAAAAAACCAAGATTTCATCGGTCAACCCGCCTTGTGTGGCAAGCAGTCGTGCGCCATGAATCATTAAACCTTTTTCGGTTCTATCAATGACTTTAGCAGATATCGGTTTTTCACTTAGCCCAAAATAGGACTGTGACCGGTTCACTTGCGGAGTAATGAATGTATGGGTAAAGGAAAGGTCATGCTTAGCAGCTTGTTCATACATATCTAGTATATGTTCAGGAAAGCAATTCTCTTTATCTTTTAGAAGCTCCGCTGACGAAGCAAAGCTCATCATAACCGTATTCATGTAATCCGGACTTCTCCCCATCATTCCATGAGTATGTCTAGCCCAATGTTCAATCATGGTCCTTCTTTTTTTCAAATCATTTTTTGTTTTAGGCTGGAGATAGGAAAGGCCGATTCGATTATGATCTCCAGGAAGGCAATAAGTCATTTCATGTATTAACTCATCCTTTGTTTGCAATTCATAAAGTGAGCTTTTTGTTTTGATTATTCCTTTAAATGCAGGATGCTCAGAAATGTTACCCTTTATTTTTTCGCCATCATACCATATTTCGTTTTCTAGTTTATTCAATCGGTCAATGAATTCTTTACCATTGATGATCCCCATTTAAGTTTCGCTCCTTCATATTATGCTGCGTATTGTATTATATTTTCGAGAAAACAGCCGGTTCAGCCAATTTGAGGTGGGAAAAGCCTTTTTTAGAAAAACGAATAAGAGTGACTTACATACCGCAAAAGACTGCAAATTTTACTTAAGGTTTTTCTGTAAGTTCAGAGACGTAAAGAATTTGCTTATTCATATAAGAATATCACTATAAAACTTGATAACACGTGTCGATATTATGGACATGAGCGTAAGCGAATTGGATTCAAACGCGCTTGAACATATTTTATTTCAGCCATTACATTGTGCGGAAAGGGAAAACGACACATGAAAGTGAAAACAAAATTGCTGGGGATTATATCAATATTAGTTGTTTCAATTATTGGAATTGGAGGCTCCTCAGTATTTATGATTTCTTCTACTGTGAAAAAGAATGAAGAACTTAAAGACAAAATGGAATTCCAAAAAGAGATAAAACACATCCAATATGAATTGACCGGGTTATCAAATGATGAAAGAGGCTTCTTGATTACCAGAGACAAAGAATACGACGAGGGTATGAAGGGAAAAGCAGACGATGTCTTAAAGAGCCTTGACCGGGTTAATGACTTGATTGATGAAGAGAAGTATCAATCCAATATTGAAGACATTAAGACAAGTTTTACTCAGTATAGAGCTTTGAATCAGCAAGTAGTAACAGCCTACTCTTCAAATCCTAAAAAAGCAGAAACCATCCATTTTGGAGAAGAAAGAACAATAAGAAAAGAAGGCGTAGCTCCGGCTGTCAATAAGCTGTCTGATCGCCTGGATCAAGAGGTAGAGGATCTAAAGGATGAAATACAGGGCAATGGGAAAATGAGTCAATCGCTCATTATCATTGTCACAGGGATATCAGTAATATTAGGCATTGTTCTAAGCATAATGCTGTTAAAGTCCATTATGGTGCCACTAAGAAGCATAAATAAGCAGCTGGAGGAAATTGCACACGGCGAGGCTGATTTAACCAAAAAAGTCATTGTGAAAAATAAAGATGAATTTGGCCAGCTTGCCCAATCTTTTAATTCTTTTACTCATTCATTAACTCAAATTGTGAAGCAGATCAGCAGCTCATCTGAACAAGTCGCCGCTTCCTCTGAAGAATTATCGGCAAGCGCGGAAGAATCGAAATCAACATCTGAACATATTTCACGAGCCATGCAGATGGCTGCCGACAGCAATGTGAAGCAAAGCTCAATGACAGAAAAGAGCGCAGAATCCATCACTGAATTATTAGACAGTATATCATCAGTCGCTTCAAATACAGGGAACATAGCGGATCTTTCTTCTTCGATGAGAGACAAGGCTGAAATAGGCTCTAAGTCCGTCAACAAGATGTTAGACCAGATGAAATTCATTGATAAATCTGTAGATTCAGCCGGCAATGGATTGCAAACATTGGTAGCGAGCACAGCAGAAATCAGCGATATCTCTTCGCTTATCACGACGATTTCAGAGCAGACAAATTTGTTGGCACTAAATGCAGCGATCGAGGCGGCCAGAGCCGGAGAGCAAGGAAAAGGATTTGCTGTGGTGGCAGAAGAAGTTCGGAAGTTGGCGGATGAAACAAATAAATCTGCAAACCACATCCAATCGGTGGTAGCGACCATCCAAAACGAATCGATAGAAACGGTAAATAATATTAAAGTTGTTCAAGAAAATGTGAGCTCAGGTATTGTTCTTTCTCAAGAGACAACAGGAAATTTCAATGAAATACTGAACCTGGTGGAACAGGTCACTTCTCAAATACAAGAAGTTGCAGCAGCAACTCAACAGCTTACTTCAGGCGTTGAAGTGATTCAGCACACAGTTCATACATTGGCTGCTGGTACAAAAGAAACGTCAGCAAATACAGAAGCGGTTGCAAATTCATCACAGGAACAGCTTCATTCAATGGGGGAAATCTCCTATGCCGCAGAATCTCTATCTCAGTTGGCAGAAGAACTTCAAACCGTCATTAATCGTTTTAAATATTAAACAGGCTACTTACGTGCAACCCCCATCTTATTCGGTGGGGGTTGGCTACTTTTACTGTGGTTGTTTCTAAAAACAGAGTTAACTGACTTCTTTTAAGTTAGTTCCGTTTGTATGGCTAGTCCAAATTTTGATCGATTGTCCCTTCAAAATAGTCATCGCTGACCTGTTCATGAGTTTCAGCCAATCCTTTTTCTAATTGCGTGCTTCCTTTATAATCTGAGGGCTCAAAGTATTTCCCGGCAACATCTGTTGTGTCATTTTTGTTTTCTTTGTTATGAGTTTGTGTTTCAGTGTTTACACTTTCTGTCTCAGTATTGCTGCGTATAGATTGCTGAAAATCATATTCCTTGTCTAATGAAGAAAATCTTTTATAATCATCAGGTCTGTCTGCACCGTTTTTTTGAGTCACTTTACTTCCTCCAGATTATTGATATTTTAGTGGGGGTAAGAACTTATTTCGTTCTTTTAGGATCGGAACCGTGTTTTTTAGGATCATCTGCTTTAAAAGCTGTTTCAGTCTCATGGTCATTTCTTATTTGTTCAATACTTGAATTTTGAATACCTTTCTTACTCATTGGTTTCACCCCTTTACGAAAAGTGTTGAAATATCAACTCTTCTTATTCTGTCTGTTGGGCAGGTATTCATGCACTTTTTTCATTCGCGCTTTGGCCAATCAGGAGAGGCGTTTTCAGCCAGCGTATTATCTAATAAAAGAACGTCATTTTTGAAACCTTTTATTAGCGCATTGCGTATAGCACGTTAGGGAAGACATCTCGATAAAAGAAATACAAAGGTTGTGAATTTATACTAACAGCACTGTGAATAAATCAAACAAGGGGGGTGAAAAAATGAAAAAAATCGCATCATATTATTTAATGACATTAGGGCTATCCAGCCTTACATTTGGTTTGTTATTAGGGTTTTATTCTTTCGTTATGTATGGCGATATGATAATTGCATTGTTTACGGCAGCAATTGCTTTATTATACGGTTTTGTGGTGTATGGCCTTTTTGCTGTTCCGCTCCAAATGAAGTTGCAGAAAAAAGCGAGAACTTTCAATGTCATGTACCTATTGATTTACAGTGTGGTTGCTTTTATCGCAGCTTTCCTGTTTTTTGTTATCAATGAACCTGCGTCAATAGCATGGACATTGCAATCGTACTTTTATTATATGTTAAGTATTGCGGCTGCAGTGATTTACTGGTTATGGGATTCTCTGATCCTTTATAAACGTACAGCTTCCGGTGTATAGGCTAATTTTTACCAATCGGAGAAATATGGAGGTTCAATAAAAATTCAGGATCTAAAAGCTTTAGGTTTCATATTTTTTTAAAAAAATCCTCCGCGGATAAAGGCGCAGTATGGGGGCATAATGAGAGCACACATTCAAACCGAATAGGTTTTCTAAGTGTTTTACGATACATACGTTCATCAAGAACATCACGTCATCAAAGGAATATAAAAACTATTGTTGTGGAACGGGCATCTTGAGTTGTTTGAGGAAAGAACATAGATGGTGGTTTATCGTTTTATCAGCGCTTATAGCACAAAGTTTTGGTGGCAGGATCCATACAGCTAAACAGAGGAGAGCGTGACAATGAATCTCGCTCTCCTCAGATTTGTTTTATTCACCCTGATGTTTTTCAACTAATGTGAATGTCCAATCTTTTAACATATGTTTCTGGACATATTTTTTTCCGTTTATTTCGATGTAAGGCAGGTCTGCCATGTCTCCAGCTAACTGTTTTGCTTCAGTCGTTGTTATTCCTAAAAAAAGTCCAATGTAAAAGTAAATATCCCGTTCTTTTATTAGGAAGATATCATTTTGTTCATTACCTTTGGTTTGGTTCCTCTGCTTTAAGCCTTCACCGATAAAATATCCAGCCAAAGCAATACCAATTCCTAAAAAAACGTCCATGTGTATGCCTCCATTATGTCGATGTTATGTTATACGGGCTTGGCATACTCCGGGTTTCATTATTTTTCAAACCTTTTCAATCTGTACACGGCCTGAAAAAAAGGTGGCGCCGCCGCCCATATCGGACAAGCGATCTGGGGTTAGCGCGTTTACAAGCTGTTTTTTTCCTTGTTCATCCGCCCATAATCCTTGGCTGACAACGACACCTGGCAGCACTTGTTCTCCAACTGCAGCGGTCAGCTCGCATTCTCCCCGGCTGTTCCAAATTCGTACAGGTGCCCCATCAACGATTCCGTGTTTTTCAGCATCTTTTGTGTTGATAAAGAGCTTTGGCGTCTTTTCAAGCTTGATGTGTTTTTCATTATTGGAAAATGTTGAGTTTAAGAAATTATGGTTTGGCCCCGGAACATACATAAACGGATGTTCATTATCGGTTACAAGAGGTGTATATGTCGGTAAAGCAGGGAAGCCGTCTTGTTTCATTTTTTCTGAATATAATTCTATTTTTCCGCTTGGCGTTGGAAGTTCGCCCGGAAACAGCGGCTTTTCACGTTTCGCTTTCATAAATGAATGCTTAGTAAGTGAATCGTAATCAATCTCTGCCAAATGCGGATTATCTGGATGGTCAAGCGCCTGGCGGATTAATACTTCATCTGAATCTTTAAGCTCCTGGTCTGTGAATCCCATGGCTTCAGCCAGTAATCGGAAAACCTCAGTGTTAGACTTGCTTTCCCCATATCTCTCAATCACCGGCTGCTGAAGCTGAATGTAATGGTGCCAGTAGGAGGTGTAAAAATCAGTATTTTCAAAAGCGGATGTTGCAGGCAGTACAATGTCCGCATATGCAGCCGTTTCCGTTAAAAACAAATCATGAACCACAGTAAACAAGTCTTCCCGCAGCAAGCCCTGTCTGACTTTGTTTGCTTCGGGCGCGACGACGGCAGGGTTCGTTCCGTAAATAAATAGAGAGCGAATCGGCGGGTCTGTTTCCAAAAGCACCCTGCCAAGCTGATTCATATTAAACGACCTCGGGGTGCGCCCTTTCAATAAGTCGGGCCGCTGCAAGGCATTTGTGTTATATTCTAAAATTCCGCTGTTATGCTTAATTGCGCCGCCCCCTGTGTGCAGCCATTGGCCGGTGATCGCCGGAAGACAGGCAATCGTCCTTACAATCATCCCCCCGTTATCGTGATGCTGGGGTCCGTTTCCGATTCTGATAAAAGAAGGGGAGGTTTCCCCGTACATTTTTGCCAGTCGGTAAATATCTTCGGTACTGACACCGGTGATCGTCGATACCTTTTCAGGATCATATTGTTTCACGTGTTCACGGAGCTCTTCATAGCCAACCGTGTACTCGGACAGAAATGCTTCATCATGAAGGTTTTCTTTAAATAAAATGTGCATGATGCCAAGAGCAAGTGCACTGTCGGTTCCCGGTTTTATTGGGATAAACCAATCTGCAAGACGTCCTGTTTGATTTTTATGCACATCGATCACGACAATTTTGGCACCTTTTTTTCGCGCTTTTTGGGCGATCGTAATTTGGTGCATATTTGTGCTGACCGCGTTGATTCCCCAAAAAATAAATAGTTTTGTATGAACGGTTTCCTCAGGATCGATTCCCGCGCTTATGCCCATTGTATATTTATAGCCTTCAGATCCCGCTTTGCTGCAAATCGTCCGTTCAAGCTGGCTTGACCCCATGCGGTAAAAAAAGCGGCGGTCCATTCCTTCAGCTGTCAATTTCCCCATATTTCCGTAAAAGCTGTAAGGAAGTATGCTTTCAGCTCCCTCTTCATCAATCAGCTGTTTCCAGCGGGAGGTGATCGTATCGATTGCCTCTTTCCAGGAAATCGGTTCAAATATCGCTTGGCCTTTCGCACCTGTTCGTTTGAGCGGTGTAGTCAGCCGCTTTTCATCATAGATGCGCTCCGTCATATTCCGGACTTTGTTGCATATGTTTCCAGCTGTGACAGGATGATCAGGGTCTCCTTGCACTTTTACGATTTTCCCGTCTTTTTTATGTATTAACAATCCGCACTGATCCGGGCAGTCCAGCGAGCAAACGGATTTGAAAATGCCGTTTTGTTGTGTGGCAAAAGATCTCATGGCCCAGTTCCTCTCTCTAGTTAGATATTTTGTAAGAATTATAACATTTCCGATGATAACGTCAATTCTGAAAAAAAGAGATTGACATCAATCTGAGTCTTCTTTATGATAAACGTATTCTTCATTCTGAAAATTACATACTCAATATTTTCTATCCAGAGAGGTGGAGGGACTGGCCCTATGAAACCTCGGCAACATTATTGTGCCAATTCCAGCAAGCGCTAGCTTGAAAGATAGGAAAGCAAGGTTTATACCGGCGTCTGCCTGTAACAGAGCGCGCCTATATATGAATCTCTTTCCATCTTCGGAAAGAGATTTTTTTTATGAAAAATACGATGAAAAGGATGTTTTGCAGCATGACGGTTTTGGTTACAGCACCGTACAACGAAGAAGGACGAAAAGAGCTTGAAAACTTGTTTGGCTCAGTTGCTTATCAATCTTGGAAGGAACAAGGTAGGGCATATCGGGAGGATGAACTCATTCAGCTGCTAAAAGCAACAAATGCGACAGGCTTGATTACTGAACTTGATCAGGTAACAGACAGCGTATTTGCTTCTGTTCCCGAACTTTCATTTGTCGGTGTTTGCAGGGGAATGCCCTCAAATGTGGATGTGGCAGCTGCCTCAAAAAGGGGCATACCTGTTTTTTATACACCAGGGCGGAATGCACAAGCCGTTGCCGAAATGTTTATTGGAAATGTGATTTCCTTTCTGCGCCATACCAGCGCCTCGAATCAGTGGCTGAAGGATGGAGAGTGGGACAGTGATTACCTGCAGGCTTATGTCAAATTTAAAGGAAATGAGCTAACAGGAAAAACGGTTGGCATGATTGGGTTCGGCGCAGTCGGGCAAAGGATTGCAAAACTGCTGACTGCGTTTGACTGTAAGATAAAATATTACGATCCATACATTCAAGACGATCATCCGTTGTATGAAAAAGCATCTCTTAAAACGGTGTTTTCAGACAGCGATATCGTTTCTGTCCATCTGCCTCGCACTGAGGAAACACTCGGACTGATAGATCGGCAATATTTTGATCTGATGAAAGAGAGTGCGATTTTCGTTAATACTTCAAGAGCAGTTGTTGTAAACCGTGAAGATCTTTTATTTGTATTAAAAGAACATAAAATCAGCGGTGCGATACTAGACGTTTTTTATCATGAACCTCCAGAGGAATCAGATTATGAATTGATTTCATTGCCTAATGTTCTGGCAACACCGCATCTCGCTGGAGCAACATTTGAAGTGGAGGATCATCACGTGACGATACTGAATAAAGCCCTCAAAAAGTGGAAGGGTGAAAAAACTCTTAATATTCAGACAATGTATAACAAGGACGCACTGAAAACAGGGGGATAAGAAAGGAGGCTAACAGAATGAAAAAACAAAAAGGCTATCTCGTTTTTGATATTGGCACAGGCAATGCGAGGGTAGCGGTCGTGAGTGTAACTGGCAGTGTTCTAACAGTTGAACGGGAGGACATCGAGTATTCCACAGAGACGCTTTACCCGGACAGCCGTTATTTTTCTCCTCAGGTGCTGTGGAAGCAGGTGATGAATTTGGCAAAACGTGCGCTATCCCGTTCGTGTGATATTGACATCATTGGTTTGACATCGACGAGCCAAAGACAGGGGATTGTTTTGATTGATCAAAACGGCAATCCTTTTCTCGGGCTGCCGAACATCGATAATCGCGGCCGAGAGTGGGAGGCGGGCATTCCCGATTGGGAAGAGATATACAGCAGCACAGGCCGCCTGCCAACTGCACTTTTTTCTGCGCTCAAGCTTTATGGATTAAAACAGCGCCAGCCCTCTTTATGGGAAAAGACTGCAAGCTTTACAAGCATCAGTGATTGGGTGACGTACCAACTGAGCGGAATATTAACATATGAACCATCACAGGCAACAGAAACCCTGCTATTTGATGTGAAGCAAAACACTTGGTCAGAAGAGATGTGCGACATTTTCGGCTTTTCTCCATCTATCCTTCCGCCTCTTGTAAGAGCGGGAACAGCAATTGGAACGATAGCAAATGAATATGCATCCGAATTAGGCCTTTCAATAAATGCTAAGGTTATAGCAGGGGGCGGGGATACACAGCTGGCTGTCAAAAGCACCGGAGCTGGACTTGAGGACATTGTCATTGTATCAGGGACAACAACGCCAATAACCAAAATTACTGAGGATCATGGCGACACAAAACATAAAGCCTGGTTGAACTGTCATACGGATCAAGGGCATTGGCTTGTGGAAACGAATCCGGGAATTACCGGCTTGAATTATCAAAAATTAAAACAGATTTTTTATCCGAATGAAACGTACGAAGTAATGGAGGAGGAGATTTCTGCACTTGCAAAAGAAGACCATGCATGTGTAGCGGCTCTCGGCTCTTATTTATCGGCTGAAAAGAATGCGTTAACGAGAGGCGGTTTTCTTTTTGATGCCCCGCTGTCAGCACATTTAAAGAGGGCACATTTTGTACGTGCAGCGCTAGAAGAGATCGCATTTTCAATCAAATGGAACTTTGACATTTTAACAGAGGTTACTCCGTTTGAACGTGATTATGTTTGGGTGTGCGGAGGGGGATTCCAAAGCAAAGCGCTCACTCAATATATCGCGGATCTTCTTCAAAAAAAGGTCTATGTCCAAGAGGGATATCATCAGGCATCTGTCGTCGGTGCTGCAGTCATTTGCAATGAAACCTTTCAATTAACGGAGGAGATGTCAGCAAATGTCCGGGTGATCGAACCGAAGGACTGTCAGATAGAATTGGCTTTATATGAGGAATGGAAGCAAACACAGCGCTTTTTTTCAGGATCAGAAAGCAAAGTATTAATTTAAGACGGAATTTCTGCTGTTTTGAGGAATCATTTAATTTTCAACTTTAATAAGGTAATACGGTAATGAATAATAGCATCTAAGGAGGAGACAGATATGTTGGATAAAATAGGAATACCGAAGCGGCTTGCCTGGGGATTTTTAGGGGTTGTTTTGTTTATGATGGGAGATGGCCTTGAACAAGGCTGGCTCAGTCCTTTTTTGATCGAAAACGGGCTCACCGTTCAGCAGTCCGCTTCCATTTTTAGTATATACGGAATTGCGCTTGCCATAGCTTCCTGGTTTTCGGGTGTATGTCTCGAAGCATTTGGCGCAAAACGAACGATGTTTATGGGGCTGTTGTTTTATGTGATCGGTACAGCTGCTTTTATCGTATTTGGATTTGAACAGCTGAACCTGCCAGTGATGTATGTGACTTACTTCGTAAAAGGGTTAGGTTACCCGCTTTTTGCTTATTCTTTCTTGACATGGGTCATTTACAGAACACCGCAAAGCAAACTGAGCACTGCTGTCGGCTGGTTTTGGATTGCATATTGCCTCGGCATGTTTGTGTTCGGCGCTTGGTACTCAAGCTACGCGATCAAAGCGTTCGGTTATTTGAATACGCTTTGGAGCTCTATTTTCTGGGTATGTCTCGGTGCATTCTTTGCATTGTTTATCAATAAAGACCGTTTTGAAAAGAAGAAAAGAAAAAGATCAGAAACAGCCGAGGAGCTTTTAAAAGGGGTTACGATTCTATTTACAAATCCGCGCGTGCTTACAGGCGGAATCATCAGAATCATCAACAGCATTGGTACATATGGTTTTCCAGTCTTTTTGCCGATGCACATGGCCCAGCATGGAATTTCAACCAATGTGTGGCTGCAAATTTGGGGAACGATTTTCCTGGGGAACATTGTGTTTAACCTTATCTTCGGTATTGTCGGCGATAAATTCGGCTGGAAAAATACTGTTATTTGGTTCGGCGGAGTCGGCTGCGGCATTTTCACCGTCTTATTATACTACGCACCTGTTTTCTCCGGCGGAAGTTTAGCGGTTGTCAGCGTGATCGGCTTTATTTGGGGCGGTTTGCTGGCAGGCTATGTGCCGATTGGTGCAATTGTGCCGACGGTGGCAGGAAAAGATAAAGGGGCAGCCATGTCTGTATTGAATTTAGCTGCAGGTTTATCAGCGTTTGTCGGCCCTGCACTCGCTTGGCTGTTCATCGGTCTCGTCGGCGCGCAAGGTGTCGTCTGGATCTTTGCGGCCCTTTACCTTGCAAGTGCGGTCTTGACAAAATGTATTCATATACCTGAGGAAAAAGCAGTTAAGGAGGAAACATCTCCTCAATATGCATCTTAATTAGAAAGCGCCCTGTTTGAGGGGCGCTTTTTATCTTTTTAAAGGAAAAGGGATGTGGCACAGACCAAGAGAATACCGTCATTCTCTTGGTTTCACAATAGAGTACACATTTGTATCATATGGAGTCCCATTTTGATACATGTACTGTCTTAAAACGCCTTCTTTTTGAAACCCCATTTTTAGAAGCAGACGATTTGATGCTTCATTATCGGTAAATACAACTGCGCCAATACGCGACAGTCCAAGGGCAGAAAATCCGTAAGATACGACCTTTGAAATGACTTCTGATGCAAATCCGTTTCGCCAATGCTCCGGGATGATTTCATAACCGATTTCCGCGCGCCTATGCTTTTGGGCCAGAGCGTGAAAGCCAATTGTTCCGATCAGTTCTTTAGTGTCCCGTCTTTCAATTCCCCACCGTATACCGCGTTTTTCTTGATAGAGGGCAGCAAACGTTTGAATCATTGAAATGGCCTGTTCTATAGATTCCATGTTTTCAAGCCCATAATAGCGTGTCACCTCATCGTTTGAGAAACAAGCAAAAATGGCTTCCGCATCCTGATCTGTGATTTGCCTAAGTATAAGCCGATCCGTTTCTAATATAGGAAACATTCAACCACTCCCCACGTTTGTGTTTTTGTTTATCATATCCCTTTTATTTCCTCTTTTCTATAGCGAAATCAACCAATGCAGCAAAGGAACGAATTTGTCTTTCTAGTTGCTCTTTGTTTTTGCTGAATTGTTTCAAACGATGGCCGTTCGCGCCTGATGGATGGGGAAAGCCGTTAAGGCAAATCAAATTCTGGAGGCTGTGCTGTCTGATCAATGTTTCACACACTGTTTCGGCCGCTTTTCCTAACGGAATGAGAAGAGCTGGTCCCGTCACATGGTTAAGCTCTGCAGGGAAGTGCCCAAAAGCATAAGTGCTTAGGATAGGAGAATGAGTGATAGCCGGTTTGTATCCGGTATAGTTTTTTTGCTGGATAAAGACAGGATATTTAATAACGGAAGTTGTATGGAGCATATGCCGTAATTCTCCAAAAAGCTTTGCGGCGCTTTGAATGCCAAAAGCTTGCGGCAGCCCGCATAAATCCAGCATGGTAATAAGGTTATGTCTCATCGATCCGGAGAAACCCGCTGCTATTTTTGTGTCTACTGCCATTTGCTCAAGAGTCCCGCCTTGCAGCAGGCTTTCGGCGGCTGTTTCGTACGCTGTCTTCATCTGGGAAAAACCAGGCGTGATCCCGGCAATCACAAGCGAGGCATCCCGATTGATAAATTCATTATGAGGTGAATAGTAGATGCCAAGTTCGTTTTCTTGATGGAGACGAAATGGATCAGTAAGTAAATCGGACTTTGTAAGTGAAGAGGGAAGAAAATGTACTTTTTCTGCGAACTCTTTTAAGCAGCTGCGGTTTATAATCATGTGTAAGCCTCCTCGAAAAATGAGATCCCATTTGTCCATTCTGATCGTAACAACGGGATCTCATTCATCCTTATCTGCTATTAAAATGTCCTGCCTGCCACACCTCTTTGACTGCTTGGGGAACTTCTTTCACTTCAGCTGCGGTCTGCTGAAGCGTGTATTTTTTTATTTGGACATCCTGCTGAATCTTCTTTTGTTTTTGCGTCAGCAGCTCTGTTTCTGTTTTTAATCCTTCGATTTGTTTTTGCATAGCCTGCGTAACAGAGGAAAGCTCCTTTAGTGCGGGGTCTATTTTTTTCTTGTTTTGGATCACGGTAACTCCTAAGAAGATAATAGAAACTGCTAATACTGCAAGACTGATATAAACTATAATCATATGTTCACTCCTTTTCTTATGTCATTACCCTGTATCCGTTTTTTTAATCAGAAGAAATGATATTTACACAGTTCGTTTGATTTGCGTATTGGATGTATTGTACTTATAATGTGATATCGTACATATGTAAACAAAGAAAGGGTGCTTCAATTGCAAAGTTTACAACATAAAACTGCACTAATCACAGGCGGAGGCAGAGGAATTGGCCGCGCTACTGCTCTGGCGCTTGCCAAAGAAGGCGTGAATATCGGGTTAATTGGCCGGACTTCCGCTAATGTAGAAAAAGTGGCTGAAGAAGTCAAAGCGCTTGGTGTAAAAGCTGCATTTGCTGCTGCAGATGTAAAAGATGCCGATCAGGTTAACCAAGCTGTAGCTCAAGTGAAGGAACAGCTCGGTGATATCGATATCCTCATTAATAATGCCGGCATCAGCAAATTTGGCGGTTTCTTAGATCTGTCAGCTGATGAGTGGGAAAATATTATTCAAGTCAACCTAATGGGTGTGTACCATGTCACTCGCGCGGTGCTTCCGGAAATGATCGAACGCAAAGCCGGAGACATCATTAATATTTCATCTACAGCGGGCCAAAGAGGAGCTGCTGTAACAAGTGCTTACAGCGCTTCTAAATTTGCCGTTCTCGGGTTAACAGAGTCTCTTATGCAAGAAGTGAGAAAACATAATATCAGAGTCAGCGCGTTAACGCCGAGCACTGTCGCTAGTGATATGTCTATCGAATTGAACTTAACAGACGGTAATCCTGAAAAAGTTATGCAGCCTGAGGATCTTGCTGAGTACATGGTGGCACAACTGAAATTAGATCCTCGTATTTTCATCAAAACAGCGGGATTATGGTCAACAAATCCTTAAAAATGAAAACCTGTCTTTCGACAGGTTTTTTTATTTGAATGAAATCCGTACCGGTAAAATGAGATATGTAAACCCTGGCAATCGTTTAAATTGAAGATAGCAGTAAATGCAGGCTATAATAGAACTAAGAAAACTATGTACCAAATGTTCAGTCGAAATTTATTTTTTCCGCTACACCTATAATCAGTAAACATGAAATAACTGGACTATCAGTCTTTAATATAAAGAAGGAAAACAATAAAAGAAAATTGAATATTTAGTACATAGTGTTGTCAGTGACAGAAGAAGGAGTGCATATGATGAAAGAAGAAAAAAGGAGTTCAACAGGCTTTTTAGTGAAACAGCGCGCATTTTTGAAGCTTTATATGATAACGATGACAGAGCAAGAGAGACTCTATGGGTTAAAGCTGCTTGAAGTACTTCGGTCTGAATTTAAAGAGATTGGTTTTAAACCAAATCATACAGAAGTATACCGGTCTTTGCATGAGCTTCTTGATGACGGGATACTAAAACAAATTAAAGTAAAAAAAGAAGGGGCTAAGCTCCAGGAAGTCGTCCTCTATCAATTTAAAGATTACGAAGCTGCCAAGCTATATAAAAAACAGCTGAAGGTAGAGCTGGATCGCTGTAAAAAACTGATTGAAAAAGCTCTCTCAGATAATTTTTAATAGAAACAAACACCCGGCGCAGCAGTGTGAACCGGGTGTTTTCTGCTTTTCATTATACATATTTGTCGAAAAGAAACAATACAAATCAATAATGGCCTTCAAACTTGACATCATTTCCTCACGTGGTAACATTTTAAACGTGTGAAAATGCGAACAAAAAAGCGAACAAAGGAGATGTTACCGATCTTTGATCAAAAGAAAGTAGCCTTTATAGGAGCAGGATCTATGGCGGAAGGAATGATATCAGGTATCGTTCGAGCCAACAAAATCCCGAAACAAAACATCTGCGTTACAAACCGCAGCAATACAGAGCGATTAACTGAACTTGAACTTCAATATGGCATTAAAGGCGCCTTGCCGAACCAACTATGTATTGAAGACATGGATGTGCTCATTTTGGCAATGAAGCCAAAAGACGCCGAAAACGCTCTGTCATCACTAAAATCACGTATTCAACCCCATCAATTAATATTGTCGGTCCTTGCCGGCATAACTACCTCTTTTATTGAACAATCATTGCTTAATGAACAGCCGGTTGTCAGAGTGATGCCCAACACTTCCAGTATGATTGGCGCTTCTGCAACAGCTATTGCCCTTGGCAAATATGTGTCGGAAGACCTGAAGAAGCTGGCCGAAGCATTGCTCGGATGCATGGGCGAAGTCTATACAATCCAAGAAAATCAAATGGATATATTCACCGGAATTGCAGGCAGCGGACCCGCGTATTTTTATTATTTAATGGAATTCATTGAAAAGACAGGCGAGGAAGCGGGCCTCGATAAACAGTTATCTCGAAGCATCGGCGCACAGACACTTTTAGGTGCCGCAAAAATGCTCATGGAAACAGGAGAACATCCTGAGATCTTAAGAGATAATATCACGTCACCGAACGGAACGACAGCAGCGGGGCTGCAAGCCTTGAAAAAGAGCGGCGGCGGAGAAGCGATTTCTCAAGCAATAAAGCATGCGGCTAAGCGTTCAAAGGAAATCAGCGAAGATATCGAAAAAACTGCAGCGCCGCTATCAGGAGTGATAAAGTGACGCCTGATACAAGCATGAAAAGAGTCGTTGTGAAGATTGGAAGCAGTTCATTAACAAGCCTTCATGGAGAAATCAGCATTCGAAAATTAGAAGCGTTGGTCGACCAGGTCGTCAAACTCAAAGACGCCGGTTATGAAGTGATTTTGGTTTCCTCAGGCGCAGTGGCGGCGGGATATCGGAAGCTCGGATTTATCCAAAGGCCCGAGAAGCTTCCAGAAAAACAAGCATCAGCTTCAATCGGCCAGGGATTGCTAATGGAGGCTTATTCAAAGCTGTTTTTGGCACACGGCTATGTCGCATCCCAAATTTTAATTACGAGAAGCGATTTTTCTGATGAATATCGATACAACAATGTCAGGAATACAATGAATGTACTGCTCGAGCGCGGCATCATCCCGATCATAAACGAAAATGACACAGTTACCGTCAATCGGCTCAAGTTTGGCGACAATGATACGCTCGCAGCAAAAGTCGCAGGATTGATTGATGCAGATATGCTTGTGATTTTATCAGATATAGACGGATTATATGACGGCAATCCGCGCACAAATCCAGAAGCGAAAAAGATACAGCGGGTGAGTGAAATAACACCTGACATCGAAGCATGCGCAGGTGACACTGGAAGCATCGTTGGCACCGGCGGCATGCGCTCTAAGCTTGATGCGTTTAAAATCGTAATGGCGTCTGGCATTAAAGGTTTCCTAGGTCAGGCAGATGCTGGCGATATTTTATACCACGCCGTTCATGAACAGGCGGAAGGCACCTATTTTGAAGCAGAAGGAACGCTTCCGTTGAATCAAAAGGAGCAATGGATCGCTTTTAATTCCGGTCCGGAAGGTGAAATGATTTTATCAGATGATTGTTCACGAAAAATAACAAACGGACAATCGAGTTTATACCTAGACGGTGTACAGAAGATTAAAGGGAAATTCAAAAGCGGTTCAGTTGTTCGGCTGATGGATTCAAAAGGGACGGAAATCGGCCTTGGAATCGTCAATTACTCTTCTGTACAGCTTCAAGAACCGGAAAAGAAAAAGGAACTGACAAATAGAGCTCTAATTGATCAAGAAGCATTTGTTTGCCATGTGGATTTTTCTTTACCTGTAAATTAATTTGCAGAAAAAAACCCGAAGCTTCTATATAGAAGCTCGGGTTCATTTTTTTTATTGATACTGCTCCAGCTTAGAGAAAAATTGAATGACAAACTCATAAAAATCATTCGCGGAAGGCGCAAGCTCTCTATTTTTCGGTTTAATGATTCCGACAGTCCGTTTTACTTGAGGGAACTCAATTGGAATTTTCACAGTAAAACGAGGTGTTGTTTCAGCAAAAGTACTTTCAGGCAGAAGGGTAACGCCCATTCCTGCGGACACTAACCCTTTGATCGCATCCAAATCCTCACCCTCCGTGGAAACGAGAGGAGCAAAGCCTGCTTGTTTGCAAGTATCGATTGCCATCTCTCTAAGTACAAATCCTTCCGGGAACAATACAAATTGGTCGTTGCGCAAATCGATTAAATGAACCGTTTTTTGTTTAGCAAGCGGATGATTTAATGGAACAAGCGCGTAAATTTTTTCAGTAAATAATATTTTTCCCGTTATGTCAGAGAAATTCGTCGGCACCGGCCCTAATAAGGCCAGATCAATATCGCGGTTTCTGACAGCTTCAATCAGAAACTTATAGGAGCCTTGGCGCAGCAAAAATTCGACGTGCGGATATTCTTCTTTAAACGCTGAAATGACAGTCGGCAAAAGCTGGCTGGCGAGGCTTGTAGGAAAGCCGATCTTTACCGTTCCGCGATGCGGGTCAAGATACTCATCAATTTGCTCTTTCGCATAATCAATGGCTTTCATCGCCGTTTTCACATGAATTAAAAATTCTTTTCCGATTGGCGTGAGTTTGATATTTCTCCCTTCACGCTCAAATAAGGTCACATTTAATTCTTCTTCAAGATTGGCAATTTGTCTGCTGATTGCTGATTGGGCCACATGCAAATGATCAGCGGCTTCTGAAACGTGTTCTCTTTCAGCCACCTCCATAAAATAACGCAGTTGGCGCAGCTCCATGTTTGTCTCACATCCATCTATCTCATTTTGAGATTCTTTTGATCTAAATTATATATTGTTTATATCGTTTTGAAAACCTACAATGATTATAGAGTTGTTAGATTTTATGACCGGTATTATCGGAAATTGATCGGGGGAGAGGAATTATGACGTACAATCAAATGCCAAAAGCTCAAGGTCTCTACCGTCCTGAATTTGAACATGATGCATGCGGAATCGGCCTATATGCACACTTAAAGGGCAAGCAGACTCACGACATTGTCAAACAAGGACTTAAGATGCTTTGCCAGCTAGACCATAGAGGAGGGCAAGGCAGTGATCCGGATACAGGAGACGGAGCCGGCTTACTGGTTCAAATCCCTGATGCTTTCTTTAGAAAAGAGTGCAAAAACATCAATCTGCCAGAAAAAGAACGTTACGGGGTAGGAATGGTCTTTTTCTCACAGAAGGAAGATGAAAGAAAAAAAATTGAAAAGCAAATCAATGCACTAATTGAACAAGAAGGCCAAGTCGTTCTTGGATGGAGAACTGTACCTGTAAATGTCGGAAAAATCGGAACAGTGGCGCAAAAAAGCTGTCCGTTTGTCCGTCAGGTATTTATCGGCGCAAGTTCTGATCTAAAGGACAATTTATCTTTTGAACGAAAATTGTATGTCATTCGTAAACAGGCTGAAAATTGGGGAGTAACGGAAGGTCTTGATTTTTATTTTGCCAGTCTTTCAAGCCAGACCATTGTTTACAAAGGCCTTTTAACACCTGAACAGGTTGATGCATTTTATTCTGATCTGCAAGACGAAGCATTCGTTTCTGCTTTTGCGCTTGTTCATTCACGCTTCAGTACCAATACATTCCCTACATGGGAAAGAGCGCATCCTAACCGCTATTTGGTTCACAACGGTGAAATTAACACCCTTCGCGGAAATATCAACTGGATGAGAGCACGTGAGCAGCAATTTGTTTCTGAAAGCTTCGGTGAGGACTTAAACAAGATTTTGCCGATTCTCAATGCTGATGGCAGTGACTCTTCCATTTTGGATAACGCATTTGAGTTTTTTGTGATGGCTGGACGCAAACCGGCACATACGGCAATGATGCTCATTCCAGAGCCTTGGACGGAAAATACGCATATGTCCAAGGAAAAAAGGGCGTTCTACGAGTACCATAGCTCCCTGATGGAGCCTTGGGACGGACCGACAGCTATTTCATTTACTGACGGTAAACAAATCGGGGCGATCCTTGACCGGAACGGTCTCCGTCCGGCCCGTTATTATGTCACAAAAGATGATTATATTATTTTCTCATCTGAAGTAGGCGTTATTGAAGTTGAACAGGAGAACGTTTTATATAAAAACCGCCTTGAGCCTGGGAAAATGCTTTTAATCGACCTGGAAGAAGGCCGTATTATCTCCGATGAGGAAGTCAAAACACAAATTGCAACTGAGTATCCGTACCAAAAATGGCTTGAAGAAGAGCTTGTACAAGTAAATCCTGATCCGGAGTCAAGAGAAGAAGAACAATTTAGTGATCTTCTTACTCGCCAGAAGGCATTCGGATACACATATGAGGATATCCAAAAGTATCTAATTCCTGTTATTAAAGAAGGCAAAGATCCCCTTGGTTCAATGGGGAATGACGCTCCGCTTGCTGTACTTTCTGACCGAGCGCAATCGCTGTTTAACTACTTTAAACAGCTGTTTGCACAAGTAACGAACCCGCCAATCGACGCGATTCGTGAGCAGCTTGTCACTTCAACGATGACTTGGCTCGGTGCGGAAGGCGATCTTCTTCATCCAAGTGAACGAAATGTTCGCCGGATTAAACTGTATACACCTGTTTTATCCAATGAACAGTTTTACGCATTGAAAACGATTGTTCATCCTGATTTAAAAAGCCAAAAAATTGATGTGCTGTTTTCAGAGGATCTTGAACGCGGTTTAAAGGACATGTTCACACAGGCAGAGAAAGCCATCAGCCAAGGCGTAAGTTTGTTAATTTTATCAGACAAAAAGATGAACGAACGACTGACACCAATTCCGCCGCTTCTGGCAGTAAGCGCACTGCACCAGCACTTAATCCGCAAAGGGCTGCGTACGAAGGTCAGCATTATTGTGGAATCGGGAGAAGCACGTGAAGTGCATCACTTTGCAGCGTTAATCGGTTATGGCGCAGATGCGATTAACCCTTATCTCGCTTATGCGACCTACAAGCAGGAAATTGATGAAGGCCGTTTGGATATCAGCTATGAAGAAGCGGTTAGCAAATATGGAAAAAGCATTACTGAGGGCGTCGTAAAAGTGATGTCCAAGATGGGAATTTCAACTGTGCAAAGCTACAGAGGCGCACAAATCTTTGAGGCGGTAGGAATCAGCCGCGATGTGATCGACCGCTATTTCTCAGGTACTGCATCACAGCTAGGCGGCATCGATTTACAAACAATTGCAGAAGAGGCACAGCGCCGCCACCGGGAAGCGTATCAGGATGATTACAGCAAAACGCTTGAACCGGGAAGTGACTTCCAATGGAGAAATGGCGGAGAGCATCATGCGTTTAATCCGAAAACGATTCATACTTTGCAATGGGCGTGCCGCAGAAATGATTACAATCTGTTTAAACAGTATACAAAAGCGGCTGATGAAGAACGCATCGGATTTTTGCGGAACTTGTTCGCATTTGACGGAAACCGCAAGCCTTTGAAGTTGGAGGAGGTTGAATCCGCTGAATCGATTGTCAAACGTTTTAAAACGGGTGCGATGTCATTCGGGTCCTTGAGTAAGGAAGCGCACGAAGCTTTAGCAATCGCAATGAACCGTCTTGGAGGAAAAAGCAACAGCGGTGAAGGCGGAGAAGATCCCAAACGCTTTGTTCCAGATGAGAACGGCGATGATAGAAGAAGTGCGATCAAACAAATTGCATCCGGACGGTTTGGTGTCAAAAGCCATTACCTCGTCAATGCTGATGAGCTGCAGATTAAAATGGCTCAAGGTGCTAAGCCGGGTGAAGGCGGGCAGCTTCCTGGCAACAAGGTATATCCATGGGTTGCCGATGTCCGTGGGTCAACGCCAGGTGTCGGATTAATCTCACCTCCGCCACACCATGACATTTATTCGATTGAGGATTTAGCCCAGCTGATCCACGATTTGAAAAATGCCAACCGTGACGCAAGAATCAGCGTAAAGCTGGTGTCAAAAGCAGGTGTAGGAACAATCGCTGCAGGTGTTGCCAAAGCGACTGCAGATGTCATTGTGATCAGCGGCTATGACGGAGGTACAGGCGCTTCTCCGAAAACCAGTATTAAACATACAGGGCTTCCGTGGGAGCTTGGCCTTGCAGAAGCACATCAAACACTAATGCTGAACGGACTTCGTGACCGTGTTGTATTAGAAACAGATGGAAAGCTCATGACGGGCCGCGACGTTGTGATGGCTGCCTTGCTCGGCGCCGAAGAATTTGGTTTCGCAACGGCTCCGTTAGTTGTACTCGGCTGTGTCATGATGCGTGCCTGCCATTTGGATACATGCCCTGTCGGTGTAGCGACACAAAATCCAGAGCTTCGCAAAAAGTTCATGGGAGATCCTGACCATATTGTGAACTATATGCTGTTCATTGCCGAAGAAGTTCGTGAGTACATGGCTGCGTTAGGCTTCAAGACATTTGATGAAATGATCGGCCGCACTGATGTACTTCATGCAAGTGAACGGGCAAAGGAGCACTGGAAAGCAAGCCAGCTTGATTTGTCTACCCTTCTTTATCAGCCTGAAGGGGTGCGGACGTTCCAATCGCCGCAAAATCATAAAATTGATCAATCACTTGATATTACAACAATTCTCCCGGCCGTACAAGAAGCCATCGAATCTGGAAAAGAAGCTGATATTTCGATTGAAATCAATAATACAAATCGTGTAGCCGGAACGATAACCGGCAGTGAAATCTCAAAGCGTTACGGAGAAGAAGGTCTTCCTGAAGATACAATCAAGCTGCACTTTACCGGATCAGCCGGCCAAAGCTTTGGAGCTTTCGTTCCTAAAGGGATGACGCTTTATTTGGACGGAGACTCAAATGATTACGTCGGAAAAGGGCTTTCTGGCGGAAAAATCATCGTCAAGTCATCAGAAGGATTCAACTCTGCTTCGGATGACAATGTCATTATCGGCAACGTGGCTTTTTACGGTGCGACAAGCGGAGAAGCATATATTAACGGGCGTGCTGGTGAACGCTTTGCCGTTCGAAACAGCGGTGTGAACGTAGTTGTAGAAGGCATCGGCGACCACGGCTGTGAATACATGACTGGCGGCAGCGTTGTCGTTCTCGGTGATGTAGGCAAAAACTTTGCGGCAGGTATGTCCGGCGGAATCGCTTATGTACTGACCGAAGATGTCAAAGCGTTTAAACGCAAATGCAACCTTGAGATGATTTTATTTGAATCATTAGAGGATGAGAAAGAAATCCAGCAAATCAAAGCAATGCTTGAAAGACATACTGCGTATACAAACAGCCAAAAAGCAGAAGATCTGCTAGATCAATGGGAAGACAGTGTGAAAAAATTCGTCAAAGTCATTCCGAAAAACTATAAACAAATGCTCGCAAGCATCGAAGAGCAAAAAGCTGCAGGTTTATCAGATGAAGAAGCCATCATGTTCGCTTTTGAGGCCAACACGAAGCCAAAGCAGAATACAGCAGCATCGGGACAAAAACAAGCGGTAGTACAGTAAGGAAGGGGAGAGGAACATGGGGAAACCAACTGGATTTATGGAGATCAAACGAGAAAAACCTGCGGAGCGGGACCCTCTCACTCGCTTAAAGGATTGGAAAGAATATTCTGCTCCTTTTTCAGAAGAAGCATCGAAACGGCAAGGGGCGCGGTGTATGGATTGCGGTACACCGTTTTGCCAGATCGGTGCGGACATTAACGGATTTACATCCGGCTGTCCGATTTACAACTTAATTCCTGAATGGAATGATCTTGTCTACCGGGGCAGATGGAAGGAAGCATTGGAACGTCTGTTGAAAACAAACAACTTTCCTGAATTCACAGGGCGGGTATGCCCCGCTCCTTGTGAAGGATCATGCACTTTAGCGATTTCAGATCCGGCCGTATCAATTAAAAACATCGAGCGGACCATTATCGATAAAGGATTTGAGAACGGCTGGATTCAACCTAGAATTCCAAAAAAACGAACAGGCAAAAAAGTGGCCATCGTCGGGTCAGGCCCAGCCGGACTGGCGAGTGCTGACCAGCTGAATCAAGCGGGACATTCCGTCACTGTTTTTGAACGAGCAGACAGAGCGGGCGGCCTTTTAACATACGGCATTCCAAACATGAAGCTTGAGAAGGGCATTGTAGAACGCCGAATTAAATTGCTGACGCAAGAGGGAATTGATTTTGTCACGAACACAGAAATCGGTGTTGACATTACAGCTGATGAGCTAAAGGAGCAATTTGATGCTGTGATCTTATGCACAGGCGCTCAAAAACAGCGGGACCTCTTAATCGAAGGACGCGACTCAAAAGGAGTCCATTACGCAATGGACTACCTCACACTTGCAACAAAAAGCTATTTAGATTCTAATTTTAAAGACAAGCAATTCATTGATGCCAAAGGGAAAGATGTCATCGTAATCGGAGGCGGAGATACAGGAGCTGACTGTGTGGCTACCGCTCTGCGTCAAAAAGCCAAAAGCGTGCACCAATTCGGCAAACACCCGAAACTTCCGCCAGCCCGCACGAATGACAATATGTGGCCTGAACAGCCACACGTCTTTACGCTTGAATATGCATACGAGGAAGCAGAAGCAAAATTCGGAAGAGATCCGAGAGAATACTCCATTCAAACGACAAAAATGGTCGCGGATAAAAACGGAAAGCTGAAAGAGCTTCATACCATCCAAATGGAAAAAGTGAAAAATGAGCATGGAAAATACGAGTTCCGCGAGCTGCCTGGAACGGAAAAAGTATGGCCTGCTCAGCTTGTCTTTATCGCTATCGGCTTTGAAGGCACAGAACAGCCGCTGTTGAAACAGTTCGGTGTTAATTCAGTAAATAACAAAATCAGTGCAGCATATGGGGATTATCAAACAAATATCGATGGTGTATTCGCCGCAGGGGATGCAAGAAGAGGGCAAAGCTTAATCGTATGGGCGATTAATGAAGGCCGTGAAGTGGCGCGTGAAGTGGATCGATATTTGATGGGGAGTTCAGTTCTTCCGTAAATAAAGGGGATTATCATATAAGAGAAACCGGTCTGGCTGCCAGCCGGTTTCTTTTTTTATTCCATTACGATCCCGATGTTTCCAAACTGTCTGCCTTCCTGCATTCTTTTATATGCTTCACATGCTTTTTCTAAAGGATATATCCGGTCAATTACAGGCCGCAGCTTATGTTTGTCAATGAAAGCGAGCATAGCTTGAAATTCCTCACCGCTTCCCATCGAGGTTCCCAAAACATTGACCTGAGGAAAGAATAAAGAACGCACCGGAAAACTGAGATTATCCCCTGAGCTTGCCCCAAAGCTGACAATACGGCCATTTGGTTTTACATGGCGGAAGTATTCCGAAAAGAGGGCAGGTCCTATGCTGTCAAGAACAACATCTATCTTTTTTCCCTGCAACTGCTCATCCCAATTGCTGTAGCTGTCAAATGCGTAATCAGCACCTAATTTCAGCGCCTTTTTTCTTTTCTCCTCACTGCGGGAGGTCACGCTTACTGTTGCCCCAATCGCCTTAGCCATAAATAAAGCGTAGGTTGCTACACCGCTGCCGATGCCGGGTATCAATAGATGCTCGCCTTTTTTTAATTGCCCCTTTGTAAACAGAGCCCGATATGCAGTTAAAGCGGATAAAGGTAAAACGCCCGCTTCTTCCCAAGATAAATAAGCAGGTTTTTTGATTGCATTTTGTGAAGGAATGATCACATATTCAGCAAGTGTTCCGTCCGAAGGACCTCCCAGAATCTCAGGTACAGGTGGAACATTTTCTGTCAAATCCCAGTTCAATGTCGGGAAAATGACTACTTCTGTCTGAACAGTAACATTTTTCACGCCTTCACCAATCTCTTCGATGATACCCGCGCCGTCAGAACCCAGTATCATGTGAGGATCTTGTTCAGATTTGTTTTTCATAAGAAACAAGTCACGATGATTCAGGCCTGCAGATTTTAATTTAACCTTTACCTCTCCGTATCCAGGCTTTGTTGATGGAACGTCCTGAACTGATAACCCCAGAAGACCGGCTTTTCCGTTGTGAATTACAGCTTTCATGCTGTCTGCCTCCTCATTAATTGTATTTTCATATCTTTACATATTTTACATAGCGGTTTTCTTCGAGTAAAATGAACAAATATGATAGCCAATATCACTTTTCATCATAGCAAGCAGGTGAGAGCGCGTGGAAAGCGGAGATTTAAAGATTTTTCAGGCTGTTGCTCGCGAAGGAAGCATAACGAAAGCAGCCCAAATGCTGAATTATGTTCAGTCGAATGTGACAGCCAGAGTGCATAACCTTGAGGAAGATTTGAATATCAGGCTTTTTCATCGAACGAATCGGGGAATGAAGCTGACTGCTGCAGGAGAAAATCTTTTACAATATGCAGATCAAGTATTATCGCTGTTAGACCAAGCTGAAAAATCGACCCGAATGAGCAGGCAACCAAAAGGGCCTTTGCGGATCGGATCACTGGAAACAATGGCGGTAACGCATCTGCCTGAGCATGCAGCATCCTTCCTCAGGCGTTTTCCTGAAGTGGATTTATCAGTGAACACAGCTGATACGCATCATTTGATTCAACAGGTTCTTGATCATAAAGTTGATGGCGCTTTTGTATATGGGCCGGTTGAACACGCTGCAGTTAGACAACTCCATGTCTCCCATGATGAATTAGTTTTGATTTCATCACGAGAAGGGACGGCAGAAGACATGCTTCAGCAGCCGATGCTCTTTTTTGGGGCTGGCTGTTCTCATCGTGACAGGGTCAAAAGATTACTAGAGGAAGCAGGCATACACAATCAAAAAATCATAGAGTTTGGCACATTGGAGGCTATTATAAAAGGTGTTTCCGCCGGGATGGGTACGGCGCTGCTCCCAAAGTCCGCTGTTGACGGCTCCGAGCATCGTACAAATGTATGGATTCATCAGCTGCCACCATCATATCAAGACTTAGAGATCGTCTTTATATACAGGAAAGACTTTTTTATTACGAGTGCGTTTCAGACATTTCTTGATGAGATAAACGAAATGAAAAGATGAAGATAGACGTGCATTAGCAGAATAAAGACGTTTGTCAGTTTTTATTTTAAAGATCTGCATGAAAAAACTGTACTCATTTGAAGCGAGTACAGTTTTTTATTTATTTACGTTTTAAATTAATGCCGATCGCCGCGCCGTTTCTGCTTGAATCAGCTACACCTTTAAAGGTGCCGTTTTCATGGTCGATCGATATACTTTGCACGTTTCCGATATCCACCGGACTTGTGCCGAATTTGTGGCCCATGCCGTTTAGCTTGCTGAGGACATCTTTAGGAACTCCGTCTTCGTAACGGTAAGAGCTCATGCTGTTTGTGTAAATTCTCGGCTCTTCAACAGCTGCTTTTAATTCCATACCATATTCAATGTGGTAGAGAATGGTTTGCAAAACGGATGAAATAATTGTGGCCCCGCCAGGAGATCCAACCGTGAGGACAGGCTTGTCATCCTTAAATAAAATCGTCGGGGTCATGCTGCTTAAAGGCCGTTTGTTTGGCTGTACTTCGTTAGCTCCGCCTGGTATCGCATCAAAATCCGTTAATTCATTGTTTAAAATAACACCGTAATCAGGGACCATAATACCCGTTCCGAATAGCTGTTCGATTGTTGTTGTATAAGAAACAACATTTCCCCAACGGTCAGCAACTGTAAAGTGGGTTGTTTGGCCTTCTACTTTGTCTTTCGGCTGTTCAACTTGTTTATAGTTTGCTGATCCTTCTTGGTATTTCCAAGGGTCACCGGCTTTCGGTTTTTTATTCACTTGATCTAGGTTGATTAATTGCTGGCGTTCTTTAATATAATCGGGGTGAAGCAGGCCTTTGAGAGGAACATTTACAAATTCGGGATCACCTGCGTAAGACGCACGGTCGGCATATGACAAATGCATCGTTTCAGCAAGCAGCTGATATTTTTCCCATGAGCGGACATCGTATTGTGAAAGGTTAAAATGATCAAGGATTTTCAGCATTTGCAATAAGAAAATACCGCCGGAGCTTGGAGGAGGAGTAGTAGCGATTTGATAGCCTTGATAATCTCCCCAAATCGGTTCATCAATTGTAATGTCGTAATTTTCTAAATCTTTTTCTGTCATTGATCCGCCGAAATCCTGGACAGTGTCAGAAAGCGTCTTGGCGAATTTTCCTTTATAAAAAGCGTCAGTGCCTTTGGAGCGAATAAGCTTAAATGTTTTAGCCAAATCCTTTTGAATAAGGGTATCTCCTTCTTTAAGCGGTTCGCCATTTGGTAAAAATACATCTTTTGCGGCAGTCCGTGAAAGCTTTTCCTGATAATCAGAAATGGCCTCTGCCAACACCGAATCAATCGGAAAGCCTTTTTCAGCGAGTTTAATAGAAGGGGTAATTAATTGCTTCATCGAACGGGTTCCCCATTTATCCAAGGCTTCTTCCAGCCCTTTCAGAGTGCCTGGAACACCAACGGCAGTACCTTTTGTTACACGTTCAGAGAAAGGAATTGCTTTGCCGTTTTCGTCCAGAAACATATCAGGAGTTGCGCCTGCTGGAGCACGCTCACGGCTGTCGATTATCGTTGTATCCTTCGTTTTTCCGTCATACACCATCATAAAACCGCCGCCGCCAATACCTGACATCATCGGCTCTGTTACATTGAGTGCAAATTGAATGGCAACCGCTGCGTCAATAGCATTTCCTCCTTTTTTCAGCACATCAGCACCGATTTCAGAAGCAAGAGGATGTGCGGTCGCAACCATGCCGTCTTTTCCAACATCTACTTGTTTGTACTCATCGTAGCTTTTGGGCGGTTTTTTAGCTTCCGCGTGAAAAGGGACACTTCCAGCGACTAACAGAACACTAAGCAGAGCTGTTAAACAGACGTTCCACGTTCTTTTCATGTTCTCCCTCCTATATGAAGCTGTATTGTTACAATCTTAGCGTAAAAAAATTACAGCGTTTTCACAAGTGACAAATGGTATATTATATAGTGCATAATGCCGTTTTTCTGTGCAGAATTGATTATATTGATATGAGCCATGTGCTATATTAGAATCAGCATACGGATTAAGAAGGGACTGCTATATGTATTTAACGATTGAAGAAACAGCAGAATATACAAATCTTTCAGAGGATTATATTAAAAGCTTGGTGCTCGAAGGGAAAATCAGAGCCGTTCATGACGGGGAGCAATTTTTGATTTATAAGGAACAGTTCAAAACGCATCTCGAACAGCTGGAGAATTACAAAGCACTTGTGCAGGAAATATTAAATGAACCGATCCCGGAAGATATTGATGTAAAGGATGAGGATTAGGACACAATTTGAAATTGTGTCTTTTTTTGTATATTTTTGCGGAAGCTCCAGAAAATTGGGAGTGTCAGATTTCATTTTAAGAGGTTTTTTGATGATTAGTAGGGGGATAAGTATCCAAGAGGTTAAAAGCTTTATAAGAGGCTTTAAAGCTTATTTTATAGGGTGAAGGTTGGAAGAAGCTTTTTTAAAAGCTTATGTAACACTATGTATATTATGTTACATAAACGCCGCCGCACTTTGACATTCAACGTTTTTCAGCTATAATAGTAACATAGACCTCAAAATGTTACATAACGGTTTTTAAGGAGTTTTTTGATGCATATTGTACAGCCGATTCGCAGTCTAGAGAAAATCCAAGAAGTCAAACAGTATTTGCTTAACAAAAACAAGCGGGATTATTTTCTGTTTATTTTCGGCATCAACAGCGCGCTCCGTATTTCTGATATTCTGCCGCTGCAAGTGAAGGACGTTCAAAATAAAGATCATTTATGGGCGACTGAAAGCAAAACGAAAAAGAAAAGAAAGATTCTTATTTTAGAATCGCTGAAACAGGAAATATACGAGTATACGAAAGACATGAAGGAAAACGAATATCTTTTTAAATCAGTGCGGACCAGGAAGCCGATTTCCCGCATTCAGGCCTACAGAATTTTAAGAGAGGCCGCTGCAGCGTGCGGACTTGAGGAGATAGGGACGCATACACTCCGGAAAACGTTTGGCTATCATTTTTATCAGCGAACGAAAGACATCGCCGAGCTGCAGAGAATACTGAATCATTCATCACCATCAATTACAATGCGGTATATCGGTATTGATGAAGATACGACAAGAGCCGCATATAAGGTTTTTGGAGGGCTTTAATACAAATCGCTTGAAAATATTGATCATCAGAGCTACTATATAAATACCAAAAGCTCTAGTAGCACAGCGGATAGTGCAGCAGTTTCCTAAACTGCAGGTCGGGAGTTCGAATCTCTCCTAGAGCGTTATATTCACAAAAAGACAACAGGCACTTTTCGCCTGTTGTCTTTCTTTATGCAAACCAAATAAAAAACGCCCGCTTATACCGGGCGTTTTTCTTATATAACTGCGTCAAATTGATTGACTTTCCATTTTTTATTTTCTTTCACAAATGTCACTTTCCGTTTTGCAGAAGGGGATCCGTCTAATGTAGGGACAGTAAATTCGTATGTGATTGTGCTGCCTTTTTTAGAGATCAGTTTAGCAGTTGATTTTTTCCAATTCAAAAGATTGTCTCCGTCACCGATTGGAACAGCAAGTTTTCCTTTTGAAACAGTGAAATGATAATCTTTAAAGCCTTTTTCGATTGCTGTTTTTGTAAAAATAGGAGTTAAATAATTCACCGCTTTTGCTTTAGTGCCTAGATCACTGCACATGTATACATATTGAAGATTTTGATACTCGAATGTGCCTGATGGGCAAACTGCTTTTTTCACCTTCGGATTGTGGCCGCTCATGGTGTTCCAAAAATGTTCTCTAGCGGATAATGCCAACTGTAATGCTTGTTTTTGTGATAAATCGCCTGATGTATTTTTCGCAAATGCATTTGTGCTTAATGACAGAATAAGTGCAATGGTTGTTAGAAATAGAAGACATTTTTTCATTATCGCTCTCTCCTTCAAAATCTCTTTCTCTTATGTTACAAATGTTACAATAATTACGGATAGATTACAATACTTTTGCATAAATTATTTTTTATTCTTTTACTCACAAAAAATACGCCATTACTTGCTAGTTTATTCTTCATAAGCTAAAAAGATGTGTAAAATTAGAAGAATCGGGAAGGGTTTCATAAGTGCAGTGATGAATAATAACATGTTACATATCCTGTTTTTGTCAAAAAATGAGGGCATGTTTAAAAACGATTTCAAATAAAGGAGTCCTTTAATATGGAAACATCACAAGAACCTCTTGTAACTCAAAAGAAAAGCAAACCATCAGTTTGGCGGTCGATGTCACTCTTTTTAGTGCCGCTTCTGCTGAGCAATGTGCTGCAATCAGTCGGCCAGCTAGTCGGGATGATGGCTGTAGGCAGATGGCTCGGTGTTGATGCAGTGGCAGCTGTATCATCCTTTTTCCCGTTATTTTTTCTTTTAATCTCATTTACGATTGGGATCGGTTCAGGAAGTTCGATTCTGATAGGACAAGCTTACGGAGCGAAAAATGAGGAACGGCTAAAGGCTGTTGTCGGGACGACACTCACGTTTACATTTTTATTAGGCGTTGTGTTAGCCGTTATCGGCAGTATTTTCACCCTGGATATCCTTCGTTTAATGGGAACACCTGAAAATGTCATTCATGTCAGCGCTAACTATGCACGTATTTTATTTTATGCTATGCCGTTTATGTTTTTATATTTTGCATATACTACCTTTTTGCGCGGAACAGGAGATTCCAAGACACCGTTTTATACGCTGATTGTGAGCACGGTCATCAACATCGCGCTTTTGCCTGTTTTAATCCTTGGCATGTTTGGTTTTCCGAAACTGGGCATATACGGCTCGGCATATGCAACTGTCATTTCCACGATTGCGACTTTTCTCGTGTTAATGGTGTATTTACGAAAGCGAAAACACCCGCTGCAATTTGATAAAACAGTGCGTCGTTATTTGAAAATGGATAAGGAACTGCTGGTTCTCCTGCTGCGTCTTGGGGTCCCAGCAAGCATCAATATGATTCTTGTCTCATTATCAGAGATAGCGGTTATTTCATTCGTCAATCATTACGGCTCTAATGCAACAGCTGCATACGGAGTGGTCAACCAGGTGGCCAGCTATGTACAGATGCCGGCCGTCAGCCTTGGTATTGCGGTTTCTATTTTCGCTGCGCAATCGATCGGAGCAAACGAGTTTGACCGCTTAAAGCAGGTCATTCGCGTTGGGATTTGGCTGAATTATATCATTGGCGGCGTACTGATCATTCTGATCTATGTTTTTTCACATCAGATTTTATCGTTATTTTTAACCGAGCAAGAGACGCTTTACATTGCGCACCGTCTTTTGATGATTACACTGTGGAGCTATTTGCTGTTTGGAAATGCCCAAATTATTTCTGCAACGATGCGGGCAAGCGGAACAGTTTTATGGCCGACCGTCATCAGTATTTTTGCAATCTGGGGAGTAGAGGTGCCTGTCGCTTTCGTCCTTTCTCACTATACAAAGCTTGAAATACTCGGCGTCTGGGTTGGTTATCCAGCTGCGTTTGCCGTCAGCTTGCTGTTGATTTATGGGTATTATCAATTCGTCTGGAAAAAGAAACAAATCACACGTCTCATCCAATAGCCTCCGAATCACACCGTTCATAAGTTTGAACGGTGTTTTTTTATTTGATAGGGGAAAATATAAAATGGAGGAAATATGGTACAGTACATTGAATTCTTATACTAGCAATGAATCAAGGAGAGGTTGAGTAAACATGGCAAACTTTATTGAGAAAATCACGTATTTGGGAACGCCGGCCATCAAAGCGGGCAACGAACATCTAGAAATGATTGTTGTCCCTGAGTGGGGGAGCAACGTCATTTCTCTCGTGGACAAAACAACAAATGTCCAGCTTTTGCGTGAACCGGAAACAGCAGAAAGTTTTCACGACACACCAACATTGTATGGCATTCCAATCCTGTTCCCGCCTAACCGCATAAGTGACGGTACATTCAGTTTCCGGGGCAGAACGTATCATTTTGATATCAACGAGAAGGATAAACACAACCATCTTCACGGGTTTCTTTACCATGAAAAGTGGAATGTCGTGACCACGAAGCAAACTGATGAAGGAGTGATTGTTGAAACAGAAATTGATCTTTCTGAGCTTCCCCATGTGCAGAAGCAATTTCCTCATCATGCCGTCGTTCGGATGACATACACGATCAAGGAGAATACCCTATTTAAACATGCGACGGTCATGAACAAAGGAAAGGAAGCGTTTCCTTGGGGAATTGGTTATCATACTACATTTATATTTCCGGCAGAAAGCTCGTTATTCTCCCTGACAGCAGATCAGCAATGGGAGTTGGATGAACGCCTGCTGCCGACCGGGAAGCTGATGGATGTCCCGTATAAAGAAGCTTTGCATGAAGGAATGGATTTGCGCCACAAGCAGCTGGATGATGTCTTTTTATCTTCTTATCAGAAGAGGGGCGGAGAAAACCAGGCAGTCATTTATCATCAGCATGCACATATCAGCATTATTTATAAGGCAGATGAACAGTTTAAACATTGGGTTGTATACAATGCGGACGGAAAACAAGGGTATTTATGCCCTGAGCCTTACACATGGGTGACAAACGCAGTGAATCTTGATTTACCTTCGTCACTCACTGGTTTACAAGTGCTGGAGCCGGGAGAAGAAACGACAGCTAAAAGCAGTATCACCATTGAACTGAATCATCAATAGCCAATGATGAAGCGCAGAGAGGCGGGGAAATTAATGAAAAAAAGCATAAAGCTTTATGTTGCTGTTTTACTGCTTTTCGTCGTTGCTTCGGTGCCTTATATGCATCAGGCTGCGCTTGCCGCTGAAAAACAAGATGCACTTTCCGGGCAGATCGATAAGATTTTAGCTGATCATCCTGCCCTCGAAGGCGCAATGGCCGGCATCACCGTTCGCTCTGCGGAAACAGGTGCTGTTCTATATGAACATTCAGGAGACACCCGAATGAGGCCTGCCTCTTCTCTAAAGCTTTTGACAGCGGCCGCGGCACTTTCTGTCCTTGGCGAGAACTATTCTTTTACAACCGAGGTCCGGACGGATGGAACACTGAAAGGGAAAAAGCTGAATGGTAACCTTTATTTGAAAGGGAAAGGCGATCCGACACTTTTACCATCTGATTTTGACAAAATGGCTGAGATATTGAAACATTCCGGCGTAAAAGTAATTAAAGGCAATCTGATCGGTGATGATACGTGGCATGATGACATGCGATTATCACCTGATATGCCTTGGAGCGATGAATACACATATTATGGCGCGCCAATCTCCGCTCTAACAGCGTCTCCAAACGAAGACTATGATGCAGGCACTGTGATTGTTGAGGTCACCCCAAATCAAAAAGAAGGGGAAGAGCCTGCCGTGTCTGTCTCTCCGAAAACCGATTATATAACGATAAAGAACGATGCTAAAACGACTGCTGCCGGTTCAGAGAAAGACCTCACAATCGAAAGAGAGCATGGAACAAACACGATTACAATTGAAGGGAGCGTACCGGTTGACGCAAACAAGACAAAGGAATGGATTTCTGTCTGGGAGCCTGCCGGATATGCCTTAGATTTATTTAAGCAGTCACTAAAAAAACAAGGTATTACTGTGAAAGGGGACATCAAGACGGGTGAAGCACCTAGTTCTTCAGATGTGCTGCTCTCTCATCGCTCAATGCCTTTATCGAAACTTTTTGTGCCGTTCATGAAATTAAGTAATAACGGACATGCCGAAGTGCTCGTAAAAGAGATGGGGAAAGTGAAAAAAGGAGAAGGGAGCTGGGAAAAGGGGCTCGAAGTGTTAAACAGTACGCTTCCGGAATTTGGTGTTGATTCTAAATCACTCGTCTTAAGGGACGGATCAGGAATCTCACATATTGATGCTGTATCCTCAGATCAACTTTCACAGCTGTTATATGACATTCAGGATCAGAGTTGGTTCTCGGCTTATCTAAATTCTTTACCTGTTGCGGGGAATCCTGACAGAATGGTGGGCGGAACGCTGAGAAACCGCATGAAAGGCACTCCTGCACAAGGAAAAGTAAGAGCAAAAACCGGATCGCTCAGTACGGTAAGCTCTCTATCGGGGTACGCAGAAACAAAGAGCGGAAAAAAACTTGTTTTCTCTATTCTTCTAAATGGATTGATTGATGAAGAGGATGGAAAAGATATTGAGGATCAAATCGCTGTCATTTTGGCAAATCAATAATAGCGGGAGACCTGTTTTCCAAGAGAAAACAGGTTTTTTTATGTCTGTAATAACGCTTTGTCGAACCTTCCAACAATTAGAAGAATGATGCACAAAAGAAAATTAGTCCGATTAAAAAGTAGTGTATAAGACCTTATGTAAAACAATACTTTTATCACTTTATATCCGGAAATTTGATAAAAAAAGAAACGAAAAATAAAGAAATAATACTATATTCAAAAAAAATGTTATAAAAATTTAATGTTTTTTATTGTACTTTAAAAAATATCCGTTAATATAGTGCATATATGGATTATATAGTCATATAATTTCTTTTATTGTCATTTTTCTGCTTTTTTCTACATTTTCTTATCCTCTTATTATGAGAACTGGAGGGAATCCGTTGAGCGAACATACTTATTCTTTAACCCATGCCCAAAGGAGAGTGTGGTTTACCGAACTGCTGGAGCCAGATACCAGCATTTGCAATCTTACAGCTTGTGTGAAATTTAAAGGCAATATTGAGCTTGATACTCTGGAGGGAGCACTGAATCATTCCATCTCCCGCAACGACGCCATTAGATTTCAGCTGTTAGAAGGAGAAGAGCTTGAGCCTCGATTGCACCTTACTGAATATAAATATTATCCACTTAGAATAATTGATTTTTCAAATGTTGAAATGATAGAAATAGAGCAATGGATTCAGGATCAAGCGAGCATTCCATTTAAACTGTTCAACTCGCCTCTTTTTCAATTTTACCTCCTTAGAATTGACTCTCATGAAGTTTGGCTATTTGCGAAATTCCATCATATCATAATGGATGGAATCTCTTTAAATGTGATGGGAAATCAAATTATAGATCTTTATCAAAAAATGAAAAAGAAAGATCCTTTACCTGATCAGCCGGAACCTTCTTACTTGAGCTACATCGAAAAAGAGAGTCAATATCTACAATCTCCACGGTTTGCAAAGGACCGTTTATTTTGGACGCAAACCTTTGAGCACCCGTTGGAATACCACTCGTTAGCCGACCAGACGTCCTTACAAAAACAGAGCACATCTGCATCCAGAGACACCATCATTCTTTCACCTGATCTAGAGCAAACGATTCGAATCTTCTGCGAAGAACACAAGATCAATATCATTTCCTTATTTATGGCTTCATTTTACATATGCATCAGCCGAATCACTTCTAAAAAAGATCTTGCCATTGGCACCTACTATGGCAACAGAGGTTCAAAGGCTGAAAAAGAAATGCTCGGCATGTTCGTTAGTTCCCTTCCAATCAGAATAACGGTTGATCCTGACACAGATTTTCTTTCCTTTGTCCGCACAATAGGCAGGGAACAGCTTTCTGTTATGCGTCATCAACGGTTTCCTTATAATTTGCTTGTAAATGAATTAAGAAATGAACAGAAGGATTTACACAACCTTATCGGTATATCTATGCAGTATCAGCCACTTCAGTGGCACAATGCAGATGATTTTGACTATGAAACAGCGCTTTATTTCAGCGGATACACCGCGAACGAACTTTCAGTTCAAATACAAGAACGGATAGACAATGGAACCATTCAATTAAATTTCGACTATCAAAATACCTTGTTTTCTCTTGAGGATATTAAACGAATACAATCTCATCTGCTTACCATACTGGAAAACGCCCTTAAACATCCGCACAGCTTTATAAGAGAATTAGATATGACGAATACAAGAGAAAAGCAAAAATTGTTGTATGAGTTTAACAAGACGGAAGCTGTTTCGCCTAAAGCTTTCACCCTGCATGGGCTGTTTGAGCGACAGGCAGCTTTCACACCGGAGCGGCTGGCCATTCGCTTTTCAGGCGGTTCGCTGACATACGCTGAGCTTGATATGTACGCCAGCCGGCTGGCTGCGCACCTTGCGGCACGCGGCGTCACAAACGAAAGTATCGTCGGTGTCCTGTCTGAACGCTCACCTGACATGCTGATCGCTGTCCTTGCTGTATTGAAGGCCGGCGGGGCGTATTTGCCGCTTGATCCTGCGTATCCAAAGGAGCGGCTGAGCTACATGCTGAAAGACAGCGGGGCATCGCTCTTGCTGACACAGCCGGGATGCTCCGCACCAAACTTTTCTGGCGAAACGCTTGAAGTGGACATGACATCTCTTGCGAGCGAAAAAGCAGAAAACCATGAGTTTACTCCTGCTGACGGCGGATCTCTCGCCTATGTCATCTATACATCGGGCTCTACCGGGCAGCCGAAAGGAGTGGCCGTTGAGCACCGTCAGGCTGTTTCCTTTCTGACCGGCATGCAGCACCAGTTTCCGCTTTCGGAAGATGACATTGTCATGGTGAAAACCTCTTTTTCCTTTGATGCGTCTGTGTGGCAGCTGTTTTGGTGGTCGCTTTCCGGTGCTTCGGCGTATCTGCTTCCGCCCGGCTGGGAGAAAGACTCCGCATTGATCGTACAAGCCATTCATCAGGAAAACGTGACAACGGCTCATTTTATTCCGGCTATGCTGAACAGCTTTCTCGATCAAGCGGAAATCGAAAGGCTGAGTGACAGGACAAGCCTAAAGCGTGTATTCGCCGGAGGTGAACCGCTTGCGCCGCGTACGGCAGCCCGTTTTGCTTCTGTATTGCCGCAGGTATCATTAATCCATGGTTACGGGCCGACAGAAGCAACGGTAGACGCGGCATTTTACGTATTGGATCCAGAACGGGACAGGGATCGTTTGCGGATTCCGATTGGGAAGCCCGTACCTGGTGCGCGTTTGTATGTTTTAGATCCGCATTTAGCCGTACAGCCTTCCGGTGTCGCCGGCGAACTGTACATTGCCGGAGCGGGTGTTGCCAGAGGTTATTTGAATCGGCCGGCATTAACGGAGGAGCGTTTTCTTGAAGACCCGTTTTACCCGGGGGAACGCATGTACAAAACCGGGGATGTGGCGCGCTGGCTCCCTGACGGGAATGTTGAATTCCTCGGGCGCACGGATGATCAGGTAAAAATCCGCGGCTACCGGATTGAGCCGGGAGAAATTGAAGCGGCACTAAGAAGCATAGAAGGCGTAAGAGAGGCGGCTGTTACCGTACGGACAGACAGCGGGGAGCCGGAATTATGCGCTTATGTAGAAGGGCTCCAAAGAAACGAAGTGCGTGCACAGCTTGAGAGACTGTTGCCGGGCTACATGGTCCCAGCCTATATGATAGAGATGGAACAGTGGCCGGTTACGCCAAGCGGAAAGCTCGACCGAAACGCCCTGCCAGCTCCTGGCGGAGCGGCAGATGCGGAGACCTACACGGCGCCGAGAAACGTGACTGAGATGAAGCTTTCTCAGCTGTGGGAGGACGTGCTGAAAAATGGCCCTGTCGGGATTCACGACAACTTTTTTGACCGCGGGGGACATTCCTTAAAAGCAACGGCGCTTGTCTCACGGATCGCCAAAGAATTCGATGTACAGGTGCCGCTAAAAGATGTGTTTGCCCATCCGACAGTAGAAGGACTGGCTACCGTTATCCGTGAAGGAACGGACAGTCCATATGAAGCGATTAAGCCCGCTGAAAAACAGGAAACCTATCCGGTTTCCTCTGCCCAAAAGCGGATTTATGTCCTTCAGCAGCTGGAGGACGGAGGGACAGGCTACAATATGCCGGCTGTGTTAGAGCTCGAAGGGAAGCTCAACCCTGAAAGGATGGAGAGAGCTTTCAAAGAGCTGATCAAGCGCCACGAGTCGCTTCGGACCTCCTTCGAACAGGACGCAGGAGGCGATCCGGTGCAGCGCATCCATGACGAGGTGCCGTTTACGTTACAGACTACAGTTCTCGGCGAACGAACCGAACAGGAGGCCGCAGCCGCATTTATCAAACCGTTTGATCTCAGCCAAGCGCCGCTGTTCCGTGCCCAAATCGTAAAGATATCAGATGAGCGGCACCTGTTGCTGGTTGATATGCATCACATCATTTCAGACGGTGTTTCCGTCAACATTCTGATTCGGGAATTCGGCGAGCTGTACAATAATCGGAATCTTCCGGCACTGCGCATTCAATATAAAGATTATGCCGTATGGCGAGAAGGATTCAAAACAGGAGACGCGTACAAAACGCAAGAGGCGTACTGGCTGAAGCAGCTCGAGGGCGAGCTGCCTGTGCTGGATCTTCCGGCTGATCATGCCCGCCCGCCGGTGCGAAGCTTCGCGGGTGACAAGGTCTCATTTACGCTGGATCAAGAGGTTGCATCAGGCCTTCACAAGCTGGCACGTGAAAACGGAAGCACACTGTACATGGTGCTTCTTGCGGCTTACACCGCGTTCTTGTCACGCTTAAGCGGACAGGAAGATATCATCGTCGGCTCGCCAATTGCCGGCCGGCCGCACAAGGATCTTGAGCCGATACTCGGCATGTTTGTGAACACGCTGGCGCTTCGGACGCGCCCGGAGGGCGGGAAGCCATTCGTACAGTATTTGCAGGAAGTGCGTGAGACAGCATTGGAAGCCTTTGAGCACCAGGATTACCCGTTCGAAGAGCTTGTCGATAAGCTTGAATTGACACGAGATATGAGCCGGAACCCAGTGTTTGATGCGATGTTTATCCTTCAAAATGTGGAAAAACAAGACATAGATCTGAGAGAAATAAAAGTCCGGCCTGCCAATTTCGCACATCACATTTCCTTATTTGATATCACATTAATAGCTACGGAAATAAGTGGATCTATTTGCTGCGAAATGGAATTTAGTACAGAAGTATTCCTGAAAGCTACGATTGAACGCTGGGCTGATCATTTTATCGAATTTCTGCATGAGGCACTTTCAACTCCTGAAACAAGCCTTGCACAAATAAACATACTTAGTGATAAAGAAAAACAAAAAATAGTCTTTGAATTTAACAAAACTCAAGTTGAATTTGCTCAAAAAGATATTCCTTTTCATCGCATATTTGAAGCGAAAGCTGAAGAAAATCCAGAACATATAGCTGTTATTGATAACGAAACAGAGATTAGCTATCGCCTTCTAAATGAAAGAGCCAATCGTCTGGCACGAACATTGCAAAACAGAAAAGGACCGAAGCCAACTGTGGCTGTTTTAGCCAAGCGGTCCATCGATGCAATTGTTGGAGTTCTGGCAGTGATGAAAGCTGGCGGAGTGTATATCCCAATCGATGCACATTATCCAAAAGCTCGTATTGAATACATTCTTCGTGATAGCGGGGCAGATATTCTTCTTTTACAGAGAGAGTTGAAGCATTTGATTTCGAACTCGCCTGAATCTGAGATGTCTCACATCTTCCTTGACGATGAGGGCTCTTTTGAAGAAAGTAACTGCAACCTTAACTTATCTCCTGCTCCTGAAGAGCCGGTATATATCATTTATACGTCAGGAACGACGGGTGCGCCTAAAGGTGTTATTGTCACCTATCAGAACTTTACTCATGCTGCTCTTGCTTGGCGTCAAATTTATGAACTGGATCGGAAGCCTGTCAGACTGCTTCAAATCGCGAGCTTTTCATTCGATGTCTTCTCAGGAGATTTGGCGAGAACATTGACCAACGGCGGGACTCTAATCGTTTGCCCAGATGAAACACGGCTGGAACCTGCTGAAATATATAAAATCATTAAATCTCAGAGAATCACGGTGATGGAGTCGACACCGGCTCTCATTATCCCGGTGATGGAGTATGTATACCGTAACCAGTTCAAGCTTCCTGACTTAGACATACTGATTCTTGGTTCCGACATGGTGAAAGCTCAAGATTTCAAAACATTGACAGATCGCTTTGGCCAAAGCATGCGCATCATTAATAGCTATGGTGTCACAGAGGCAACCATTGATTCGAGTTTCTATGAAACCAGTATGGGTGGAGAGTGTACGGGAGATAACGTACCAATCGGCAGCCCGCTGCCGAATGTACACATGTACGTACTCAGCCAGACTGATCAAATTCAGCCGATCGGTGTTGCCGGCGAGCTGTGCATCGGCGGGGCAGGTGTTGCGAAAGGCTATCATCATAAACCTGACTTAACGCAAATGAAATTTACAGAAAATCCATTTGTCTCTGGAGAAAGGCTGTACAGAACCGGTGATCGAGCATGCTGGCTTCCAAACGGAACGATCCGGCTTCTTGGCCGAATGGATTATCAAGTAAAGATAAATGGATACAGAATTGAAACAGAAGAAATTGAAAGTGTTCTGCTTCAAACGGGGCTTGTCAGAGAAGCTGCTGTTGCCGTTCAGCATGATAAAAATGGACAGGCTGGTTTGGCAGCATATATTGTGCCTTCAGACGTCAATACGAATGCTCTCCGTGCTGCTTTAACAAAGGAACTGCCAGCGTATATGATTCCTGCATATCTGATTCCTTTAGTAAACATGCCGCTGACCCTAAACGGAAAGCTGGACAGAAATGCCTTGCCGGCTCCAAATAATGTGTTATCGCGTCCATATACCGCACCAGTTAACGACTTACAAAAAACGATGGCGTATATATGGGAAGATGTACTGAGCATGTCACGAGTCGGCATTCACGATTCCTTTTTTGAGCTTGGCGGAGACTCAATTAAAGCATTACAAGTGGCAGCACGTCTGGCAGCTGAAGGCTGGAGCATGACAATACGCGACTTATTCCGTTATTCAACGATTCAGGAACTATGCGGACATATCACACCATTGGCATCTCAAGCGGACCAGGGACCTGCGGAAGGTGAAGCTGAACTCACCCCGATTCAGCGAAGATTTTTCGGACAGGTACATGCTTTTCACTATCATTACAACCAGTCCGTCATGCTTTTCAGTGAAAAAGGATTCAATGCTAACGCGCTTCATCTAGCGCTGCGTAAAATAACCGAGCATCATGATGCCATTCGCATGATTTTCCAACGTGACCAAAACGGCCATGTCATTCAGTTTAATCGCGGAATCAATCACAAGGATCATGAACTGTTTGGCCTTTATATTTCAGATTGGACAAAAGCATCGCTGGAAAGGGCTCATCTTGATGAAAAACTTGCCGCTGAGGAAACCGTCATTCAAAGCAAAATGAATGTAGAAAAAGGGCCCTTACTGCAAGCAGGTTTGTTTAAAACGGCAGAAGGGGATCATTTGCTGATTGCACTTCATCATCTTGTGATAGATGGCGTTTCTTGGAGAATTCTGCTTGAGGATTTAGCTGCAGCATATCAACAGGCTTTAGAAAAGAAAGAAATCCAATTACCGCCAAAAACGGATTCTTATTTATCCTACGCCGATGGTCTTACCCAAATAGCTGAAAGTAAACAATTGCTTTCAGAGAAAACGTATTGGCAAACGATTTTAGACGCTCACACTGCTTTTCTTCCTAAGGACATAGAAAATGTGCCAGACAAACTCCAAATGAACAGCGACGCAGCAGCGTTTGTACTATCCGGGGACTGGACTGAAAAATTGCTGTTTGAAACCCAGCAAGCCTATGGTACTGATGCCAACGAACTTTTGCTTACGGCTTTAGGAATGGCGCTTTCTGAATGGACTGGGCATGACCAAATCGTGATCAGCACTGAGGGACACGGTAGAGAAGGGCATGTGCCAAACATTGATATTTCAAGGACAGTTGGATGGTTTACCTCCATTTATCCTATTCTGCTAGACATGGGTATTCCCGAGCCTTTCGAGGATCAGCTCGCATACCGAATTAAGACGACAAAAGATATGCTGAGAAGAGTACCGAACAAAGGAACTGGATACGGATTGTTAACACACATAGGAGAACTGCGGCATAAAGAGCCTGAGGTCAGCTTTAATTATCTCGGTCAATTTAGCGAAGAGAAGGAAGTTGAAACGTTTCAATTATCATATTACCAGCCCCGTTACGAAATAGCGGGTGAGAGAGAACGAGAGTATGAGCTGGACATCAATGCTCTCATTACGGACGGACGGCTTCACGTAAAAGCGGTATACACCCAAGTGTTCAGCAAACACTCAATTGAGTGCTTTATGGATCGTTTTCACAGGCATCTTATCGAGACGATTGAGCATTGTTCGCAGAAAAAAGCACGCGAAAAAACATTGAGCGATTTCAGCAATAAAGAATTAACGTTGTCTGCATTATCTAGCATCGAAGATCTCGTGAAAGATCTTTAACTTTTGAAAAGGTGTGTGGAATTGATGGCACAATCGGCACAAATTCAAGATATTTATCCGTTATCGCACATGCAGGAAGGAATGCTGTTTCATTCACTAATGGATTTCAGCTCGAAAGCATATATCGAACAGACCTCGTTTACGATCACAGGGAATCTATGCGTCGACTCGTTTCAAAAGAGCTTAAACCTTCTTGTTTCTAGATATGATATTTTCAGAACGATTTTCATTAAAGAAGTACCAGATCTTACAGGTCCGCAGCAGGTAGTTCTATCAAACCGTGAATTGACAGTATATAGAGAAGATATTTCTCGCCTGGCTGATCAAGAACAGCAGACGCTGATTGATGCTTTTATGACTAAGGATCGGGAAAAAGGATTTGATTTGCAAAAAGATCCTTTAATGCGTCTTGCCCTTTTTGATAGAGGAGACAGCCAATATACATGTGTCTGGACACATCACCATATCATCATGGATGGGTGGTGTCTCGGCATTATTCTTAAAGAGTTTTTCAGCATGTATGATTCGCTCAAAAATAACTCACCTGTACAGCTTGGCAGCACGGTGCCGTACAGCCGTTATATTGAATGGCTCGGAGAACAAGATCAAGAAGAGACTGCTGCCTACTGGAGCGAATATTTGAAGGAGTACGGCAATACTGCTTCTATTCCCCGAATAAAGCGCCGCACGGCAGACGGGAATTATAAAGCCGACCAGGTCAGCTTTTCATTAGCGCCGGATATGGTTGAGAAACTGACAGAGGCTGCCCAAAACTGGGGAGTGACATTAAACACGCTGTTTATGAGTATTTGGGGCGTGCTGCTCCATCGATATAATGCTGCAGATGATGCCGTTTTTGGCTCCGTCATTTCGGGACGCCCGTCAGCGATTGACGGGATTGAATCAATGGTCGGTTTGTTTATCAATACTGTTCCAGTGCGAATCCGATCTGCGGAAGGCATAACATTTTCTTCGCTGGTCAAAGCCGTGCAGGAGGATATTTTATCATCTGAACAGCATGGGTATTATCCGCTTTATGAGATTCAAAACCATAGTCCATTGAAGCAAGGGTTGATCGATCATATTTTTGTTTTTGAAAATTACCCTGTACAGCTTCATCAGGCATTAAGCGTGGAGAGTGAAAATGACGAAGGCGCTCTGAAGCTGAGTGACATTTCAATGTCGGAACAAACCAATTACGACTTTAATATCGTTATCGTTCCGGGAGAATCATTTTATATCAAATTCAGCTACAACGCAGACGTTTACGAGCGGGAGGAGATGCTGAGGATTCAGGGGCATCTAAAGCAAGCACTGGATTGCATTTTGACAAATCCCGATGTTGCCGTCAGTGACATCAATATCGTGCCGCCGGAGGAGCAACAGGTTATCCAATTGTTTAACGAAACTGAGCGTCCTTATGTGAACAAAACGATACCCCAATTGTTTGAGGAACAAGCTCACAAAACACCTGAAGCTGCTGCATTGAAAATGGGAAACGAGTGCTGGACCTATCGCCAGTTACAAGTAAGAGCCAATCAGATTGCGCACGCCCTGATAGAAAAAGGCGTTGGATCTGGGGATATCGTTGCTGTAATGATGGGCCGGTCAATGGAAATGCCTGCAGCTCTGCTTGGGATTTGGAAAGCAGGCGGCGCTTATATGCCGCTTGATCCACATTTTCCAGCAGAACGTCTTTCTTTTCTTCTGAAGGACAGTCAAGCGGCTCAATTGCTGATAGAAGAAGACCTTATTTCCTTGATCCCTCCGTCCTATGAAGGAAATACGATAACGATAGAACATACAGAAAGTTACCAAACAGAAGCGCCAAATATGCCGCCAGGTGATCTAGCCTACTTGATCTATACGTCGGGAACGACGGGGCGCCCTAAAGGGGTTTTAGTTGATCATCACGGTATTGCCAATACATTGCAATGGAGACGGGAAGAGTATAGCATGACCGAACAGGATATATCCCTCCATTTGTTTTCGTACGTGTTTGACGGCTGTGTAACGAGCTTATTTACCCCGCTTTTATCTGGTGCGTGCGTACTGCTGACAACAGATGACGAAGCGAAGGATGTGCTGGCCCTTAAGCGAAAAATAGCCCGTTATAAGGTCAGCCACATGATCATTGTTCCTTCCCTGTACAGGGTGTTATTGGAAGTGATGACTGCTGACGATGCAAAAAGTCTTCGTATTGTGACATTTGCGGGTGAAGCGGTCACGCCTGATCTGCTTGAGTTGAATCAAATAATTTGTCCTTCTGCTGAACTGGCAAATGAATACGGGCCCACAGAAAACAGTGTGGCAACAACAATATTGCGGCATCTGAATAAAAAAGAGAGGATCACGATCGGACACCCGATCAGAAACACAAAAGTATTTGTTTTGCACGGAAATCAAATGCAGCCGATCGGCGCGGCGGGTGAACTGTGTATTTCCGGCGCGGGTCTTGCGAGAGGATACTACAAACAGCAAGAGCTGACACAGAAAGCATTCTCCGATCATCCATTCCTTGAAGGGGAGCGTTTATACCGAACAGGTGATGCAGGCCGCTTTTTGCCTGATGGAACGATTGAATATATTGGACGTTTTGATGATCAAGTGAAAATTAGGGGTTATCGTATTGAACTGAGAGAGATTGAAACAGTTCTTCGACAAGCACCGGGGGTAAAAGAAGCAGCGGTACTGGCCCGTGATGTTTCTGCTGAGGAAAAGGAGCTCGTTGCTTATATCGTTCCGGAAAAGGGAAACAGCCTCCCAGATTTGTATCAGCATCTTGCCGGGACATTGCCGTCCTATATGATCCCAGCAAGTATTATCAACATCAGCCAGATGCCATTAACATCCAGCGGCAAGCTTGACAGGTTTGCGCTTCCTGAACCAGAAAACAATACGAGTGTCACATATATGGCGCCCCGAACCTTAATCGAAGCTGATCTCGCACATATTTGGGAAGATGTGCTGAATAAACAGCACATCGGCATTCGTGATGATTTCTTTCAGTTAGGCGGACAGTCCTTAAAAGCGGCCGCACTGGTATCAAGAATACATAAAAAGCTTAATGTCGAGCTGCCGCTCAGTGAGGTGTTTTCTTATCCGACGGTTGAAAGCATGGCGGTCAAATTGATGAGCTTAAAAGAACACGCTTTTACACAGATTGAACCTGCGGATCAAAGAGATGTCTATCCGCTGTCTTTCTCGCAAAAACGATTATATGCTCTTCATCAGCTGGCAGATGACAGCACAGGCTACAACATGCCAGCTGTACTTGAATTACGCGGAAATCTGAATCGCCAGCGGTTGAGAAGCGTTCTCACAGAACTTGTGAATCGGCATGAAGCATTACGGACTGTTTTTGTGCTTGACAGAGACGAGCCTGTGCAGATCATTTATCCAGAGATGGCTTTTGATCTAAAAGAGCTTGAAATGGAATCAGAACAAATGCTTGAGTCTGCAATCGAGACCTTTATCAAACCGTTTTATCTATCATCCGGTCCGCTTTTTAGAGCATGTGTCATTACAATGGGCAATAATCGCGGCTTTTTGCTGCTCGATATGCACCATATTATTGCCGACGGTGTCTCGATGAGCACTCTTGTCCAAGAATTTACTGACTTATATTGCGGAAAAGAGTTGCCAGCTTTAAACCTGCATTATAAGGATTTTGCTGTTTGGCAGCAAGAGAAGCACCCGAAAGAGCTATACAAAAAACAGGAGGCCTACTGGCTCGGTCAGCTTGGCGGGAGTCTTCCTACACTAGAATTACCGCTTGATAAAACAAGGCCGCGTCTCCCTGATTTCAGGGGTGGAACAATTGAAGTCAACATTGATAAAGACATGGCTGATGAACTGCACCGTTTAATGGCTGAAACGGGAACAACATTGTATATGATTCTTCTGGCTGTCTATTCTATTTTGTTATCTAAGCTAAGCGGGCAAGAGGATATTGTTGTCGGTTCGCCTGCTGCCGGAAGACCGCACGCTGATCTGGAGCGCGTCATCGGAATGTTCGTCAATACATTGGCGATGCGCAGCAAGCCCGAGGGCCACAAAACGTTCAGCTCCTATTTGCATGACATTCGCCACCTGGCTCTGACCGCTTACGAGCATCAGGATTATCCTTTTGAGGAGCTGGCAGATAAGCTCGATACAAATCGAGAGGTAAATCGCAACCCGCTGTTCGATGCGATGCTTGTGCTTCAAAGCAGTGAAGATTTCCGGTTCGAAGTGCCTGGTCTGTCGATTTCGTCTGTCACTCCTAAACATGATATATCTAAATTCGATTTAACATTACATGCTGAGGAGCATCTGAGTGGAATACGCTGCCGTTTTGAATACAGCACTGCTCTTTTTGAAGAAGAAACCATTACGCAGTGGGCATCCTATTTTATTGAATTGGTAAAAGGGGTAACGGCGGATACTGAGATGAGAATTTCGAACATGCAATTGCTTCCTGCTGCAGAGCGTAGGTTACTCCTTGAAAAAATGGGGCAGTATGCAGCTTATCCGAGAAATGAAAACATAGTAAGCTTATTTGAAAAGCAAGTAGCTCAGTATCCGGAGCATATCGCAGTGGTGTGCGGCCATTCTCAGCTTACGTATCGAGACCTGAATGAAAAAGCCGAGCGGGCAGCTGCTATGCTGATCAAACAAGGGGTCAGAACTGGCGATATCGTCGGTCTGATGCTCGATCGGTCACCTGATATGATCATTGGCGTTTTATCGATTTTAAAAGCTGGCGGGGCCTATTTGCCGATTGATCCTGAATATCCCAAGGAGCGTATTAGCTTTATGCTCAATGACAGCGGAGCAAAACTGCTGCTGACAGAGCGCGGTCTAAACAAACCTGCAGACTACACCGGGCATATTTTGTATATCGATGAATGTGAAAACAACTCAATTCCGGCTGATGTAAACATTGAAGAAATAGTAACGGATCAGCCCGCATACGTGATATACACATCTGGAACGACTGGTCAGCCAAAGGGAGTCATTGTCGAGCACCGCAATGTGATCAGTCTCTTGAAGCATCAAAACCTGCCTTTTGAATTTAACCATGAAGACGTCTGGACGTTATTTCATTCTTATTGCTTTGATTTCTCTGTATGGGAGATGTTCGGTGCGTTATTGAACGGAAGTACATTAGTCGTGGTCTCTAAAGAAACAGCCCGTGACCCCCAAGCATTCCGATTATTGTTAAAAAAAGAGCGCGTCACTGTACTCAATCAGACCCCGACTGCTTTTTACGGCTTGATGCTTGAAGACCAAAATCATACAGATCATTTAAACATCCGCTATGTGATTTTTGGCGGCGAAGCCTTACAGCCCGGATTGCTTCAAAGCTGGAATGAAAAATATCCTCATACTGATTTGATTAATATGTACGGTATTACAGAAACAACGGTCCATGTAACATTCAAAAAATTGTCCGCAGCAGACATTGCAAAAAATAAAAGCAATATCGGCCGGCCTCTTTCTACTCTGCAGGCTCATGTGATGGATGCCCATATGAACCTGCAGCCGACCGGAGTTCCAGGGGAGCTGTATATAGGCGGCGAAGGTGTGGCACGGGGATATCTCAACAGAGATGAGCTGACCGCTGACCGTTTTGTATCCAATCCTTATCTTCCGGGAGACAGATTATACCGAACAGGAGATCTTGCTAAGCGCCTGTCAAATGGCGAGCTGGAATACTTAGGCCGCATTGATGAGCAGGTGAAAGTCAGAGGGCACCGTATTGAGTTAGGCGAAATCCAAGCGGCACTTCTTCAGTATCCAATGATTAAAGAGGCGGCTGTCATTACCAGAGCAGACGAGCAAGGGCAAACAGCTATATATGCATATATGGTGATAAAAGATCAACAGGCTGCGAATATATCAGACATCCGAACTTACCTAAAAAACGCCTTGCCTGACTTTATGCTGCCTGCCCGTATGATACAAATTGACAGCATCCCGGTGACTGTTAATGGAAAGCTCGATCAGAAAGCCCTGCCAGAGCCTGAAAAACAAGCTTATACAGCTGATGATATCAGTCCTAGAAATGAGATTGAAACGGTGATGGCTGAAATTTGGGAAGAGCTTCTTAATGTAGATGAGCTGGGTGTAAGCGCCAATTTCTTTAAGCTTGGCGGAGACTCTATTAAAGCGCTGCAGGTTTGTGCCAGACTGAAGCAGCGCGGATTTGAAACGACAGTACGTGAGATGTTTGAACATCAGACTCTTGGTGAACTGTCCGCCCGGGTTCGAAAAGACGTACGCGCCATTGACCAAGGCCCGGTCGAAGGCGAGATTACTTGGACACCTATCCAGCAGTGGTTTTTCTCGCAATCTCTGGAAAGCCATCATTTTAACCAATCCGTTATGATCTACCGGGCTGAACGATTTGATGAGGCTGCGCTTAGAAAAGTACTAAAAAGCCTTGTGACTCATCATGATGCACTGAGAATCGTATGCCGGCATGAAGATGGCAGGCAAGTGCAGATAAACAGAGGGATAGATCTTTCAGATGAGGAGCTATATGCACTTGAACTGTTTGATGTAAAGGATAGCCTAACAGAAGCCCGGAACACGATTGAGGAAGCAGCCAGCCGGATGCAAGAACATATTCGTTTGGAAACCGGCCCCTTACTTCACGCTGGATTGTTTAGAACCGAGAATGGTGACCATTTATTTCTAACGATTCATCACTTAGTTGTTGATGCGGTTTCTTGGCGCATTTTGTTTGAGGATTTTTCAACAGCTTACAAACAGGCAGTCTCAGGAGAATCTATTAAACTGCCGCAAAAAACAGATTCATATTTAACGTATTCACAAAGAATAGCTGACTACTCTATAAGCCGCCAGGTGCAGCGCGAAGCAGCGTACTGGGATGAGTGCGAGAACCGTCACATCCAGCCTATTCCAAAAGACAATGACGCAGCATCTAACACATTCAAAGATACAGAAGTGATTGATTTTGAGCTATCTCGCCATCACACAGAATTACTATTAACGGCTGCACATAAAGCTTACAGCACGGAGATGAATGATATCCTTCTGACAGCTTTAGGTCTTGCTTTGCAGAAATGGACGGGAAATAACCAATTTAAAATCAGCATGGAGGGCCATGGAAGGGAATCATATCTTGAGGACATCGATATTAGCAGAACTGTTGGCTGGTTCACCTCCATTTATCCTGTGTGGCTTGATATGAGAGATTCCGATCATAAGGACAAAGAAGAGCGGCTGGGCCACCTTATTAAACAGACAAAAGATATGCTGCACCGTATACCGCATAAAGGCGCGGGCTACGGCGTGCTGAAATATATCAGCAAAAGATGGGGCTCTCAGAAAAACAGCCCAGAAATCAGCTTTAATTATTTAGGCCAGTTTGATCAGGATATTCAATCAAATGCCTTTGAGGTGTCTGACATCAAGCCAGGAAATGAGATCAGCCCGAACTGGGAGCGTCCTTATGCACTGGATATCAGCGGCGCCGTTTCTTCGGGGTGCCTGAACATGCACATCATCTATAACAGGTTTCAATTTGAGGAAAAAACAATCCAAACATTTTCCAGGCATTTTAAACAGACTCTGGAAAACATCATTGAGCATTGTACCGGCAAAGAAAACCAAGAGTGGAGCGCATCTGATTTCACTGATGAAGACTTAACGCTTGATGAATTGAGTGAGATCATGGGAGCCGTCAACAAACTATAGGAGAGGAGATTCACTGATGCCGCAGCAACCTGAAATACAGGATATATACCCTTTGTCATTTATGCAGGAAGGGATGCTTTTTCACTCACTGTATGATGAACAGTCGAGAGCTTATTTTGAACAGGCTTCTTTTACGATCCATGGACAGCTTGACTTGGAGCGTTTCCAAAAAAGTATGGATGCTGTTTTTGACAGGTACGATATCTTTCGAACAGCATTCATCTATAAAAATGTAGCCAAACCTCGTCAAGTCGTGCTCAAGCAACGTCATTGCCCTATTCATATTGAAGATATTTCCCATCTCAATGAAAGGGATAAAGAACATTGTACCGAGGCATTCAAAGAGCAGGACAAATCCAAAGGCTTTGATCTCCAAACGGATGTACTGATGAGAATATCTATTTTAAAATGGGCGCCTGATCATTATGTCTGTATCTGGAGCCACCATCATATTTTAATGGATGGCTGGTGTTTAGGCATCGTCATTAAAGACTTTCTCCATATTTATCAAGCGCTGGGTAAAGGCCAGCTTCCTGATTTGCCTCCCGTACAGCCGTACGGGACGTATATTAAATGGCTGATGCAGCAAGATCGTGAAGAAGCAGCTGAGTACTGGAAAAAGAGGCTTCAGCATTTCGAAAAATCTACACCCCTGCCGAAAAGAACAGATCAAATTCCGAATGGGACACTACAGCAGATCACGTTTGCCATTCCCGAAAAAGAAACCGCCGAATTACAGAAAATCGCAGCAGCTTCTGGTGCGACACTAAACACTGTTTTCCAAGCTTTATGGGGGATTATGCTTCAAAAGGTCAATCGCAGCAGCGATGCTGTGTTCGGTTCAGTTATATCAGGCAGACCTTCTGAGCTAAAAGATGTGGAAAACATGGTCGGGCTTTTTATCAATACCATTCCTATTCGAGCCCAAAGTGATTCTCTGTCTTTTTCTGACCTAGTCAGGAGAATGCAAAAGGACATGAATGAGGCAGAAGCCTATAGTTACTTTCCCTTGTATGATATTCAGGCGCAGAGTGCTCTAAAGCAAGAGTTGATCGATCATATTATCGTCTTTGAAAATACACCTACCCAGCAAGAGATCGAAGAGCTGAATCAAGCGGGGTCATTTGATTTCTCCGTCAAAGATTTTGAGATGGAAGAGGTGACCAATTATAGTTGCAGTGTCAAAGTGATCCCAGGCCGTACCTTGTACGTTCGGATTCATTTTCAGACCAGCGCTTATCAACCAAGCATGATGTCCGAAATAAAAGATTATTTGCTGCACATGGTCTCTGACGTCATCTCTGATCCATCTCTTCCTGTGTCAAAGATGACGTTGCTAGATGAGGACAAAACACGGAAAATCGTTTCTCAAAATAACAGGACAGTATCTGTTTCACCTGAAGCCCCAACCCTGCATGGGCTGTTTGAACGACAGGCGGCAGTCACACCGGAGCGGCTGGCCATTCGCTTTTCAGGCGGTTCGCTGACATACGCTGAGCTTGATATGTACGCCAGCCGGCTGGCTGCGCACCTTGCGGCACGCGGCGTCACAAACGAAAGTATCGTCGGTGTCCTGTCTGAACGCTCACCTGACATGCTGATCGCTGTCCTTGCTGTATTGAAGGCCGGAGGGGCGTATTTGCCGCTTGATCCTGCGTATCCAAAGGAGCGGCTGAGCTACATGCTGAAAGACAGCGGGGCATCGCTCTTGCTGACACAGCCGGGATGCTCCGCACCAAACTTTTCTGGCGAAACGCTTGAAGTGGACATGACATCTCTTGAGTGTGAAGAAGTAAAACGTCATGTGTCTGCTTCTGTTAGCGACGGATCTCTCGCCTATGTCATCTATACATCGGGCTCTACCGGGCAGCCGAAAGGAGTGGCCGTTGAGCACCGCCAGGCTGTTTCCTTTCTGACCGGCATGCAGCACCAGTTTCGGCTTTCGGAAGATGACATTGTCATGGTGAAAACCTCTTTTTCCTTTGATGCGTCTGTGTGGCAGCTGTTTTGGTGGGCTCTTTCCGGTGCTTCGGCGTATCTGCTTCCGCCCGGCTGGGAAAAAGACTCCGCATTGATCGTACAAGCCATTCATCAGGAAAACGTGACAACGGCTCATTTTATTCCGGCTATGCTGAACAGCTTTCTCGATCAAGCGGAAATCGAAAGGCTGAGTGACAGGACAAGCCTAAAGCGTGTATTCGCCGGAGGTGAACCGCTTGCGCCGCGTACGGCAGCCCGTTTTGCTTCTGTATTGCCGCAGGTATCATTAATCCATGGCTACGGGCCGACAGAAGCCACGGTAGACGCGGCATTTTACGTGTTAGATCCAGAACGGGACAGAGACCGTTTGCGGATTCCGATTGGGAAGCCCGTACCTGGTGCGCGTTTGTATGTTTTAGATCCGCATTTAGCCGTACAGCCTTCCGGTGTCGCCGGCGAACTATACATTGCCGGAGCGGGTGTTGCCAGAGGTTATTTGAATCGGCCGGCATTAACGGAGGAGCGTTTTCTTGAAGACCCGTTTTACCTGGGGGAACGCATGTACAAAACCGGGGATGTGGCGCGCTGGCTCCCTGACGGGAATGTTGAATTCCTCGGGCGCACGGATGATCAGGTGAAAATCCGCGGCTACCGGATTGAGCCGGGAGAGATTGAAGCGGCACTAAGAAGCATAGAAGGCGTAAGGGAGGCGGCCGTTACCGTACGGACAGACAGCGGCGAGCCGGAATTATGCGCTTATGTAGAAGGGCTCCAAAGAAACGAAGTGCGTGCACAGCTTCAGAGACTGTTGCCGGGCTACATGGTCCCAGCCTATATGATAGAAATGGAACAGTGGCCGGTTACACCAAGCGGAAAGCTCGACCGAAACGCCCTGCCAGCTCCTGGCGGAGCGGCAGATGCGGAGACCTACACGGCGCCGAGAAACGTGACTGAGATGAAGCTTTCTCAGCTGTGGGAGGACGTGCTGAAAAATGGCCCTGTCGGGATTCACGACAACTTTTTTGACCGCGGGGGACATTCCTTAAAAGCAACGGCGCTTGTCTCACGGATCGCCAAAGAATTCGATGTACAGGTGCCGCTAAAAGATGTGTTTGCCCATCCGACGGTAGAAGGACTGGCTACCGTTATCCGTGAAGGAACGGACAGTCCATATGAAGCGATTAAGCCCGCTGAAAAACAGGAAACCTATCCGGTTTCCTCTGCCCAAAAGCGGATTTATGTCCTTCAGCAGCTGGAGGACGGAGGGACAGGCTACAATATGCCGGCTGTGTTAGAGCTCGAAGGGAAGCTCAACCTTGAAAGGATGGACAGAGCTTTCAAAGAGCTGATCAAGCGCCACGAGTCGCTTCGGACCGCCTTCGAACAGGACGCAGGAGGCGACCCGGTGCAGCGCATCCATGACGAGGTGCCGTTTACGTTACAGACTACAGTTCTCGGCGCACGAACCGAAGAGGAGGCCGCAGCCGCATTTATCAAACCGTTTGATCTCAGCCAAGCGCCGCTGTTCCGTGCCCAAATCGTAAAGGTATCAGATGAGCGGCACCTGTTGCTGGTTGATATGCATCACATCATTTCAGACGGTGTTTCCGTCAACATTCTGATTCGGGAATTCGGCGAACTGTACAATAATCGGAAGCTTCCGGCACTGCGCATTCAATATAAAGATTATGCCGTATGGCAAGAAGGATTCAAAACAGGAGACGCGTACAAAACGCAGGGGGCGTACTGGCTGAAGCAGCTCGAGGGCGAGCTGCCTGTGCTGGATCTTCCGGCTGATCATGCCCGCCCGCCGATGCGAAGCTTCGCGGGTGACAAGGTCTCATTTACGCTGGATCAAGAGGTTACATCAGGCCTTTACAAGCTGGCACGAGAAAACGGAAGCACACTGTACATGGTGCTCCTTGCAGCTTACACCGCGTTCTTGTCACGCTTAAGCGGACAGGAAGATATCATCGTCGGCTCGCCAATTGCCGGCCGGCCGCACAAGGATCTTGAGCCGATACTCGGCATGTTTGTGAACACGCTGGCGCTTCGGACGCGCCCGGAGGGCGGGAAGCCGTTTGTACAGTACTTGCAGGAAGTGCGCGAGACAGCAATGGAAGCCTTTGAGCACCAAGATTACCCGTTCGAAGAGCTTGTTGATAAGCTTGAATTGACACGAGATATGAGCAGAAATCCGCTGTTTGACGTAATGTTTGTTCTTCAAAATATGGATCAGGAATCGTTGGAGCTGGATGAACTTTGTCTCAAACCTGCAGCAAACAATGGGCATCAAACGTCCAAATTTGATTTAACCCTATATGCCCAGGAACAGCCCCGCGGTTTGCTGACGTTCCAAATGGAGTTTAGTACTGACTTATATAAGAAAAAAACGATAGAAAAGTGGCTTCAATACTTCAACAATATGTTACTCTCCATCATCAAAGACAACAAAGCCGCTCTCGGAACAATAAATATCCTGAATGAGGATGAGGCCCATTACCTTATCCACGAGCTCAATCGTACAAAAATAGATTATCCAAGAAATGAAACCATCAGCAGACTCTTTGAAATGCAGGCAGAACAAACACCTAATGCTGTAGCAATTGTCAGCGACACCCAAGTATTCACTTACGAGGACCTGAACAGCTGGGCAAATCAAATTGCCTCAGTTCTACAGATAAAGGGCGTAGGGCCTGATAGTGTTGTAGCCTTGTTGACAGGCAGAACACCAGAACTCATTGCAGGAATGCTGGGCATTCTAAAAGCCGGGGGAGCCTATCTGCCTATCGATTCTAATCTGCCTGTTGAACGCATAGCTTATATGCTGTCTGACAGCAGGGCAGCATTACTCCTTCAATCTGAAAAAACAGAAAAACGGCTATTAGGCATTGAATGTGAACAAATCATAATCGAAGATATTCAAAAGCAAGGAGAGGCGAAGAACGTTGAATCTTCAGCAGGGCCCCATTCACTTGCATATATCATTTATACCTCTGGATCAACCGGTAAACCAAAGGGTGTCATGATTGAGCAGCGAAGTGTAATTCGTCTTGTTAAAAACAGCAATTATATTACATTTACACCTGAAGACCGCCTTCTGATGACATCATCAATCGGTTTCGACGTTGGGTCATTTGAAATTTTCGGACCGCTGCTAAATGGTGCCGCTTTGCATCTGTCCGATCAACAAACATTTCTCGATTCCCATCAGCTTAAGAGGTACATAGAACATCAAGGAATCACAACGATTTGGCTGACATCTTCTCTATTCAATCATTTGACAGAGCAAAATGAACAAACATTTTCACAGCTGAAACATTTGATTATTGGCGGAGAAGCTTTGTCGCCGAGCCACGTCAATCGAATCAGAAATGTCTGCCCTGAAGTATCTATATGGAATGGATATGGCCCTACCGAAAATACAACTTTTTCGACATGCCTTCACATTCAAAAAACATATGAACTTTCCATTCCGATCGGGCGGCCGGTTGGTAATTCCACCGCTTTTATCTTAAATCAATGGGGAGTGCTGCAGCCGGTCGGAGCTGTCGGTGAACTTTGTGTCGGCGGAGATGGCGTCGCCAGAGGATATTTGGGCCGTCCTGATTTAACGAAAGAGAAATTTGTCCCACATCCATTTGCACCTGGCGATCGACTGTATCGCACAGGTGATCTGGCGCGCTGGCTTTCCGATGGCACAATTGAGTACGTTGGCCGTATTGATGATCAAGTAAAAGTCAGAGGCTATCGGGTGGAGCTGGGTGAAATCGAAACAGCACTTCGTCAAATAGACGGGGTCAAAGAAGCCGCAGTGTTAGCACGTACAGCCCAGACCGGGAGCAAAGAGCTGTTTGGCTATATCAGCGTAAAAGCAGGCACGAATGCTGAACAAGTGCGTTCTCTTCTCGCGCGTTCGCTGCCAAACTATATGATCCCGGCGTATATCATTGAAATGGAGACTCTTCCGCTCACATCAAACGGCAAATTGAACCGGAAAGCACTGCCTGAACCAGATGTCGCATCTAAACAAACATACATCCCGCCACGCAACGAACTTGAAGAGCAGCTGGCATTGATCTGGCAGGAGGTTCTAGGCATCCAGAGGATCGGAATAGAGGATTCGTTTTTTGAATTGGGCGGAGATTCAATCAAAGCCCTTCAAGTTTCTGCACGCCTTGGGCGCTATGGACTAAGCTTGCAGGTAAGTGATTTATTCCGTCATCCAAAGATAAAGGACTTATCACCATTTATCCGTAAGTCAGAGAGAATCATAGAGCAAGGACCCATTCAGGGTGACGTTCCTTGGACGCCTGTTCAGCAATGGTTTTTTTCACAAGATATTGAAGAAAGACACCATTTCAATCAGTCTGTCATGCTATTCCATTCTGGACGTTTGTCTGAAAACGCCCTTAGACCAGCCTTGAAAAAACTGGCGGAGCATCATGATGCGCTTCGGATGGTTTATCGCAACGATGACAGGCGATGGATTCAAATCAACCAAGGCATTCATGAGTCACAGCTATACAGCTTAAGAATCTCTGATCTTTCACAGTCAGAAAGCGGCTGGGAGACGAAAATCAAACAAGAAGTTGCCGATCTTCAGCAAAGCATCAATTTGCAGGAAGGACCATTGTTGCACGCCGCTTTGTTTAAAACACTGACCGGAGATTACTTGTTCCTTGCGATCCATCACCTTGTCGTTGATGGTGTCTCATGGCGGATTTTGCTGGAGGATTTGTCAGCCGGATATCAACAAGCTGCTGCAGGCCAGACGATCCAGCTTCCGCCTAAAACGGATTCCTACCAGGAATACGCAAGACGCATACAGGAATATGCCCAAAGCAGTAAGCTGATTCGCGAAGAGGCGTATTGGCGAAGTGTAGAAGAACAGCAAGCCGCAGAACTGCCCTATGAAATACCGCATCATGTGAACATCGACTTCAGCAAAAGGGACTCATTAAGCTTTTCACTGACTGAAGCAGACACCGCCGTCTTGCTGCAAAACGTCAATCACGCCTATGGCACAGATACACAAGATATTCTGTTAACCGCAGCATCCTTGGCGATTTGTGAATGGACAGGAGGAAGCAAGCTCCGTATCGCTATGGAAGGACACGGGAGAGAACACATTCTGCCAGAGTTAGATATAAGCAGGACGGTCGGCTGGTTTACATCCATGTACCCGGCCCTCATAAGCTTTGAAAATCATAGGGATGAGCTCGGAACCTCAGTAAAAACCGTTAAAGATACACTGGGCCGGATACCAAACAAAGGGGTAGGTTACGGTATGCTGAAATACCTTACACACCCTGAAAATAAAAGCATTACGTTTTCAAAAACACCTGAAATCAGCTTTAACTATTTGGGCCAGTTCAACGACATCGAAAGACAGGACACCTTCCGCCCATCAAGCCTTGGTAGCGGAAAGGATATCACTCATACATGGAAGCGCGAGCAAATCATCGAGATGAGTGCAATGGCAGCAGACAAAAAGCTCCATTTCAATCTTAGTTATCCGCCAGCCCGCTTTCACAGAAACACAATGGAACAGCTTATTAACAGGATTGAACACTTTTTGCTGGACATTATGAAACACTGCGCCGGTCAACAGAAAGCAGAAAAGACACTGAGCGATTTCAGCAGTCAATCATTAACGGCAGAGGACTTGGACAGCATATCCAGCTTGGTGGAAGAATTGTAGAAAATCGTGACAGGAGACATGAACATGACAAAAGCGAATTCAATTCAGGATATTTATCCGCTGTCTTACATGCAGGAAGGGATGCTTTTCCATTCCCTCCTGCAAAAAGATTCACAGGCGTATGTTGAGCAAGCTTCTTTTACAATAGAAGGAAAAGTCAACCCGCAGTTTTTTCAAAACAGCATCAACGCTCTTGTAGAAAGACATGATATTTTCAGAACGATTTTTATCAGCCAAAATGTTTCCTCCCCCCAGCAGGTTGTTCTGAGAGAACGAAATGTCATCGTACTGGAAGAAGACATTACTCATTTAAACGAGGCGGAGCAATCACAGTTTATCGAGCAATGGAAAGAAAAGGACCGGGACCGGGGGTTTCATTTGCAAAAGGATGTGCTCATGCGCATCGCTCTGATTCAAACAGGAGAGAGCCAGTACTCTTGCATTTGGACCTTTCATCATATCATGATGGACGGTTGGTGCCTCAGCATTGTGCTAAAGGAGTTTCTGCATATTTACGCATCTTATGTAAATGCATCCCCAATAACATTGGAGCCGGTCCAGCCATACGGAAAGTATATCAAATGGCTGATGGAGCAAGACAAAGAGCAGGCGGTTTCTTATTGGGATCATTATCTTTCCGGCCACGAACAGCAAACCGTGCTCCCGAAGCAGAAAAAAACAAAGGGAAAAAGCAGGCAGGAACACGTTACATTTTCATTCTCTAAGGAAGAAAGCAGCAGGCTTTCAGAGCTTGCTGCTAGAGAAGAAGTGACACTCAGTACGATTTTTCATACCATTTGGGGCATTCTGCTGCAAAAATATAATAATAACGATGACGCCGTATTCGGTTCTGTCATTTCAGGAAGACCCGCAGAAATCGAAGGCATTGAACATATGGTAGGTCTTTTCATTAATACGATGCCGGTTCGGGTGCAGGGGGCAAAAACGCCTTTTCTTCAACTTATAAAAGATATGCAAAAAGACCGTCTTGCCGCTGAAGCGTACAGCTACCACCCTTTATATGAGATTCAATCCCGCTCAGCTGTTAAGCAAGGGCTGATTGATCATATTCTCGTATTTGAAAACTATCCGGTGCAGCAAGAGATTCAAATGCTGAACAAACAGGAACATGCTTCTGATCTTTTTCAGATTCATAATTTCACTGTCGCAGATGAAACCAACTACAGCTTTTATCTTATGGTGGCGCCAGGGGAAGAAATTCATATCAAAATGAACTATGATGCGGAGCAGCACGATCGGTCTTTTGTGCTCTCTGTCAAAGAGCATCTTCTGAATGCTGTATCACAAATCTTAAATAATCCGAATCTTCCACCTGAAGAAATCGATATCACGACAGATACTGAAAAGCGGCAGCTGATTGGAGAAATCACAGATCAAACACCAGTTTACGAAACCATCCATGCCATGTTTGAAAAGCAAGCGGAAAAGACACCAGATGCTCATGCTGTAATTGATCAAGCCTGCTCATTAACATACAGAGAACTGAATAAAGCGGCTAACAGATTGGCACGGCATTTACGAATGAAAGGCGTTGTGAGACAGGAACCCGTTGCGATTATGATGGAACGCTCAGCGGCGTTTATCACAGGTGTTCTTGGTATCTTGAAAGCAGGCGGCGCCATTGTTCCGGTTGATCCGCATTACCCTGCTGACAGAATCCGTTATATTCTGCATGATTGCGGCTGTTCGCATGTTGTTTCACAAGCGCATCTTCCCTCATCGTTAGAAGACAATTACATTATCACTCATCCAGAAGATATCGAAAGCAAAGTAGACGGCAGTAACATAAAGTCAGTCAACAATGCTGACGATCTGCTGTATATGATTTATACATCAGGCACAACAGGTAAACCAAAGGGTGTTCAATTTGAGCATCGAAACATGGCTAACTTGCTGAAGTTCGAATATACTCACTCCGGCATTGACTTTGAAGCAGATGTTCTGCAATTTGCGACGCCTTCCTTCGACGTCTGCTATCAAGAAATATTTTCTGCGCTTCTGAAAGGCGGCACACTCCACATCGTGCCAGAAGCCATAAAAAGAGATGTGCCTCAGCTGTTTGCATTTATAAACAAGCATCAGACGAATATTGTGTTTCTCCCAACTGCTTTTATCAAAATGATTTTCAGCGAGCGAGAACTTGCGAACTCGTTTCCTGATGGCGTCAAACACCTGATCGCAGCCGGGGAACAATTAATGATTTCAGACCTTTTCCAAGATGTGTTGCGTAAACGCGGCATACACCTGCACAATCATTACGGACCTTCAGAAACTCATGTGGTATCTACGTATACCATTCATCCTGGAGACCCTATTCCTGAGCTTCCGCCAATCGGTAAACCGATAGGCTGTACTGATCTATATATTTTGAATCATCAAAAACAGCTTCAGCCATGCGGCGTACCAGGCGAACTCTATATTTCCGGCGCAAGTGTTGCCAGAGGATATGTCAATCACGATAAACTGACAAGCGACAAATTTTCATCCGATCCATTCAAGCCTGATGTGATCATGTACCGGACAGGTGATTTGGCCAGACGGCTTGAAGACGGCAACATCGAATATATCGGACGGGCAGACAATCAAGTGAAAATCAGAGGTTATCGAATTGAGCCGCAAGAAATCGAAGTCACGCTAATGAATCATCCGGACATTAGTGAGGCTGCCATTCTCATCTGGCAAGATCAAAACGGTGAACATGAATTATGCGCTTACTATTGCAGTGTACAAAAGCTGAACACAATAGATTTACGCAGTTATATGGCTAGTGAGCTCCCAGAATACATGATTCCGGCGAAATGGATATGGGTTGACAGCATACCTCTTACCCCAAACGGAAAAGTAGATCGCGCAGCACTTCCGGAGCCAGATGCTTCAATCAGCGGAAACCCATATACTGCCCCTCGAAATCTGTTAGAGGCAAAGCTTTCGCAACTATTTGAAGATGTGCTAAAGAATGGGCATATAGGCATCCAAGACAACTTTTTTGACAATGGCGGTCACTCGTTAAAAGCAACAGTGCTTATGTCACGGATCGCAAAGGAATTCCATGTGCAAGTTTCACTTAAGGACATCTTTGCTCATCCGACTGTTGAAGGATTAGCTTTAATTATTCGAGAGGCAGAACAAAATCTGTATGCAGCAATTGAACCAGCAGAAAAAAGGGATACATATCCTGTATCTTCGGCCCAAAAACGAATCTATGTGCTTCAACAGCTTGATGAGGGTGTCGCCTATAACATGCCTGCGGTCTTAGAACTGGAAGGTGCACTGGATGTCGCCAAACTGTCTGCTGTATGTAAAGAACTGATCAGCCGGCATGAGCCGCTTCGAACTTCCTTTGTATCCGGAGCTGATGACGAGCCGGTTCAGCGTATCCACACCGAAGTGCCGTTTACGTTAAGTAAAGAGACCACTATCGAGGGATTTGTCCGTCCCTTTGATCTCAGCCAGGCGCCATTATTTAGAGCAGGCCTTATAGAAGTGTCAAACGAGAAGCATGTATTGCTGGTGGATATGCACCATATCATTTCAGATGGCGTATCCGTTCAGCTCCTAATCCGAGAATTTACCGATCTTTATGCAAACCGGCAGCTTAAGCCATTGCGGATCCAATATAAAGATTACGCCGTATGGCAGCAGAAATTTAAAAAGGGAGACTCGTACCAAAAGCAGGAGACTTACTGGCAGCAGCAGTTTAGCGGGGACCTTCCTATACTGGAGCTTCCAACAGATAAACGACGTCCGGCAGAACGGCAATTCATAGGCGGAAAAGTAACCTTTCAATTGGACAAAGAGATCACGGCCCGCATAAAGCGGCTCGCCCATAAAAACAGAAGCACGCTTTATATGACGCTTCTCGCTTTGTATTCAGCCTTTTTGTCTCGGTTAAGCGGTCAGGATGATATCGTGATTGGTTCACCTATCGCCGGACGGCCCCATGCCGACCTTGAAGCTGTTCTTGGGATGTTCGTCAATACATTGGCTCTCCGCACACGCCCGGCGGGTAATAAGACATTTGAGGAATTTCTGAAAGAAGTCAGACAGACGGCACTAGAAGCGTATGAGCATCAGGATTACCCGTTTGAAGAGCTTGTGGACAAACTCGGTGTGCAGCGGGAAATGAGCCGGAATCCTTTGTTTGACACAACGCTAGTCCTTCAGAATATGGAACAGCAAAAGCTAAAAATGAATGATGTACAGCTTCAGTGGAACGACTTGGAGCACCCAATATCAAAATTTGATATTTCCCTATACGTTACAGAGCATGATTCCGAGCTTTTCTGTCAGTTTGAATACAGTACAGCTTTGTTTGAGAAAGAAACCATCCAAAGGTGGGCCAGCCTTTTCACCACGCTTGTGGAACATACAGCTGCCAGTCCTGAAACAGAATTGGACAATATTCCAATCTTAACAAAAGAAGAAGAGCGAGATTTCATTGAATCATGCCATCTGTTTGAGGAGACGGGCTATTCAATGAATCAAACGCTCCACTATGCACTCGAACAGCAGGCAGAAAAAACGCCTGATCAGGCGGCCGTTATCTTCGAAGATGGAGTGATGACCTATAAAGAATTGAACGAACAGGCTAACCGTATCGCCTGGGAGCTGATCGGACGGGGGGTAAAACCCGAAACGACTGTTGCCATTATAGGAAAGCGTTCACCTGAAATGCTGCTTGGCATTTATGGCATTCTTAAAGCTGGCGGCGCTTATCTGCCCATCGACCCGGATTATCCGGAAGAACGAATCAGCTTTCTGCTGGAGGACAGCGGTACAAACATTCTCCTGCTTCAGTCTGCCGGCCTTCATGTTCCGGAATTTACAGGAGAGATTGTCTATCTCAATCAGACAAATAGCGGACTGGCACATCGTTTGTCCAATCCGAATGTGGATGTTCTCCCGCAATCTTTAGCCTATGTCATCTATACATCCGGCTCTACCGGGATGCCTAAGGGTGTTGAAATTGAACATCGATCAGCGGTGAATTTTTTGAATTCCCTACAGTCCCGCTATCAGCTAAAGCATTCAGATATGATTATGCACAAAACATCATATTCATTCGATGCTTCAATATGGGAGCTGTTTTGGTGGCCTTATGCCGGAGCTTCTGTTTATCTGCTTCCTCAGGGAGGCGAAAAAGAACCTGAAGTGATCGCGAAGGCCATAGAAGAACAAAAGATCACAGCTATGCATTTTGTGCCTTCAATGCTCCATGCATTTTTAGAACATATAAAATATCGCTCTGTACCGATTAAGACAAACAGACTCAAGCGAGTGTTTTCTGGGGGAGAACAGCTGGGGACCCATCTTGTCTCCCGATTTTACGAGTTGCTTCCAAATGTTTCAATAACCAATTCCTATGGGCCAACGGAAGCAACCGTAGAAGCTGCATTCTTTGATTGTCCGCCGCATGAAAAACTTGAACGGATCCCAATTGGAAAACCTGTTCATCATGTCAGATTATATCTCCTGAATCAGAATCAGCGGATGCTGCCTGTTGGATGTATCGGCGAACTGTACATAGCCGGAGCGGGTGTTGCCAGAGGTTATTTGAATCGGCCGGCATTAACGGAGGAGCGTTTTCTTGAAGACCCGTTTTACCCGGGTGAACGCATGTACAAAACCGGGGATGTGGCGCGCTGGCTCCCTGACGGGAATGTTGAATTCCTCGGGCGCACGGATGATCAGGTGAAAATCCGCGGCTACCGGATTGAGCCGGGAGAAATTGAAGCGGCACTAAGAAGTATAGAAGGTGTAAGAGAGGCGGCCGTTACCGTACGGACAGACAGCGGGGAGCCGGAATTATGCGCTTATGTAGAAGGGCTCCAAAGAAACGAAGTCCGAGCGCAGCTTGAGAGACTGTTGCCGGGCTACATGGTCCCAGCCTATATGATAGAGATGGAACAGTGGCCGGTTACGCCAAGCGGAAAGCTCGACCGAAACGCCCTGCCAGCTCCTGGCGGAGCGGCAGATGCGGAGACCTACACAGCGCCGAGAAACGTGACTGAGATGAAGCTTTCTCAGCTGTGGGAGGACGTGCTGAAAAATGGCCCTGTCGGGATTCACGACAACTTTTTTGACCGCGGGGGACATTCCTTAAAAGCAACGGCGCTTGTCTCACGGATCACCAAAGAATTCGATGTACAGGTGCCGCTAAAAGATGTGTTTGCCCATCCGACGGTAGAAGGACTGGCTACCGTTATCCGTGAAGGAACGGACAGTCCATATGAAGCGATTAAGCCCGCTGAAAAACAGGAAACCTATCCGGTTTCCTCTGCCCAAAAGCGGATTTATGTCCTTCAGCAGCTGGAGGACGGAGGGACAGGCTACAATATGCCGGCTGTGTTAGAGCTCGAAGGGAAGCTCAACCCTGAAAGGATGGACAGAGCTTTCCAAGAGCTGATCAAGCGCCACGAGTCGCTTCGAACCTCCTTCGAACAGGACGAAGGAGGCGATCCGGTGCAGCGCATCCATGACGAGGTGCCGTTTACGTTACAGACTACAGTTCTCGGCGCACGAACCGAACAGGAGGCCGCAGCCGCATTTATCAAACCGTTTGATCTCAGCCAAGCGCCGCTGTTCCGTGCCCAAATCGTAAAGGTATCAGATGAGCGGCACCTATTGCTGGTTGATATGCATCACATCATTTCAGACGGTGTTTCCGTCAACATTCTGATTCAAGAATTCGGCGAGCTGTACAATAATCGGAAGCTTCCGGCGCTGCGCATTCAATATAAAGATTATGCCGTATGGCAAGAAGGATTCAAAACAGGAGACGCGTACAAAATGCAGGAGGCGTACTGGCTGAAGCAGCTCGAGGGCGAGCTGCCTGTGCTGGATCTCCCCGCTGATCATGCCCGCCCGCCGGTGCGAAGCTTCGCGGGTGACAAGGTCTCATTTACGCTGGAACCAGAGGTTGCATCAGGCCTTCACAAGCTGGCACGAGAAAACGGAAGCACACTGTACATGGTGCTCCTTGCGGCTTACACCGCGTTCTTGTCACGCTTAAGCGGACAGGAAGATATCATCGTCGGCTCGCCAATCGCCGGCCGGCCGCACAAGGATCTTGAGCCGATACTCGGCATGTTTGTGAACACGCTGGCGCTTCGGACGCGCCCGGAGGGCGGGAAGCCATTCGTACAGTATTTGCAGGAAGTGCGTGAGACAGCATTGGAAGCCTTTGAGCACCAGAATTACCCGTTCGAAGAGCTTGTCGATAAGCTTGAATTGACACGAGATATGAGCCGGAACCCAGTGTTTGATGCGATGTTAGTTGTTCAAAATAATGATTACGAGCCATTGCATCTTCATGATTTGCAAATGAAGCCGGCACAAGTTTCTCATCTCGTTTCTAAATTCGATTTGACACTACAGGCATCTGAGGGCGACGGAAACATTCATTTCCTTTTTGAATATTCAACCGCATTGTTCGAGAAAACCACCATTGAACGCTGGGCATCGCATTTAACAAATGTACTTAGCATCATCGGCAAAAACCCGAAGGTGACACTCAACCATATCGACATCCTGACCCAAGAAGAGCGGCACCAGCTGCTTAATGAGTTTAACACCGGGCAAGCGAATCAATACGGAGTTCAAACAATCAGTCAATTGTTTGAGCAGCAAGCTGCACGAACACCAAAAGCTTCTGCACTTGTCAGCGGAGACAAAACACTCACTTATCAGGAGCTTGACGAGTGGTCCAATGGAATCGCACGTGCATTGCGCAGCCGAGGTGTTAAGCCGGACACACCAGTAGGCATCATGATGCATCGTTCGTTCAGTATGATAGCATCCATACTTGGTGTGTGGAAAGCCGGAGGCTGTTACGTTCCCATTGATCCTGAATACCCGAAAGAACGGAAACGCTATATCCTCAGCGACAGCGGAACGAAACTGCTGATGACAATAAATGAAGCGGATCTGGGAGTACTTGCTGACTTTGAAGGAGAGATCTTGACGATAGAAAGCGTAGAGGAAGACGACAAATCGCCGCTGCCGCAAATGTCGTCTGCCCATCATTTGGCTTATATCATTTATACTTCAGGAACGACGGGCCGTCCAAAAGGGGTAATGGTCGAGCATAAAGGGATTGCTAACACTCTTCAGTGGCGGCGAAACGCTTATGCATTCAACGAGACAGATACCATTCTGCAGCTCTTTTCTTTCTCATTTGACGGCTTTATAACTAGTATGTTTACACCGCTTTTGTCAGGTGCAAAAGCCGTTTTGCTTCATGAAGAGGAAGCGAAGGATATTCTGGCCATTAAGCATCAGCTGTCTCGTCAACGGATTACACATATGATTATTGTGCCTGTTTTATATCGAGCGCTTTTGGACGTAGTGCAGCCGGAAGATGTAAAGACGCTTAGAGTCGTCACACTGGCGGGAGAAGCGGCTGACCGCGAATTGATCGCCCGCAGCTTAGCTATATGTCCGCATACCGAACTCGCCAACGAATATGGACCGACAGAAAACAGCGTGGCGACTACCGTCATGAGACATATGGAAAAGCAGGCATACGTAAGCATCGGCCAGCCGATTGACGGAACTCAAGTGCTGATTTTAAATAGCAATCATCAGCTTCAGCCAATCGGTGTTGCGGGAGAGCTTTGTATAGCAGGAACAGGGCTTGCAAGAGGGTACGTTAATCTTCCAGAACTGACAGAGAGAGCATTCACGCAGAATCCATTTAAACCCGAAGCACGAATGTACCGAACAGGAGACGCCGCCAGATGGATGGCCGACGGTACACTCGAATATCTCGGAAGAATCGATGATCAAGTCAAAATCAGAGGATACCGTGTAGAAACGAAAGAAATTGAATCGGTCATCCGGTGTATAAAGGGTGTAAAAGACGCCGCAGTAGTTGCTCATGTAACAGCGTCAGGACAAACCGAATTAAGCGCTTATGTGGTGACAAAACCAGGGTTGAGCACAAATGCTGTACGCTCAGAATTACAAAACAAGCTGCCGGTGTTTATGCACCCTGCGTTTATTGAAAAACTGGACTCACTTCCATTGTCACCAAACGGCAAGCTGGATCGCGGAGCACTTCCAAAACCTGTATACAACCACGAAGGTGAACGTCCATTCCTCCCGCCATCCAGCAAAATGGAACAAATACTGGCAGATATATGGAAAGAAGTACTGGGGGCAGAAAAGATCGGAACAGCTGATTCGTTCTTTGAACTTGGCGGAGATTCAATCAAAGCGTTACAGGTATCTGCGCGGCTTCACCGGATAGGCAAGCAAATGGCAGTGAAAGATTTGTTTAGCCATCCGACCATTCAAGAATTGGCAGCTTATATCCGTGATTCAGATACAAGTTCCAGCCAAGCTGCGGTTGAGGGAGACGTACAATGGTCGCCTGTTCAAAAATGGTTTCTTTCTCAAGATATAAAAGAAAAACACCATTTTAATCAGTCCGTAATGCTGCATCGAAGCACCTCTGTACAAGAAGACGCACTGCGAAAAACGTTAAAAGCAATAACGTGTCATCATGATGCGCTGCGAATGGTGTTTACACAGAATGAACAAGGAAAGTGGGATCAATATAATCGGCCGCTCAGTCATTCGGACGACGCGTTGTACGGCCTTCAGATGATTGATTTGTCAGCTCCGGACGGCACTGATGGAAATAGACCGTATGAACCTCTTATCAAGCGCCATGTACTTGATATTCAGCAGAAAATGGATTTGAAGAATGGTCCGCTGCTGCAAGCCGGTCTTTTCCACACAATTGACGGTGATTTCTTATTTTTATCTGCTCATCACCTCGTCGTTGACGGCATCTCATGGCGGGTTCTGCTTGAAGATTTGGCTTTAGGGTATCGCCAAGCTGCTGGCGGGGAGGATATCAAACTGCCGCCTAAAACAAGCTCGTTTAAAGCGTATGCGAAAAAGCTCTCTGACTACGCTGAAAGCCAGCAGCTAATGAAACAGCTCAAGTATTGGCGCGAAGCCGAAGAGTATCAAACAGAGGCATTGCCTTTTGATCAAATCGATGGAACTAGAGCACACGAGGGACAACGGTCCACAATTTCGTTTACCTTAAACGATAAAGAGACAGCAGCACTCTTAAAAGACGCCAACAGCGCATATAACACTGATACGCAGGACATGCTGCTCGCTTCTGTCATTCTTGCGCTGCGCCATTGGACCAATCAATCCGCCTTCAAACTATCATTAGAGGGCCACGGGCGAGAGGATGTATTAAAAGGAATAGATGTGAGCCGGACGATTGGATGGTTTACCGCCATTTATCCGTTATTGATTAAACTGAACGCAGACTTGCCAGATTCGGAAGAAAGCATGGTTCATGTGCTAAAAACAACAAAAGATACACTGAGACGTGTACCTGACAAAGGATTCGGCTACGGTGTCATCAAATATTTGACTCCGCCTGGCAAAAAAGACATCAATTTCACAGGTGCACCAGAAATCAGCTTTAATTATCTTGGTCAATTTGAAAGCGGCCGCACAGCTGAAGTACCTGAGGAGGACGCCTTCTCATTCTCTCCGCTGGGTGCCGGAGGTGATATCAGCACAACATGGAACCGTGAACAGTCGCTGGATATCAGCGCAATCGCTGCAGAAGGAAAATTGACTGTCAATATGACTTATGACAATGCCCGCTTTCAGCGCAAAACCATCGAACAGCTTAGCGAAACATGCCGTCAATTTTTATTACAGCTGATCGAACACTGCCAGAACAAAAGCGAAACAGAAAAGACGATCAGTGATTTTGATGATCAAGAACTGACCGAGGACGCCCTGCAAGAGATCGCTGATATGCTCAGTTTTCACTAATGAATCCGTGAAGAAAGGTGCAGACACTATGAATACCATTAAAAAAATCAAGAACATTTATCCTCTGAGTCATATGCAGGAAGGGATGCTGTTTCATTCCTTCCTCCGTAAAGAGGAGGGGGCGTATGTTGAGCAGTCGCTCTTCACCATTAAAGGAAGCCTCAGCTATGACTGGTTCCAGCGCAGCATTCAAGCCATTATCGACCGCCATGATATTTTCAGAACCGTGTTTTTGCCGCACGTCCCGCATTTGTCGGGACCTCGGCAAGTCGTGATGACAGAACGTGAATTCCATTTGAACAGCGAAGACATTTCTCATCTGCCGACAAACGACCAGAATGAGTATATTGAACGCTTTAAAGAGAAGGACAAGCAAAAAGGCTTTGATCTGCAAAAAGACATGCTGATGCGGATTTCTCTATTCAAAACAGCTAAAGATGAGCATGTCTGTATCTGGAGTCACCATCACATTTTAATGGACGGATGGTGCCTAGGTATCGTTATGCAGGAATTTATGCAAATTTATCAATCGATTCATGCAGGAAAACCGCTTTCATTAGACCCTGTCCGTCCGTACAGCACCTATATTTCATGGCTGACAAACCGAGACAAAGAAAAAGCAGCGGCCTACTGGGATACCTATTTAAAAAACTACAGCGCTCCATCACCTCTGCCTCGTGTGTCTGATAAAGAAACAAAAGAAAGTTATCACCGTGAAGATTTGATATTTTCATTAAATAAACCACTGACAGACAAGCTGAAAGAGACTGCCAAACAACACGGCGTCACGCTCGCTACCCTTATTCAGGCAGTCTGGGGTGTGATGCTGCAGCAATATAACCGCACAGACGACGTTGTGTTTGGCGCAGTTGTATCAGGAAGACCGTCAGAAATCCCAGGCGTGGAGCAAATGATAGGGTTGTTTATCAATACCATACCGATTCGAATTAAAACACACCAAGACGAAACGTTTCACGAGCTGCTCATACGCTGCCAGAAAGAAATGCTGGAAGCTGAGCCGTTTACCTGCCAGCCTTTATTTGATATTCAGGCAAACACCGCATTAAAACAGGAACTGATTGATCACATTATCGTCTTTGAAAACTATCCGTTACAGCAGAAAATCGCCGATTCCGCTGATCAAACCGATTCACCGCTGCAAATCGATCAAGTTCAAGTATCCGAGCAATCAGGATATAACTTTAATCTTGTCGTTGCTCCTGGCGAAGAGCTTGTCATCAAGTTCAGCTATAATGCATTCGTTTACGATGCTGCCTGGATCAGCTGTATCAAGAGGCAATTTACGCAAGCGCTTAGCACAGCTGCACAGCACCCTCATATGCCAATTGCTGATTTTTCTTTTCTTGATGCAACAGAAAAAGAGCAGATTGTCACACAGTTCAACAATACAAAAACGGAGTATCCAAAGAATCATACAATTATCGATTTATTTCGCGAACAAGCAGAAAAGACGCCAGACCATACCGCACTTGTGTATGGCAATATGTCTATTTCGTATAAAGAGCTTGATAAACGCTCTAATGCGCTCGCCAGAGAGTTAATTCAAAAGGGATTTCGGAAAAACGAGACAGCCGGAATATTGGCTGCACATTCTCCCGAATTCATGATCAGTGTGCTTGCCGTATTAAAAGCAGGGGGAGCATACCTCCCGCTTGATGCGGAGCTTCCGCCTGAACGAGTCAGCTTTATGCTTGAGGAAACGCAGGCAAAAATGCTGATTGTTCAAAAGGGATTGGAGCAAAACGCTGCGTTCTCAGGAACATGTATCATTTCAGATGCGCAGGGATTGATGGAAGAGAACGATATCCCTATTAATATCAGCTCCAGCCCGGATGATCTTGCGTACATCATGTATACCTCAGGATCAACAGGCCGGCCGAAAGGGGTCATGATCACGAATCGCAATGTCGTGTCCCTTGTCAGAAACAGCAATTACACGTCTGCGTCCGGTGATGACCGGTTTATTATGACTGGATCTATCAGCTTTGACGCCGTCACCTTTGAAATGTTCGGGGCACTTTTAAATGGCGCAAGCCTTCATATCATTGATAAATCGACAATGCTGACACCTGATCGGTTTGGAGCGTATTTGCTTGAAAATGACATTACAGTGCTATTTTTAACGACAGCTCTTTTTAATCAGCTGGCACAGGTACGAGCTGACATGTTTCGCGGACTCCATACGTTATATGTCGGAGGAGAAGCACTCTCTCCTGCCCTGATGAATGCCGTCAGACACGCCTGTCCAGATCTCGCGCTTCATAATATTTACGGGCCAACGGAAAACACGACTTTTTCAACCTTTTTTGAAATGAAGAGAGACTATGCGGGGCCGATTCCGATTGGAAAACCAATCAGTAATAGCACCGCTTACATCTTAGATACAAAAGGACGTCTTTTGCCAATAGGCGTTCCCGGCGAGCTTTGTGTTGGCGGTGATGGAGTCGCTAAAGGCTATTTGAACAGAGTAGATCTGACAAATGCTGTGTTTTCTCCTCATCCTTTCTTGCCTGGAGAAAGAATATACCGTACTGGTGATTTGGCGCGCTGGCTGCCTGATGGAAACTTAGAATACATCAGCAGAATTGACAGGCAAATGAAAATCCGCGGAAAACGAATTGAGCCTGCCGAAATAGAAGCGCGCCTGTTAGAAATGGAAGGCGTTCAAGAAGCAGCAGTGACATTGAGAGAAAAAGATGGAGAGGCGCAGCTGTACACTCATTACGTCGGTGATCACAAAAAAACAGATACGGATTTTCGCGCCGATTTGGCGCGTGTGCTTCCAGACTATATGATCCCGCAGCACTGGGTGCGTGTGGAGCGGATGCCGCTTACCGGAAACGGAAAAATAGACCGCAGCGCGCTGCCTATTCCAGAAAATAAGCCTGCCAAACGACAGAACATCATATTGCCAAGAAACTTGGTTGAAGAAGAATTGGCGAACATTTGGAAGCAAGTCCTCGGTGTTAACACAATCAGTATTGATGATGACTTCTTTGCTATTGGCGGACATTCACTAAGAGCACTGCAAGTCATACATACACTAAAACATCAGCAGAACATTGACATACCGATTGATTTCTTGTTCGAACATCCGACAATCGCTCAGCTTGCCGAAAAACTTTATTCTAAACAGCTGACAGCAGCAAATGAACAGCATGTGATCAAACTGAACCAGCACGGCGCGCAAAATCTTTTCTGCTTCCCGCCGATATCGGGATTTGGCATTTATTTTAAAGACCTTGCTTTATTGCTGAATGAGAAGGCAGCCGTATACGGGTTTCACTTTATTGAACAAGACACCCGCATTGAACAATATGTTAATTGCATGACGGACATACAGCCTGAGGGCCCATACGTTTTATTAGGCTACTCTGCAGGCGGAAACCTGGCTTTTGAAGTGGCACAGGCTATGGAGCGCAAAGGATTAGAAGTCAGCGACTTCATTATCGTGGACGCTTATCTAAAAGAACAGCCTTTGCCTATCGATACCGGTAATGACGAATCTGCAGCATATCTGCCTGAAGCAGTCAGAGAAAAGGTGATGAAGAAAAAAAGAAACTATCAGGAATATTGGGCACAATTGCTGAATGAAGGCCACATCAAAGCAAGCATTCATTTCATCGAAGCTGGAATCCACCCCGAAACCAGCGGGCATACAGGCTTAACGAAATGGGAAGGCGCCTGCGGAAACTATAGTGAGTACACGGGTTTTGGCGCTCATAAAGACATGCTGGAAGGAACATATGCTGAAAAGAATGCCGACATCATCCTCGACATTTTAGAAAAGATCACTTCAAATCAAGTAATACTGCACAAACGATAAAGCGGATTAGCGGACAGAGGCCATTCTCTGTCCGTCTTTCTTTTTGTATCAAGAATGGATAAGGGACACTTGGGAATGATAACATCATCCTTTTTCTTGGAGGCTTCTCAATGGACCGTCTTTCTTTTCTAACTTTTATCATGCTGATTCTAGCCAGTTACAGGCTGACACATTTGATTGTATTTGACAAAATCACAGAATTTATCCGAAAACCTTTTATGAAAAAGAAAAGGATTGTTGATCAAAACGGGCATGTAGATGAAAAAAGCGTGCCGGCTTCTAACTTTGGATACATGCTCAATTGCTACTGGTGTGCCGGTGTTTGGTGTGCCATCTTGATCGGACTTGGCTATCTTTTTTTGCCTCGTATTGCAATACCGCTGATCTTTATTTTAGCCATTGCCGGAGCACAAGCGATCCTTGAAACGGCTGTCGGTGTCGGCGTAAAACTTATTGATGTGTTAAAAAGTCTGCAAACCATGATGAATGATAAAAAGTCCTAAAAGCGGTTCACAACATGCTTTAGGACTTTTTTCGTTTATTTAGTGAGATAGACATTCTGTTAATCACCCTTTTATAGCCCGGGAATACCGTAATAGCGAATAGTGAAAGTGATGTAATGGGGGAGAAGAAACAGAATGAAGGTTTGCCAAAAGTCGATTGTCCGTTTCCTTGTCAGCTTGATCATCGGAACGTTTGTCATTTCCGTTCCGTTTATGGCCAATGCGCAGTCTGACAGGGAGCTGAGAGCCGTATGGATTGCTTCCGTATTAAATATTGATTGGCCGTCCAAAAAAGGGTTATCTGTGAAAGAGCAAAAACAGGAGTATATCAAACTGCTGGACGATGTGCAAAAAATGGGAATGAATGCCGTTATCGTTCAGATTAAACCGACGGCTGATGCCTTTTATCCGTCAGCTTACGGGCCTTGGTCGGAATACTTAACCGGTGTCCAAGGGAAGGACCCCGGCTATGATCCTCTTGCATTTATGATTGAAGAAACCCATAAACGAAATTTGGAATTTCACGCGTGGTTTAATCCTTACCGTATTACAATGAATCATACAGATCTTAATAAATTGTCTGAGGATCACCCGGCAAGAAAACATCCAGATTGGGTTGCCGCCTATGGAAACCAGCTGTATTATCATCCAGGCATTCCAGAAGCGAGAGATTTTATCGTCAAAGGCATTGAAGAAGTCGTAAAACATTATGATATCGATGCTGTTCATATGGATGATTATTTTTACCCTTATAAAATAGCGGGACAGGAATTTCCTGATCAAGCACAGTACGAACAATACGGAAAAGACGCTTTTTCTAATATCGATGACTGGCGGCGGGACAATGTGAACCAGCTTGTCAAACAAATCAACCAAACAATTAAAGCTGCAAAACCGTATGTCAAATTCGGCATCAGTCCCTTTGGAGTATGGAGAAACGCCGCAGATGACCCGACCGGATCGAATACAAAAGCAGGCGTCAGAAATTATGACGATCTATATGCAGACACAAGGCATTGGATCCAAGAAGGCGACATCGATTATATTGCTCCGCAAATTTATTGGAGTATCGGCTTTAACGCAGCGGCTTACGACGTGCTGGCTGATTGGTGGAGCAATGAAGTCAAAAATAGGCCTGTTCACTTATATATTGGCCAGGCAGCATATAAAATCAATAACAATTTTGATCCGCCTTGGTCCGATCCTGAGGAATATGTGCGGCAAATCACTTTGAACCGCCAGCTTGAACTGGTGAAAGGAAGCATGCATTTCAGCCTCAAGGACCTCAACAAAAATCCGCTTGGCATCAAAGACAGTCTCAGCACCGATCTTTACAGCAAGCCGGCACTGGTTCCGCAAATGCCTTGGCTTGACAATACCGCCCCAAAAAAACCGAAGCTTACGAAAGTCACCGAAGACAAAAACGGCAATCTTCTGCAGATTAAAGATCACCCATCAAATCAAAAAACGAAAGAAACAGCCTATTATGCGATATACAGAGCCGAAGGGAAAAAGCAGAGAACATTGCTGGCAACGCAAAGAAAAACACATGAGCAGCAAACCTTCTTAGATAACACGGCAGATCCCAACAAGAAATATACGTATTATGTCACTTCAGCAGACCGGCTTCATAACGAAAGCAAAGCTTCCAAACGAACAACAAAATAAGAAATGAGAAGGACGGCTTTCTAAGTCGTCTTTTTTTAAAAAGTGATTTTGGGACAGGAAACGATGGTAAACCGCTGAATTTTTTAAAAAACAAAGGTGAGATTCACATGAATATGGAGGCGGTGTTTGGACATTTACCATTATTGGAATCTGAGAAACTAGTACTAAATAAAAATAAAATCGAAGAGAAACACGTACAGGACGTGTTTTACGTTTTCATTTCTAGTCTGGTTAGGTGCCACATTATTTTTTGTGCTGTTCGGAGATGCTGTGTTGACTGATCCGGCTGAAGAAGCCTTTTTGCCGAACTTTCTTCTCTTGGGAGCGGGCACTGCTCTTGTTTTATGCCTTGTGTTCTTTCTCTATCAAAAACTCGATCAATCACAGTTCGCGGTGATCAAGCTAGGTATATGGGGATCAGCGGTCGGTTTATTGATGGATACGATTTCCCTTTGGAATCTTCCCCTCATCTTCCCGGCTTTATCAAAGGGCCAAGTTATTGCGTTTACGATATGGATGGTATGCGCCTACTGCATGTATTTGCTCATCCCGCTGATATTATCACATAAAAAATGATTCAGTTTTAATTTTCAGACTTTTCTTGTCAGGGAATGATTATAGAACTCGCCTAATAGGATGTTACAAAGATGTGAAGGAGGAAACGATGTGAATTTTGAGCTGACAAAAGAACAACAAATGGTGCGTGAAATGGTAAAAGATTTTGCGAAAAAAGAAATTGCTCCTCACGCTGAACATGTAGATCAAACAGGCGAGTTCCCGATGCAAACATTTAAAAAAATGGGTGAACTCGGTCTGATGGGTATTCCATTTCCAGAAGAATACGGCGGATCTGGCGGTGATACGATTTCATATGCCTTAGCGGTTGAAGAAGTCGGCAAAGCCTGCGGCAGTACTGGATTAAGCTATGCTGCAGCGGTCTCGCTAGGCGCAAGCCCTCTTTACTACTTCGGAACAGAAGAGCAAAAACAGACGCATTTGACGCCGCTGGCTTCAGGCACAGCACTCGGATCATTCGGCCTGACGGAGCCAAATGCCGGCTCAGATGCAGGAGGCACTCAAACAAAAGCGATTTCAAATGGTGACGAGTATGTAATCAACGGCGAAAAGTGCTGGATCACTAATGCAAGCTACGCACGCACAGTTATTGTAACCGCCGTAACAGGCAAAAACAAAGACGGAAAAAACATCATCTCCGCATTAATCGTGCCAACTGACACACCAGGACTTACGATTACGAGCCCGTACGATAAAATGGGCGTCCGCGGTTCGAATACAGCGGAAATCTTGCTTGAAGATGTAAGAGTGCCTGCGGCCAACTTACTTGGCGATCCAACAAAAGGGTTTAAACAGTTTCTATATACGCTGGATGGTGGTCGAATCTCCATCGCTGCTCTTGCAGTCGGCATTGCCCAAGCGGCCCTTGACGCATCATTGGCATATGCGAAAGAGCGAAAGCAGTTTGGACAGCCGATTTCTTCCTTTCAAGCGATTCAATTTAAGCTTGCTGACATGGCGATGGAAATTGATCTGGCACGGCAAATGGTGTTAAAAGCCGCCTGGCTGAAAGATCATAACCGCCCGTTCACCAAAGAAGCGGCGTACGCCAAGCTATTCGCATCTGAAATGGCGACAAGAGCTTGCAATCAAGCCATTCAAATCCATGGAGGTTCAGGCTATATGAAAGAGTATGGGGTGGAACGGATGCTGCGGGACGCAAAATTAATGGAAATCGGTGAAGGCACATCTGAAATTCAGCGTCTCGTGATCGCCAGACAGCTTTTAAAATAAAAATGTAAACGCTTTCCTATCATTAAGAAAGGAGGAACAATGAATGGCTGAACTCATCCATTCCACAATCGGCAGGCTGCTGGAACAAACAGCTGATGCGTATCCCGATCGAGATGCTGTTGTGTATCCAGACCGAAATATCCGCTATACGTACGCTCAATTTGACAGTCTGTGCCGTCAAACCGCTAAAGGTCTCATGCGGATGGGGATTGGAAAAGGAGACCACGTCGCCATATGGGCTTCTAATATCTCTGAATGGCTTGCCGTCCAGTTCGCAACTGCGAAGATCGGAGCCGTGCTCGTGACCGTCAATACCAATTATCAAGCACATGAGCTTGATTACTTGTTAAAGCAATCGGATGCCGCGGCGCTTATTATCATGGATTCATACAGGGGCACTTCTTATCCAGACATCGTGAACAGTTTAATTCCAGAACTGCAAGAAGCAAAGCCCGGCCAACTGAAATCTGAACGCTATCCCTTTTTAAAAACGCTGATCTATATTGGCAATAAACGATTGTCTGGCATGTATCATTGGGACGATACAGAGATATTGGCGAAAACAGTGACAGATGCTGAGCTTGAAGAGAGAATGAACAGCCTGGATAAAGACAATGTGATTAATATGCAATACACATCAGGAACGACAGGGTTTCCAAAAGGCGTGATGCTGACCCATTTCAATGTCATCAATAACGCTGCTAATATCGCTGAATGTATGGCTTTAACCTCTCAAGACCGCATGTGCATCCCTGTTCCGTTTTTTCACTGCTTTGGATGCGTCCTTGGGGTTTTGGCATGTGTATCCGTCGGGGCAGCCATGATACCCGTGCAAGAATTTGATCCCGTTACCGTCCTTAAAACGGTAGAAAAAGAGAAATGCACAGTGCTCCATGGTGTGCCTACCATGTTTATCGCCGAGCTGCATCATCCGGATTTTGATGCATATGATCTATCGACGCTCCGAACAGGAATCATGGCCGGCTCTCCCTGTCCAAGTGAAGTGATGAAAGCTGTGATTGAAAGGATGGGCATGAAAGACATTACGATCGCCTATGGACAAACCGAAGCCTCGCCAGTCATTACACAAACGAGAGCAAATGATTCCTTCATAAGAAGAGTCGAAACAACCGGCCGTGCCCTGCCACATACTGAGGTGAAAATTGTAGAACCCGGGACATGTCAAGAAGTTCAAAGAGGCATGCAGGGAGAACTGTGCACCCGTGGCTATCACGTCATGAAAGGCTATTATAAAGACAAAGATGCGACCAGAAAAGCAATCAATCATGACGGATGGCTGTTTACCGGAGATCTTGCTGTCATGGATGAAGACGGGTACTGCCGCATCACCGGAAGATTAAAAGATATGCTCATCAGAGGCGGCGAGAACATTTATCCGCGGGAAATTGAAGAATTTTTATACCAGCATCCCGCTGTTTTAGATGTACAGGTGGTTGGTGTGCCTGACGCCAAATTCGGGGAGGAAGCTGCAGCCTGGATTAAACTGAAAGACGGTAAAAGCGTTTCACCTGATGAGCTTAAAGCCTATTGCAAAGGGAAAATCGCCCGCCACAAAATTCCGCGTTATGTTATTTTTACGGATGACTATCCGATGACGGCCTCAGGCAAAATTCAAAAATATAAACTGCGAGAAAAAACGATTGAAATGTTCAACTTATCATCAAGTCAATGAGGTGAAATCATGTTTACAAAAGTACTGATCGCCAACCGCGGTGAAATTGCAATGAGAATTATCCGAACATGCAGCCGTCTCGGCATTAAAACGGTCGCTGTTTATTCAGAAGCAGACAAGGACGCGCCCCATACAAAAGCCGCTACAGAGGCATATTTGATCGGGGAATCGAGAGTCAGTGAAAGTTATTTAAATATAGAGAGAATCATAAAGACGGCGAAAAAAGCAAAAGCCGACGCGATCCACCCGGGATATGGATTGTTATCAGAAAACAGCCGGTTCGCTGAACGCTGCAAGCAAGAAAACATCGTGTTTATCGGACCTTCCCCTGATATCATCGCAAAGATGGGCAGCAAAATTGAAGCGCGAAAAGCAATGGAGGCTGCAGGTGTCCCTGTGGTGCCGGGCGTTTCTGAATCCCTCGGAGATATAGAGGCAGCCTGCCGCACCGCAAGTCAAATCGGCTATCCTGTCATGCTGAAAGCTTCAGCGGGCGGAGGCGGCATCGGAATGCAGCGTGTTGAAAATGAAGAAGCATTAAAAAAAGCGTACGAGGGAAACAAAAAGCGCGCAGCAGATTTTTTCGGTGACGGGTCTATGTATATAGAAAAAGTTATTGAACATGCGCGCCACATCGAGGTTCAGCTTTTGGCCGATCAACACGGCCATACAGTACATCTGTTTGAACGTGATTGCTCTGTTCAGAGGCGCCACCAAAAAGTCATTGAAGAAGCACCGTCTCCATTTGTAGACGATGAACTAAGAATGAAGATCGGTCAAACAGCGGTAAAAGCAGCGAAGGCAATCGGCTATACGAACGCAGGCACCATCGAATTTATAGTTGACCAGAAACAAAATTTTTATTTCCTCGAAATGAATACGAGACTGCAAGTTGAACACCCCGTGACTGAAGAAATAACAGGCCTGGACTTAGTTGAGCAGCAGCTGCGGATTGCTGCGGGCCATACACTCACATTCTCCCAAAAAGACATCCAACGGAACGGGCATGCGATAGAGGTTCGAATATACGCGGAAGATCCCAAGACCTTCTTCCCGTCACCAGGTACGATCACTGCGTTTTCACTTCCTGACCAAAAAGGAGTCAGACACGAATGTGCGGTAGCAAAAGACAGCACCGTTACCCCTTTTTATGACCCGATGATCGCTAAGATGATTGTCAAAGGCCAAACCAGAACAGAAGCAATTGAAAAACTAGAGACAGCGCTTCGCGACTATCGTGTAGAGGGAATCAAAACAAACCTTCCGCTCCTCATACAGGCTGCGGCAACAAAGGCATTTAAAGAAGGGGATGTCACGACTGACTTTTTGAAACAGCACCTATAAAGGAGGCAGTTGTCATGACGGTTAGCATACAAATGGCAGGAAACCTGTGGAAAGTCCACGTCAAAGCCGGCGACCAAATCGAAAAGGGCCAGGAGGTAGCCATTTTGGAATCGATGAAAATGGAAATCCCGATCGTTGCAGATAGAAGCGGAATCGTAAAAGAAGTCAAAAAAAAGGAAGGCGACTTTGTAAATGAAGGAGACGTACTGCTCGAACTGAGCAATTCCACTCAATAATTTGGAGGAAGACCATGCCATATCCTAAAAAAGTGACAATCAAAGAAGTCGGCCCGCGTGATGGCTTACAAAACGAGCCCGTTTGGATCGCAACAGAGGATAAAATAACCTGGATCAACCAGCTTTCCCGGACAGGGCTGTCGTATATTGAAATCACATCCTTCGTTCACCCGAAATGGATTCCGGCGCTTCGAGATGCTATCGATGTAGCAAAAGGCATCGACCGAGAAAAAGGGGTAACGTACGCGGCACTTGTCCCGAATCAAAGAGGACTGGAGAATGCACTTGAAGGAGGCATTAACGAGGCTTGCGTTTTTATGTCCGCCAGCGAGACGCACAACAGAAAAAACATCAATAAATCCACTTCTGAATCCCTCCATATACTCAAACAAGTAAACAACGACGCACAAAAAGCAAACCTCACAACAAGAGCCTACCTCTCGACTGTTTTCGGCTGTCCGTACGAAAAAGATGTCCCCATTGAACAAGTCATTCGCCTTTCAGAAGCTCTATTTGAATTTGGGATTTCTGAACTGTCGCTTGGAGATACGATTGGAGCAGCTAATCCCGCCCAAGTGGAAACTGTACTTGAAGCTCTTTTGGCACGATTCCCGGCTAATCAAATTGCCCTGCATTTTCATGATACGAGAGGAACCGCTCTGGCCAACATGGTCACAGCACTCCAAATGGGCATCACGGTGTTCGACGGCTCGGCAGGCGGGCTTGGGGGATGCCCATATGCGCCAGGTTCATCAGGAAACGCCGCAACTGAGGATATCGTGTACATGCTTGAACAGATGGATATCAAAACAAATGTAAAGCTAGAAAAACTGCTATCTGCGGCCAAATGGATTGAAGAAAAAATGGGCAAACCGCTGCCGAGCAGAAATTTACAGGTGTTTAAATCATCTTGATAAAAGGGAGGACGCATACAATGGGAGATTCTATTCTTTTTACTGTTAAAAATGAACATATGGCGTTGATCACCTTAAACAGGCCTCAGGCAGCAAATGCTCTTTCAGCGGAAATGCTTAGAAACCTGCAAATGATTATCCAGGAAATTGAATTTAACTCAAACATCCGTTGCGTCATCCTCACAGGCACCGGTGAAAAAGCGTTTTGTGCAGGGGCAGACCTGAAGGAACGGATAAAACTGAAAGAAGATCAGGTTCTGGAAAGTGTATCTCTCATTCAAAGAACGGCGGCTTTACTTGATGCCTTGCCGCAGCCGGTCATAGCTGCGATAAATGGAAGCGCATTAGGCGGCGGACTAGAATTGGCATTGGCATGCGACCTTCGAATCGCAACTGAAGCAGCTGTGCTGGGACTTCCGGAAACAGGGTTAGCTATTATCCCGGGCGCTGGAGGGACCCAAAGGCTGCCCCGGCTGATTGGCAGAGGAAAAGCAAAAGAATTCATTTATACAGGCAGACGCGTGACCGCACACGAAGCAAAAGAAATCGGCCTTGTAGAGCATGTCACGGCTCCTTGTGACCTTATGCCAAAAGCAGAGGAACTGGCCGCAGCCATTTCTGCCAACGGACCGATCGCTGTCCGTCAGGCTAAATTTGCAATCAATAAAGGATTGGAGACAGATCTTGCTACAGGCCTTGCGATTGAACAAAAAGCGTATGAACAAACCATCCCGACAAAAGACAGGAGAGAAGGGCTTCAGGCCTTTCAAGAAAAAAGACGGGCCGTATACAAGGGAATATAAAAGGGAGGCAATGCTGATGGATTATGAAAAGGAACGAACAGAACGGGCTGAACGGATTCGAAAAGGCGGAGCGGAAAAGTATCATCAAAGCAATCGGGAAAAAGGCAAGCTCTTTGTCAGAGAGCGGCTTTCCCTTCTCTTTGACGATGACATTGAGCTAGAAGACGCTTTTTTTGCGGAATGTATGTCAGACGGGCTTCCCGCTGACGGAGTTGTAACCGCTATCGGCAAAATCGGCGGCCAAACCGTTTGCGTCATGGCGAATGATTCAACAGTGAAAGCGGGGTCATGGGGAGCAAAAACAGTTGAAAAAATCATCAGAATTCAAGAAATCGCCGAAAAATTAAACTGTCCGCTCATTTATTTAGTCGATTCGGCAGGCGCCCGAATTACCGACCAAATCAATGTCTTTCCAGGGAGACGCGGTGCAGGAAGAATTTTTTACAATCAAGTCAAATTATCGGGACGCATTCCGCAAATCTGTCTGCTTTTCGGACCATCTGCGGCAGGAGGCGCTTATATTCCGGCCTTCTGTGATATCGTCGTTATGGTAGACGGTAACGCCTCCATGTATTTAGGTTCGCCAAGGATGGCGGAAATGGTTATTGGAGAAAAAGTGTCTCTCGAAGAAATGGGTGGCGCCCGTATGCATTGCTCAATCTCCGGCTGCGGAGATATTCTTGCAGAAACTGAAGAAGAAGCCATACAGCTGGTGCGGGCTTATTTGTCTTACTTTCCGGCAAATTTTCAAGAAAAAGCGCCCATTCATGAGAAACGCCCGCCAAAACACTTCGAAACTCCGCTTGCCGACGTCATTCCGCAAAATCAAAACGCACCTTTTGATATGCATGAGCTCATTGAGCGGGTCATAGATGAAGACTCATTTTTTGAGATCAAAGCCTTATTTGCACCGGAATTATTGACGGGCCTCGCACGAATCCACGGACAGCCTGTCGGCATTGTTGCAAACCAGCCGAAGGTAAAAGGAGGCGTCTTATTCCACGATTCAGCAGACAAAGCGGCTAAGTTTATTACCTTATGTGACGCTTTTCATATCCCATTGCTGTTCTTAGCCGATATCCCCGGTTTTATGATTGGCACAAAAGTAGAACAGGCTGGGATTATCAGACACGGAGCGAAAATGATTTCTGCGATGTCGGAGGCAACTGTTCCAAAACTCTCTGTCATTGTCCGAAAAGCTTACGGGGCGGGGTTGTATGCAATGGCAGGGCCGGCATTTGAACCGGATTGCTGTCTAGCGCTCCCAACCGCCCAAATCGCCGTCATGGGCCCTGAGGCCGCTGTAAACGCTGTCTACGCTAAAAAAATCGCCGAGCTGCCAGAAGAAGAGAGAGCCGCATTTATCAGCAGCAAACGGGAGGAATACAAAGAGGACATCAATATCTACCGTCTGGCTTCAGAAATGATCATTGATGCTGTTATCCCAGCCAATTCGCTGCGTGATGAGCTGGCCAAACGGCTCAAGGCATACATGACAAAGGAAATGACATTTACCAATCGAAAGCATCCGGTTTATCCGGTGTAAAAGCAAGAACTTAGGAGCGCAAAAAAAGCGCTCCTTTATATATTTACAATAACAACATTATGTCAACTAATTACCATTGCATAAAACGCTTGGTTTTTTAGAATAGTAAATAAAGGCTGCCGCACCTCTAGCGGCAATTGTCAGTTTATCATAAAAAGGGGCCTACATTATGTATCATTTATATTCACATAACGACTTGGACGGAGTAGGATGCGGAATCGTAGCAAAATTGGCGTTCGGAAAAGACGTAGAGATCCGGTATAACTCTGTCAACGGCTTAAACGCACAGGTGCAGTACTTTTTAGAAAAAGCGAAGGAGAGCAACAGACAGGACGCGTTATTCATCACCGATCTCGCCGTCAATGAAGAAAACGAAGAGAGATTGAATGAGTATGTTCATGCAGGGGGCAAAGTGAAGCTCATTGACCATCATAAAACAGCCCTTCATTTGAATGAGCATGAATGGGGATTTGTCCAGGTGGAATACGATGATGGAAGGCTCACATCCGCGACATCGCTTTTATATGGCTATCTCATTGAAAATGGCTTCATGAAACCGACAAACGCCTTAGATCAATTCACAGAGCTCGTCCGCCAATACGATACATGGGAGTGGGAGCGGTACGATCAAAAACAGGCGAAGCGGCTTAATGATCTTTTCTTTTTGCTGTCAATCGATGAATTTGAAGCAAAAATGATCCAGCGCCTTTCCACGCATGACGAATTTTTCTTCGATGATTTTGAAGAAAAACTGCTTGATTTAGAAGACGAAAAAATCGAGCGCTACCTCCGCAGAAAGAAAAGGGAAATGGTACAAACCTTTGTTCACGAACACTGTGTAGGCATCGTTCACGCTGAATCGTACCATTCAGAGCTGGGGAACAGGCTAGGGAAAGATAACCCGCACCTCGATTACATTGCGATTTTGAGCATGGGGTCAAAACGAGTCAGTCTCCGCACCATTCATGATTACATCGATGTGTCAGAAATCGCCGGCCGATATGGCGGCGGAGGGCATGCAAAAGCGTCCGGCTGTTCAATAACCGATGAAGTATACGAGTTGTTTGTAGCTGAAGCTTTCCGTATTGATCCTGTACGGCCGGATGCCTTCCGTAACATCTATAATCTAAAGGGATCTGCGAATGGATCATTATATGAAAATCGCGCACAAATGAGATTTTTTCTTTTCCCTTTAGACAACGAATGGAATATTCAAATTAACGGAGAAACCCAAGACGAAACATTCGCAGCGTTTGAAGAGGCAGAATGGTTTATTAAGAGAAATTATGCCGCATCGCTCGTGCGGGATGAAGTGTTTGTCGCATTTTTAGCGGAGAATCTGAAGCTGGCAAATCAACATCGCAAGTAAAAAAATATGCATAGGGGAGCGTCAGTCACCCCTATGCATATCCGCTAGCTATCGTTTAAATATGGCTGTACGTTTCTTAATCACAAAATAAAGGGCTATCACGACAACAGCCAATATCATAATCGGTGTTGTATAAGTGCCTGCTATATTCTCAACATCATCCCACTGGCTTCCTAGCTGTATGCCTAAATAAACAAACAGGATAGACCATGGAATGATAGCAAGCACAGTCAGTACCACAAATTTGAGAAAAGGCATTCTGGCAATACCTGCCGGAATGGATATGGCATGTCTGACAACCGGTATAAAACGAGCCGAGAAGACAACTCCGGCGCCGTATTTCTGAAACCAGTTTTCCGACATATCGATATGATGCTTTTTAATCAATAAATACTTCCCGTATTTGTCCAGAAATGGCCTGCCGCCATAGCGACCGATCCAGTAAATAAAGATCTGGGCAATGGTGCCCCCGATAACACCCGCAATAATTGCGCCAATAAATCCAATCGTGCCCTCCGATACCATATAGCCGCCATAAGCTAATACAATCTCACTCGGAATGATTTCAATCATTAACCCAATCGCAATACCCGCATATCCCATGTTCGTCAGCCATGTTAAAATTTCGCTTATCAAACTGCCCACATTCTTCACAACCTGTCCTAATCTTTTTCACTATTATATGACTGATTGACGAGCAAGATGGTTACAATTTTTTTACCGCAGCATTTCTTTCGTTTCCCGTTTGATCACATCTTCTAAATAGGCCAAAAGCTGAGATCTCATTTCGGGACGCATTAAGCCGATTTCGGTGCTCGCTTTAAAACAGCCCAGCTTATCGCCAATGTCATATCGATTTCCTTCCAGCAGCCGGGCATGGATCGGCTCCTTACGGCAAACCTCACGAAGCGCATCTGTCAGCTGAATTTCGTTGCCCGCGCCTCTGCCAATTGTCTTCAAAACGGAGAAGATCGAAGAATTCAGCACATAACGTCCCATTACTGCGATTTCCGAAGGTGCTTCTTCAGGAGAAGGCTTTTCCACTAAATCGTTCACTTCATATACATGCCCTTGAGACCCTGATGTATTTATAATACCATATTTGCTGACATCCTCAGGGAGAACTGACTGTACACCGACAACCTCTGTGCCATAAACGTCATATACATCCATTAATTGCCGAAGAGCCGGTGTTTCAGACACCATAATATCATCACCTAAGAGAACAGCAAAAGGCTCATCTCCGATAAAATGCTCCGCACACAGCACCGCATGGCCTAATCCGAGCGGTTCTTTCTGGCGGATGTAATGAATGTTGGCCAAATCGGCAATCTGCTGCATTTCCTTAAGTGTCTCCGTCTTGCCTTTTTCCCGGAGATTGAATTCCAATTCCGCCGACCGATCAAAATGATCTTCAATCGAGCGTTTGTTTCTCCCTGTAATAATCAGTATATCTTCAATTCCTGACTCTGCGGCCTCTTCTACAATATATTGGATTGCTGGTTTGTCGACGATTGGAAGCATTTCTTTAGGCTGCGCCTTTGTCGCCGGCAGAAATCTCGTTCCTAAACCCGCTGCGGGTATAACCGCTTTTCTCACTTTTTTTCTCATTCATCTTCACTCCTGATCCTGTATGTTTTTCAGCGAATCTCCAAATACCCAGATTCGGTTTCCGATAAAATTCATCATCATTCCGCCGATAGTGGCGGCGAGCTTACTCACCAAAAGCGAGCAGCCGCAATTTTGAAACAAATAAAGCAGCAAAAAGGTGATCCCTGACGCGGCAATATTAATCATGAGAAAACGCACGATCTCTTTCCCGTCAGCCTTACGTTTCACACAAAACGTCCAATTCCGGTTCCACACATAGCTGTTGACGATACCTGCAGTATAGGAGCAGATCTGCGCCGGCAGATAAGAGACATGACAAGCGGTAAGAAGAAAGAAGACACCAAAATCTATCAGCGTATTGCCGACGCCTACGGTGCAAAAACGGCCTAATGTCTTTATTTTTTCTTTCAGCGTAACGAACCTCCCTTCATAAAAGATGCGAGTGGCAGTCATATTTGTTGATATGGATTACTATAGCGGACAGTGTTGAATAAACAATTAATAAAATATGAACAAAACATGAAAAAGCGGGTATACCGCTCAATAGTCTTATACTCTTGAAAAAAACAGCCGCATTGAACGGCTGTTTTTTGTGTCTGAAAACATACAAATATAAACGGAGTGTTAGCCCCATCTTATCAATGAATAAATGTATCCAGTTCCTTTGTAGAATCGAACACTAACTCCTCCAAAAGTTTCTATACACAATTTTTTTAATGATGTAGGATGTTAGATAAAGGGATATCTTGGATAATGATGTAATCTCCGTTCAATGTGATTAGTGGGAGGCCATGAACAATCCTGTCTTTTTATTTTCTGGACAATGGTCGCTAGGAATGGGGAAGTTTTTTTGAACAATTTTGAAGGAGTGGTGCGATCTCCTCGAAGAAAAGAGAGAATGGAGACACATGAAGATGAGCTTTCAGAACAACTGGGAACATTGCTAAACAGCTTCCGGCTACTTTATGCGTGCAATCTTCGTGACCTGTTGTTATCAAATTCCAAAAGAAAATCCCCCATTTTAAGGAAAAAGGAGGATGTGAAGTGATGAGGAAAAAGTGTAGCGTATGTTTATGGATTCTAGTTTTATTATTGAGCTGCTTATCTGGGAAGTCTGCGTATGCTGCCACTAGTACTACAATTGCAAAACATATAGGGAATTCAAATCCGCTTATCGACCATCATTTGGGAGCGGATCCGGTTGCGCTGACCTATAACGGAAGAGTCTACATCTATATGTCAAGTGATGACTATGAATATAATAGCAACGGAACAATTAAAGATAATTCATTTGCCAATTTGAATAGAGTATTCGTCATATCTTCAGCGGATATGGTGAACTGGACAGACCACGGAGCCATTCCGGTAGCAGGTGCCAATGGAGCTAATGGAGGCCGTGGAATTGCAAAATGGGCAGGTGCGTCATGGGCACCGTCAATCGCAGTTAAAAAAATTAATGGCAAGGATAAATTCTTCCTTTATTTCGCAAACAGCGGCGGAGGTATCGGGGTTCTCACCGCAGACAGCCCGATTGGTCCATGGACCGACCCAATCGGAAAACCGCTCGTAACGCCAAGTACGCCAGGAATGTCTGGTGTTGTATGGCTTTTTGATCCGGCAGTATTTGTAGATGACGACGGAACCGGTTACCTGTATGCCGGCGGAGGCGTTCCTGGCGTTTCAAATCCAACGCAGGGACAATGGGCCAATCCTAAAACGGCTAGAGTCATAAAATTGGGGCCTGATATGACGAGTGTTGTTGGAAGTGCATCTACAATTGATGCGCCTTTCATGTTTGAAGATTCGGGATTGCACAAGTATAACGGAACATATTATTACTCCTATTGCATCAATTTCGGCGGCACGCACCCGGCCGATAAACCCCCGGGTGAGATCGGCTACATGACCAGTTCAAGTCCCATGGGTCCCTTTACATATAGAGGGCACTTCCTGAAAAATCCGGGTGCATTTTTCGGAGGTGGCGGAAACAACCATCATGCTGTTTTCAATTTTAAAAACGAGTGGTATGTGGTGTACCATGCGCAAACTGTCAGTTCCGCTCTGTTCGGGGCCGGCAAAGGATACCGCTCTCCCCATATTAATAAGCTGGTGCATAATGCAGATGGATCTATTCAAGAGGTAGCGGCAAATTATGCAGGTGTAACACAAATTTCCAATTTAAACCCATATAACCGGGTAGAAGCTGAAACGTTTGCTTGGAATGGACGCATTTTGACAGAGAAGTCCACAGCACCCGGCGGGCCAGTAAATAATCAGCATGTAACAAGCATTCAAAATGGAGACTGGATTGCTGTAGGAAATGCAGACTTCGGAGCGGGCGGTGCCAGGTCATTTAAAGCAAATGTAGCATCCACTTTAGGCGGGAAAATAGAAGTGCGCCTCGACAGTGCAGACGGTAAGCTTGTTGGAACTCTGAATGTGCCTTCAACAGGCGGAGCGCAAACGTGGAGGGAAATAGAAACTGCGGTAAGCGGGGCAACCGGTGTGCACAAAGTATTCTTTGTATTTACCGGAACAGGTACAGGAAACTTGTTTAATTTTGATTACTGGCAGTTTACGCAAAGATAGTACTCGTAATGGGACCGCTTAAAAACGAGGCGGGTGAAGTACGGGCCAGCACCGGAACAGCCCGCCATTATGGATATGCCATGCAGATTTTTTAATACCGTAAAAGACACATGACGAAGGAGAGGAATAAATGATTCCACGCATAAAAAAAACAATTTGTGTACTATTAGTATGTTTCACTATGCTGTCAGTCATGTTAGGGCCAGGCGCTACTGAAGTTTTGGCAGCAAGTGATGTAACAGTTAATGTATCTGCAGAGAAACAAGTGATTCGCGGTTTTGGAGGGATGAATCATCCGGCTTGGGCTGGGGATCTTACAGCAGCTCAAAGAGAAACTGCTTTTGGCAATGGACAGAACCAGTTAGGATTTTCAATCTTAAGAATTCATGTAGATGAAAATCGAAATAATTGGTATAAAGAGGTGGAGACTGCAAAGAGTGCGGTCAAACACGGAGCAATCGTTTTTGCTTCTCCTTGGAATCCTCCAAGTGATATGGTTGAGACCTTTAATCGGAATGGTGACACATCGGCTAAACGGCTGAAATACAACAAGTACGCAGCATACGCGCAGCATCTTAACGATTTTGTTACCTTCATGAAGAATAATGGTGTGAATCTTTACGCGATTTCGGTCCAAAACGAGCCTGATTACGCTCACGAGTGGACGTGGTGGACGCCGCAAGAAATACTTCGCTTTATGAGAGAAAACGCCGGCTCGATCAATGCCCGCGTCATTGCGCCTGAGTCATTTCAATACTTGAAGAATTTGTCGGACCCGATCTTGAACGATCCGCAGGCTCTTGCCAATATGGATATTCTCGGAACTCACCTGTACGGCACCCAGGTCAGCCAATTCCCTTATCCTCTTTTCAAACAAAAAGGAGCGGGGAAGGACCTTTGGATGACGGAAGTATACTATCCAAACAGTGATACCAACTCGGCGGATCGATGGCCTGAGGCATTGGATGTTTCACAGCATATTCACAATGCGATGGTAGAGGGGGACTTTCAAGCTTATGTATGGTGGTACATCCGAAGATCATATGGACCTATGAAAGAAGATGGTACGATCAGCAAACGCGGCTACAATATGGCTCATTTCTCAAAGTTTGTGCGTCCCGGCTATGTAAGGATTGATGCAACGAAAAACCCTAATGCGAACGTTTACGTGTCAGCCTATAAAGGTGACAACAAGGTCGTTATTGTTGCCATCAATAAAAGCAACACAGGAGTCAACCAAAACTTTGTTTTGCAGAATGGATCTGCTTCAAACGTATCTAGATGGATCACGAGCAGCAGCAGCAATCTACAACCTGGAACGAATCTCACTGTATCAGGCAATCATTTTTGGGCTCATCTTCCAGCTCAAAGCGTGACAACATTTGTTGTAAATCGTTAAGAGCACAAAGACACACATAAATAATAGAGTGTCTGAATTGGCGATTTTCCGATTGGGAAATCGCTTTTTTATTTTGTTGCTGAATTACAGGAAGAAGAAAGGATGTACATAAAAACAGCAAAGCTTTATTCTTCATCTTTTCTAGTTTACATAATATATATTCTAGGAAGTAAACAAAATAAATAAATTTCTGTCTCAATATCAAAGTATACTTAAGTTAGTGAGACAGAAATTGAAATTTTACTGCTGAATGACAAATCAAAAAAATGGTGTTGTCAATCCATAATAAACGGCTTCTAAATCTTCCAGCGTCATATCGCCATATGCGCATTTGATAACAGAATCAGCAAACACATCATAGTCATAATCTGTAGAAAATCCTTGCTGCAGCTGTTTTTCGTAAACTTCGATCTGATCTTTTTGATGCTGGATGTCTTTTTCCTTACCTGGATAGTCGGGACCATTTATCATATTACTCATTTTTTTATACAGCACCATATACTGTTTCAGTATTTCATCCACAACGCAAACCTCCTATTAGATGATAAAAACGGACATCGTTACTGATGTCCGCCAAAAAAAAGCTTAACTAATTTGGTTCTGTTCCCCAAATCAGTTTTCCTTGATCATATAATGTGATTTTTTTCGTTGTTTTAAACGTATTTGATTTGAAAAAGGAATAATCGCCGCTTTGTGCATAATTGCTCCAGTCATCATTGTGAAGACGGAGCTGAATATTCCCTGTGCTTGCTCCCGGTGCCAACGTTCCGTTTTTAAATCCAAGTTCCAGATAGGTATCTGCACCTTGCTTTGGTTTATGCAACGTCACAAACTTGTGTGTCACATTGCCGCATCCAATCTGCGCGTAGTCACAGTCAAAGTTTTGGCCTTTGTTTTTCGCTTTATACCAGTAACGGGCAGTGACATCTTTTAAATCAACCGTGGTATTGCCGTTATTTTTTATTTGAAGCTGCGGACGGATTTGGTTGCTGTTCATACTCCCATCCCCTGCTCTGTACTGTACAGAAATACCATTTTCCTGTGTGGGTTTATCTTTTGATGGCGTTTCAGGAATGTCCTTCGTCGAATCTTTGGTGCCGAGAATGTTTTCTCTAACGAATGTTCCTGAAGCAGATAAATCTGACAACCGCCAGCCGCCTGTTTTAGATGCCCCCGGCTTTAAAGCTGAGGATGATTCCTGCTTATCAGAAAGATTCCAGTTCACCCAGCTAATGGTCTTGCTGTCGAGATATTTCAGCCATTCCCTCGATTGATCAAGGAATACACCGCCATTGCCAGACGCGTCGCTTGTTCCCCACTCTGTCACAAAAATAGGTGCTCCTTTGCTGAGTGCATAGTTTGCTTTATCCCGTAAAAATTGGCCGTGTGTGCCGGCATAAAAATGAAGTGCGTACATAACGTTTGCATCTTTTAGCTGGTCATCGGCAGCATCATTCACATCCTGGCTCCATGTACCGGTTCCGACAATGATGATGTTGTCTGGATCATTTTTGCGGATAACTGAAATCACTTCTTCCGCATATGGTTTAATATCACGCTTCCAGTTCACATCACCGTTTGGTTCGTTTGCAATTTCATAAATGACGTTTGGCGTGTTTCCGTAAAGGCTTGACATTTCCTTGAAGAATTCTTTTGCCTTCTCTTTATTTTGGTTTGGATTACCGTCATTTAAGATATGCCAGTCAATGATGACATATATCCCAAGCTCTTTTGCCGCTTCAACCGCTTCTTTTACTTTATTTTTCACGGACGGGTTGTCAATATAACCGCCATCTGCCGTATACATCGCTGCACGGAAAACGGTGATACCCCAATCATCTCTCAGCCATTTTAAGCTGTCTTTATTGACATATTCTCCATACCATTGCAATCCGTGTGAACTGATCCCCTTCAGCTGTACCGCTTTACCGTCTCGGTTAACGAGCTGTGTACCTTTTATGCTAAGCTGGCCATTCTTGGCTACTGGCGTTTTTGTCCCTGCTGCTGATGCCGGCGAAGCTATCATGCCGCCCATTGTCAATAACGTAATCAATAAACACGTAATAAAAATAGAGATTGACCGTTTCATATCTGATCTTTTCCTCCTTCGCATCATTTTGGCTCTACACTTCTTATGAGCACGAACTCATTGTAAAAATCTTTCTCATGATTGTCTATCAACCTAATTTCTTGTTTTGGGGAGGTTTAAAAGCCTGTCAATTTGCTCTACCTCCAATGAATAAGACACACATGACACATATAGAACAAAGAAAACTGGACTGAATTGGGACTTTACACGTCATTTTTCATTCGAGTCGAAAAATTAAATTTATTTCCAATAATGAAAAAGCTGCATTCAACTATTGAATGCAGCTTTGTTTTATATTTATATTATGCTTCTTGTTTCTCATCTTCCCATGTTTCAGCGTTTTTCAGCCCTGGGATGTTTTTCGCTTTAAACACAGGATCAAGTCCTTGCTTACGCTGTTTCGCGTAATCTTTATACACTTTGTAAGCAACGTTTGACAGCAGCGCAATCACAATTAAGTTGATCAGCGCCATGATACCCATAAAGAGGTCCGCCATATCCCAAACGATTTGGAAGCCTGATAAAGATCCATACACAACCATAGCAATAACAGCGATACGGTAAATGTTCAGCCATGTTTTGCTTGTTTTAATAAATTCAATGTTTGTCTCGCCATAATAATAGTTGCCGACAACTGAACTGAATGCAAACAAGAACATTGCGACTGCGATGAAAGTCGGCGCCCAGCCTCCAATGTGATGGTTAAGAGCAGCCTGTGTGACTTGGATGCCGTCGCCTTTTGGCGTTACACTGTACAGCAAAATAATAAATGCTGTGGACGTACATATGATAAATGTATCGAAAAATACGCCTAATGTTTGAATAAAGCCTTGCTTTGCCGGATGGGATACATGAGCCGTCGCAGCCGCGTTTGGTGCGCTCCCCATTCCTGCTTCGTTTGAAAAAAGTCCGCGTTGCGCACCGATAACGATGATGCCGCCTATTCCGCCGCCGACGACTTGTTCAAAACCTAAAGCATTTTTAACAATTGTAGCGATAACGCCAGGGAAAGCCGTAATATTCGTGATGACAACAAATAAAGCGATAAGAATATAAATGCCTGCCATAACCGGCACAATTAGCTGTGAAACAGCGACAACACGTTTTAAACCGCCGAAAATGATAAACGCAGTTAAAACCGCCAGAACTATGGCTACAACTATTTTATTTACATGGAATGCGCCATCCAATGCTCCAGCAATTGTATTTGTTTGAACAGCGTTAAAAATCAAGCCGAATGAGACGGTAATTAAGATTGCAAAAACGATGCCAAGCCATCTGGCACCAAGACCCTTTTGAATATAGTAGGCCGGCCCTCCGCGGAAATCCTCCCCGTCTCTTACCTTATAAAGCTGTGCTAATGTACTTTCGACAAAGCTTGAAGCCATGCCTACTGCAGCCACTACCCACATCCAAAATACAGCGCCTGGTCCGCCTGTCGCAATTGCTAAGGCTACACCAGTCAAATTCCCTGTGCCGACTCGGGATGCGGCCGAAATAAAGAATGCCTGCATAGATGAAACACCTTTATTTCCTTCCGGCTTCTCCCCTACTATTCTGAACATTTCAATAAAATAACGGAATTGGATAAAACCAAAACGTATGGTAAAAAATAATCCAAGCCCTATTAAAATATAAAATAGGTATTTCCAGATGAAATCACTTGGAATATTAATCAAACTATTGAAAAAAGACTCCATATTTACCTCCCGTTTTCATCAATTCAATACGAATTCGATTTTGATGTTAGATTTTTTAACATAACGAGTTTTATTATATCACAATATGACGAATTAGGAAGTTTTTTCGAGAAGAATATTGTCATAGCCAGATGTTACTCTGTCGACCCCTTCTCTATTATTTTCCTACGAATAAAAACATTCCTTGCAAACTGGCTTTAAAAAAAGAGTACCCTATTAACAATGTAATCATTTCTTCCCATTCTCTTGCCTTTCTCTTTGATTTACACATAAATAAAGTAATAAATCCTAAACAACATATCATTTAAAATATGTTTTTATTCACACCATAAACCGGGTATACATACGCTAATAAAAGAAGTTTTCTCTTTCAAAAATAAGCAAAAAGATATATACTTAACAAAGTTAAATTTATTTTTAAATTTAATAAATCAGGTTTACTTTTAGGATGGATTGGGGTATTATTATAAAAATATTCAGTAATATTAAAGGAGGGGGAGATCATTTGAAAAAAGTAACGATATTGAAAGCATCCATCTTATTCTTGGCGATTGCCAGTTTTCATTTGTTCTCAATTCCCCACGCCTTTGATATCGGCCATCATTATAAAGCCGTAGCCGACCAGCAGGAAATGCATGAGATGAAAGCCGGCCAAAATGCTGATGATGAGAAGAAATCCATCACAGGGGCATTTACGCTGACCGCTTTATGGGCAATGGCTGTTCTGCTGCTGACCGCTGAAAGCAAAAGTACGGGATACTCCCGCAGACGTCAGCGGAAAAAAAGCTTTATACTGGCCAAATTTTATCAATCGTCTTATTTCGGCAAACTTCATGTTCAACATCACCCGATTATGTAACGAAAATATGAGGAGGCTGTTAAACATGTTGTTTATCTTAAGAATGGTGATTTTAGGCTTATTTTCTTTCACAGCGCTGAATTTATTTGTATGGCAGGGGATTGAAGTCATTCATGCTGTAACAGATCTATTCACCAACCATGAAAGCTGATAAAAAACAAACGAAACCCGCTCATATAGTATGAGCGGGTTTTTTATTATTGTTCTGTATGAAGGCGCCAAACAGCTGTAACCTTGCCTGATTCCTCTTCATCAAAAAAGAAAGAGCCATTGCTGTATCTGTCGTTTGTCCGCAACTCTTTTGTCTGCAGTTCTTTTCTGTCGCCTTTTTCTGTTTCTGCCATTAGTCGCTGTTCAAGACCGCAAGCGAACAGTGCTACAACACGGTGAGGATTCTTTTTCAGTTCCCTTAGCATTACGACACCGCGTTTTGCACGGGATGTCTTCTCGAACTCAGAAAGACTCATGCGTTTAACCGCTCCCCGCTGTGTGAACAAGACAATTGAATCAGATTGCTGAAGAATCTCACCGGAGACAACAAAGTCATCCTCTTTTAAGTTAATCCCTTTGACACCTGCCGCACGCGCGCCAACTACATTCACTTCGTCTTCTCCAAACCATAGACCATACCCTAAGTGAGTGGCCATAAAGATCTGGCTTTCCCCATTTGTTACATGTACATCAATCAGTTCATCTTCACCCTTCAGATTTAAGGCTACAAGTGCCTTAGAATAACGCTGTGCTTTATAATGAGTGAGCTCTGTCTTTTTCACCATACCGTTTTTCGTAAAGAATAGAAGATATGCCGACGGATCAAATTCTTTTATCGGTATAGCCTTTACAATCGTTTCATCACGGTCAATAGTGATTAGATTTGAAAAATGCTGGCCCATGTCCTTCCATCTGATATCAGGCAGCTGGTGAACAGGACAATAGATGTAGCTTCCTTTGTTCGTAAAGAGCAGCAGCACGTCTGTCGTATTCATTTCAAACTGATGCAGCATCCTGTCCGTATCTTTCATTCCGAAGTCCTGACCGTTGGAAGCGGCAAATGAGCGCTGGCTCGTCCGTTTTAGGTAACCATCCTTCGTAACGGTTACATATACATCCTCAGATGCAACCATGACTTCGAGATTGATTTTAATTTCTTCAATTTTTTCTTCAATCACGGAGCGTCTCGTATCTGCATATTTCTTTTTCAGTGCTTTTAAGCTGTTTGTAATCACTTTTAGCAGTTTTTTATCATTGCTCAGAATAGATTCGAGCTCTTCAATTTTTTTACCGAGCTCTTCTGCCTCTTCCTTAAGCGCTGTGATATCGGTATTGGTTAAACGATATAGCTGCAATGACACGATGGCTTCAGCCTGAGGCTCTGTAAATTCATATTTCGCGATCAAATTGTTTTTAGCGTCACGTTTATCGCTAGAAGAACGGATTGTTGCAATCACTTCATCCAAAATAGACAAAGCTTTCATGAGCCCTTCTACGATATGATGTCTGTCTTTTGCTTTTTGAAGCTCGTAAACGGACCGGTTTGTGACAACTTCCTTTTGGTGTCCGATATATGCATCCAAAATAGACGGCAGGCTCATCAGCATCGGACGGCGGTTATGGATAGCCACCATATTGAAGTTATATGTGATCTGCAAATCAGTATTTTTATATAAGAAATTCAAAATGCCTTTGGCATCAGCTTCTTTTTTCAGTTCAATGACCACTCTCAGCCCTGTTCGATCCGTTTCATCACGAACCTCTGAGATGCCTTCAACCTTTTTATCAATACGGAACTCGTCCATTTTTTTTACAAGGTTTGCTTTATTTACTTCAAATGGAATTTCAGTAATGACAATTTGTTCTCGTCCGCCTCTGATTGTTTCAATTTCAGCCTTTCCGCGGATAATGATTTTTCCTTTTCCGGTTTCGTAAGCTTTTCTTATCCCGTCAACGCCCTGAATAATACCGCCTGTCGGAAAATCAGGCCCTTTAATAACTTCCATGAGTTCGTCAACAGAGCAAGAAGGCATTTGAATACGCTTAATGACAGCATCAATGACTTCTCCCAGATGATGAGGGGGAATGTCGGTCGCGTATCCTGCTGAAATCCCGGTAGATCCGTTGACCAATAGGTTAGGAAACATCGCCGGGAGTACGACAGGCTCCTTGCTTGTATCATCGAAGTTCGGCACAAATTCAACCGTGTTTTTGTCAATATCCCGAAGAAGCTCAGATGCTATCGGAGATAATCGTGCCTCTGTATAACGCATGGCTGCCGGGGGATCTCCGTCGATGCTTCCATTGTTTCCATGCATTTCGATTAACACATTACGAACTTTCCAATCCTGGCTCATCCGCACCATTGCTTCATAAACCGAGCTGTCACCGTGCGGATGATAGTTACCGATGACGTTACCGACCGTTTTGGCCGCTTTTCTGAAGTTTTTATCAAACGTGTTTCCATCTGTATGCATTGCATACAGAATTCTGCGCTGTACCGGCTTTAATCCGTCTCTCGCATCGGGCAGCGCCCTGTCTTGAATAATATATTTACTGTAGCGTCCAAAACGGTCGCCGATCACCTCTTCTAATGGTAAATCATGAAATAATTCTGGCTGTGACAATCATTAAACCTCCTCAGCGACCGATAAGTTTTCATTTTCTAAAATATTGCTTTCTTCATCTAAGCCGAAAGCGACGTTTTTCTCAATCCACTTTCTGCGCGGCTCTACTTTGTCTCCCATTAACGTCGTCACACGTCTCTCTACACGTGCCGCATCGTCAATTTTGACCCTAACAAGTGTGCGGGACTCCGGATTCATCGTCGTTTCCCACAGCTGGTCTGCGTTCATCTCTCCAAGACCCTTATATCGTTGAATGGTATAGCCTTTGCCGACTTTTTTCAGGACATCCCCCATCTCTTCATCAGACCATGCATATTCAATGATTTCCTTTTTCCCGCTTCCTTTACTGACCTTATATAAAGGTGGCAGCGCAATGAACACCTTGCCATGCTCAATGAGCGGTTTCATATAGCGATAGAAAAAGGTAAGAAGCAGCACTTGAATATGGGCGCCGTCAGTATCGGCATCGGTCATAATGATGATTTTGTCGTAGTTGATGTCATCGATTGAGAAATCTGCCCCGACTCCCCCGCCGATCGCATGAATGATCGTATTGATCTCTTCATTTTTAAAGATATCAGCAAGCTTAGCTTTTTCTGTATTAATGACTTTACCGCGTAAAGGCAGAACCGCCTGGAATCTGCGGTCTCGTCCCTGCTTGGCTGACCCGCCTGCTGAATCTCCCTCAACGAGATACAATTCATTTTTTGCCGGGTTTCTTGAACCCGCAGGCGTCAGCTTTCCGCTTAAAGTCGCTTCTGATTTTTTTCGTTTTTTGCCGCTTCTTGCTTCTTCACGGGCTTTGCGTGCCGCTTCGCGCGCCTGGCTCGCCTTGATTGCTTTTTTGACAAGAAGCGTTGCGGTGTCCCGATTTTCCTCTAAAAAGTAAGCAAGCTGCTCTGAAACAATCGCATCCACCGCTGATCTTGCTTCACTGGTACCGAGCTTTCCTTTTGTTTGTCCCTCAAATTGAAGAAGCTCCTCAGGAATGCGGACAGAAATAATGGCTGAAAGCCCTTCCCTTATATCGGTGCCTTCAAGGTTCTTATCCTTTTCTTTCAGCAAAGCCACTTTTCGCGCATATTCATTAAAAGCACGCGTCATCGCAGTTTTTGCACCTGACTCATGCGTCCCGCCGTCTTTTGTTCTGACATTGTTGACAAACGACAAAATATTTTCAGAATAACCATCGTTAAACTGGAACGCAAAGTCCACTTCTATAGAATGATGCTCACCCTCAAACGAGACCACTTCAGACAAGACGTCTTTTTCTTCATTTAAGTAAGCAACAAACGCTTCTATGCCGTTTTCATAATAAAAGACCTCACGCTGGTCATTGCGTTCATCAATCAGCTCAATTTTCAGTCCTTTTAACAAAAACGCAGACTCTCTTAAGCGCTCAGAGAGCGTTTCAAAATTATAAGTGGTTGTGCTGAACATCGTTGGATCTGGCTTAAAGTGTGTAAGAGTTCCCGTCTTTTTTGTTTTGCCGATCTTTTCGAGAGATGTAACCGGTTTTCCTCCATTTTCAAATCGCTGCTGATAGACAAAACCGTCCCGCTCAATGGTAACCGTCAGCCATTCAGATAAAGCATTCACGACTGATGCACCAACTCCGTGGAGCCCGCCGCTTGTCTTATAGCCGCCTTGGCCGAATTTCCCTCCGGCATGAAGCACCGTTAAAATCACTTCAGGGGTTGGTTTGCCGAGCTTATGCATTCCGGTCGGCATGCCGCGGCCTCTATCCTGTACAGAAATACTATTGTCTTTATGTATTTTGACGATTATGTGATCTCCATGGCCGGCAAGCACCTCGTCGACAGAGTTATCTACAATTTCATAAACCAAGTGGTGCAAACCCCGCGCGTCAGTAGAGCCAATATACATACCCGGCCTTTTCCTGACAGCCTCAAGGCCTTCGAGCACCTGTATGGCATCTTCGTTGTAATCAAATTGCTGTTTTCTAGCCAAACGTACAAACCCCTTTCAAAAACTAACATTGTCTTTCTCTTTTCAGTGTTACACATCATTTGTATATAAGATATTTTTTATAAACCTCGCCTCGAGCCAGTACTGCCTTGGACTCCTCATTATAACCAATATGTTTGCAATCGCAACATAGAGCTAACGAATCAGTTCTTCTCAAAACATCGGCTAGTGCTGTTTTTACACTATGAGAACGTATGTTTGTTTATTATATATAAAGCAGCAGACCTTCGCAAATCGAACGGCCGAAACCCAGCTGGACAAGGTATTCAAAAAAAGCTGTTCAAGCTTTATTGTATCTGTTTCACCGTAATACGCAAACAATATCTTAAAATTAAAAAGCAAAAATCCTTGAATTTACAAGGATTTTTGCAGTTCTGCACCTATTTTGTTACAGCGTGTGCCACTTTTATGCACAGATCCATGATAACCGTTCTGCCTTTTTCTTTTAGCATCTGGTATGCTTCCTCATTAACTAGCCCTTGCTGTGCCCAAAATACTGGCGCATCTGTCTCTAAAAACTCTTCCGCCACTCCAGGAAGCTGTTCTGAGCGCCGGAATACATTTACGATGTCAATCGGACCGTCTATCTCTTTTAAAGATGAAACGGCTTTGACACCTAGCGCCTCATCAATTGTAGGGTTCACAGGGATAATTTCATAACCCGCGTCCTGCATTGCTTTTGAAACCATATGTGACGTTCTATCCGGACGGTCTGAAAGCCCTACTACCGCTATACGTTTGCTTCTTTGAAGAATCTCTTTAATTTCCGCTTTAGAAGGGTTTTGCATCGTGTGTCACTCCTTTTTCACTTATTTTACACGATCAAAACAGGAGAAATCAAAATATGATGCATGTTTGATTTGATTTGTAAGCAAACTTTACAAAAAAACTTATCATCAGATCATGACATCTCATGTTAAAATAAAAAGAAGGGAATTTGAAAAAGGAGAAATGTAGATGTTAATTGCTTTATTGATTATTTTGGCCTACTTGATAGGCAGCATTCCATCTGGCTTAATTGTGGGCAAGCTTGCCAAAGGAATTGATATTCGGGAGCACGGAAGCGGCAACTTAGGCGCTACCAATGCATTCCGTACATTGGGTGTAAAAGCTGGTTCGGTCGTCATAGCCGGAGATATTTTGAAAGGGACACTGGCAACTGCATTGCCTTTTCTCATGCATGTTGATATTCACCCGCTTCTTGCAGGAGTCTTTGCGGTTTTAGGCCACGTGTTTCCCATCTTCGCCAAATTTAAAGGCGGTAAAGCCGTGGCGACATCAGGAGGCGTTTTGCTATTTTACGCACCCCTGTTATTTATCACGATGGTTGCGGTATTCTTCATCTTTTTATACTTGACTAAATTTGTTTCTCTCTCATCGATGTTAACAGGGATCTATACTGTTATATATAGTTTCTTTGTCCATGATACGTATTTATTGATTGTCGTTACCCTGCTCACTATTTTTGTGATATACAGACACCGAGCGAACATTAAACGAATTATCAATAAAACAGAACCTAAAGTAAAATGGTTATAAGCTTAAAAAACTTCTCTTTTGACACAGAATAGCCTAATACGTTTATAATAGAGAAAATTCAAATGAAGAACAAAGGGGTGTTCTGTTATGAATATGACAATTAACGAAGACGCATTGAACTGGTATAAAGAAGAACTCGATTTGGAAAGCGGAGACCAGGTTCGCTTTTTCGTCCGCTATGGAGGCTGCAGCAACGTTCAAAAGGGTTTTTCTCTCGGTGTAGCGAAAGATGCCCCACAAGAGGCTGGAGTCACTGCAGAAGCTGATGGCATTACCTTCTTTATTGAAGAAAGTGATTTATGGTACTTTGATAACCACGACCTTCTCGTCAGCTATTCAGAAGACGCTGATGAACCGGTTTTTGAATACCAATAAAAAAGAACGCACTTCATGTGCGTTCTTTTTTTACAAATGAAATCGTATAAGATGATCGGTTAGGTTTTCTTGTTCCAAAATATATTTTTGTGTTTCCCCCAGCAGATCAAAGTGGGGAAATTCACTTTTCTTATGGATCCATTCTTTTTTTAACCCGTACGCCGCTCCCCACTGAACCAGCTTATCAATGTCTGCACAGCCGGCTTTTGTCACGGTCTTTGCTTCTGGAAATCGGTCATCCAGCCAGTAATGTGTTAAAAATGCGATTTCTCCTCTTTTCACTGCTTGTTTCCACCGGTTAAGTTCCTCCCGTTTCACACCAAACGCCATATCCCGTTCACTTCCCTATTTTTTGGCCTTTTCATATGCTGTGTGCCAATCAGGAAAAGCTTTGCGGAATTGAATTGGCTTAAAGCTTTCTTTATCCACACAAATATGAGATGAGGTGGCTTTGATGGAAAGCTCACCGGCCGGATTATAAATGTGGTAACCATAGACGGTTTTAAATCCGTTATAGTCCTCTATCCATGTATGTACAACCGCGGTTTCTCCGTAATGAAGCGGCTTTTTATAGGAAATATTGATATCAACGACTGGGGACAGAACGCCTTTTTTTTCCATATCACTATATAAAAAGCCTAAGTCCTTAATCAAGGCCGTTCTGCCGACCTCCATCCACACAAGATAATTTGCGTGATAGACAATCCCCATTTGATCTGTTTCTGCATAACGCACTTCTATTTCTTTTTTTGATACATGCAAGATTACTCTGCTCCCTTAACGTCAATTTAGCCCCATTTTACCATAATCAAATCAGAAAGAAAAAAACCAGGTTTCCCTGGTTTTTTAAGAACGGTATCCGTTTTGTCTCGCTGCAGATTCGTCCTGTATTTCATTACGAAACGCTTCAATGCTCTGTTCGCGCCTTGCATTTTTTTCTTTGATACGCTGTTTATCTTCTCCTGAAGCAAACTCCATTGATGCTTCTGCTTCTTCTATATTTTCAATTGTATTTTGAACCATATCCTGCAATTTTTCCACATTGTCAGAACGATCATCAGGATTAGGCTGCTGATATTGATTTTGGTTCTTTGTCATTCGGATGTACCTCCTAGAAATAAACTCGAATTTTCGCTACTCGCCTTTTGTCTGCATGATAATCGGCCGCTGTCCTGAAGTATCATGCATTTTTTCCCCTTTATTGGCTTTATATTTTACAGGCTTTGTACCCAAGTGGCTTGGAGCATATTGAGGCTGACCGTTTTTCTTGTTGTTTCCCATGTTTATCCCTCCTCAACAGATAGGTTTCTCAAAAGGAGGGGTAAACATGAATACAAATTAAAGGTTATTTTTGCTTAAATCGCTGTTCAAGCTTTTCCTCAAGCTGATTTAAATACTCTGTATTGGTCATCAGCTCTTTTTTGTTTTCCATGACGAGCTCATGAAAAGAACGTTTTCTCATCTTCTTCACGCTTCTCACCTCCGCATATTCTTTTATTTTTTCCAATTCTGAAAACTTGTAAGCATATTTGAGTATAAAAAAAACTGAATCTAATCAAGATCCAGTTTTTGTTCCATTTCTTTTTTTGTCATGGTGCCAACATGTATGTCTTGGATAACACCTTTTTCATCTAAGATATATGTCGTTGGATATGACATCACGTTATAGTCAGCATTGATCCCTTTTTTATCAATCAGAATGGGGAACGTTAAGTCATAAGTATCAGCAAACGCTCGGACCTGTTTCTCACTTTTCTCAGCTGAAGTGAAATTTACCGCAACAACCGCAAGTTTGTCGGCGTACTCTTTTTGCAGCTTTTCCATCGCAGGCATTTCCTGACGGCACGGCTTACACCAAGTTGCCCAAAAATTGAGCAGCACTTTTTTGCCTTTTGCATCCTGTAAAGAGCTTTTCTCTCCTGATAGCGTTTTCAAAGAAAAATCAGGTGCTTGTTGCCCCTCTTGAATTCCGACTTCTTTTTTGCTGTATGTTTGATATAAATTCCATCCCGTATAACCGACTAGCATGATAAGCAGGATCCCTGCGAGCCATTTTTTCAGCATATGCCACCTCCGCAGCACATTGTGTCATAAAAAGAAGAGAAAGCGAAATGCCTTCTCTTCCTATTGATTCATCAGGACTGCTTCATTTTTTCACGAAGCACCATTTGAAGGATGCCGCCATGGCGGTAGTAATCAATTTCAACTTCACTATCAAAGCGGACGACTGCTTCAAAAGTTGTTACATTGCCGTCTTCATTGATTGCTCTTACAGTCACAAGGTCACGAGGACGAACTGTTTCATCAACATCTACCTCGATGACTTCTTTACCCGTTAAGCCGAGTGTATCCGCATTTTCACCTTGTTTAAACTGAAGCGGCAGCACACCCATGAATACAAGATTGCTTCTGTGAATTCTTTCGAAGCTCTCTGCAATGACCGTTCTGATGCCGAGAAGGTTTGTTCCTTTTGCAGCCCAGTCACGTGAAGATCCCATACCATAGTCTTTTCCTGCTAATACGACAAGACCGGTTTTATCTTCTTTGTATTTCATGCATGCATCATAGATGGATGTTACTTCACCAGTCGGCCAGTACGTCGTAAATCCGCCTTCTGTACCCGGTGCGATTTGGTTTTTGATGCGAATGTTGGCAAATGTTCCTCTCATCATGACTTCATGGTTTCCACGGCGGGAGCCGTAGGAGTTAAAGTCACGAGGTGAAACACCTTTTTCTTGCAAATACTTTCCGGCAGGCGTATCTTTTCCGATTGCCCCCGCAGGAGAAATATGGTCAGTTGTGACTGAATCGCCGAATTTACCGACAACACGCAGTCCTTTTAATGGCTCAACCTTGCCTGGCTCAACAGACATCTCTTCAAAGAATGGTGGGTTTTGGATGTAAGTTGAATCGTTATCCCATTTATATAAAGCTTCATCTGTTGTTTCAATTTCGTTCCAGCGCTTGTTGTCATCAAATACTGTTTCATACTCTTTGCGGAATAGCTCTGGCGTAACAGTTTGCTTAACAAGTGCATTGATTTCGTCCATTGACGGCCAAATATCATTAAAGTATACGTTTTGACCATCCTTGCCCACACCGATTGGATCGGTTTTTAAGTTAATGTTTACCGTTCCAGCCAGCGCATATGCCACAACAAGCGGCGGTGAAGCAAGATAGTTGCCTTTAACAAGCGGGTGAATACGTCCTTCAAAGTTACGGTTTCCGGAAAGGACAGACGTAATCAGAAGATCATTTTTCGCAACCGCTTCTTCGATTTCCGGTGAAAGCGGACCTGAGTTCCCGATACATGTTGTACAGCCGTACCCAACGAGGTTAAAGCCAAGCTCTTTCATGTATGGAAGAAGGCCTGAATTCACAAGATATCCTGTAACAACTTTAGAACCCGGTGCAAGTGACGTTTTCACGTAATTAGGCACCTTAAGCCCTAACTCAACCGCTTTTTTCGCTACCAGTCCGGCGCCGATCAGCACGTATGGGTTTGATGTATTTGTACAGCTTGTAATCGCAGCAATGGCGATCGCACCCGTTTTCATAACTGTTTCTTCGCCGTTAAGGAGTTTAAACTTAATTTCTTTATTTTCTTCCTCAGCATTTAAACCGAATCCTTGGTTACCTGCAGGGCTGACTAATTGCTTTTTAAACGTTTCCTGCATAGCAGATAGCGGGATCAAATCCTGAGGACGCTTTGGACCCGATAAGTTTGCTTCAATTTGAGACAGGTCAATTTCAACCACATCAGTAAATTGAGGGTCTTCCGCATCTGGAGTGTAGAACAAGCCATTGCTTCTGCAGTATGCTTCAACAACATCAATATGTTCAGGATCACGGCCAGTCAGGCGCAGGTAGTTAAGCGCTTCTTCATCTACTGGGAAGAATCCGCATGTAGCACCGTATTCCGGAGCCATATTCGCAATTGTTGCGCGATCTGCAAGCGGCAGTTCAGCAATTCCCGGTCCGAAGAATTCAACAAATTTACCGACAACGCCTTTTTCACGCAGCACTTGTGTTACTTTTAACGCCAAGTCAGTAGCTGTTGTTCCGTTTGGAAGCTTGCCGACAAGTTTCGCGCCGATTACCTCTGGAACTGGGAAGTAAGAAGGCTGTCCAAGCATTCCCGCTTCAGCTTCAATTCCACCGACACCCCAGCCGAGAACACCGATACCGTTAATCATTGTTGTGTGTGAGTCTGTTCCGACAAGCGTATCAGGATACGTTACAAGCTCGCCGTCTTCTTCAATGGCATGGACAACACTTGCCAAGAACTCAAGGTTGACCTGGTGCACAATACCTGTTGCAGGCGGTACTGCCTGATAATTGTTAAACGCTTTCTTTGCCCAGCTTAAAAATTTGTAGCGCTCTGCATTTCTTTCGAATTCCAAGTCCATATTTACTGCTAATGCATCTTCTGTACCCGCTTTATCTACCTGTACAGAGTGATCGATAACGAGATCAACAGGAATTTCAGGGTTGATTTTATCAGGATCTCCGCCGACAGCTGCCATTGCTTTACGCAGTGAAGCCAGATCTACTACTGCCGGAACCCCTGTGAAGTCTTGTAAAATAACACGAGACGGTTTGAACGGAACGTCGATATCCTTTAATTCGGCAGTTCCCCATTTTGCCAAATTTTCCACGTGTTCTTTTTTGATAACGAAGCCGTCAACTTGACGCAATACTGATTCTAAAAGAACTTTGATGGAATAAGGAAGCTTCGAAACCTTTCCTATACCTGAATCTTCTAACGCTTTTAAAGAGTAGTAATGATATGTTTTCCCATTTGTAGTAAACGTTTTTCTCGCTTGGAAAACGTCTTTTGCTGCAGTTTTTTGCTCGTTTGCCATTCTCCAAAATCCCCCTTCAGATCAGATCATTCTCAGATGAACATTACATTCCATCACAATTTTCTCACAATTTCATATTAAAACAAAATCATACATAAGTAAATATCAATGTTTTTATTAAATACAATAAGTTCGACTTATGAGAAAAATGTACCGGTAATTTTTACTGTTTACGCTCTCTCATATAACACAATAAAAGAAGCCATATTATGATTGAGGTGATAATGATGGTCAAAAGAAAAGCGAATCACGTCATTAACGGAATGAATGACGCAAAAAGCCAAGGCAAAGGCGCCGGCTATATTGAAAACGACCAGCTTGTACTGACTGAAGCAGAACGCCAAAATAACAAAAAAAGAAAAACCAATCAATAACACCGAACTCTTTTAAGGAGGTTCTCATTTTATGACCAATAAGAATACAAGTAAAGATATGCATAAAAACGCCCCTAAAGGACACAATCCCGGCCAACCCGAGCCTCTAAGCGGAAGCAAAAAAGTAAAAAACCGAAACCATACAAGACAAAAGCACAACTCAAGCCATGATATGTAAGAAAAGCAGACCTTAGTGTCTGTTTTTTTATGCGTTCACCCATTTATAATCCACCGCATATGATGTAAAGCAAGGTTGATATGTGGAGGAATGCTTCCATGAACCATTCAAAACGCAACGATGCGAATGATTTCGATAGTATGGATGAATGGCTTCGGCAATTTTTTGAAGACCCCTTCGCCTGGTACGACGAAACATTGCCTATTGATTTATATGAAACAAGTCAGCAGTATATTATAGAAGCGGATCTGACTTTTTTACAGCCTACACAAGTAACAGTTACCCTTTCTGGATGCGAGTTCATCTTAACTGTCAAATCGTCAGGACAGACTTTTGAAAAACAAATGATGCTTCCTTTTTATTTTAATGACAAAAACATTCAAGTCGAATGCGAAAATCAAATACTCACAGTCGCCGTCAATAAAGAAACAGAAGATGGCTCTTCTTTTTCTCTTCAATTTCCTCTCAGCTAAACATAAAAAGTCACTTTCATCCCCTATTATGAAAGTGACTTTTTTTCCGTCCATTTATCGTCAAATACCCTCTAGTGACTCTCCCATGGCCAAATAGCAGATTCACTATACAATAGAATATGATCTACTATCTCTTTTGACTAGACGTCTATCACTTTTTTCTATTCTTTTTTTACTGTGTTCTTCTAATCTCTCTTCGTATACAATATGGTTAGAATAAGGGGGAATGATTGATGCTGGAAGGATGGTTTTTATGGTTTATTCTGTTTTGGGTAATCATGATGGTAGTCTTATTATCAATCGGCGGTTTTTTCATGTTTCGAAAGTTTTTAAAGCGTTTACCAAAAGAGGACGGCAGATCAGAGCTTGATTGGCAGGATTACTATATTGAAAACAGCAGACATTTATGGAACGATGAAAACAAACAGTTTCTAGATGAATTGACTGCGCCCGTGCCAGAGCTGTTCAGAGATGCAGCAAAAGCTAAAATCGCAGGCAAAATCGGTGAGCTTGCATTAAAAGAAAAGGTAGCAAAGATTGATCAGCAACTTATGATCAAAGGCTATATTCTCGCAACTCCTAAAAGAGACCATACCTTCTTAAAAAGGCATCTGCGGGACAAAAAAATCGATTTGGAACCTTATCAGACCCTTCTCAAATAAAAAACCTTTCCTGACAAGAGGAAAGGTTTTTTAATTCATTTGAATATTAGATGACTGCAGCTCGTTATGAAGTTTTCGATATGATAAATACATGGCGATTCTCCAAGGCACAATCATACCGAAAGCCAGAATCCAAAACATTCCGCTCAGTGCACCATAATCAATTGATGTGCTCAAGATCGATTTCATCACGATTCTGATCACCAAAAGACCGACTAATATAAAAACAAATGCTTTAGAGCGTTTCATGTAAATTTCATTATTTTTAATTTCGAACTTAGAAGTTTTGATTAGAAAAATAGAGAAAATCACACCTAAAGTGAATGCTTCCAAAAACTCTGCTCCAGTTACCCAAAATACCGGAAATAAAAACATTAACGCTCCCGTACTCATAAAAATCGGCGGAAGAATGATTTTTTTTGGTGAAACAGGCTTGTCAGAGGACTTTATTCTGACCACCATCACAGCTACAGCCATTAACACAGCAATAATTGATGAAACTATAATCATCATACTTATCATTCCTTTGTTTCTCGGAGTGTTGATACTATATACTATACTCCAAAACAATAAAAAAAACCATTTTGAAAAGAAATGACTTTAATGTCCCATAACGCGGCTTACAGCTTCCAGCACTTTTGTTTCCTCAAACGGCTTAACAATAAAATCCTTTGCCCCCAGCTCAATTGCTTCCGTTACAATTCTTTGCTGGCGCATGGCGGTGCACATGATGACCTTCGCTTTAGGATCAAAGGTTAAGATATCACGAAGCGCTTTTATGCCGTTTTTCACCGGCATTGTAATATCCATTGTCACAAGGTCCGGGCGCAGTTTTTTATACAGGTCAGCTGCTTGTTCACCGTCCGCCGCTTCGCCTGCGATTATGTAATTTGCCTCTTCCAAGATCTCTCTGATTTTCACTCTCATGAACTTGGCGTCGTCTACAACTAAAACTCTTGTCATATTCCCCTCCAACAATCGATTTCCACAGATAATAGTCTTATTGTACCAAAAACAAAAGGATTAGTAGTAGTACGAAAGTAATTTACCGTCAAAAACCAGTAAAGCCTCCAAAAAGATCTGACAGCAAAATAATGATCAGGCTCATCCAATTAAAGAATAACAGCACACCAATCACAATCATCAAAACGCCACCAGCTTTCATAATGAAAAGCTGGTTCTTCCTTATCCACTTCAGCTTTGTGATAAAAAAAGACAATAAAAGAAACGGTACCGCAAAACCGAGTACATATAACATCATGTATGGCACCGCTGAGCCCGGATTGGTGCCTGCAAGTGTGATAACAGCAGCTAATATCGGACCGGTACATGGTGTCCATCCAGCTGCAAATGCCATTCCGATTAAGACCGACCCTAAAAACCCGCTTGGTTTATGCTTAAAATGGATTCTCCGCTCTTTCATCATAGCCTCAGGCCGGAACACACCGAGTGTAATGAAACCGAACAAAATAATAAGCAACGCGCCAATTTGCCGAATCGCATCGTGATAATCCCTAAACAGGCTGCCAATAAAAGATGTTCCATAGCCTAAAGCAATAAAAATGACTGAAAAGCCAAGCAAAAAACACAAAGTATGAAACAAGCTTCTTTTCTGCAGCAGCAGCTTTTCAGTTTTTACATCGTCCATGCTGACCCCTGTAATATATGACAAAAAAGCTGGGTAAAGCGGCAGGCAGCAAGGCGAAATAAAGGATAAAAACCCCGCTCCGAATGTCAAAAAATAATTCACGTCTCCCATGTCATCATCCCTTCATGATTTGACATTCCTTCAAGTTATGACAAAATCATTTCATTTTTTTAACACTTTCACTTGAAGGATTTCTATTTTCAGAAAAAACTTATATAATTTAATTTGACATTGAGACATTATACTCCTTCTCATTTGAAAATTAGTATAAATATGGATATAATATAAACATTCACTTTGAAGATCTAATGTATGAAAGGATACATCCCTGTGATTAGAGAGCATCTATTAAAAGAAATTGAAAAAAAAAGAGCAGAGCTGCTGCAAATTGTCATGGCGAACGGAATGACATCTCATATTACGATAGAGCTCAGTCAGGAGCTTGACCATCTTCTCATACAATATCAAAAGCAGCGCCTTCGAGCAGTAGCGGGTGATGAATGATTGCAAAATAAAAAACCCGTATAAGGGTTTTTTATTTTATAACCATGTTTCTCTATATCATAATCTTTACGTATTATTTCGTTTGATTATTCATGGCTTTCATCATTTGATTGATTTTCTTTTGAGAAGGTTTCATTCCCATTTGCATCATCATCATGCGTAACATTTGTTCATTAATAGGCGGATTCTTTTTCAGGTAGCTCATCATATATTTACGAGCAATAAAAAACCCGAGTGCAACACCTATGAGCAATGCAACAACGCCCACTAGGATGCCAACCCATAAAGTCATTTTATTTCCTCCTTCATGTTGTCTAGTTTAAAGTGTACTAAACCAAAAGCTATTATACAACATTTACATCTCTTTTTCTTCGGTTTTAGACAAAATTTCTTTCTTTCACCGGATTTAGCCATCCGTAACGCTTCGAATTGAAATCCATTGCTAAAAAGCAAGGGCTTACTTTTCTTAACACTTCAAAGAATATCGTTTCTGCCTCGTAATCTCCCGAAGCCACAATTTCTATCATGTGCTCCTTCATCATAAACGTCGCGTGGCCTTTTGCTTTCGGCAAAGCTATTCTATAAATATAATCCAGCTGCCTGTAATCCGTCTTGTTTAAATTCATTTTTAACCGCTGATGCATATGTAAAATCGGGATTGGTTGTGTAATATATTGAATCTGTTTCTCTGTCATTTCATACTGCTGCTTTTCAAGGCTTGTCCAATGATAGTCTTGAAACAGCTCAAACATAACCGATTCCCGGCCGAAATAGTGATTGGCAAATTCCTCTTTGATCAGGTACGTATAGTAGTGACGTTCCATCTTTTCATCCCCTTTTCCAGCAGCATTTCATTTGCTCTCTATTATACAAAAGAAGAAAAGAAAGAATTGTCTATTACTGTTAAACAGCCAATACTATTTTTGTCGGATAAACAAGAAAAAGAGGATGATTTGACTCATCCTCTTTCAAAAGCTTACTTATTGATTAATGCCTTAACTCGATTCACTACGTTCGGAACTGAGAAGCCGTATTCGTTAATGATGGTTTCACCAGGAGCAGATGCACCGAATCGGTCTATGCCGAGAACGTCACCTTCAAGCCCCGTGTATTTGCCCCATCCAAATGATGAGCCCATTTCAATTGCAAGACGTTTTTTCACATCTGCAGGAAGGACTTCGTTTTTGTATTCATCAGATTGTTTCTCAAAACGGTCCATTGAAGGCATGCTGACAACAGAAACATCGATATTTTCTTTTGCCAATTCAGCCTGCGCTTCAATTGCAAGACCTACCTCTGATCCGGAAGCGATGAGAAGAGCGTCAGGTGTTTCGTTTTTAGATTTAGAAACGACATATGCACCTTTTTCTACTCCTGCCAATGCTTCTTCAGATGTTTGATCGATGGTAGGAAGGTTTTGACGTGTAAGCACTAGCGCTGTTGGGTGGTCAGTGCTTTGCACTGCAAGCTTCCATGCTGCTGCTGTCTCATTGCCGTCTGCTGGACGGATCAAAGAAAGGTTAGGCATCGCACGGAGTGAAGCAAGCTGTTCAACAGGCTCGTGCGTCGGACCGTCTTCACCAACCGCAATACTGTCATGTGTGAAGACATATGTCACAGGAAGGCCCATTAACGCTGCAAGGCGAATCGCAGGACGCAGGTAATCAGAGAAGACAAAGAAAGTTCCGCCGAATACACGAAGACCGCCATGAAGCGCCATACCGTTTAAGGCCGCACCCATCGCAAATTCACGTACACCAAACCAGAAGTTTTTGCCTGAGTAATCAACCGCTGTAAAATCACCGGCATTTTTAATAGTCGTTTTGTTCGATCCCGCTAGGTCAGCAGAACCTCCGACAAAGAAAGGAATTTTTTTCGCAAGTCCGTTGAGAACTTCACCGGAAGATGCACGGGATGCCAAACTGCTTCCTTTTTCATACACAGGAACCTCTTGATCCCAGTCCTTCGGAAGCTCTCCTTTGATTGCCAGTTCAAGCTGTTCAGCAAGTTCAGGATAAACTTCTTTATATTTAGCGAATTGAGCATTCCATTCTTGTTCTTTTTTCTCACCTGATTCTTTAACAGCTACAGCGAAATGCTCATAAACTTCTGACGGAACGTAGAAGTCTTCTTCATATGTCCACGCGTAAGCTTCTTTTGTTAATTTGCTTTCTTCTTTACCAAGCGGCGCACCGTGAACACCGGATGTACCGGCACGGTTAGGTGAACCGAATCCGATTGTCGTTTTCACTTCAATTAATGTAGGTTTCTTTTCATTTTGGCGTGCTTTTTCGATAGCCGCTGTTAATTCTTCAATATTGTTTCCATCCTCAACATAAAGAACTTCCCAATTCATTGCTTCAAAACGCTGTTTCACGTTTTCAGAGAATGAACGGTCGAGGTCTCCATCAAGAGAGATGTCATTAGAATCGTATAGTACGATCAGACGGCCAAGCTGAAGATGGCCTGCGAGTGAAGCGGCTTCAGAAGAAATACCTTCCATTAAATCACCATCACCGCAAATACTGTATGTATAATGATCGACTACGTTAAATGAATCGCGGTTGTATGTTTCCGCTAAATGGCGTTCAGCAATTGCCATACCGACTGCCATGGCAATTCCTTGGCCAAGCGGACCTGTTGTAGCATCAACACCGGCAGTATGTCCGAATTCCGGATGTCCTGGTGTTTTGCTGCCCCACTGGCGGAATCCCTTAAGATCTTCAATACTAAGATCAAACCCGCTTAAATGAAGCATGCTGTATAATAGTGCTGACCCGTGTCCAGCAGATAAAACAAAACGGTCACGGTTAAACCAGCCAGGGTTTGCCGGACTTACGTTCATAAATTTTGTCCACAGCGTGTATGCCATTGGAGCGGCTCCCATCGGCATCCCTGGGTGACCAGAATTTGCTTTTTCAATAGCGTCTATTGACAGTGTGCGAATGGTAGCAACTGATTTCTTTTCAATTGTATCCATAAAAATCCCCTTCCTTATGTGTTGTACCCTTACATCATAAATGTCTGACGACTTTTTCTCAACTGTTTCAGCTTAAATTTGAGAGAAACTTGTTGAATTTTGTCACATAAGAGTTTTGATTATAGTATATGCAAAAGAGGAATACGATATTGCCGTATTCCTCTTATATTAGTGAAGTTTGTTATTTCTTTGTTCTCTTTTTAGCTTTTCTGGTGTAACATCATTGCCTTCTGGGTCAATGATTTTCACACTTTTTAACGTGTTCTTCATAGAAGAACGAAAACCTTTCAAGTACTCTTGACGGAGCTTTTGCTGTTCGGCTTTTTCTTCTTCTGTAATAACGCCAGCTTTAGCTTTGGCAGCAAGTTCATTAATTCTGGCAATTTTCGCGTTTGAAATCATGTTAAACTCCTTTATTGCATTTTGTCTATATAGTACTAGATCAAAAAAAGTTTTACAACTGATTCACTCTGCAGTCTCTTCATTCTCTATGTATTCCTGAAAACGCCGGTGAACGGTTGCTTTAGAGACATCATAGCCAAACCCTCTTAGGGTAGCCGCGATTTCAGCAAACGTCAGTTTATTCGCTCTCAGGCGGACGATCTCTGAGATTGGCACCTCTATTTTTTCTTTTCCACTGTTCCCATGTTGGTTTTTTAAGTTTTTTTGCGGTTTAAAACCGTTTTTTACTGCACGTTTCATTCCCCGTCTGATTTTCATGTTGTGAATCTTTCGCTGATACTCTTCCACAATGCTGACGATTTCCAAGACCATTGAGTCAGCCTCCGATAACTCCAGTTCACCTCTATGAGCCGTTGTATAGACTTTCACACCTTCTCTATAAATACAATGAAGCAGTGCGATTTTTGCGTTTCCCCGTCCGAGCCTTGTCTCATCCTGAACCAAAATGACATCAATATCAGCGTTCTTAATCTCATCGAGCAGCTCAAATACACCATCCCGATCCATTTCATATCCGCTGGCTTTTTCTGAAATCACTTTGACCACTTCCATGCCGTTCTCCGCTGCAATGGCCGTAAGCTCCTCCTCCTGCCGCTTTAATGACGTTTCCTGCTGTTCTTTATTTGTGCTTACACGGGCATAAATGAGTGCTTTCATTTTATCTCTCTTTCCTCTCTATCTTACAGTTGCTAATTCATATGCATCCTGATGCTTCTTTTTCAATGGGATCACTAACTCATCACCCGGCTGGATATCAGAGGTTTGAAGTTGATTTTTATCAGCTACCCATTCAATAAAATCATTTTTGTTTATCTTTTTTGTATCGGCTACCTGATCAGCAATTGACCAGAGTGTGTCGCCTTGCTGGACTTCTATTTTAACATACTGATTAAGCTCTTGGCCGCTGCTTGTATATGACAGCATAAGGATAACCGCGCTCAAAATCACTGTAAACAGACCGACAAAAATAATAGATTCTTTACTCATGATCATAACCTCCAACAGGAATGTTTGTTCGCATTTTTATAATTTCAGTATATACGAACAAACGTTTCTGTCAATTGTTTTTTCGAACCTATGTTTGTACTGTAAGGAAAATCATGCTATAATCTTCTTAAAATCGACGTTTTGAGGTGCGAAAAATGACGAAGCTATCAAAAAGGCAACTTGATATCCTCCGTTTTATTAAAGCAGAGGTTAAATCAAAAGGATATCCGCCTTCCGTGAGAGAGATCGGAGAGGCTGTCGGGCTTGCGTCCAGTTCTACTGTCCACGGCCATTTGGCCCGTTTGGAAACAAAAGGGCTGATCAGACGAGATCCGACAAAACCAAGAGCAATAGAAATTCTTGATGAAGAAGTAGACATTCCGCAAAGCCAGGTCGTTAATGTACCGGTCATCGGGAAAGTCACGGCGGGATCTCCTATTACAGCAGTAGAAAATATTGAAGAATATTTTCCGCTCCCTGACCGCATGGTTCCTCCAGACGAGCATGTATTTATGCTGGAGATTATGGGAGACAGTATGATAGATGCTGGTATTCTCGATAAGGACTATGTCATCGTTAAACAGCAAAACACAGCGAACAATGGGGAAATTGTAGTTGCGATGACAGAAGATGATGAAGCAACTGTAAAACGATTCTATAAAGAGGATACCCACATTCGCTTGCAGCCTGAGAACCCAACGATGGAACCTATCATTTTGCAGAATGTCAGCATTCTAGGGAAAGTGATTGGCGTGTTCAGAACCGTCCATTAATCTATTGATCTATCAGATGCATAAAATAACCCCCTCTTCCTTTACGGAGAGGGGGTTTGTTGTTCAAAAAAAGCAGGCTCGCCCTGACTTTTGGGTGCGAGCCCGAATAGGAGGAAAAAGAACATCATGTTTACACCATAATTATCCACCAAAAGATTGTTGAAGTCAAGAAATTTTCTTTCCTTTAGGAAACTTTTATCAAAATATGAACATTTAGAATATTAGACGCCATCTTCTTAAAAACGTTTCATTTTTTAGGTCGTGGAAGGATGCGGTTTTATATTTATTAAGGGGCAAAGCAATTGAAATATACTGAAAATTTAGTACATAGTTTAATTAGTTCAACATTTGATAAAACAGCTCGCTTTCTTCATATAAAATGTAATGTAATGTGTATTTCAATTTCACCTTCACCCAATCACTTGTGCAGTTCAAAAGATATGGCATCGTTGAACAAGTCGGGTAGAAACCTTCCCCAAACATAAAGTCTCCACCAACACCCTTCTTTAAATTTAACCTTATATGAAATATGGTTGTGCTATCAAAAGGCCGTTTCATCATAAAAGTGCATATGCGTTTTTTCTTGTTTGTAATATCGAAGCCTGTCTTGAAGGGTTCCGGTATGAAATTCAAATTTGTGGCCGTCAGGGTCGGTAAAATAAATTGATTTTCGATCGCGTTCATCTCGTTCTCTGCCAGGCAGAATATTGACATGAAGTCTTTTTAATTTAGCTGACATCTCCTCAAATTCATGATCTTCAATTGTAAAAGCAATATGGGTATAAGAAAGCTTAATGTCATTTCTCGGGATGTCTGGTTCTTCATTAAGCGCTAGCCAGATGCCGTTCATATCAAAATATGCAGTTGTTCTTCCCTTTACCAAAAGCTTTGCACCAAACACTTTTTGATAAAAATCAATCGATGTATCCAAATGCGAAACTGAAAATAGCAAGTGATTGATTCCTTTTATCTCCACAAATCATTCCCCCCTTGAAAGCTGATCATCCACATATACGACTTTTTTCATAAGAAAGTTTCATACAGCTGAAAAAAATACCAGTGTAAACAAAAACGGACTGTTTAAAATAGTAACATGACCATTATGAATGGTTTTGAATTGCATTATTTATCATTTGTTTACGCCCAAGAATTTTCTTCAAAAAATAACAATTTAGGTGGTCAAATGAAACATATCATTGCGCTTGCTTCAAAGATTGCTTTCACTCTCGCCCTTTTATATGTGATTTTGGACAGAGTCTATCACGCATCCTTTTTAAGTGTGATGTTTATTGCACTTTTCTTAGGTTTTGTTTCCTATCTTTCTGGTGACATGCTCGTCTTACCCAGAACAAACAATATTACAGCTTCATTGGCTGACTTTGGCCTTTCATTCGTTATTCTTTGGGTATTTGTTTTAACCCAAACAAGAAACGATTTCTCACCATTTGGAGCGGCTCTCCTTTCCGCTGCCTGTCTTACTGTTTTTGAATACTTTTTTCATCGGTATTTACTGAAAAATGTGCTTGATGAAAATTTCCGAAATGAACTGTCAGCGAGAGATAACACGTTGCAGTATCAAACGGAAGCCGCGGACGAGCTGTTTCCCGAAACGAAAGAGAAGCATAAGGAATAGGAGGCTGTCTTATCGCCTCCTATTTTTCAGTAGCTATTTTTGAGAAAACGGAACATCACTTCTGTAAACTCATAAAACCTCTCATTTTGAGTAACAGCTCTGCTTTTTAAAGAAAAGATGCCGAACAAAGACTTTCGAAACCCTGTGCTCATTTCTATCTGAATACTTAAACCTGTTTTTGATTTATTTGCAATGTTATTCGGACTAACGCCCGCATGCGGATGGTCCATATTGAGCAATACAGCAGGAAAACCGGCATGCTGCAATTTCTCAACTAAATCTGCCGCTCTTACGCGATCTGTACCGCCGACTTCGATCTGCTGATCTTCTTCTGCGTACCCGTGTAATGAAATGACATATTCATGATTTCCCGTCATTTTAAGGGCCCGAGGTTCATCAAAGTGTGTGCTCGTAATGTGCAGGACTGAGTTTCCTGCCGATTTTAAGCCTTCAAATAAATACATCGAGTACTCTTTGCTGAGCTCTCTCGCTACTTCACTTGTCCCGCCTTCAATACCTCCTCCGTGAATAGCTAAAACAAGAACAGGGCTTCCGGTTTCTTTCGTAACAACGCCATAATCAGAAGGATCTTCATTGTTTTTTAATTCCTCAAAATTCTGATATACATCTTCAGCATAAATTGAAGAAATCGGAGTAAACACCATAAAAATCATCAATAATTTTACAATTTTAATAGTTGATGGAAAACGTTTGGCTATGTTACAATCAACATGCTTCAAGGAATGGAGCAAACGGCGGAGCAGGGATACTTTGGCCGGTTTCATCTACTCCGCCTCTAAGTCCAAATCAACAGAATGTAGGTCTCTTTGAGGCTTTAGCACGAATTCTCTCGTCCTCCTTGTTAAATTTTTGTTAAATTCACAATATTATATACCATTAGCCCGGGCGCTGTTCTTCTCATTTTTGAATTTATGAAAAGTAAGCTGGCACCACCTCCCCCATTTTCCATACAAAACAAAAATGCACCTGCCCTTTGGCCTGTGCACTTTTTATTTTCTCTTCATTCTTCGTTTTTTTGCTTGATTTAATTTCATGATGTTTTTTTCAATTTTTCTTATGTTTCGCCTTTGCGGGATTGTTTTCATTTCATAATAAACAGAAATAAACCCGCTTACTGTCACTGCTGCAATATAAAGGACGCGCTGTTTGATCATCCGGTCAGCATGTCCATGATCATTCGCTTCTTTTTCCAGTCTTTCGATCACAGCTTTATCAAACAGCTGATCGACATACACTTGTTTCATTCCCACTGCAAACCCAGCAGCCAGCCAAAGAATCAGAAATAAACTGATATAAAACACCATAAACCCTTCCTTTCCTGTCTTGATGCGGTGCAGAATTTTAAAACAGTTCATCTCATTACAACTGGCAGACGAAGCTTCTTCTTTGTGTTAGGTTCTTTCAATAGGCTGGTTAATATGTGTAATGCTGTAATGAACAGTTAGAAATTTTATTCCAAACAGCCACATATGATGAACAGCGGTTAATTTGTTGTCATGTACAGCTTCTATCAGAAAGGTTTCAGATAAAGGAAGCGGACAAGTTCCCGCTCTTGTTTGCAGATAAATCCCCTCATCCCCCGCTCTGCTTTTTCTCCGCCTGCTTGTTAAAACCAGCTTCTCCTGATGATGATATGGTTTTAAAATACCTGTCATGCTGCTGAATGGAAGCGGTAAAGAAATATTCATATACCCCTCTCCATTTGAACGATACACTGAATAAAGAGCGGTAAAAATGGTTTCGTTTTTTTCATTTGTTCTAATCCAGGCACGTACTCTTTCCCTTCCGTCTTTTTTCGAATGAACACCTTTTATCTTGCTGTACATCCTATACCAGTCAGGGTTCGTCGAAAGATGTATTTGGCCGATTCTTCTGCTGAACCATTCGTAAATAATTGCAAGCGGCCGAAACCACGTGCTCCATGTTACTTTTGCTTTAATATTGTATTCGATGGTTTGTTCATAAAACGAAAGAATGAGCGGCGCCAGTTTTTCTGGTGAAAAATCTTTTGAACGCAGGCTGCCCATATCATCCACAAGTCCGCTGTACCGAGCGTTATTTTCAGCTTGAATGTTAGCTAAAAATTCTTCTCCAATCTTTCTTTTTCCGTAGATACGGCTGAATGTCTTTACACTGTCTGCATCAAAAGGTTTCGCATCCTCTATTCTCCACCCTATGAGAGCGGGCAAGATAACACCAAACGCGTTGACAAAACCGTGAATCCAAATCATCTGATTGATGGTCAATGTAACTTCTTGCCGAAAGACACCAAATGAATAAATCATCGAGAAAGCAATCGTTATCATTAAAACAGCGGAAGAAAGCCGAATAAGAAATGTCCCCGTCTTGGTGCGAAAAGCTGCCGTGAACACCAAAAATGCATGAAGATAAATCGCCGCCATATAAATGCTAACCGCAATGACATCAAGTGTTTTTGAATATGTGATGCCCAGTGCGATAAGAAGGGGCGAAAGCAAAATCACCCATGTTATCCAACTGTACAACATCCGATGTTTTCTAATGGTTCTGCCGAGTAAACCGTTGAAGATCGGGATCAGAAAAGCAGAATAGTGAAAGTGGACAGCAGTCAGCAAAATGATGAGAGGGCCAAATTGCATGATCTGCAAATGGGCAGCATAAGCAAAAAACCAAAATCCTCCTCCCGCCAAATAAATAAGACCGAACAAAACTGATGTCTCTTCGATTCTATGTATCTTTGTTTCCCAAAGGCGGAGGATCGCATACAATGCATTAAAAACTGTGTACATCCACCAGATAAGTGCGAAACCCCCAACCTCCGTCACTAGAGCCAGCACCGCAAAGAATGCGGCTACAGGATAGCACTGGATTAGCCCGTTTTCCATAAACTGAGCAGCACGAACCGGAGATTGACGAAAAACAAAAGGAAAAATTCCCGGCACGAAAAATAGAATGGATAACAAAACGAGTGCCTCTGCCACTGAAATATCCGGTGCTTCTGCTGCAAGAAATCCAATAAAACAAAGCGCACTGACTATGCCATTTCGTTTCATGATTCTCTCTCTTCCTCCTGAAACGTTCCCTTATAAAAGAAAAGAGTGCCAAGAATTGTATTTTGCACATGCACTTCAATGGTGAAACAATTCTTTTTTTCATCAAACGTTTCGCAAACTTCGGATGTACCGGTCAGCCATTTCGGCAGCGGGATTCTTTTTCCGCATATCAATAGCCATTGCTTTCCCGATGTGATCGTAAGAGAGCCGTCAAGAGATGCCTCGAACGTCAAAACAGACAGCAGCAGATGAGGTTTGCCGAAGAAATCAAGTATTCTATTTTCTTTCTCGTCATATATCATTAACGCATCAAAGAAACGTTTTTTGCCTTTAAAGAAAAATGTACGATTCCATTCTATTCCTGTATGTTGCGATTTCAAAAGACAAGTTCTATTTTGTATTGTAAATGGAATGTCTTTGCCTCTTTCTGAAAAGAAGCATCTGAAAAAAACACCCAGCTTTAACAGCATTCTAACCAGAAAAGAGCCTCCGCTTATTTCTGACATCGTTCCCGTCCCGCTGAATGTATGAGACCCGTCTAATTGGTACCGTTTCTGCAGCTTGGGATGCAGCAAATGATAGTTAATAATTGATTTTTCATAAATCGAACTCACAATGTCACTTCTTTCTCTTTCGTTTTGTGCGCCTGGCACTGGGGAGCTGCAGGCTAAGAGCGCCGCTTGCAGCGGAAAACACACTCAATAGAACCCACATGAATATTTCGGAACCTAGACAAGCAAACCCAGCAAAAATACAAGCCTGGACACCATGAATGATCCATTTTCTTTTTAAAGGAAGCAGCCACAAAATAGCTAAGCCTATCTCCGCTGTTCCTGTCAATATGCTTGTCTTAACACCTGCAAAGCCTTGATAGAACCAAAACAGGCTGAAAAACAGACACATGAACACATAGATGATAGCAGATCGAATGAAGCGCTTCGGATGTTTATTTTGCTCTACCCAAAGCCTTAATGCATCAAAGCTCCAGGCAGTCGCCCAGCCAAGCAGCGGCCGAAATAATAAACGATCAATCCATCTTCCCAGCAGTCCGTAGGCTGTTTTGTATTGGTACTGTGTTAAAAACGTCATTTTCCCATTTTCTCTCTGTATATACTTCCAGTAGCCGCTTCCATGCCGAATCAGAGATAATGGATGATCAGAGCCAAAAGCCAGTGAAGAAGACCTTTCAGATGAACATTTGTTGAAAACACCGACGGTTTCTCCTGTACCTGACACCTTTAATCCAAAGCCTACCCTTGTTTCGTAAAGAAACTTCTGTTTTTCGCATGGCTGACTATTCAAATACGTAATATTTGAAAACCGGAGATCCCATTCCTTATGCAGTGATGGGTTTTGTGTATATTCCCAGAGTGTATCCAGATCAGATTTCATTTCGATTTCTACATAAATCGGTTTCTGCCTCACAGCCCCTTCTCCCTTCTATTTCAAGCAATTCCTATATTAGCATATTGGTCGATTTGAAAAGTGTATATCTCTCCAAAAAAAGTATCTTTATCCTAATAAATGCATAAAAAAGAGAAGAGAGGTTTCCTTCTCTTCCTTGGGATTCATTACTGAGTTTTAACCGTGCCGAAATGAGTAATTGTGACGTTCACACTGTATGTGATGTCGGCTTTACTGAAGGTGTCATCCCAGTTATTTTTCACCCTTTTCCATAAGTGAGGATATGTAAGTCTAAAAGATTCATCAAAACCCGCAACATCTGCTTTATAATCATGCTGAATTTTTTTTAATACCTGACCAACTATTTTCTTTACCTCGTTTTCAATAGTCGTTTCGAGACGATCTATAAACTGGGTGTCCAACGCCTCTTTTGTGTTCCAGTTTTCAACCAAATCGCCTTCTGATTCAATATCGACATGGAATGAAATATCTTTCCCTTTTACGATTGGCTGAATTCTGCTTTTGATTTTATTGATATCGTACGCTAACGTCTGTTGGCTCTTTTTATCATGACTTTTGACAACTCCGCCTTTCCCTTCTCCTCTAATCCATGTAATCCCCTCAGTTTCATATTCATTTAAGGTGCCTATCATTTTTTTCGATTTTCCGTTGATTACAGCTGCTCCGGAATACTTGACCGCTCCATTCGCCGCAACCACATTTTGCAGTAAAAAGCTGCTGCCAGAATGCAGTTTTCCAATTAGTTTCGCGAGTGTCATAGGGGGAAGAATTCTGGAAACTTTATGTTCATTTTCACCTAATCCAATCAGCCGAAATGCCGGAATTTCTCCGTTCTCTTTCAGCTGGAGAGCGTCTCTTGCTTCCCCTTTAGCAGATAAAACAAGACAGCTCAGCCTGATTTCATTATCACGAAAAAATTGATCCAGCATTTCGTCGATAGGAAATGTGTGCAGCACATCTTCACTCATGACAACAACTTTTAAATGCGGGCTAAACACTTCTCGGTCCCGTCTTAATGCAACCTCACTTCCGATCTGCTGTAATGAATCCCCTGTTTCACTTATATTAATGTACGCTTTTTGCGCTCCTTGTCCGCTACCGCCTCCCCCGCTTGTGCCCGCGCCTGCCGCTTTTTCATTAACAAATTGATAGGTCAGCGTAATGTTGTCTTTTTTCGGATAGCTCCCGCCCTCTTCTTTTAACTCTTTTTCAGTGTTCGTTTCTTTTCCTTTATCAATTGCGATAGCGAATGTGAGACCCAGATCTTCTATTTCCCGACTGCTCCAGCATCCTGTTACGCAAATCATCAGCAGACATACTATGACCATAGCAGGCAATTGACGTTTTAGTTTACTTTTCACCTCTTTTCCTCCATTTCGAAATGACTAACAGCAAAATCGGCAAAGCGCCAAATATATACAAAGCGATATGACTGACCGTATCGCCCAATATAAAGACGTCATTTTCATTTTTCGGCATGCAAGAGAGGATATATATAACAGGAAGCAGCCCAAACATACATGAAAGGGGTTTCTTTTTAAAAACTTGTGAGACTCCCAGGGAAGCTGCATAAAAAGTGATAATAAACGTGGCAAAAAGCTGCATAATCCAAATCACAAGCAGAAATGATTCAAACCGTTCAAATATTAAACCAGGTATTTCAAAACTTCTCATCAGGTCAAGCCCCGGCCATGTTCTCGTCACAACTCCCTCAACTGATAGTGCACCGATGACCATAATCATCGTAATCATATAAAAACTGGTCACAACGCCTGTCCCGATCACAACTGCTTTCACCGCATTTTTCGGCTTTTTCATAAATGCTACTAAAATGAACATAATTTCTGAACATGTAAATGAAAGGTTCGTTGTCTTTACACCTCTAAGAACCGGCATGATTCCATCACCTAATACAGGGCGCAAATTGTTGATCTCAAATATGCCTAAACTCATGAGGGCTATCGTTAAAAAGATGATGACCGTAATCGGAAAAATCATTTCAAAAAGCCGTGCAATCGGATCTAGGCCTTGTGTAATTGAATAAAGCCCAATCCAAAGAACTGTCATAATGATGGCCCAAGAAGGTGTCCCTTCGAGGAGAAAAAAATCCACGATTTCGGACATGACTCTGACTTCAAATGCACCGAGTGCCAGAAAATAAGTAATAAAAACAATACTGATCAGATGCCCGAGCCATTTTCCTACAATATGTCGGGAGTATTCATAAAAGGTCTCCTTAGGATACTGCTGGCTTAATTTAGCTATAATCATCCCGGCTATTACCGCTAGGACCCCGCCTAATAAAACTGAAATCCATCCATCAGGAGATTGTGTTTGTTCTGTTACTGTCCGAGGGAGCGTAAGAACTCCGGCAGCAAGCATATAATTAATGATGATAATCGTTGCCTGAGCGGTTGTGATTTTACTGGTTGGGCTGAACATGAGACTTTATCACCATCCTGTCGAGTTCATCACTTCACCCGTTTTGTATTATCTGTATTCATCATTTTAGGCCGGCGCTTCATGACTAAAAGAGGCATTCTGATAACAAAGTCTTTCCAATCTTTTAAGTGATAGGGCACTGCCGGACTTGCGTATGGCACACCAAAGCTCTTTAGCTTTACGACATGGCTGCTTAGCAGCAGATAATACATAATGACTCCAAACAATCCAAACACCGCCGCACAAAACATCGCGCCAAACCGAAGCATCCGAAGTGCTATACCTGTGCTATAATGCGGGATGGCAAATGAAGAAATTGCTGTGAGCGCAACAACAATGACCATGATTGGACTGACAATCCCCGCCTGCACAGCTGCTTCCCCGATGATTAATCCGCCAACTATGCCTATTGCGGGTCCAATTGGTTTTGGCAAACGAAGCCCCGCCTCTCTTAAAATTTCAATCGCGACTTCCATAAATAAGGCTTCAATCAGAGATGGGAACGGAACACCTTGGCGCGTCCCGGAAATTGAAATCGCCAGCTTGGTCGGAATTAACCCAGGATGAAAAGAAATAAATGATATATATAAAGCGGGTGCGAATAACGTTATCATTGCTGCGATGAACCTCAGCAATCTGATGAGCGAGCTCGGGAACCACCGTTCATAATAATCTTCAGGCGATTGAAGCATCATGCTGAAAGTGACTGGAACAATCAAAGCAAACGGAGTGCCGTCAAGCAGAATAGCTACTCTTCCTTCCATTAATCCGCTTATGACGCGATCAGGACGTTCTGTACTCTGTACTTGCGGGAACGGGCTCAAATAATTATCCTCAATTAACTGTTCAACGTAGCCTGACTCCGGCAAATGATCGATCTCAATCCCTCTCACTCTTTTTCTTACTTCCTCGACTACTTTTGGATCTGCAATGTCATTCATATAAGCGATAATTAAATCCTTTTTTAATCGTGTTCCTACTTCAAATCTCTGCAATGTTAATTGATCATTTTTTCCTTGCTGTCTCAAAAGAGCTGTATTCGTACTCAACTCTTCTGTAAAGCCTGTGCGCGGCCCTCTGACAAGCGCTTCTGAAAGCGGCTCCTCGATACTTCGATTTTGTTTTTTTACAGTTCCCAGAAGAAAGGCCTGCGGTATTCCATCGATGAGAAGCGCTGTCGAACCCATGAAAACATTCAACACGATATCACTGATTTTCTCTGAATCTATGACATCACCGATTGATACGATTTGATTTTTTATCTGTTTCGAAGTTAAAATACCTTTGCCGGATTGAGAAATTTCATCGCTTACCTGATTAGGTTGATTCATGACTAACACTGATAGTCCTTTATTAATCAAGTCCTGATCAGACAGTCCTTCAACAAAGATCAATGCCGCTTTCACATGTAATTGAGTGATTTCAAGCTCACGGAAATGAACGTCCCCGTTATGTCCTATTTTTCTTTTTACATGTTCTAAGTCGTATCCGATGTTACCGGTTAACACATCCTGATCCTGCTTTTCAGCTGTCGAATAATCTGATTTATGCTGCTTCTGTGTTTTGTACTGATTGTTCCGCCACCTCATCATTGCACCTTCTTATACATGAATCCAAGTAAACACTTTATAGATTACATATGGAACGAGAAATACTACTAACGCTTGAAACCACACATTCCAGTCAGTAAGTGTTGATATCATGTTATCCATCTGTCAGTTCCCCTCTCTCTAATAGGATTATTTTTCCCGTATACCTATTTTTTATGTTCGTCTTTTTTCTCAATAAAAAAGCATGATGAACATTTCATCATGCTTTTAAAGAAATCAACCTGACCATTTTGCATAATTAACACAAAATGAGCCTTTTAGCAGTCTGGGAAAACTAAAATTCCAGCTTGAAGCTTTCTGCCTGATCTGAAACTTCCACAGGAATCCCCATTATCGTTTTCGGTTTGGAAACGTAAACAAAGCGCATTTCTTCCTCTAATTGCTGAAACGCTTTTTCACTAACTAAAATTCTGGCCGGCTTCCCTGGACTATTATCAATGGCTGCTTTGATTTTTCCAAGCATAAAAAACCTCCTGTTTTAGAAAATGGCTCATTTACTATTAAAACAAAAATCGCAAAATAAATTGGCTGAACAGGAATCCCAGTTCAAACATAACAGTTGCGGCTGCAAACAAGAATGAACGAAATGACAACATACACCTCTCTCTCTTTTTCGCGCATGCAGAATTCTCCCATTCACAGATCAGACTGGCGACTGACACGCTGTTCAACAGCAGCTCTAGCATAAATAATGCACGCTATGGACATGATCTTATTAGTTATTATATGATTGAATTGAAAAAACATCATATGTCAAGAGGTAAACGAAATGGCTCAAAACAACGAAAATGCATTACCGGATATTACAAAAAGCATTACTCTGGAGGCTCCCATTCAGAAAGTCTGGGAGACAGTCTCTACTTCAGAAGGCATTGCCAAGTGGTTTATGCCCAATGACTTTCAGCTCAAAGAAGGACAAGAATTTCACTTACAATCGCCGTTTGGGCCGTCCCCTTGTAAAGTTTTGGCTGTTCAAGCTCCAACTGAACTTTCTTTTGAATGGGATACAGAAGGATGGGTCGTTACCTTTCAATTAGAAGACTTGGGGGAAAAGACAGGGTTTACCCTTATTCACAGCGGCTGGAAAGAGCCGAATGAAGTGATCGGCAAAGCAAACGAGAAAAGCTCCGTCGTTCGCGGTAAGATGGATGGCGGCTGGACTGGCATTGTAAATGAACGGCTTCGTAAGGCTGTCGAAGAATAAAAAAGAGAGAGGTATCTCTCTTTTTTGTTTTTTTCCAAGGGTTATACTTCACAATTTGAGTCCATCAATCATAAAACGTAACAGTTTTAGATTTACCAGAGTAATCGGTAACAAAGAACTCGGCCTTGTTATTGCTCCCATCTACAAATTTTCCAATACTGCCAAAGGTGTGGCATTCTCCGGGTGAAAAATAGTTTGCCCCTACATAATCATCAGGATTGTCACCGGGATCATCCTCATATAAGTGCAGTGAAACAGAAAAAGGAGTGCTTCCTGAAAGGCACACTCTAAAATCTCCTCCGGTCGAGTATACCGTCGGACTTGAGTAAGTATATGTGTAAGTCCCCAACTTATCCCACTCTCCAGCCCCCGCAGTTCCGGCTTTTTCTGCTTGTGCCGTTAATGGAAAAACCGCAGCCAACCCTAAAACAGACAAAAATCCAACTACCTTAGTGAATCTCATCAGCTACACCACTCCTCTATGTCAATGATAGCCGCTACGTTTGTATCATTTCCGGCAGAGCTACATAATTGATCCAGCCTGCCTCCTGCTTCTTAGGCAGGTGGCATTGGACATTATATTCAGCAGCAGCCGTTTTATGAATCCGTCTTTGTGCTGGTTTTAAAATGTTCAAAATAAATGCATTCCCATTTGTACTGCTATCTCTTATAATTTGTTTAAAAGGTTGTACTTCAATCAGGGGGAAAAGGATATGGAATTAAGCTTCACAAAAATACTCGTTATTTTGTTTGTGGGTTTTTTAGTATTTGGGCCTGATAAACTGCCGGCGCTTGGCCGTGCAGCAGGAAAAGCCTTATCAGAATTTAAACAAGCAACAAGCGGACTGACTCAGGATATCAGAAAAAATGACTCAGAAAACAAAGAAGACAAACAAATGTAGGATAAATCGTTTGGGCCGATGAAAAATCGGCTCTTTATTTTGATTTGTTTTTGTGTCATCTGTCTTTTTCTATCATTTGGACAGCCCTTTTTTCCTTCTATGATTTTAACTGTCCAAGCCGCAAAATCTACTCGCCGTATAATAAAGCGTAGTAAAAATAAAGGAGGAGTATATATGGGTTATTACAAAAAATACAAAGAAGAGTATTATACGGTCAAAAAAACGTATTATAAGAAGTATTACGAATATGATAAAAAAGATTATGACTGTGATTACGACAAAAAATATGATGACTATGATAAAAAATATTATGATCACGATAAAAAAGACTATGATTATGTTGTAGAGTATAAAAAGCATAAAAAACACTACTAAACGCCATTAACATCTCCTCGTTTTTACTTTCCCCCGGCTATTGCCGGGTCTTTTTTGTTTGTGCACTATATGTATATTTCTGAAGCTTCCCTTTCTATGAAAACCTTGGTGACTGAATCTGAAAAAGAATAGTGAATATTTAGTACATAGTTTAGTTAGTTCATAAGTGAGCGCATTCAATTTATTGCAGTTACAAAGAAACTTTTATAAACTCTTTGAGGATCCTACATAAAAGGAGAGGTTTTTTGTATAGAAACATCGTATTTTATCTCATTTTACTTTGTCTATTTATATCAGTTGTCATGAAAAGCTTTGAGGTGATTAGAACAATAGCCAATGTTATCTGCTTTATTTTCGTATTGCTGTATTTTAAAGATGAAATGAAAACATACTCACGTAAAGCGTTAGCAATCCTAAGTATTTGTTTTCTTTTCTTAGTCGGTATCTGTGCTTTTATCATTTTACAAGGACAGACATTGATGAAACGTCACCTCTTTTTTACAGGCTTGGAAACGATAGCGGGCATTCTTTTAATAATCGTTTCTTTAAGCATTTGTACTTTTATTTTGAGGAAAATTTCAAATCGGTTAAAACGAATGTGATCTCATTCTTTCCTCTGATAAAGGTATATAGCTTTCAGATTGGCGAAGCGTTTCGACCTTACATCATTCAAAATGAAATATTTTGTCGATTTATATACGTAAATCCAGTTCCAAAATAAGGTATAATAAATGGCGAAACCACTATCAAAAGGGGGAATTTTGGTGAAAAAAGTATTGATTGCAGGTGCAGTAGGAACAGCAGTTCTTTTCGGAACCCTTTCATCAGGTATACCAGGTTTACCCGCGGCAGACGCTCAAGTCGCAAAAGCAGCATCCGAGCTGCCTAACGGAATCGGCGGCCGTGTCTACCTGAACAGTACGGGCGCCGTTTTTACAGCTAAAATCGTGCTTCCTGAAACTGTCAAAAACAACGACTCGGTCTCTACTCCCTATATTTATTCTGGCTTTAGGGCAACAAGCGGAACTGAAGCCGATATCGGGCTTCAGTACAGCAAACAATACAACGTCTGGAAGCCCCTCATGAAGGTTGGGTCCAAAAATGAAGAAACGTACATCGAAGGAAAAGACAAATTCACATACAATAAAGGCTTCCGCCCTGGAAGCACAGTCCAAATGACAATCTATAAAAATTTAAGCGGCAATACGCGCATGACCCTTTGGGGAACGAACAATGACGGCTACACCGGACGGATTATCACAGAAATTCAAGGAACCAACATCGGCACGATTTCAAAATGGAAAACACTTGCTACCGCGGCTGTTTCGTATGAAAGCCAGCGTGATGCGATCAAAGCAACCTTTTCGACCTCTTTTAACAACATCACTATCGACAATAAAGCCGTCACTCCTGTGGTAGATACACAGGATTTCGCAAAGGTTTCAGTTGCAGGAAATAACGTTACGATCTCTGTTAATAAATAAACGAAGCAGCAAAAAGCCGCCAGCATTGTCTGGCGGTTTTCCTTGGAGCATACTGGTCATAGTTCGTTTCTTCAGCTCTTTTGTTTAAACCTAACTTTAATAAGGGTGGAAATTGGTATGAAATATGAAAAAACAAGTCTTTTTGGAATGATTTTAGTTATTGTAGCACTTCTAATATCTATATATTTTATGTGTAATACAAATGCGTTGATACCTGCTGGATATGATCTAGCTATTCATGGAATTGTAATATCTAGAACTGTAATGATTGCTTTTACTTTGTATTTAGTTTCAAAGTTAGGATATTTTCTTCTGAATAAAAAAGATTAACTGTAGAGTTAATCTTTTTTATGTATTATACGTGTTTGTCCTTCAATTTTTATTCATCTTCCAGATTGCTTAATGAAATTAGGATACCTGCTATCTATTCACTGCACAATAAAAAGGCAGCATTAAACCGCTACCTCAAATAAAAGCTTGTCCCCATGTTTATAGTTGATTAACTTGAAATCATCAATGGTAAAGTCATAAAAATCTTTCACTTCAGGATTGATCCATAGTTCAGGTGCTTCAAACTGTTCTCTTTCCATTTGAATTTTCAAATTGTCTATATGACGTGTGTACACATGGCAATCCCCAATGTTAAAGATATATTCACCAAGCTCATAACCAGTCACTTGAGCAATCATGCGCTGCAACACATTATACTGGAATACATTGAATGGATTTCCCAATGCCATATCATTGCTCCGTGCTCTTACCTCAAGGTGGAGTTTCCCATGTTTAACGTACCATTGTGTCTCGTATACACATGGCGTTAAGGCCATTGCGTCTAATTCATCAGGATTCCACAGCATTGTAATGTGTCTGCGTGAAGATGGATTGTTCTTCAATTGATGAAGAAGATAGTCTACCTGATCCACTTTTTCTCCATTTAGACTTCTGTTTTTCTTCCCCAGCTGAAATCCATATGCATGTCCGATGGTTCCGTCTTCTTGTTTCCACTGATCCCAAATATGGACGCCCATCATGTTTAAATCATTAACATCATTAGATTTCAGCTGCCAAATCCAGAGCAACTCTTTAATGGCTGTTTTCCAGGCAACCTTTTTTGTCGTTAAAATCGGAACCTCTGAGTTGTCGAATCTCATTTGCTTACTGATTACACTTAGAGTATGTGCCGGTGTTCCATCTGAGTCCCACTTGGTTCTTACATCAAACTCTTCGTCTGAGATTCCATTATTGATAATATCCTTTATAATTGAATTGTATTGTTTATCGAATTGCGTCATGACTATTCATATCCTTCTTTCATTTTCAGTTGCTAAGCATAATTTATTACGAATGCAATATTATCGCAAATACTAAGCACTTGCAGATAAAGTGAGGATCTTATTCCACTCACTGTGTGTTTAAAGAGGAGTTAATCCCCCTCTTTTACACCTGTATTTCTCCATAACATAGTCTGTCACATAGCTCATAGTTACCGCCAGTTTGGTACATACACCGTTGATAACATTGTTGAGGATTATACGAAATGGTTTGATATTGCGGTACATAAAAATTCAAATAGTCAGGTGTTTGTGTATACCAAATTGGAAATTGTCTAAACACATTAAATCCTCCAATAGCTTTTTCTGATTTAATGCATTGTATTTTACCTCAATATCAATTGTCATTTGTCCATGTGCAATTGGGCTTTCTTTAAAATAAATTCTCTCTAATTTCATTCATTTGATCATTAACAACTTTTTTATGATATTTGGCAGCGGTTCATTCCTTATATGATCTGTTTCTAGCCGGTTTTGCTGTTTGTTTTTGATGTCTAACTCTAAATCCTTCAAAAGCAGTGTGAAAAATCACATCATAGAGCTCTTGAATCTTAACCATAACGTTCAAATATTCTTCAATGAGAAAGTCCCTTTTTACGTATACTAATCTCTCTATACACTTTACTATTATTTTACAGTGATTGAGTGCTCTCTCTCGCTCTTATTTTCATAAACAGCTATCCGTTTTGTTTTTCAGAAAGTGTTTTAAACAGCCTCTTTTTACTATTCTTATTTCATTTGACCATACCATATCATTTAAACTTCATAAATTAAATTCGAATAACATAAAGGAGGAATTTAATTGGGTTATTATAAAAAATATAAAGAAGAGTATTATACTTGGAAAAAAACATATTACAAAAAGTATTACGACAATGATAAGAAGCATTATGATTGCGACAAGTATTATGATCATGATAAAAAACATTATGATTACGACAAAAAGTATGATGACCATGATAAAAAGTATTACGATGATCACGATTATCATTACGAAAAAAAGTATTATGATGACGATGATCATTATTATGATTTTGTCGAATCATATAAAAAACATCACTAAATCTCTTAAACGTCTATTTATTCCCTGGCGACATACCGGGGGCTTTTTTATGATATTTATCGACGAACTCAGATTTTTTTGTGCTCATGGCTGCTGTAAAATTCAATTATTAATGAACACAAGTCATTTAACTTGGCTTATTATTAGTGGCATTACTAGTTTTTAGTTGCCTTCCCCTATTTATAAAAATTTAGATAAAAGTATTTCTTTATAGAGATGCTTGTTTCATCGACAACTCAATCCTAAATGTGGTAAAATCGATAAAAATGTAAAAACTGTAAATATAATAAAAGGAGCATCTTTATGTATATAAGTATTATAATTTTAGCATCCATGCTTTTATGGGGGGCAGTTATCCACGAGCTAAGTAAACCTTCAAAAAAGCAAAGCACCAGAAAAATTGTTTCTTTGACATCTTTAGGTTCTTTATCGACTTTAGTTATTACTATTTCACTTTTTCAAAACTTCCCTTTTTAAACTTTGTTTTTAATTAAATCCTTCGTATTAAAATATTCATTTTATACATAATATTTATATGTACCTTGGCTGAAACCTCCATTGATCAATCACACAGCATGAAGACAGCCAAGGATTTATTTTGTTTACTTCGTACCTGTTGAACCGAGTCCTCCTCTATCCTCGTTTCCCAAATGCTCGACTTCAACCAATTCAACCGCCGGCATTTTCTTCATGATTCTAAACTGGCAGATACGATCACCCTTCTTAATTTCAGTATCACGCAATGCATAAGCAGGAAAGAACCAGAAATCGTTGTCTCCCTTATATGACTCATCGATAACACCCATTGAATTTGTTTGAATAACGCCAAAGTTCTTATATGTACTTGAACGAGGGACGACATGTGCTTCGTAACCTTCAGGCAGCTCCATTGCAACACCTAATGGGACAAGCTTAAATTCATCTTTTTTGATTGTTACATCTTCAGCTGCCCGAAGATCAATCCAGTCTCCCTGCTCAATTTTGCTGATTCTTGTTTGTGTTTCATCTAGATACTTGATTTTAATTTGCATTGTCATGTACTAGCTCCTTTAATTTTTATTGAGTATCATACAGTAAGGCTTGTTCTTGTGTCATTTTCATCAGTTATAAATTGAACGTCTTCAAAATCATGCTGTAAAGCATTGAAGTAAAGTTTTTCAATGATATTTTTGTTTTTACAGTAAATCGAAACGTAGCTATTATCTGCTATCAAAAGGACAAGTTCGCAATCACTGTCAGCAAACTCTTCATATGTATTGACTTGATTAACCATTTTTCCATATGGAAATGCTTTCAGTTCAACGAAAATGGTATAGTACTGATTCGTTTTTAATTGTTGCTCAAAAACTGCCCCCTCAACAATTTCGTAGTCATGAAAAAGCTCCTCATCATCGAGCTCTCCTTCTACAACAAAATAAGATTCCCCACTCGTTTGCCACCTATAATTAGCTATTTCTACCGGCTGCAGTATTCTCCATAGAAAATTTCCATATTCATTCGGTATTTGAAAACTAACTCCCCTATTCATGTATACCCCTTACTTAAACGATTTTTGTGAATACGAGTATAATTATATACTCTGATGTTAGGTTTATGGAACAAGGAATCGACTGCCTTTTCAACCGATTATCTTTTACAGAATTTCCTCAGCCCTTCTCATTTAAAAGGTTCTTCAATGTTCATAACAACGGTAAGTATTTCCTGATTAGATTTCTCGTTATCATCTACCCTTAGAAAAAAATGTCCCAAAACAAATAATCATTTTTGTAATCCTCGGTCGCCGCATCCATTAACACCCCACTTACAAGCCTCATGTATCCCGTACTTGCTATTATTCGAACATTGATAGGCACCTTCTCGTATCACATGGATTTGCTGTTGAATGATTTCAAATAAAGTTGAATAAAATAAGATCGAATCATCCAACAATTAACATTTATTCTTGCGGCAATAGGTGGTATTTATAATCCATAAGAAGGAAGGAAGCGTTGATGATAAAGCTTTGCCGAGAAGTTTGGATCGAAGTCAATCTTGATGCCGTTAAAAAGAATTTGCGAGCGATCCGCCGTCATATTCCACATAAGAGCAAAATTATGGCTGTTGTAAAAGCGAACGGTTATGGCCACGGGTCTATAGAAGTGGCACGCCATGCACTGGAACACGGGGCGAGTGAGCTCGCTGTTGCCAGTGTGGAGGAAGGAATCGTTTTACGTAAAGCTGGGATTACAGCACCTATCCTTGTGCTTGGTTTTACATCCCTTAGTTGTGTAAAGAAGTCAGCAGCTTGGAATATAACATTATCAGCATTTCAGGTTGATTGGATGAAAGAAGCAAACGAGATATTGGAAAAAGAAGCGAGTGCTAACCGGCTGGCCATTCATATTAACGTGGATACCGGCATGGGACGATTAGGTGTACGCACAAAGGAAGAACTTTTAGAGGTAGTGAAAGCCTTAAAGGCAAGTAAATTCCTCAGATGGACAGGGATTTTCACACATTTTTCGACAGCTGATGAACCGGACACAACACTCACAAAGCTGCAGCATGAAAAATTCATCAGTTTTCTCAGCTTTTTAAAAAAACAGGGGATTGAGCTGCCCACCGTGCATATGTGCAACACGGCTGCAGCTATCGCATTTCCGGAATTTAGCGCTGATATGATCCGTTTAGGTATCGGCTTATATGGTTTATATCCTTCAGCCTATATTAAACAACTAAATCTCGTTAAGCTTGAACCTGCGTTAAGTTTAAAGGCACGCATCGCTTATGTGAAAACCATGCGGACAGAACCCCGAACCGTTAGCTATGGTGCTACATACATCGCAGAACCTAATGAAGTAATTGCTACACTCCCGATTGGCTATGCTGACGGCTATTCTCGTGCCCTTTCCAATCGCGGGTTTGTTCTTCATCGCGGAAAACGAGTGCCAGTGGCGGGAAGAGTAACAATGGATATGATCATGGTCAGTTTAGGAGAAAACGGTGAAGGTAAACAAGGAGATGAAGTCGTGATTTACGGTAAGCAAAAAGGAGCCGAGATTTCCGTTGATGAAGTGGCTGAAATGCTCAATACGATTAACTATGAAGTCGTGTCTACATTAAGCCGCCGCATCCCTCGTTTTTATATAAGAGATGGCGAGATTTTTAAAGTATCAACTCCAGTATTATACGTGTAGAACATCTTAAAATGCTGAATCAAAATCCCTCTACCAGAGGGATTTTGTTTTTTCTGAAACTAAAAAAATCCCTCCTATAAGAAGAGAGATTTTCAACATATTTATACCTCAATAACTGATTGTTCAGGAGTATTATGATCGTGTCGAGAACGAAAATGCTCTTCTAATTCTTCAAGTGTACGCCCTTTTGTTTCCGGCATGAATTTGTACACAAAACCGATTGCCAATACACCTAAAGCCACAAATATAAAGAATGTAAAAGACAAACCTACAGAGCTAAGCAAGATCGGGAAAGCAAAACCGATCACAAAGTTTAATATCCAAAGGAAAAAAACACTTATCCCAGAACCAAGTCCTCTTAACCTTTGAGGGAATATTTCCGCTATGACAAGCCAAGTCACAGGTCCTACACACCCTTGCATAAAGGCAAGAAATAAAACGGTCAAAGAAAGCACTACATAAGGAAGTGCCATAGATCCATCAAGCACAATTGAGAAAATCGCAATCAATAGGAGCGCTGTAGTCGTCCCTGCCAAACCAATCAATAATATTGGACGCCGTCTCACTTTTCCGACCAGCCAAATCCCAAATATAACTGCAATAACTGATATCAGCCCATTTCCAATATTAGCGATTAAAGCCGCTTTTGTACCAAAACCAGATTCTTTAAGGATTTGTGTGCCATAATACATAATCGAGTTCACACCTGTAATTTGATTCACGATGGCAACACCGATTCCAATCCATAAAAGACGGCGCAGCCATGGTGTAGAAAAGTCCTTGAGTGATGCCTTTTCTAGTGCTGTATCTTTTTCTACCGCTTCTTGAATTTCTCTACATTCAGCTTCTGCACGTTTATCTTCTCGAATTTGTTTAAGAACTCGCAGCGCCTCACTGTTTTTGCCTTTGGAGATTAGCCATCGGGGGCTTTCTGGTACCTTAAGCATACTGGCAAATAACATGATAGCCGGTACAGCACAAATGACTAGCATGTATCTCCAAACATGTCCCGTATTTGCCATTGTTACACCGAGGATCGCATTAAAAACATATGCTAAAAATTGCCCGCCAACAATCATTAGTTCATTTTGGGTTACCATACGCCCTCTCTTTTCATGCGGTGCCATTTCTGCTAAAAAGGCCGGCACCATCGCCGAGGCTCCTCCAACAGCCAGCCCCAGTAAAAAACGAAAGACCGCCATGATGAAAACATTAGGTGCTAACGCTGTTCCCAGTGATGCCAGGAAAAATAAAAAGGAAAGATTAAGGATCATTTTACGGCGGCCATATCGATCAGCCAATCTTCCGCATAACAACGCTCCAAACGCGGCACCTAATAAAAGAATACTCGTAACAAGCCCTTCTGTAACAGGTGTTAAATCAAGCTGATCTGGCCTTGCCATAAAAGGTAAAGCTCCATTTATAACTCCGGTGTCATATCCAAAGAGAAGCCCTCCAAAAGTTGCTGAAATCATTATTAATTTCAACCTTCGATTTCGATGTTCATTCATATCCATTTCCCCTGCCTTTAAGAATACTTAATAAGCTCTTTCAGTGTGGATATTGAGTCAAAACTAAAGTCATCTCTATCTTAGATTTTCGCCTCTGGATTTGTAACCGTTTACATTTTTAACCAATAGAATAAACCTAAGCTATTAGTTGTTATGTTGTAGTAATGTCTTTGTCACATTATTGTCATTTCTCATATTATCATAATTCTAAAAGCATTTTCAGTCAATATTATTTTCAGGATTATTTATTTCCGCTATGTGATGGTGATGTTTTGATCATCTCGTTGTGAAGTTAACTATTGGCAATTTGGAGTGTTATAAGTTCCCTTGAAGTTTTCCATTCACAAAAAATGTCCATATCGTTATAATGATGATGTTTAATCGCGAAAAGAGAAAATGATAAAGAGGGAATCAATATGAAGAAGATTTTGATCAGTATGATCGCAATCGTTTTAAGTATTACTTTGGCAGCTTGCGGATCAAATCACGCAGCCAAAAACCATTCAGATTCTAATGGGACGGAGCAAGTCTCTCAAGATACTCACTCTAATGAATATAATCAGACAGAACAAAAGGCTGGCACGCCTCATTCAAAAAATCAGAAGAAATTGGTCAATGTTACATTAGATAGAGCAATAGATGGAGATACGATTAAGGTTATTTACAACGGAAAGAAAGACACAGTTCGCTACTTGCTCGTTGATACACCTGAGACGAAGAAACCAAATTCTTGTGTTCAACCATACGGTGAGGATGCGTCGAAACGAAATAAAGAATTGGTCAACAGCGGTAAGCTACAGCTGGAATTTGATAAAGGCGATCGCAGAGATAAGTATGGAAGACTGTTAGCATACGTTTATGTTGACGGCAAATCTGTTCAAGAGACATTATTGAAAGAGGGATTGGCCAGAGTAGCATATGTATATGAGCCTAACACAAAATACATAGACCAATTCAGACTAGATGAGCAAGAAGCAAAATCAGATAAACTGTCAATTTGGAGTAAGAGCGGTTATGTGACGAACAGAGGATTTAATGGCTGTGTGAAATAGAAAAACACTGTTTGTTAAAAAAAGCAGCAAACCTAGCAGAATGCAGTTTCCAAAGAATGAGAAAGAGATGATGGAGAGTCTAGTTCCATTCTGCTTAACAAGCTAAAATCATGCAACTAGCCTGTAAAATTTCCGCTGTATAGTAACAATAAAAAACACCCCTTCACGTCAATGTGAGGGGTTATTTGTGTGTTAACATCCTTCCTATTTCTTCATAAATCAAGAGATCCCTCTACCGTCGTTAGCGCGGTTTCATACATCTTACCCATTGGCATTCCTAAGCTTCCCCACTTCTTGAAGTGTTCGCTGACAAAATACGGTTCCACTCGTTCGTTTTGTCTGCTGGATACTCCAATACTGTTTAAAGGTTGCGATACCTTATTCTCACCATCTTTTCAAAAGAAGGCAGCCATGTTATCAAAGGCCTTTGATGATGATTGATCATTAATTGTTCTTCGGTTGATCTCCAGACAATAACATCATTAGTTTTTTCGAAAGCTCTTCAAAGCTGTATTGAGATCCTTTGTGTGAGTGTAAATGTTCTTATACAAATCAAATAGTGTTTTATATTTTTGAACATTTTGCGCCTTTGGATAAAATGCAGCAGCCTCACGAATGAACTGCTCTGCACATTCTTCAAGTGATTCAAACCAACCGCTTCCAAAGGCAGCCAGCATTGCAGCCCCCATAGCTGGCCCTTGTTCATTTTCTAACTTAATTACCCTCGTATTGAAAATATCAGCTTGCATTTGCAGCCACGTATCATTTTTAGCTCCCCCACCAATAGAAACAACAGTATGAACTGATTTTCCCGCTTCGCGGAATAGCTCAATTGATTCATGTAAAGAGAATGTGATACCTTCCATTATTGCCCTCAAAAAATGCTTTCTATTATGGGCTCCATCCATTCCGATCAAGCTTCCCCGAATAGAAGAATCAGCATGCGGCGTTCTTTCACCAACCAAATAAGGAGTGTATAGCAGTCCATTGGCTCCTATCGGAATAGCTTCCACCCCCTGCAATAATTGCTCAAACGATTCGTTTGGTGCAAACGTTCTTTTAAACCAGTCCAAGCTGTATCCTGCAGCGAGCGTGACGCCCATCGTATAAAAAGAATCCTTTTTTCCATGATTAAAAAAGTGGACTTTCCCTTTAAAGTCTCTTTCTTTTTCTTCTTCGTAGGAAAGTATGACCCCTGACGTCCCAATACTGCATAATGTTTTTCCGGAAGAAAGGATACCTGCTCCAATAGCGCCGCAAGCATTATCTGCTCCCCCAGCGTACACTTTTGTTTTTTCTAATAGCCCGGTCTTCGCGGCAACGTGCGGAAGCAGCGATCCTACACAATCATGAGATTCAACAAGCGGAGGACAAATATCTGCAGAAATACCAATTTGATTGCAAATATCATTGCTCCACTCCTTGCGAGTAATATGTAAAAGTAAAGTTCCTGCTGCATCGGAGTATTCGGTGTGAATGACACCGGTCATACGGAATCGCACGTAGTCTTTCGGAAGCAAAAACACAGCAGTTTTTTTAAAAAGTTCAGGTTCATGTTCCTTTACCCATAACATTTTAGGTAATGTAAACCCTTCTAAAACACGGTTTTTTGTGATGTCAAGAAGATGATCGCCAAATTTCTCGGTCATCCTTATACATTGAGGCGTTGTTCTGGTATCATTCCAAAGAATTGCATTACGTAACACCTGACGATCTTGGTCAAGCAGTACTAATCCATGCATTTGTCCCGAATAGCTTATCCCGTCAATATCCTTGGCTTGAACATTGGATATAGAAACCAATTCAGCCAATGCTTCAATTGTTTGCTGAACCCAGTCTTCAGGATTTTGCTCACTATATCCCGCCTTCTCTTGGATGAGCGGATACCTTTTGGACGTTTCTGCACAAACCTTGCCGTTTTGGTTAACTAAAATGGTTTTAACAGCACTCGTTCCAAGATCTATTCCAATGACATACTTCATTTTTTCACTCCTTGCCCTTTTAAAAAACCATTCACTCTAAATAAATCCTAATTATAGAAGTTACCCGTCATAACAACAAGCAATAGGAAAGGAATCATGACGGGTAATTCAGTGACTTGGTATTGATAGCAGGATCTGGAGCTTATCCTGTTATACTTCTAAAATGTATTGGTTCAATATCGCTTTTAATTTCTCCTGTCTTCCAGATTCGTTTTTAATTGATTTATGATTTAGCGCATATTGCTCAAGTGTGTGGAAATTAGCTCTTCCTTCTATAATTTCAAGACCAATCCCTTCAGTAAAGCTGCGGTAACGATGTTGAATCACATCTTCAAACACACGATCTTCGATTAATTTGTGGGCAACTTTCAATCCTCTTGCAAATGCATCCATCCCTGCAATATGGGCATATATTAGATCATCAGGCTCGAAAGAAGATCTTCTGACCTTCGCGTCAAAGTTTAATCCGCCGCTTCCAAGGCCGCCATTTTGCAGGATTTCGTACATTGCTAATGTCGTAGAATATAAATCCGTCGGAAATTCATCCGTGTCCCAGCCTAAAAGAGGATGACCCTGGTTTGCGTCAACAGAGCCAAGCAGACCATGTACTCTTGCCATGCGTAATTCATGTTCGAATGTATGCCCGGCTAATGTGGCATGATTGGCTTCAAGATTTAATTTAAAATGATTGTCTAAGCCATATTGCTTCAAAAAGGCAATGGTTGTTGCTGCATCTGTATCGTATTGATGGGTGGTCGGCTCTTTTGGTTTTGGCTCAATCAAAAACTGCCCTGTGTACCCGATTTCCTTCGCATAATCCACTGCCATATGCATAAATCTAGCCAAATTATCAAGCTCAAATTTTAAATCGGTATTTAACAATGTTTCATATCCTTCACGGCCGCCCCAAAATACATAGTTCTCAGCGCCAAGCTCTTTTGCTGTTTCTAACCCTTTTTTCACTTGTGCTGCAGCATACGCAAACACATCTGCATTGCAAGAAGTCGCGGCACCATGGACGAAACGGGGATTCGTAAACATGTTTGCTGTATTCCATAATAGCTTAACGCCGCTATTTCTCATGTAATCTTTAATCATGCCCATGATCATATCTAAATTTTGGTTTGTCTCTTTTAGCGTACTGCCTTCTGGTGCAATATCCCGGTCATGAAAAGCAAAGAATGGTGCATCTAGTTTTTCAAACATCTCAAATGCTGCTTCTACTCTCATCTTCGCTAGATCCATGCCTTTATAGTGATCCCATGGTCTTTGCATCGTAGCTGCTCCAAAAACGTCTGTACCATCAGCAGTAAATGTATGCCAATAGGCAATAGAAAATCGCAAATGCTCTTTCAGCGTTTTTCCGCCGATTACTTCTTGAGGATTATAATATTTAAATGCTAAAGGATTAGTCGAATCTTTCCCTTCGTAAACCACTTTGTTTGCGCTTCCAAAATAGTTGATTGAACTGGAATGAGATTGAGCCATGTGATTTCCCCCTTAAAAATAAATTCATTCAAATACAGATGCATTTTATTTCATATAGTAAGTACATCACCTATTAGTTTGTTGTTTAAACAAACTAACTTATTTTCATCTTATATAACCTCGTCAGTATTTTCAATATTTTTTTTAGTTTTTTATGAACACATTAGATATAATAAAGGGAAGATTCGCTATGTACTATGTTGATACTTAATTTAAAGATTAAACAAATGGAGTGGATGAAGTGGATATCGCTGATCAAACCTTTGTCAAAAAAGTAAATCAAAAGTTATTATTAAAAGAAATCCTTAAAAATTCACCTATTTCAAGAGCAAAATTATCTGAAATGACTGGATTAAATAAATCAACTGTCTCATCACAGGTAAACACGTTAATGAAAGAAAGTATGGTATTTGAAATAGGTCAAGGACAATCAAGTGGCGGAAGAAGACCTGTCATGCTTGTTTTTAATAAAAAGGCAGGATACTCCGTTGGAATAGATGTTGGTGTGGATTATATTAATGGCATTTTAACAGACCTTGAAGGAACAATCGTTCTTGATCAATACCGCCATTTGGAATCCAATTCTCCAGAAATAACGAAAGACATTTTGATTGATATGATTCATCACTTTATTACGCAAATGCCCCAATCTCCGTACGGGCTTATTGGTATAGGTATTTGCGTGCCTGGACTCATTGATAAAGATCAAAAAATTGTTTTCACTCCGAACTCCAACTGGAGAGATATTGACTTAAAATCTTCGATACAAGAGAAGTACAATGTGCCTGTTTTTATTGAAAATGAGGCAAATGCTGGCGCATATGGAGAAAAAGTATTTGGAGCTGCAAAAAATCACGATAACATTATTTACGTAAGTATCAGCACAGGAATAGGGATCGGTGTTATTATCAACAATCATTTATATAGAGGAGTAAGCGGCTTCTCTGGAGAAATGGGACATATGACAATAGACTTTAATGGTCCTAAATGCAGTTGCGGAAACCGAGGATGCTGGGAATTGTATGCTTCAGAGAAGGCTTTATTAAAATCTCTTCAGACCAAAGAGAAAAAACTGTCCTATCAAGATATCATAAACCTCGCCCATCTGAATGATATCGGAACCTTAAATGCATTACAAAATTTTGGATTCTATTTAGGAATAGGCCTTACCAATATTCTAAATACTTTCAACCCACAAGCCGTAATTTTAAGAAATAGCATAATTGAATCGCATCCTATGGTTTTAAATTCAATGAGAAGTGAAGTATCATCAAGGGTTTATTCCCAATTAGGCAATAGCTATGAATTATTGCCATCTTCCTTAGGACAGAATGCACCGGCATTAGGAATGTCCTCCATTGTGATTGATCATTTTCTGGACATGATTACAATGTAATTTTTTATGGAATGGACAGCTCATCTTTAAAGATGAGTTTTTTTATTCTAGGAGTATTTCTGAAGCAATAGTGACATGGCACCTTCTCATATGAAAAAGGAGTTCTAAAATAGAAATCTCCTTTTTCATGTGCAAATTATTTTTCTTTATAACGAAAATATCTAAAGTCGGCCGGAATATGATTACCACTGGTATCTTGGCATTGCATCCCTACAAAGGCCCCTGTGAAGAATCCTCCCCCACGGATATAATCATCTGATAATTTTTTCGATTCCAGTGCAATGTCAATTTTGTGCCAATCTTCTTTGTTAAAAGAATAGAAATAATAATATTTGTCCTTTTCAATATTTACTCTTAAATATACATACTTTACTTCACGAGGAATAACAATTTTATTATTTAATGGCTGTGAAAAAGAAAAGTTGTCACATATTGTTAATTCAAGAATGCGCCCAAGTTCTTCATCATGCGTGACTTGAAGAGCCGTCCAGTTCTCTGTATTGTAGTAATTCACCAACCCAGCGGCTTGTTGAAAATTTTCCGGATAAAACTCAACAGCAGTTTCGGCTTCAAAATGGAGACTTTGCCAGCGTCTGGCTACAAATGCCTGAGTAAATGTCGAGGTCAATGATTCATGACCGAATAATCGTAAATGATTTGGCGCTTGAGTCAATGAACCTAATTCATTCGTGAATGGAATCCTTAAAGTTTGAAAATTTATATTTAATGTTGAATCCTCAAATTCATCAACTTCCGGGTACGTTGCTTCAAATATTGTTTCGGGTATAGAAGGTGCATCTACCTCCAAGCTTCCTTCTTTTCCACCTACTACATAGGGCCATTCATCTTTCCAGTAAAGTTTTTGAATAGCTGTTTCTCTGCCCAAAGGACAGTATCCTCTCTGCTGAAAAATTGAATCATCGTCAGGATGAATAGGACGTCCCGTTAAATGAGCTAAATACCACTCATCTGTATGTGTTTGAACAATGGATGCATGACCACATTTTTGCAATGGATTTCCTGGGTCATGCCATGACGTTAAAATTGGATTATCGGGATGAACTTCATATGGCCCCTCAATATTTGCAGAACGAGCAATTGTAGCAGCATGTTCGTACCGTGTTCCTCCTTCTGCAGTTAATAAATAATAATAGTTCCCGATATGATAAAGATGCGGAGCTTCTGTCAGTTTTCTATCAGTTCCTTCAAATATAACTTTTGGTTTACCGATTAATTTTTGCTCTTTATCAGAATATTCCTGTATAACAATTCCTCCAAATGAGTGCCGATCAATACGGTGATCCCATAACATATTTAATAAATACTTTTTTCCATCCGTATCATGGAACAAAGAAGCATCAAACCCCGAGCTATTTAATTTAATCGGCTCACTCCAATCACCATTAATCGTTTCACAAGTAACTAAATAATTGTGACAATCTTTCCATGCGCCATCTACTACCTTAACATCCGTATAGATCAGCCAAAACTTCCCATCACTATAGCTTAAACATGGTGCCCAAACTCCACCTGAATTTGGGTTTCCTTTCATGTCTAATTGTGAAACTCTCTGTAATGGATGTGCAACTAAGTGCCAATTTACTAAATCTTTTGAGTGGTGTATCTGGACTCCCGGAAACCACTCAAATGTAGATACAGCGATATAATAATCCTCTCCTGCTCTACAAATACTTGGATCGGGATTGAATCCTTTAAGTACGGGATTGGTAATCTTCATTTGGGACTCCTCCTCAGTTTATTTTCTTTTTTAAGCCTTGAAATCATCAATATGATCCAAATAAACTTTGTCTCTATTCTCTAATTCTCGAACCATGTTTTTATATTTTTTCTCATCTAAGTTATAGAAATTAATATCAATTAAAGCTAGAACAAGCAAGAACACGGGAATAATGGTTGTTGTAATTAAAATCCCCATTAAGGCCGCCGGGGTTTGTGCCTGATTTGCTACATATCCAAACTTATCAAGAACCAGACCCGGAACAACTCCTCCTAAGGCCATACCAAACTTAAAGAAAAATCCGATTATAGCGTAAATGAGCCCACCCATTCTTTTCCCAGTCCTGTACTCTCCATATTCAATTGTTTCAGGAATAAGCGCCCACATATATCCCCCGGCAGTGAGACTTCCAGCAGCAGCGATTAATCGACAGACAAGTATGAGGTAAACATTACTTGGCGGAACAAACAGTAAAGCTAAGAGGCCTATAATATTCAGTAATAATGCATAGTTTAGTAATTTCTTTTTCCCCAAAAATTGATGAAGCCTTGGAATAAACGGTAAAATGACCAAAGCGGGTAAACTTCCTATCAAACCGTACCACTTCACCAAATCCTCTCTTTCTAAGTTATACGTTACGTAGTAAATGCCAACCGAATTACTGATGGAATTCACTCCAAAAATAATAATAAAGAAAATACTTAATACAACAAGTGGACGATTAACACGAAACTGCTCAAATATATCCGTAAATTTAATTTTCTCTTCGGATTTTTGAAGAGTGACCCGCTCTTTTGTGCTTTTAAAACAAAAGATTAAAAGGCACCCGCCTATCATTCCCAAAATACCCATGGTTAGTTGCCAGCCAAGAGACTCGTTGCCGGAAGTATCGCTTAAATAAGCAGCCAGTAAGGGAACAAAAAATGCAACGACAAGTCCCCCAAGATTCGCAAATAACATGCGAACAGAAGTTATACTAACAACTTCTTGATTATTTCTAGTCATTGCAGAAGTTAACGCGCCATATGGAACGTTTATCGTTGTGTATGTAAGCGACAAGCCAACATAGGTTATATAGGCATATATTAATTTCCCCATATCCGAAAAGTCTGGTGTTGTAAAACAGAGTATTGCCAGTATGACAAATGGAAAAGCTCCGAATAAAAGATACGGTCTAAAGCGTCCAAATCTGCTGTTCGTTCTGTCAACTATTGTTCCGATAAAAGGATCAGCGAGAGCGTCGATTATTCTAACCACTAAAAACATAGTACCGGCTGCTGCTGCCGATAAACCAAAAACATCTGTATAGAAGAACAAAAGATACGTAGACACTGTTGCATAAATTAAATTACAAGCAAAATCTCCAGACGCATATCCAACTTTTTCAACCATGCTAATCTTCTTTACATTTTCACTGAGCATGATTTCTCCCCTTTTCGATCCTTTAATATGGAACAGTGTGAAACGGTATAACAATTTCTCGAATTTACGGTCAGTAAACTTTTATAAAAGCGCTTTCAAAACAGTGCAAAAAAATATGGTGATCAGCAAGCAAAAAATTCATCTTTTTTCGTCATACCTTATATACCTGGAAAAGGATAAAAGCCTCATTCTTTCGTTTCTTATATTGTTTAGCTCCATTAAATCGACCCTCTTATCCCCCTTCCATCCATATTAGTAAGATCTTATCTTGTGGATAATGAAAGTTCATTTCATTAGTTTGTTGATCAAACAAACTAACTTGACTTAATATTATAAAATCCTTTCGACTTTTTCAACATCTTTTTCAGAAAGTTTAAACAGAATGAATTAAATATTGATTTTTGACTGTTTTGTTATATTCAGTGTCTCAGTCCAAAACAGATTCTTGTGTAAACACATGACAAAGATGATCTATGCGAAATAAAGAATTGGTTAGTGGTAAGTTGCATTTAAGAGTTTGATAAAGGTGATCACAGGATGTATGGAGACTGTTAGCCTAGATTTATGCTGATGGCAAGCCCGGTCATGAATTGAAAGAACGGAATGGCCAGAATAGTTTATGTTATAAGTCCAACCCTACATACATATATCAATACAGGAAAGATAAATAAGAAGCAAAAATAGAGAAGCTTTCAACCGGAGTAGAAATGGCTATTTGACTGTCTGAGGATTAATGGCTGTGTTAAACACTATGATTTTTCCTTCAAACTTATTTTAATCTTAAAAATTTTAATTGAGACTGGAAACAAAAGGGAATACAGAAATTAATTCCGTATTAATTTATTCAATATGTTAATTTTACTTTGGTCTTTATGATTCTTCTTCCTTCTTCTATAACCATCTAATAAAGACTTTTTATAAATCTTGAGGTAATCATCAATCGTTAGCAAATGATATTTCGCTCCGCCATCTTCAAAAATCTCTAGGTTATTATAGTCTACATCTGCAAATGGTTTTAAATCCTCAATGTAAGAAATGCCTATTTTTGTATTAGTTTTCTTAAATTCATGCTCATGTAAATCAACCATTTTGTATCCATGCAGTTCCATCACTTTTTTTAGTTTTTCCCACTTTTCCTCTAAAAAAATTAAAGGAATAAGGAGATCAATATCTTCTGGGGAAAAGTCTAACCCAGTTACCTTTTCAAGACCTAAAGATCCATATAATAATGGAATTATGTCTAACTCTTTATTAAACGTTTTAGCTATATTGATAAATTCATTATACAACTTCATTTTACATCCCCATTATTTGGTGATTAATTATTAAGATTCAACTGGCTCTTGAATTTTCATAAGTCCTTCAATACTTTCATGCGGTATATATCTCAAAGGGTTATTTTTTCAAACATCCTGAAAGTCATCTGTACAATATCTAAAAAGCCTTGAAAACTGAATTAAAGAAAAACATCAAAATGATAATGGCTAGCACAACAACAATTTCAAAAGTATGTGAACTGCCATCTTCTTTTTCTCGTTCTTTCTTCTCCCTCATTTGTTCCCTATATTTTCTTTGTATTTCATCCTTTTTCCTATCCACCTTACTCGACCCCTTTCAACATAAAGTAAAGCCAAGCAATTCTGAAGTTTTTTTATTCCTTCTTTTGACAAGCTCGAAAATACCAATGTATAAGCGTAATGCCTAATGGATTTTAAACTCCAAATAACAAAGCCCCTCCGATAAACCAGAAAAAAGGAAATGGAAACATAATTGCATTTAAGACAATCCCATATACAGCACACCGTTTATTTGTCTTTATTGAAACGAACGCTAAAATGATTCCTATAGGAGAAAGTAATAATGGAAAAAACACCGGCATTCCTTGCCATGGAATTGACATAAATCCTGTAAAAAAATTAATAATTAAGATGGCTGAGATAATTGGAATAGTGATTGAAAAAACAGCTGCAGCTTTTTTAACATTCATATTGAAAGCAAGTCTCCGTTCTCTTTAAAAATAGTAGTTTTATTTAGTTTTGAGAAAGTTTGTCAAAATCTCTTTCTTTCATTTCAGGCAGAGTGATATCAATCCCTAACATTTTTATTAATTCTTGTACATAGCTTTTTATTGCAAGCATATTAAATGGGAAATCGAAATCAAGTTCCTCTTTAACGCTTAGAATATCCATTGCATACGAACAGTTATGCTCCATACCCAAAAGATCATCATTAAAGCTTAATACATCTTTATACGATTGATCAGATAACTCAAAGTGAGTAACTAAATAAACACTAATATGGTTTCCACCTTGAGAATCAAAATCCACTAATCTTTCATCAAGTACTAATAAAAATGCAGATCTCTCATCATCACATAATACCATCTTAGTTTCAATAACCGTTTACATCTTGTATGTAAGGCCCTCATAATCTAATTCTGCCTTTCCTGATAAATCGTTTTTAAAAAAAGTATTACATGCACTTATACTCTTCTACCCAGTCGTGATATTTTTCATAAAGTGGACGTATTCGTTTGAAATCATGAGCTATGACTTCGCATCCGCGGTCATCATAGATAAAGAAAATAATGTCTTTTGTAATGTTCACAAAGAAAACATCAGGGTAATCAATAGAGTAACCTCCGAATTTCGGTTTTTGTGGAAAATCCTCATTACTGGCTGCTTTAAGTAATTCAGTTACACGTAAGTCTCGAGGTTTGCATAACAGGGAAAATTGTTGCATCTCGTATTCTTCAGCTTTATTGATTTCGAAAGGATAGGGATATGTCTTCACCATAATTTGATTCAAATGATTTTTACATTTTAGAAACGGTTGATACACCTTTAATTTTCTTATACATTTCTCTTTCTTTTTGTGCTTATACATATTCGTCACAAGGAATATGTCATCATTTTGTTCAAATAATTCATTAAAAATGATTGAGGTTTGTTCATATACAATCCGAAACATCTTTAAATTCAATTCTTCATTTGCTTTGAGTTGATAGATATTTTCCCCAAGACAAAAATGGATTCCTGTGCCCCATTGATTATAGATGCTAGGAATTAATTCGAGGTTTTGAAACCTTTCCTCAATATACCCTATTAAATTCATTCACACATTCTCACTTTCGGTTAATCAGATGATTTTATGTAGATCTAAAAAAATTGTAATTCCTTCCTGTGATTGTAACTTTAGTATACCATTTTCACTCTGAGCGATCGATAGGAATACGGTCTTTTTGGAACCCCCTAAAAGATAATGAACATCTGTGGCAGGTTCACTTTATTCTCTGAGTTCAATGACATGTTAAGCAATTCAACATAGATCAATTTTTACCAGAAGGGAATAATCAACCACTATATAAAGATATTCCTTCACAAAAAATCCTGACAATCATCAACAACGGATCAAACAATCGTCTGGCAAACTTAAATAGGGTCTTATTCCCCCGTGGGCAAAAGTGAAAAGATCAGTTATAAAATGATTAACGCTCGAATGGTATGGCTGCGTATCAGGTATCATCCTTAGTGAACTCACCTAAAAACAATTCACCGGAGCTCATTGAATCCCATTTAATCACTGTCATATCACTTTATATATCACCTTCATTTAACTAATATGTTCTAAGTAGAGGGTGATAATTTGTTTGTATTGCCGCACTCAATAAAGTTCAATTCCACTCTTCCTCTAAAATAGCGTAATAATATTCATCCCACCATTCATTGCCTTTTGGAATACATTTTTTAAAAAAGCCTTCTCTTCTCATTCCAATCTTCTTCATAACTCGGTATGAGGGAATATTCTCAGGTTGACACGTAGCTATAATCCTATGTAAGTTCATTTCTTTAAATCCATATTCCAAGATAGCTTGGGCTGCCTCAGAAGCATACCCTTTATTTTGATAATTGGGATTAAACACCCACCCAATTTCATATGTATGTTCACCAAAATACTTATAAAAAACAATATGGCCTATAAGACAGTCTTCATCTCTTAGTATGACAGGGAATTTTTCAGCGTTATCACCTTTGTTTTTATTTACAAATGCCTTTGCATCTTCTTCAGTAAAAACCCCTTCAGGTATATACTTCATTACATTACTATCAGATGTATACTCATATACTGCTTGCCAATCTTTGAATTCAAATTCACGTATCAATAACCTTTTTGTTGTTATGTGCATTAAAGCAACTCCCCTCTAATATACTTAATCTTTATTTCAATATGAAGACAACAATAACCTCTTTAAAACTATTCTTATTCAACAATATTGCCTCTTGCTAGAACAACTCAAGGATTACTGACTGTGAACAAGCAATGGAATATGATTCTCCAAAATAATCCCCCTATCCTTCTCTGAGGGGTAATATGGGGAATTTATGACAAAACTAAAGACGAAGTAAGATCATTTACTGTGGATGCAACTCGTAAGCCAGATTGCAAAGATAAAATATGTAAGAATTAAACAAACATCCTCTTACAATAAGTAAGAGGATGTTTGTTACCAACAAGATTGTTTAATTTAATTGGTATTCCTTATTAAGCTTTTTAAGAAGTGAAATTTCAACTTCGTATTGGCTTCCATAAATTCTGCTTATTTTTTGCACTTCTTCCTTTGAGCCGAAGAAAATAACTTTAAAATCATCATTTACGTATTGAACTACAAAAAAATCATCAAAATCATAAAATGTATTTTTATTTATCGAAATAAAACCACTTGATTGAGCTGTTGTTTTTACACTAATCCGTCTGCCATCACTCACAACATCAAATCCATGCTGATTAGTTTGACGTGCCAGAGTGCCGTTGGTTTGGATTGCACAAATGAATTCACCGATTCTGCCAATTAAATGCCTCAATTCTGTAGGCTTACAGTTCAATACATTCATTTCATATCTCAGGATTTGGTTATATTCATTATAAAGGTTTACAAGTTGTTCTTTACTAATGATTTCGGCTTGATCATTTATTTGGTTATTAGTAACAGAAGCTTCTCGGAGTGATTTAACACCGTTTACCCATTCGCCTACGATAACTTCCTTATCTTCCCCTTTTGATTTTCTGAAAATAAGTCCTGTATAAAGAGAGTTTTCACCTAAGTATTTGTAAGAACTTCTATTCATATATTCAAAGAGGTGCTTATTAAAAGAAATCCCCTTATTATACCGGTTATAACAATAATCTGATAAAATAATGCTATCCGGATTAGTTCCGTATTTTTCTTGAAGGGTTTTCTTTACTTCTTGAGGTGAAACCAACTCATTGATCTTATTTTTCAAAGCATCCTTAATTTGCTCGTAAATTGTCATTATACTTCCCTCAAATTGCAGTTTCTTTGGTTGTTGAAATTAGTCATAATTTTTTCTTTTGCCGAAGTGTTATTCTGAAACCAGTTTATAATACTCTTGGAGATTCGGATTTACTTCCCAATATTTCGTTCCATTTAAAGACACTAGCATATCAAACCATATCTCGAAATTAGAATCTAAGTTAATCGCATCTTCAATATCATCAATTGAGTCTAGATATAGCATATAGCCTAATCCATTTTTTGATTTGTTTGTGTCTATGACATATCTTCCATCAAAATGATATCCAATTAAAACGTATCCCTCTGGGAAATCTTGAACCTCATTATATTCAATGATTCCCTCTAAGCTAAGTATTTCAATCCCATCAAACATTTCCATCCCATTGTGCTGTAACAAAAACTCTTTATAGTCATTAGGGAAAGTAACACCTAGCTTCTGTTCTATATCGCTAATTTCTTGAGGACTAGCAGGATCTTTGAAATGAAAAGTAGCATCTTCCATGACATATCCTCCATGATGAAACATAGGGAATGTACCATATTTAGAAACTGCTTTCTTAATACCATCTAGTGTCATGTGAACTAACTTTTATTTCTTCCATAAATGCTCCTCCTCCTTAAATCATCTCACTAAATTTTACCACACAGAACATTAATAGATAAATTTAAAAGGGACATAAACTGTTTATTAAGAAACAATTTTACTCATAATTAAAGCAGGATTAGTGGTGAACAAAATGTAAGTGTTACGTGCTGTTTTAATTACTACCCTATCTGTTGAGCCATAAGGAAACCCAATCCTTACTGCGCTTTTCTCCTCTCCCCCATAGTTTGGATCAAGAAATACATCATTGATTTCTTTGATTGGAATTTCAATTTTGGATAGCTGCCAATTGATAATTAAGTTTTCATTTGATTTTTCAACGTTGATTCCAAGCATAAAAACATTCCCCTTTTGACTATGAATTCAGTGAAACAAACACGCTTTAAAATTTATTAAATCCAAAAAGTAATACTTACGGGAAATATGACTATAAGCAAAAGAGCCCTTTCAGGCCCTTATTTTTCTTTTACCCTTGGTATGAATTTGTTACAAACTCTTTTGCTTTATTAGCAACAGCTTCCCAAGTGGCGGCAGCATGATCAAGATCCGCAGAAAGCTTATTGATATCCTCATTCTCAAACCCTTGGGCGAGTGAATAAAATTGATTTGCTATAGAATGCCAGATGCCTTCGATTTGTCCTATAAACTCCTTAGACTTTTCTGCTTGGGCTATTACATTAACCAGGTCTATATTGATACTGTGAAGCATCCCCAAAACTTTTACTTCTAATTCTGGAATCTGTATATAATCTTCATCGCTTGGACTTTGATTTTTCTGTTTCTTGAGTAATTGACTTAAAGCTTTCCACACAGTATTGTCCTCCTATGATAGCTTCTTTAGACGTGCCTCTATGGAAATGGTCATTTGGTGATCAGCTTCACGAAATGCCTCAGCAAATGTTTCAATTCCGGTATCCTAGAAACATGGCGTTAGATAATCATGCCCACCGATGCCCCCGCTGGTGGATTAGTTGCAAGCATAAACATTCTGCGATTTATCACCGACCTTGTCAAAGGGATGTTAAATAAAAAAAGAACCTTAATTTTCCCATTGGCTTATTGGCTTACTTTTGAAAATTTATAAATTATTATTATATTGAACAGTGTTGGTATGATGTATACAAGACCAGTTCCAAGTAGACCTATTACTGAACTAGCAATTAATAATATGCTGAAGACTGGTTTATTATTTGTCTGGATTGAAGCAAGCATGGTTATAATTCCCGCCAAAGCACCTAAAAACCATAAATTCCCCAAAGTGTAAGAGTCATCTATAACCGCAAACAGTTGAGCCAGTACAGAAAAAACCGCTCCTAATCCCCCGGAGAAGATAGTCAATTTTTTCATAGAAATCTCCTTTTTGAAAATTGATTTAGATTTCAACGTAATTATGGATTCATTTGGTTATGATGTCAATGATAAACATCTACCTTACTCATCTTATTATTGCTGGTAGAAGTATTGAACAATGGAATTATCACAGAATTTGTCGAATTATTTATGCGTATTGCTTCCTTAAGCGTGGAATTATTTCCCTAATTAAAAATTTAGTACATAGAATTATTAGTGACATAGACTAAAAGTGACCCTGCTTTTTAGCAGTGCCGCTCCATAATTTATTACCTATTAACATAAAAAATCCCCTGACACTTTTAGTGCCAAGGGATTGAGATATTAATACTGAGACATATACTGTTCGCGTTCCCAAGGATGTACTTGCGTGCGGAACATATCCCATTCGATTTCTTTTGCTTCGATGAAGTGTTCGAATAGGTGCTCGCCCAGCGCTTTGACCATGACTTCGTTTGATTTGAATTCTTCTAGTGCTTCCGCAAGTGTTGCTGGAAGGTCAACGATTCCGTTTTCCATGCGCTCTTCTTTGCTCATCACATAGATGTTGCGGTCGATTGGAGCCGGCGCTTCCAGTTTGTTTTTGATTCCGTCTAATCCTGCAGCAAGCAATACGCTAAGTGCAAGGTATGGGTTTGCAGCTGGGTCTACACTGCGTACTTCAACACGTGTGCTGATGCCGCGAGAAGCCGGGATACGGATAAGCGGGCTTCTGTTTTGCGCGCTCCATGCTACATAACAAGGTGCTTCATAGCCAGGAACAAGACGTTTGTAAGAGTTTACTGTCGGGTTTGTTACTGCTGTAAAGCTTGTTGCGTGCTTCACGATACCTGCAATGAAGTGCTTCGCTGTTTCACTTAACTGAAGATCTGCGTTTTCGTCAAAGAATGCGTTAACACCATTTTTGAAGAGTGATAGATTGCAGTGCATACCTGAACCGTTTACACCGAACAATGGTTTTGGCATAAATGTCGCATGCAGGCCGTGTTTACGGGCAATTGTTTTGACAACTAGTTTAAATGTTTGGATGTCATCACAAGAGCGGACTGCTCCAGCATATTTAAAGTCGATTTCGTGCTGACCAGGTGCTACTTCGTGGTGAGACGCTTCGATTTCAAAGCCCATCTCTTCAAGCTCAAGTACGATATCGCGGCGGCAGTTTTCTCCTAAATCAGTTGGAGCTAAGTCGAAATATCCGCCTTTGTCGTTTAGTTCAAGCGTCGGCTCGCCTTTTTCGTCCAATTTGAATAAGAAGAATTCAGGCTCAGGCCCAAGGTTAAAATCACTGAAGCCGAGGTCTTCCATTTCTTTCAGAATCCGTTTTAAGTTGTTTCGCGGGTCACCTTCAAAAGGTGTGCCATCCGGATTGTAAATATCACAGATGAAACGTGCTACTTTACCTTTTTCAGCTGTCCATGGGAAGATAACAAATGTATTTAGATCTGGATACAGGTACATGTCTGACTCTTCGATACGAACGAATCCCTCAATAGAAGAACCGTCAAACATGACTTTATTATCAAGCGCTTTTCCAAGCTGGCTTACAGGAATCTCAACATTCTTGATTGTTCCAAGAATGTCAGTAAATTGAAGGCGGATATACTTCACGTTTTCTTCTTTTACTAATTTTTCGATATCTTCTCTAGTGTACTTTGCCATTTGGTAAAATTCCTCCTCTTAAAAGGTAAATGTATATAGCAAAACAGTTGCTAACGGATTAATGAAAGAAGCGGGACATGTCGCCTTGACGGAATGTATTCCCTCTTTGAAAACGGCCGGCTTGCATGAGCTCGTTTTTCAGGAGCTGTCTCAGTTCGTCATCGGACAGATCATGTTTCATTGGTTTTTTCGTCTTCTCGTTTTGTTTTTGTTCTGGCTCGGCTTCGGCTTTCGCCAGAATCTGTTTAATTCCTGCCATGTTTACACCTTGTTCTATCAGGTGCTTGATTTCTAACAGTTTATCTACATCATGAAATGAAAATAATCGTCTATTTCCTTCACTTCTGGCTGGAAATATCAGTCCATTTTCCTCATAATATCGAATTTGTCTTGCTGATAACTCAGTTAACTGCATGACAATTCCTATTGGAAATAAAGGCATTGAGCGGCGAATATTATCACTCATCTCAATTTCCTCCTTTTCTTAACTTAGTTTCATTATAGGTGATGTTATATTATGTGTCAATACGATGTAAGGATTCTTAACATCAAATCCAGAGAAATTTTTAAAAAATTTAAATTAATTGCTTTTGCATCAATGAATCCACTGCACTGCATATGGCATTCTTCACATGCGAATAGGTTAATCCTCCCTGAACATACGCTACATACGGCGGGCGGATAGGGCCATCAGCTGATAATTCGATGCTTGCTCCTTGAATAAACGTCCCTGCTGCCATAATGACATCATCCTCGTATCCAGGCATGTAGGCTGGATAAGGCGTCACATGAGCATTGATTGGCGATGCAAATTGAATAGCCTGGCAAAAAGCAATCATCTTTTCTCTGTCAGAAAACTCAACGGATTGTATTAAATCCGTTCTTTTCGCATCCCATTTCGGGTTTGAAGTGAAGCCGAGTTTTTCAAGGAATCTCGCTGTAAACACCGCTCCCTTTAAACTTTGAGACACAACGTGAGGCGCCAAAAAGAAGCCTTGGTACATTTCTTGGAGCGAGTAAAGAGATGCCCCCGCTTCTCTGCCGATGCCGGGTGACGTCATACGGTATGAGCAAGCTTCAATCCATTTCGCTTTTCCGACGAGGTAGCCGCCTGTTTTCGCAAGGCCGCCGCCGGGATTTTTAATGAGAGATCCCGCCATCAGGTCGGCTCCGACATGGCAAGGCTCAAGCTCTTCCACAAATTCTCCGTAACAGTTGTCCACAAAGACGATCAGATTTTCATTGATTTCTTTTACAAAACGGATCATTTCTTTTATTTCACTAATTAAGAAAGAAGGGCGATTCGCATATCCTTTTGAGCGCTGAATGCCGATTACTTTTGTCTTCGGATTGATCGCAGCGGCGACTGCATCATAGTCTATCTTTCCGTCTTTCGTCAGATCAACCGCATTATAGCCGATTTGAAAATCCTTTAACGAACCAGCGTTTTCTCCACCCCTGACGCCCACAATTTCCTCTAGCGTATCATACGGCTTGCCCGTGATATAAAGGAGCTCGTCCCCCGGTCTGAGGACACCGAACAAAGCAATTGAGATGGCATGTGTGCCTGAAATGATTTGCGGCCTTACAAGCCCCGCTTCTCCGCCAAACACATCCGCATATATGCTTTCAAGCGTGTCTCTTCCGATATCATCATAGCCGTATCCAGTAGACGGCGTGAAATGAGTGTCGCTTACTTTGTGTTTTCTATAGCTTTGAAGCACTCTCCACTCATTTCGCTCGCTGATTTCTTCTATTTGTTTATGAATGCCGGCAATGTCCGCTTCCACTTCCATTGCCGTTTTCTTCAATAATTCTCCGTGTGTTAATGTGTCAAACATGTCTTTATATTTCCTTCCTACATATACTTCTTTAATTCACCGATGATACTTTGCTCTTCTTGGACATAGCCGGATATGTCATACTGTTCATTTTCTTCATTAAAATAGAAGCGGTCTACCATCGTTTCCGATTTGATTCTGGAAAGGAGCTTCCCTTCACTTGCCGGCACATGTGCTTCAAAAGACGTTAACAGTTCTTGGCGCAAATAGCGCTGAATCGCTTCTTTAAAGGCTGCAGCGTCGTCCTCAAATTTCGCACTGACCATAATGTGATCCCTTCCGGCGGTCGGTATAAAATCAGGCAGTTTTTGATCACGTTTATTGTAAGCCGTCAGCATCGGGATATCATCTGCTTCAAGCTCCTCAAGCAGCCGAAGCACTGTTTTTTCATGTCCCGCATAATCCTCATTTGAAGAATCAATTAAATGCAGAATTAAATCCGCTTCTTTTACTTCCTCAAGCGTTGAGCGGAATGCAGCAATCAATGTCGTCGGAAGATCCTGAATAAATCCTACTGTATCTGAAAGAAGAACACTGTAGCCGCTTGGCAGGACCATTTTTCTGGTCATCGGGTCCAGCGTGGCAAACAGGAGGTCTTCTTCATAGCTGTCAGCACTCGTCAGGCGGTTGAACCATGTTGATTTCCCTGCGTTTGTATAGCCGACAAGCGCAATTTGAAGCACACCGTTTTTCTTTCTTCTTTCACGGTATCGGCTTCTATGGCGAATGACAGTGGAAAGCTGTGTGTTGATTTCATGAATGCGATTTCTGATATGGCGGCGGTCGGTTTCCAGTTTCGTTTCCCCGGGACCTCTTGCCCCAATTCCTCCGCCTTGCCGGGAAAGGTTGATCCCTTGTCCCGTCAGACGCGGCAGTGCATATTGCAGCTGAGCCAGCTCAATTTGAAGTTTGCCTTCTCTCGTTCTCGCCCGCTTTGCAAAAATATCTAATATCAATTGCGTGCGGTCAATCATCTTCACTTCAATTGCTGTTGCCAATGACTTCAGCTGACTTGGCGACAGTTCATCATTAAAGATGAGGAGATCAGCTTCAAGCTCTTCCACGAGTGCCTTCAGCTCTTCTACCTTCCCTTTTCCTATATATGTAGCGGCGTCAGCCCTGTTCCGTTTTTGTGTGACGCTGGTCAGTACTTTTCCGTCTGCTGTTTTCGTCAGAGATGCTAGCTCTTCCATAGAATTTTCAAAATGCTCATCCGTGATATGCGGCAGCTGACATCCGACTAAAATGGCTTTCTCCTGAATCGTTTCTTGTTCGTTCAAATGGATGTTCCTTTCTTTTGCATATTGGGCAGTAGTATTATCATACCAAACCCTGCATGTGTATACCACAAATCGATTGCTTTGAAAAGCGGAAATACGAGCAAAAAACAGACCTCTCAAAAACTGAGAGGTCTATGCAGATCCAGATGCTTCTTCTTTAATGGAAAGATCTTGGCTTTTGATGGTCATCAAGTCGCTTTTTAAGTATTGGTCTCCCATTAAAAGCCTCATGGCTTGTGCTCTGATCGATTTTTCGATCACATTTCTGACAAAACGTCCATTGCTGAATTTAATGGGACTTGTCGTGCTTTTCACTGTCATTAAGTAATCTTTCAATTTCCATTCCGCTTCTTGACTGAGCTGGTATTCCCTTTCATCGATCATTCGTTTCGCAATCTCCATGAGCTGGGTCACAGAGTAATCCGGAAAATCAATGGAGATGGGAAATCTTGATTGGAGTCCGGGATTTAACGAGAGAAAATGATCCATTTCCCGTGAATATCCGGCGAGTATCAAAATAAACTCATGCTGTTTGTCTTCCATATGCTTTACAAGTGTGTCGATCGCTTCTTTCCCAAAGTCCTTTTCGCCGCCTCTTGCCAGCGAGTAGGCTTCGTCTATAAACAAAATGCCACCTAATGACTTTTTGATTAAATCTCTCGTCTTTTGGGCGGTGTGTCCGATATACTCCCCGACCAGGTCAGCCCGCTCCGCTTCTATTAAGTGGCCTTTTGACAGGACATTCATTTCAAAGAACAGCTTGCCGATGAGCCGTGCAACCGTCGTTTTTCCCGTTCCCGGATTTCCTTTAAACATCATGTGCAGCGCTTGCTTTCCAACCTTCAAGCCTTGCTCCGCGCGTTTTTGGTTCACAAAAATCCAGGCGTATATTTCCTTGATGTTGCGTTTCATTTCCTCCATCCCAACTAATGCGCTCATCTCTTTTTCGATTTCCTTCAAAATGCCGTGCTTTGCTTCGTTTTTTTGCAATGCAGCCTGATATTCCGCCTCTGCCTCAGCATTCGTCAGCACCTGCTTTTGCCCGTTCAGAATAATGTTGATCTGTCCGTTGTTTTTATAAGTCACAGCGCGCTCCAACATCTTCACCTCTCTGTTCTCTCTATATGATATTCAAGCGGATGCCGATTGTGACAAACGCCTATCATGTGTCGAAACAATTGCTTTTTTCGGGAACAATAAGGAATCCTGCGCTTTCCCGAGAAATACTTTATTTCTTATTGTATTCACGGACATGGGGTGGACAAACCATGAGATTTTGTTTTTAATCATTTTGTCAGAGTATTATAGTGAGCTTCTTTCTCATTATTTCTTTTTCATACAACGGGCTGATTTTTGTACGAAACGTATTACCCGCCCTAAGATACCTGAAGTGTTTTTCTTTTTTTCGATTTATAAAGCGGTGTCTTTAATGAAAGGAGCTTTCCTCATCAATTTACGTTTTAAATGCTTGATTTAATATGAACGCAAAGCTTAAAACCAGCAGGAATCAGTGCAGGTTAACCGAACCCATAGTACATACAAACATATGGCGTATGCACAGATTTCATGTCGGACCGTATCTGTTGTCGCTTCATGTTGAATTGTGCGCTTTCCCGAGAAATAATTTCTGGATGTGAAAGGGTTATTTCCTCATTTTTCAGTTGAATGATAATCGTACAAGCAGAAGCCGTGTTTTTTCATATCCTGTAATGAGGTGATGAAAAATGGTTAAAATTTTTATTGATCCTGGCCATGGCGGGTCTGATCCAGGCGCAACAGGTAATGGCCTTCAGGAGAAAACGTTAACCCTGCAAATCGCTTTAGCCTTACGTACGATATTAACTAATGAATATGAAGGCGTTTCTCTGCTGCTGAGCCGGACAAGCGACCAATATGTCAGCTTAAACGACCGGACAAATGCCGCAAATAACTGGGGAGCAGATTTCTTTTTGTCCATTCACGTTAATTCCGGGGGAGGCACAGGTTTTGAAAGCTATATTTATCCAGATGTAGGAGCCCCGACGACGACTTATCAATCGACAATTCACTCTGAAGTGATACAAGCTGTCGACTTTGCCGATCGCGGCAAAAAAACAGCGAACTTCCACGTCCTAAGGGAGTCGGCAATGCCTGCCCTCTTGACCGAGAACGGCTTCATTGATACCGTTTCCGATGCAAATAAGCTGAAAACGAGCAGTTTTATTCAAAGCTTAGCGAGAGGACATGCAAACGGGCTGGAGCAAGCCTTTAACCTTAAAAAGACTTCCAGCTCAGGGTTATATAAGGTTCAAATCGGCGCATTTAAAGTCAAAGCGAATGCCGACTCGCTCGCAAGTAATGCCGAAGCCAAAGGTTTTGACTCGATTGTCCTTTTAAAGGACGGATTATACAAAGTGCAGATTGGCGCATTTTCATCCAAAGACAATGCAGACACCCTCGCTGCCAGAGCGAAAAATGCCGGCTTTGACGCTATTGTGATCCTAGAATCATAGCCGAGACGGGGACGAGCGTCTCATAAAAAAACCCGGCTCCTCATCGCGAGAAACCGGGTTTTTTTATTCAAGAATATCAACAACAAACTGTGACCATGTTTCCAGACGGTTGTAGATATCATCCTGTTTTAATTCAGAAACTTTCATCCATTTACCCGCAATTTGTTCTTTCTCCTTCACTTCCACTTGTGCGCCAGGCTTTAATTGAAGCGCAGAAAGAATACCGATATGCACTTTGCCAACACTGTTTTCATCATCATTGATCAATCCCAGTGTGACAATCGCCTGTTTATCTTCTTCATTTATTTGCAGTTCTTCCTCAAGCTCACGGTCTGTGTTCAGCTTTAAGACTTCAGCAAATGAAGCTGCCCCTTCGATGGCGTTCATATGGCCGCCAAAACCGAGAGAAAGCTTGTTGTGCAGACGTGATTCACCGCCGCCAGCCAGCCGCTCGTAAAGAAAAACTTCATCTTCACGCTTAATGACGACATAAGGTATCGGCTGCTTGAAACGCGGATCTTCTTCTGCGTCCCCTCTTCTCATTTCACGATAGGCCGCTTCAATCTGAGCCATGATTTCTGCTACTCTGCTATCTTCACTGTACACGCCCTGGAAGGTTAAGCTTTCTTTTTTAAACACATCATCGCGCGGGGCAACTAAAATCATTTCGTCCATTTTTCCCATGGGTACTGCGTCCTCCTCATTTGAACCTTCAAGCCGAAAAGAGCAGATATTATATCTGCTCTTTTTCATCTTCAAAATAAAAGTCATCATCTTTGAGCGGCTCAACTGTCGCTTTTTTATAGCCATTCCCCTTCATAGAGAAGAAGTCATGCGATTTTGTTTTTGTGTTTAATCCGTTTAAAACGATCGGATTAATGTCTTCCTCTTCGAAGTATGGATCAAATCCAAGGTTCATCAGCGCTTTATTCGCATTATAGCGGATGAATTTCTTTACATCATGTGAGAGCCCGACTTGATCGTACAAGTCCTCTGTATACTCAAGCTCATTTTCATATAACTGATTCAGGAGGTCGATCGCAAATTCACGAAGCTCTGCTTTTTTCTCTTCTGTCTGTTTATTATAAATTTCCTGAGCAAGGAGACCGACATACACGCCGTGAATCGCTTCGTCACGAAGGATCAGGTTAATGATCTCACCGCTTTGCATCAGTTTTCCTTGTCCGTAGAAATATAACGGATAATAGAAACCGCTGTAGAAAAGGAAGCTTTCCAGATAGACGGAAGCAACCATGGCTTTGAACAGTGAAATTTCATCATCTTTTTGAATGGCTTTGTAAAGCCCGACAATCATTTGCGCTTTTTTCTGCAAATATTTATTTTGTTTAACCCATTCAAATACTTCATTGATCGTTTCAGTCGGTGCAAGGGTCATGAAAATATTAGAGTACGACTTCGCATGGACAGCGTTCTCCATCATCGCCATAAAGTTCAGCACCGCTTTCCGCTGGTGGCCATCTACGTGTTCAGCCACGATCGGCATCCCCGTATTCCCCTGCTCTGTGTCAAGAAGCGTAAGTCCGGCCAGTACCTTCATATAAGTGTCCTGCTCATTTTTTCCGAGGTACTTCCATGTGAGGAGATCGCCGTTTAAAGCAATCTCTTCCGGAAGCCAGAACTGTTTCACGTTTTGGTTATAGAACATTTGGGTAAAATCGTCTTCATGCTTTGACCAGTTTGCTGCGTCATAAATTTTTGTCACTATAAACTCTCCTTTAATCAAACAACACAAGAAAGGCAGCTGTCTTGCCCAGTATCTTTCGTTCTTGCATAGTAAATGGTTTTAATTCCTCTATGATGTGCATACAGATCGATTCGGTTTAAATCTCGGGTCGTCATTGTGTCTTTTAAGAACAATGTAAAGCTGATTCCCTGATCAATGTGCTGCTGGATAGTGGCGATCATATCCACAACCTTGAACATGTCCATATCGTAGGCTTCTTTATAGAAGAACCAGTTATTAGATGCAAGCCCAGGCATTGGGTAGTACGTTTTTGAGTTGCCGTATGTTCGTTCTTCAATCCGTTCCATAATCGGCATAACAGACGCCGTGCTTGATTGAACGTATGAGATAGAGCCTGTCGGCGCAATGCATAATCTGTAGCTGTGATACATACCGTGTTCAGCGACAAATGCTTTTAGCTTTTTCCAGTCCTCTGTCGTCGGGATATGCATACCTTCAAACAGATTAGCGATTTTTTCGTATTTCGGTGAGAAATCAGTTGAAACGTATTTGTCGAAGTATTCACCTGTCGCATAGGTTGATCCTTCATATTGATCAAACGTTTCGCCCTTCTCTTTTGCGATTTCCGCAGAACGCTGGATGGAGTAGAAATTCACCATCATAAAGAACGTGTTTGCAAAGTCACGCGCTTCCGGACTTTCATACGCAATGCCGTTTTGCGCAAGGTAGCCGTGAAGGTTCATAGCACCGAGGCCGATTGATTTCATCGCTTTGTTTGCCCGTCTTACAGCAGGCGCATTACGGATGTCTGTTGTTTCAGACACGTGTGTTAAAGAGTCTGTCGCAAGCTTGACTGTCTTTTCGATTGATTTATGCTCCATGACATTGAGAATGTTAAGCGAACCCAGGTTGCAGGAAATATCCAGACCGATTTCATCTTCTTCATCATAGTCTGTGTATGAAGAAACTTGAGATGCCTGCAGCACTTCAGAGCAAAGGTTAGAAAATTTGACCTTGGAAATATGGTTATTCGCATGCACTTTATTGACGTTATCTTGGAACATGATGTATGGATAGCCTGATTCAGAACGAAGCATCGCCAATTTTTCAAGCAGTTTCCGCGGGTTGATTTTTTCCTTTTTCACCCGAGGGTTGTCGACAAACTTGTCGTACATTTCGTTCATGTCCATCTCATCCATGTGCTGGCCGTACTCTTTATAAATCGTGTGCGGGTAGAATACATAAGCCGCTTTGTCCTCGCGTGCAAGCTCAACGAACTTATCCGGAATGACAACACCGATCGAAAGCGTTTTGACACGCACATCTTCATCCGCAGAAATCTTTTTCGTATCAAGAAAATCATTGATATCGCGGTGGAAAATGTTTAAATACGCCGCGCCGGAGCCTTGTCTTTGTCCCATTTGGTCAGCGTAACGGAACGCGTTATCAAGAAGCTTCATGACGCCTACAACGCCTTTTGTCGCATTCTCAACATCTTTAATGGCTTCACCTTTCGCGCGAAGCTTGGACAGGTTAAGAGAAACCCCGCCACCAAGCTTAGAAAGCTGCATGGAGATATCGATTGCTCTTGAAATGTCATTTAAAGAATCATTAACTTCGAGCAAGAAGCAGCTCACAAGTTCACCGCGGCGTTTTCTGCCGGCATTCAAAAATGTCGGTGTGCTCGGCTGATATTCTTGATTGATCATCAGGTTTACATATTCTTTTGCTTTCTCAGTGTCGCCGTTAGCGAAGAACAGCGCAACAATTGAGATCCGGTCCTCATAACGCTCGAGGATTTTTTTCTTGTCATTCGTTTTCAAAGCATAGTCATTATAGAATTTAAACGCACTCATGAAGGAAGGAAAACGAAACTTCTTAGCGTAAGCTGTCTTAAACACTTCTTTAATGTCTTCAAAAGAATAAAGGCTTAAGAATTCCTCTTCGTAGTATTGGTTTTCAACCAAATAATCCAGCTTCTCTTTTAAATTGTGAAAGAAGACTGTGTTTTGATTGATATAATCTACAAAATAGCTATGTACAGCTTCTTTATCCTTATCAAACTGGAATTTCCCATCTTTTTGGATCATGATTTCGTTATTTAACTGGATCCATTTTGGCACTTGATTTTGTGACAACTCTTTCTACCTCCTGAGTAAACAATTCAACGTCTTTAGATGTGCCGCTGAGTTCAAATTTGTGCAAGATCGGCACCTGATATTGTCTTGAAATGGTATCGGCGCTTTTTGCAAAGTTATCGCCCCATACTTTGTTGCCGCTCGCAGCGACTCCCAATAAGAGATGGGCGTATTTTTCGAGAAATGATTGTGTTGATGCCGGTACCTGGCCGAAGTTTGTCGTGTAGGTGACCAAAACAAACGGAGTGTCCACGTGGTCCATTTCGTCCACCTTGCGTATCTGCTGAAAGCCTGTTTTATTCACAAACCGCTGAACATTCCCTGTTTTCGAATCAAATATGATTTGTACCACGTTTTATCACGACCTATCAAAAAATATGAATCTCTCATCACTAACACTATATATAGTATACTACCCTCTAGCAAAAACACAATATATAGATTCGTTTTTATGAAAAATTCATATTTTGATCAAATCAGGCAAACGGGCAGACTCATTAGGGCCCAAAAAAGAGAGCAGAACGAGAATCATCTCTCGTCCTACTCGGGGTGTCGTTTTTAGCCGATGTATATCATAACATGAAAAAAAACTGCTTAGTAGTCTAGATTTTTTTTTCTTAAGCTATCACAGCATTTTTCGCTCTCTACTGTTTCTTCTATTTCAACATCCGCGCCGATCTCTTCTAAAACCGCCTTCAAAGCAGTGATAATTGACGCTTCTCTGATTAATTCTTTTCCGTTCACAATGATACTTGTTCCGTATTCATAGCAAGAATCATCTTCGCAAATTTCTTCCCAATGATTCACGATCACTTTATGCTTCATGTTTTCACCCTCTGTTTGATCTGTGTCTGTATTTAGTTTAGCGGCTGGCATCCGCTTTGTAAATTCGAATGCTTGTGAATTTTATTCAAGCTCATCATCCGCGTATTCTTTCTTCAGCTTTACCTCATTGCGGGACTCATTATACTCATAAATTTTGATATAGCCGTCCTCCATAACGCCAAAATGGTTATGTTCAAGTGGAAACGAGGTGGGCTGAGGCGTTTCATAGTCTGAATTGCCGTTGTCTGTTTCAATAATGGTATCTTGATTCCCGCACGCCCCGAACAGTAAAAAGACAGCTATCCATACAAGTGCAATCCTGATTCGTCTCAGTTCTGCTTCACTTTCAAACAAGATCGATCACTCCCAAATTCATTTTATACATAATATACCATTTTTACTTCCGTATGTTGTTCTCATAAAAAAAGACCGTGCCTTGGCATGGTCAGCTTACACAAAAAGCTTGGAGCAAAAGTGGATTCATGTTAAAAATGGCCGCCGGGAACCCCCGACAGCCTTTCCTCATGTCTTGACATGGCATTTTTTGATCTATTCGAGTTCAAGCTGGACGTTTTTTTGCGGCGCAAACGTTGAGATCGCATGTTTATATATAAGCTGCTGCTTACCTTCCGATTCCAACAATACGGTAAAGTTATCAAAGCCTTTCACCTGGCCCCGCAACTGAAAGCCGTTCAGCAAAAAAACAGTGACATACGTATTTTCTTTCCGGATTTGATTCAAAAACTGATCCTGAATATTAATCGGTTTCATGTTTCGTCCTCCTTGATTCTCTATATCATACAGTTTCGATTAAAGTTCGAGTTTTCCTGCTATATGTGTGAAAATTTCCTTTTTTTTCAGCTCCATATCAACAGGCGGTGTCATATCGAACCATGTGACCTGCATTTTGTTGCGAAACCACGTCAGCTGGCGTTTCGCATACCGCCTCGAGTTCTGCTTTAGCTGTTCGACAGCATCGGAAAGTGTCACAAAACCGTCAAAATATGCATACAGCTCTTTATAGCCTATCGCCTGTATTGATTGACAGTCTCTCACGTTCTTGTCGTATAAGCGTTTCACTTCCGGAAGAAGGCCTGACTGCATCATCAAATCGACCCGCTGATTAATTCTTTCGTAAAGCGTGTCTCTATCCATTGTCAGGCCAATTAACACTGCATTGTACAGAAGTTCTCGTTTTTGTTCCTTCAAATGCTGGGACATCGTTTTTCCGGACGTATGTAAAATTTCCAGTGCGCGAATGACTCTTCTTGTATTATTCGGATGAATCGCAGCTGCTGCCTCGGGATCTGCTGCAGCAAGTTTGGCATGAAGAAAGTCAGCGCCTTCCCGCTCAGCAGCCATTTGCATGCTCTCTCGAAACACGGGATCATTTGCCTCTTCCGTAAATGTATAATCGTAAAGCACAGATTGTATATAAAGCCCTGTACCGCCGACAATCATCGGAAGCTTTCCTCTATTTGCAATCTCGCTGATTTTATTTCTTACTAAGCTTTGATAATCGGCAGTAGAGAAAGAGTCTTGGGGATCTAAAATGTCAATCAGATGATGGGGCACTCCCTCCATCTCCTGTTCGGTAATTTTAGCTGTTCCAATATCCATCCCTTTATAAATCTGCATCGAATCTCCGCTGATAATTTCCGCGTTTAAGGATTTGGCTAGCTGAATACTTAAATTGGTTTTCCCCACTGCCGTCGGTCCGACTAAAATGACAACGGGCTGCTTCGTATTATTCAATATGTATCACTCTCTTTTATAAATCTCCCCCCATTATAGCATTCAACATGGACAACCACCTATCCATTTTGCCCTTTTTTTGCATCGGTAAACATCCTTCTACCAGCCGAGCGGCTCATTGCCGACAATTTCCCTTGTCTTTCCTTTCAGGGTATGACGATGCGTTTTTCTTCTGTCATCTCCGGGATCGTACACAACCCCTCCGTACTGGATCTCAATCGGCTCGTTATAGGCCAGATACGTCGTTTCTTCGATTTCATGATAATGTGTGCCATCTGCTAAGGGAATCGCCGGTCCTGAGATTCCGTAATACCGATGAAAATGGCCGTTTTCAAATGAAGTGATCCCTGTATAGTAATGTGTATGCTGATCGGTATTTGATCCGTTTGCCGGCTGAGTAAACCCTTCGATGAGATGATAATGGCCCTGTTCTCTCGTTGTTTTGACATGATAAGCATGTGCGTGGGGCGGTGCTTTTGACCAGTCAGACTGATACAGGCCCAATGTGTTCACATCCTCCTTTTCCTCGATTCGCCCAATCAAATCCGGGCAGGGTGAATACACTGCATCATCTACACTTTATTACAGGAGGAAAGAAAACATGAACGAGTTAGAGCATTTCAGCCCTGAAGATACAAGAATATTTGGAAGGCCGTTCGGATTCGGGAGACCATTTGGGTTTGGAAGACCGTTCGGGTTCGGTTACGGGTTTGGAAGACCCGGATTTGGTTATGGGTTTGGCCGGCCATTCGGATTTTTTGGAGGACCGTTTATCGGCGGCCTTGCAGGCGGGCTTATAGGAAGCGCTTTATTTAATCCTTATTTGTATGGCGGATACCCCTATTATCCGTATGCCCCGTTCCCTTTTTATTATTAAACGCAAAAGACCCCTTAAAAAGGGGTCTTTTTAAGTGTGTGAAAATGAATCTCTTGACTCATACATAGGCATACACTAATATTTTTCTAGCTGAAGTTTTTTTTCTAATCTAAAAATATAGTGAGGAGAATTCATGATGTTGATAGGATATATATTCCTCACGATTGCCATATGTTCGGAATCGATAGGAGCAGCCATGCTGAAAGTATCTGATGGCTTCAAAAAGTGGAAGCCAAGTGCTTTGGTCGTTATTGGCTATTCCCTCGCCTTTTATATGCTGTCCCTGACTTTAAACCATATTCCCCTGAGCCTCTCCTATGCGACTTGGAGCGGGGCAGGCACGGTGCTGACGACAGTGATCGGAGTAAAATGGTTCAAGGAAGATCTGAATGCCAAAGGGCTTATCGGGATTCTTTTATTACTATCAGGGGTCGTGTTACTTAATTGGCCGTAAAGGAGTGATGAAGATGAGAGGATTGCTTTATTTGGCTCTCGCCATTGTATCTGAAGTGTTTGGGAGCACGATGTTGAAGCTTTCAGAAGGATTTACACAAGCCTGGCCCATTGCCGGAGTCATAGTCGGATTTCTTTCTGCTTTTACGTTTCTAAGCTTTTCTTTAAAAACAATTGACTTATCAAGCGCGTATGCAACATGGTCGGGCGTTGGTACCGCGCTTACAGCAATTGTCGGGTTTTTGCTTTTTGGCGAAACCATCAGTTTAAAAGGTGTATTCGGTCTCACGCTTGTCATTGCAGGCGTGGTCGTGCTAAATCAATCGAAAGCCCACGCTGAAGATAAAAAACAGACGGCCTGTGAGTGACCGTCTGTTTTCTTTATTCTCCACCCAGTTTCACAGAGGCTTCAAGCTGCAGCTCGACATTTCCTTGAATTGCACGCGAAATCATGCATGACGACTCCGCTTTTTTACAAAGTTTGTGCGCCAATGCGACGTCGTCTTGTGAAGCATCATGTTTAAGCACGACAGAGGGACGGTGAATGATCTTTTTGTATGTAAAGACTCCTTTTGTAACGTTGACAATGCCTTCTGACTCCATCTGTAAGTCTTCTTTTTCCAGCCCGCTTCTCTCCATCATCGCTGCAAGTGTAATAATGTAACAGGTCGCTGCCGCCCCGAGAAGCATTTCATCTGGGTTGGTCCCTTCTCCCGGGCCATCCATTTCTTTAGGAATGGAAATCGATGTGATCAGGTTTCCGCTTTCGATCGTACCGACATCATTACGGTTACCCGGCCAGTTCGCTTTTAAATAAAAATGATGATCTGCCATTGTTTTGCCTCCTTTTTTATCCTATTTCAGTCTACTGATCTTCTCTTATTTTGTCTTCTGATCTGCTTGTTACGAATACTCTTTTTCCAGGACACCTTTGATCGCACTGACATAAGCATAAAATTCACTGTTCTTTGTGTATTTTCTATTTTTATAATAAAAATCATCAAAAAATGCTTCTCTCTGCTCACGGCTGATTTCCAGCTGGATACTTAGCCCCGTTTCCCCTTGGTTATTAATGTTTTCGGCATTCAATCCAGCAAGACCGCTTTTAGACGACGCTAACTCAGCGGAAAACCCTCTCCGCTCAAGGGCTCTCACAATCATTTTCGCCCGCTTTCGGTCTGTTCCCCCTACAAGGGTATTCTTGTTCTCTCCTTTATATCCGTGAAAAGCCACCACATATTGATGCTCCTTGATTTTCTTTTTTGCCAATGGCTCATCAAAGTTGGTGCTTGTAATGTGCAGTGTTTGGTTATCATGGGACTTCAACCCTTCAAATAGGTATGTAGAGTATTCATTATTGAAATAACGCACAAGCTCACTTACTCCGCCTTCAATTCTTCCGCCATGCGGAGACATAATTAAGACTTTGCTTCCTTTTTTCTCATTATATGAAATATCGTAATCGGCTGGGCTCTCATTCTCTGCCAAGCTGCTGAAATTTGAATATGTATCTGGCTGATTTGATGGTTCTGGTTCCAATGAGTAATGAACATATCTCAAGAACAAGACAATGGCTAAGACTAATATGACATTTAGTAAAAATCTTCTCATGTTTAACTCCTTTCATAAGAATGGCGCGGTTCATTATATGAGGTTTAGCCAATAGGTTTTATCTTACCATTGTATACACAATATCATCAGTGAAAAAGTTCCCGGTTTCAAAAAATCAATTGATTGTCACGGTTATTAGCGGTTCATTTCAAATAAGAGTGAAAAAAGGTTGAGAGGAAAGACAAAAAAGGTAGGAACAACCTCACTTGGCAAATAAATGTATATAGGTTTAAGGAGGGTTTTAGTAACAGGCTGCCCGGTTGCTGAGACGGACAGCTGTTACCGGCCTGCAGAATAGAGATTTTGCTTATTTGTTCTCACAAAATCACAGGAGAGGATAGAGTCCAATAAAAATGTTCTGATCTGTTGTTTCGAAAAACAAAATGCTTTGATTTTCGTTTTGCTTTTCTGTCTCACAATAATCGTTCTTTTACTAATCGTTCCGTCTTTCTTCATATATAATGCTGATTGGCATTTGGCTTTCCAAAGATCGGTGCAAGTAGAAATTCATACGGTTGCTCTCCCCTTCCCAGTTTGATATGATCACATTATAATACGAACAAACGTTCTTTTTCAATCCCCAATGATTTCCTCAGCTTCTGAATCTATCGTATCTAATGCGAAAGATTCAGAAAAACAAACTCTTGTCTGTCTCTTACAGAGGACAAACAAACTTACCAAACCTATCATCTGTTCATAGAGTATACAGAGAACCTTATAATAGGAGGAAAATACATGTTTGGGTACTCTATGGTACAAATGGTGAGAGCAAATGCTCACAAGCTAGATTGGCCGTTACGGGAAACCGTATTGCAACTTTACAAGCCCTTCAAATGGACTCCTTGCTTCTTGCATAAATTTTTCGAAACCAAATTGCAAAACAGAAAAAAAATGTCAGTCATTATCGAATTTGAGGAAGGCTGTCACGAGACCGGCTTTCAAATGGCTGGAGAGGTGCTGCAAAAAGAAAAACGCAGCAAGCTAAAAAGCCGCTTCAACAAAATCAACTGCTGCAGCGCCGAGGTTACTCCTTCAGCATTACATTCCCTTCTCTCTGAATGCAGCAATATCCGTAAAGTGTATTTAAACCGCGAAGTCAAAGCGCTTTTAGACACGGCAACCGAAGCAAGCCATGCGAAGGAAGTCGTCAGAAACGGGCAAACCCTGACAGGAAAAGGTGTTACTGTCGCTGTTGTCGATACAGGAATCTACCCGCATCCTGATCTAGAAGGAAGAATTATCGGATTCGCGGACATGGTCAATCAAAAAACAGAGCCGTACGATGATAATGGTCATGGCACACACTGTGCAGGTGATGTCGCAAGCAGCGGTGCATCCTCTTCCGGTCAATACCGCGGACCTGCACCGGAAGCCAATCTCATCGGCGTAAAGGTATTAAACAAGCAGGGTTCAGGAACGTTAGCAGATATTATAGAGGGTGTTGAGTGGTGTATTCAATACAATGAGGACAACCCCGATGAACCGATTGATATTATGAGCATGTCGCTCGGGGGCGATGCCCTTAGATATGATCATGAACAGGAAGATCCGTTAGTCAGAGCGGTTGAGGAAGCGTGGAGCGCAGGGATTGTCGTCTGTGTCGCTGCCGGAAACTCAGGCCCTGATTCGCAGACCATTGCAAGCCCGGGCGTGAGCGAAAAGGTGATTACAGTAGGTGCGCTTGACGATAACAATACTGCAAGCAGCGATGATGATACTGTCGCTTCCTTCTCAAGCCGCGGCCCGACAGTATACGGGAAAGAAAAGCCCGATATTTTAGCGCCGGGTGTTAATATTATTTCCCTTCGCTCTCCGAATTCTTATATTGATAAGCTCCAAAAGTCAAGCCGTGTAGGGTCTCAGTACTTTACAATGTCAGGAACCTCGATGGCAACACCGATTTGCGCAGGAATCGCAGCTTTAATTCTTCAGCAAAACCCGGATCTTACCCCTGATGAAGTAAAAGAGCTTTTGAAAAACGGCACGGACAAATGGAAAGATGAAGATCCGAATATCTACGGAGCGGGCGCTGTCAACGCAGAAAATTCCGTTCCCGGCCAATAAACATCATCAAAAGCCGGCAATTCTCTCTCAGCAGAACTGCCGGTTTTTTCGTTTGAATATTCATAATCATAAGGTAAAATAATGGAAAATAGATGAAGGAAGTGAAGAAAGTGCCATATTATATCTGCAATACATGCGGTGTGCAACATGCACAGACTGTAGATCCGCCCAACTCGTGTCTGATTTGCGAGGATGAAAGACAGTATATTCATCCCGATGGACAAACTTGGACAACCCTTGAAGACATGCGTGAGAAAGGAAACCTTCAAAACATCCTTAAAAAGGAAGAAGAGCATCTTTACAGCATCAAAACTGAACCAGAGTTTGCGATTGGACAAACAGCCCATCTTATTCAGCATAAGGGCTTCAATGTGCTGTGGGATTGCATGACATATCTTGACCAAAAGACAATTGACCAAATCAACGAATTAGGCGGTATTCAAGCCATCGCCTTGTCTCATCCACATTATTACTCTACTCAGGTTGAGTGGGCTGAAGCGTTTCAGGCGCCGATCTATATCCATGAGGATGATAAAGAATGGGTGACAAGGCCAAGCAATCACATTCACTTCTGGTCAGGGGAAACGCTCAATATGAAGCCGGGACTGGACCTTTACCGACTGGGCGGACATTTTAAAGGCGGTGCTGTTTTGCATTGGAGCAAGGGCAATGAAGGGAAAGGCTGTCTATTGACCGGAGATATCATTACGGTTGCGGCGGATCGAAACTGGGTCAGCTTTATGTACAGCTACCCAAATCTCATTCCCCTTCCCGCCTCCAAAGTTGAAGAAATAGCAGCCAAAGTAAAACCGCTTCAATTCAACCGGCTTTACAATGCTTTCTCTAAAGTTGTCAAAGAAAATGCCGACGAATCGGTCCAGCGTTCTGCCGTACGCTATATCAAGGCACTCAACAGCGAACTGTTTCATACATAAAGAGTGGGGCGGCTCTTTCCCGTGTAAAAGATGCAGCAATTGGGAATAGTATCGTGTAGATCAAAAGGAGGAATATTGATGGCACACACGAATACACAGCTTTCTCAATGGCTGGAATCAAAAGTCGGCCAGACGCTTGATATTAGAAAAGGTGAATTGACCCATGATGAAGAGATATCAGACTTGGATCAGATTGTTCTCCACCTTCAAAAAGTGGCTATACGCAGTACGAATCATCCTGATGATTATGTTGCGAAAGAAGAGCTTGTTTTAGAAGGCGAAGGAACAACATTCACTGAGGACGGAAACGTACCGCTTCCGCAAAATGCCTATGAGATTCCTTTATTAGGTGAGCTTCATATTCACCAAGAAAACGAAGGATTGAAGGTCGTAACAGATCGTGCAGTATATACAATTGATATCCAGCACAGCTGACAGCCACTTTCATCAAAATAATACAGCGTAGCGCCTTTGAGCTTTCGTTCAAAGGCGCTGCTTTATATCGAGCCGTTTTTTCACTTTTTTCGTTCTTCTCCCTATTGAATGACGCCTAAGATAGATATATAGTTTTAGAGACAGGATTACATTTCAAATCATTCTGTTTTTTGTAAACTAATTCAGCAATTTGATTCATCTATTTACCCTATTAGGCGAGGAGAATGCAAATGGAAAAATTGATGTTTCATCCGCATGGTAAAGAGTTTCATCACAATCCTTTTTCAGTTTTAGGACGATTTAGAGAGGAAGAGCCCATTCACCGATTTGAATTAAAACGGTTCGGAGCCACATATCCGGCCTGGTTAATTACCCGATACGATGATTGTATGGCCTTTTTAAAAGACAATCGAATTACAAGAGACGTAAAAAATGTGATGAACCAAGAACAAATCAAAATGCTCAACGTTAGTGAAGATATCGATTTTGTATCCGATCATATGCTGGCAAAAGACACACCTGACCATACCCGCCTGAGATCACTTGTTCATCAAGCATTTACTCCCCGAACCATTGAAAATCTGCGCGGCAGCATTGAACAAATTGCTGAACAGCTTTTAGATGAAATGGAAAAAGAAAATAAAGCGGATATCATGAAATCCTTCGCTTCCCCTTTGCCTTTTATTGTTATATCTGAATTGATGGGAATCCCAAAAGAAGATCGGTCACAGTTTCAAATCTGGACCAATGCGATGGTTGATACCTCTGAAGGTAATAGAGAGCTGACAAATCAGGCCCTTCGTGAATTTAAAGATTATATCGCTAAGCTGATCCATGACAGAAGAATAAAGCCAAAAGACGATTTAATCAGCAAACTTGTGCATGCTGAGGAAAACGGCAGCAAGTTAAGCGAAAAAGAGCTCTATTCGATGCTGTTCTTGCTCGTTGTAGCCGGCCTTGAAACAACTGTTAACTTACTCGGCTCAGGCACCCTCGCATTGCTGCAGCACAAGAAGGAATGTGAGAAGCTCAAGCAGCAGCCTGAAATGATCGCTACAGCGGTTGAAGAATTGCTGCGATACACCTCACCTGTCGTTATGATGGCAAATCGGTGGGCCATCGAAGACTTTACATATAAGGGGCATTCGATCAAAAGAGGAGACATGATTTTTATAGGCATCGGATCTGCCAATCGCGACCCGAATTTTTTTGAGAACCCCGAAATATTAAATATAAATCGGTCGCCTAATAGACATATTTCTTTTGGTTTTGGCATTCATTTCTGCTTAGGAGCGCCTCTTGCCAGGCTGGAAGGCCACATTGCATTTAAAGCACTTTTGAAGAGATTTCCTGATATTGAACTTGCGGTTGCACCTGATGACATTCAATGGAGAAAAAATGTCTTTTTAAGAGGATTAGAAAGTCTCCCTGTTTCACTTTCAAAATAACATTCAAAACGCCCCCTTTTAAAAGAGGGGGCGTTTGTGTTTTCTCAGCGCTTCACCAATTCATCTGTTTCTTTTTCTTCCCTCGCTTCATGTTTCTTCCGGAAAGCCTTAAGGAAATTCGCATTCACTACTCCCCTGTTTGAATAGAGCTTTTCGCAAAATTCTAACAGGGCTGTTGACGCTTTCGGTTCGGTTAATATCATGAAGTGGTTGCTTGAATCGACATCCACCAGGTGGAAATGAGGAATTTGCCGCTCCCATTCCTCCCAATAGGCAGCTTGATCAAACGGTTCTTTTTCATTTGATAAAGTGAAATAAGTGTCTAAATCACCAAAGAAAGACCTGCTTTTGTTGCGGAAATAATAACATTTTACCGTCTCAGGATCAGGGAGAGGCTTAACAGTGTACGACTCCAAATCATAGGCGCGCTGTGTTTTCATCATTTGCTGAGCCTGCGCACGTATTTGTTTATCTGGTTTGTTTAGCCCTCGTTCTTTTGCCAAGTCAATCAACTCAGACAGGAATTCTTCATCCTCTAAGCTTATGTCCACCTCTTCACGGCTGATGAGAACATCCGTAAACTTTTCCCGTTTCGCAATCGATGCCAGCATCGTATTAATTGTTTGCAGCATTGACGTTTTCATAGATGCCTCATTCTCTTTTGTCTCAGAACGATATGGGGAGTCAATCATCACCATGCTTTTGACAGCAAGGCCTTGGCTTTGCAGCTGGCGAGTGACTTCATATGCAATCATCCCGCCTAAGGAATATCCGCCTACATCATAAGGACCTTCAGGCTGTATGGATCGAATGATCTCTATATAATAGGAAGCCATTTGTTCAATTCCGTGCAAAGGAGCAGAATCAGTCATGAATCCTCTGGCTTGAATGCCGTAAAAAGGGCGCTGGCTCTTTTGTGCAAATTGCTGATAGATTTCAACTCCTCCTACTCCGCCATGGAACCAAAAGACAGGGCGCCCCCGCTTGCCGTCATTTAACGGTATTAATTCCGGAAACGTGCGAGCTTGATCATTTTGTAAGGATGTATCCTCCTGTTTCTTTGCGATCAAGTCCATCATGTCCTGAACAGTATGGCATGCTTGAAGCTCCGTCAAGACAATGAGAGGGTCCACCTTTGATTGCAATTGCTGTAATAACTGTATGCAAGAAATTGAATCAAATCCATACTGCTGCAATGGCTTATGAAACTGCAGTTCATCCGGAGCCATCCCTAGTACATTTGCTAATATGTGATGATCGCTGCTGTTGTTGATACGCTCATCCTGTGAAACAGAAGGCGTATTCTCTACTGCTTGAAAGCCGTTCCAGCAGCTTCTCTTTTCAAATGGATAGGTTGGCAACGGTATTCTGCGGGCACCTTTTCCTTGATAAAGCTTTTCCCATGGGATTTGCACCCCTTTTGTCCAGCAAAACGCGATCTTTTCAAGGTTGTTTTCAGACAACAAAGTCTCGATCACCATTTCTCTTAATGGACCATCCAGCAAGGCTTCGAGATCTGACGAGCCATTTTCTGCATTTCCGCTAAAGACAGGTACAGAACTCTTCAGCTTATCGCCTTTTTCTGCTAAGCAGGCTTGCAAGCCGATTACCAGTTCTTCTTTACTGCGGACGACGAGCGCCAGGCGGTCTTCCATTTCCTCTCGGCCGGTTTGAAGTGTATAAGCATAATCTTGTAATGACAGTTCTTGTTGTTTATTCACATAGTCAAGCTGCTGTTGAGCAATTGCTTTTAGCCTGTCTTGATTCTTTGCAGAAAGAACTACAATGTGGGCACCATTCTCACTCATACTAACCGGTGGTTTTGGTAAAGGAATATATTCTTCTAAAATGACGTGCGCATTTACGCCTCCAAAGCTATAGCTGTTGATACTCGCTCTGCGCGGAATTTTTTTGCCTGCATCGTCACTTAAATCCCTCCATTGCTGATTCTCGGCAGTCACTCGGAAACGGGTGCCCTTTAATGACACCTGGTCATTCAAAGACGAAAATCCGGATATGCCTGGTATTGTTTGATGCTTCATCGCCATGCTGACCTTCATAAGAGCAGCCATGCCTGAGACGAGTTCACCGTGTCCGATGCTCGGCTTTAAGCTGCTGATATAACATGGCGCTTCCTCCCGTACTTCCTGTGGAAGTTCCAATTCGAGCTGACTGCAGCCTGACTTTAACGCCTCTATTTCTATCGCGTCTGCCAATGGAGAGGCGATCCCATGCGCTTCTATATAGGTCACCGTTTTGGGATCAATTTGCGCTCCTTGATAAGCCTTCAGCATTGCATCCTTCATGCCGGCCGGATTTGGCGCGTGAAGTGACATTCCCCTGCCGCCATGCGATACACCTGAACCTTTAATAACCGAATAAATATGATCAGAATCTTCAATGGCTTTTTGCAATGGTTTAATGATGAGAACTCCTGCTCCTTCACTTCTGACAAAGCCATTTGCATCTGCTTGAAAGGATTTGGCCTGCCCTTTCTCACTCAAATAGCCCATTGAGTCGAAGCCAATAAAGCCTTTTGGTGAAAGCAGCAAATTCACAGCCCCGACAATGGCTTGCTCACATTCGCCGTTTCGAATGGATTGTATAGCTCTGTGCAAAGCCACTAGAGCTGAGGAACAGGCAGCTTCATAATATTCACTTGGCCCTTTTACATCAAGTGCATAGGATATACGGTTTGGAATTAGGGAAGGAACCACAGCTGTATCCGTATTGCCGGCTGCGACAAATACTCCTGTCGGGCGGCTGGATAAAACCTGCCCTGTTAAGCCTGCATCTTCCATCGCCTTCCATGCATGTATCAAGAGCAGAAACTCCTGTGGGTCCATATTCGCCGCTTCTTTAGGCGATATGCCAAAAAACAGGGGATCAAACTCACCTATTCCTTCTATAAAACCGCCCCATTGAAGGCTTGATTGCCCTTCCTTATCGGCTGCGGCATATTTGCGCCAGTCCCAGCGTTCTTTCGGCACTTCAGAGACACAGTTCTTTCCTTGGACAAGGTTATCCCAAAATTCCGTTACGCTGTTTGCTTTCGGAAACTGTCCCGACATGCCGATAATGGCTATGCCGTCTGCCGCGTGTTCGATTGTTTTATCCGTGTTCGTCTCGTATGCCGGAATCTGTTTCATTTGGTTTTCGATTTGAGCTGGGCGTTCTTCCTGCTGATGAGCTTCACCAAACAGCTGAGCAAAAGATGCTTCATGTTTGTCCGCAAAAAAGTCGATTAACTCTTGAATAGTCGGATATTCAAAAAACAGAGTCGGATTTAATTCGATCTTTGTCTCTGCTTCCATCTCCCTTGTCAGTGCAACCAATTGAGAAGAATCAATTCCAAAATCCATGATATGCGCTTTTGCAATTGACAATTTTGACGGATCGGCCATGTTTACTGCCAGTTTATCTGTTACATAGCTTCTGATACGAGCTTTCAGATTGCTGGCTTTGATGGCCTTATTTTGATTTCCTCTTTGATTCGAAATACGAAGCTGTTTAAGCGAGTAGCCCGAGTAGTGCAGCACTGTTTCTGACGACTCATTGATCACATCTACATCAAACAGCAACATGTCACCTGTATTCTTAACCAATGTAATCAAAAGCCAGCAATCCCCTTTTATCGTTTGCTTTGTAAACTGGATATCATTGATTCCAAACGGCAGGAAGCCGCCTGTCATGTCAAACTGCTCTAAGAAACTGAGGATAGCCAAGTACGCGCTGTTTGTCATCAATGGGCTTACAGTGTAATGGTGCCCGTTTGCCAGCCCGCTTTGGGGCAGGCGAATTTTTGCCAGTATAGACTTGTGATCTCTGTAGAGATGAGTAATTGTCTTAAATAACTCTCCCCATTCAGGACCGTTTCCGGTTTTATACATCTGATCGATGTGATGAAGCTTAGTTAATGAATGCTTAACGTTCTCGATATTGACTTTTTTGGGCTCAAAAGAACCGATTCCGCATTGTCCGATTGCGGCAGGCTTCCACAAACCAGAGGACGGCTCGCGATACATGATTTGCAGTTCTATGACTTGATCTTTTTGCAGCGGCTTTGCCTGAAGTTCAATGGTCTCGCCTTGTTTGATGACAATTGGACTGATATAACTTAATTTGCTGATACGGCCGCTGTTTTCCTCAGGGAACAGGTTAAAAAATGCTTCAATGGCCAGACTGCCATATGTGGCACCGACAAGCACCCGTTCATTGTTGAAGACGTGTCCTTGAACGTAAGGCTCATCATAAGTGAATTGATCTTGAATGACCGGCTGATTGATATTGTCTTCAACATCTGACGATTTCTCATTGATAGACGATACATCGAAATGAAATGATGTATTATGGTCAAATGCATAGTGAGGCAGATGAACCCAGCCTGTTCGGTTCCCTATATCAGCTTCTTTAAAAGCAATCAATGCCCCTTGTGCCCATTGCTCTGCTGCGTTTATTTCTCTATCCCTAGATGCTGATTCCGCACATGGCTGTAAATCGAATGATGTATAGATGCCTTGCTGGAGTGAGCTTTCTCTTGATGTTCGGAACACCTTTAGTTTTTCGATCAGCTCTTGAGTCGATGCCACTGTAAATGCAGTCCTATGCTCTAAATTATGGTTTCTCCTGTGTAAAGCCTGTACAACGGGTTCAATATCCAGAGAAGCTTCCTTCTCTAAAAACAATTGCATATTTTCTAGATAGCTAAGCAGGCTCCATTTTGTTTTGGCTGAAAAAACGGCAGTGAATTCCTGCTGGCGGGGAGCGATATGTTCTTTCTCAGGGGCCGTCTCCATATATTCTTCTATAATAAGATTGGCATAGGCTCCCCCCGCTCCGAAGGAATTGATCATGCTTCTGCGCGGCAATTGTTTTCCAGTTTCAGGATCATTCAAGCGATGCCATGGCTCTGTTTGTTCCTGAAGATAGAAAGCCGTGTGTTCCAGCTTAATATTTGGATTGACAGGCATCGCGTTAATTGTCGGCACCAGCGTCCCTTTCTTCATCTGCAGCAGCACTTTTGTCAGCTGAGAAATACCGGAAGCCGCCTCTAAATGCCCCAGATTGGATTTGACAGAGCCTATCGCACAAAACTGTTTCTTGTTTGTATATTGTTGAAACGCGTTTGTTAAGGCAATTACTTCAATAGGATCGCCCAGCGCCGAACCATTTGCCGCCGATTCAATATAGCCGATAGTCTCTGGATCAATGCCCGACTGCTGAATCGACTTGACAATTAACTTTGCTTGCTGCTTCGGGTCCGGAGCTGTATACATCTGTCTTCCGCCGCTATGGTTAGCAAAACTGCTTTTGATCACAGCGTAAATATGATCCTGATCTTCCATCGCCTTCGAAAGTGGTTTTAACAGGACAGCTCCGACGCCTTCCCCGGGAATAAGCCCGTTTCCGGTGCCAAAACTTTTGCTTTGATTGCCGCTTCCCAGCAGATTGGCACGCTCCAAAGAATCATATTTAGAGAGATCGAGTGTTAAATTGACACCTCCAGCAATCGCCATTGAGCAGTTTTTCAATTTCAGGCTTTCACACGCAAGATGTATGGCGTTTAATGAACTAGAGCATGCTGAGCTGACAGCGATACTCGGTCCGGTCAGGTTAAAAAAGTGGGAAACGCGATTTGCAATGTGCCAGTCTCCCCCATTTGAGCTGAGGACTGCCTGCTCTAAAGATGGGATATTCCAAAAATACTGGTTATACATATTCCCTATAAAAACACCTACTCCGTCATCATCCCGCAATTTATCCAGCCGGGTTCGCGTATAGCCGCCGTCCTCAAACGTTTCCCAGACGGTTTCTAAACATAAACGGAGTTCCGGTGTCATTTCCATCACCCGGTTTTGCTCCACCTCAAAAAGCTGATGGTCAAATGCCTCTATATCTTGTAAAAATCCGCCATAGCGTTTCTTATTTGCCGGCTTTTTTGGATCTTTTGATAATGTTTTCAATAAAGATGTGCGCCATCTGGATTCCGGTGCCTCTGTAATACAATTGTCTCCGGCGATTAAATGCCCCCAAAGCTCTTCTAAACTGTTAGACATCGGATAGCGCCCGCTTACCCCGATTATTGCGATATCTTCTGTACTAGAATCATTAAAATGTGTTCCTTGCAAATTACTTGTCTTTTCTATTTTTAGTGGTTCGGTATTTGCTAGCTGAGTTTCCGTGACTTCCTGCTCTGTAACAAAGCGGCGTGTATGAAAAGTAAATGGCTTATTAGGATCTGTACGCTCTGTTTGAAGTGGAGCTTCATTTTTTGCAGGCTTCGTTTTTTCCTTTAACAATGCTGTCCGAAGCTTATTTTCATGCCCCTTTACTAAATATTCGACGAGTTCTTTTGTGTTGTTATGTTCAAATAAAATGGTTTTTGGAAGCTCTCCCGTCACTTTTTCTAATTCACGAATGAAATTCACCTGCAAAATCGAATCAATTCCATACTTCTCAAATGTCGTATCTTCGTGAATACGTTCTGGTGATAGTTTGATTGATTTTGCCAGCGTATGCTTCACAAATTGTGCCGTTTGTTCGATGAGAGAATCGCTTTCCTGTGAATGATCGATTTCAGCATTCATTTGTATATGGCTTGGATCTTCTTCTGCCTCCGTTCTCTTCTTTTGACGGACGACTCCGTTACTTTCAGCGGCAATGATCTGCTGGCCGAGTTGATGCGATTGTTCAGCCATAAAGGAAACATAGCGAAATCCTTCACTCTCAAGCACCATTTTCCAAGTGTCTGGATACAGGCCCGGGCAGCCCGGTATGCGGAGATCAGGATCCTCATACAGCCACCAGCCCTCTAAAAGGCCGAACGTCAAATGCGAATATATATTATGATTACTTATTTCATTTAAAAGGAGCAGCCCGTTTTTTTTCAAAACTGCTTTTGCATTTCGCAATGTCTGCCGGATATTTTTTGTGGCATGAAGCACATTTGCCGCGATGACCGCGTCGTAGCCTCCCGCATCAATATGCTGTTCAGACGCCGGCTCCTCGACATTAAATCGTTTATATGTCAAATATGGATTGTCAGGACCATACTTATTTTCTGCATGCATTAAAAAAGCTTTAGACAGATCTGTATAACAATATTCTTTTATATGTGTCTGCCATGCTTTCAATTTTTGAAAAACAGCCGCGCTTGTCCCGCCGGTCCCGGCTCCGATTTCTAATATTCGAATCTTCGCCTCAGGCTCTTGCTTCAGACGTTCTTGCAGATAGGCTGTTAACGTATCTGCAAGAACATCATTAAAATAGTCTGCGACTTGATTGTTTTTATAGACCCCTTCTACTAAATCCATAGATGAATTCGGAAACAGGATATCGGTGGCTGACGCCTTGCCGGTCAGAATCTCCGGCAAGGCTTTAAGTGCTGTCTCCACCAATGTCACCATGGCTTTCATATTATTGTCTTGAAGCAGGTCAAATTTTTGTTCATTCCATTCTTTCCACAGCTCGCTCATGGTGCCTATTGAGCGTGTTGGAACATGTCCGTTCTCCGTTCGCTTGAGAAATTGATGCCGTTCTAAAATCGATTGGCTTTCTTCAAACCATCTGCCATAGAAATTCTCCAATACCGGCTGGGATTTACTTTCTGTGAAAAACCCTATGGACTGTAATTGTGCGAAAAGCATTTTACAGAGAATGTCTTCTGTGTTCAGCATTGGCGTTTCCCCTCCTATAACAGTTGTTGAATCTTTGTGTTGTCACCCGGGTGATAGCTTCGCAGCTTTTGAATGGCGGAGCCGTGAGTTTCCGGGTACACTTCAATCGTTTCTTCTGTCTGTTCCGCTTCATCATTCGTTTCGTTTGCCATTTTCATCATTACTAGCTGCTTCAGCGGTCCCCCGAGCAGCAATTCCAAAGCTTCCATTGCTTCAGGGGCTTCAATTGAGCCTATGCCTGCCTGAGCCATTCTCTTTTGGTAATCCGGTGATGAAACAACACCAATGCTTCCCCAATAACTCCAATTCATCACGGCTACTGTACAAGGCCATACTTGAGAAAGCCGCTGTGCAAAAGCATCCTTAAAACTGCAACCCGCAGCGTAATTGCTTTGTCCGGAAGCTCTTGCAAACGATTGTACGGAAGAGAAAAACAAAACAAAATCCAGTGGTTCATGCCGGAAAACTTGAGCCATTCGCACGCTTACATCAACCTTTGCAGCAAGAACGTTTCTGAAACATTCCTCACTCATATTCATCAGGCTTCGGTCTTGTAAGACAATTGCAGAATGGATGATGCCGTTGATTTCACGATGTGTTTGTTTCATTGTTTCATACGCGCGTTCTAATTCCTCTCGGTTAGCCGCATCTGCTTGAATGTAATACGGGGCTCGCCCTAGACGTGCAAATCTGTCCAGCTTGCTTTGAATGGCTGCATCCTTTTTCCTTCTGCCAATCCAAACGATCTGCGCCTGATATGTTCTGATCATATATTCACTCCACGCCTCACCAATACCGCCAGCTCCGCCTATGACAACATAAACACCTCCGTGCTTATACTTCGTGTGCACCGGTTGATTGTTGTGTACTGGAATTAGACGAAGCTTATGCCAAATCTTGTTTCGATAGGCCCACGTATTCCCTTCTTGATCGGCAGGCAAGGAAAGGAGTTGAGATAACGGCAGGTCTTCGTATTTTTTAACATCGATCAGCTTTGTCTGCCAATTTGGATATTCTTTTGACATTGAACCGATCAGGCCGTGCACCCCGGCATCGACCGGGTCGACAATATCATGCTGATCAACATATTGTGTGTTCACCGTCACGATCGTCCAGCTTATCTCCTTCTGTCCATAGCCTAAAGAAAGCATTGCCTTAATGAGCCTATACATTTGAATGACGCCTTGATCTTGGGCTTCAATCATTTCATCGCCGACTTCGCACTCTGTCACACGAGAAGGAGACATCCACACGATGTGGTCAAACGATCCGAGTGCTTCAAGCTGGCCTGTAATTCTATGAATTGATGCGTTCGGCTCAATGTACAGCTCCTTGGCAAACGGAAACTCCCTTTGAACAGCTTTTCTGCTGTTGTCATCCCCTCCGAGGATGACAACACGCTCATCAGCAGGCGAAATGCTCCTCTTCTCCAGCTGCACTCGATCCCATATCGGCGCCATAAGAAGCGCTCCGTTAAGAGTTGCTTTGGAGTTTCCTAGTGATGTCGGCCCGTCTGGCGGTTGTATGCCTTCTTCCAGCAGCCTTGAGGTAATCCCCTTGATTCTTACACACACTCGGCCTTGTTCATCACACAAATCAATATCCAGTCTCTGTATTTTGTCCTCATTAGGACGAGATGTCACAGACACCCACATTTTATTTGTACACGGGCTGAATATTTCTAGCTCTTGCAGCGCAAAAGGCAGAGAAAGCTGCTCGTCACCGGAATTCAGCTTTAGCCCGATCGACGCTTGTAAAGCAGAGTCGGCCATACTTGGATGAAGAACGAATTCATTCAGTGTGTGAGTTACACCAGCAGGCAGAGAAAGCTCTGCCAAGGCTTGATTGCGGCCGATGTAAAGCCGATCTATCCCTTGAAAACCAGGTCCGTAGTCAATGCCGATCGCCTTAAACAATTCATAACACTGGTCGTGTGAGAGTGTGCTTAAACTGCATTGGTCTTGAAGCGCGCTGATATCCTGGACTGGAATGTCTCCTGCCCCACGGATTGAAGCACTGCCTTGACAATGTATCTTTCGATCATTGTGTGCAGCCTCTGTATAGACGTTAAAAGCAATCTCGCCGTCCTGCTGGGGATTTAGACTGATATCCACTTGAACAGGCTGGCCATCCGCCACAATCGGCTGCACCCACACAACATTTTTGATGTGAATAACAGATTGTTGATCTTCGGTTCTTCTCACTGCTCTTGTAACGGCAGCATGAACCATCTCAAGATATGCCACGCCCGGCATAACCGGTTTTCCCTTCACCTTATGATCGGCGAAAAAGAACTCAGCACCTGTAAAGGCCGAGCTGAAACGCTGCTCTGACAAATCAGATGTGTTGACATGTATCAATGGATGCAAAGCTGCTGATTCGACTGTTTTTAAAGCTGTTTGATGGGCGGCTGCCTCCTCTTTCGTATCCGTTATCCAGTAGCGTTCTTTCGCAAATGGATAGGTAGGGAGGCTGATGCGTTTCGGCTGTTTGCCGTCATACAGTTTACTCCAGCCTATTTCCATGCCTTTTACCCATAAATCAAGCAGTCTTTCATATATGTGAGGCTCCCAGCTATTGTTGAGCGTTTTCTGTACTTCGTCATCTGATCTCAATGTTTGTGCGATACCTTTTTCTGCTCTGCCTCTGTACATGTACTTCGCATTGGTGCCCCCTTCTATAAAGAGGTTCAGTTTTTCCAGCAAGTCCCCAGTCGAGACAGCGATGATCCCTAATCTCTCCTCCATTGCATCACGCCCCTCTTGGAGTGTATAAGCAATATCAGTGAGGTCACGAGCAGTGATAGATCGCTTGCTGATAAAGTCTGCTAATTGCCGGGCTTGGTCTTTCAGACGATCTTCATCCTTTGCCGACAAAATAAAGATGCCCGGGTGCTGTGCTGTCACGGCTGGTGCTGTTGCAGGATGGGTTGTTTCTTTCGGAATATATTCCTCAATGACCACGTGGGCATTGACGCCGCCTATCCCGAACGAACTGATACCTGCGCGGCGCGGCAGCTCTCGGCCGGCTTCATCCCGAAGCGCCTGCCACTCTCTCGATTCCTGCACAATATAAAACGGGCTGTCATCCAGTCTGATATACGGATTAACAGTTTCACTGTACAGACTTTTGACAAGCGTTTTATGCTTGAGCTGCAATAACACTTTAATGACACCAGCCACACCGGCCGCCAGTGATAAGTGACCGATGTTTGTTTTCGCTGACCCAAGTCCGCAATGGCTGCCATGAACAGCCGGGTCCCCCGTTTTTTCATACAGCTCTTTAAATGCCGCTTTTAAGCCGTTGATTTCTACTGGATCGCCCAGCTCTGTTCCAGTCCCATGCGCTTCAATATAAGTTACGGTTCTTGGATCAATTCCCGCTTTTTCATATGCTGTTTTTACGACATCCGCCTGAGCTTTCGGATTAGGAGTCGTTAGAGAATTTGCGCGGCCACCGTGGTTTACCGCACTTCCTTTAATGACACCGTAAATATGATCACCGTCTCGTTCAGCCGCTGTCAGCTTTTTCAGAAAGAGAATGCCGGCACCTTCACTGACTGCGAATCCATCGGCTTTGTCAGAAAATGTTTTGCATCTTCCTTCTTTGCTCAGCGCCCCGGCTTTATCATAGGCGATATGGCCTTGCGGAGTTACGACCGTGTTGACCCCTCCCGCAATCGCCATTTCACAGTTTCCATTTTCAATGGCGCAAACCGCATGATGAATGGCGACCAAAGAGCTTGAGCACGCAGTGTCGATCGGTTCACTCGGCCCATGAATGTTCAGGAAATAACTGACTCTATTCGGTCCTGCAGAAGGACTCATATTCGCAGCCGCTGAGCCTTCGATGTCTACATTTGACAGAAGTGAACTGTACCCTGTGTTTCCTGTCCCGATGAAGATGCCCGTTTTGGTTCCTGCCAGGCTTCTCGCTGAGTGTCCCGCTTCTTCTACCGCCTTCCACGCATAGGTCATTAACAGGCGCTGCTGAGGCTCCATCTGCTCAGCCTCCAGCGGAGATATGCCGAAGAACAATGGATCAAAGTCAGCAACTTCATCAATAAAACCGCCCCATTTGACGTTTGTTTTATTCGCTTCTTTCAGAGGGTCTCCGTAATACTCCTGCCAATCCCAGCGGTCTTTTGGAACCTCTGTAATACAATCTGCGCCCGATGACAGGTTCTTCCAATATTCCTCAACGTCTTTTGCCTTTGGGAAAACGCCGCTCATCCCCACAATCGCAATAGGCTCAGGCTTGTGATCAGCTTCCTTTTGCATTGGTGTTACCGAAGGTTTTACAAAGCGGTTTTCAGTCGAAAACGTCATATTTTTTATATTCTGTTCGACAGGCTGCATCAGCACCTCAGCTTTGGCAGGCGTTTGAGCTGTAAAAGCATTTGGATATTCTTCTGACAGATACCCTGCAAATGCATAAACAGTTGCGTGCTCAAAGAAGACCGTAGGCGTAAGATCCAGCTTGCACTTCTCATTCAGTGTATTTGCGAATTCAGTTAACGTAATCGAATCAAATCCATATTGATTAAACTCCATGTCCGGGTCAATCTCTTCAGGTTTGATTTTGAGCAATTGAGAGATTGTTTGCTTTAAAACTTCTTGAATGTGGTCAAACATATTCCCTTGATCCATTCTTGCTTCAGATGTCACCCGTACTTGCACTGTTTTCATTGGTACATCATCAGAAGACGGCTTTTGAGTCAGCTTTTCCCTCATCATGTCTTTGAATCCTTCCATGACGATGACTTGATCTTTGCCAAATGCCAAACCTTTATACAGCGCTTGAATGCCGGTCTCGGTCCGCATTGGAGTCACACCTGTGTTTTTCAACGTCATGTTTTCAATTTCTTTATTCGCGCGCATGCCGCCTTCTTTCCAGAGCGGCCAATTGATTGACAACGTTTGTCCGTGCCTGTACATGGCGGTTACAAGCGCATTCCGATAAGCAGCATAACTGTCCATAAATGCATTAGCCATTGCATAATCGGCCTGTCCCGCGCTGCCGGCAACACTTGATATTGAAGAAAAGAGGATAAAGAAATCTAACGCAAGATGCTCGGTTGCCTCATCCACATTCACAAGCCCTTTCACCTTAGGAGCGAGAACTTGTGTCAGCTCTTCATTGGTTTTGCTCATAAGATAGTTATCTTTAATCAGCCCAGCGCTGTGAATGACACCATTCAAGTCTTCGTAATCAGACGTAATGCTTGTGATAAGCTCGGAGGCTGCTTCCGTTTGTGTCACGTCAACCTGCCTGTATTCTGCGCGAGCCCCTAATTGCTGAAGTTCGTTAAGCTCCGCCTGCTGATCCGCATTCAACGCGGATCTGCCTGTCAGAATGAGCACAGGCTGTTCGGCTTGGCGAGCAATCTCTTTTGCAAAAATAAACCCAAGTCCTCCTGCGCCGCCCGTGATGAGGTATACACCTTTATCTCTCCACGGCATGCTTATTTCCCGATCATCTATTTGCATTTCATCCAGATCATTGATGTACCGTTTGCCTTTTTCATATTTGATGTGCTGATCTTCTGTGTGCCTTTTATTCTCTTTCAGTTTTTCTATTACACTTTCAACATTTTCATGTGAATCGATTTCAATCGTCTGGCCGATTAGTTTTTTATTCTCCAGGCCGGCGGTTTTAAGGAGCGCCGATAGCCCTGAGAATGAGTACTGCTTTCTTTGTGCAGAGGTAAGCAGCTGGATCAGAACATTGCCCTGAGGTCTGCTTTTGAGAAGACCCTGGACCGTCTCAAGCGCTTGTTCGGCATAATCTTGGAACCTCTCTGCAAGTCCTTCGCGGAATGACTCCAAAACGATGCATTCCGCTCCTGTCATTCTTGATTCAATGCGATCTTTTGAGAGGCCATTCATGTCGCAAAGCATGACAATGTGCCGTTCGTAATGAGGCTCAGGACTTTCTTTTTTAAAATCCTTGGGCACCCATTTTTCTTCAAACATCAGGGTTGCCAGCGTTTGATCAGATTCCGCCGATCCAGAGCCGCCTTCTGCTGCTCTGAAAGATAATCCTTTCATCCGTACGCAAACATTGCCGCTCTCATCTAAAATATCCATATCGCGCTTTTGCACCTTATCAGTTGCCTTGCTGCCTTGGCTGTATCTTGCGTATACCCACATTTCTGACGAACATGCTCCGAAGACTTCAAGCTCCTGGACCGCAAAAGGCAGTGTCAGCTGGTTATCCCCGGCTCCTGTCAAAATGCTTGACGCCTGCAAAGCAGAATCCATCAGCCCAGGGTGCATTTTGTATTGGCTGAGCGTATCTGCAGCTGACGGATGCAATGACAATTTTGCCAAAACAAATTGTTCAGCTGTATAGATTTTTTTCACTCCGCGATAAGCAGGACCATATTCAAATCCAATCATTCGATAGGTGTCGTATACTTCGTTTACGCTGAAATGACTTTCCTGACACTGCTCCCGCAGAGATTGCAAATCAACCGCCGGCAAATTTTCAGCAGGATTCAATACCGCGCTGCCTTGACTGTAGACGATTGACTGTTCGCCAGTAACGTCTGAATGACCATAGATTTCATAAGAGATCTCACCATTTTCTCCCGGTAAAAGCCTAATGTGTACTTGCTGCGGCTGATCCTCTACAACAATAGGCCGCACCCACACCGCATTCTTTAGCTTCATGATGCGCGGTACACCTTGTACCTCTGCGGCCTGCTCAACAGCTGCCCGCGCCAATTCAAGATGAGCCACTCCCGGCAAAATCCGTTGGCCTTTCACAACATGATCAGCAAGGAAAAACTCTTCTCCCGTATAAATAGAGCTAAACCTTTGTTCCGAGAGATTGGATGTGTTTTGATGCATTAATGGATGCAGCACGGCTCCGCCAAGGCGGGAGGCTGCTTGATTTGCATCAATGCTGCCGCTTTTTTCAATATGATCAGAGATCCAATAACGGTCTTTTGCGAAAGGATACGTCGGCAAGCTGATGCGCTTTGGCAGATTCTCGCCATACAATTTCGTCCAGTCTACATCAAGCCCTTTTACCCATAATTCAAGCAATTTTGCATACTTTCCCCGTTCCATCCATTTCTCGACGGCTTCTTGAATCTCTTCGTCCTCTGTCAGCATTTGGAGTGTGCCTTTATCAATCCTGCCTTTAAATACATCCTCCACACCGCTTTTCTCCGCTGCAAAGTCTTTTAACTTTTTCTGTAAATCCTCAATGGAACCGGAAATAATCCCGAGACGTTCTTCCATCGCATCCCGTCCGGCTTGCAGTGTATAAGCGATTCGGGCGAGATTTACGTCACTATATGTTTGCTTATCAAGCGCATCTGCCAGCTGCTGTGCATGTTCTTTTAGCCGCGCTTCATTTTTAGCCGATAAAACGAAGATACCCGGATGTTCCGGCGCGATGGATGGTATATTCTCATCGGATGCTTCCGGAATATATTCCTCGATAATCACGTGGGCGTTTACTCCGCCGATTCCAAATGAACTGACACCTGCCCGTCGAGGAAGCTCTTCTCCCTGTTCATTTTTCAGCGCTTTCCATTCTTCCGTTTCCCGTACGATATAGAACGGACTGTTTTTCAGCTGAATGTATGGATTCACGTTTTCGCAATGCAGACTTTTCACTAAGGTTTTATGCTTAAGCTGCAATAATATTTTAATAACTCCTGCTGCACCGGCTGCCAGCGATAAGTGGCCGATGTTTGTCTTTACAGACCCTAATCCGCAGTAAGGATTGGCTGATGTGTCTCCTTCATTTACACCCAATGCTTTAAAAGCTGATTTCAAACCGTTAATTTCAACCGGGTCTCCAAGCTCCGTTCCGGTTCCGTGGGCTTCAATGTAGGTCACGGTTTTCGGGTCGATTCCCGCTTTTTGATATGCCGACTGAATAACATCTGCCTGCGCCTTCGGATTGGGAGTCGTTAAAGAGGCTGCACGGCCGCCGTGATTGATTGCACTGCCTTTTATGACTCCGTAAATATGGTCTCCCGCTTCTTCAGCCGCTTTTAATTTTTTCAGGAACAGTATGCCGGCACCTTCCCCATGTGCAAAACCATCGGCTTGATTTGAAAACGTCTTGCATTTTCCTTCTTTGCTCAGTGCTCCCGCCTTATCAAAGCTGATATACACCTCAGGAAGGATAATCGTATTTACACCGCCGGCTAATGCCATGTCACAAGTGCCTTCCTCAATTGAAGAGATGGCATGGTGGATCGCCACTAGTGAACTTGAGCACGCTGTATCAACCGGTTCGCTCGGCCCATGCAGATTAAGGAAATAACTGACCCGGTTCGGACCGACCGATGGGCTCGTATTGGCTGCCGCTGATCCTTCTATTGCCGAGTTCGCTTTAGATAGAAGAGAGCTGTATCCTGTATTTCCCGTTCCGATGAAGACGCCGGTTTTTGTGCCTGACAACCTTTTCGCCGAATATCCTGCATCTTCGATCGCTTTCCAGGCGTAAGTCAGCAGTAAGCGCTGCTGAGGTTCCATTTGTTCAGCTTCACGCGGGGAAATGCCAAAGAATAATGGATCAAAATCTGCAATACCGTCAATAAAACCGCCCCATTTCACGTTCGTTTTATTGACTTCCTTCGCCGGATCACCTTCATATTCACGCCAATCCCAGCGATCTTTCGGGATTTCCGTCATGCAGTCTTTGCCCTCTTTTAAGATGTTCCAGTACGCCTCAACGTCTTTCGCCATAGGGAAAATCCCGCTTATGCCCACAATGGCAATTGGCTCAGGCCCAGCATCACTCTGTATGGCGTTTGGCAGCATGACTTGCTGCTTTCTGCGTCTTTTAGCTTTGGCACGCACGGCTTGTTCCTGTTTCGCAGCAGGCTGAAGCTGAGCCGATACAGCGCGCACAGCAAATGTCTTCGCAAATACCGATTGATATTCTTCTGACAAATGCTTGCCAAACGCATGAATCGTCGGGTGGTCAAAAAATACGGTTGGCGTCAGCTCTAACTGATAGGCGCGATTGATATGGTTGGTGAATTCAGTCATGGAGATAGAATCAAAACCATACACCGTCATCTCTGCATGATCGTCAATCGTTTCAAGCTTGACCTTTAACAGCTTGGCGATCTCTCGCTTTAACATCGCCTTTACTTTATCCAGCAAACTGTCTGCATCAATGCTATTTATTTGTTCAGTCATGTGTTCTGCTTCCTTCTTTTCCATAGGTGCTGAGGCGTTTTTGGCCAGCATGTTTTGTTTTATTTTCTGCACATCGCCTTCGATCACCATTACTTGGTTTGCCTCTGAATGAAGTGCTTGATATAATGCCTGAATTCCTTTTTCCGCCCTCATAGGAACAATACCGGCAAGTTGCACAAGCCTTTTCTCAGTTTCTTGATCGACCTGCATGCCTCCATCTCTCCATAAAGGCCAGTTTACAGAAAGCGTCTGCCCATGCCGCTGGCTGAGGTCGGCAAGCCTATTTCGATAGCCTGCATACATATCCATAAATACATTGGCTGCCGCATAGTCAGACTGACCAATGCTCCCTAAACTTCCTGAAAGAGATGAAAAGAGAATAAAGAAGTCTAAAGGCAAATCCTTACTCGCTTCGTCTAGATAAACAAGCCCTTTTACTTTAGGCGCCAGTACATCGTGCAGATCTTTTGCCTGTTTATTAACCAGGTAGCTGTCCTTGATGATTCCGGCACTATGAAGAATACCGTTCAGACGGCCATATCTTTTTTGAATGTCGTCAATGAGCTGATAGACTTCAATTTTATTGGTAACATCTGTTTGCCGGTAGGTGATGTCAGCCCCCTTGCTATGAAGCTCTTTCAGCTTTTTGCTTTTGCTTTCGCTAAGAGGTGAGCGGCCCGCCAGAATGACTGTCGCATTTTTCGTTTGTTCCGCAATTTCCTTTGCAAAAATATGACCTAGTCCGCCGGCACCTCCTGAAATGAGATAAACGCCATTGTCTTTCCACGGTTTGCTGCCGTCTCCTTTTGCCTGTTTGATTTCACGCCAATCAGCAATATACCGTGTCCCGTTTTGATATTTGACATATGAATCGCTGCTCATTTGATTTTCTAACAGTTTGCCAGCAATGCTTTCTCCACTTTCTTCACTGCTGACTTCAATCATTTGGCCGGTTAGTTTGGCATTTTCCTGACAAGCTGTTTTCAGCAGTCCTGTCAACCCTGAAAACAATTGCTGTTCTCCCTCGGCAGAGGTCACGATCTGAACGAGAATGCCGTCTTTCGGTTTCGTACGAATGATCTCTTGTACCTTTTTAAACACTTGTTCTGTATAAGAATGGAAACGCCCATCTACTGAAGAAGGCCTTGCTTCCAGGCTGTATACATGGACATCCTCGATGGCTGCTTCAATTTGTTTTCTCGTCTCATGATCATATTCACATAGGAATACGAGATGCTCTGCATATTTTTTTGCAGCTAAGCTGTTAGCAGCCTTTTGTTCTTGCCAAACGGGCTGAAGCAATAAAGTTTCAGCGTTGATTTTTGATGGTTCGGTTTGTATATCTGCCTCCATCACTCTCGTCGAAAATCCTTTCAGCCGCACACAGATCATGCCATGCTCATCACATAGGTGAATATCGACTTTCTGTATCAAATCTCCTGGTTTGTTTTTCGAGTTGAATTGAACATAAACCCACATGTCAGAAACGCACTGACGAAAAACCTCAAGTTCCTCCAGTGCAAATGGCAGTGCTGCCTTAAAGTCTTCAGTGTCTGAAAGTTCCGCTCTGACGACATTTTGCAAATATTCAGCCGCCTGTAACGCCCCGTCCATTACACTTGGATGAAGAACATAATCGCCCAACGTATGTGCAACAGATTCTGGCAGTGATAATTTGGCAAGCAGCTGGCCGTCGCCTTTATATACGGCCTCTACACTCTTGTAACCTGGACCGTAATCGGCGCCGATCATCCCTTCATAAAACGAGGCAGCATCCATTTTGCTTTGATCACATTGTTTCTTGATCTTAGAAAGATCCAGTGCTTTTTCTCGCTTTAACTGAATCAATTCCGCTTTACCTTGGTTATATACAACTGGTTCTGCATCAGCGGATTCCGGATCACCATACATCCGATAAGCAATATGTCCGCCATCTTCATCGTAAAGTCCGATATTTACCTGAACCGGCTCACTTCCTGCTACAACCGGGCGAACCCACACGACATTTTTCAGCCTGATTCCAGTTTCATGATCCTCCAATCCGCCAATTCCTTGTTCTATAGCGGCTCTTGCCATTTCAAGCGTGACCGCCGCCGGCAAAATCGCCATGCCTTTAATGATATGCTCGGCAATAAAATACTCTTGTCCTGTGAAAATGGAGCTGAAACGCTGCTCTGACAGAACCGATGTATTATGGTGCACCAAAGGATGCAAACGAGATGGTTCAATTGTTGTGATAGCGCCGGTGCTGCTTTCAGGCCAGTATCGTTCTTCGGCAAAAGGGTATGTCGGCAAGCTGATGCGGCGTGGCTTTATATTTGGATAGAGCCTGCGCCATTCAACGTGAAAGCCATTTGCCCACATCTCGGCAAGCTTTCTCAATTCTTCTTTTGATATCCGCGATGAAGCCATATCATCTGCTTCAGCATTTCCAAGCAGCTGTTCAGCGGATGTCATTCTCGTTTTTTCTCCTTGAATACAGCCTTCTGCGAGCGGCTTTCCAGTCACAAAAGCTTCCAGCTGATGTTTCCACTCTTCCAGATCGTTCACTATAAAAACGATCCTGTTATCCATTGCTTCACGGCCGACTTGGAAGGTATATGCAATATCTCTTAAAGAGAAATGCCTTTGCTCGTCTTGACTGATATAGGACAGCATTTCCTTCGCGTATACTTGGAGCCGTTCACTATTTTTTGCTGATATAGGAATGATGTAAGGCTGATTGCCTTCGTTTTCGGCACCTGCATCAGAAATGTTTTCATATTGCTCAAATATTGCATGGGCGTTAGTTCCGCCAAGGCCGAATGAGCTCAGAGCCGCCCGATGGACACCTGCGTGTTTCTCTAACGATTTTCGTTCACGGACAACATAAAAAGGAGAGCTTTCAAACTTTATATCCGGATTCGGCTCCGTACAGTTGATGGTCGGTGCAAGTTCATTATGGTATAAACTCATCGCAACTTTAATACATCCGGCTAACCCCGCAGCTGTATCCAAATGGCCGATATTCGTTTTCACTGAACCAATTCCGCAAAATTGTGTTTTGTCGGTGTATTGCTTGTACACTTTATTTAGAGCAGACATTTCAATAGGATCGCCTAATTTCGTTCCCGTCCCGTGCGCTTCAATATAACTGACCGTTTCAGGATGGATCTTGGTTGTATCCAATACATGCTGTATCACTTCTGTTTGGCCTTTTACACTTGGCGCATAGAAGCCTGCCTTCTCTGCCCCATCATTATTGATGCCTATTCCGCGCATAATGGCATAAATATGGTCTCCGTCTTTTACGGCATCCACAGCTTTTTTCAGCAGGATGACTGCTACGCCTTCACCTCCGGCCATTCCGTCCGCCGAAGCATCGAACGCCTTCACATGCCCGTCGCTTGAAAAATTCAACCCGTTTTGGTGCACGTAGCCGATCGCTGATTGTGCGTGCAATGTTGCGCCTCCGACAAGCGCATATTGTGATTCGCCCGATGTCAGGCTTTTGTATGCTTGATATAAACCGACTAGTGATGAAGAACAGTTAGAATGAACAAAATAGCTTGGCCCTTTTAATCCGAGCTTATGTGAGATCATTGTGGGAATGGTTCCGCTTTGGGCTAAAACCCAAGAGACATAGCCATCCGGTGATTCATGTCCTTCTGTTGTCTCCTTCGGCAATAACGTTCTATATGAATTGCTGCTTGCAGACATATATACACTTGTTGCCGGAATCTCCTTAGCCACATATCCTGCATCTTCAATCGCTTTCCAGGAGTGCAGCAATAAGAGGCGAAGCTGAGGGTCCATATACTCAGCATCTTTTGGCGAGATTTGAAAGAAACCGGGATCGAATAAGTCTTTCCCTTCGATCACAGATTGCACAGGCACATAGTCAGGATGCTGTATCAATTCTTCGGGAACTCCATTTGCGCGAAGCTCTTCTTCAGAAAAGAATCGTATGCTTTCTTTGCCTTCTTTGATGTGGTTCCAGAAGTCATGATGATTTTTCGCACCCGGGAACTGGCAAGATATCCCCACAATCGCAACACTGTCGTCAAAATAAGGGGGAATCTTCTGTTTCGGGTATTTTCCATCTTTTTTGTCATCATGATCATCTTCATTTTGTGTCCCGGCTAGATCTGAGTTTTTCATCTCCAAAATGTATTCACTGATTGCACGGATCGTGGAATACTCAAACAGCTCAGTAACATGAAACTCACAATCGAATTCTTTTTTGATTCGTTCAGCCACAGCTACAGCCAGAAGCGAATCGCCGCCCGCATCGAAAAATCCGTCTTCCGGCCCAAATCCGCTGACCTTGAGCGTTTCCTCCCAAATGCGCAGCACCTGATCCTCTATTTCCGTTAATTGCAAGTGATTTGGTTTCCTTCTGTTGAACACGATCTCGCGTTTTTCTAATTCTTTACGGTTCACTTTTCCGCTGGGCGATAATGGAAGCTCATCTAAGCGGATAAAGTGTGAAGGTATCATATATTCGGGCAGACTCGATTTTAGATGAAGGCGCAAATCTTTTGGATTGGCAGAGGCATGTCCGCTTTCCTCTGTATAATAAGCAGCGAGCTGTTGATGGCCCTCAAGCTGCTTCACCACTACCGCCTGATCTAAAATGCCCGGAAATTCACCCAGCTTTGTTTCTATTGCGCCCAGCTCGACGCGAAAACCGCGTATTTTGACTTGGCTGTCAATCCGTCCCAAGTATTCTATGTTGCCGTCAGGAAGCCACCTTGCTGAATCACCCGATTTATATAGCTTCGTCCCTGATTCAAAGGGATTATCAATAAATTTTTCAGCCGTAAGCCCCGGCTTTTTAAAGTAGCCTCTTGCTAAGCCGGCTCCAGCGATGCAAAGCTCACCTGGCTTTCCGATCGGGACAGGCTTCAAATGCTGGTCCACAATATAAATTTTCGTGTTGGAAACAGGCTTTCCAATCGGTGTATGGTGACTTGCGATATCTCCTTTTCCGCATCCGAAATACGCAGCGTAAATGGAGGCTTCCGTCGGTCCGTATATATTTTCAACACGGCAGTTTGTAAAGAGCGATACCGCCTTTTTCACTAATACTTTAGGGAAGGCTTCACCTGCAACCATCATATACTTCAGCGGACCGTCCTCTGTGAATCGCTTGTTGTCTTTCGCCATTTCTAAAAAAACATGCAGCATGGCCGGCACAAAATTAATGTGAGTCACTTTATATGTTTCAATATAATCCATGCAAAGCTGCGGTGATTTCTCCCCATTAGGCGGAAGAATCACTAGACGGCCATCTCCAATAAACCATCCGAATAATTCTGAGATCGATACATCAAACACATAGTTCGTCTTCAATAAATATGCATCCTCAGCCGTTACAGGATAGTGAGATTCAAGAAAATTCAGGGTATTCATAATGCTCCGATGCTCTACCATAACCCCTTTAGGCTCTCCGGTGCTTCCCGATGTATAAATAATATAAGCGAGGTGTTCCGGTTTTACTTCCCGCTTTAAACCGCTGCTTTGCTGGTCTGTATAACCGTTTCGGCAAGCTAACTCGATATTGATCGCTTTTACATGGCTGCCAGTTAATCCGCTGATCCTATCATGAACGTTAGGTTGGGTGAGGACAATGGATGCCTGACTGTCTTTGAGCATGTACTTTAATCGTTCTTGCGGAAAACTTGGATCTAACGGCACATACGCTCCGCCAGCTTTCAGTATTCCTAAAATTCCGATGATCATATCAAACGAACGCTCTGCACAAATGCCAACGGGCTGTTCAGGTCTAACACCCTGATGTTGAAGGTAGACTGCCACAGATGTGCTTTTTTCATCTACTTCTTTATATGTAAGTGATCTGTCTTCAAACATCACAGCAACCGCATCGGGGGTTTGTTTCGCTTTTTCCTCAAACACCTCATGTATACACTTGTCATTTGCGATGTTTGTCCCTGTCGCATTCCATTGTTCCAGCAAACTAGTTTGTTCTTGATTTAATTGCAAAGAGTAGGCTTCAAGCGGCAAAGACGGGTCCTCCATCATGTGCTGCGCGAGCTTCATATAGTTCTCCATCATGCTTTCAATGGAGGACAGTTCGTACAAATCAGGGTTGTACAGAAGATGAAGCACTGTTTCATTTTCTTGCTCATATATTTCGAGCGCCAGCTCAAATTCACCCTCTTGCCGAATGTCTTCAATATATTCGATGCCAAGCGTTTGATACGGTTCAAGCACTTTTTGCAAGCCTGTTGCCTGAAAAAAGTTTTGGTACAGAAAAGCTGTTTGAAAAACCGGAGAATCCGCGGCCGAGCGGTCTACATTCAGCTCTCTTACCAATGCAGGGAACGGAAACGCCGCATGATCCAGGCCGACAGCCACTGTCAGCTGCAGTTCCCGAATAAATGCTGTTAATGGCTGAGATCCGATATTCTTGCTCCGAACAGCCATCATATTGATAAAATAACCGATTAGGGTTTCAAATCTGTCTTCTTGCCGACCCATTGTCGGAACGCCAACAATGATATCCTTTTGTTTTGTATAATGATGCAGCAGCACTTTGTAAATGGAGAGAAACACAACCGATTCATTCACATGATTGGTGCGGGCAAACGATTTAATTTGATTTCTCAGGTGATGAGGGAGCAAGCTTTTATAAGCTTGCCCCTTAAATTTTCGTGCTGAAGACCGCGGACGGTCAGCAGGCAAATCAAGAACTGGCAGACTCCCAGACAACTGTTCTTTCCAGTAAGCGAGATGCTCTTCCCCTTCTCTGCCAGTCAGCATTCGATTTTCCCAATCGACAAAATCGTAATAATCAGCTGTTGATGGCTGCTGCAAGGGTTCAATCCCATTCAGCAATTGTTGATACGCTTCGAATAGCGCCGATATCAATGTCAGCATCGACACACCATCAAATATGATATGGTGAATTGTTATAAGAACAATGCATTCTTCTAACCGATGAAAAAGGTGTGTGCGCCATAACGGACCAGCTTCCAACTGGAAAGGTTCTTTTGCTTTTTCTTTTAGAAAAGGCATAATATCTGCTGATTTCATTGCTGATATATCCTCTTCCACAAAATAAAGATCCTTTGATAACTGAACCGATTGAAATGGAATGCCATTTTCTTCTTGAATCACACTGGCTAAGACCGGATATTGTCTCTGTACAAACAGAAGGGCTTTCTTGAACGTCTCTGCATGTATTGGTTTGCTGAAGCGAAAGCATAAAGGAATGTTATATGCACTCATCCCAGGAGACATTTTTTGAAGCATCCACAGCCCTTTTTGCCCTTCTGAAAGCGGGCTTTTCAACTGCCGCTTCATGCCTTTAAGATGTTCTTCCACCTCAGAAATGGTTAATTCTCCTGATCTGAAGGCATCGAGAATTTCTTTATGATTCATACGATTTACTCCCTTCTATGATGTTTTGCACACTCTTAAAATCCAATTTCCCTAGCGCCACCTCTTGCATCAATCCAATGATTTGCTCGTCTGTATACGTGCCCTTTATGTGATGTGCTGCTGCGCTATGATTTTGTTTTTCCGCTTTTAAGGCCAAATGGTCAGATAGAGCTTGGACTGTCTGACATTCAAGGATTTCCCGGCCGGCCATCTTCAGCTGCGTGGTTTTTTCGATATGCCGCATCAATTTTCGGCCAAGAATTGAATCCATCCCATAATCCAGGAAGTTTCTTTTGAAATTGATTCGATCCTCAGATATGCCCAATTCTCGTGCTAAAAATTGAACAATGATCTTTTGAATATGGGTTTTGCCATTCGGCTCGTCAATCTCTGTTTTCATATCTTGTGAATGCTGTTTAACGGCCTCTGATTGCTGAGTGCCTGACGAAATCCAATACCGTTCCCTTGCAAATGGATAACCAGGTAAAGAAACCATCCGAACGTCATCGCCATCATGAAGGAGTTCCCAAGGAATCTGATATCCTTTCACCCAGCATTCCGCGATGTTTTCCAAATTTCTTTCTTTTGCGAGAGCTTGCAGAACTGCTTCATCTTGTTCTTCTAAAATCCCTTCTGTATATCCTGTATAAAGGGATCTCTGTTGGCCTGATACCCCACCATTCTTCATTGCTTCCACATATTCCTTCAATTTTCGCACCAATTGCTCCTGATTGTTTGCAACGATCGCGAGCCTTGCTTCCATGGCTTTTCTCCCAACCTGAAGCGTATATGCCACATCAGGTAAAGAAAGGTTATGATTCTGCTCCAGATACGCAATCATGCGGCAGGCAGCATCCTGAAGCCGATCGTCATTTTGGGCTGAAATCACAAAGATCTGCGGTGACCCTTGATGCCGCTGTGTGGACGGCTGATCATCCGGAATGTATTCTTCAATGACTGCATGTGCATTGGTGCCGCTGATTCCAGTCGTGCTGATCGTTCCCATCCTCGGCTTCTGATTTTTCTTGATCCACGAACGGTTTTCTTTGCAAAGCACAAATGGGCTTTCTTTAAACGGAATATACGGGTTTTCCGATTCACAGTGATGAGTGGCCGGAATGATCTGGTTTTTCATAGCCATCAGCATACTGATTAAAGCAACCGTTCCTGACGCTGCAAATGTATGTCCGATTAAAGGTTTAATTGAGCTGATCATACAGAATTGCTTCTGCTTCGTATATTTGCTGAACACGCTCGTTAACGCTTGGACCTCAAGCGGATCACCAAGATTCGAGCCGGTACTGTGCGCCATCACATATTGAATATCGAGCGGATTGATTTCATTTTTTTCATAAATGTTTTCGATCAATTCTGCCTGGCTAAAAGGATTTGGCGCAGTAATGCCGTTGGTTTTGCCATCGTAATTCACGCCGCTGGCCTTGATGCAGCCATAAATATGATCTTTATCTTCAATTGCCTTTGATAATGGTTTCAAGAGAACAGCAGCCACCGCTTCACCTGGCACAAGACCATTGGCATCCTGGTCAAACACTTTGCATTGTCCGTTCGGAGACAGCATTTCGGCCCTTGTCAGCGCCTCAAAAGACATGTGAGAAATATTCAAGCTGACGCCGCCCGCTAAAGCCATTTCACAATCCCCCTGACGCAGAGCTGAACATGCCTGGTGAATCGCCACCAGTCCAGATGAACATGCTGCTGTCAAAGCCATATTAGGCCCTTTTAAATCCAATGCGTATGCGATTCTCGCAGACAATGTGGCGTTTTGTGTTCCGTTAATGTAATCCGTATCTCCGGTTAGATGCGCATATTCCCCTTCTTCCACACCTACATAAACACCGCAGGATTTTCCTTTTATCCGATCTCCCATATAGCCGGCGTCTTCAAACGTGTGCCATGCTTCCTCTAGAAAAATGCGCTGACGCGGGTCCATGCTTTCGGCTTCTTTAGGCGATATTTGAAAAAACAGCGGATCAAACCGGTCTATGTCCTTCAAAAATGCACCCCACCTTGGCACTGCTTTTTCTGGATCTCTGTTAGCTCTCCCCCAGTCCCGGCGTTCGCCCGGAATGTCAGAGATACACGATTTACCGTTTTTCAGATTATCCCACAGCTCATGGACCGAATCAGCTTGAGGGAACCTGCCGCTCATGCCGATAATGGCAATAGGCTCATCGTGAACCTGCCGAATGCTTTTTTTACTGGCTTCTGGTTCTAAAGCTACAGGAATTACTGCATAAGCTTCAGGGGGCTTTTGCGCCTCTGATGCATCATCCCGGTAAAATGCTTCAATCAGCTCTTTATGATCGGTTAAGAAAAAGCTGATCAATTCTTGTAAAGTTGAATAGCCGAAAAATAAAGCCGGTGTCACTTCGATGTTGAAATGCTTTGATAACACGTTCGAGAATTTAGCCAAATAGATCGAATCAAATCCGAAGTCGGCCCAATTTTTGTTCAAATTCAGCTTGTCCTTTGAAATCTTAAGCAATGTGTGAATATGCTCTTTCAAGTCGTGTTCTAAACGCTTTTCAATGCTTAGTGTTTTTACCTCATCCTTGTTTTCTTGTGCTAGAGGGGCTTGAGTGGCCGGTTCTGGAATAGCTGGTTCAGTCATTCCTAAAAATCTGCTGACACGGCTGGGCTGACCGGCTATCACGAGATGCTGAGCATCCTGCTGAGCTAGGATGTGCTCAAACATACGGATACCTTCCTCGGCTTCTAGGAAGCGTTGGCCGCTTGATTTCAGGTACATATCCGTTGTTTCCTCATCACCGATCTTCATTCCGCCATCCTTCCACACAGGCCAGTTGATGACAAACGTTTTACCGTTATGCAGCTCATTTCTGTATTGTGCGTAAGCCATCTGAAACCTATTGCCAATCGCATAATCACAACATCCAAAATCCCCTAAAACCGCAGAAGAAGAAGAAAAATAACACATAAAATCAAGGTCTTCATTTTTAAGCCATTCATCAAGCGCTATCGTGCCGTTGATTTTCGGTTCAATGATGCGCTGGAAGCTTTCGATCTTTTTGTCAAAAATAGCAGAGTCGCTCTCGATTCCGGCTGCATGAATAACACCGTTGATGGCACCGAATCGGTCTTTCCCTCTTTTTACGCAGTCTCCCATTGCGATAGGATCAGACACATCTGCTTCTGCATACATCGCTTCGCCGCCTAGATCCTTTAATTCTTTTATTTGCTTTTGCTTCTCATCATTAAAAGGCGACCTCCCTGTCAAAATCAGGTTTGCGGCATAGTTTTTGGCCAAATGCTTGGCAAATAAATAACCAAGCCCTCCTACACCGCCTGTAATCAGGTAAGTACCGCCAGACTTCAATTTGCTGTTGTCCGGTTGTATCGTTGTCTGTTCAATGTGATTTACATATCGTTTCAGATTCTGATACAAAACCGTTTGTTCAGTTGAAGCCTGTAATTCTGCCCAGACTTTACGTGTCCAATCATCCATCGATCCTTGTTCCGCGGGCTGAAAGATTCCAGTCACTTTTGTGTGCGGAAGGACAAGCCCGAGTGAACGTTCGAAGCCAATCCATGATTCCAGATAACTTCGGTCAAGACTATCTTCAAAACATCCTGCCAGCAGCAGCCGTGAAGGATGAAGCTTTGCTGCGGACATACCTTGTAATAGGTAAACAATACAGGAATGGTCCTTTATACAGCGCTTGTCTTCCATAGGCCACATATAGAGGATTGCATCTGGCTCTCCAAGTTCTTCTTTAATGCTCTGGAAGGCCTTTTCAAAAGTAACGGGTTCTTGCCGCACAATCTGGTAGCTATATTCAGACTGTTTGCTGTACACTTCGCCCTGTGATATAAAAATGACCTTGGTGTCTTGATCAACGTTTTTCAGGGCTGAAGCAAATGCGTTTTGCTTTTCTCTTTCAGTCAGAAAACAGATGAGCGTTTTGATACGTTTCGATGTGAGAGTCGCCGGCTCTTCTTTCCACACTTCTTGAAACGTCATAACCTTGAAAGGTTCTTCTGTTTGCTGATCATGATCCTGTTCTATAGACACCGGGGCCTTTGCCGCGCCTGGTGCCCAGTAACGTTCTTTTGCAAATGGATATGCCGGAAGACTGATCCGGACAGGCGTTTGGGTGCCGTACAGCATGCCCCAGTCGAAAGACAAGCCTTTCACCCAAAGATCCAGCAGTTTCGTGTATTTCCCTTTGCTCATCCATGCTTCTATGATTTTTTCCGTATCCTCATCCGCTGATAAGACTGCTAACGCTTTTTTGTTATCATCGATGCGATCCAGATACAGGCTGTCTGCTTTGTTTTCGATAAAATCGTTCAGCTTTCTCTCAAGATCCTCTAGTGATTCCGCTATAAAGGCCAGCCGTTCCTCCATTGCTTCACGGCCTGTTTGCAAGGTATAGGCGATCCTGATCAGGTCTGTTTCGCAGTACCTTTTTTGTTTGATGGCTGTAAGCAGCTGTTCCGCTTTTTCTTGCAAACGTTCCATGTTTTTGGCCGACAGCACAATCAGCGCTGGAGGATGGTCTTTCGGCGTTTGCGCCCCCGTTCTTGGAATATATTCTTCCAGGATGATATGGGCATTGGACCCTCCGGCGCCAAAACTGCTCAAGCCAGCGCGCCTAGGCACCTCTTGCCCGCCAATCACCGGGCGTTTCCATTCACCAAGTTGCTGCTGAACGACAAATGGCGTATGGCTGAACTCGATGTTCGGATTCAACCGCTGAGCATGCAATGATGGCGCAATTTGGCCATATTTAAACTGAAAAAGTATTTTTGTCAGCCCTGCAATTCCGGCTGCACTTTCACAATGGCCGATATTTGATTTGCTGGAGCCGATCGCACAAAACTGTTTCTCCTGCGTATCTTTCTCGAATGCTTTTGTTAACCCCGCTATCTCAATCGGATCTCCTAATGCAGTGCCTGTTCCATGCGCCTCTAAATAACTGATGGTTCGGGCAGGAATGTCGGCGCGCTCAATTGCTTCTTTAATCACCTGTGCCTGTGCATGAGGATTTGGAACCGTGTATCCATTTGTTTTTCCTCCGCTATTAATGGCACTTGCCTTTATCACACCGTAAATATGGTCACCGTCCGCTATTGCTTGCTGCAGCGGCTTTAACACAATGGCGCCTACGCCTTCACCGTCGACAAATCCATCTGCATCATCGCCGAATGATTTACATGTATCACTAGCAGAGAGCATATTCATGACAGATAAATTCTGATAGTGAACCGGGTCGACAACTAAATTGACACCGCCGGCAATGGCACAATCACTCGATCCGCTATAGATGCTTTCCAGCGCTAAATGAATCGCTGTCAGGGAGGATGAGCAGGCTGTATCGACTGCAAGACTCGGGCCTTGGAAATTCAGTAAATAGGATATTCTGTTGGCGATAGACCAATAGCCGTAGCCAGTCGGATAATTTTTGTTCATGACTCCGGCAAAGACGCCGATTTTTCTGCTTGAACAGAGCGAGTCAGGCGTGTATCCCGCGTCTTCAATACTTGCATAAGCGGTTTGCAGAAATAATCGCTCCTGAGGGTCCATTCTTTCTGCCTCAAGCGGAGAAATCTGAAAGAATAATGGGTCAAACTTGTCCATATCCTTGATAAATCCGCCCCATTTCGTATAAATTGATCCTTCTTTTCCTTTTTCTTTATCGTAATAAGCTTTCCAATCCCAGCGATCTTTCGGAATTTCCTCAATACAATTTCTTCCTTCTTTTAGGTTGTTCCAAAAGTCTTCTGCTGTTTCCGCCTGAGGATAGCGTCCAGAAATGCCGATAACGGCAACGTCACGGCTTGCAAGAGTGTTTGTCGGTGTTTCTTTCTCCCCGCTGAAGCCAAGCTTGCGAAAGCGCCGTGTTCTTTTAGCGGCCTGATCAGGTTTCTGTGAAGATTGGGTTCTGCTTTCGGCCGGTGTATGTTGTTGAACTTGACGGTCAAGACCTGTTAATTTCATCAGAGCTTCTGTTTTTGTTTTGATGAAATGCTCCACTAATGCGTCAATGGTCTGGTACTCGAAAAATAAAGTGCTGCTTACATGGTCAAATTCTTTACGCAATGTATTCGTCAGCTGGACAACAACGATAGAATCAATACCGTACTTTTCAAGAGGTTCAGATGACTCAATCTTTCCTGCAGGAATTTTCAACGTTTCCCCGATTAGTTTTTTCATATATTCTGTGCTTTTTTCTCTTAGGAGAGCATGTTTCGATTGTCCAGCTTCCTCTGAATCTATGGTATGAATGTAGGCTGGCTCCTGATTAGACGCTTGTGAAACAACCTTCTCCGGCAAGATCACATTTTTCATCATACGTCGAACCAGCCCGTTGCTTGAGGCTGCGACGATTTGGTGACTCAGATCATGTGCCGCCTCGGCCGGGAAAAAGACAGATTCAAAGCCTTCGCTTTCAAGTGCCGCTTTCCAGCTGTCAGGATGTAAGCCTGGACAGCCGGGAATCCGCACTGCAGGATCTTCATACAGCCACCAGCCTTCCAAAAGACCAAAGGTGATGTGAGGGAACAGGCTGTTTCCCGCCATTTCATTCAGCAGCAGCATTCCGTTGTTTTTCATTACCGCTTTTGTATGCCGCAGTGTTTGACGGATATTTTTTGTTGCGTGAAGGACATTAGCGGCAATGACGACATCATAGCCTCCCGCTTCAAATTCCTGCTGATCAATCGGTTTTTCCACATCAAAAAGCTGATATGTCAGGTACGGATTTTCCGCCCCATATTCCTTTTCTGCATGCAGCAAAAATGCTTTAGACAGATCTGTATAGCAATATTCATTGATGTGCTTTTGATATGGTTTCAGTTTTTCAAAGATTCCGGCACTCGTGCCGCCTGTGCCTGCGCCTATTTCCATAATGCGAATCGATGCCTCAGGGTCGTGCTTCAGACGTTCATCCAGATAAGCTAATAATGTATCGGCAAGCACTTTATTAAAATAGTCTGCCACTTGGTTATGCTTATAAATGCCTTCCACCAGTTCCATCGAGGAATGCGGGAACATGATATCTGTTGCAGGGACTTTCCCTGTCAAAATATCCGGTAATGCTTGCAGCATGGCCTCTGCTAATACAACCATCGCCTTTGTCTCGCTGTCTTTAAGCCACTTTTCTTTTTTCGCGTTCCATTCTAGCCAAAGCAGCTCGATATCCTCTGCTTGGTCCTTCCTCACCAATGAATCTCCAACTTTCTTAAGATAGCCATGCTGCAAGAGAAATTCGCTGCTTTGCCGAATCCATTTTCCATAAAATTCACGAGTCTTATATTGTTGAAGACGTTCAACCGATAATGTATAACCATCAAACAGCTCGGCTGTTTGCAGCTGTCCTAACAACAGCCTGTAAAGAAGATCATCAAGCTCTTCATGTGTCACTCTTTGAAATCGTCCCGTAGTCGGCAGACGCTCCATCAGGCTCTCTGCATCTGCTGAAGGTTGCTCTGGATAAAGAGTGATGAATTCATTCTGATTCACGCCTTCGACTGCTACAGGCTTTGTCGTATGAATGAAAGCTGTTTGGCTGACTGGCCCAGAAAGCAGTGCTTCCAGCGCCTTCATAGCCTCCGCGGGCTCAATTAAACCTAAGCCGATTTGATTCATGAGCTGTACATAATGTTCATCCTCAGCCGCTTCACTATTCCCCCAATATCCCCAGTTCATGACTTTTACAGGGCATGCCCAGCTCTGAGAAAGCTGGTGAGCAAAAGCATCTGCAAATGTACAGCCAGAGGCATAATGGCTTTGCTTCACATTTTTGATATGGGCTACAAGCGAAGAGAAGAATAAAACAAAATCTACATTCTCCTGGCGGAACACTTGGGCCATCCGAATACTGACATCGATCTTCGCCGCCAGTCCAGCGGTGAATTCTTCCGGCTTCATTTTTTCCAGGCTTTGCTCAAATAAAACCATCGCAGAGTGAACAATCCCGTGAATATGAGGATGACGTTTTTTCACTTGTTCATAAGCCTGCTGCAGTGAATGCTTATCGGCTGCATCGGCTGCAATGTAGAAAGGCTCAGGGCCAAGCGCCGAAAGTCGGTCTATTTTTGACTGGATGGCAGCATTAAGTTGACTTCGCCCAATCCAAACGATTTGCGCCTGGTAGCGGCGGATCATGTACTCACTCCACGCCTCTCCGATATACCCGGCTCCTCCGATGACCACATAGACTCCGCCTTTCCGATATAGCGTGTCGCCTGACAGTGAGGACCGATATGGGATCAATTGCTGCTGATGCCATTGCTGATTACGATAGGCCCAAGCATGGCCAAGGCGGTCAGCTGGGAGCGCAAACATGTGATTTACCGGCCATGTGCAGCCTTTTTCAAGATCGAGAAGACGGATTTTCCAGTGTGGATATTCCTTTGCCATTGTGCCGGCAAGCCCATGAATGCTTGCATGAGCGGGTTGTACTGCCTCATGTTGCGTAACCGGCTGCGCTTGGACGGTCACAAGAGACCATTCAAGTTGTTTCTCGCCATAGCCTAATTGCAGGCATGCTTTCACAAGCTTAAATAAGTGAAGAACAGCTTCTTCTTGTCCATCACTACCTATACTTCCCCGGTGTGACGGGGCAATCCACAATACATGGTCAATGCTTCCGTACGCTTGCAGTTTGTCCGCTATTGCCTCAATGTCATCTGCAGGGCGGATATCGACAAAGGAAATTTGCGGATAATGATGCTTTATGAAAGTCCGATCAGCTTCAGCAGCTCCGCATAAAACAGCTCTTTTACCAGCAAACGAAGCATTATCCTCCGCTTCTAGAGAGACTGGTTCCCAGACGGGGATCATCACCGTATGCCCGGTCAGCTGAGAATCAGTTAATAGTTGCGGCTTTGAATGCTGCTCTCCATCAAGTGCCCGCATCGAGGCACCCTTCATTCGCACACAAACACGTCCGTTCTCATCACATAAATCAATGTCATACTTTCTGACTTTGTTCTCCGCTTTACTGTCTGAACTGTATCGAATATAAGACCATATCTTCTCTGGACATGGGCTGAAAATATCAACCTCCTGTAACGCAAATGGAAGAGACAGCGTCTGAGCTTGTCCAGCGGCATTGACTGAGCTAACGATAAAACCGACTGTGGCATGGAACGCGGAATCCATCAAACTCGGGTGGAGCGCAAAATGCTGCTTGTCGTTTTTTAGAAAAGCGGGTAACGAGATTTTTGCAAGCAATTGATCTTTGCCGACATAGACTTTTTCAATCCCTTGATAGCCCTCGCCATAGTCAAGCCCAATCTTTCGAAACGCTGCATAGCATTGTTCTGACGTCACTGTGTCCAGGCTGCATTCTGTCTGTATTGATGAAAGGTTTAAAATGGAAGTCTCCGCTTCATCTGAAATGACAGCGCGACCTTGGCAGTGTATCGTCAGGGCTTCTTCTTTATGTTCAGAGCTGCTATAAATATCAAAGGAAATGTCCCCGTTATCCTCAGGAAAAAGGCCAATATGTATTTCTTTTGGTTCACTTTCTATCGTGATAGGACGCACCCACACAATGTCTTTAAGCGACACCACTCTTTGTTCGCCGTCCAGATCGCCTGCAGCTTTTTCCGCTGCTTCCCTTGCCATTTCTAAATAGGCAACGCCCGGCAAAATTTTCTGTCCCTGTACAACATGATCTGACAGGAAAAATTCCGTGCCTGTAAATACAGAGCTAAAGCGCTGCTCAGTAAAGTCTGATGTATTGCGGTGCACCAGCGGATGTAAGATATGATTCACAGTGCTGGTTTTCATTTCAGGAACCGAGATCCAGTAGCGCTCCCTTGCAAACGGATAGGTCGGAACACTGATCTTAAGCGGCTTGCGATCGCCGTATAGGTCGTCCCAGGTGACCCGCTTTCCTTGAACCCATGCTTTCGCCATTTCCATCATTTCACTGTCTCTTATCAAATTGTTATTCAGCGCATTTACCGATGCTAGCCCAGCCGCCTCCTGATTCTCCTTGGCTCGTCCGGTCCAGCAGCCCTCGATCTCTTCTTCGCCATTGGCAAACGCCCGAAGTTTAGCCGTTAAATCTTTTATGTCTTTTACAATGAAGGCCGCACGCTCCTCCATTTCAACCCGTCCTGCCTGCATGGTATAAGCTAACGCTAAAAGATTGACGTCCTCGCTAAGAAAATCAAGAAGTTTAAGAGCGTAAGCCTGCAGACGATCTTTGTTTCTCGCAGACAAAGGTATCACTATTTCTTCATTTTTCGTTAAAATCGTCTCTGAATGGCTCTCTGCCGGAATATATTCTTCCAAAATAAGATGCGCATTTGATCCTGAAGCGCCAAACGAACTTAAACCGGCACGGCGGGGATATGTGACGTCCACCCCGTTTTCTGTAAAAGATGGCTGCTCCCATTCCTTTGTTTCATGCTGGACAAAAAATGGGGTTTGATCAAGCTTCAAATAAGGATTCAGCTCTTCTGAATGTAATGACGGCACCAAGGTTTTATGATGCAGCTGCAGGACAGTCTTCGTTAAGCCGCTAATGCCGGCTGCAGCTTCAGCATGGCCAATATTTGATTTCACAGAACCGATTGAACAGAATTGCTTGTCCTGCGTATTGCGGCTGAAAGCTTTTACTAACCCCTGTACTTCAATCGGATCTCCCAATGAGGTGCCAGTGCCATGGGCTTCAACATAGCTGATGGTGCGCGGATCAATTCCTGTTTTTTCTAGACATGCTTCGATTACATCAGCTTGAGCTACCGGGCTCGGTACTGTAATTCCGCTTACTTTTCCTACATGATTTATCGCACTGCCTTTGATGACAGCATAGATTCGGTCACCGTCCTGTTCAGCTTTTCGCAGCGGTTTTAGCAATACTGTGCCGACACCTTCTCCAGATACGTAGCCATCCCCGCCTTTGCCGAAAGTATGGCAATAGCCGTCACTTGAGTGCATCCCTACACTGCCATAGCTGATATATTTAGCCGGATGCAGTGACAAATTGACGCCTCCGGCAAGCGCGGCCTCGCATTCTCCATTCCGGATGCTCTCTATTGCCAGATGAACCGCAGTTAATGAGGAAGAGCAGACCGTGTCCACCGCCATGCTTGGGCCGTGGAAATTACAATAGTAAGAGACCCTGTTGGCGATTTGCGCATAATTCAGCGATAAAGGAAATGGATTGTGTTCTGATAGAGCTTCAGCTCCTATAAGAGAATAGTCCTTATGCATAACGCCGGCAAACACACCGACATGCTGTCTTTTATTTTCTCCCTGCGGTGAAGCAATTGTCTCTGGTGTATAACCCGCATCTTCAATAGCTTCCCAGCACGTCTCTAAAAATAAGCGTTCCTGAGGGTCCATCATTTCCGCTTCACGCGGAGAGATTCTGAAAAATTGAGGATCAAAGCAATCAGCCTCCTCGATAAAGCCGCCCCATTTCGAGAGCGGCTTGCCTGCAGGTGAATCCAGTCCATCGCTTTCTTTCCATTCCCAGCGTGAGTTTGGAATCTCTGTGATGCAGTCGGTACCCGCTTTAAGCTGTTCCCAAAATTCCTGTATATTTTTCGCCTTAGGATAGCGTCCCGCCATTCCGATAATGGCTATGTCCTCCCCGATCTCTGGTGAAGAGGTAACACCATCAATTGGTGAAGGAGATTGGCGGACAGCATCGTCCGCCTCTCCAATTGAATAGTGATCAGCAAGATGAGCAGCTAGTTCTGCAATTGTTGTAAATTCAAACAGCAGTGTCGGAGCAAGATCCGCCCCAACCTTATCTCCAATTTCCTGAACCACGGTAAGCAATGACGAAGAATCCAGACCAAGCTCATAGTACCCAGCGTGGATATCCATTTGTTCTGCCGGCCTTTCAAGCTGCTTAGCAAGCAGCTGACGCAAATACATTTCAAATGCGGGATAGTCCCGACTGATGTTCTGAGAGACAGCAGCTCTTTCTTCTTGAATTTCTTTTGCAGAATGAAAGGCTGACATATTCCGTACAGACTTGCCTGCAAATTGTTTCAGCTCGGCCACTTTTTGTCCTGCTGAATTAAAATATTCAATCGTCATATAAGTGAGTTCTTTCTTTTGGCGCACAGATGAGGAGAGGATCCGTGCTGTACATCCTTTTTGCAATCGTTCTGAAGCAGAAAACGATTCATAATACAATGGCAGGTACATCGTTTGATCTGAGATCAGGCAGCTTGAACCTATGCCGCTGCCGTCAATAAGCGTCGGATGAAACAGAAAAGCATCAGAATGACGCAATGCTTCCTGTCCGACTGCTAAATCAATTACAGCCCCCTCTTTGGCTTCATAAATCTGTCCTTCCGCCTTCATCATGCCGGTATGCACTAACTCTTGAGATCGGCATTGTTCATAGATTTCATCTAAATTCAGAATCCTGTCAGCTGTACTTTTCCACTGATTAAGGTCTATTGATTCGGCAAAAGCGGTTTGCTCTTTACGATGCATGTCAGCAGTCACATATTGTCTCTTGTCAGATAGTGATTCTCCATGCTGTTTTTGTCCGTCGATGATGATGGACCATGTCCCTTCCTTTCTTTCAGACACGTGAATGGTCAGGGCAATGTCATATGACTCATCTGCGATCAAAGGGTAAAAAATGGTTAGGTTTTTTAATTCAAGCTCTTGGTATGCATAACCATGTTCCTGGAATACTTGGTAGATTAAATCTATATAAGCAAGGCCGGGTAATAACGCTTGTCCATATACCTTGTGGTTGGACATGATTGGATTATTTAATGAAATGTGCAGTTGTTCAGTTATCATTTTCCCACTCCTCTCTTATTTGAAAGTTTTCCAAAACATATCTTTAGAAGCCCCTGTGTCTGAATGCACTTTTTTCTGCACGTTTTGAGCTGATGGTTTGATTAAAACGGGCTGCCTATTTAATTCCGGCAAAGGCAGAGGTTTTCTTCTAATTGGACGCTCAGCCGAGTCTCTCCAACCTTCTATAATGAGATGGGCGTTCGTTCCGCCATCTGCAAAACAATTAATTGCCGCAGCCGGCGTTGTCTCCTTCCACTCGGCTTGCGATCTGCTGAAATACAAATCTGTTTTTTCTATATCAAAATACGGCATATTTTCATTACCTGACAGGAACGGAACCAATTGTCTATGCTTCAGCATTAAAGCTACTTTAATCAGGCTCGCAATTCCCTCTGCACATAATGGATGGCCGATGTTAGGTTTCACCGATCCCAGCCCTAACGGAGCCTTTGATTCAGAACGGTAAATGGACTGGATTGCCTTTAATTCAAGTAAATCTGTTACTGCCGACCCCGATCCGTTCGCTTCGAGATAGCTGATCTCTTCAGTCTTTTTGCCGCTTTTTTCAAGCGCTGACAGCATGACGTCCTTTTGTGCCTCGAGATTCGGAGATGATGGGCCTGCCGTTCTTCCGTCATTATTAATCGCAGCGGCTTTAATGACTGCATATATGGAATCTCCGTCTTCAACCGCTTGGTTGACGGTTTTGACGAGAACCATGCCCACGCCTTCTCCTAAAATGACACCGTCTGCCCGCTTATCAAAAATATGGAATGACGGTTTGTCACATAAAAGTCCGCGCTCATGAAACATTCGATGCGCATCAGCATCAAGCAAACTGACGCCGCCTACAACCGCTGCCTCAATATCTCCGCTTCGCAGAGCCTGAATGGCCATATTCAGCCCCACCAGTGCAGAGGAACAAGCGGTATCCAGGACAATACTCGGTCCCTTCAAGTCAAAAAATTGTGAGATGTTAGCCGCTAAATAGTTTTGTCCACCAGCGACTATCGGATTTTTTGCTTTTGAAAGACTGGCCGGATCAGGCTTGTGCTGGCTGCGGCCTCCTATATAAACACCAGCCCTCATGCCTTTCACTTCTTTCTCTGTATAACCCGCGTGATACCATAGCTTCAAGCTTTCCTCCAATACAGCCAAAGCTTGAGGGTCCATCGCTCTGACATCGCTTTCGGACATCATGAAGAAATCATGATCAAATCGGTTCATTTCATCAATGAGGCCCGCGTAATTCGAGCTGGAGTTCCCGAATCGTTCAGGCGGAACAGGCGCAATCGCAGACCGTCCATCACGTATTAAATCCCAGTATTCCTCTAGGGTTTCTGCTCCCGGGAACCTGCAACTAAGACCGATGATAGCGATGTCCTCAGCAAGAAGTGCCGTTTTTTCATGGCTTATCTGTTGCGGCCGCTGTTCTGGCACCAGCTTCTGTTTCATTGCTGATTGCGGCTTGAGAGGTGTCTGTTTCTCAGGAACAGATGGCTGTAAAACAGCTGATATGTCATATTTCGAAATGAGCCAGTGTGCAAAGGATTCTATTGTCGGGTATTCAAACAAGATTGACGGATCAATATCTCCATTTAATTGTTGGTTCATCTGCTGTACCAGCTGGGCCAATATAATCGAGTCGATTCCGTATTCTTGGAAAGGTTCATCCGTTTCAAAGTCTTCTGCAGCTATTTTCAGTTCATCTGAAAAAAGAGTTACGAGCCAGTCGACTGTTTCAGGGAACAGGTTGCGAGTGCTGGTTTGCTCTTTCGTCTCAGGATGCGAGAGAGCTTCGACAGGCAATGACGGCTGCATCAGCTTATCCGGCTTCCAAACGTTTGTATCTGGTACTGCCGGCAGCACGACAGCATACTGTCTGTCTGATAGAATCTGGTCAAGCAGCTGTAATCCCTCGTCGTTTGTCAAACTGATCAATCCAGTTTGTTCTAAAGCTTTGCTTCGAACCTCGCCTAAACCGGTCTCCTTCCAGTTAGGCCACTGAATGCTTACAATGGGACATTTATCTTGATGAGCCTCCGCAAAATAATCCATAAAAGCATTTGCCATCGCGTAATCAGCTTGTCCTGCTGCTAGTGCAGGGATGGCCGCTGATACTGATGAAAACAAGGTGAAAAACGCCAATGGTTCATCTTGAAGCAGGTCAAACAACGTTTGCAGACCTTCGACTTTCGGTTCAAGCACCTGTCCGATCTCTTCTAGTGATTTTCTGATAAAAGCCGGGTTTTGTTTGTTCACCATCCCGGCACAATGGATGACTCCGCCAATCGCCCCCATTGTTTCGTGTATTGTCTTCAGGCTCTGTTCGACAGCAACCCTGTCTGTGAGATCCAGAGACAGCACCTGAACTTGCGCACCCATGTCTTCTAGCTCTTGAACGGCTTTTATTTTCTCGGCAAGCGAGGAAATTTTTACCGAATTCCACTGGTCACGCGGCGGAAGCTCTTCACGGCCGATAAGGACCAGCCGCTTAACGCCGTATGTTTTCACAAAATGCCGCGCACACAGCAAGCCGAGACCTCTTGTCCCGCCTGTAATAAGCAGGACTTTGTCTGTTGAAAACGATACTTGCTTATGACTTAGAGCGGCTTCTGCTGGCTGCTCTGTCAAATATGCGCGATATCGCTGTCCGTTTCGATAACAGACTTCTGATTCTGTGCTCTTGGCATAATATTCAACTGCAATCAGTCTGGCCAGCTCCTCATGAGAGGCTTCGCATTCCATATCTGCATGTCTTGAAGTAAGATGGCTGTACTCACTTTGAAGCATGCGGTATAAACCGGCCCGTGAAGCACCAGACAAAAGAACACCCTCATTTGCGTAGGCCTCCAGCCCCTTTGTTACACCCAAGACCGTCAAATGATGCTTGCTTGCACGTCCTTGCTCGATCAGCTTTTGGAGCCAGTTTATCCAGCCCATAGAATGCTCATGGCTCGTTCCGCACCCGATCAGATCGATTGCTCCAGCAACGTGTTCATAGTCAGCAGCAGATACCCGATCCAGCTCTTGGCTGTCAAATATACGGTATGTCGAGAAATACGCCGAAAGCTCTTCCGCTAATGCCATTGTCTCCTCATTTGCCAAAATGGCGACGGTTTGATTCGTCATTTCTGCCGGTTCAATCGGACAAGGCTGCCACTGTTTACGCAGAAAGCAGCGCTTTGGCATCAGTTCGAATTGAGGCATTGCTGTAGCAATGGTTTCGGGTTCGCCTTCTTGAGTTGGCAGCCAGTAATACTCTTCCGCGAACGGATAAGCAGGCAGGCTGATTCGGCGAGGCGTGTATTCCCCATAAAGCTTGTTCCAATCTATCTGCAGCCCTTTCACCCATAGCTCTGCTACTTTCTCCAGCCTTTTTTTCTCTATCCATGTTTGCAGCAATGCTTTGGCATCATGATCCGTTTCAAACAGCTTGATTTCGCTCTTCTTCGTTTTCACGTGAGCAGCAAATATGCTGCCGTTCGGCATTTCAGCCAAATAATCATCTAAAGCTTTGATCAGCATTTCTCTCGAATCCGCCAAAAACGCCATGCGATAATCCATTGCTTCCCGGCCCGTCTGAAGTGTGTATGCCATATCCTCCAGATCGATATCTTCATTGGAAGTTACGAAATCTTTCATTGCTTCCGCATAGGCCTTCAATTGCTTCTCTTTTTTCGCTGAGAGTACAAATAATGCTGAGCGGTGCTGCTTTGTTAATCGATCGTTCCTCTTTTCAGGCTGATATTCCTCTATCACAATATGGGCATTCGTTCCGCTATATCCGAAGGAGCTCACACATGCTCTCCGCGGTTTTCCATCAGCCGTTTCCCAAGGCTTAAGCTCCGTATTTACGTATAAAGGAGAATGCTCAAATTCAAAATGCTCATTCGGTGTCGTGAAGTTCAATGTCGGCACAAGTGTTTTATGATTCATGCACAATAACACTTTTTGAACCCCGGCTACTCCTGCCGCCGCGGATGTATGGCCAATATTGCTTTTGACGGAACCGATTGCGCAAAACTGCTTTTTGTCTGTTTTTTCTTGAAATACGGTGGACAGAGCTTCTAATTCAATTGGATCGCCTTGTTTTGTTCCTGTGCCGTGCATCTCGACATAACTGATACTCTCAGGATGTATGCCGTATGTTTCATATATGTCTCTTTCCAGATCCATTTGGCTTTTCGCACTCGGTGCCGTGATTCCGTTTGTTTTCCCGTCCTGATTAATACCCGAGCCAATGATGATGCCATAAATATGGTCACGGTCCGCTTCCGCATCTTTCAGCCTTTTCAATACCAGCGCACCCGCACCCTCGCCGGGCACAAAACCATTCGCGCCATTGTCAAATGCTTTACATTGTCCATCAGGTGAAAGCATGCCGGCCTCACACATACTCATGTAAGATTCCGGCGTCAGGTATAAGCTGACCCCGCCGACCAGCGCCATATCAATTTCTTTGTTTATAAGTGCCTGGCGCGCTAAATGAGTGCCGACCAATGAAGATGAACATGCGGTATCAATAGGAATCGCTGGCCCTTTTAAATTTAGAAAATACGGAATACGCGCCGCTGCGATCGCAAAGCTGTTTCCGGTGGCATTTGCTCTTGACTGCCGATTCAGCATGACCCCGTATTCATTGCTCATAATGCCGAGATATACACCGCATTTTTTCTCATTTAAAGTTCGGGCGTTGTACCCAGCGTCCTCAAAGGCTTTATAGCCTTCCTGCAAAAAGATTCGATGCTGCGGGTCCATCAGTTCAGCTTCTGACGGCGGAATATTAAAAAACAACGGATCAAAATGTTCAATATCATCAAGCATCCCCATTGATTTGCAATAGACTTTCCCTTTTTTGTTGAGGACAGGATCATAGTATTTGTCAACATCCCACCGTGATGTTGGAATGTCCCGAATGGCATTTCTCGCATGAACCAGGTTATCCCAGTACTCTCTTACATTACGAGCGCCCGGGTATCTTCCCGACATCCCGACAATCGCTATCGCATCCTCCGGGCGGTCTTGAAGAACAGGAACCGTTTTCTTCTCATGTTCTTTCTTTATTGGATGTTGAACAGGCTGTAGTGGCCGTTCTGCCGGCTTTGGATGAGATGATGCTGCTGGCTTTTGCTGGGCTGCTTCGAAAGAGTCAGTATGCTCTATCTTTCTATCAAGATGAGTTCCAAGCTCGGACTTTAGCATTTCGGCAAAATCACGTATCGTTGGATAATCATATACTCTGGTTACCGTAAAAGACGTTCCGTATTGCTTGTTCACCGCTTTTATCCATTCGAGTCCGGTAATCGAGTCCATTCCGATATCTATGAACGCTTCGTCAATATCCACCTCGTATGGCTCCATGTATAACACGTCTGCTATGCTTTCCCTCAAGTTTTCATGCAGCGTTTCAATTGCTACAGTATATTGTCTTGATGCAGATATTTCTGCCGCTGCATATTGAATCGTTTCTTCAGCTTCCTCTTGCACTGGCTGATGATGTTCTAACGGCTGCAGAGATATATTAGCCGGTTTAGCAGCAGGTACCACTGTTTTTTGTCTGATCGGCGTGTACGTCTCCGTTTGTTTTTTCTCCCCAGCTTGTGTGCTTAACTCGTGTGCTAAGTAAACAGCGAAATCACGTGTTGTCGGATAATCATATACCTTTGTGACATTTAGTGATGTGCCATACTGTTTATTTATTGCTTTTATCCATTCGAGCCCGGTAATCGAGTCCATACCGATATCTATGAATGCTTCGTCTGGATCAATCTCGTTTTGGTCCATGTACAGCACTTCCGCTAAGCCCGCTGTCAGTTCATCGCACAAGGCTTCCGCCGTGATCGTCTCTGTTTCTGTATCTGATGGAACACGCTCTAAACGATCCTGATTGGTCATTAAAGGCTGTAACGTAATATTGGCAGGCTTGCCACTGGCTTCTCTGTCTACAGACGGCTTCGGAATAACGGGCTGTACTGGAGCGAATGGCTCCTCCGTTCTTTTTTCCTCAGCCTTTGCATTTACGTCTATCCAATAGCGATCTCTTGCGAAAGGATAGGCAGGTAAACTGATGCGCCGCGGTTTTTGATCCTGATATAGCGTGCTCCAGTCGATTCGCAAACCTCTTACCCACAGGTCTAAAACCTTCGCATATTTTCCTTTTTGCAGCCATGCCTCAATTGTTTTTGACATATCCTCATCAGCAGCAAAAGCAGCAATGGCTTCTTTGTTGCTCTTTACTTGTCCGCGATAGACATATTCACGATTTTCTGTTCCGGAGATACATTCATACAGCTTTTCTTCAAGCTCTTGCATCGTTTCCGCAACGAACGCCAGCCGTTCTTTCATCGCTTCCCGGCCGACTTGCAGCGTATAGGCAATTCGGTGTAAATCTGCTTCAACATATGTTTGTTCACGAATGGCATGCAGCAATCGCTCCGCGCGTTTCTGAAGTCTTTCCTCATTTTTTGCTGAGAGCACAATGACAGCCGGCTGTTTCCTCGCTGGTAAACGTTCCTCCACAGGTTCCGGAGCATACTCTTCTATTAAAATATGGGCGTTCACACCCCCGGCACCAAATGAAGAGACTCCTGCGATTCTCGGTAATTCGATGTCTTTGCCATTGACACTGATGATCGGCCTCTTCCACTCTTCTAGCTCTTGCTGTACTTTAAACGGCGAGTTAAGGAAATCAATATTCGGGTTCAGCACGTTTGAATGCAGGGAAGGCGCAAGCTGCCTGTATTTCATTTGGAGCAATACCTTCGTTACTCCTGCAATACCTGCCGCACTCTCACAGTGCCCGATATTTGATTTGGCTGACCCTATTGCACAAAATTGTTTGTCATCGGTTTCTTGCGTAAACACTTTGGACAGCCCTGTGATTTCAATAGGATCACCGAGAGAGGTTCCCGTGCCGTGGGCTTCGATGTAACTGACTGTCCGCGGATCAACCTTCGCTTCCACAAACGCCTTTTTGATGACATCTGCTTGGGCATTCGGATTGGGCACTGAGTACCCGTTTGTTTTTCCCCCGTGGTTGATGGCTGTCCCCTTAATGATTCCATAAATGTGATCACCATCTTCAACTGCTTTAGACAATGGCTTCAAAAGCACTGCTCCAACGCCTTCCCCCGGCACATAGCCGTCTCCGCCCTGTCCGAAGCTTTCACATCGGCCTTTGCTGGACATAAATTTGTTCTGCCCGAGCATCAAATATTTATTTGGATGGATTGACACATTCACGCCGCCCGCGAATGCCGCCTCACATTCTCCGCGCTGCAGGCTTTGGCAGGCCAAGTGGATAGCCGTTAAAGAAGAAGAACACATGGTGTCTAAAGCAATACTCGGTCCGTGAAAATCAAAATAATAAGATACCCGGTTCGCGATGGATGATGGATTTCCCGTTAAAGCCAGAGACCTTCCCCGCACCTGCTCTTGTGCCCCGTACAGCTGATATTCTTCGTACATGACACCGACGTAAACACCGACGCTTCCGCCAAGCTCAGCATCACGCTTACGGCCGAGGTGCTCTCTTGTATAGCCTGCGTCTTCCATCGTTTCATACACGCACTGCAAAAATAAACGCTCTTGCGGGTCCATTAATTTTGCCTCACGCGGCGAAATATGGAAAAACTGCGGGTCAAACTTGTCTACATCCTTCATGAAGCCGCCCCACTTGCTGTAGGTTTTTCCAGGCTTGTCTTTATCTTCGTCATAATAAAGACTGTGATCCCAGCGGTCTGCAGGAATTTCCGTAATACAGTCTCGCCCGTCCCTCAGTTTTTCCCATAATTCATCAATGTTGTCTGCCTGCGGATAGCGACCTGAGATACCGATGATCGCAATTTCTTCCGTTTCCTTCTCTCTTACCTGCTTCTGCTCTTTATCTTGCAAAGGAAGAAATCCAGACTTTCTTGGGATAACTGGGATTTCTTGTTTTTCAGGTTCTGATTTTCTTTCAACAGAAGGTTTTCCCGTTTCAAATCCCAAGATGTCCAGCAGTTTTTCTCTGCGGGAATCAATAAAATACCGGGTTAATGACCGAATATCCTGGTATTCAAAGAACAGCGTCTTGGACAAAGATCCGAATACTTTTTCTAATTGACCCGTTACATGCATGATCATGATAGAATCGATCCCGTAATCCTCGAGAGGAGCTTCAGCATCAATCTGGCCAGCTGGCAGCTTAATCACCGAAGAAAGCACCTGTTTAAAATAGTTCTCCGCTTTTTCTCTTAGTATCTCTTCATCAATTTCCCCGATCATGTCTGCTTTTTCTGCCTCCTGATTGAGACTGCTTTTTTTGATATTGTGAGATTGGCCTTTGCCATGTCCCGTTTCATGTAAAAATGCACGAATCCGATCAGTAACACCGGAAGCAACTAACACTTGCGGCTTTCCTGACGTCCAGCCATGATATAGCGCCTGAATCCCACGATCTGTTTCCATGGCCACCATGCCTGTTTCTCTTTTCAGCATCCTTGCAGTTTCCGCATCAATTTGCATGCCCCCGTCTTTCCACAGCGGCCAGCACACTGAAAGAGTTTTTCCGTAACGCTTATGCAGCTCTGCTTGGCCATTTCGATATTCGCTGAATGCATTCATAAATGCATTGGCCATTGCGTAATCAGCCTGTCCCGCGCTTCCTACTGCTCCGGCACCTGAGGAAAAAAGGATAAAGAAATCGAGCGGAATATCTTTCGTTGCTTCGTCAAGGTGAATCAGTCCTGCTACCTTTGGAGCAAGAACGGTTTGAACCTCTTCTTTCTTTTTCTTCATAATGAAATTATCTTTTATTAAACCGGCGCTATGAATGATGCCATCTAAGTCTCCGTAAACGTTTTGGGTTTCTTTTAATAAGGCATCAACCGTTTGTTTGTCAGCCAGATCAGCTTGTCTGTAAATCGCTTGGATGCCAAGTTTCTGTAAGGCTTTAAGCTTCTTCTTCTTCCTTTCATCAAGCGGAGAGCGTCCTGTCAGGATCACAACCGCATCATTCGTTTGGTTTGCGATTTCAGTTGCAAAGATGAATCCCAGACCGCCCGCACCGCCTGTGATCAGATACACGCCTTTATCCTTCCATGGCATGTCAGCACTTAGGTGCTCACCAGACACTTCTTTCCACTTGCTTACAAATCGCTTCCCTTGCCAGTGGCGGATATGCGTGTCACGCGGATAGCGTCTGTTTTCCTCCAATATTTCGAATAGCTCACCAGCTGACATCCCGGTTTCTATTTCGATCAACTGTCCTGTCAGTTTTGGATTTTCCAGTTCAGCCGTTTTGAGCAATCCAGTTAAGCCGCTTAATAGCTGAGGCTCGTCCAACGCAGGCACCGCCACTTGAATGAATGTATGTCCTCCTGTTTTTGAGTGCATTAGCTGTTTGATTTCTTCAAATAACTGTATGGCATAACCTTCAAACCGTTCATCAATTGTCTCTGTATCATGCTGCAGAACTGTACAGTCAAGATGATTTTGGAGGCTTTCCATTTGTTCTCCAACATCACAGACAACGACTTTATACGTGTCGTACTCTATGAGCTCTTGCCTCTCTGCAGCACGTTCTTCCCAAATATGTTCGAACAATAGCGTGTCATTCGCTTCAGAAGGACCTTCTTGATCTGTTTCTAACACTCTTGCAGAATAGCTCGTCAATCGCACGCAAACCTGGCCCTCTTCATTGCATAAATCGATATCAAGCTTCTGCATACGATCCCCAGCTGTACTGCCCTCGCTATATGTGATCCGCGCCCACATAGATGCCTCGCAGCCTTTGAAGATTCGGACATCCTGTATGGCAAAAGGCAGCATTGCCTTTCTGTCTTCTAAACTCGTAGCTCCTCCCAGCCTCAAACCGATAGATGCTTGAAATGCCGAATCTATCATGCTCGGATGCAGAATATAATGGTCTTCTGTATCAGAGATTACAGGAGGCATCGTCAATTTCACTAGAACTCCGTTTTCGCCGGCATATAGGCTGTCGATCGCTCTGTGGCTGTCACCATAATGAATACCCATTTCTGTATAAGCCTCGTAGCAATCAAAAGGTGACAGCGTCCGGCCATTATAGCTTGCCTTCAATTCTTCAATGTTGATAACCGGATTTTCACCAGCCTCACAAAGCACTGCACTCCCTTGCCCATATACAATCGGCGACTCCTCTGCGCTTTCAGGGTCCCGGCAGATTTCAAATGTAATCTCACCATTTTCCTCAGGATATAGACGTACATCTATATCTTTCTGCTGTTCCGTGACGGCGAACGGCCGGACCCAGACGATATTCCGGAGCCGGAATCCTGTCGGGAACTGATCCGCAGCTGCCCTTTCCACAGCTGCCCGAACCATCTCCAATAAAGCTGCGCCAGGTAAAACGTGTTCGCCCTTTATGACATGATCCTTCAAGAAAAATTCACGTCCTGTAAACGCTGAACGGAAGCGGACACCCGATATGTCGGACACATTTTGATGCAGAAGAGGATGCAGGATGTGCCGCTCCTGTTTTGAACGATCAGTCTTTTTCTCCGCTTTCGGCACCCAATAACGCACCCTCTCAAATGGGTAAGTCGGCAGGCTGATCCGCTTTGGTTTGCTTCCCTCGTAAAGCAGCTTCCAGTCAACACCAGATCCGTTCGCCCACTGCTCCGCAATCTGATCGAGTTTTCTTTGCTCCAGCAATTTATGTACCGATTCGGCGGGACGCGATGGTTCGCTTCCTCTTGACACGCGGCCCTTCCAGCAATGCTGAATGGCTTTTCGTCCTTCTATAAAAGCCTTCAATTGGTCGCTCAATTCTTGAATTCCGGATGCTAAGAAAGAAACCCGTTCTTCCATCGGTTCACGGCCTACCTGCAATGTATACGCCAAATCTCTAATCTGAATCCCATCATGAAGAAAATCCAAGAGACGTTTTGCATATACACGGAGACGTTCTTGATTACGGGCAGAAAGCGGAATAACTGCGGATATGTCAGAATCTGAGGACAAAGAAACGTCCTGCTCCGCTGCTTGAGGAATATGTTCCTCAAGGATAATATGTGCGTTTGAACCTGTTGCGCCAAAAGAACTGATCCCCGCCCGTCGCGGATAAGGGACGTCTTCCCCATTCTCCTTGATAACAGGCTGCTTCCACGTTTCTGTTTCATGCTGTACATAAAATGGAGACTTTTCAAAATCAACGTACGGATTCAGTTCTTCCGAATGCAAAGAAGGCACAAGTTTTTGATGGTGAAGCTGAAGAGCAACCTTGCTTAAACCGCTGATCCCCGCGGCGGATTCGGCGTGCCCAATGTTTGACTTTACAGAACCGATTGAACAGAACTGCCGATCCTGCGTATATTGGCGGAACGCTTTCACTAATCCCTGTATTTCGATCGGATCTCCTAAGGACGTGCCGGTTCCATGGGCTTCCACATAACTGATCGTCCGCGGATCGATTCCCGTTTTCTCCAAGCATGTCTCAATCAGATCAGCTTGGGAAACAGGGCTCGGCACTGAAATGCCGCTTACAGTGCCCACATGATTCACAGCACTTCCTTTAATAACTGCATAAATGCGATCTCCGTCTTCCTCTGCCTGGCGCAAAGGCTTTAATAAAACCGCGCCTATACCCTCTGCAGGCACATAACCGTCTCCATCCTTTCCAAACGTACGGCAGTGTCCGTCAGTGGAAAACATATCCCAGACCCCGTATGTCATATATTTATTCGGGTGCAAAGACAGGTTCACTCCGCCTGCTAACGCAACATCGCACTCACCGTGACGTATGCTTTCCAACGCCAAGTGCACTGCGGTCAAAGAGGATGAACATACCGTATCGACAGCCATACTCGGACCGTGGAAATTACAAAAGTAAGAAACACGGTTGGCGATTTGCGCATAGTTGAGCGAAAGAGGAAACACATTTTCTGCTGATGCTTCTTCAGCTCCGACTAATGTATAATCCTTGTGCATGACGCCTGCAAAAACTCCTACATGCTGCCTTTTATTTCGTCCTTTAGGCTTGGCCAACGTCTTTGGCGTATAGCCCGCATCTTCAATCGTTTCCCAGCATGTTTCTAAAAACAGCCGCTCTTGAGGGTCCATTGTCTCCGCTTCTCTTGGCGTGATTCTGAAAAATTGGGGATCGAAGCAGTCGGGATCATCAATAAATCCTCCCCATTTGGAAATGTCCTTACCCGAAGGAGATGTGATTCCTTCAAGTCGCTGCCAATCCCAGCGCGACTCAGGAATCTCACTAACGCAGTCCTTACCCTCTTTCAGATTGTTCCAAAATTCATGAATATTGGCTGCCTTCGGATACCTGCCCGCCAAGCCGATAATCGCAATATCGCCTGCTGCCTCAATAGGTGCAGGACGAGAGCCTTCAACAGTCTTATGGTCGTTTATGCTGTCGGAAACGCGTGCTCTTTCATTCTGGCCAAGAGAACCAGCGGCACTAAAATGCTCAGCATATTCCTCGGCAAGAAACGCTGACAGTTCCGCTATGGTGGTATGCTCAAACAGAAGAGTCGGCGAAAGGCTCTCACCGATCTTATCACTGATCGTTTCTACCACCTCAAGCAAGCCCGATGAATTCAGTCCCATTTGGTAATAACCGACCTGTTTTTCAACTTGTTCTACCGGCTTATTGATTTTCTCTGCGATTAATTGGCTTACGAACTGTTCAGCCTCACTATAGGAATTAACGGGAGAAGATACCATGTCAGCAGGTTTATCACGCTCAGCAGTGTCCGCTCTTGTCATCTGTGTCTCCTGTGCATCTTGATGTTTTCCGCTAATCAGCTCCGCTTCTCGCACCAATTTGCTTGTAAAGTTTTTCAACTCAGCCACTTTTTCTCCCGACGCATTAAAAAATTCAAGTGTTACATAAATCAGCTCTTTTTCCCGCCGGACGGAGGAGCGCTTAATTCTTGTCATGCAATCCGTTTGCAAAAGTGCAGAAGCGGAAAAGGATTCATAGAACAGAGGCAAATACAGCCTCTGTTCTCCTTTAAGCAAAGATGTGAGCAAATGATTGGCACCCACCCCGCTCCCGTCTATGAGAGTCGGGTGAAACATAAAGCCTTCTGCGTGAAGCATGGCCTCCGAACCGAGAGAAAGCTCAAGAAGGACGCCGTCTTCCTCTTCATAGATGCAGCCTTTTGCTTTCATATATTCGCTGTGCACCAATTCCTGACGTCTGCATTGTTCATATACATCATCAAGCTGAACAACGTTCTGTGCAGATGCTTTGATTTGACTGAGATCCAGTGTTTCTTCAAATATGGCTGGGGAGTCTGCGTGCATGTCAGCCTTCATATAGAGCTTTTCTTCTGAAGCTTCTTTCCCATCACGTTTTTCAATTCCCTTGGCTGTGATTTGCCACTGTCCTTCTTTTTTCTCCGCGCATTGGATATTCAAAACAATTACTGCATCCTGTTCCGCCGTCAATGGCTGATAGATGGATAAATTCCGCAGCTGAAGCTCTGAGCAGGAGAAACCGTGTTCTCTGAATATCTGGTAGATTATATCGATATAAGCCAATCCCGGCAGGACATTTTGTCCGTAAACCACATGGTGATAAATAAACGGATTTTTTAACGATAATGTGAGTTGTTTCGTTATCTTTTTCACGTTAGACCTCCACCTCATAAGTATCCCATATGTTTGCCGCAGTCATTTTTGAAGTCTCCGCTTCCAGCTTTGGCTCGCCTGGCGAAAGCATTCGTTTCTTTAATTGAGGAGGCGATATTGGACTGCGCTTGATGGCGTGTTTTTCATCTTTTTCCCACGCCTCTACGATGACATGGGCATTCGTCCCCCCATCGGCAAAGCAGTTAATAGCCGCAGTAGGCTGCGAATCTGTCCATTTTTCCAGGGCTCGGCTGAACGTGATGTTCGCTTTCTGTTGATCGAAATGCGCCATCTCTTTTTCACCTGATAAAAATGGGACAAAGCGGCGCTCTTTCAGCATCAGCACAACCTTAATGAAGCTGGCGATCCCTTCAGCACATAGCGGATGCCCGATGTTCGGCTTGATTGAGCCAAGAGAAAGAGGCGATGAGTGCCCAGAACGGTACACTGATTGGATCGCTTTTAGCTCAAGGAGATCGGTTACGATTGAACCTGACCCGTTTGCCTCAAGGTAGCTGATGTCCTCTGGTTTTTTTCCGCTTTTGAAAAGCGCATCTTTCATGACTTCCTTTTGTGCCTCAAGATTAGGTGTTGCAGGTCCCGCCGTTCTTCCGTCGTTATTGACCGAGGCCGCTTTGACGACAGCATATATGATATCTCCGTCTTCCAGTGCCTGTTTTACGGTTTTTAGCATGACCATTCCGACGCCTTCACCTAACACAACTCCGTCAGCACGCTCATCAAACACATGGAAGGATGAATGCTTGCTTAAAATGCCGCGCCGGTCAAACAGCCTGTGAGACGCATCTGAGCTCAGCAAGCTGACACCGCCGACTATGGCGGATTGAATATCTCCGCCACGCAGCGCCTGAATGGCCATATTCATGCCGACCAAAGCTGACGAGCATGCAGTGTCAACTACAACACTTGGACCGCGGACATCAAAAAATTGTGAAAGATTAGCGGCTAAATAATTTTGGCCGACTGTCACGATCGGATTCTTGGCATGATCAAGGCTGTCTTCATCAGGTTTGTGCTGGCTTCTGCCTCCGATATAAACACCGACGGGCTTGCCCTTTATTTCCTCAGGTGTATAACCGGCGTGATACAAGAGCTTCAGACACTCTTCCAACACGAGCAGTGCTTGCGGATCCATCGCCCTTACGTCTTCTTCGTGAAGCAAAAAGAAATCAGGATCAAAATAGCTGACGCCATCAATCACGCCGGCATAATATGGCGTCTTACAGCCCCAACGCTCTGCCGGAATCGGGCCGATTGACGAACGCCCCTCGGATAGTAACGACCAATATGACTCCAATGTCTCTGCCCCAGGGAATCGGCAAGAGAGTCCGACAACGGCAATACCTTCTGCATGAGAGTCCGGTGACAAAATCGCTGGCGCCTGAATCTGAGGTGTAAGAGCTCGATCCTTCCCAGGAACAGATGCCTCCGCCTCTATTTTGTTCTCCAAAGGTGCTGATGCATCCGATATCCTGCCTCCGAATAAAGCGGACAGCCTTTCGGAATAAGAACCGATCAGCCAATCTGCGAACCTTTGAATTGTCGGGTATTCATATAGAATCGATGGATCGAGCGCTGCCTCTAATTTGCGGTTTATACGCTGGAGCACCTGTGCCAAAATGATCGAATCCACGCCATAATCCTGAAACAACCCGTCAATCTCGAAGTCTTCACGATCTATTCTCAGCTCTTCGGTAAACAGATCAATAAGCCAGGACTGTGTTTCAGATAATAATCCATCACATTTGGAAACTTCATCGGCCTCTTCAATGTCTCTGGCTGGCGGGCTCTGTAAAGCAGCTTCCTGCAAACCGCCCTCATGCGGTTTCCTCCTCTTCATCAGCAGTTCCGGCTCCCAGTTTGTTTGATTCGCCATTGCAGGGAGAACAACCGGTCCGAACTTTTTCGATACAATTTGATCTAGAAAACGTAAGCCTTCTGAATTCGTAATGCTCAACAAGCCGCTGTCCCGATACGCTTGATTTGTCACTTCACCCATACCGGTTTCTTTCCAGTTCGGCCACTGAACACTGATGATCGGCGCATGTTTCTGATGTGCTTCTGCAAAATAATCCATATAGCTATTGGCCATCGCATAGTCAGCTTGTCCCGCCGAAAGCTCCGGAATAATGGCTGAAACAGAAGAAAATAAGACAAAAAACTGTAAAGGCTCGTTACACACATGGCGATATAACGTTGTAAGACCTGACACCTTAGGTTCCAGCACCCGCTGGATATCATCCGAAGTTTTTCGGATAAATGCCAGCGTATCCATATCCGTCAGACCTGCACAATGAATGACACCGCCAATCGGTCCTAATGTTCGCTTGATATGTTGCAGCGTTTGCTCAACCTGAGCATCATCAGATAACGTCAGCGACAGCATCTCCACCTGTACACCCTTCGCTTCCAGCTCCCGCACTGCCTGGATTTTCTCTGCCAATGATGTGTTTGATGTCTTAAAACGAGCCCACTCCTCTCGCGGAGGAAGCTGTTCTCGTCCGGTCAGCACCAGTTTTTTCACTCCATAGCACTCTGCAAAATGACGGGCGCATAATAGTCCGATGCCTCGTGTGCCGCCTGTAATGAGAAGTACATGATCTTTCGGGAAGACCGCGCTCTGTTCCGTGGCCTTACCTGTTTCCGGATGAGCTTTTAGAAAAGCTTGATACCGTAAACCATCCCTGTAGCAAACCTCCGCATCATAAGAATCGGAATAAAACTCATCAGCGATCAACTTCGCGAGACGGCGATGATCAGTAACCTCCTCAGCATCCATATGCCTTGATATAAGATGGCTGTACTCGCATTGGAGCATTCGATACAACCCAGCCCGTGAGGCGCCAGCCATCCGGACAGATGTGTTTTGAAACGATTCGAGCCCCTTCGTCACACAAAGCAGCCTGAGCCCCTCTTTATGCCCGAATTCAACCAGTCTTTGCACCCATTCAATCCAATCCAGCCGGCCCTCATCATCCCAACCGCATCCGATGACATCCACTAGGCCGTCAAACTCTTTCCAATCAATGTCTGACTGATCATTTTCTATCCGGCTCACATCTATTAAGAGATGATTCGGAAAATACGAAGACACTTCTGCTGCTAAATCTGCTGTCTCTTGACAGCACAGGATGGCAACAGTTCTTGTCCCCGGCACTGCTGATCCAATTGGACTCAAACTCCATTGTTTCGTCAAAAAGCATGCGGCGCGATCTTCAATCGCATTAACCAGTTCTTTTTTGTCTCTTTCTGAATGTTCCTTTGCCGGCACCCAATAGTGATCCTTCGCAAACGGATATGAAGGGAGGCTGATCAGGCGCGGTTTGGTCTCTCCGTATAATGTGTTCCACTGGATTGAGACCCCTTTGACCCATAAATCAGCAAGTTTGGCGTATTTTCTTTTTCTGATCCAAGCATCAAGTGCCAACGCCATATCTTCATCTGCTGTAAAAATAGTCTGGGTCTCTTTATTTCGATGAGACTGTCCCCGGAAAAATTCGTCTGTTTCTTCCTTACCGTCAACAAACGCCTGCAGTTTCTCTTCAAGCTCCTGCATTGTCCCCGCAACACACGCCAGACGCTCATCCATTTCTTCGCGCCCGACCTGCAGGGTGTAAGCGATGCGGTGCAAATCCTGATCAGTATATTTTTTATTGCGAATCACCTCAAGCAATTGCGAAGCACGATCTATCAGCCTGCTTTTATTTTTAGCCGACAGCACAATTACGTTTGGCTGTTCTGTAGCCGTGTGTTCTGAATTGGCTTTTGGCATATATTCTTCAATCACAATATGCGCGTTTACTCCGCCAATCCCAAACGAACTGATTCCGGCACGGCGCGGAAGCTCGTTTCCGTCACGATCTGTGACAGACTTCCATTCCTGTTTTTCCTGAACGATGTAAAACGGACTGTCAGTCAGCTGAAGATAAGGATTAAGCGTCTCGCAATGCAGGCTTTTCACTAACGTTTTATGCTTCATTTGCAAAAGCACCTTGATCAAACCGGAAATACCGGCTGCTAGCTCTAAATGACCGATATTGCTTTTAACTGAGCCGATGCCGCAACGGTGATCCGGAACATCCGGCTGGCTCTCGCCTCTCATATTGGATAGTTCCTTAAACGCGGCTTTCAGCCCATTTATTTCAATCGGATCGCCCAATTCCGTCCCTGTTCCATGTGCTTCGATATATGTGACAGTGCTTGGATCTATGTCTGCTTGGCGATATGCACGCACCAACAAATCAGCTTGTGCTTTCGGATTAGGCGATGTCAGGGTATTGGCTCTTCCGCCGTGATTTTCCGCCGTGCCCCGAATAACGCCGTAAATATGATTTCCGTCGCGCTCGGCATCTTCCAGCTTTTTCAACATGACCATTCCGACCCCTTCGCCTCTGACATAGCCATTCGCATCGGCGGAGAAGGTTTTACACCTGCCGTCTGTGCTGAGCATCCCCGCCTTGCTGTAGCTAATATGCGCCTCCTCGGTTAAGATCGTATTCACGCCTCCAGCGATCGCCATCTCACAATCACCGTTTTGCATCGCAGTCACAGCACGGTGAATGGCTACAAGAGAACTGGAACAAGCCGTCTCTACTGGCTCGCTCGGACCATGAATATTTAAAAAATAACTCATTCTATTCGGGCCTACCGAAGGAATCATATGACCTGTAGCAGCATGGCCTTCAATTGGAAGATTCGCTCTATGGAATAGATCTTTATAACCGGTGTTTCCCGTACCGATAAAGATACCGGTCCCTGTACCCGAAAGGCTTTGCGGCGAGCAACCCGCATCTTCCAATGCCTTCCACACGTATGTCATTAACAAGCGCTGCTGAGGGTCTACATAATCAGCTTCTCGCGGCGAAATACCAAAAAACAACGGATCAAACTCTGCGACACCATCAATAAACCCACCCCATTTGATGTCGGTTTTATTGACGTCAGTGTCTGGGTTTCCATAATGCTCCCGCCAATCCCATCGATCTTTTGGAACTTCTGTGATGCTGTCTTTTCCTTCTTCTAGGTTTTTCCAAAATTCGTCTATATCCATAGCGCCAGGGAACCGGCCGCTGATGCCGACAATTGCAACCGGCTCAAAATCGGCAGCCTGCTTTTTGTTTCTTTCTGCTTTTGCAATAATAGGCTGTGTAAAGCGGCGCTTTCTACGTGATGTGATTTTCGGCGCTTCAGAAGATTTTGTCTGTAACTCTTCCTGCCCCTCTGGTTTTTCTCGCTCCTGAACCAGGGTGTCACCATGTTCAACGGTCAAATACTCAGCCAGGCTGTGGAGGCTTCCATATTCAAAGAAAATGGTCGGCGTTAGCTCCAACTGAAATTCTTCGTTGATCTTGTTTGTAAAGACCGTAAATGTAACTGAATCAAATCCGTATTCACTCAGCTCTGTATTGACATCAATATCTTCACTATTTACTTTTAAAATTGCACTGACCATGTTGCTTAATGATGCCTCCAGGCTGCTTAAACTGTGCACTAAGTTTGTTCTTTCATCTTTGCCTTTAGCAGTAGCATCTTGATTCCATTCGCCCTGATACGCAGCAACTACATATTCAGCCAGGCTTTGGACGCTGCCATATTCAAAGAATATGGTCGGTGTTAGCTCCAATTGAAATTTTTCGTTGATCTTGTTTGTAAAGACAGTGAATGTAACTGAGTCGAATCCGTACTCACTCAGCTCTGTGTTGACATCGATATCGTCAGTGTTTACTTTCAAAATTGCGCCAACCATTTGGATTAAGGCTGCTTCCAATTTTCTAGTTTGTCCTTGATCCTGATCCGCCTTTCTCTGATCGTTCCGCTTGGCTTTCGATCCTGCGGAAAGCAGTTTTTGCTTCATTTTCTGAAGCTGTCCTTCCATCACAAAAACTTGCGGCTTATCAGATACTATCCCTTGATAAAATGCTTTCAAGCCACTATCTGTCGGCATCGGGACCATTCCCGTCGTTTTCAGCATTCTCTTTTCATCTTCAGCGCCGACTTGCATACCGCCTTCTTCCCATAACGGCCAATTGAAGGAAATGGTGGAGCCGAATCTCTTTTTTGATGCCGCAAGAGAACGGCGGTATTCAGCAAATGCATCCATAAACGAATTGGCTGCCGCATAATCGGCTTGTCCAGCGTTTCCTAAACATCCCGAAACAGAAGAGAAGAAAATGAAAAAGTCCAATGGGAAATCCTTGCTGCATTCGTCTACATGTAACAACCCGCTCACTTTTGGCTGCAACACTTCTTGAAACTCTTCATTCGTTTTATGAATGATGAAGCGATCTTTACTGCTGCCTGCACCGTGAATAATTCCATTGAGAGTGCCATATCTTTCTTTGATTTCCTCCAAAAGATGACGAACCGCATGCTGATCACTTACATCAGCCTCTCGATAGACAACCTCCGCTCCGATGCTTCGAAGAGCCTCCAGCTCGTTTTCCTTATCCTCACTTAAAACAGATCGTCCCGTCAGCACAATAGTAGACCGGCCAGTTCGATTGGCAATTTCCTTTGCAAACAGAAGGCCTAAGCTTCCTGCTCCGCCTGTGATTAGATAAACACCCTCGTCTCTCCACGGCATGTGAAGCGTATCAGCTGAAGGAAGCACCATTTCCCTCCAGCCTTTCACAAAACGGTATCCAGCCTCATATCGAATCTGTTTGTCAAATGGTCTCCGGCTGTCGTCTTTCAGCTTGAGGTGAAGGTCTATCATCTCTTCAGGTTTCTCAATTTCGATGACCTGAGCAGTCAGTTTGCTGAACTCTATTTCTGCTGTTTTAAACAGACCGGAAACGCCGGCAAACAATTGCTTCTCTTTTTCCAGCGGAACAATCGCTTGAATGATGATACGGCCTGCAGAAAGCTTACGGACCTTGCTTTGCAGGAGTTCAAAAATGTTCTGCATGTAACATTGATAACGTTCAGCAATATGTCCTACAGCTTCGTTTAGAGTAATCACACGGGCATCTTTCATGTGGGAGGCAATGCTGTCTGTGACACTTCGTTCAGTTTCGAAGAGAACAATGATATGCTCCGTGTACGAAAGATCTTCGTCCTCTCGTTCTTCATTCTGTTTTTCCCACACCGGTTCAAGCATTAAGCGTTCGTGCCGTGTTGAAGGCTTTGAAGTATGAACCTCCCCTTCTAATACTCTCGTTGAAAATCCTTTGATCCTGACACATACGGTTCCACTCTCGTCAATGACATCGATATCCGCTTTCTGAACAACCCCTCCGGAGTGATCGCTGTCACTTAAGCGGGCATAAGCCCACATAGAAGAAGAACACCCTTTGATCACTTCAAGCTCCTCAAGCGCAAATGGCAAAATCAGCTTTTGATCCGTCAATTCCTGCATGATGCATATTGTTGCTGTCTGCAAGGCGGAATCCATGATACTTGGGTGCAGCACAAACTGTTCATTCGTTCCAGAAACGATTTCTGGAAGCTGCAGCTGCGCCAAAACCTCTCTGTTTCCTATATTCACATTCTTAATTCCTTGAAAGGCCGGACCATGGAACATTCCTCTGCTTCTGCCTTCTTCGTAAAATTGATCAGGCGACATCTTTCCTTTGCCGCAACGGCGTGACATTTCAGTGAGATCTGCGACTGGCGTTTCGGCGGCAGATGCCAGCTCCGCACTGCCTTGACTATGAATAACAGGGTCGTCCCCGTCTTCCTGTGTACTGTAAATGTCAAAGGTGATTTTTCCATCTTCTTCAGGAAAGAGACTGATATCCACTTGAGCTGAATGTCTGTCAACCACAACAGGCTGAACCCAGACTGTATGATTCAATCTGATTCTGACATCTTGGCCAATTTCACTTCCTGCCGCCTGGTTTATAGCCGCGTACGCCATTTCAAGGTACGCAACACCAGGAAGCACAGGCTTTCCTCTTACCACATGGTCTCTCAGGAAAAATTCGTCACCAGTGAAAACCGAACTGAATTTCTGTTCAGAAAAATCAGATGTATTCTGATGAAGCAATGGATGAATAGAGCCGATCCCTGTCTGATTTCCGGATATCTGCGCCACCGGTTTGCGGTCATCCTGCGACGGCCAGTATCGTTCCTTTGCAAATGGATAAGTCGGCAGACTCATTCTGTTTGGGCGCTCTCCCTTGTAAAGCTGCATCCAATCTATATGCGCTCCCTTGCTCCACATTTCTGCAAGCTTGTTTACTTTTCCTTTGGCCATCCACTTACGTATGAGTTCAGCGCTGTCCTCATCCTCCGTCAGCCATGAAACCTCTCTGGCATTGTGCTTACTTCCTTGAAAACAGCCTTCAATCGCTGTATTTCCATTGATAAAATCTGTGAGCCTCTGTTTTAACTCATTTACATGATCGGCAATAAAGACAACGCGATGCTCCATCGCTTCGCGCCCCACCTGAAGGGTATACGCAAAATCAGGCAGCTGGCTGTTCTCAAACCCTCTTCTTTCTAAATAGGCCAGAATGTCTTCTGCATACTCTTGCAGCCTCTCTTTATTTTTCGCCGAGATCGGGACGATGCAGGTTCCGTCTATCTTTCCCTTATCTGAATCCCTTTTGAATTGTTCAAAAATGGCATGGGTATTTGTCCCGCCAAGCCCGAACGAGCTAAGTGCAGCCCTGTGCGTTTTGATCTCACGGCTTAACGTTTTCTTTTGATCGACGACGTAAAAAGGAGAGCTGGCTAAGTCTGTATTTGGATTCGGCTCCTTATAATTGACACTCGGTGCAAGCTCTTGATGATAAAGACTCATCACAACCTTAATGCAGCCCGCAAGACCGGCGGCTGTATCTAAATGTCCGATATTGGTTTTCACCGACCCAATGCCGCAAAATTGCGTTTTATTTGTATATTGCCTGTAAACGTTTGTTAAAGCCGCCAGCTCGATCGGGTCCCCCAGCTTCGTTCCGGTCCCGTGTGCTTCTACATAGCAGATGGATTCAGGCTGTACCTTCGTTTGATTCATGACCTGTTGGACCACGTCAGCCTGGCCTTTAACGCTTGGAGCATAAAAGCCGACTTTGTCAGCGCCGTCGTTATTTACACCAATGCCTCTCAGCAAGGCATAGATATGATCCCCGTCCTTTACTGCATCAGCTGCTTTTTTCAGCAATACAACAGCAACGCCCTCACCGCCTATCATTCCGTCAGCTGAAGCGTCAAAAGCTTTAATATGTCCATCACTCGAAAAGTTCAGCCCAGGCTGATGCACATATCCGATATTTGACTCGGTATGCAGCGTTGCACCGCCAACTAAAGCATAATCAGATTCACCCGACAGGAGGCTCTTATAGGCAGAATGCAATCCAATCAGAGAGGATGAGCAGTTGGCATGGACAAAATAGCTTGGCCCTCTCAGCCCGAGCTTATGAGAAATCATTGTCGGAATCGTCCCGCTCTGTGCAAGCACCCACGAAACATAGCCGTCCGGCGTCTCCAGGCTCTCTGTTGTATCTGACGGCAGCAGCGCGCGATAAGAATTATTGCTTGCCGACATAAAAACACTGGTTTGCGGAATCTGCCTCGCAGCATAACCGGCATCTTCTATTGCTTTCCATGAATGAGTCAGCAGCATCCGAAGCTGAGGGTCCATAAATTCAGCGTCTTTAGGAGAGATTTGAAAGAAGCTTGGATCAAATCTGTCTTTCCCATCAATTGAAGCTTTAGCAGGGACATAGTCGGCATTCTCCGCTATCTCCTTTGAAATGCCAAAGCGCTGAAGCTCTTCTTTATTGAAAAACGCAATGCTTTCCTTGCCGTCTCTGAGGTTCTCCCAAAATTCATCATGATTTTTTGCCCCTGGAAATTCACACGATATGCCAATAATCGCCACACTATCGTCATAATAGTCCGGGAGATCACTCATCTCGGTAGACTGATCTTCTATATGAGCTGCCGGGTCTGTCGGTATATGGTCACTTGCATCGCCCATTCGCTGTTCAGTGATGTACTGGCTGATATTTTTAATCGTTGAATACTCAAACAGGTCTGTGACAGAAAACTCACAGGATAGTTCATGTTTGATACGATCAGCCACAGTGACCGCGAGAAGCGAATCCCCGCCCACATCGAAAAATCCGTCATCCCATTCAATGTCACTCGTTTTCAGCACTTCCTGCCAAATGGTAAAAACAGTATCCTGAATGTTCTTAGGAGAGGTCTGCCTTTGCTTTAGCTGCTCCCCTGATAAATCGATATTCTTAAGGCTGTTTCTATCTATCTTTCCGTTCGGAGTTAACGGCATATGATCAAGCTGAATAAAATAAGAAGGCACCATATAGGCAGGCAAAGCGTTTTTCACAAAATGACGCAGCTCTCTCGCTGTGAGAGAAGCATTTGCATGTTTAGCTGTATAATAGGCAGCTAGGTTATCCATATCTGCGACCACAACGCATTCCAGAATGCCGGGATGCTCACTAAGCCTGCTTTCAATATCACCAAGTTCAATACGGAATCCGCGGATTTTTACTTGATTATCGATGCGGCCTATATATTCAATTCGCCCTCCCGTAAGCCAACGGGCCATGTCTCCCGTTCTATAAAGCTTAGACCCAGGCTCAAAAGGGTTGTCAATGAATCTCGAATCCGTTAATTCTTCCTTTTTGTAGTAGCCCTTCGCCACACCGTCTCCTGCAATGCACAGCTCACCCGGAACACCTGCCGGCACTGGCGCGAGCTGAGAATCCGTAATATAGATTTGTGTATTGGCGATTGGCCTTCCTATCGTGGCATGAGAGCATTCAACGTTAATGCGCTGAACCGCTGACCAGATAGTTGTTTCGGTTGGCCCGAACATATTCCAGGCTTCGCTGCCCGTATCTAAGAAATATCGTTTTAATGTCTCAGGCAATGCTTCGCCACCGCATAAAATTTTCACGCTCTCTTCATTTTCCCAGCCTGAATAAAAGAGCATCTTCCACGTAGCGGGGGTTGCCTGCATCACTGTCGGTTTGATCGCGCGGATGTCCCGTTTCAGTTTTTCAACGTCTTTTGTATGCTCCGTTTGACAAATATAGCAGTGTGCGCCCTTTATTAAAGGCAAAAATAATTCCAGAGCTGCAATATCAAAACAGTAGGTTGTGACAGCAAGCATTTTATCCTCTGCCGTAAGACCTGGTGTTTCCCCCATCGAAACGAGAAAGTTTGTCAAAGCTTTATGTGGTATCATGACACCTTTTGGCTTTCCTGTGCTGCCGGATGTATAAATGACATATGCCAAGTTCTCTGGCGTGACAGTGCGTGTAAGCACTTTTCGATCAGAGGCTGTTTGAGCAATTTCATCCCAATCTTGATCTAAAAGGGCTGTTGTGACACCGTTCCAACTCAACGTATTTACTAATTCCGATGTCGTCAGTGTAATGAAAACTTCACTGTCCTCAAGCATGTATTCTAATCGTTCAGCCGGATAGGACGGGTCTAGCGGCACATACGCTCCCCCAGCCTTGAGGATCGCTAATAAACCCACTAGCATGTCCAGCGATCGATCCACATAGATCCCCGCCAGACGGTCAGGACCCACTCCATGCGCCTGCAAATAAATGGCCAGCTGTGTGCTTTTCTCATCAAGCTCCCGATACGTCAATGTTTGACCTTCATAGCTGACAGCCGCTCTATCAGGCGTCTTTTTCGCCTGCTGCTCAAACAACTCATGAAAAGTTATATATGGATACGTTTTTCCTGTGGCGTTCCATGTTTTGAGAATCATCTGCTTCTCTGCCTCAGGTAATAAAGAATACTCTTTTAAAGGCTGAGAAGGATTCAACATCGCCTGCTCTGTTACATAAACAAAATGGTCGAACATGGCGGATATAGAAGCCGCATCAAACAGCCCAGTATTGTACTTGATGTTCAGCTCCATTTTTTCTTCTGTTTCCCACAGTTCAAATACTAATTCGTATTCGCCCTCTTGGTGAATATACTCAACGAAATCGACAGAAAAGAAGTCAGCATAGCGGCTCAGCAAGCTTTGATAGCTTCCGGATTGAAGAAAATTCTGATAGAAAAAAGCGGTTTGAAATACCGGTGAACCTGCTTGACTGCGAGGAATATTCAGATCCCTCACCATTTTTGGAAAAGGATATGCTGCATGATCAAGCCCATCCAATATCGTTAATTGCAATTTTGATATAAAGCTAGAAAAAGTGTCTGCCGGGTTCAGCTCACTCCGAATCGGGAGCATATTGAGAAAATGTCCAATGGCATCATCAAATCTTTCTTCCGGCCTCACCATGGCCGGCATGCCGACGATCTGTTCTTTTTGGCCTGTGTAACGGCCAAGCAGCATCATATAGCAGCTTAAGAATACCGTCGTGACATTTACAGAATGCTCTTTCGCAAACGTTCTGACCTGATTCATGAAGCCGCTGGACAACCGCCTGGTGTATGTATCCTCTCTAAACTGAGAATCGACTGAACTTGCGCTGACATTAGGCAGCTGAAGATTCGGCAAAGTTCCCGATAGCTGTTTCTGCCAATATGTACGGTGCTTCACACCGTCTTTGCCGGCAAGCATGTTTTTCTCCCATGCCGCAAAATCATGATAAATGGCAGGAGAAACAGCTTTTTCCGGCTGCTGTCCTTTTAAAAGAAGCTGATAGGTATCAAACAGACTGCGTATAAATGTGACAGACGAAACTCCGTCAAAAATCAAATGGTGAATGACAACTAATAAAAAATGCTCTTGTTCAGATCTGGAAAAGCTCATGACACGCACTAACGGGCTGTTTTCCTTTACATACGGTTCCTTTACTTTCTTTCTAAGAAAAGCAGGAATATCAGACTCTTTCAAACTTGAGATATTTTCTGTCTTGATTTCAATTGAAAGTGCTGGCTCATTTTTAAGAAATGGCACTCCGTCTTTCTCTTGGATGACGTGCTTTAAGATTGGGTGCTGATTCAATACAAGGCCGAAAGCCTGCTGGAATGTTTCATGGTGAAGCCCTGACGAAAATTTAAAACAGAGAGGTACGTGATATGCACTTTTTTCGGGTGACATTTTTTGCAATGTCCATAATCCTTTTTGAACCTCAGAGAGAGGCTGAAAAGTTGCCTGACTCCTTTCCGGTTCGGTTTTATATGTGTCCGTGCCCTTTTTGTCAGCAGACAAGCTGCTGAGGTCTTCATGTTCTGATAGATAGCTGGCTAAGCGTTCAATTGTAGGATATTGATGTATCTCTCTAGCTGTTAGTTTGATATGATAGTTTTTCTCGATCGATCGAATGAGCTTCATCATCTTGATAGAATTCACACCAAGACTTTGGATATTTGCATTTGGCTCCACCCAATCGTGGGAAACGTGCAGCTCCTCAGTCAAACAGGTGAGCAGATGCTTCTGTATTTCTTCCCTTACTCTTTTCACCTGGTCTGCTTGCTGTATCCCCTCATCCTGGACTGCATCGTTCATCCGATTGGGTTTATGTAGCAAGTGGTCGAACTCTCCATTTTCAAATGAAGTTTTTAGCTGGGTGCGCTGGATCTTTCCGATAGCCGTTTTTGGAATCTCTTCTTTTTGTACAGGCAGCAAATATTCCGGGGTGACTCCGATCACCTGTGAGACATGGGATTGTATGTTTCTAAGAAGCTGAGACATCTGCTCATCATTTAATTTTGCGGAAGTAACAAAGAAGATAGCCAGCTGATCTGTTGAATTCTGGCCCAGACGGACAGCGCAAGCAGCAGTATAAGAAGTTTCAATTTCAGGTAATTCTTCAACTGCAGACTCAATTGCATGACTGTAATAATTAATGCCGTTAATGATAATTGCATCTTTCGTACGGCCTGTTATGGTTAAGCGCCCGTTTCGCAAAAAGCCAAGATCTCCGGTTTCAAACCAGCCGTCTTCTGTAAACACACTCTCATTCAAATCAGGCCGCTGGTAATAACCGCTAGTAACAGAAAGACCCGAGACTTGAAAACGGCCGATCTCACCCTCTTCAACCAATTCATTATGGTCATTCACAATTCTCATAGAGAAGCCGGGGATTGGAGAGCCTATTTCAACAAAATGATCATCATCACTTGTTCCAGCCCGGGTAAATTCATGAGAAAAAATAACGCCCGATGAAGTTTCGGACATTCCCCAGGCAGGTCGGATGGCGTCAGCAGGCAGTCCATGTGGTTCTAAAAGCTCAAGTATTCTACGCCCTACCTTGGCTACCATTGCTTCACCGCCATTGAGCATGTATCGCATTGAAGACAGATCCCATTTCTTATCTTTTATTTCTTCTGCAAAATCAGTAACCAGACCAAACGCAAAATTCGGCGCCCACGTAACAGAAGCTCGGTAATGATCAATCCAATCCAGCCATTTCAACGGCTCCATTAAGATCGTTTCGCTTGAGACGTTAATTTCCTGACAGCCAAGATAAACATCCCGCAAATGCAGCATTCCGATCCCTCCGACATGGTCAAACGGCATCCAGTTAAACGTAATATCCTCTCTGGTGAAGCCTTGCATTTGAATAATCCCTTTCACCATGCTCATAATGTTACGATGATTAAGCATAACTGCTTTGGGCGTTCCCGTACTGCCTGAAGTCAGCAATAAAAGCGCTAAGTCTTCAGGACTGGATTGATGCCAATCTGTGTCCGCTTCAGCGCTGAGCAGATCCTCTACAATAATTGCCCTGAACCCTTCAAGCCCTTGTTCTTTTGCCCAATCGAGCATTTCCTGATGCATCCCCCGGTCCGTAATCACCGCTGGCTTATCAAGAAGCGTCCATGCGTCTTTCAGCTTTTGAGTGCCGCTGCTCGATTCAGCATACGTTGGCGGAACGGCTAATGGAGCCGGAACAACCCCTGTTAACACACACCCCCAGAACGCAGGGAGAAGCTGTGAATTGTCACCAAGCTGCAAAATCACGCTTTGTTTTGCTTTCAGGCCTGATTGGCGAAGCCCCTTCGCAATGCGCAATCCATCATCCCATAATCGTCTGTATGATTGGTAAACTTCAGTTCCATCCGGCTGCAAATAAATGATTCCCTTTGTATCCCCAAGCTCCGTCGCCGTTCTGTATAAAACTTCAGGTATTGTTGCCGGCTGCTTTTCAGATATATGTAAAGGCTCCCCATGACTGACAGAAGGATTAGTTAATATGCGGATATTATCATTATTTCTCATCACGCTGCCTCCATTTCACCTGCAAAATTTATATATATTTTCAGTTAATTACCATATAAACCTTTGATTCTACTTTTGACTTCTTCATGATGAAATGTTTTCTCATGCATCATCAATTCCTGTTCAATGACGCGCGGCAGCTGATCGCGAAGCGGGGCAACCAAATGATCTTTCAGTGTAACCAGTGAGTTTCTCGGCTTTTCCGCCAGTTCTTGCGCCAGCTCCACTGCATAATCTAACACTTCTGCACGGGGCAGCACCTTAAAAGGAACCCCTCTTTTTTCAAGATCAGCTCCGCGGTAGCTGCCCGCATTCAATAATATTTCCTGGGCCAGGCTGAAACCCAGTTTTTTAGGAACGATAAAGGTAGCGCCCATTCCAGGCGTAAATCCGTATTTCATAAAATTAGCCGTATACACGCTTTCTCTGCTCAGAATGACAATGTCAGCAAAGAGCCCCATGACAAAGCCGCCTCCAATTCCATGGCCCTGCATTGCCGCAATAACTGGAATCTCGCAATCCAGCGCCAGAGAATAAAGATTGTCATCAGTGAACTTGGTCAATCCCTGTTGAATTCGAAGCAGTCCTTCTTGCGTTCCTCCTGAAGCAAAATAATTATCATATCCTGTCAAAATGACCGCTTTGTATTTGGGATTCTGCCGTATGTATTCAAACGCTTGAATTAAATCGTCTGTAAGTTCTTGTGAAAACGCGTTTTTATGAGTGCGATCTTGCATCTTTACCTGAATAATGGCGGATTCAATTTCGATAAGCTCTACAACAGAATGCGTCATGATGTCCTCCTAACGGTTCTGATTGTCATTTTTAAACGGTTACTGATCCTCCCATGGGAATTGTCCTGTTTCAACATACCTGATGATTCCCATTTGGTTTTGAGGATCAGAAAACATGTCTTGATTTGCAGTTAAAGCGGTGGCTTTCGCACGACTGACTTGATGATCAAGTGAGCTCATAAACTGTTTATAATGTGCGATTCCTTTTTTATTCAGCCTCCGCAAACGCAATAAATGCTTTCTCAGCAGCACGTCACTTTCAGCATCAAAAGCATCTATTAACCCCCATTCACTGGCTTCCTGAACGGAAATCGGCTTTGTCATAAGCGTCATATAATGCGCTTTCTGCCGGCCGATACGGCGGATCAGAAACGGTAAAACACAAGCAGGGTACAGGCCGAATAGCAGCTCAGAGAGACTGAATGACGCCGTCTGATCAGCAATGGCAATATCTGTGGCAGATACAAATCCAAGACCGCCGGCATTCACTTTTCCCCTGACATGCGAAATCGTGACATAAGGGCCGGTCTGCAATTTCATCCACAAATCATAGAGAGGCTCTTGGGAGCTTGCCTGTTTTCTGCCCCTTTTCATTTCCTGATAGATTTCTTGAAAATCCGCTCCGAAACAAAACACCTCGGGAAGCCCCTCTAAAACGACAACCGTCACCGTTGATGTTTCACATTGGTTTAACACTTGCAAGCATTCTTCTATCAGCGTGTCATTAATCGTATTATTCGCTTCAGGACGGTGAAAGGTAATATAGCAAACCGATGCTTGAAAGCGGACCTTTATCGTTTGATAGGTCACGAGATCCACCTGTACTTCCGATGAAACTCAGAAATTTCTTCTAAAAACAAGCGCGGCTTCTCTTGAGTGGACTGCATGATGCCCGGTATCATCTCAAAGTCCAGCTTTACATTGCGCGTCCCAAACCGCACCATCCCGCTCCCCTTAAACAATAGCTCATACTCTTCCATGGAGAGCTGATACCGGCGATCCAAATGCTTCTCAATACCAAATGTTCGCTGACGCTCCTGGCCTTGCGGAGTTGTAATTCCGCTGTAAAATTCAGAACAGCAGCCGGATCCGTAGGAAAAACAGCCAATTCGTTTAGGCGTATCAAATCTCCCTTGGTCTATCGTGCTGGCCAATGCCAGAAACAAGGCTGCCCCCATAATATTTCCAACCCGTTGACAGTAGTTTAAACCTGGTTTTACCCGAGTTAAAAAATCCGTCTCAATCCCGGATGTTTTCACCTTCGCTACCTTACGCATCATTGTCCGGTGCGCACCTTTCACCATCCCGCCAAAGGGCGTATGGTAAGCAAGATATTGAAACGTGTCCTGATAATTGGCACCCGGTACACGCTTTTGATATTCCAGAAAAGTCTGTTCGCAGCAATCCAAATATGACATTAAAGACAGATCAGAATCTCCCGCTTCACTGTCGGGAATGGGGCGGCACGTGTCCATCACTTCATAGCCGTAATAACCATTTGCTCCGGGATCTATTTGAAACACCTCGGGATTTTCGCCAACTAAAACGGCCACCGCTCCCGCTCCGGCGCTCGGTTCCGCATAAGACCAATCTTCGCTTAAAGCGTCTCCGCCCTCAGCGATTAAAAAACGTGAAATATCACTGGCGATAACCAGTGCTTTGGCACCCGGAGAAGTCTGGGATAATATAAAATTCACCGCCATCTGAAATCCCGCTGTCCCTGAATAACACGCCTGTTTAACCTCAAACAAACGGCAGTTGCGGTTGAGACCTAAATATTCATGGATATATGTACTTAACGATTTCCCAAAGTCGATCCCGGATTCAGAGCAAGTGATCAGCAATTCAATCCGGTCCTTCTCTGCTTCAGATAAAGCATCAATAATCGGCTTAGCTGCATTGACTCCGAAGGTCACGGGATCTTCATAAGGCAGTGCTACCGCTTTTTCTTTCATTAATAAATTTTCAAATCTCGCAGTATCTAAGTGTCTGTATTTGGCCAGCTCCATGACATCAAGGTATGCCGTTCCGCCAAAGACATTCATCGCTTCTATTCCGGCTGAAACCATTTATGATTCGCCTCCACATTTCTCAATGTTTTGTATACAAACCGCGGTGTTCATTCCGCCAAACCCCATGCTTAAGCTCAGCGCATTTTTGATGCGGTATGAAATCGATTTCTCATTTACCCAATGAAAGGAATCATCGATTGGATGATCCAAATTCCTGCTCGGATGCAGGGCAGATTTTTTCATTTGCAGCAAAACAGAAATAATCTCTACGATGCCCGCCGCACTAAGCCCGTGTCCGGTTATCGATTTTGTTGCATTGATATAAGCATGGGAAAGCCGGCATGCACGGAGCGCCTTTAATTCTATTTCATCTCCAATAAAAGAGCCTGTTCCATGAGGATTAATATAATCAATATCTTCTGGTAAAAGCCTGGCACGCTCCAGTGCCTTCTGGATGACATGAATCTCTCCTTCTAATGAAGGATCAGGATTCCGGTTTCCGTCCAGTTTGATTGACCAGCCAGACAATGCTGCATAAGGTTTTAGACCTCTTCGTAAAGCCGTCTCCTTTCGTTCTATTACCAATGCACCGCACGATTCTCCATAGATAAACCCGTCTCTGTTTTGATCGAAGGGACGGCACGCATTTTCAGGTTCATCAGCATATTTGTCCGTCCCCATAGCGCCTAAAGCCCTTAGCGCCTCGCATTCCATATAAGAAAGATCCATTAAAGCACCAAGTGCTATGCAAGTATCAACTTCGCCTGACAGGACTTGCTGAATCGCATGAATGACTGCTAACTGGCCGCTGGCCGAAGCTCCTCCCACCGTATATGCTAATCCCGTGATGCCAAACTGATCTGTACATATCCCGCAAAGATCGCTGTCCATGAAAGACAGACCATACGCCGGAGAAATAAAACCGGAGCGGTCTTGATACCTTTCATAAACTTCAAAGTTTTCTCTCTGTTGAAAATTTGATCCGCCAACAACCAGTCCGATACGTGAGGAATCTGCATCGTCCAATTCAGCCTCCTCCCAAGCCTCTGTGAGAGTTACCAATGCAGCGCGGCTGGAGAATGATGCTTTTCGCAACATTTTTTTAGAGAGTCGGTCAGGATAAGACAATGACGCAATTTCGGCTCCGATAAACCGGCTGTCTTTTTGTCTGCCTGAACGCTTCATGACATCAAAGGCATGTCTGCCGGACAGCAGCGAGGAAGCAAAGTCCTCTTTCCCTTGACCGATAGAGGCCGTAACGCCTACACCGGTCACCACCACCTCAGGCAGATTGCACTTTGTCATAAAGCACCTCAGCTAATTCACCGATGTTTTTCACCCCGGATAGCTCAATGCGAGGGATTTTTAACGATAAATCCTCTAGCACCATCGTGATAATTTCAGCTCTGTCTACAGAGTCAGCTCCTAGCTCAACTAACTGATCTTCAGGCTCAAATCTGTGTCCGTCTAATTCAGGAAGCACCTCGCAAATATTGGTGATTAATACTTCAAAGATTCTCTGTTTATCCATAATGCGCTCTCTCCTTCAAGGGATTATTTTAATGATTTTTATAGGTATATTTTCATAATATTCAAACTTTTATTTTTATGTTGTCTGTTTCATGCGACGGCTGATACATCGATTGCATCCGTTCATGAAGCAATACTGCCGTTTCTGTCATTAATTTTTTCCCGATTTCATCCACATGGCGGTTTCGCCAATTTTCTAATTGCGACCCTTTAACCCATTGATTAAAGGCTCCCAGCGCGGGACCGCAGTGAATTTGATAATCGACCTTCGAATGTTCGCTTCCGCTGATTGCCAATTTTGAACTGTATCTGAAGTACCATCGGAAAATCAAAGCCATTTTATGCTTCGGGTTTTGTTCAGCCTTCTCAATGTCTGCCGCGGGATAATGCAATGCAATATCTTTATATATGTCTTCTATACTGCGTTTAAAGTATTTCTCCTCAAGCTGGGCCAGCATCTTTGCATCCAGCTCACGTATAGACCCATACCGCTGATACAGTTCATATAACTTGTTTGCCCGTGCGGGAAAGAACACGCCTTTCTTTAGCACCTGCACTTTACTGCCCGATTCAAACATATCACCTGCAGGCGCATAGGCTGTATCTTGTACATTCATCTGCTGAAGCAAATCCTTTACTTTATCACTTGTTGCCGCCTCAACCGTACATTGATTGATTGAGCCTGTTAGAATAAAATCAGCCCCTAGCATAAAAGCCGCCATCGCTGCCTCAGGTGTTCCAATTCCTCCAGCTGCACCAACTCTTATTTTTTTCCGGTATTGATATTTTTTCATCATTTCATCTCTTAAAGATGTCATCGCCGGCATCAGGCTGTATGCCACACCGCCATCTGTATGACCGCCTGAATCAGCTTCTACACAAATATCGTCAGCCATCGGAATGCACCGCAACAACTCAGCTTCGTTCATAGTGATTTTATTTTCTCCTAAAAGCTTTTGCAGCATATTCTCAGGCGCAGGACTCAGAAATGATTCTGCAACTTCCGGCCGTGATATTTTTGCTATGAGACGATTTGAGCATATAACGTCACCATTTTGATTTCGTTTCACTCCTTTTGCGCGATACCTTACTAATACAGGAGTGACACTTAAAAATGCTGAAGCCTCCACAATGCTCACTTGATTCCTCAATAAAAGATCGATCATTTTTTCTTCTGATTCAGTATGTTTCATATTGTGGACCAGATTGATGCCGTAGGCTTGTCCTTTTCCTAATTCACCTTGTATAGCATGGATCGCATCTTCAACCTCTTTCAGGCTCAGACCTCCTGTGCCAAAGAACCCCATCATTCCCGCTCTTGACAGCTTTACTACCATTTCTTTCGAAGCAATGCCGCGGTACATTCCTCCTGCAAGATAAGCATATGTAAGATGATAATCTTGTTTAAATTCAGCACTTCCTAAAGATTCTGCCGTAATCCCGGCTTGAACATTGCGTTGCTCCTTTAGATGCGCACTGATCGCGGGGTTCTTTTTCGGTATATATGTCAATGGTTCAGCTTCATTTTTAATCCGATGAATGAGACCGGTTAAAACAGTTCCAGGCCCAATCTCTGCAAACTCCATTTCTCCTCTTCCCATCAGAAAACGAATGCTGTCCGTCCATTTCACTGTGTTGTCCATTTGTTCAGATAATGTATCTTTTAATCTGTCTTGATGGTATGGCTCTGCGTAGACATTGGAGATAACCGGGATCGCCAAAGGTGCAAACTGGAATGAGTCAATATATTGCTTAAATACCTGTTTGGCTTCATTCATATATCTGGAATGAAAAGCTCCGCTCACATTTAATGGATGAAACAGCTTTACATCCTTGGTGTTTTCAAAAACAGCCCGAGCTTTTTCAATCTCTTTTTTCGGGCCAGAAATCACAATTTGCTGGGGCGTATTTTCATTTGCCACATCAATGTCATAAAGACGGTGCTCTTCTAAAACGGCTGTAACTTGTTCCTTACTCAGGCCGATCACAGCAGCCATTCCGCCCCCTGTAATTCGTCCCATCAATTCTCCTCTTTTTTTGACGAGCCTTAATCCGGTTTCAAAATCAAATGCACCGGCTGCCATCAGCGCATTGTATTCTCCTAAGCTGTGTCCTGCCGCAAAATCAGGTTTTCTGCCGGTCTCCTCCACTCTCTTCAAGTAACTGAGTGCATTAACAACATACAAAGCCGGCTGCGTGTATTCAGTATGATTTACATCCAGATATGATTTTTCGGTACATAGCTTCTCTATTGAATAGCCCAATATTTGATCTGCTTGATCTGTCAAATGCTGATACTGTTCAAATAGCCCTTGTCCCATCCCCTTTTGCTGGGAGCCTTGCCCTGGAAAGACATATGTAATCATCTTGTAAACTTCCTTTCTGGTGTACGGAAATACTCAACCGTATTCAGATTTTTCAGCTCCTGATGAAATGGTGTTATGATTGAGCAGCAACGGTCAGCTGAATCACCCGGAATCAGCTGTTTCACAAAAGCAGCTAAGGTGCCGGATGGCCCTAAATCGATAAACTTGCATGTATGCTGGCTTTCCAAATATCGAATCGCTTCACGAAACATCATTGGCTTTCTGACCGCATTCCAAAAGAAATTCTCGTCCATTACGTGAAGGCAGCTTCCCGTTAAGCTCGATACAATCGGTATTGACGGTTTTTGAAAAGATTTTGATCTTAAAAATTCTGCATAGGCACTCTCTGCCGGATCAATAAGCGAAGAATGAAAGGCATAGGACACAGGAAGCAGCTGGCAAAGAATCTGCTTCTCCTTTAAATCCTCCATAATCTTCCTTATATGATCTTCTTCACCAGAAATGACGAAGTGCGAATCATAATTGATAGAAATGAGTTCACTATTTCCAAACAGTTGCGGATGATCATTCAGCAATTGCGGTTTGTCAAGAATGGCCAGCATTTTTCCTTTATCGCAGGAATTCTGGATGATAATAGCCTGTTCAAGTATGCAATCCAGCATATCCTCTGCGTCTGACACACCAGAAACTGCCGCTGCTGCGAATTCTCCCAGACTTGATCCCAATACGTAATCAGGATAAATTCCCCTGTCTTCCAAAACCTTATATAAGGAATACTCAATCATAAAAATGGCGGGGTGGGAAAAAAGAATACTGTCAAACGGATCTGACACACGTTTACCTGGATGGTAGATTTCTTCAACAATGGATGTGCCGATTCGCCGTGCTGCAATGGCATCCATTTCAAGCATTGATTGGCGAAACACGGTATTTTCCTTAAATAGTTCTTTCCCCATGTGATAGTATTGGGAACCTTGCCCGGAAAACATAAAAACAAGCGGTTCATTCATGTGTATAACCTTCTTTTTTTATATTTATGACGGCTATTGGATTTCTCATTTCCATGCATGTTGTTAAAGCACATAGCAGCGATTGAAATGAAATTAATAAATGGAAAAGACATATGTGAAAAAGTAAAGGAGATTCAACTTGGAAGGATTGCTATTGGTGCTCTGGATGTGGTTCATTTATGACGTGATCGTAGATGTATGTTGATATCTCAAAATTGATGTAACATGATAACAGGATCAGCAAAGAACATCGACTCTATGATTGGTGGGTGCGGTTTAAAAATGGACCATCTAGATGTGGGAGCGATGGTTTGACAGACCGGCTGACATAGTTCAAATGTCTAACTTAATTTATCAGCCTCTTTATGTAACAGTATATAAAGTTATTCAATTAGAAACAGTGTCAATCGAACGATTGAATCTTTAAAACTTTATACCTTAAATGAAAGGAAATCTGTGTTTAGACCTGATTGATGAGATACATGGCCATAGGGGCAAATGCTTTAGCGGGGCATTGCTTCCGCATCTTTCTTTATGCGATGAATTAACCCAGTTAAAACATTTCCAGGCCCTACCTCCTCAAACTCCATATGGCCTTTTTTCATTAAGTAGCTTATGCTGTCAGTCCATTTCACTGAATGATTAATTTGATCAGCCAGCGTCTGTTTCATGAATTCGTATGTATACGGTTTGGCATACACATTAGAAATAACCGGGATAGACGGAGGCGAAAAATAAAAGGCATGAAGGAACTCCTCGAATTCTTCTTTTGCTTTATTCATGTATCTGGAATGAAACGCGCCGCTTACGTTTAAGGGGAGTACCATTGTAACTTCAGTCATCGTTTCAAAAAGAGATGCGGCTTTTTCAATCTCATCTTTTTTTCCTGAAATTACAATTTGATATGGGGCATTCACATTAGCGATATCAACATCATGTAAATGATATTCTTTCAGAGCCTTTGCAACCTGCTCTTCATTTAGTCCCATAACAGCTGCCATACCGCCGTTGCTTATCAGACTCATCAGCTCGCCTCTTTTTCTGACAAGCTGTAAACCTGTCTCAAAATCAAAGGCTTCAGCTGCAAATAACGCATTGTATTCACCCAAGCTGTGCCCGGCGACAAAGTCAGGTTTAACTTCTTCATCCCTGATTTTTTTCAGATAGCTTAGTGCGTTTACCACATATAATGCCGGCTGAGTAAATTGCGTTTTGTTTAAATTGGAATAAGGATTTTCCAGGCAAAGACGTTTGATAGAATATCCTAAGATCTCATCTGCCTGATCCGTCAGTTCTTTAAATTCATCGAATAGGCCGCTGCCCATTCCCTGTTTTTGTGAACCCTGACCTGGAAAAACATATGTGATCATTCTCTCAAAGCCACCCTTCCGATTAGTAGATGTGTTTCACTTCTGTATGATTTTATAATAGTGATGACCGGATAAATAGTAGCATGTTCATGTTGATGGTAACCTCTGTAAATATTATCCGTCAAGTTAATTTTTCCTACAGTTTGCTCCATTGTTTTTCTGCTTTTTTCCATTGAGGAATAAAGGATCAGGAGATATAACAGAACATAAGAAAAAAGACCCGGATTACATATAGGGCGCCATATCATGATAATGCGCTTCATTTTCTTTCAAATGAGTTTTCAAAATAAATAACACCTTCTATGTAATCATTTTCGAAAATAAAAATCATTTAGATATTCGAAGAAAAATAGGATAATAGATTCAGAAGGATTATTTAAAATCAAAAATACCTTTTTGGTTTTTACGAGTGCGAAATTTCACAAAATATTCTTTCTTATCAATTTGAAAGTAAATATTATGCTGATAAAGATCCTTTATCGAATGGCCGGGCGATTTGCCAAATGAGTGACCAGGATACACCCGTACATGGGGTGAAACCTCCGACTTTATTCTTTGAATGCTATCAAACATCTCTTCCGCAGAGCTGCCATCATCCTCACATATGCCGCACCCTTCTGTAAACACCGTATCTCCGGTAAAAATACTCTCAGAAAACAAATAACACATTCCGCCGGCTGTATGCCCCGGTGTGAGAAGGCACTGTGCTCTTGTGTTTCCTATGCTGATCGTCTGATGATCATCTAGGCTAATTAAATTTCTGCATCGGAATTGATAATAATCAATTTCTTTTTTCGACATATAAACTTGAGCGTTAAACATCTTCGTCAGCGGGTCTACCAGATTTACATGATCATAATGAGAGTGTGTCAATGCGACTGCCTTTAATTCCGCTTCGAGTTCGGAAAGTGTAGTGGTTATCTTACTCAATTCCCATGAGGGATCAACAACAATTGCAGATCTGCTTACAATATCTTCAATGATATAGCAATAATTCGTCCAGCCCTGATACCTTGTTTTAATTGGATGCACCTTGTAAGTAAGATTCATTTATACCATCCCTATCATGTAAAGTTCTTAAACGATGGACCAGTGTTCACCCCTCAGTCCGTCTTTCATTCCACTTTACCAAACAGCATGATTGTTTTCCATTTTTTTCAGAGATCCTTGTTCTTTGAAAATAAAAAAGCGACTCTTTTGGACGCATGCCCAACAAGAATCGCTTTTCACACTAGTGCCTTAAGGATGTCGTTTTTGTGTCTCACGTGTATCTTCCACGCAAATTGACTCTACATGCTGCATAATGACCCGCTTGATTCGGTCTTTATTCACGCGCACAGGGTCAAGCATGGCATGTAAAGCCAAGCCGTCAACAAGCGCGTAAAGTCTCTCAGCTTCAATGTCTTTATCAGCATTCTGCTTCAGTAAATCGGATTCATCTAAATAGGCAATCAGATTCCGCATGCCGCTGAAAATCCCGTCATGACTCGCATCAAACATATCCTTTTTATGTCTGGCGTAAGCAGTAAAAGCAAACCAAACCTCCATCTCTCTAATCGTTTCTTCATTCGTTGGGACCATTTCAAGCAAAATTTGCAACACTTTTTCCTTAGGGAGCAAATCCCTCACTGCAATGTCCTTAATTCGGTCCGTTACCTTTTCTTGGACAAGTTTCATTGCAAAAGCAAGCAATTCATCCTGTGTAGAGAAATAATGGCGCAGCGCACCTAATGACAATCCTGCTTCCTTTGCAATATTTCTGGCTGATGCTCCCTCCATCCCTCGTTCTAAAATGACGCGCCACGTTGCTTCTGCAATTTGTTTTCTTCTTTTCTCATGGTCAATTTGTTTTGGCATAGCTTTATTGTAACAAGAAAAAAATGAGAGGGCAATTTTTATAATACAGTTGTGTTACAAAAACAAAGATGGTAACATATTATTTAAATAATACAACTGTATTGAAAAGAGGGGAATGGATTGAACGGTATCGCATGGATGATTGTTTTCTGTGAAATTGCGTTTTGGGTTGTCATTGTTTTGGGGCTTGCTGTACGCTACGTATTCAAACGACATACATTAGGACTGCTATTCCTTGCCTTAACTCCAGTTATCGATTTGATCTTGTTAGCGGCAACTGGTGTGGACCTTTACCGCGGAGCCTCAGCGACCGCAGCCCATGGGATTGCAGCTGTTTACATCGGTATATCGATCGCTTATGGGAAACAAATGATTCAATGGGCAGATGAAAAGTTTCAATATTATGTGACAAAAAAAGGAACAAAACCGCTGAAACGTTTTGGAATGGACCATGCCAAGCACGGTGCGAAAGGCTGGCTAAGACATGTGCTGGCCTACTTAATTGGTGCGGGACTATTGGCAGGGATGATCTATTTTATCAATGACTCTTCCCGAACCGAGGCGTTGAGCGGCATTCTTAAACTGTGGACTGTCATTATAGGCATTGACTTTCTCATTACAGCCAGCTATTTTATTTGGCCAAAAAAAGAGAAAGCTTCGGCGAATCTCAGGAGTTAACATGATGAAAAAGGCCCTTCCCCAGTGGAAAGGGCCTTTTTTGGTTTTGTTAAAATATGCTATACTATTTTCGTCAGAAAACAGACTTATAGATATTTTGGGCTGATTCAAGGGTGCTGTTTGTATGAGTAAGCAGGTGAAGGGAGTGTCATACATGAACCAAAAAGAACAGAACGAGCACTCTAAAGATTTTAACCTGAGATCAAAATTAATCGGAATTGTATCTATTACTTTTATCGCGGCCATCGCGCTTGCAGTCATCTTCGGCGGCTTTTTCTTCGGGATGAAAGGCTTATTCTCCATACTTGGCATCACATACGCTTCCAATCAAACATTAGCTTTATTTATTTTAGCCTGCTTTGCTGTAGGTTTAATCATAGACCCACTCACAAAGATTATCTCTATCATTTTGGCAAAATCACTTTCATTGAAAAAGACTGCACTTTTTGCTTTTATACTGTATTTTATCAGCAATCTTATAACGATCTGTTTTGCAGATTACTTTATGCAGTCTATTTATATTCCAGATGTCTTGCTTGTTGTGATATCAGCTTTCATGGCTATCATTGAACTTGCTTTTGATAACCAGCCTAATAGAGAAGCAGCTTAAAGCCGATGGCAGATATGGAAAATTCATAACACCCTATATTTGGACATCACCAGTTATATAAACGAAAAAATCTCCCTGTTCACACGAACAGGGAGCAAAACACAATGTTGTAATTTAAATTCTGCATTCTAAAATGATTCTCACATTTGGATCATCAAGTTCATCCAAAAAGATAATGATCTTCGGACCACATGCCATATGTTTCCACCCCCTCACCCAAAATATACATTAATCCCAATTGCCTGTAAATGGAAATTTTGTTATACGGAGGAACCATGAAGTATAATGCGTTAACACTGCTCACACGTTTACAACCGTTTCTTATAATCTGACACTCGAAGGAGTACAAAAAAAGCATTGATCCATTCAGAGAATGGATCAATGCCTACCACCCCCGCTACATCACGCGTTTGAACATCTTTTCCATCTCATATGTCGAGTGGTGAATGATGATCGGGCGGCCGTGCGGGCATGTAAATGGGTCTGATGTGCTTCGGAGGTCGTCCAGAAGCGCTTTGATTTCGTCGTTTCTGAGGTGGCGATTTGCTTTGATGGAGCCTTTGCAGCTCATCATAATCGCCGCTTCCTCGCGAAGTTTTTTAATATCTATATTTTTGGAGTCGAGCACCTGCTGAATGATTTCTTCTATAAGCTCTGCTTCTTCTCCCTTTGGAAACCAGGCTGGGTGGCAGCGGACGATGTAACTGTTAGAGCCGAATGACTCTAAAAAGACACCGACGCTTTCGAGCTCTTGTTTGTGCTGTTCAATAATCAAAGCCTCATTTGTGGAGTAGTGGAACGTCAGCGGTACAATCATCTCCTGCACCTCAGGCTCAACCTCCCCCACCTTTTCACGGAAGTACTCATATTTAATACGTTCTTGGGCGGCGTGCTGGTCGATAATATATAGGCCGTTTTCGTTTTGTGCCAATATATAAGTCCCGTGCATCTGGCCAATCGGGTACATAATTGGAACCCGATCAGACGCTGGCTGCGGCTGTTCCTCATGGCATTCCTGCTCAAATGTTTCAGGCTGTTCTGCTGAAACATCGGACACCTCAAGGGTTTGTTCCTGATCAACGATAGGAGGAGCATCAAATTGGAGAGGGGGCAATTTTTCCTCCGCATCAACCGGCTCTTTTACGACTGAGCTGAGCTTCATCGGTGAATAAGATGGCGCAGTCGATTTTTCCGGAACTTTTTTTTCCGGAGGCTTTTCATCAAAGGTTATAAACTGCTGCTCATTTTTGATGGCAGGTGCTGATTTTTTCGGGACCTGGGCACTAGGAATCAGCTGCTGCTGTTTAAACACATCTTTAATTCCGTCACGTATTAAGTCATGAAGCTCTGTTTCCTTGCTGAGCCGGACCTCAAGCTTCGATGGATGCACGTTGACATCGACTAAAATCGGGTCCATCGTAATTTCTATAAAAGTAATCGGATGGCGTCCGATCGGCAGAAGCGTATGATAGCCTTCATGAACCGCTTTGACGAGCGGGAAATTTTTAATGTAACGGCCATTGACCACAGACGACATATAGTTTCTCGACGCCCGTGTAATCTCTGGGAGGGCGATATATCCCTTTACTTCAAAATCCAAGGAGCTCACATGCAGCGGAAGCATTTTTTTGGCGACAGCCGTGCCGTAAATCGCTGCCAGTACATGGCGCACATCTCCGTTTCCGTTCGTTTGAAGCAGGTTTTTCCCATGATGGCGCAGGCGGATCGATACCTCTGGATGCGCCAGAGCAATACGGTTAACCACATCTGTAATGTTTCCAAGCTCTGTATGAACGGTTTTCATATATTTCAAACGGGCCGGTGTGTTAAAAAACAGGTTGGAAACGACAATTTCAGTTCCCTTCCTGCTTGAGGAACGCGATTCGGAAATGATGTTTCCTCCTTGGAGGACGAGCTTCGTCCCAGCTCCTTCACCAGTGCTTGTTGTAATCTCCAGATGAGAGACTGACGCGATACTCGGCAGGGCTTCTCCCCTGAAACCGAGCGTTCTCACCCTGAATAAATCATTTTCATCTTTTATTTTACTCGTTGCGTGGCGCCGGAAAGCTCGCTTGCAATCTTCATTCTCCATTCCTTCGCCGTTATCCAAGACCCGAATGGATGCAAGGCCTGCTTCCTCAATATCGATTTCAATGACTGTGCTGTCAGCGTCGATCGCATTTTCCACCAATTCTTTGACGACTGAGGCGGGCCGTTCCACAACCTCGCCCGCCGCTATTTTATTTGAAAGCTCATCTGACAGTTGGATGACTTTTGCCACATTCATCACCCCGTTTTAATGTAATTTCTTTTGCAGCTTGTACATTTCATTCATCGCTTCAAGCGGTGTCATATCCAGTATATTAAGTGATTTGAAAGCATCGATCACTTGCTTTTCTTTTTTTGAAAGCTTTGGTGTTTCAGCCGGCTTTTCCGCTTCGTCAAAAAAGGACAGCTGTGCCGGCTCTTCTTTCACCTGAGGTTTCTGCACCGGCACTTCCGGTTTGTTTCCTGAATGCTCAAGCTCTTTTAAAATATCTTGAGCGCGCGCAATCAGATCTCCCGGCAGTTCGGCAAGCTGAGCTACATGGATACCATAGCTTTTATCAGCCGCACCTTCTTTAATTTGATGAAGAAAGACAACCGTTCCGTTATATTCTTCAGCGCGAACATGAACGTTTTTCAGCTGGGGCAGCTTGTCCTCAAGAACGGTCAGCTCGTGATAGTGTGTGCTGAACAGCGTCTTGGCGCCGATATGATCGTGAACATATTCAATAATCGCCTGTGCCAGCGCCATGCCGTCATAAGTGGACGTTCCCCGCCCGATTTCATCAAACAGAATGAGGCTGTTTTTCGTCGCATTGACAATCGCATTTTTCGCTTCAAGCATTTCTACCATAAATGTACTTTGTCCGGAAATCAAATCATCTGCAGCGCCGATTCGCGTAAAAATTTGATCGAAAATCGGGAGCACCGCTTTTTTCGCGGGTACAAAGCAGCCGATTTGCGCCATAATGGAAATGAGCGCGATTTGTCTCATATACGTGCTTTTCCCTGACATGTTTGGACCTGTAATGAGAAGCATTTGTCTGTTATCGCCCATCATACAGTTGTTCGGGACATATTCCTGGCTGTCCATGACTTTTTCAACAACCGGGTGTCTGCCTTCAATCACTTCGACTTCATCTTTAGAGAACTCTGGTTTCGTGTAGTGGCGATTTTCACTGATTGTCGCAAAGCATTGCAGTGCGTCCAGCTCGCTCATCTGTTTTGCAAGCTGCTGCAGCCGCGGAATATACTGCTTCACTTTCTCGCGCAGCTCGGTAAACAGCTCGTACTCCAGCTCACAGATGTTATTTTCCGCCTCTAAAATGAGCGCTTCTTTTTCTTTTAATTCAGGTGTAATGTAGCGCTCTGCATTGGTTAACGTCTGCTTCCGCTCATAACGCCCTTCCTCAAGCAAATGCAAGTTTGCTTTTGTCACTTCAATGTAATAACCGAAAACTTTATTAAAGCCGACCTTTAAAGAGCGAATGCCTGTGTATTCCCGCTCCTGCTGTTCCAGGCGGGCAATCCAGTCTTTTCCGTTTCTGCTTGCATCACGATATTCATCAAGCTTTTGATTATAACCATCTTTAATCAGGTTCCCTTCTTTTACCGATAAAGGAGGGTTTTCGTACAGCGCTTCTTCCAGCAGTTCAAGTACATCCCCGCAAGGGTCAATGCGCTTTGCACGTTCCTTGGCCTTGTCATGAGCCAGTGAAGCAACCAGCTGTTTGATGCCAGGCACTTGCTTTAACGATTCCTTCAGCTGAATCAAATCCCGGGCATTGACATTTCCGAATGCAACGCGGCCGGCAAGGCGTTCTAAGTCATATACTTCTTTTAAACGTTCACGCAGATCTTCCCGTTCAAAGAAATGGGACATTAATGTTTCCACCATTTCTTGGCGCTCTTCGATTTGATTGACTCTGATAAGCGGCCGGTCAATCCACTGTTTAAGTAGCCGGCCTCCCATTGCCGTTTTTGTTTCATCCAGCAGCCACAAAAGGGAGCCTTTTTTATTTTTCGAACGAATCGTTTCGGTCAGCTCCAGATTACGCTTTGAGTACAAGTCAATTTTCATCGCTTCCTCAAGCTCATACACCTGCACGGGCTGAAGATGATCAAGGCTGCGCTTTTGGGTTCTTTTCAAATACGTATATAAGCGCAGAAATGTTTTTGTTATATCTTCATTATTTAAGTGCTCAATGATCGTTACGTGTTCGTCTGTTTCTCCGTCTTCAATTGAAATCGTTGCACCGCACCGCTCTCTCAGCTGTGCCACTGTATCGGCATCCAAGCTTCCTGAAACCACGATTTCCCGTGCGCCGACTGAATAAATTTCTGATATGACGTCTTCAAGCCGTTCAATCAAAACAGCCAAATTTTCTCCCGTTGTTAAATCAGACAGAGCAAGTCCGTATCCGTTCGAGCAGGCTGAAACAGATGCGATAAAATTATTTTCCGACTCATGGATGCCTTTGCCGTCCATTACAGTTCCGGGCGTAATCAGCTGAACTACTTCTCTTTTCACAACGCCCTTTGCGGCTTTCGGATCTTCCGTCTGTTCACAGATCGCCACTTTGTATCCTTTTTTAATAAGCTGTTCGATATACGCGGAAGCAGAATGATACGGCACACCGCACATCGGTATTTTTTCAGCCGCACCGCCGTCTCTGCTCGTTAACGTAATTTCCAGCTCTTGTGACGCTTTTTTGGCGTCCTCAAAAAACATTTCATAAAAATCACCCAGGCGAAAAAATAAAAAGGCATCCTGGTGCTCTGCCTTTATTTTTAAATATTGCTGTATCATAGGCGTATAACCGGCCATTGTTTAATCCCTCACTATGTATCAACGTTTCTATTTTCCAACCTTCATTATAACATAAACAAAAAGTGATAAAAGAATGATATATCAATATAAAAAAGAGACTTGGGGGTACTGTCTCCCCTAGTCCCTTTTTTATTCTTCAGGATCTCCCACTAAAAACTCCGGGTTGATGTCTTCAAGCTCTTCATCAAGCTCATCTTCCCAATCTTCCTCGTCATCCTCTTCCCAGTCAGGATTGACCTCAACAACTACCTTTGTTTCCCCTACCACTTCCGCCAAAAATTCTCTTTCTGCCTGCACAACGATTTTATTTCCATTCGGCGAAATGGTCACTTCAAGGCAGTTTGGCTGCTGAAGCACTTTGGCAATCACTTCATGCTCATCATCTAAGTAATTATTGTCTCTGTATCTGAGTTTAATGACATCTACATATTTTACCCGTTCTGTGACAACCTCTGTCTTTGTGTTGTCCGCGTAAGAGTACCATACGTTTATATCATAATACCCTTCAATTTCTACCGTTTTTCCAATTTTTTCAGCGTCATACTTGTGGTTAATAATCCAACCACCCAAAATGCTGCTCGGTTTTTTCTCAGGCGAGATGGTGTTGGTGCATTGGGTGAATTTTCGGCCTTTCGCTACTACTGCCTTCGTAATAATTTCCCTGTATTCAGACATTCCGGCATGCCTCCTTGTTCTTCTTCGTGTTATCTTATGCTGGGCATTTGTCTAGTGTGCATTTTTATAAATAAAATATAAAAATACAAAGTTTCTGTTCCATTGTATGCAGGGGTGCCTAGAAACTTTACTTATAAGTGCGATAAAGTTTATACGCGGCTGAGCACAGAAAAACCAATTGAACATTTGGTACATAGATTATTTAGTTCATTTTTAACCGCACAAATGATAAAAAAACACGGGCCTGTAAAGGCACCGTGTTTAGAGAGAACAGCTGTTATTTGAATGCTTCACCTTTGAACCGGTTTCCCCTTTCAGCAGGTCGCCTCCGGTTGATGTGATGATTTCATTTGTGACTTGGTTGGAAATGGTGTGTGCAACGAGCTGCAGTAGGTCATTTACTTCCATTTGCGAGTCTCTGAATTCCTGGATAACAGGAATCTCTTCAAGCTCTTCTTGCAGCGCGTCAATTTTTGCTTCTACTTGTTTGAGCGCTTCATGCTTTTCATAATGCTTCAGATTGACAGCCTGCTTTTGCAGGGCTTTAATCTGATTAACGATTGTGGACACTTTGTCATTCTCATTGATTTGCGCTTCAGCCCGTTTGAAAAAATCAACCTCTTCTGTTTCAGAAATCATTTTTGCAAGGTTTCGAGCCTGCTGCACAATGTCTTTTTTTGAGTAGAGCGTCATCTCATTTCACCTCGATTGCTTCTCCTACCATTTCTCCGTCAAGCGACCATGTTTTCGCTTGCTGGATTTTCACGCGGACGATTTTGCCGATGGCTTCCTTCGGCCCTTTGAAATTGACAAGCTTGCTTTTTTCAGTATAGCCAGCAAGAATATCAGGGTTATTTTTGCTTTCACCCTCAACTAATACTTCGACAACCTTGCCTTCGTATTCCTTCATTTTTTTAGCAGAAATTTCATTCACCAGTGCGTTTAGACGCTGCAGGCGTTCTTTTTTCACACGCATCGGTACATTATCTTTCATCTTAGCAGCCGGAGTGCCTTCACGCGGAGAGTAAATGAACGTATAGGCGCTGTCAAACTCCACTTCACGGTATAGAGAAAGCGTTTCTTCAAACTGTTCGTCCGTTTCATTTGGAAATCCGACGATAATGTCCGTTGTCAAAGAAGCGTTTGGCATTGCTTCTTTAATTTTTCGCACCAGCTCCATGTAACGCTCTCTGTCATATTTGCGGGCCATCAGCTTGAGAACTTCTGAGCTTCCTGATTGAACCGGAAGATGAATGTGATCAAGCAGATTTCCGCCTTTTGCCAGCACTTCAATGAGGCGGTCGTCAAAGTCGCGCGGATGACTCGTTGTAAAACGGATTCTCGGGATATCGATTTTTCTCAGTTCATCCATCAAATCACCAAGTCCGTACGTCATATCTTCAAAGTCTTTTCCATACGCGTTTACGTTTTGGCCTAACAGAGTAATTTCCTTATAGCCTTCACTTGCGAGCCTTCTCACTTCCTGAATGATATCCTCAGGGCGGCGGCTTCTTTCTTTTCCGCGTGTGTAAGGCACAATGCAATACGTACAGAATTTGTCACAGCCGTACATGATATTGACCCAGCCCTTAATTTTTCCATTTCGGACTTTTGGAAGGTTTTCAATAACGTCCCCTTCCTTAGACCAAACTTCTACAACCATTTCTTTTGAAAGGTATGCTTCTGACAAAAGCTCCGGCAGGCGATGAATGTTATGCGTTCCGAAAATCATATCGACAAACGGATGTTTTTTCAAAATACGGTTCACGACTGATTCCTCTTGGGACATACAGCCGCACACGCCTAAAATCAGATCGGGATTGTTTTTTTTCAGTGCTTTTAAGTGCCCGAGCTCACCAAACACCTTGTTTTCAGCATTTTCACGGATTGCACATGTATTTAACAAAATGACATTGGCATCGTCAACAGAGTTTGTCGCTTCGTAACCGAGCGCCATAAAGATCCCTGCCATAACCTCTGTATCGTGTTCATTCATTTGGCAGCCGTACGTACGGATATAGAACTTTCTTCCGTCTCCCAATCCTTTAAATTGTTCAGAAATTTTAAAGTCATTATGATAAGTAACGGCTTCCTTGCCTCGTTTTTTCGCGTCTTTTAAAGAAGGCGGAATGTAAACAGCTTCAAAGTACTTGCTGTAATCCTTCTCGGATTTTTTGTCCGATGGATGAACTTGTCCGCTCTCTAATTTTTGTTTTTCATTCATGTCATATTTTCTCCTTTCAAACCAAACTTCCACCCTTCAGTATAAAGGTTATTGAAGCTCTGCACAACTGGCAACCTATCATTGTACACTCATTGAGAATAATAATCAATAAGGAATCAAAAGAGGAAGAGTAAACTCTTCCTCTTGTTACAATAGCTGGAGCTCCTTTGCCGTCTTTTCGATGACATCAAGCGCCTGATCCAGTTCATCTTTGGTGTGCTCTGCTGTTATAATCGTGCGAATTCTGGCTTTTCCCTTTGCTACAGTCGGGAAAACGATACTTTGGGCAAAAACACCGCGAGAAAGGAGCTGATCTGAAAATTGCTTTGCCACACCTTCATCACCTATTAAAATAGGAAGAATCGGCGTTTCACTCTTCGTGAGAGTCAGACCCATTTTCACAAGCATTGCTTTAAAATAGGCAGTATTCTCCCACAAGCGCTCCATATGCTCCGGCTCTTCAAGCAAGACATCAATCGCTTCCATACAAGCTGCAGTGACTGCCGGCGGATGAGATGTGCTGAATAAAAATGGACGGCCTTTATGGCGCAAATAATCGATCAGCACCTTTGAACCTGCAGCGTAGCCGCCGAGCACTCCGATTGCCTTGCTTAATGTTCCGACCTGAATATGCACTCTGCCGTCAAGACCGAAGTGATTCACCGTTCCCCTGCCGTTTTCGCCAAGTACTCCGGATGCATGGGCGTCATCCACCATCACAAATGCGTCATATTTCTCAGCGAGCTCTACAATATCAGGCAGAGGAGCTATGTTGCCATCCATGGAAAATACGCCGTCTGTCACAATCAGACGCATCCGATAATTCATTGACTTTCTCAGCACCCGCTCTAAATCACTCATATTGACGTGCTGATACACCTTTTTATCCGCCTTTGTCAGTCGAATTCCGTCAATAATAGAGGCATGGTTCAATTCATCTGAGATGACAATGTCCTCTTTTGATAGAATACTTGAAAGTACGCCTTGGTTTGTTGTGAAGCCTGATTGGAATACAAGTGCCGCCTCCGTTTTTTTAAAGGCTGCCAGCTTTTTCTCAAGCTCTTGATGCATTGTAAATGTACCCGCAATCGTTCTCACTGATCCGGTGCCGGCTCCATACTGCTGAACGGCCTCCTGTGCGGCGTTGATGAGTCTAGGATGTGAAGTGAATCCGAGGTAATTATTAGAAGATAGCTGAATGACTTTTTGGTGATTCACTGTGACAGATGGGCCCTGCATAGATTCAAGCTGTTTTATGTCTTGCCATGTATGGTTTTCTTTCATACTATTAAGCTCTGCTTTTAAAAACTCAAATTCCTTCGTCATGTTTATCCCCCTTTATGGAATTAAAATTACTTTTCCGCACTGCCCGCTTCTCATCAGTTCGAAACCTTTTTCAAACTCCTCTAATGGAAACTGATGGGTAATAACAGGTGCAAGATCGATCATGTTTGAACTGATCAACTGAGACACCTGGCGCCATGTTGAAAACATTTTTCTTCCTGTGATTCCTTGGATGGTAAGCCCTTTAAATACCACTTTATTCGTCAAATCAATTGTCACCGGATGTTCCGGCAAGCTGAGAATATGAAATCTTCCGCCATTCGCAGCCATCGCAAGACCTTGGGCAATCGCTGAGGGATGGCCCGACATCTCACAAACAAGATCTGCTCCTTCTCCACTCGTTAAAGCGCTTACAATTTTGAGCGGGTCTTCTTTTTCAATAGAAACAGTACAAGTCGCTCCCATTTGTTTTGCAAGCCTCAGCCTGTATTCATTCTTATCAATCGCTATCACCTGAGAAGCTCCTGCTGCTTTTGCAACCGCAACAGCCATAAGACCAATCGGTCCGCATCCAATGACTGCAGTCGTTCCTCCTGCAGGCTGGCTCTCGAGTACGGTATGAACTGCATTTCCTAAAGGCTCTTGAATGGAAGCAATCGACGGGTCCATATCAGCGGGATTTCTCCAAATGTTATCAGCTGGAACTTTTACATACTCCGCAAAACAGCCTGCCGTGTCCACTCCGATTATAGCAGTATTGGTACACACATGAGATTTTCCTGTTAGGCAAGGGACACATTCACCACAGACAATGTGTGTTTCCGCAGACACATACTCTCCCACTTTTACACTGCTGACATTCTCTCCCACGCCCTCTACGATGCCGCTGAACTCATGGCCGAAAACATAGGGTGTTTTGATTCTCTGACGTGCCCATTGATCCCAATTATAAATGTGGACATCCGTGCCGCATATGGAAGCGGCTTTCACTTTTATGAGGACTTCATGTTTATCAATCTCAGGAATGGGAACTTCAGTCAGCACAGCACCGAACGCCCCGTCCTTTTTCATTAGAGCTTTCATCTTTCCACTCTGCATGTACAATCCTCCTTGAAAAATTCTTGTTATATTCGGATTGTACCATGATATGGAATAAGCGTAAACAGAACTGTCTTTTCCAGAAGGACAAAAGTATCTGTCTTGAAAAATGGGCGGAAATTTTTTTTGAAACGTTTTAGCTCATTTCTGATTTTGTATATTCGCTCATTTATGTGCTAAAAATACTATCGGGAGAAAATATCACAATAAATGAAAAACAACCTGTTTGCATTACGCAAACAGGTTGAGAATGCTTTATTTGTTTTTAGCGAGGCTCCACGATTAATTTAATCGCTGTTCTTTCTTCCCCATCGATTTGAATATCTGTAAAAGCCGGAATACAAATCAAATCAACGCCGCTTGGCGCCACAAATCCCCTGGCAATCGCCACAGCTTTTACAGCCTGGTTTAATGCACCCGCTCCGATCGCTTGAATCTCGGCGGCTCCTCGCTCTCTCAACACGCCTGCAAGCGCACCTGCCACTGAATTTGGACTCGATTTTGCTGAAACTTTTAAGATTTCCATTTCTGCTCCCCCTTAGTTTTACAATGGATAAGTGAGTGTTCATTAGAACAATCATTATTAGATGTTGCTATCCAAAAAGCCATCCCCACAATGCTTTTCAAAAATAGCGGGCTACCTTCCATTTTTACTATATTCACTAAGGAGTTGCTATATTCCTGCTTTTCTTTTTAATATTTTTATAAAATAACCATATGTTCAACTATTCAAAGAACATGTGATCATCGTTGATTAAAATACGCTCAATTTTCACGGCTTTTTTCGTTTGATCGTCAATGTCAATGACAACTCCGCTGAGCGTTGTTTTTCCTTCAGCGACAGTAAACCGGACTGGAAGGTTCGTTTTGAATCGCTTAATAATCGTCTCTCTGTCCATCCCCAGTATACCGTCATACGGGCCAGTCATTCCCACATCAGTAATATATGCCGTTCCCTTCGGCAAAATGCGGTTATCCGCTGTTTGCACGTGTGTATGAGTTCCTACTACAGCCGATGCCCGTCCATCCGTGTACCAGCCAAGTGCGAGCTTTTCACTTGTCGCTTCGGCATGAAAGTCAATAAAAATGTACGGTGTTCTTTTCGCAGCTTCTGCGATCAATTCATCCGCTTTTAAAAACGGGTCATCAAGCGGCGGCAAAAACGTACGTCCCTGCAAATTAATGACTGCTAGTTCTTTGCCGTTTGCTTTCACATATGTGATCCCTTTCCCCGGTGTTCCTTCAGGAAAGTTTGCCGGGCGAACCAAGTTCGGAACGTCATCTATAAAATCAAATATTTCTTTTTTGTCCCATGTGTGGTTCCCCATTGTGATTGCATCTGCGCCGGACTGGATTAAGCTGTGATAAATTTTTTCCGTCAGGCCTTTTCCATGTGCGGCGTTTTCACCATTAATAATGGTAAAGTGAGGCTTATATTTTGTTTTTAGCTTTGGTACATATTCTTTGACCATGTCACGGCCCGGTGAACCGACAACATCTCCGATAAATAAAATTCTCATTTTGTAAATCCTTTCTTCTTGAAAATTCCTTGCCGTCAAAAAAATAAAGTGATGCTTAGCGCATCACTTTATTTTGCATACTCTACGGCTCGAGTCTCTCTGATTACTGTCACCTTAATATGACCTGGATAATCGAGCTCGTCCTCAATTCGCTTGCGGATATCTCGCGCCAGTCGATGAGCCTCAAGATCATTAATTGAATCCGGCTTCACCATAATTCGCACTTCGCGTCCAGCCTGAATGGCAAATGATTTTTCAACACCTTCGTAGGACTCAGAAATTTCTTCAAGTTTTTCAAGTCTTCGAATATAATTCTCGAGCGTCTCACTTCTTGCGCCAGGTCTTGCAGCGGAAAGCGCATCTGCTGCAGCTACCAGTACAGCAATAATGGAAGTCGGCTCCTCGTCCCCGTGGTGTGATGCAATACTGTTAATCACGACTGGGTGCTCTTTATATTTGGTCGCAAGCTCTACCCCGATCTCAACGTGGCTTCCTTCTACTTCATGGTCAATTGCTTTCCCGATGTCGTGAAGAAGACCCGCACGTTTAGCAAGCTTTGCGTCTTCACCAAGCTCCGATGCCATTAGACCGGCCAAGAATGCGACTTCCATGGAATGCTTAAGCACATTTTGACCGTAGCTTGTACGGAACTTTAAGCGGCCGAGGATCTTGATGAGATCTGGGTGGAGGCCATGAACGCCAACCTCAAATGTCGTTTGCTCACCCATCTCACGAATATAGTCATCGACCTCGCGGCGAGATTTTTCAACCATTTCTTCAATCCGTGCCGGATGAATACGGCCATCCTGAACGAGTTTATCAAGAGCAATTCTGGCTGTCTCACGTCTGATCGGATCAAATCCGGAAAGAATGACAGCTTCAGGCGTATCATCAATAATCAGGTCAATTCCTGTCAGCGTTTCAAGCGTACGAATGTTACGCCCTTCCCGTCCGATGATACGTCCTTTCATCTCATCATTTGGAAGATTGACAACTGATACCGTTGTTTCGGCAACGTGGTCCGCTGCGCAGCGCTGTAAGGCGAGTGAAAGAATGTTTTTCGCTTTCTTATCCGCCTCTTCTTTCGCACGGTTTTCAGTTTCTTTTGTCATGATGGCGATGTCATGTGAAAGCTCGTTTTCAACCCGCTCAAGAATGATTTGTTTCGCTTCGTCACGAGTCAGACTCGAAATTCGTTCCAACTCAGACTGCTGCATACGAATCATCTCATCCACTTTGCTTTCCATCTCTTCAATATGTTGTTGTCGTTCATTCAGAGAATGATCTTTCTTCTCCAACATCGCTTCCCGTTTATCAATTCCCTCATGTTTGCGATCAAGGTTTTCCTCCTTTTGGAGTAAACGGTTTTCTTGTTTTTGAAGCTCATTTCGTCTTTCACGAACTTCCTGTTCAGCATCTATTCGAAGTTTGTGGATTTCATCCTTTGCTTCAAGCAGAGCTTCTTTTTTCAGTGCTTCAGCATCACGCTTCGCATCTTCAAGAATTTGCTCGGCTGCACCGCGTGCGCCCGCAATTTTCGCTTCGGCAATGGTTTTACGAACAAAGTAGCCAACAACTAAACCGAGTAGAATCAGCAAAATGGAGATGAGAACCATCATAATTGGGGTCATACTTTCACCTCCTCTTGCTATGAACTTGGTTGTTGCTTAAAAAGTGTCGGCATGTACATTGTCTAGTTTTCTCAACATACAGAACCTTCACAGGGAATGAGTGTGTTCATCGCCCTTGTCAAGTTTAAATGGTTTAACAATCATGTTAAAAAAACAAATGTTACAACTTCATTGTAAATGTGTCGGAAATACTTGTCAAGCTTGCCATCTTAACGTTTGCAGGCCAGTCTTCTTTTCACGTGCCGAATGCAATTCATCCAAAAGAAGATCGCCAATCATTCTTGATTTAGAAGCTGGTATATTTTATTGTTCACTTGGCCCAATTTAGCATTATTTTGAATGTTTGAGAACAAAATAACAATGGTTTGCCCAGATTTGCTAAAGCTGTTCAAGATATTGAAGCCCGGCATAACACCATGGTTTGAATAGCTTCCGGGAGCAACATAAAATCCCATGCCGTATGTGGAGCTGCTCCCTGGCGTAAACATCTTTTCATAGCTTTTTTGCGAATACAGTTTTCCGTCTATCAGCGCTTGGTCAAATTTGTACATATCTATAGCGCTCATATAAATATCACCCGCTCCATACAGCTGGGATAAATCAGGTATATACGGTGTAACTGTTTTGCTGCCCTCCATCTTATACCCGACGGCAGGATAAGGTTCTTTTTCATATGTTTTGTAAAAGCCTGCATGCGTCATTCCCGCAGGTTTAAAAATATGATTCTTTATGTACTGTTCATAGGGCTCACCGCTTACTTCAGCAATAATATAAGCAAGAACAGAATAGTTGGAATCCTTGTAGTCCCATACGCCCGGCTGACGTTTGATTCCCTGAAGTTCTATATCTTTTATTAAATCGTCCGGAGTAATGGCGCCGTTTCCTTCAATATGTCCGTTTATCCCCGATGTATGTGTAAGCAGATTCTTCAAAGTAATCGTTTGTCCGTTGGGAAAATGAGGTAAATACGTGCTTACCGGATCACTTGTCTGAAGTTTCCCCTTTTCCTCAAGCTGCAAAATAGCAGTTGCAATCAGCGCTTTTTGTGATGAACCGACATAAAAAGATGTCAATGGATTATTTTGAATGTAGTGTTTACGGTCAGCATAGCCAAAACCTTTATTTGTTACGATTTCTCCATTTCTGACAATCATGGCTGTTCCGCTGAAACCGATCTCTTTTAAATAATTGCTGATTTTTTGGTTTCGATCCACTGTTTTGATTTGTTCCTCTGATTTTTTGGCAGTTTTCTTTTTGACCTCTTTTTTCTGATCGGTATTTGAAACCGCTGCAGTTTCTTGAGATGGTTCGTTTTCTTCACTATTTCGATGAAGAGCATTCCAAATCGTAATGCAAACCATCACTGCTAAAAGACCAAACAACAGTTTTCCTCTTTTATTTAGTTTTCTCCGTCTGCGTTTCGCAGTTCTTCTGCGGGTTGGGCTTGTCATTCATTTTTTCCTCCCAAAATAAATTCCATTTTGCACACGTTTTGTTAGACGAATAAAGCCCTAAAAAAGTTGTCAAAAAAAGCAATATTTTTATCATTTTTTTGCAAAATACAAAAAAGCTGAGTTTTTCACTCAGCCTTTTGTATCATTTGAAACTTATTTTATTTTTATTCTTCAAATTCGAGTTCTTCTTGTGTCTCTTCAGCTTGCTGCTGCACTACTCCGTTATTATCCAAGCCGTAATGTTCGCGAATTTGCTCCTGGATCATCAGCATGATATCTTTATTTTCTTTCAGGAATTGTTTTGCATTTTCACGGCCTTGGCCAAGACGCTCTTCTTCATAAGAGTACCATGAACCGCTTTTTTGCACGATATCAAGTTCAGTTCCTAGATCAATGATTTCGCCTTCTTTTGAAATGCCTTCTCCGTACATAATGTCAACCTCGGCTGTACGGAACGGCGGAGCCACCTTGTTTTTCACGACTTTGATTTTCGTTTTGTTCCCCATTACGTCGTTGCCTTGTTTCAGCTGTTCAGCACGGCGCACTTCAAGACGCACGGAAGAATAGAATTTCAACGCACGGCCGCCAGGTGTTGTTTCCGGGTTCCCGAACATAACACCGACTTTTTCACGAATTTGGTTAATGAAAATCGCGATTGTCTTCGATTTGTTAATGGCCCCTGAAAGCTTACGAAGCGCTTGAGACATTAAGCGTGCTTGTAAACCGACATGCGAATCTCCCATGTCGCCTTCAATTTCCGCTTTCGGAACGAGAGCGGCTACAGAGTCGACAACGACAATGTCAACTGCCCCGCTTCGAACCAATGCTTCCGCAATTTCAAGCGCCTGCTCGCCTGTGTCAGGCTGAGACAGTAAAAGCTCTTCGATGTTAACACCGAGCTTTTGCGCGTATACCGGATCTAACGCATGCTCCGCATCGATAAACGCGGCTTGTCCGCCCTGCTGCTGAACTTCAGCAATCGCATGAAGCGCCACAGTTGTTTTACCTGAGCTTTCAGGACCGTATACTTCAATAATCCGTCCGCGAGGATATCCGCCAATTCCCAGTGCTGTATCAAGAGCGAGGGAGCCGCTTGGTACAGTAGAAATTCTTGTATCTGTCTTTTCTCCCAGTTTCATAATGGAACCTTTGCCGAACTGTTTTTCTATTTGTTTAAGAGCCATATCTAAGGCTGCCTGACGATCACTCATTCTATTTTTTCCTCCTTTATGTTACCACTACATATACTATACCCTGTTTGAAGGGATTTGCCAAGAAAAAAGCGAACGCATATTCGGATTTTTTCTTGGCGTGATTCCTATCAAAATATCATAATGTATCAGAGAAATCATGTTTTCTTAGGAGGATAATGTGCTGAAAATATTATTTTTGCTCTAAAAGCTTTAAGATTAAATGGCAGCCGTATTTAGCGCCGCGTTTTCTGATCCCCGTTCTGGAGCCCGCAAAGTGAAACTCGTGAACCTCTTCTTTACCATTTGCGGAAATGCCGATAAACACATGCCCAGGCTCATGCCCTTCTTGAGCATCAGGTCCTGCTACACCAGTAAAGCTAATGCCGATATCGCTGCCAGTGAGTTTTTGAACACCCTTAGCCAGTTCGGATGCGCACTCCTTGCTGACCGCCCCAAAACGATCTAATGTTTCCTTCTTGACACCAAGCACATTCTGCTTCACGTCGTTTGTATAGCAAACAACGCCCCCGGCAAATAATTTTGAGGCACCGCTATGATCCGTCAGCCATTCAGAAAACAGCCCTCCGGTAAAGCTTTCTGCCGCAGAAATTGTTATGCCTTTTTCCTTACATGCTATAGATAGCTCTTTTACAAGAGAAGTATCATCGTAACCATAGAAAAATTCACCGACACGCTCTAAGATAACGGCCTCTGTTTCTTTTAACAGACGCTCTGTTTCCTTTTCATCGGCGTGTTTGGCTGTCAGACGCAGCGTCACCTCTCCATCAGCCGCCAAAGGCGCAATTGTCGGATTGGTTTGTGCATCAATAATATCTTCCAAATCGGCTTCAAGCTGAGATTCACCGATACCGAAAAAGCGAAGAACAGTTGACACAATTTTTTCATTTGAACCCATCTTTTTCAGCAGAAGAGGCTTTGCCTCGTTTTCAAACATTGGACGCAATTCGCTCGGCGGTCCAGGAAGAAGCATATAATAGCGCGATTCATGCTCTGTGAGCATTCCCGGGGCCATTCCAAAGTGATTCGCCAGCACGTCAGAGCCTTCGATCACAAGCGCCTGTTTTCGGTTATTAGGTGACATCGTGCGTTTTGTTCGTTTGAAATAGTCCTCAATGGATTGGAATGCCTCATCATTTAACACAAGCGGACGTCCCAGCGTATTTGCAATCGTTTCTTTCGTCAGATCATCTTTTGTGGGTCCAAGCCCTCCTGAAAAAATAATGAAGTCAGAGCGTTCTTCAGCAATGCGGATGACCTGCTTCAGCCGCTCCGGGTTATCTCCGACCGCTGTATGATAAAATACGTTGACCCCGATTTCAGCGAGCTGTTTGCTGATAAATTGAGCATTTGTATTGGCGATTTGACCAAGCAGCAACTCTGAACCGACTGCAATTATTTCTGCTTTTTTTGGAAATTCCATGACGAAGTCCTTCTTTCTTAGTTAGATGTTTTTAACGCTTCCCAATTTTTAGAGAAATATTCCCAGCCTGAGACGACAGTAAAGAAGACGGCTACCCACAGCGCCAAGTCTGCAAACGGGAATGACACAAGTTCAAATGGAAGATTATGAAGAAGCAATGCAGATACCGCAATAATCTGTGCCCAGGTTTTGATTTTACCAAGCATGTTAGCAGCTACGACTTCTCCTGTTCCGGCTAAGACAAGCCTTAAACCTGTCACGGCAAACTCCCTGCTGATAATCACAATGACCATCCAAGCTGGAGCGAGATCAAATTGAACAAGGATAATTAACGCTGCGGATACGAGCAGTTTGTCCGCAAGCGGATCAAGAAATTTCCCGAAGTTTGTTACGAGATTTAATTTTCGGGCATAATACCCGTCCACCCAGTCTGTTGTAGATGCAATAATAAATAGAATGGCCCCCGCCAAATGTGCGACCGGGATGGATTCGTCTCCAACTTCGAGCCTGCCCCAGTCAAACGGCGCCAGCATGATAATCATGAAGATTGGGATTAATGCGATTCTAGCTAGTGTGATTTTATTTGGTAAGTTAAACATAAAGCCCCTCCAATTTCATACTCGGACGTGAAGAAAAGTCATCTGGTAATTAAGATGACTTTTCTTCCTTTTTATTTACAATCTTTATGGTTTGTGCCATCACTTTTTTCGGATCAAGTTCATATGAAAGAACCTTACCGTTGATTTTTATTTTCAGATTAGGTGCATATCCGGTGCGGATATCAACTTGTTTCTGATCAGTTATGTCTTTTTTATAGGTTTCGTCTTTTTTCAGCGTTCCTTCTTTTAAAGAGCTGCTGTTTTCATCGCGCACTCTAATCCAGGAGCTGTCTGATGCCTTCAGTTCCAGCTCGATTTTATCAGCGCCGGACACTTCATAAGTCGTTAACGATCCTTCAGTGCCAGCAGCTTTAATCTCCAGCTTCTCACTGTCATTTTCTTTTTTCTTATCTTCGTTTTCTTTCGTTTCTTTTTTAGTGTCTGTCTCTTTTTCAGAGCTGTTATTTTGATTCTCTTTCAGCGTTGAATCTTTAGGGATTTCGTACTTGCTCTCACTTTGCGTAATTGCTTTTTCTGATGCCGCATTGTGATCATCACTGTTTTTGTGATTGGCAAATTGAATGATCGCGTACACAATGGCAATCACGACAATCACGCCGAGAATAACAAGTATTGTTGGCAGCAGCTCCAGCGCCTTAGATGCTGGCTTTGGCATTTCCTTTTGAAGATTCATGCCGGAGATCTTTTCAGACACATCATCATGATACGTATTAGGGATATCTTTTTTATGCTCCTCAAACAGCTGATCCGCATCAAGCCCAACGGCTTCTGCATATTGCTTGATGAATGCCCGAACATAAAACTTCCCCGGAATAATGTCATAGTTTCCTTCCTCCAAGGCGGTTAAATACCTTTTTTGAATCTTTGTTGCCGCTTGGAGATCATCCAATGACATTGCTTTTTCCTCTCTGGCTTCTTTGAGCCGGATTCCTAGTTCAGTCACAACAAACACCTTCCAATTTTAAAAATCAAAGCTTGAAAACCCGGATTGATCAAACATTTGGGGTTCCTCGGCATGTTCATATGTAATAACCTCATCAGGGTCATTTCTCAGTTCAATAATATAATCAAAGTCATCTAGTGTATACTCTGTATTTTGAACGAATATGTCCGGATGCTCCACCACTTTTGTTGCAGGCAGCCGCATGATTTCTCGGACCAGCTGGAGATGGCGTTCTGACCCTCTTCGTGTTGACACAATTCCGTCAACGATAAAGACATTTTCAGTGCTGTATTCATCGGCAATCAGCTGGCTTCTTATCGTCTGCTTCAGCAAGGTTGATGACACAAACAGCCACCTTTTGCTCGCACACACTAGAGGCTACAATCGATTCCGTTTTCCCGACACGCGGCATACCTCTGATTCCGATTAATTTATGGCCTTCTTTTTTGAACAATTCGGCCATAAAATCGACTAATAAGCCAAGCTCGTCCCGTTCAAAGCGGAACGTTTTCTTGTCATCGGCATCCCGTTGAATATAACGGCCGTGGCGTACGGCAAGACGGTCGCGAAGCCTCGGTTCTCTAAGCTTCGTTACTTTAATTGTTTCCATCGTTTTTAAGATTGATTCTAATCGTTTAATTTGATCTATATGGCGGCACCTGAGGAGCATTCCCCTTCTGGAAAGATCGACGCCGTTTATCGTTACGATGTTGATAGAAAGCATCCCAAGAAGAGATGAAATATCCCCGAGCAGTCCGGGGCGGTTCACTTGAATTTCATATTCAAAATACCATTCGAGCTTTGCCAAATGATATACCCCCTTCATTGTGGCAAAATTTTACCTTCCTTTATCATAAAGCATTTTTCTCTAATTAGAAAGAAGAATGTTGCTGTGATGAGGAAAACATAAAAAAGAGAGGAAAAATCCCCTCTCTTCCTAGTGAGTGCTGTTATTTTCAACAAGCTTAACCATCATATTGGCAATGGCGTGCTGTTCATCTTTTGATGCTACACTCCAAAGATCTGCCAGCACTTTTTCCTGCTCGTTCTTAGATTCCACTTCATTAGCCAAGTAGCTGCCGATTTCTGTCGCAAGATCTGTAATCGTATCCTGGCTCATACCTTTATCTTGCGCATAGTTCAGACGGTCGCCAAGGAAGTTTTTCCAGCTATCCCAGTTTTCTAATACTGACATGCTTGTTTCCTCCATTTCATGTGAAGTTACAAGATTATTGTGTCCTTCGCAAAAGAAACTATACACCGAATATTTTCGGATCAGCAGTGCCAGCCGCCATTCACCGACAGAATTTGGCCGGTGATATATGACGCTTTTTCAGACAGGAGAAAAGCTGTTGCATCCGCAATTTCTTGCGGCCGGGCCAGCCGGCCGATCGGAATCTCATCAGCGATCTCTTCTTTTTCAGCCGGGGTAAATTGATTCATCATATTTGTATCAACTGCACCCGGCGCTACGGCGTTTACTCTGATTCCGCTTGGCGCCAGCTCCTTAGCCAATCCTTTTACAAATGAATGCTGAGCTCCTTTTGCCATGCTGTACAACACTTCACAGGATGCTCCAGTCTCTCCCCAAATCGAGCTGACAGCCACAATCGCTCCCGATTTATTCCGAATCATGCCTGGCAGAAGGTTTCTCGTCAGCATATACGGACTCGCCACATGAAGCTGAACCATTTCCTGGACCGTTGCGTTATCTACATCCGTAATCAGCCCAAAATGGCTTCGTCCGCTGTTTAAAACAATCGCATCAATCGGCTGAACAATTGAACTTGTCAGCTTATCTGCTCCATCTTGCGCGGACAGGTCAGCTTGTAATATCTCCGCATTTACGCCAAACATCTGACTTAGTTTTTCAGCAAGCTCCGCTGCCGCGTTTTGATTTGTATTGTAATGCAGCAGCAGATTGTATCCTCTAGCTGCAAGGGTTTCGCTGATGCTTTTGCCAATGCCGCCGCTTGCTCCGGTGATTAGTGCTGTTTTGTTCATCCTCTTTCCTTCTTTCCGCAGAAAAACACCCCTCACACTGGAGGGATGTTTTGTTTATGATTTAGGAACAACCTTGCAGACAGTCAGTCTGTCTGCAGCGATTTCCTCTTGTATTACGTTCTGGACATCCTCGAGGGTAATCTGCTCGAGTACCGTTACAACATCAAACAGGCTCATATCCAAGAACGCATAACGGGTAAATTGATTGGCGATGTATTCAGGGGAATTCAGCGCTTTTAAGAATGTGCCGATCTTTTTCTTTCTGGCAAGTTCAATCTTTTCAGCAGTAATCAGTTCACCGGCGCGCAAAAGCATGCTTGAAATGTCTTCAGCCAATTGATCAGGCTCAGGCGTATCTCCGCCGATCGCCGCAAAACCGAACCCATATTCAGCAGTAAAATCAAAGCTGAACGTTTCGTCAATATATCCTTTTTCATAAAGTGATTCATACTGGGCAGAGCTTTTGCCAAAAAGAGCTTCAAGCAATAAGTTCATTGAAAGTTCATGCTTTAAGAGCTCTTTGCCTAATTTAAACGGATTTTTGGATTTCAGCCCAACAAGGCATTTCGGTCCCTGCACGTTCATTTTGATCTCTTTTTCTTTTCGGAAAACCGCTTCTTGCTCTTTCACTTCTTCTCGTTTGATCTCCGGCTGATCAGTATACGGCTTTTTCCCCTGGTTTTCTCTTACCTGAGAAATAATCGCTTCAGGATCTACAGGGCCGACAATGAAAAGGAGCATGTTACTCGGGTGATAAAACGTTTCATAGCATTCATAAAGAAGGTCTTTTGTAATATGTGAAATGCTTTCCACTGTTCCCGCTATGTCAATTCTGACAGGATGCTCTTTGTACATGTTTTCAATGACCCCGAAGTAAAGCCTCCAATCAGGGTTATCGTCGTACATATTAATCTCCTGCCCGATAATCCCTTTTTCCTTTTCAACCGTTTTTTCAGTAAAATATGGGTCCTGTACGAAATCGATAAGCGTCTCTAAATTGCGTTCAACATTTGATGTGCTTGAGAAAAGGTAAGCCGTTCTTGTAAATGACGTAAACGCATTGGCAGAAGCCCCCTGTTTGCTGAAATCTTGAAAAACGTCTCCGTCCGCTTTCTCAAACAGCTTGTGCTCAAGAAAGTGAGCAATCCCGTCCGGCACGTGAACCATCTCGTTTTTACCTAAAGGGACAAACCGGTTATCTATCGAGCCGTACTTTGTTGTAAAGACCGCATATGTCTTGTTGAAGCCTTTTTTCGGCAAAACGTAAACATCAAGGCCGTTGGACATTTTTTCATGATACAGCGTCTCCTGAAGCTGTTCATATTCGATTGGTTTGATCAAGATGCACCCTCCGTCCCTTTTAAGAAATAAGTCGTATCAAGCTGAATCTTTTCGCCGGCTTTAATGATATCCTCTTTTGTGACATTCTCAATATTGGCAAGAAAGTCTTCGATAGGAATCTCGACTTGAGCAGCGGCCTGCTGATATAAAAACTCAGATAAACCGTATGCTGTATCAATCGTTTCCAGCACTTGATTTCGAATAACGGCCTTTGTCTGTGCTATATCCTGCTCACTGAAATCGCCATTTTTCATTGCCTGGAATTGCTCAGCAATAATCGAAACCGCCTGTTCAAAATTTTTCACTTCAATGCCTGACATCACCATTAACAAGCCTTTAAAACTTTCTATACGCGAAGCCGCGTAGTAAGCAAGACTGGCTTTTTCCCGAACATTAATGAAAAGTTTAGAATGAGAGAATCCGCCGAACAATCCGTTAAACACTTGTAAAGCAGGATAATCCTGATCTGTATAAGTGATGCTGGTGCGGTAGCCGATATTCAGTTTTCCTTGCTTGACATCCTCTTCATCAATTACTTCTTTTGGCTGAACTTTTTCATCAGCGTGATTGTTTTCAATCATGCCAAGAGTGCGCTCTTCTGTTTTGAAATACTTATCAATTGCCGATTGTACCTGGTTACTGTCCACGTCGCCAACAACATATAGATCAAGCTGGTCTTTTTGGATAGCGCTTTGGTATGTTTCGTATAATTGCTCTGCCGTAATGTCATCGACATCGTCGATTTCACCATTGACATGAAGCGCGTAAGGATCATTTTTGCACATTTCCTGTATCAGCCTTAAATTCGAATAACGCATTTTATCATCATAGACGGCTTGGATTCTTTGCTTAAGCGTCCGTTTTTCTTGAGCCACATATTGTGACTGAAAAGCGTCTCCCTCCAAAGCAGGTGAAAAGACGAGTTCTGCGAGAAGCTGGAGCCCTTTCTCGAGAAGCGGCGTTTGGTCTTTTAAATATTTTTCATTCGGGATTTCAAGCCTGAACGTAATGACATGCCGCTCTCCTTTTTTCGTAAGATCAGCCGATACTGACGTGCCGTACAGCTCATCCAAGTATGAACGCAATCCTGCGGTTTTCGGATGGCTTTTCGTTCCGCGAAGAAGCACATGCGGGAGAAGCGCTCTTTTGGTGACTTGATCCTTTGTCAGCGGCGCAAGCATCTTAAAAATAAGCGAGACGGTTTTGAATTTTTCTGTTTTTACAATGTGTGCGGTTAAACCGCCGTGCTTTGATTTGAGTTCATTAACATATGACATATGGAACCTCCTTCGTTCATTTCTTAATTAGTATGTATTATGACCAATTTTCAGCATCCGCAGAAACACTCTTTCATGTAATTATAGCAACTGTAGGATTTATAAGGAAACAATAACCTCCGCATGCTGTATAGGTACAGTTGTAAACTGTGCAAGAAAGCGCAAAAAAAGACGGCTGGCTAGACCGTCCCTAAGTTTTTTTCTTCTTCACTTTTTTTAGCATCTACAGTAAAGAGCACTAAAAATAAAGAAACGATGCTGCAAAACGCCGAGAGTATGAAAATAATCCAGTTTGCATTAGACATTAATGCAGCAAAAACAGGTGGACCGAGAGCTACTCCTATAAAGCGCATGCTATTGTAAAAGGAGGAAATGGTTCCGCATTGTTCACTTTCAATCCCTTCGGTTATCAATGCATCTAAAGCAGGAAGAGCCATTCCAATCCCAATCCCGCCAAAGCTTAAAAAGACAAATAAAAAATAAAAACTGTGGTTCCACCACAAGGCAATAAACGAAAGGGTTAACAGAATCATTCCTGTAACAACGCAAAATTTCATTCGGCCTTTATCTTTACCGATCTTTTTGCCAGCTATAAAAGAACTGGTTGACAAAAACAAAAGTGGGATTGCCAGTAATCCGCCTTTAGCTACTCCGTCAATAGCATACTTGTTCTCCAGCGTATCTGATAAATAAAATAATACGCCAAATAACAAAAACATAATGACACACCCGATAATGAAGACCGTATAAAGCCAGCGACCATCCTGTTTAAAAATTTTCTTCACACTCTTAATAAACTCAGAAACAGCAGGCGCATCTTCATCTTCTTCAGGCTTGGCCACCAAAAACAATACGAGCAAAAAGCTGATCAAACAGAAAAACGGAATAAACCAAAACGGTACAAACCAATACCAAGAAGCCAGTAAGGCTCCAAGTATGGGACTCAGTACCTTCCCTGACGTGTTGGCGGTTTCAATATCGCCAAGACCCGCGCTGACCTTTTCATCGTCTCCTTTAAACAGGTCGCCGATAAACGGCATGACAATCGGAGCGGCACCTGCAGAACCAATGCCTTGAAGAACCCGCCCCGCCAAGATCATAGCATAAGGATTTTTCATATAGGTCGAGGCAAAAGCAGCTACGGCTCCCCCCAATCCTGCAATGAGGAGGCATGGAAGCAATATTTTTTTTCTCCCGAAACGATCCGACAAATATCCGGCAATCGGAATGCAAATAATTGCTACTACTGAATATACAGTAATGATTAAAGATACTTGAAATGAAGTCACAGACAGCTTTTTCTCCATCATCGGAAGAACAGGAATCAGCATGGAGTTCCCGAGTGTCATCACAAGCGGGACAGAAGACAATGCAATAATATTTTTCATTCCATTTTTCTCTCTCAACATTTTCACCCATTCACTTTCTTGTCATCCCTTATATATTGCGTTAACCGGAATGAAAGTATGTACAAAGAAACATGAATCAGTGCAAATAAAAAAACAGACACATACAGGCGTCCGTTTTTAGAATCGTTTACGCAAAACATGAAATCTGAATTTATCCGCTCTAAAATAATTTAAAGAATAAAGCACCGGTTTATCGTGCTGATCGTAATGGGTTTGTTTTAACAGCAAAAGAGCTGTTTCCGGATCGCATTCAAGCACTGGAGAAATGGTATCGTGATAGCCGATCGGTTCTATATCAGTTACTGCATAGCTGATTACGGAGCCTGAATTTTTCTCTAGCAGGTCAAACATAGATTCTTGCTGATGAGAAAAAGAATTCGGCAAAATATTCATCGGAATTTTGTCTATACAATACACAATCGGCTGTCCGTCAGCTGTCCTGACTCGTTCAAGGTAAAAAAGTTCTTGCCCTTCTGCCAAGTGAAATCTCTTCGTATCATCTTCAGACGGCATAAGCACTTGTGATGATAGAAAAATCGTGCCAGGGGTCATATTCGCCTGTTCTATCATCTTGGTTACACTGTTCAGCTGTTCAATACCCGAAAGAAATAACGGCTTAGAATGGACAAAAGTGCCTACACCATGCCTTCTGATAATCACATGCTCTTCTTCCAGTATCCGCAAGGCTTCTCTTAGCGTCGCTCTGCTGACACCAAGCTTTTTGGAAAGCTCAAATTCAGAAGGCAGCTTTTCCTTCTCAGTGTAGATCCCATTTTTTATATCCTCTTTAATTCGTTCAATTACTTTCAAATACAAGTGCCGATTATCAGCTTTTGTAGACATGTTTCCCCTCCGTAAACCACTTTCGATAAAAATTATTGAACAATTGGGACAACTATATCATGTTTTGTCGAAAAAATAAATAGAAAGGTGATCAGTTTACATAATATCATTATTGACAACTATAGAAAGCGGAACTCCCTTCATTAAGAAGAGAGCTCATCATATTTCTCTTTTGATAATAATACTTCCCTAGGTTTGCTGCCTTCATACGGTCCGACAACACCGCGTTCCTCCATTGCGTCAATCAGGCGCGCCGCTCTCGTATAGCCAATTCTGAATCTTCTTTGCAGCATTGAAACAGATGCCGTCTGCATGCCGACGATTAATTCAACAGCTTCATCATAAAGTTCATCAGTAACCTCGGAATGAGTTTCCGTCGTCTCCTCAGGAATCATTTCTTCTTGATATTGCGCTTTCTGCTGAGTAATCACATGGTCGACGACCTTCTCCACTTCGTCATCCGACAAAAATGCTCCCTGCACACGGACAGGTTTGTTAGCCCCTACAGGTAAAAACAGCATATCGCCGCGGCCAAGAAGCTTCTCAGCGCCACCCATGTCAAGAATGGTCCTTGAATCCGTCTGTGAAGATACGCTGAACGCGATTCGTGACGGAATGTTCGCTTTGATCACCCCTGTGATAACATCCACCGATGGCCGCTGTGTCGCAATAATAAGATGGATGCCGGCAGCCCGCGCCATTTGGGACAATCTCGTAATCGAATCTTCCACATCAGATGAAGCGACCATCATGAGATCGGCTAGCTCGTCCACAATGACAACAATATAAGGCAGCTCTGGCTGTTTCGCTCCTTCTTCATTGTTGGCGCGTTTTATATAATCATTGTATCCTTCAATATTTCTTGTACCCGTATGAGAAAATAATTCGTACCGCCGCTCCATTTCATTGACAACCTTTTTCAAAGCCTGCGACGCTTTTTTCGGATCGGTTACAACAGGAGCAAGCAAATGCGGAATCCCGTTGTAGACATTTAGCTCTACCATTTTAGGATCGATCATCATCATTTTCACTTCATGCGGTTTCGCCCGCATTAAAATACTTGTAATAATGCCGTTGACACAGACACTTTTCCCGCTACCGGTTGCGCCTGCGACCAAAAGGTGGGGCATCTTGTTTAACTCAGCCAATACAGCTTCACCTGAAATATTGCGGCCGAGTCCAATTAACAGCTTCGCATCCGGTCTGTCATTCAATTTAGACTCCAGCACTTCTTTCAGCGAAACCATTGCCACTTCTGCGTTTGGAACTTCAATTCCGATTGCTGATTTGCCTGGTATAGGCGCTTCGATCCTGATATCCTTCGCAGCAAGCGCAAGCGCTAAATCATCGCTTAAATTGACAATTTTGCTAACCTTCACTCCGACATCAGGATATACTTCATATTTTGTTACGGCCGGTCCGAGATGAACCTGTGTGACTTTCGCCTTTACGCCAAAGCTTTGGAATGTGCGTTCAAGCTTTCTCGCATTTTCATAAATATTCTTTTTATCAGCCTGCTGGCCGGTATGCTTCGGATCTGCCAGCAAATCCAGTGACGGCATCTCGTAATCCTTATTTTCGAGCTCTGTAAAGGTCATAGGAGGAGCAGAAACAGTTTCCTGATCACCTGTCTCCGGTTGGATGTCCTGAAGCGGCTTCGACACAGGTTCGGCGCGCTTTTCTATAACTGGAGACTCTTCCTCTTCATTACGATCAGAAAAGCTTGAGATAATCGGCTCTGAATGAATAAGAGGCGATACTGTTTCATAATCCCCCTCTTCATCAGGAGGCTCCGGTTCCATTTGCTGTTTTTTGCGGGCCGGTTTTTGTTTTTTGCTCGGCGCTTTCGTTTTTTTCGATGACTGCATATTTGATTTGAAGGATTTCATGTCATCAATAAATGCTAACCATTGTTCTTTTATAAAACGTCCAATCGGGCTCATCCACTTTTTTAGCGTTTCTTGCAGCGAGCGTCCTGTTACTAAAATCATTCCGATCAAAATCATGACAATTGCCATGATCTGAGAACCAGTCGACGCAAACAAAAAGTGTGAAGCCGCAAACAGCAGCGCACCGATCATCCCTCCGCCTAAATCAGGTGAAGCAGAGCTGCCATTCATGTCCATTAAAAACAATTCCCACGTATTGCGCACCACGCTTGCAGACTCAATAGACCCTTTGTGCGTCAAATTTTTAAATAGCTGCACGTGAGAAAGCAGCAATATGCTTGCGATAATACAGTACAACCCGGCCTTTCGTCTCGTTAAAAGGCTTGGGGTTTTTTTCTTCCAAAACAGTGAGACTCCTAACACCAATAAACCTAACAAGCATAAAATAAACCACTCTCCAGCAAAAAAGCGGAACAAATAGATAAACGTTTGCCCGACTACCCCCAGCTGCAAGATTGCGATAATTGAAATGGCTATACACAGCAATCCGTTGAGCTCGTATTTTATATTGAGCTGTTTCGCCTGTTTTTTTCTTGATTTTCGTTTTTTCTTTGCCACACTCATCACCTTACTGCGTTAAAAAATGTAAGTTCATACATAATGAAGAAAGCAGCCGTTTACAGGCTGCGTTTTTTCTGTAGGATTCCCCTATTATAGCATATTTTGCCCTTAAAAAAGGGTTGGATTCTTATACGTTTAATTTCAGCTTTTGTCCCGGTGAAATGTCCGGATGCAGAAAATGCATTGGATTGGTGCTCATGATTTGAATGACTTCCGCTTCATTCCCTTTCATTTCGACTAGAAGCGGTACACCTTTATATTCAATTTGCTCATGTGCGCTTGTCTCTTGGTTCTGTTCTGCAAACACAATTTCCTGAGGCATCACGGTATAAAGAATCATTGAATCATCCGTCCTTCTTCTTTCCTTGCTTCATCGATGAGCTCATTCAGTTTATTGATTGCCTGTCCGACACCGCCTGCGTGATCGATCAATCCGTATTTAACTGCATCCTTACCGACTACATTTGTTCCGATATCGCGTGTTAAGTTTCCTTTTGAAAACATTAGCTCTTTAAACTTCTCTTCGGTTATATTGGAATGGCTTGTCACAAATTTAACAACTCTTTCTTGCATCTTATCCAGGTATTCAAACGTTTGCGGCACCCCGATGACCAGCCCGGTGAGCCTAACTGGATGAATCGTCATCGTTGCTGTTTCGGCGATATAGCTGTAATCACAGGATACAGCAATCGGAACGCCGATTGAATGCCCCCCGCCAAGCACGATAGAAACGGTCGGTTTCGATAAAGATGCAAGCATTTCCGCTATGGCAAGACCAGCTTCAACATCTCCTCCGACAGTATTTAATATGATCAGCAAGCCTTCAATTTTGGGATTTTGTTCAATTGCCACAATCTGCGGGATGACATGTTCATATTTTGTTGTTTTGTTTTGCGGAGGAAGCTGAACATGGCCTTCAATTTGTCCGATAATGGTCAGACAATGAATATTTGTATCTTGGGGCAGCTGCGGAAGCGTCGTTTCACCAAGCTGCTGTATTTTATTCATAATGCTGTCCTTCGCATCATTTTTTTCAGGACGCTCTTCTTCTGTGTTTTCCATACGATGATCCATCTCGCTTTCATCCTTTCCGAGTTTCTCTTTGTATTATGAACAAAGATACTTCATTCAATCCCGGCTTGAAGGACAAAAAATAAAGACCGGAGCAGCTCCGGTCTTTAGTCAGTCATTATACTTCCATAATAATTGGGATGATCATCGGTTTACGTTTCGTTTTTTCATAAAGGAATTGGTTCAAAGCATCCCGCATTGCCTGCTTCAGCGTTGACCATTCGACATTTGATGTTTCAGTCGCTTCTGTCACGATGGACCGTACAAGCTCAGTAGCCTGTACGATAAGACCTTCAGACTCTCTTACATAAACAAAGCCGCGAGTGATAATTTCTGGTCCTGATACAAGATGTTTCTTTTGTTTATCAAGTGTAATGACAACGATTAAAATTCCGTCCTGTGAAAGCAAGCGGCGGTCTCTCAATACGATATTGCCGATATCACCGACACCTAAACCATCAATTAAAATATTGCCGTAAGGAACTTTATCCCCAATTTTTACGTTTTGGCCGCGGAATTCAACGACGTCGCCTTTTTCAATTAAGAAGATGTCACTGCGCTTCATGCCGGTTTCTTCAGCGATTTTTGAATGAGCTTTTTGCATTCTGTATTCGCCGTTTACAGGAATCAAATATTTTGGTTTAAGCAGGTTGATCATCAGCTTTAACTCTTCTTGTGAGCCGTGGCCTGATACATGAACACGCTTTTGGGCAAAGATGACTTGTGCACCGGCTCTCGCAAGAAGATCTACTGTTTTAGAGTAAATGAGTTCCTGCCCGGGAATCGGAGTTGACGCAATGACCACCGTATCCCCTTCTTCAATGTTCAGCTGTTTGTGAGCTTTGTTTGCCATTCTTGTCAAAGCAGCTAATGGTTCACCTTGGCTTCCGGCTGTAATAATGGCCACTTCGCGCTTCGGATATTTTTTGACATCCTGTACAGAAATAAACAATTCATCATCTGCTTCAATATATCCTAACTTTCTCGCCAGCTGCAGGACAGATTGAAGATTTTTTCCGGCTACGGCAATCTTTCTGCCATTTTGAGCCGCTGCATGAATGACTTGCTGAATCCGGTTAATATTGGATGCGAAAACAGCAATAATCACCCGGTTCTGTGAATTATACAGCGCATCCGAAATTTCTCCGCTGACAGCCGCTTCCGAAGGGGTGTAACCCGGCCGTTCCGCATTTGCACTGTCAGAAAGCAGAGCGAGCACGCCGCTATTGCCGATCTTGGCGATCTCGCCAATGTCGCACGTCTGATTAAGTGCAGGTGTTTGGTCAAATTTGAAGTCTCCCGTGCATACAATAGATCCAAGTGATGTTTTAAAGCTCACACCTACAGAATCAGGAATGCTGTGAATCGTTCTAAAGAACGATACCTTTGTTGATTCAAATGTAATGACAGATTTGGAGTGAATTTCTCTTAAATCAGTTTTTCGGTTATGTCCGTATTGTTTTAATTTCTCTCTTAACAGTGCAAGCGTCAGTTTTGTTCCGTACACTGGAACGGACAGCTTGTTTAATAAGTAAAAAACGCCGCCGATATTTTCATCGTGCCCGTGCGTTAAAAAGATTGCCTTGACGCGGTCAGCCCGTTCAATCAAATATGATATGTCAGGAATCACTACATCAATACCGAGCATTTCGTTTTCTGGATGCATAAGGCCGGCATCAACGACAAATATGTCTGAGTCAATTTCAATGACATAAAGGTTCTTCCCAATCTCTCCGACACCGCCAAGGGCGATAATTCTAACGTTTTCTGTATTTTTCTTTTTCAAAATCTATATCCTCCTAGTCTCATACCCGTCCATCATCACTTGTTCCTATTATAACTGAAAGTAAATTTAGAAAACAAGATAAAGCAGAAGGTTTAGGGAAAACCAATATGTAAAAGAAACGGTCAAACTCAGCTGAATGTGAGAATGACCGCGTTTGTTTCACTGTATGAAATTTTCTTACAGTTCGCTGATCGTGCTGCTTAAGCTCAGACGTTCATCCTCAGTTAATGGGACTAGAGGCAGACGCACAGAACCGACATCAAGACCTCTCAGCTGAAGCGCTGTTTTGACTGGAGCAGGATTAGGCGCTTTAAACAGTTCCTTCATAATCGGCAGCAGTTTCTGATGAATCAGTGCCGCATTAGCTGTTTGCCCATTCGTATAATTTTTGATCATTTGCTGCATATCAGTGCCTGCAATATGGCTCGCCACTGACACAACTCCTCTACCTCCAACTGAAAGAATTGGAAGCGTTAGAGCATCATCCCCTGAATAGACATAGAAGTCTTCAGGTGTTTCAGCAATAATTTTTGTAATCGCTTCGAGGTCTCCGCTCGCTTCTTTAATCGCAACCACATTCGGAATGTCTGCCGCCAAACGGATCGTCGTTTCAGGAGCAAGAGAAGCAACCGTACGGCCAGGAACATTATAGAGCATAACCGGAAGAGATGTCTCTGCCGCAATTGCTTTAAAATGCTGGTACATTCCTTCTTGAGAAGGTTTATTGTAATACGGGGTAACAAGCATAACAGCGTCCACGCCCGCTTCCTCAGCTTTTTTTGTCAGCTTAATGGAATCTTTCGTGTTGTTGCTCCCAGTACCAGCGATAACGGGCACCCGTCCGTTTACTTCTTTTACCGTATATTCAAAAAGCGCAATTTTTTCTTCAGTTGAAAGGGTCGGAGATTCTCCAGTTGTTCCCGCTACTACTAAAGAATCCGTTCCGTTTTTCAACAAGTAATCAATCAGTGTAGACAGTTTTTGAAAGTCTACGTTCCCTTTATTGTCAAAGGGTGTAATCATCGCTGTAGACACATTTCCGAAATTCATTTTATTCACCTCATCATGATTCAATCACATTTACTTCGAAAGTTCAAACACTTCATGCAAAGCGTTTACAGCAGGAACCATATCCGCTTCATGGACGAGCACCCATATCGTCGTATGGCTGTCAGCCGACTGAAGGATCGGAATTTCTTTTTCTGAAAGAGCCGATACAATTTTGGACGTAACACCGGGAACACCCATAATGCCCGCGCCGACCGCCGATACCTTCGCGCAGTTTCTCGTCACCATTGGATCATAGCCCATATCCATTAAAATACGCTGAGCTGTTTCTGTTTTATTTCCGGCTACCGTATAGACGATTTCACTAGGTGTAATGTTAAAGAAATCGACACTGATTCCAGCGTTTGCCATAGCCTTGAACACTTCAGTCTGAACGTTATACTGGCCGATTTTCGCAGGCACTTTGAACTGCGTGACATCTTTGACATGGGCGATTCCCGTAATCAGCCTTTCAAAAACATCACTGCCGACCTTGGAAGAGTGATGTGATGTCACCAATGTGCCTTTATCATTCGAATAAGTCGAACGGACGCGGATCGGAACCTTGGCCTGCATTGCGATTTCCACAGCACGCGGAGAAATGACCTTGGCCCCCTGATACGCCAGGTTGCAGATTTCCGTATACGTCACAACAGGAAGCGGTTTTGCATTTTCTACCACTCTTGGGTCAGCAGTCATCACGCCTTCTACATCGGTGAAAATATCGATGTATTCCGCATCAACAGCTGCTCCGAGTGCGGCTGCAGACGTATCGCTGCCCCCTCTGCCGATTGTTGTTGTATCACCCTTTTCAGTTGCGCCCTGGAAGCCTGCGACGACTACCGCATCATGATTGGCGAGCACACTGAATAAACGCTCCGGTTTCATTTCAATGATTTTCGCATTAGTATGCTGATCATTCGTTAAAAAGCCAGCCTGAGCCCCTGTCAGCGCAGCTGCTTTCACACCGTTATCAAGCAGCATGCTTGTAAAGACGACAGAGGAAATAGTCTCTCCGCAAGATAAAAGCAAATCCTGCTCCCTAGGAGAAATCGCTGACTGATCGCCGTAAAGCAGCCCGAGCAAAGAATCTGTTGCATACGGGTCCCCTTTTCGGCCCATCGCTGAAACGACAACGACAACCTTATATCCTTCACTGATTGCTTCTTTAATATGCCCTAAAGCCAGTTTGCGGCCTTTATCATCTTTTACTGATGTTCCGCCGAACTTTTGAACAATTATCTTCACTGTTTTCACTCCAAATTATTCGGACGTAACAGAAGAGAGCAGGCTGATAGCGCCTTACTCTCTTCTATTCGTCTTTAGAAAATTCTCTCTTTTATACGAGGTTTAGTTTTTTCAGGCTTTCTGCAATTTGAACAGAGTTCCATGCCGCGCCTTTTAATAGGTTATCAGAAACAACCCATAAATGAAAACCGTTTGCTCTGTCCAAGTCTTTGCGGATGCGGCCTACAAACACATCGTTTTTGCCGACAGCATCAGCAGGCATCGGATAAAGCTGCTGGCTTGGATCATCCTGAAGTGTCACGCCCGGAGCTTCTTTCAATAGATTTTTAATATCTTCAACTGTAGCGTCATCACGGTCTATTTCGATGTAGACGGACTCTGAGTGCCCAGTTTGGATTGGCAGTCTCACACATGTAGCCGCTACTTGAAGGTCAGGCATGTGCATGATTTTTTTCGTTTCATTTATCATTTTCATTTCCTCAAACGTATAGCCGTTATCTTGGAATTTATCGATTTGCGGAATCGCGTTGAAGGCGATTTGATAGTGTTTTTTGTCACCTTTTACAGGCATGATCTCAGGCTCTATTTCTTCTTTATTTAAAATCGCCTGTGTTTGGCTGTAAAGCTCTTTTACAGCTTCATTACCCGCTCCTGATACTGCCTGGTAAGTTGATACGATGACCTTGTTTAAGCCATATGCTTTGCGGATCGGTTCAAGTGCCGCAACCATTTGGATTGTAGAGCAGTTTGGATTGGCAATAATGCCGTTGTGTTCATGCAAGTCTGCCTCATTCACTTCTGGCACAACAAGCGGTGTATTTTCATCCATGCGGAACGCACTCGTATTATCTATAACAATAGCGCCGCGTTTTACAGCTTCTGGTGCCAATGCTTGTGATACGCTTCCGCCGGCGCTGAACAAAGCAATATTTACCCCTTCAAAGCTCTCAGGAGAAGCTTCCTGAACAGTCAGCTCTTGGCCTTTAAACGTGACTTTTGTCCCCGCAGAGCGTTTTGAAGATAGCAATGTAAGTGTGTCCATTTCAAAGTTTCTGTCTTCAAGTGTTTTAAGCATTTGTTGTCCCACAGCCCCTGTCGCTCCGACAACAGCTACGTGTAAACCTCTTCCCATCTGTAAAACTCCTTCCGCCAATCAGCTTCATTGAATTGATTTGACTATGATTTTACGTTTTATTTTACCATAGAATATGCGGGTGATGACCGAATTTTTTAGTTTGGGAAAGATTTTCTGTAAATTTAGTCATTTCCCTGATAATTCTCAACTAGAATCGGCTGAAGCTGCTGGTGCATGAGTGCCTTTTCAATCGTTTGCGGAAGCAGATCCATTTTGGCTACCATTGAATTCGGTTTTTTAAATGGATCATCTTGCCCGAATGGAATAAAAAAGATATTTTTTGTTGACATGAGCCTCATTAAATTTGTTCCGTTTAAACCAAGAGCATCATTTGTCGAGATACCCAGAACGACAGGCCGATTGTTCCGGATTGTCGCTTTTGCCGCCATCAGCACCGGGCTGTCCGTCATGGCATTTGCCAGCTTGCTCATTGAATTGCCTGTTAAAGGCGCAATGACCATGCAGTCAAGGGGCAGCTTCGGCCCAAGAGGTTCTGCCTTTACAATCGAATCAATGGCCTCATATCCAGTCAGGTCTTCAATTTTTTTAACCCATTCTGCGCCCTCTCCAAATCGGGTATTTGTAGATTTTACATTAAATGTGACAACCGGACGGACTTCAGCTCCTTCGTTGACCAACTCCTCAATTTGCGGGAAAACCGCTTCATATGTGCAATGCGACCCGGTCAGCCCAAACCCGATTCTTTTTCCTTTTAATGACGACATCCTTATTTCCCCTCCTCAGCTTGTATTTCAGCCAAAAGCTTGCTCAAGACGTTTGCAAGGATTTGCCCAGCTGTTTTAGGAGCGACAATCCCTGGAAGCCCGGGAGCAAGAAGTGCTTTAATCCCTTGTTTCTCGGCATATTTAAAATCCGTTCCCCCGGGACGTGAGGCCAGATCCAATATTAAGGTTTTTGGTGTCATGCTAGAAAGTACCGTTTGATTTAAAATCATACTCGGTATGGTATTAATGCAAATATCTATATCTTTTACATGCTCTTTCAGCTCATCGGTATGAAAAGGAACGAGCCCCATTTCAGTGATACGTGCCAGATGCGCTGAACTTCTTGCCCCCACTTTTACATTCGCCCCGAGCGCGGCAAATGTACGGGCAATCGTCATCCCGGTGCGCCCCAGACCGAGAACGGCCACCTGTGATCCGTGTATCGTATAATCCGTGTGCTGAATAGCCAGCATGATCGTTCCTTCTACTGTCGGAATAGAGTTGTATATCGCAATGTCATCCCGCTCAAACAGCTTAACAAGTTTTCTTTTTGCCTGAGCTGCAATGTTTTCTAAATAGGCGTTAGAAATTCCTGAGAAAATGACACAATGTGCAGGCGTTCTGTCAAGATGGTCCTGTTTTAACACAACTTCTTCATTCGAAAATACAGTCGATACGACACCTTCTCCTGTTGTCGCGGATACTGGAAGAATGATGCTGTCTATTTGCTGAAAAGGAATTTCATCAATATTGCATTTTACTGCCCCGGTAAAACCGTGATCCAATTGGTCAAAACCGACAAGATAGATGTCAGCCTGCTGTTCAGTGAGCTTTCTTATAATTTCGAGCTGTCTTGCGTCACCGCCGATAACTGCAATTTTCAATCCGGTTAACATTCTAAACGTTCACCTTCTTTGTATATACTGGATCTCTAGTTGTTAAGCTCCCCTTCATCTTATGATCAAAAGGAAATACCGGTGAATATAAAAGATGCGCTTTTTCCATATAAAAAAACATCGGCTCCGGCAGCCGATGTTTCAGATGTTTTCTTTAGAGCCCGCTTCACAGTCAATTGGGCTATTTACTCTTGTCGAGGAGGCATTTCCTCAGGTACATCTAATATAATCATATCTGAACCGATCTTTTGAATATGGTGCCATGGGACACGAATGTCATGACCTTGCTTTCTCAAACCAAACCACTTAACTGTGGGAATGAGGAGTGCTGTAATCTGTCCATCCTGTTCATTGATTTCCAAATCGGTCTGGCCGAGCACTCCGAGCCGTTCAGCTCTTTTGATGTCTACAATTTCCTTTCCCGATAATTCACTGAGCCGCATGTCTGTCACCCCCTTGTACTATGTATGATGAAAGGGATTAAAAAATGCCTGCTCCATTATGGGGCAGGCTTTCCTTTTTAAGACGGCATATTGCCGGAAGGGCTGATAAGTGCTAATGCATAGTCTTCGGTAAACAATTGTCTGGCAAGGCCATTAACACGCTCTAAGTTCACGGCGTTTAATTCATTGATAATTTCATCTAATGTTTTATGTTTGCCGAGCAGCAGTTCATTTTTTCCGTTTCGGCTCATTTTGCTGTTTGTGCTTTCTAAGCTCAGCATTAAGCTTCCCTTCATTTGCTCTTTGCTGTTTTCCAGTTCTTTCGAGGTAATGCCGTCACGTTTTAATGTGGCCAGGGTTTCTTGAATTGTTTCCGACAGCTGCTGAAGCTGATTTGCACCCGTTCCGCCGTAAATCGTTAGCATTCCGCTGTCCTCATATGAGCTGTGATAGCTGTAAACAGAATAAGCAAGTCCTTTATCTTCACGCACATCTTGGAACAGCCGGCTGCTCATGCTGCCTCCGAGCACATTGTTGAGGACGATTAAATCATAAATACGTTCATGGCCAACCTCTAAGCCTTTAAATCCAAGGCACAAATGAGCCTGCTCTGTTTCTTTTTTTCTCGTCAGTTTTTCCGTGTGGAACTCAGGCTTCTCAAGGCCTGTCGCTTTGCCTTTCGCCTCGTATGACCCGAACCATTTTTCTACATCTTTGATAAAACTGTCAGATATATTGCCCGCTACCGAAATCACCACTCGGTCCGGCGTATAATAATCATGCATGTATTGTCTGAGAGAGTCACCGTTAAAGGAAGCAAGCGTTTCTTCCGTTCCTAAAATTGGGTAGCCTAAAGAATGATTGCCGTAAGTGGCTTTGCTCAATAAATCATGTACAATGTCGTCCGGCGCATCTTCATACATTTTAATTTCTTCATATACTACATTTTTCTCTTTTTTCAGCTCGTTTTCATCAAACGTTGAATGAAAGAACATATCTGCTAATACGTCCAGCGCGTAATTCGCATGCTCGTCAAGCACCTTTGCATAGTAGCAGGTATATTCCTTTGAAGTAAACGCATTGACCTGGCCGCCAATACGATCAAAAGATTCTGCTATCTCGCGTGCAGATTTTGTGCTCGTCCCTTTAAAGAACATGTGCTCTAAAAAGTGAGAAATTCCGTTTATCTCCGGCGTTTCATGTCTCGAACCTGTGCCGATCCATACGCCGATCGCAACAGAACGGACTGTCGGGTTATTTTCCAGCACAATTCTTACACCATTTTGACACGTATATCGTTTAATCAAATTTGTTCCTCCTATTCAAAGACAAGCTGCCTTCATCTGTTACTTCAATAGTCTTGTTTCATCCATTAGTTCAGTGACTGTTCCAAGCGCATATCCTTTGTCTTTTATCTGTGTAATCAGCGCTTCAAGACTTTCCGCCGTAGGGTCAGTCGGATGCATTAAAATCATGGCACCATTATGTATCTTGCTTAACACTCTCGTCTGAAGTACAGACGGAGCCGGCTTTTGCCAATCGATTGTATCAACTGTCCACATGACTGTTCCCATCTGTTTCTCTGCTGCAATGTCGATAACCGCTTTTCTGAAACTTCCGCTTGGCGGAGCGAACCACTTTGGCTTAACGCCGATCGTTTGTTCTATTTGTTCATTAGTCTTGTCGAGCTGCTCGGAAATTCTTCCTGTAGTCAGTTTGCTCATATCCGGATGATTGTATGAATGATTTCCGATTTCATGTCCGTCTTTTGCAATCTTCTTAGCGAGCTGTACATTGTTTCTCACCCAATTGCCTTCTAAAAAGAACGTAGCTTTAACCTGGTGCTTTTGCAGAATAGGAAGCATTTTTTCCAAATACTCATTTCCCCATGCCACATTGATTAAAAAAGCCACCATCGGTTTGTCAGGATTTCCTTTATAAATAGGCTCAGGCTGAAGTGACTCAAGATGAACACTTGGTTTTACTTGACTGTACACCAAATCTTTTTCCCGAAACTTACCATGCTGTTTCATTTTTTTATATGATTGTTCAATATTGACCTTTAATCCATTGTAGCCTGGAATGCTTTTCCACACTTTATCAATTCTTGCATTCTGGGGCTTAACTTCGTACTCCGGCGCTTTTTGAAGCAATTCTTCATATAACGGGTCTTTTGACGCCGTGACAGTCACCGTATCTTTTTTCATTGCCCCTATATAATCAAGTGCATGCGGATTTTCCATCATCTCAAATGAGACAAAAAAAAGAAATAAAAAAACGGCAAACGGTACAAATTTTTTGTACATGTTCTGTCCCCCCCTCACCTCACATTATGAAGGAGAAGGACAAGGTAGAACCCGCCTGCTTTTGAAAAGCTTCAAAATAAAGAAGCCGGGTCTCCCAGGCTCCTTTTATGTTTTCATTTAAGATTGTTGTTCTTCTTTTTCTTTCTCTTCACGGAGCACCGCTTTGCGGGATAAATTCACTCGTCCTTGTTTATCAATTTCAGTGACTTTGACAAGAATCTCGTCTCCGATTTTCACAACATCTTCAACTTTCCCTACGCGTTCAAGCGCAAGCTCTGAAATGTGCACCAAACCGTCTTTTCCGCTGAAAATTTCAACGAAAGCCCCGAATTTTTCAATCCGTTTCACTTTACCTAGGTAAAGTTGGCCGACTTCAACCTCTCTCACAAGGTCTTCGATGATTTTTTTCGCTTTTTGGTTGCCGCTTTCATCTGTAGAGGAAATAAAGATTGTGCCGTCCTGCTCAATATCAATTTTAACACCGGTTTCTTCGATGATCTTATTGATTTGTTTCCCGCTTGGTCCGATGACATCGCGGATTTTATCAGGATTAATGGTCATTGTTAAGATCTTAGGCGCATATCGAGAAAGCTCTTTTCTTGATTCGCTTAATGTTGCAAGCATGCTGTTGAGGATTTCCATTCTGCCCTTTTTCGCCTGCTGAAGCGCTTCTTCAAGAATCTCTCTGGAAAGGCCTTCAATTTTAATGTCCATTTGCAGGGCCGTTACGCCTTTTTCAGTTCCCGCTACTTTAAAGTCCATATCTCCGAGCGCGTCTTCCATGCCTTGGATGTCAGTCAAGACAGTGTAATGTTCGCCTGATTTGACAAGACCCATCGCAATACCAGCAACTGGCGCTTTAATCGGTACACCGGCATCCATCATTGCAAGTGTGCTTGCGCAAATGCTTGCTTGAGATGTAGAACCGTTTGATTCAAGCACTTCTGAAACAAGACGGACAGTATAAGGGAAGTCTTTTTCAGACGGAATAACTGGCTCAAGCGCACGCTCACCCAGTGCTCCGTGTCCGATTTCACGACGTCCCGGTCCGCGCATCGGTCCTGTTTCCCCAACGCTGAATTGCGGGAAGTTGTAATGATGCATAAACCGTTTCGACTCTTCGACACCTAAGCCGTCAAGGATTTGCACATCTCCCAGAGCACCTAGCGTACATACGCTGAGGGCCTGAGTTTGTCCCCTTGTAAATAGACCTGAACCGTGCGTTCTTGGCAAGAGGCCAACCTCTGAAGAGAGCGGACGGATTTGATCGACACCGCGGCCGTCCGGTCTTACTTTCTCTTCAGTAATCAGGCGGCGAACTTCATTTTTCACAAGCTTGGATAAAATCTGCTTCACTTGCTTGATTGTGTCTTCATCATGTTCTTCATCCTCGAATTTTGCCACAACTGCGTTCTTCACTTCGTTAATGGCATCTTCACGGGCATGCTTTTCATGAACTTGGATGGCTTTCAGCAGATCCTCTTCTGCCAAAGCTTTTACTTTTTCATTAAGCTCTTCATCAATTTCAAAGAGCTTAATTTCAGATTTCTCTTTGCCGACTGCTGCAACAATTTCTTCTTGGAATGCAATCAGGCGTTTAATCTCTTCATGGCCGAACATAATGGCCTCAAGCATGATTTCCTCAGGAACTTCGTCCGCTCCCGCTTCTACCATGTTAATCGCATCTTTCGTGCCGGCAACGACAAGATTGATATCGCTTTTTTCAAGCTGATCGACTGTCGGGTTAATGATAAATTGATCATCAATGCGTCCGACAGTAACCCCTGCAATCGGTCCTTCAAACGGAATATCCGATACAGAAAGTGCAAGAGATGAACCGAACATGGCAGCCATTTCTGAAGAGCAGTTTTGGTCAACACTCATGACAATGCTGATGACTTGAACTTCATTACGGAATCCATCGGCAAACAAAGGACGGATCGGACGGTCAATTAAACGGCTGGCAAGAACCGCTTTTTCACTTGGACGTCCTTCTCTTTTAATAAATCCGCCCGGAATTTTCCCTACCGCATATAATCTTTCTTCATAGTTTACAGTAAGAGGGAAGAAATCAAGCGGTTTAGGTTCTTTTGAAGCGGTTGCTGTACTAAGTACTGCTGTATCACCGTAGCGGATCATCACAGCACCATTTGCCTGTTTGGCAAGCTGGCCGGTTTCAACGGTAAGCGTTCTTCCGGCCCAATCTATGGTAAAGACATGTTTTTCTTGTCCCATACAATTACGAACTCCTCTCTTCGTTGTGTGAAATAATCAATTACTCCTATTATGAACGAAATGAATTGAACATATCAATGTCAAAGTAGTATGTAAAAGGATTTCAATGATTTGTTATAAGAAATTTCGCTTTAATACGATAAAAAAGCGGGAATCCTCCCGCTTTTTACGATTATCGACGTAAGCCTAGTTTGTTAATTAACTCACGGTAACGAGTTACGTCTTTATTACGCAGATACGTAAGAAGATTACGACGCTTACCTACCATTTTAAGAAGACCGCGACGTGAGTGGTGGTCTTTCTTGTGAGTACGTAAATGCTCGTTCAAGTTGTTAATTGAGTCAGTTAGGATAGCGATCTGAACTTCTGGAGATCCAGTATCAGATTCGTGTGTTTTGAACTCATTGATGAGTTGGTTTTTACGCTCTTGAGTAATTGCCATCCTGTTTCACCTCCAAATCATATTTAGCCCCAGTTACCTAGCAACCGTCGGTGACTTCGGATTGCCAAGCAATGGTTTTAAGACTACGAAAACTATCATACTAAAAATCGTGCCTATATGCAAATATTTTAGAATAAAATTTGCGTGCGTTGCAAGTTATTTCCGCAAATTGCTGAAATAACGGATGGCTTCCTGCTTATCTTTCTCAATTTGCTCAGTTAATTCTTTGATGCCATTGAATTTCCGCTCGCTCCGAATCCGTTTGTACCATTCGATTTTTATAGCGGCTCCATATACCTCTTGATTGAAATCAAACAGATTGACCTCGATGGAAGGCTGTTCAGGGCGCTTTTCATAAAACGTTGGCTTATAGCCAATATTGCAAACGCCATTGTAAACTTCGCCGTTCACTTCCGCTTTTACGGCATATACACCTGTGGGCGGAACGATATAGCTGTTATTTAAACCGACATTCGCTGTCGGAAACCCGATGGTCCGCCCTCTTTTATCACCATGAATGACAATTCCTTTAATAAAATAAGGTTGTCCAAGCAAGACATTCGCCAATTCAACATCTCCGTTTTGAAGCGCGGTACGGATATACGAAGAACTGATTTTTTTATCCTGCTCCGTTAATTTTTCTACCATTGTGCACCCAGCTTTTCCGTCTAAATCATCCGGCATGGTCTTCATTGTTCCCTTGCCGTATTTGCCGTACGTAAAGTCAAAGCCTGCCACTGCGTGCTGCACATTAAGGCCGATAATATACTGGTCTATAAACTGCTTAGGAGAAAGAGAAGCAAACACTTCATTAAATTTAACGACATACAGAACTTCTGTGCCTAATTGTTCAATTTGGTTTATTTTGTCTTCAAGAGGCGTAATCAGATCCTTTGGTTCCTTATCTCTGCCCAACACGTGAGAAGGATGGGGATGAAAGGTCATCACAGCTAATGTCAGACCTTTTTCTTCGGCTATTTGCTTCGCTGTGCCGATTACCTTTTGATGCCCGAGATGAACGCCGTCAAAATAACCTAACGCCATCACTGATTTTGCCTGCTCCTCTTTTATTAAATGATGAGGATGTGTAATATGTATCGTCTTCACAGAACGGTCACCTTTTTTCTATTGTTCGCTTTTTTGCATCAATACTTTTGCCGGCTTTAACAGCCCTTTTTTTGCAGGATGAGGGAAATAGATCGCCAAGCAGGTTCCGGATTCAGTAAAGACGGCAATACGGTCTCCACTTGTCATTTCAGAAAACTGCTCGGGCGTCTCAAGCAAAGCCCCATTTTCTACTTTCTTAGCTAATGTATCACTTATGATCCATTTCGGCAAATGATTGAGCGCACGTTCAATAGGAACTGTATGCTCTTCCACGGTTCCGGATTGGGCCTGTGCTTCGAGTTCATCAAAAGTAAAGCATTCGTCGAGAGAAAAATCTCCGGATGCCGTACGGATTAAATGAGACATATGGGCCGGATATCCGAGCTTTTCTCCGATCATGACCGCCAGCGTCCTTACATAGGTCCCTTTGGAGCAAGTCACTGTAAACCGGAAGCTTGCGGTTTCTCCATGATGTTTAATCTCTGTTGTCAGGGCAATGTCTTCAATGGTTATCATACGTTTCGGACGTTCTACTTCAATCCCTGCTCTTGCGTATTCGTATAATTTTTTGCCGTTTACTTTTACAGCGGAATACATGGGCGGAATTTGTTCTTGTTTCCCCTTTAAACTGTTTAAAACCTTTTCTACATCCGCTTTATCAATGTCGTGATTGACAGGCTTTGTTTCCACCGTTTCTCCGGTTTGATCCTCTGTTGTGGTTGAAAAGCCCAATGTTATTTCTGCATCATACGTTTTAGATTTTTCAGTTAAGTATTCGACTATTTTTGTCGCTCTTCCTACACAAATCGGAAGCACGCCTGATACTTCCGGATCGAGCGTTCCTGTATGTCCTACTTTTTTTGTTTTTAACAGCTTTCGGATCTTCATGACACAGTCGTGCGATGTCATGCCAACAGGTTTATGTAAAAGGAGAACTCCGTTAACCATTTGCCTTTCACTCCTTCTTTTGAGTTTTTTTCTTATAAACGAAGAAAGAGGACAGACGATATACGCCTATCCTCTCTTTTTTTATTCAGATGGTTTCTCTGAATGTAATTCGTGAATCAGTGTTTCGATCCGATTCCCGTAATCGATTGATTCATCGAACTCAAATTCAATTTCAGGCGTTTTTCGAAGTCTGATGCGGCTGCCGATTTCGGATCGGATAAATCCTTTCGCTTTTGCCAGCCCTTTCAGCGCTTCTTCCCGTTTTTTCTCGTCACCGAGAACCGAGATATACACCTTTGCAATTTGCAAATCACCTGATACACGTACATCCGTTACTGTCAGAAAACCAATTCTCGGGTCTTTCAGCTTGCGGCTGATAATATCACCGAGTTCTTTTTTCATTTGCTCGCCGACACGGTTTGCTCTCATACTCAATTCAATCACCTCTAAGTTAAAACCACTCTGTCCTAGTGATCGTCCGTTCAATTTCAGGAAAAGAATCGATAAACGCTAGGACGCGCTGCAGTTCTTTTTCTGTTTGAACGCGAGAGGAAGAAACAGCGGCGATTCCGAAGCTGGTTCTTTGCCAGGTGTCCTGATAGCCAATCTCCGAAATCGAAACATTGAACTTGTTTTGAACCCTGGTTAAAATCCGCTTCAGAACGGCACGCTTTTCTTTTAGCGATCCTGCATCATAAATGATGCATTCACACTCCGCAAATCCGATCACGTTCTTTCAATTTCTTGCATGACAAACGCTTCAAGGATGTCACCTTCACGAATGTCATTGTATTTCTTAATTGTAATACCACATTCATAGCCTTGTGAAACTTCTTTCACATCGTCTTTAAAGCGTTTCAGAACATCTACTTCGCCTTCAAAGATGACGACGCCGTCACGAATTAAACGGAGGCCGCTGTCGCGCGTAATGGTTCCTTCAGTAACATATCCGCCGGCAATTGTACCGATTTTAGATACTTTGAATGTTTGGCGTACTTCTACTTGACCAATTACTTTTTCTTCATATTCAGGATCAAGCATACCTTTCATGGCAGCTTCAATCTCGTCGATTACTTTGTAAATGATACGGTGAAGTCGAATATCTACATTTTCAGCTTCAGCCGTACTCTTAGCATTTCCGTCCGGTCTCACATTAAACCCGATAACAATTGCATTGGAAGCAGATGCCAAGATAATGTCTGATTCAGTAATCGCACCAACGCCTGTATGGATGATTTTCACTTTAACGCCTTCTACTTCAATTTTTTGAAGTGCAGCCGTTAAAGCTTCAGCAGATCCTTGAACGTCAGCTTTTACGATGAGGTTGATGTCTTTTACATCACCTTGCTTAATTTGCTCAAATAAATCATCAAGACTGAGCTTCGCTTTATCGCTGCGCTGCTCTTCAAGCTGTTTCGAAGCACGGGCTTCACCGACAGAACGAGCTGTTTTTTCATCCTTAAAGACAAGGAATTGGTCTCCCGCTTGAGGGACATCATTCAAACCGGTAATTTCAACCGGAGTTGACGGGCCGGCAGTTTTCACACGGCGGCCAATGTCGTTGACCATTGCACGGACACGGCCAAATGTATTGCCGACTACGATCGGATCACCGACATGCAGTGTTCCAGTCTGTACGAGCAACGTCGCGACTGACCCTCTGCCTTTATCGAGTTCAGCTTCAATAACCGTTCCTTTTGCCTGACGATTCGGATTCGCTTTCAGTTCCTCTACCTCACTGACAAGCAAAATCATTTCAACGAGCTCATCAATGCCTTTTCCAGTTAAAGCGGAAAGCGGCACAAAAATGGTTTCTCCGCCCCAAGCTTCAGGGACAAGTCCGTATTCCGTCAGTTCTTGCATTACACGGTCAGGGTTTGCGGATTCTTTATCTATTTTATTCACAGCAACGATGATTGGAACCTCTGCTGCTTTTGCATGGTTAATCGCTTCAACTGTTTGCGGCATGACACCGTCATCGGCAGCTACGACAAGAATCGTAATATCAGTTACTTCTGCACCGCGTGCGCGCATTGTTGTAAATGCGGCGTGGCCCGGTGTATCCAAGAACGTGATTTTCTTGCCGTTCTCTTCAATTTGATAAGCGCCGATATGCTGAGTGATTCCGCCTGCTTCCCCTTCAACAACCTTTGTTTTACGGATGCTGTCAAGAAGCGTTGTTTTCCCATGGTCAACGTGGCCCATGATTGTCACGACAGGAGGACGAATTTCAAGATCCTCTTCATTATCAGGCTCTTCGTATTTTTCCAGCTCTGTTTCTTCAAGCACAATGACCTCTTCTGTTTCAACACCATATTCTGATGCAATGAGTTCGATTGTGTCTTTATCAAGCTCTTGGTTAATGGTTGCCATTACGCCAAGAAGCATCAGCTTTTTAATGAGTTCTGAAGGCTCTTTGCCAAGCTCTTCAGCAAGTGCGCCAACTGTTAAAGTGCCAGAGAATGTAATTTTCTCAGGAAGCTCTTTTTTCGGCTTTACAGGCTTTTGCTGATGTTGGTTTTTATTATTGTTGTTGTTGCGTTTATTTTTTTTGTTGTTGTTATTCTTCTTGTTTTTGTTAAATTGATTATTCTGCACGTCATTCTTCTTTCCGTCTCGAATTTTATTTGGTTGATTTCCAGCTGATTGCTGATTAACCCCTTGTGGCTGTTTGTTTTTGTTCGTTTCTGCTGGCTTTTGAGATTTAGCAGCTGCGCCGCCTTTTTTATATTTGGCATCTAGCTTTTTAATGGCCTTTTCTTCAAGCATGGCCATGTGATTATTCACTTCTAAATCCATGTTCTTCAGTGCGGTCAAAATTTCCTTACTTGAAACATTTAACGCTTTTGCATATTCGTATACTCTCATTTTAGCCATTCGTTCACCCCCAAAAATATTAATCGAGCAAGCTGATCAGCTTATTCGCAAAACCTTGGTCAGTGACGGCGACAACGACACGGGCTTCTTTACCGATAGAGCGTCCAAGAACCGCGCGACTCTCGACTTTTTTATAAGGGACTTTATAATAATTGCACTTGTCAGTTACTTTTTTTGCTGTGTTAGATGATGCATCCTCTGTAAGCAGGACAAGCTTTGCACGCGCATTCCTGATTTCTTTTATTACCAAGTCTTCGCCTGACACGACCTTACGAGCTCGATTGGCCAGACCCAGCAAGGGAAACCATTCCATTCCAGACATTTTATTTTTTCACCTTTTCCGCCAGTTCCAGCAATTCATCGAAAATCTGGTCATCGATTTGTGATTGAAATTGATTTTGCAAAGTGTTTTTCTTTTTTGCTGCTAAGATGCACTCTTTATCCAGCGTTAAATAAGCACCCCGCCCATTCTTTTTTCCGGTCGGGTCTACTGAGATTTCGCCTTCTTTCGACCGTACAACTCGGATCAGTTCCTTTTTAGGCTTCATTTCACCAGTCACTACACATTTGCGTAATGGGATCTTTTTGTGTTTATTCACCTAAAGTCACCTCTTATTCATCCGATTCAGCAGTTTCAGGCTCCGTAAAGAGCGGCTCATCATCTTCTTCAAGTTCTCTCGGATAGATTCCAAGTTCTCTTGCGTCCGTTTCGCTCTTAATATCAATCTTCCAGCCTGTCAGTTTAGCAGCTAAGCGTGCGTTTTGTCCTCTTTTTCCAATTGCCAGAGACAGCTGGTAATCAGGAACAATAACAGTTGTCGCTTTTTCTTCTTCATTAACAATGACATCAAGCACTTTGGAAGGGCTGAGCGCATTCGCGACAAATTCTACAGGATCACTGGACCAGTTGACAATGTCAATTTTTTCACCTTTTAATTCATTGACGATTGCTTGCACACGCTGGCCTTTAGGCCCTACGCATGAACCGACAGGATCAACGTCAGGATCATCTGTGCGAACAGAAATTTTCGAACGGTCGCCGGCTTCTCTGGCAACAGATTTTAGCTCGACAGTTCCATCATAAATTTCAGGCACTTCAATTTCAAACAAACGCTTTAACAGGCCTGGATGTGTTCTTGACACATAAATCTGCGGACCCTTCGTTGTTTTTTCTACTTTTGTGATATATACCTTAATGCGGTCATGGGGCTTGTAGCTTTCATTCGGCATTTGCTCATTAACCGGCAGCAAGGCTTCTATTTTGCCTAAAGACACGTAGATAAATTTATTGTCCAGACGCTGGACGATCCCTGTCATGATGTCTTCTTCACGGTCGATAAATTCAGAATAAATCACACCGCGCTCAGCTTCGCGCACACGCTGTGTGACGACCTGCTTCGCTGTTTGAGCAGCTATGCGCCCGAAATCCTTAGGTGTAACTTCGATTTCGACGACATCGCCGACCATATATTCCGGATGGATGCCCTGTGCCTCTTCAATTGAGATTTCTAATCTCTGGTCGTATACTTCGTCAACGACATCTTTTCTTGCAAATACACGGATGGAGCCAGTTTCACGGTTTAGATCCACCCGTACATTTTGCGCTTGATTAAAATTCCGCTTATAAGCAGAAATTAACGCAGCTTCGATTGCTTCGATGATAATTTCTTTACTGATGCCTTTTTCTTTTTCAAGAATCGTGAGAGCATCTAATAATTCACTGCTCATTTAACGGTCTCCCCCCTTAAAACATTTGTATTCATTAGAATGTAACAGCTAATCTTGCATTAGCTATCTTTTCATACGGAATATTGATCCGTTTCTTTCTTGTTTTGATCGTGATCTCAACTGTCACTGTTTGTCCATCAAATTCAGCCAGTTCACCTTCAAACACTTTTACGCCGTCAATAGGCTCATACGTCTTAATGTATACGTTTTTTCCTAGTGATTTTTCGAAATCGGCTTTTTTCTTTAGCGGACGCTCAGCTCCTGGAGATGAGACTTCAAGAAAGTAATTTTGGCTGATTGGGTCTGCCTCATCAAGCTTTTCGCTTAAAGCTTCGCTTACTTTGGCACATTCCTCAATATCCACACCGTCATCGGAATCAATAAACACGCGAAGGAACCAGCTTTGGCCCTCTTTGACAAATTCAATGTCAACGAGTTCCAGCTGAAGGCTGTCTACGATTGGCTGAGCCATTTCTTGAACGGTGTCAGTCACTTTTTTGCTCATGTTCTTCCTCCTTGTGCTGTCGATCTCATATTCGTCTCGTCACTCTGCATAAAAACCCTGCTTCAAAAGAGCAGGGGCTAAAAAGTAAACGATGAACATGTCGAGACAAAATTCTCCTGTTCAATACAAAAGAGCGGGTTTCCCCACTCTTTGCCTCGGTAATCGTTAGCATTTCCAATAAAACTATACCATAACCATATTTTTATTGCAAATGGATATACGCTTACCTTCATACCTAAGCAAGTGACAGAAACTCTAATATTACGATGGCACTTTTTGCGCTTATGTATGCATAGAAGCAGAATTTCTGAGAAATTCTGCTTTCCATATTAGAACAGTGACAATTGGTTTTGATCAGGCAGTGACTCCAGACAGCCATGGCGATCTAAGTACTCTAAAATCGTTTTTGATACTTTCCCTCTCTTTTGCAAATCTTCTTTTGAGAGGAATTCGCCTTCTTCGCGAGCTTTTACAATGTTCAAAGCAGCGTTCGTCCCTAACCCTGGAATAGAGTTAAACGGCGGAATAAGACTGTTGCCGTCAATAATAAACTCTGTGGCGCTGGAGCGATATAAATCGACTTTTTGGAATGAATAGCCTCTCTCACACATCTCAAGCGCTAATTCTAAAACAGTCAGAAGGTTCTTTTCCTTCGGTGAAGCATCAAGTCCTTTAGCGTTTATATCCTCCATTACCGCTCTGATTGCTGTAGAGCCCTTGATCATTGTATCAATATCAAAGTCATCTGCACGAACGGTAAAATAAGCCGCATAATACAAAAGAGCATGATGCACTTTAAAGTAAGCAATGCGGACTGCCATTAAGACATATGCCGCGGCGTGGGCTTTCGGGAACATGTATTTAATCTTTTTACAGGAATCAATATACCAGTCTGGGACATTGTTATTTTTCATTTCTTCTTCCCATTCAGGCGTTAATCCTTTTCCTTTACGCACGAATTCCATGATTTTAAAGGCAAGGGACGGCTCAAGGCCTTGATAGATTAAATAAACCATAATGTCATCACGGCAGCCGATAACCTCACTCAGCTCACAAATATTATTGTGGATGAGCTCCTGTGCATTGCCAAGCCATACATCAGTTCCGTGAGACAAGCCTGAAATCTGAACGAGCTCAGAAAAAGTGGTCGGCTTTGTATCTTCAAGCATCTGCCGGACAAATCGGGTTCCGAATTCAGGAATTCCAAGAGTGCCCGTTTTACAGCCAATCTGTTCTTCAGTCACACCGAGTGATTCGGTTCCCTGGAAGATCTTCATCACTTCAGGATCATCCGTCGGAATTGTTTTCGGATCTATTCCGCTTAAGTCTTGAAGCATCCGAATAACAGTCGGGTCATCGTGTCCGAGAATATCAAGTTTTAACAGGTTGTCATGGATGGAGTGGAAATCAAAATGAGTCGTTTTCCACTCTGAACCTGTGGCATCTGCCGGGAACTGGATCGGTGAAAAATCATAAATATCCATATAATCCGGAACTACGATAATACCGCCAGGGTGCTGTCCAGTTGTACGTTTTACACCTGTGCATCCCTGTACGAGCCGATCTATTTCGGCACCGCGCATATGAAGATTGTTGTCTCCGGCATAGCCTTTTACATAACCGTAGGCTGTTTTTTCTGCCACCGTGCCTATTGTTCCCGCACGATATACATTGTCTTCTCCGAACAATACTTTTGTGTAATTGTGTGCTTGCGGCTGATATTCCCCTGAGAAGTTCAAATCGATATCAGGTACTTTGTCCCCTTTAAATCCTAAGAACGTTTCAAATGGAATATCATGGCCGTCTTTTTTCAAAGGCGTTCCGCAATGAGGGCATGTCTTGTCAGGCAGGTCAAAACCAGAACCGACAGAACCGTCATTAAAGAACTCAGAATGCTGGCACTCAGGACAAACATAGTGCGGCGGCAGCGGGTTTACCTCAGTAATCTCAGTAAGTGTCGCAACTAATGAAGATCCTACGGAACCACGGGAACCAACGAGATACCCGTCATCTAGTGAACGTTTTACAAGTTTGTGAGAGATCAAGTAAATAACAGCAAATCCGTGGCCAATAATACTCTTTAACTCTTTTTCAATCCGCGCTTCGACAATTTCAGGCAGCTCTTCCCCGTAAATGCTTCTTGCACGCTGATAGCTCATTTCTCTGATCTCTTCATCAGCGCCTTCGATTTTCGGCGTATATAAATCATCTTTAATCGGCTTGATGTCATCAACTAAAGAAGCAACCTTTTGGGTATTGGTGACTACGATCTCCTTCGCTTTTTCTTCACCTAAGAAAGAAAAAGCTTCAAGCATTTCGTCTGTCGTTCTGAAATGCACTTTCGGCAGTTCATGCCTATTCAGCGGATTTGCCCCGCCTTGTGAGGATATTAAAATCTTTCTGTAGATTTTATCCTCATCATTCAAGTAATGAACATTTCCCGTAGCAACAACCGGTTTATTAAGCTTTTCCCCCAGCTTCGTGATATTCGCAATAATTTCTTTCAGCGCTTTTTCATCACGGACCAGTTCAAGCTCCAGCAAGTGACGATACACTTCAGGCGGCTGAACCTCAAGGTAATCATAGAATGACGCGATATCTTCCACCTCTTCAGGCGATTTTTGCATCATTCCCTCAAAAACCTCTCCCCTGTCACAAGCAGAACCGATCAGAAGCCCTTCCCTGTATTTCTCAAGCTGAGATCTCGGAATACGCGGCACTCTGTAAAAATAATGAATATGAGAAAGTGACACAAGCTTAAATAAATTTTTAAGTCCCGTGCTGTTCACGGCAAGTAATGTTGCATGATACGGTCTTGATCTTTGATAAGCATTGGACTGACCCATATTTTCATTCAACTCATCATGGTACTGAATACCTTTTTCAGCTGCGTCTTTCAGCATTTTCAGAAGCAAATAAGCGGTTGCCTCAGTATCATAGATCGCACGGTGATGCTGTGTGAGCTCGATATCAAACTTTTTACAAAGTGTGTTCAACCGGTGGTTCTTAAATTCCGGATAGAGAAAACGTCCAAGTTCAAGCGTATCAATGACTGGGTTTTTAGCTTTTTCGACTTCAAGAAGTTTTTTATAGGCTACATTTAAGAATCCCATATCAAAGCTTGCATTATGAGCGACAAGAATATCATCGCCAATCCATTCTCTGAAATCTCTTATTACATCTACGACATCCGGAGCGTCTTGTAGCATATCATCTGTGATCCCTGTCAGCTCTATGATTGTGGCGGAAAGCGGACGATGCGGGTTCGCAAACGCCTCAAATTTATCAATAATTTCTCCGCCTTTTACTTTTACTGCAGCCAGCTCAATAATGGTATCGTATACAGCAGACAATCCTGTCGTCTCAACGTCAAAAACAACATATGTTTCTTCTTCGAGCAGACGATGTGCGGCATTATAAGCAATTGGCACGCCATCATCCACGAGATTCGCTTCCATCCCGTAAATCATTTTAATTCCATGCTTTTTGGCCGCAGAATACGCATCAGGGAAGGATTGAACGACAGCATGGTCGGTCAAAGCGATGGCCTCATGCCCCCATTTTTTCGCCTGTTCGACAAGCTTTCCGATACCCGTAACAGCATCCATTTGGCTCATTGGGGAATGAAGATGCAATTCCACTCTTTTTTCTCCTTCAGGTGCTGAATCTTCACGGGTTTTTGCTTTTATTTCGTTTACGTCATTTGCGATCATGACAAGGTCTCTGACAAATGTATCATTTTGAATGCTTCCGCGTGCTTTTACCCACATTCCTTTTTTCAGAGACTTCATCAGCGCCGCATCTTCTTTTTCACGTGCAAACATTTTGATCAAAATACTATTTGTATAGTCTGTAATTTTGAAGATACACAGCGTGCGCCCGCTCTTCAGCTCGCGCGTCTCCACATCAAACACATAACCTTGGACCGTAATTCTCCGTTCTTCGTCCATGATGCTGTCAAGTGTTCGGATTTCCTCGTTATCTTTAATTTGATAACCGATAACAAGAGGACCAGATGGTGCTTGGTCTTCATCACTTTCTTTATCTTTCTTCTCCATTTCAATCAAGGCCTGCATAGCCCGCTCTTGGTCTTCCGCAAGCTTTTGCTCCCGAAACTTTTGAACTTCTTGCTCGGATACAAATATTTCAGCATCAAGCTGAAGATCCGGAAAGCCAAATTGACGGTATTCTGCTTGAATCATGGAACTGTATTTGTTCTTTAGCGCAGCCGCTTCTGTATCTGTTTTGGTTTTGACAATCAGTTTATTGCCCTTCAGCTTCGGTTTTTGCTGGTTTAAAAGACTGATAATCGGCGGCGAAATGCCCTGCAGTTCTTCAATGCAGCGTGACCAGTAGTCTTGAACGATACTTTCACTGACCTCGGCATCCTGAACTTCAATTGAAGATGTCACTTTTGCTATGTGGGCAAACGATTGCGTCAGCCTCGTTGTTAATGTGTCATATATTTGAAAAGGCAGCAAAGATTTAAATTGAAAATGAAAATGCCAAGACTTAGAAGCTTTGTGAATTGTCAGCTTTTTAATCTCGCCATGTTCAAAGTATGTCATGAAGGTATCATCTGTCATATTAATCTGCTGCAGAAGAATTTGAAACTGCCTTCTGTTTACTGATAACTGTTCCATTAAGACAGTATCCCTCCCTAAAAACATCATAAGTGAAGGTACCTCAGGCAATGAGGTACCTTCTATTATTTCTATTTTAACATGTTTTTTGATAAATCGTTATGGTGATTACTGCTTGCTGATAAACGCAGATAATTCGTCTACTGAAATCTCAGTTGACTCACCAGTTTGACGAATTTTCACTTCGACGATTCCTTCGTCAGCTCGTTTTCCGACAGTGATGCGGATTGGAAGGCCGATTAAATCTGAATCAGCGAATTTTACGCCGGCACGCTCAGCACGGTCATCATAGAGCACTTCATAGCCTTCCGCTTTTAAATCGGCATACAGCTTTTCAGCAAGCTCTCTTTGCCCATCGTTTTTCATGTTCAAAGCAAGAATATGAAGATCGTACGGCGCAACGCTTTTTGGCCATATTAAGCCTTTTTCGTCGTGATGCTGTTCAGCAATAGCAGAAAGCGTTCTTGACACACCGATTCCGTAACAGCCCATCAGCATTGGCTGCGCGCGTCCGTTTTCATCTAAATATGTCGCATTCATCGCTTCTGAATAGCGTGTTCCGAGCTTAAAGACTTGTCCGACTTCGATTCCCTCAGCAAAACGGATCGTTCCCTTGCCGTCTGGTGAAGGATCACCTTCTTTAATAAAACGAAGATCAGCAAATTCTTTAATTTGCGCGTCACGATTCACATTGACATTTTTATAATGATGATCTCCTTCATTTGCCCCGGCAACAGCATTAACCATTGCTTTCACAGCTTGATCGGCATATACTTCCACATCCTGATGAATACCGACAGGGCCTACAAAGCCTGGCTCTGTTCCGAGCTGCTGAATGACCTCTTCATGTGTAGCAAGCTCTACAACTTCTGCATGAAGCAAGTTTTTCACTTTAATATCGTTAACTTCATGATCCCCTCTTACAAGCACTAAGACAAAACGGTCATCAGCTTTAAACAATACTGACTTAATGCACGCTTCAGCCGAAACCTGTAAGAACGCAGTCAGTTCTTCGATTGTTTTCACGTTAGGCGTATGAACCTTCTCTAGAGCTTTAGGCTCTTCATCTGAAGGAACTTCCTGGTGAAGAACTTCAGCCATCTCGATATTAGCCGCGTACTGTGATTCATCAGAATACGCAATCGTATCCTCTCCGATCGCAGAAAGTGCCATAAATTCGTGCGTATCCTTTCCTCCCATTGCGCCTGAATCAGCGATAACAGGTCTTACATTAATGCCGCAGCGGGCAAAAATATTAGAATAGGCCTCGTACATTTTTTGATACGTTTCATCCAGGCTCTCTGCAGATGCATGGAAAGAGTACGCATCCTTCATAATAAATTCGCGGCCTCTTAACAAACCGAAGCGAGGACGTTTTTCATCTCTGAACTTAGACTGAATTTGATAAAGAGTCAGAGGGAGACGCTTATAAGATTTAACCTCATCGCGAACAAGCGAAGTGATAACCTCTTCATGCGTTGCCCCTAAAGCAAATTCACGGCCATGACGGTCTTTTAGTCTCATCAGTTCGGGACCATACGTATACCATCTGCCTGATTCCTGCCATGTCTCTGCCTGCTGCAATGCGGGCATGAGCATTTCTACGGCATCAATTTTCTCCATTTCCTCTCGAACAATCTGCTGAATGTTTTGAATCACCTTATACGCAAGAGGCATATAGCTGTATACCCCGCTCGTATTCTGTCTGATAAATCCTGCTCTCAGAAGAAGCTGATGACTTTTTGCTTCGGCATCAGCTGGAACTTCACGGAGCGTAGGAATAAGCGTCAAGCTTTGTCTCATTTCTTCGCACCTCTGATTGATTTACTTTTCGTTTACAAAAACAGCCGCTGGATATCGTTCCATGTGACAACCAGCATAAGAAGCATTAAGAAAGCTACTCCGATAAACACAACAAATGCTTCTTTTTCCCTGTTAATCGGTTTGCCCCGAATCGCTTCAATAAATAGAAACAACAGTCTTCCTCCGTCAAGTGCCGGAATCGGAAGCAGGTTGACAATCCCAAGGTTAATGCTTAAAAACGCCGCAAACTGAAATAAGTTCACGATCCCTGTTTTCGCCACTTGGTCTGTCATGTCATATATGCCGACAGGACCTGACAGCATATCGAGTTTAAATTGGCCTGTTACTAATTTGCTCAGATTGGTTAAAATGGCTTTGGTGACATCAACTGTTGATGTCGCGCCGTAAGCAACCGCTGAGAGTACGCCTTTTTCAGTCGGCGCATAGGAACCGAAACGTCCGATTGTTTTTTTGTTCTCATCTTTAACAGCTTCCGGAGTCACCGAAATATGAAGCGTTTTGTTATCTCTTTTTACTGCAACGTCCATTTCTTTCTCCGGGTTTTCTTTTACAGCGGAGACAATGTCAGTCCAAGACCTCATTTTCTCTCCGTTAATGCTTTGGATATAATCCCCTTCTTTTAGCCCTGCTTCAGCCGCCCGTCCATTGTCTGTCAGCTGCCCGAGCATAGGTTCATTTGACGGTACGCCTTGAATCAGCCCAAGCATCACTAAAATGACGTAAGCTAAAATAAAGTTCATAATCGGCCCTGCAGCAATTGCTTTAATCCGCTGCCATACAGGTTTGGAACCAAATTGGCGATTATACGGCGCAATCTGCACTTCTTCTCCGTCTACAATAAAAAAGGATGTTTCGCTGACAGTAAAGCTGGAAAGTTCGTCCTCTTTCCCCTGTTCATAACCGGTGATCTTCATGTCATGCTCTAGATCCGCTGTTTCCACTTCAATGACTAAAGCATCCGGATATTTTTCCTTTTGATTGATGATGACTTTCTCAACTTGATCTTCCTTATTAAACAGAAGCCCGACCGTGTATCCGGGTTTCACCTCAATCATTTCCGGATCTTCGCCGGCCATACGAACAAATCCGCCGACCGGAAGCAGCCTGATCGTATAAACTGTTTCATTTTTTTTGAAAGAAAAAATCTTTGGACCGAAGCCGATCGCAAATTCACGGCAGAGAATTCCCGCTCTTTGGGCTAGCAATAAATGGCCCAGTTCATGGAAGAAAACGAGCGTTCCGAAAATAATGATAAACGCTATAACTGTATTCACGAACATACCACCTTATGTGAGTATTGAATTGACGTATCCCCGGGTATCTTTGTCCACTTCTTGAATGTCCGCCAGGCTCGGTTTTTTCAGTAATTGATGGCGGGTTAGTGCCTTTTCGATACAGTCTTCAATAGCCAAAAACGGTATCTTGCCAGCTAAAAAGGCAGCGACAGCTACTTCGTTTGCCGCATTTAGCACTGTCGGCATTGTTCCTCCTATTTTACCTGATTCAAAAGCAAATTGTAAGCATCGGAACCTGTCAAAATCAGCTTTCTCAAAATGAAGGCTGCCGATTTCCCATAATTCAAGCCTTTTCGCATCTGGTAATGGCAATCGGTCAGGATAAGTGAGCGCATATTGAATGGGGACTCTCATATCCGGAGTTCCGAGCTGTGCGATCACACTTTTATCATGGAACTCAACCATTGAATGGATGATGCTCTCCTTATGTAAAACCACATCAATTTGTTCATAAGGTATATCGAAAAGCCAGTGTGCCTCGATCACCTCTAATCCCTTATTCATCATTGTAGCCGAATCAATTGTAATTTTTGCACCCATTGACCAGTTTGGATGTTTTAATGCATCTTCAACCGTTACTGATTCGAGCTCCTCCCGCGTCTTGTCCCGAAAACTTCCGCCGGATGCCGTAATGATGAGGCGTTCAATGTTTTTAGCCTGTTCGCCTTGAAGAGCTTGAAAAATGGCTGAATGCTCACTGTCAACAGGCAGCAGCGGAACATCATATTTCTTAGCATGTTCTTTTACTATATGCCCTGCAGTGACAAGAGTTTCCTTATTTGCAAGCGCAATTGTTTTTTTCTGTTCAATTGCCTTTAATGTCGGGATAAGACCGACGCTTCCAAGCAAAGCGTTGACAACAATGTCAACCTCCTCCATCACTGCTGCTTCTATCAGTCCTTCTTCTCCCAGCCCGATTTGGCATTCAAAAGAAAAAGACATTTGTTTTAATTTATGATATGTATCCAGATCACCGACAGAGACAAACTTCGGCTGAAAGACCTCAATCATTGGAACGGCCTTATCAATATTTCTGCCAAACGACATAGATACCAGCTGAAATTGGTCTTGATGTGCACGCAGTACATCAAGAGTCTGTTCGCCGATTGATCCTGTTGCTCCTAAAAGACAAATATTTTTCAAAGTTGCCACTACTCCTATTCTTATTGCTGCATGATCAGTCTCATATTCATATTAGACTTTTTTATGAAAAAAGGGCAAGCAGAAAGTACAAGAAAGGCATGACAAACAAGAAACTGTCAAAACGGTCTAATATACCGCCATGCCCGGGAAGAATATTCCCAGAATCCTTTACATCGTAATGTCTTTTCAAGGCGGATTCCACTAAATCTCCCAGTTGTCCAAAAACAGACAAAAACAGCGTGATCAACAGCAGATAGATATACGGGATCGGAAGTTGTGCAACAAGCTGAAAAATCGTCGCCAATACAAGTGCGATGACAATTCCGCCTGCAAACCCTTCCACTGTTTTATTCGGACTGATTTCAGGCCACAGTTTCCGCTTCCCAAGCGATTTACCGACAAAATAGGCACCGGAATCGGTGGACCAAATGACAACACACGCATAAAAAATGTATGTTAATCCGTATTGGTCAAGATTTCTGATTTCGATAAAATAATGAAAACACATTCCGATGTAAATTGCTGCAAGCGTAATAAACCCGACTTCATCAAAAGTAAAGGTGTTCTTGACCAACACTGTGTAAGTCAGCAATAGCAGTACCGCAAATAAAGCGATTTCCATTTTGGAAATCCCGTCCGCTTCAAAAAACGAATACTGGCTTGGTAATAAGAACATCCACAATAATAAAAGACCGATCAAACCCGGCAGTGAAACCAGCTTCAGCTTTTTCATCCGTAAAAGTTCAAAAAGCGCCACACTGCCCATAGCATAAATTAATATGGTGAACGGCAATTTCCCGACAATAACCAAAAATAAAAATACAATTGCTGCCAGAACACCTGTCAAAATTCTTTGTTTCATGTCCACCATCCTCTAAATTCCGCCAAACCTCCGGCCTCTCTGCTGAAACTCTCCTAACGCCTGCAAGAAGTGATCTTCTTTAAAGTCAGGCCACAAGACGTCAGTAAAGACAAATTCACTGTAGGCAACCTGCCATAGCATAAAATTACTCAGCCTTATCTCGCCGCTCGTTCGAATTAAAAGTTCAGGATCCTGCAAAGATTCAGTCATCAAATAAGTAGAAAAAAGCGATTCATCAATGTCTTCAATATTCAAAGAGCCTTCCTTCACTTTTTCCGCGAGTGATTTTGCAGCACTGACAATTTCAGTACGGCCTCCATAGTTAAGAGCAAAATTAAGGATCATTCCGTCGTTTTGCGCCGTGTCCTGTACAGCTTTTTCAATCGCACGTAATGTGTGCGCCGGCAAAGCCGTTTCATCCCCAATGATCCGAACCTGTACATTTTCCTCAACAAGCTCTGGAAGATACGTATTCAAAAATTCTTCCGGAAGCTTCATTAAAAAATCGACCTCCATTTTCGGTCTTTTCCAGTTTTCTGTTGAAAATGCATACAATGTCAGTACTTTGACACCTAATTCGTTTGCGAGCTTCGTGGTCCTTTTTACCACCTTCATCCCTTCATGGTGGCCTGCAATTCTGGGAAGAGAGCGTTTTTTAGCCCAACGGCCATTTCCATCCATGATAATGGCGATGTGTTCGGGAATTTCTCCCTTAAGTATGTCTTCTTTTGTATAACGTTCTAAGTTGGAAGCCGCAGTTTGCTGATTCTTCCAATTTTTGAGTATGTTGAGCATGAGATTCCTCCGTCACCCAAAAAGGTTACATTCCCTGCTGATAATCAATGTAATCAACAGTATTAACAAAAAAACCCCCTGTAAACATGAGAGGGTCTTTTCACTATTATCTATTGTACATAGTTTTTCATTAAACTTCCATGATTTCTTTTTCTTTGTCTTTTGTGACACTGTCAATTTTTGACACATATTCATCTGTCAGTTTTTGAACGTCTTCAGTGGAAGCACGCAGTTCATCCTCAGTAATGTCTCCGTTTTTCTCAAGTTTTTTGAGATCATCGTTAGCATCACGGCGAACGTTACGAACAGCTACTTTTGCTTCTTCAGCATATTTTTTTACAACTTTCACTAATTCTTTCCGTCTCTCTTCTGTTAGTGCCGGAATTGCAATTCGAATCATATTGCCGTCACTTGTTGGTGTAAGACCTAAATCAGCTTTTAAAATCGCTTTTTCGATATCACCGATTGCTGTTTTATCGTATGGCGTGATAACGAGCATACGAGCTTCAGGCACGTTAATAGAAGACAACTGATTTAAAGGTGTCTGCGCTCCGTAATATTCAACCGTTACTTTATCTAATAATGATGGATTTGCACGGCCTGCGCGTACAGTAGCCAATTCGCGCTGATAAGCAGCAATTGCTTTTTCCATTTTTTCTTTTGTTTGAGTTAATACTTCTTTTGACACGTTATTTCCCCCTCACGATCGTTCCGATTGATTCACCGATAACGGCACGTTTGATATTTCCTTCTTCCATAATAGAAAAGACGATAAGCGGAATGTCATTGTCCATGCATAAAGAGGAAGCTGTTGAATCCATGACTTCCAGGCCGTCTTTAAGAACGTCAAGATAAGAAAGTGATTCATACTTAACAGCTGATTCATCTTTTCTAGGATCAGCATTATACACACCGTCAACGTTATTTTTAGCCATTAAAATAACGTCTGCCTCAATTTCAGCAGCCCGCAGTGCAGCTGTCGTATCAGTTGAGAAATATGGGTTTCCTGTGCCCGCAGCGAAAATAACGACACGTTTTTTCTCTAAGTGGCGTATCGCTTTTCTTCTTATGTACGGTTCAGCAACTTGTCTCATTTCAATGGATGTTTGCACTCTGGACTGGATTCCGAGTGTTTCCAAGCTGTCTTGAAGAGCAAGCGAATTCATTACTGTCGCCAGCATTCCCATATAGTCAGCAGTCGCGCGGTCCATGCCCAGGTCACTTCCTGTTTTTCCGCGCCATAAGTTGCCGCCGCCTACAACAACAGCCACTTCGACTTCAAGCTCAGCGATTTCCTTCACTTGCTTTGCAATGGATTGAATGACAGTCGGGTTAATTCCATTTCCCTGTTCTCCTGCCAATGCTTCCCCGCTAAGCTTTAATACGATACGTTTGTATTTTGGTTTTTCCATGATAACCTCCAAGTGTAAACATTGCCGTTTTCTATTATGCAAGAGAAAAAAAGGTTTGTAAATATAGTTTTAAAAATAGGGAACACAAAATGTGTCCCCTATACTGCCTGAAAAGACGCGACTTAGCCGCGAAATCTTTTCACCATTATTTTTTCACTTGGTTCATTACTTCTTCAGCAAAGTTTTCTTGACGTTTTTCGATGCCTTCTCCAACTTCATAGCGGACAAAAGTTTGAACAGTAGCGTTTTTCGCTGCAATAACTTGTTTCACTTTTTCATCTGGGTTTTTAACGAACGCTTGGTCTAATAGACAAATTTCTTCGAAGAATTTGTTCAGACGGCCTTCAACCATTTTCGCTACGATGTTTTCAGGTTTGCCTTCTTGGAGGGCTTGCTGAGTTAAGATTTGACGCTCATGATTTGTTTCTTCTTCAGATACTTGATCACGAGAAATGTAACGAGGGTTAACTGCAGCAACGTGCATTGCGATATCTTTCGCAGTTTCTTCATCAGTTGTACCGTTGAGAACAGTTAATACACCGATGCGGCCGCCCATGTGAAGGTACGCACCGAATGCAGAGCTGTCGTCTTTTGTAAGAACTGTAAAGCGGCGAAGAGTGATTTTCTCACCGATTTTAGCAACTGCGCTTGTGATGTACTCTTCAACAGTTGAGCCATTTTCCATTTTTTGGCCCATTGCTTCTTCAACATCAGCTGGCGTGTTTGCAAGAAGGTGGTCAGCTAAAGTGTTAAGAAGCTCTTTAAAACCTTCGTTTTTCGCAACGAAATCAGTTTCAGAGTTTACTTCTAGGATAACGCCTTTGTTGCCGTCAGTTTTAATAAGAGTAGAACCTTCTGCTGCGATACGGTCAGCTTTTTTCGCTGCTTTTGCAATTCCTTTTTCTCTTAAAAGGTCAATTGCTTTGTCCATATCTCCGTCAGTTTCAGTTAACGCTTTTTTACAATCCATCATGCCCGCGCCAGTTTTTTCACGCAGTTCTTTTACTTGCTGTGCAGTAATTGCCATTTGTATTCCTCCTTATATGTTTAAACAAGAGTATGTATATTACACATTTTTCTTGAAAAAAGGTGATAAAAGGCAGTCCCTCTTATCACCTTTTGAATAGGTTACGCAGTTGTTGTTTCTGTTTCTGGTGCAGTTTCTTCAGCAACTTCCGCTTCTTCTTCGCCTTGCTTCGCTTCTAAGATTGCATCTGCCATTTTAGAAGTTAGAAGTTTAACAGCGCGGATAGCGTCATCGTTCGCTGGGATAACAACATCGATTTCATCTGGATCACAGTTAGTATCTACGATACCGATGATAGGGATGTTTAATTTGCGAGCTTCCGCAACAGCGATGCGCTCTTTGCGAGGATCGATGATGAATAATGCATCAGGAAGATCCTTCATATCTTTAATTCCGCCTAGGAATTTTTCAAGACGCTCTAATTCTTTTTTCAATTGAACGACTTCTTTTTTAGGAAGTACATCAAACGTACCGTTTTCTTGCATTTTTTCAATGTCTTTAAGACGTTTAATACGTTTTTGGATTGTTTCGAAGTTTGTTAATGTACCGCCCAACCAGCGTTGGTTGACATAGTACATGCCAGAGCGTTGAGCTTCTTCTTTAACAGAATCTTGAGCTTGTTTTTTTGTTCCGACGAAAAGGATTTTTCCGCCTTCAGCAGCAAGATTTTTAGTGAAGTTGTAAGCTTCCTCTACTTTTTTGACTGTTTTTTGAAGGTCAATGATGTAGATTCCGTTACGCTCCGTGAAAATGTAACGCTTCATTTTTGGGTTCCAACGGCGTGTTTGGTGACCGAAGTGAACACCAGCTTCAAGCAATTGCTTCATAGAAATGACTGACATGTTATTTCCTCCTAATATAATGGTTTTTTTCCTCCGCTTAGGTCATTTTTGTACAGAACTGCCGCCTGCAGCACCCTCTGCATAAATCGTTAAGCGTGTGTATTTAACACCAAGACATAATATAACACAGCTTTATCCGACAATCAAGAATCCTTTACACCTTTGGAGCGAAATTTTAAAAATAGCTCGATTTCTGTCTTTCCGCTCTTCATTTTCTGGGCAATTTGACTTGCCGAATATCCCTGTTCATATAATTCTATGACCTGGTCTTCAAATGATTGGACCTCACTGTTTACGAGCTCTTCCCGACGGTCAACCTCTGTAATCAGACCTTCAATATGTTCAGGAAGATTCTCTGCCTCTTGGACTGGATCCCGCTCTTGATATGTTTCAGAGGTCTGAAGGCCTGACTTTTGGGATTCTTCATCTGATTGACTTGCAGATGAAGCTTTATTTTCTATCAGTTTCTCATTTTCTTCTTTTAATTCAAGCAGAAATGCCGCCAAGGTGTTTTCCGTCTCTTCAAGTATCTGTTTTTGCTGTTTTTCTGTTTCTTTCACTGCAGCGAGCCTCGTATACAGGATAATGACAGCGTACAGAAGAACGCCGTGGAGCATAAAGCTTAAAAGCCATAATAGTGTTGACATGTTTTTCACTCGCTAACCATGAAATTCATTATTGTATCACTTTTTCCAGCAGATTCTTTAATTTAAATAATGCCTTTGAATGGATCTGAGATATGCGGGACGTAGAAAGATTTAATACTTGTCCGATTTCTGTCAGTGTCAACTCCTCTTTGTAGAACAAACTGACAACCAGCTGTTCTTTTTCAGAGAGTTCGTGAATTTTTTCCGCAAGCTGTGCAATCAGTTCATCCTTCATAATCTTTTCTTCAGGCGGAACATTTTTGTCATCTCTGATCATGACTTGAATGTTTTCCCCGTCATCTTGATCATGGAGCTTTTCATCAATTGACAGCAGATTTGCAAAAAAACCTTCATTCATTGTTGACACGACATCCTGTACCGTCATTCCGAGTTCCTCTGCAATTTCCGCGGGCGATACATTCCGAAGATACCGCTGTTCAAGCTTTTCAATTGCTGCTTCAACCTTTTTTGTTTTTTCGCGCGAGGTTCTGGGCAGCCAATCTTCTTTACGAAGCCCGTCTATGATTGCGCCGCGAATTCTAAACGAGGCGTAGGTATCAAATTTTAAGTCCCGGCTGGGGTCAAATTTTTCAAGGGCATCATATAAACCAAGCATACCAAGGCTCATAAGATCGTCTTTATGCACTGATTTCGGCAGTCCGACAGAAATTCTGCCTACATGATATGTGACAAGCGGCATGTAACGGCGCATTAAGTCGTCACCGGCTTTAGGATCTTTCCACTCTTTCCAGCGCGTCCAAAGCACCTGATCTTCATAATTCAAGGATTGCATTGTTATCCCCCTAATACCTTAATTAAATCGTTTTTTCACCTTGTTTAACAGTTCGAATATGCAGCATGCAGGACTTCGGTTCAAATTCTATCGTCCGGCCGCTTGAGCCGCCCGTATCTTCACTAATAATAGGAATATTAAATAAAGACAGCTGTTCTTTTATCGCTAATACATTTCTCGGTCCGATCTTCATCAAATCATTTGTCGATTTAAATTTAAACATCTCTGATCCGCCGGCCAGCTTTGCTTTTAATGCAAATTTCCGGCATCCCGCTTCTATCAGCATATCAATCGTGGTCTGTACGGCGGTGTCAGCGTACTTAGCCCGGTTGAGCTCGGCAGTTTTCGATAACGTCGAATCCGGAAGCATGACATGAACAAGACCCGCCGTTTGCTTTTCTTTATCATAAAGCACCAGCCCCACACATGAGCCCAAACCAGAGGTCCGGATGGTATCCGGGAAGCGGGCGATCTTCACGTCAGCAATCCCAACCTTTATAACAACAGCCTCAGTTGTACTCATAATGATGCACCTAAGGCGACAAAGAGCTTTTCAAATGAATCATAGTCCGGCAGCATAAACATATGCGCTTTCAGCTCCTGCTGATGGCTTTGGTCAAAAATTGACGTGTCGACAACAATGGCGTGTTCTCCAACCTGACTGAGCTCCATCAGCCCTTCGCTGATCACAGCTCCGAACATGTCCAATGAGACTTCAGGAACACTTGGATAGAGCTGGAGTTTCGTCAAATCCGCCAAAGCTGTTAAATATGACCCCGCTAAAATATTGCCCAGTTCATGCAAAGCGGATGAGCTCATGTGGTCTTCACCTAAGTCCTCTATGTCAAAATCGGGGTTTCCAATCAGCTCTCTGATAAACTGCTCCGCCTGAAAAAAAGGCATTATAAAGAACATTGAACCCGTTAAATCGCCTTCCATTCTTAAAAAGATGCTGGCAACCGGGACATCGGCGCCGCCGAAAAAATCAACAAGCTCATCAAAAGACAGCAGCTTTGCAAATGGGACTTCCATATCTATCTTTCTATTTAACAGCTGGGCCATTGCAGAGGCGGAGTGGCCGGCGCCTATATTGCCGACTTCCCGCAAAATGTCCATCTGCTCTTCTTTGATTCCATTAAAAATACTCATGTCATAACCCCTTTAAGATTAAGCTTGATCGGGCACAGCGGACTGAGATGATTCTTTATCCAAAACCGCGTTCGCATCAATAATATTTAAGAGTCTGTTCTCTTGTTTCACAATCTGTTCGATCGACACATCCGTATCTTTCTGAACGCCTTCTGGAGCAGATTCTATTTCACTTTCGTGTACGGTAATCACATCATTCGCTTCATCCACAATCCAGCCGACTTCAATATCACGATAAGCAATAATGATAATTCGTGTTTCATCTGTAATTTCATACTCTGGCAAATTCAGGCGTTTTCTTAAATCAATAACCGGAGTCACCACCCCGCGTAAATTGATTACCCCGCAAATATATGGTTCGACGCCAGGTACCCTCGTTGGCTTTTGCCATTTTTCAATTGATTTCACCTGAGTGACGGAAATGGCATATTCTTTGCCATTTACCATAAAGACTATCATTTTTTCGCCTGTTTTAATTTCTGCAGTCATGTGAGACACCTCCTCGAATGGTTAAATAATCAGTGCATTACAATCAATAATGAGCGCTACTTCTCCGTCTCCTAAAATAGTAGCTCCGGAAATTGCAAAGACGTTTGTTAAATAATCTCCGAGTGATTTCAGCACAACTTCCTGCTGGCCAATAAAGGAGTCCACCACAAATGCAGTAGGTTTGTCGCCTTTTTTCACGACAATGATATGGAGCTGTTCCGCATCTTTTCTTGTATCTTCTATTTTAAACTCTTCTTTTAAATAAACGACAGGGACAATATGCCCTCTAAAGTCAATCACTTCACGGTCATGCGTTTGCAAAATGTCTTTTCTGTCAATAACTGCTGTCTCAATGATTGAAGAAATCGGAATGGCAAATGTCTCTTCTTCCAACTTAATCAGCAGAACTGAAATAATAGACAAGGTAAGCGGCAGCTGGATGCTGAATAGAGAGCCTTGACCCTCGGCTGATTTCACACTGACTGAACCGCCAAGAGACTCCAGTTTGTTTTTTACAACGTCAAGTCCTACACCGCGGCCGGAAATATCAGAAATTTGGTCAGCAGTTGAGAACCCCGGAGCAAAAATCAATTCGTAAATTTGGTTGTCTTCTAAGGTTTCAGCTTCTTTTTCCGTTATGACCCCGCGCTCAAGCGCTTTTTCCAGAATTTTTTTTCGATTAAGGCCTGCGCCGTCATCCTCTACTTCGATAAAGACATGGTTGCCGCTGTGATAAGCTTTAAGCACAACTTTTCCTGATTCCGGTTTTCCCTTTTGCAAACGTGTTTCCGGCGCCTCGATACCATGGTCAATACTGTTTCTGATCAAGTGAACGAGTGGATCTCCGATTTCATCAATTACTGTACGATCCAGTTCAGTTTCCGCACCGATGATCGAGAGTTCAATTTTTTTATTCAGCTCTTTCTGAAGCTGGCGAATCATTCTCGGGAATCTGTTAAAAACAGTTTCAACCGGGACCATTCTCATATTCAGAATAATCGATTGCAAATCTCCGGAAATTCTCGTCATTCGTTCAACCGTTTCAGTCAGTTCATTATGCTCAAGCTCTTTCGCAATCTGCTCGAGACGCCCGCGGTCAATGACAAGCTCTTCAAATAAGTTCATTAAAGAATCAAGCCTGTCAATGTTGACACGAATTGTTTTAGATCCGCCGGCTGAATGCTTCGCCTGTTCATCGTTTTTAGCAGGCTGTTTTTGTTTCTCCTGCTTCGCAGGTACAGCTGCTGCTGGTGAATCTTCTTGCTTAGATTCTTCAGGCTTTTCAGCTGATGTTAAAGGAGCCCCTTGAATGACTTCAACATGCTCAATTTCCGACACGCCATTGATTAATTGTTCAATGTCTTCCGCTGATTGATGTGTTAAGAAACAAACTTGAAAGTCAGTTCCAAAATCTTCTGTTTCAAGCACTTCAGCACTTGGAATTGTTTTGGCTACTTCTCCGACTTCATTTAGTTTTTCAAACACCATATAGACACGAACTGCTTTTAACATACAGTTTTCGTTCAGAGAAATCTTGATTTCATATCGTTTGAAGCCTTGCTCCTCCGCTTCTTGTATAACTGTGCGTTCAAATTCATCATATTCCCAATCAGATGCTGAACTCTGTGCTTCTGCAGGTTCAGCGGAGGCAGCGGATTCAGCGTGCGCACCATTCACATCAAGCTTGGCACTCACTTCTGAGATATCTCTTTTACCATCCCCGCCATCAATAATAGACTGAACCATTGTTTCCAGGTGATCCAGAGCTTCAAACAAAATATCCAGCCAGTCTGAGGTGACTTCCATGTCTCCGTTTCGGATTGCATCCAGCACGTTTTCAAGCAGATGGGTAAGATGTGCTAAATCCGTGTAGCCCATCGTTGCGCTCATTCCTTTTAATGTATGGGCAGCCCTGAATATATCATGTACGAGCTGAAGATCAGTCGGGTCTTTCTCTAAAAGAAGAAGCTTTTCATTACATGTTTGTAAATGTTCTTTACTCTCATCAATAAAGACATCTAAATACTGATTCATATCCATTTGAATCACACCCTCTCTTTTTTCACACAGCTTGTGATGGATGCTGCGATATCTTCCACATGTTTAATCTCATGAATGAGACCCGCTTTAACAGCAGCTTTTGGCATCCCGTATACGACACAAGATTCTTCAGACTCCGCAATGGCTTTCACATTGCCGGCTGTTAGCATGTCCTTTAGTCCAGCAGTGCCGTCACTGCCCATTCCGGTCATGATAACCGCTACTTTTTCATAATCTGTCAGTTTCCCGACAGAACGGAATAAATAATCAGCAGATGGTTTATGACGGCTTGGTGTGTCATGGTTATCAAGCACAACCTGGAGTCCTTCGCTGTTTTTAATAACGGATATGTTTTTTCCGCCCGGTGCTATGTAAACACAGCCGTTAAGAGCTGCTTCACCATCTTTTGCTTCTTTTACCTGAATGTCAGATAAATGATTCAGCCGATCAGCCAAAGAAGCAGTAAACCCTTCAGGCATGTGCTGAACGACAACCACTGGTGCGTTCAAATCCTTAGGGAGCTTCGGTATCACCTTTTGTAACGCCCGTGGACCGCCTGTTGATGTGCCGATACACACAATTTGTCTGCCCGTGCCAGGTTTCGGTTTGCTTAATTCAGGCTTAACGACAGCACGCACAATAGGTTCGGGCCGAACTGTCTGGGAAACAGGACGTTTCCGCTTGCCGGAAAGTCCTGCCGCGACGACACGCTCAACTAGTTGTTCTTTAATTTTGTATAGATCCAGAGATATTGAGCCTGATGGCTTTGTGATAAAGTCAAAGGCACCGATCTCCAAACAATTAATTGTGCATTCTTTACCTTTCTCGGTCTGGCTAGACACCATAATGACCGGCAAGTTATAAATCTCAATAATTTTGCGGAGCGTATCTGTCCCATTCATGACCGGCATTTCAACATCAAGAGTAATAACATCCGGTTTTAATAATTCAATCTTCTTAAGCGCTTCTTCTCCGTTTCTCGCAGTTCCGATTACTTCTATCTGCTTTTCTTCGGTCAGAAAATCACTTATCATTTTTCTCATAAAAGCTGAATCATCAACTACAAGCACACGAATCAAATTAAGCCCTCCTCATTAAAAAAGAAGATAATTTCTCAATAAATGTCTGTTTGTCTTCTTTGTGTCTCGTTTCTTCTCTTTCAAACAAGGCGTCCGCTAAAATACGGACTGACCGGCTGGCTTTTGCCTGAGGGCTTTTTATGAAAAAAGGAACCTGTTCGACAACCGCTTTGCTCACGATCACATCGTCAGAAACGGAACCGGCAAACTGAACCTGAACATCCAAAAACATATGAATTGTACGGGAGAGGCGGGCAAAAGCGTCAAGCCCTTCCTTTTGGTCACGGCACCGATTGACAGCCACCTTCATTGAAAGCTTATTTTCTGTCAAAACCAAGTGCTTGACAGCGCTGTATGCGTCCATAATGGCCGTCGGCTCGGGAGTTGTAATAATCAAAATATCTTCTGCTGATAAAATAAAAGGCAGTTGATCTTTTGATAAGCCTGCTCCCATGTCAAACAGCACATAATCGAACTGGCTTAATGCATGAGAAAGTTCATTGGCAAAAAACGTCCATTTTCTCTGATCGAGCTGAAACATCACATCAAGACCGGTTCCCCCTGATATATACCGCAAACCCTTTGGGCCAACGGATAATGACTGCAGCAAAGGCTTACGATCGGTTAAAACATCGATTATCGTGGCAGACGATGAATTTCCTATTAATATATCAATGTTCCCCATCCCGATATCAAGGTCGATGAGCAGCACCTTCTTACCTTTATCCTGCAGCGCAAGTGCCATATTTAAGGTAATATTGGATTTTCCGACACCGCCCTTGCCGCTGATGACAGCAAGTGTCTTCGCTTTTTGTGAATAAACCATTGGCAGAACGCGCTCACGTTTTTCCATTTTCGCCCGTAAAGTTGCTGCTTGGTCATATCTGTTCATCTGCACAGCATCCTCACAAAACCAAGTGGAGATACAGTCTGTATATCCTCAGGCACATTCTGGCCGTTAGTCATAAACCCGACACCTATTTTTGATTCTGCCAGTATATTAAATACAGAACCTAAGGAAGTCGTTTCATCTATTTTCGTAAAAATATACTGATTGACAGGGACGGATGAAAACCGTTTGACAATATGCTTCATATCTTCATATTTTGCAGTCGCGGATAAAACAAGAAATGACTGAATGCTGCTCTCAAAAGGAATCGTTTCTTTCAGTTCATCAATGTATTGCGGGTCTTTGAAGTTTCTTCCAGCTGTATCAACAAACACATGATCATACTCAGAAAATAGCTCCTTCGCCTGCTGAAATTCTTCTTTTGTATAGCAAACTTCCAGAGGAGCCTGCAGCAGTTCAGCGTATGTTTTCAACTGTTCAACAGCTGCAATACGATACGTATCTGTTGTAATAAAAGCGATTTTTTTATGTTTTTCAAGCATAGATATGGCTGCGAGTTTAGCCAGTGTAGTTGTTTTACCAGCCCCTGTTGAACCAAAGAGAACGATATATTTTGAATGAATTGGCTCCTGCCACTTGTCTGCTGAGGGCAGCATATCGCATAGTATTTCCTGAAGTTTGCCGACAACATTTTCTTCAGTCAAGCCGCCTGCTTCAACAGAGAAGCGAAGCAATTTTTTCAGAGTGTTCGTTTTCGTAGACTCTTTGATCCCTGTTTCTTGCAAAAGCTTTTCTGCTTTTCGCAGCGGCTCAGGAAGTACAGATTGATATGCTGAAAAATCACCTAGCTCCTGTTGCGCCGGAATTTGAGGGGGATATGTTCTCTCCTCTATTTTTGGACTGCTGACCGGAGTTTTTAATGTTTGTTTCGGTTCAGCTGCCTTCTGAGGCGTTTTTTTCTCAAGAAAGTCCTGATCCAATACGGCGATTACTTCAACAGCAGGCTTGTTGACGAGGCCAAACCATTTTCGCTTTTTAATTTTTTTCGAATTTAATATGACCGCTTCATTACCTAACTCTTTTCTGATGAGAAGTGCCGCTTCTTGCATTGAAGCAGCAGTAAATTTTTTTATTTTCATTAAATATCCACCACTCCAATGCTTTGTACCTCAACATTCGCCTCAAGTTCGTTATAAGAGAGTACCGGAAGATCAGGGAAGTACCGTTCCAGTAGCTGCTTCACATACATTCTGACAGGCGGCGAGCAAAGAAGAATCGCGGTTTCCTGACGTAATGAGAGCTGTTCAGCTTCTTTGGCGACAGAGCGCACTATACTTTCTGAAATATCTGGTTCAAGTGATAAATAGTTCCCGTGTTCCGTCTGCTGCACACCGTCTGCTATTGCTTTTTCTACACGGCCGGAACAAGTAACAACCTTCAACACTTCATTTTCTTTGGCAAACTGGGCTGTAATTTGTTTAGCAAGCGCTTGTCTTGTATACTCTGTCAAGAGATCAGAATCTGTTGTTAATTTCCCATAGTCAGCAAGTGTTTCAAAAATCGTTACTAAGTTTCGAATTGAAACTTTTTCTTTTAAAAGCTTAGCAAGCACTTTCTGAATATCACCGACAGACAATGGATTCGGCGTAACCTCTTCAACCAGGACTGGATACGATTCTTTCAAGTGATCGATCAGCTGTTTTGTCTCCTGCCTTCCGATCAATTCGTGGGCATGCTGCTTAATTTTCTCCGTAATATGCGTTGAAACGACTGATGCAGGATCAACTACTGTATAACCAAGCATGTCGGCTTCATCCTTTACCGCTTCGCTAATCCATTTAGCCGGCAGTCCGAATGAAGGCTCCACTGTTTCAATCCCTTCAATGAGATCGTCCTCAGGAGTAGGCGACATCGCTAAATAATGATCAAGCAACAGCTCGCCTTTTGCTACTTCGTTTCCTTTAATTTTCAATCGGTATTCATTAGGCTGCAACGCTATATTATCTCTGATTCGCACGACAGGAATGACAAGCCCGAGTTCCAAAGCCAACTGACGGCGTATCATAACAATTCGGTCTAATAAATCACCGCCTTGATTGGCATCAGCAAGCGGTATCAGGCCATATCCAAACTCAAATTCTATCGGATCTATATGCAGAAGCTGAACAACACTTTCAGGGCTTTTAAGCTCGTCCACCTCAGCCTCTTCCTCAAGAATCTCATCCACTTCTTCTTTTTCCTTACCTGATTTAGATAGTGTATATGCGCCAAAAGCAAGCAATCCCGCAAGCGGCCCCGTCAGAAGGATGCCGATCGGAGTGAAAATACCTAAAAGCATGATCGTAGCTGCTGCGACGTATAAAAGCTTTGGATACGCAAACAGCTGGCCTGTAATGTCATGCCCTAAGTTTCCTTCAGATGCAGCTCTTGTGACCACAATACCCGTAGCCGTAGAAATTAACAGTGCCGGGATTTGCGAAACAATTCCATCCCCTACAGTCAGCATCGTAAAGTGTGAAGCAGCTTCTTGAATGGACATGCCCTGCTGAAGCATTCCGATCACGATTCCGAAAATAATATTGATCATCACAATGATGATTCCGGCAATGGCGTCACCTTTTACAAATTTACTGGCACCGTCCATTGCTCCATAAAAGTCTGCTTCTCTTGCCACTTTTTCGCGGCGATGCTTCGCTTCCTGTTCGGTAATCATCCCTGCGTTTAAATCAGCATCAATACTCATCTGCTTCCCCGGCATTGCGTCCAGCGTAAACCTTGCTGCAACCTCGGAAACACGTTCAGCACCTTTTGTAATGACGATAAACTGAATAATAATAAGGATGATAAATACAACGAGTCCAACTAATACATTTCCGCCGACAACGAAATTTCCGAAAGTCTCGACGACTTTACCTCCCTCACCGTGTGAAAGAATTGAACGGGTAGTTGAGACGTTCAAGCCCAAACGAAATAGGGTCAAAAGCAGCAACAGTGACGGAAAAATCGAAAACTGAAGCGCTTCCTGCATATTCATTGTGGTGAGAAGCACGATCAACGCAAGAGAAATATTAATAATGATCAAAATACTTAACAGCCATGGAGGAAATGGAATCACCAGCATCGCCACAATGAGGACAACACTTATTAAAACGGATAAATCTCTTGTTGACATGCTGTTTTTTCTCTCCTTTTAAATCGAAAAATTCAATATACTTTTTGTTTTGTTTTATATACGTAAGCCAGAATTTCTGCTAAAACTTTAAAAAATTCTTCCGGCACTGCCTGGTCAATTTCCACTTGATCATATAACGCACGGGCAAGCGGTCTGTTTTCTACCATCATGACATCATGCTCTTTAGCAATTTTCCTGATTTTTAACGCAAGGTGGTCGACGCCTTTTGCAACAATATAAGGTGCGTCCATTTTTTCTTCATCATATTTCAAAGCAATCGCATAGTGAGTCGGGTTTGTGATAATGACATCTGCTTTTGGAACTTCCTGCATCATCCGCCTCATCGCCATTTCCCGCTGTCTTTGTTTAATTTTAGACTTGATAATCGGGTCTCCTTCAGATTTTTTGTACTCATCTTTTATATCTTGTTTTGACATTTTGATATTTTTCTCATAGTCAAATCTCTGATATAAATAGTCGAGACCAGCAAGAATCAACAATGCACCTGCACCGCTTAGTCCCATCCACAAAGTGAGTTTTGAAACGAAAGAAAGTGCCTCTTCGGGTGTCAGGAGAGGAAGCCGGAGAATTTCTCCATAATGCAGCCAAAGCACAGCAAAAGCCGCAAAACCGACGACTACGATTTTCAAAATTGATTTAATCAGCTCTACAATCGCCCTCATACTGTATATTCGTTTAAAGCCTTTGATCGGATCCAGTTTTTCAAGCTTAGGCTGTATCACTTCAGCAGAAAACAAGAACCCAACCTGCATATAGTTGCTTACGACTCCTGCAACAAGAGCAACAAGCAAGATCGGTGCGAGTATCATGCCCATATCCTTTAATAAGCTGACAAACAATGTATGCACATTTGATTCTGAGAGCTTCATTGTGAGCGATTCGGTATAAAATGTTTCTATGAATGACAGCAGCCTGTCTCTCATATACGGACCAATTGCAATAAGCGAAAGGAATATTACCAGTAAAGAAACGGCGGTATTGACATCCGAGCTTTTGGCTACCTGCCCTTTTTTTCGCGTATCCTTCCGTTTTTTCGGAGTGGCTTTTTCTGTCTTCTCTCCCGCAAAAAACTGCAGGTCAACTCTAAGCTTCATTAAGAAACACCGACCAATGCTAAAAGATTCCGCATCGTTTCAATCGTTAAACTGAAAACATTCCGGACAACGACGAAGATAACGGACATACATACAATGAGCATAATGAAACTGACAGCGATCTTTAAAGGCAGACCGACCACAAATACATTTAACTGCGGAACAGTTCGAGCCACGATACCTAATGCTAAATCAACTAGAAACAAACTGGCCACAACCGGCGCTGACATTTGAAAAGCGATAATAAACATTGCATTAAAGCTTTTCGCAATAAAATAGGCAAACTTTTCATCGCCGAAATTCGGAAATGCCTGATCAACTGAAATATACTGAAAGCTGTAGTAAATACCATCCAGCAACAAATGGTGGGCATTGACACTCAGCATAAACAAAAGTGCCATCGTATAGATAAACTGGCCAATCAACGGACTTTGTGCACCGGTTTGCGGATCAATAACGTTTGCTATTGAAAATCCCATTTGAAAATCAATAAACGAGCCGGCAATCTGCACTGCGGCAATCATCATATAAGCAATTAAACCCAGACATAGGCCGACCAAAGCTTCTTTAAACGCCAAAAGCATATAGTGCTCATCTATCTCCAAAGAGGGCGGTTTATCAATGGTGCTGAAACAAATGACCGCAAGAAAAAAAGCAAAACCTATGCGATGAACAGCTGGCACATTTCGATGTCCAAATAGCGGAATCGTTACAAAAAAAGCAGAGATTCTAATAAAAACCAATAAAAAAGCAGGAAATAAGTCAATAATTGAATTCATCTCTACATTACCCTGCAAAACGATTTAAATTAGAAAACAGCTCTGTTGTAAATGAAAGAATCGTCGACAGCATCCACGGACCAAAAAAAATGAGAGCCAGGAGAACCGCCACGATTTTCGGAATAAACGCCAAAGTCTGTTCCTGGATTTGAGTTGTCGCCTGAAATATGCTGACAATTAAACCGACCAGTAAAGCAATAGCCAATAATGGCCCGCTGATCATCAGCGTTACGTATACGGCTTTTTCCGCCATAGAAATTACAAATTCTGAACTCACGTTTAGCACCTACCCTAAAAGCTCTGAAGCAAAGATTTCACAATTAAATACCAGCCGTCTACCAAAACAAAAAGTAATATTTTAAAGGGCAGAGAAATCATAACTGGAGGCAGCATCATCATTCCCATTGACATCAAGACGCTCGCCACTACCATATCTATAATTAAAAAAGGGATAAAAATCATAAAACCTATTTGAAATGCTGTTTTAAGCTCCGATATGGCAAAAGCCGGAACCATTGTTGTTAACGGAATATCCTTTAATGATTCAGGTTTATCCATTTTCGCGTAATTCATAAACAGCGCCAGATCCTTCTGCCTTGTGTGTTTACTCATAAATTCTTTAATCGGTTCCTCAGCTTTCGTATACGCTTCATCCAAGCTGATTTTGTTGTCCATTAATGGGGTCAGCGCTTCTTTATTAATTTCTGAAAAAGTAGGAGCCATAATAAAAAATGTTAAAAACAGCGCAAGCCCGATTAGAACCTGGTTTGGGGGCATAGATTGCGTCGCAAGTGAAGTTCTGACAAATGACAGAACAATGACGATGCGAGTAAAACAAGTCATAAGAATCAATATTCCAGGCGCCACTGAAAATACAGTTAACAATAATAGTAATTTAACAGTCGAACTTACGTTTTCCGGATCGCTTGAACTGAAAATATTTATAAACTCATTCATGATGACGTGGGCCTTTCTTCTTTCCTTCAGAACGGTTTTGTTTTAACTCTTCAAGTTGCTCTTTTAATGCTTTTGAAAATGAAGGCAGTTTTTGCTGCGGCTGATGTTCAGAACTCTTAAGCGGCTTCACAAACTTTTGCCACTCTATTTTGCTTGACATTGCCTCTTCATGCTGACTGAGAATGACTTCAATCTCTTTTTCATCCTCAATTTCTTTCAGCAGCTGGATCGTCTCTCCTACACCGACGACGAGCACACTTTTCCCGACCTTGATCAATTGTATGGATCTGTTCTGACCGACCGATGTGCCGCCAATATTTTCAACATATTGAAAAGGCTTTAGGAGCCGATTTCTTTTGTTCATGAGCTTAACCAGCCCGTAAATCAGCACGATAACAAACAGTAAAGCGAAAATCATCTTTACAAAATCAAAAGCTGAGACAGAAGGAGCAGCCGCTCCCTCCGTCTCATCAGCAGTTTTTGTTGTTTTTTCTTTCTTTTGCTCTGATTGATCTGCAGTTTTTTCATCTTTCTTTTGAAACCATTCGTTTACAGTTGAATTATCAGAGTCTGCCGCGGCAGCAGCAATCGGATGTACACTGAATAAAACGAAAAAACAAATAAAAACAATAAAATATTGACTCTTTTTCAACAGTCGTACACCCTTTAATTTAATGTTTTGTTGATTGCTTCAAGCACACGGTCAGCCTGGAAAGGTTTCACAATGAAATCCTTAGCGCCGGCCTGAATGGCATCAATAACCATTGATTGCTGTCCCATAGCAGAACACATGATGATTCTTGCCTGCGCATCAATTTGTTTAATTTCTTTTAATGCTGTAATACCATCCATTTCTGGCATCGTGATATCCATAGTAACAAGGTCAGGTGAATGCTCTTTATATTTCTCTACCGCTTGTGCTCCATTTTCAGCTTCCGCCACAACTTCAAAACCATTTTTAACCAAAATATCTTTAATCATCATTCGCATAAATGCTGCGTCATCTACAATTAAAATTCTATGTGCCATAATCTATCTCTCTCCTTGTGTTTCGTTATTTTAAATTATTAATGCGCTCTGCCTGGCTTAAAATGTCAGTGACTCTCACTCCGAAGTTTTCTTCAATGACAACGACCTCGCCTTTGGCAACGATACGCTGATTAACTAAAATATCTACAGGCTCACCGGCTAATTTATCAAGCTCGATAATACTTCCGGCAGAAAGCTCTAAAATCTCTTTTACGCTTCTCTTCGTTCTGCCAAGCTCAACAGTAATCGAAAGCGGGATATCCAAAAGCATATCCAGATTATGAATAGGGGCTTGTACAGCTTCGTTTGGATCAAACGCGGAAAATTCCACCGGTGAAACCTGAACTGGCGCTGCTTTTTTTGCTGTTCCCTGCCTTTTTGGCGGCTGCTGCTGTTGCTTCGGTTCAATACGCGGCTCTGGCGTCACAGGCTCTTTCGGCTGTTCGTATGTAACTTCAGGCTGCACCGTTTCTTCTTCCTCTGCACTTTCTGAGTTCATAAGGCTTGAAATTAAATCTTTCGCAAATGTCAATGGGTAAAGTTGCATAATGCTGGAGTCTATTAATTCTCCCACCTTTAAGTTGAAAGAAACTTTCACCAGCATTTCATCATCAGGAATACGGTCTGTACCCTTTTCTTCAGTAACATCCAGCAATTCAACCCGAGGAGGTGAAATATCAATTTTTTTACTGAATACAGTAGACATTGATGTGGCAGCCGATCCCATCATTTGGTTCATTGCTTCTTGAACCGCACTTAAATGGATTTCACCCAGTGAAGGGTCCGCACCTTTTCCGTCTCCCCCGATCATTAAGTCCGCAATGATCGCCGCGTCACTTTGTTCCACGACTAACAGGTTGCTTCCGCTGAAGCCCTCCGTATAATTCACTTCAATCGCTACATACGGTTCAGGAAACGCATCGCTGATTTTACTTCTTGGAATGACCGTTACGCTTGGAGTCGTAATATCGACCTTTTGATTTAAAAGCGTTGACAGTGCTGTCGCAGAACTGCCGAATGAAATATTACCGATTTCACCGATCGCATCACGCTCCATTTCCGATAAGTCATCTACTTCCGGAATCTCTGGCTCATCAAGCGTGCTGCCAGTACCGTTAAGAAGCGCGTCAATCTCATCTTGAGATAATCTATTATTCTCCATCTTGTTCACCTCTTATGTCGTGATCTAAAATTTGCACTGCCTGTTTTCGATTCACCCGGCCGGCTTGTCCTAAAAATTTCGGCTTATCTCCGACCAATACAGTAAGAGGATCCGTGACTGATTTGTCCAAAGTTATGCAGTCTCCGACTTCTAAACTTAAAAACTCTTCTATCGTCAGTTCAGATGTGCCGAGCTCGGCCACGACAGGTATTTGTGCTGTCATGATACGTTTTTCAAGCGACTTTGTTTCCTCAGGCTTTGGCTCATTTCGGTCTGATTGCATCCAATAGTGGACTGAAAGCTTCGGTATGAGCGGCTCGAGTACAATATGCGGGATACAGAGATTAATGACACCGCTGATTTCACCAATTTGAGTATTGAGCGAGATCACCACGACTGTTTCATTAGGAGATACCATCTGAACAAATTGCGGATTCACTTCAAACTCAGTCATTTCCGGTTCAATATCAGCAATTGACTGCCAAGCTTCTTTATAATTACCCAGTGCATTTTCAAATAAATTAGAAATGATTTTTGTTTCAATTTCTGTCAAACTGTCAACCTTGTTATGACTGATTCCAATCCCGCCCATGACTCGATCCATCATCGTATAAGCTATCGTGGGGTTGACCTCCATCATAATTCTTCCTTCCATCGGATGAACATCAAATAGATTCAGAATCGTCATGTTTGGAATCGATCTGATAAATTCCTCATACGGAACCTGATCAACAGAACTGACAGATATGTGAATATAGGTTCTGAGCTGAGCAGAAAAATGAGTGGTAAGAAGTCTTGCAAAATTGTCATGAATTCTCGTTAAACTGCGGATCTGATCCTTAGAAAACCGCAGCGCACGTTTGAAATCATAAACCTTGACTTTCTTCTCTTTTTCTTCTTTTTTCAGCTCTTCAGCGTCCATTTCACCAGTTGATATTGCAGAGAGCAGTGCATCTATTTCATTTTGGGAGAGAACTTCTCCTGACATTTTCCTCACCTCCGTATTCTGTCAAATTATGCTTTATTGCAGATTAAAGGAGGTAATATACACTTTTTCTACTTTTCCTTCTTGGAGGTAGCTATTTATTTTATCTTTTAGTTCCTTCTTAAAGGTTTCTTTTCCCTTGTCTCCCTCAATCTGATCAGCATTCGTATCAGCCAGCAGTGATATAACAGCGTCTTTCACTTGGAAATCACGTTTCTCAAGTTCTTCTTTTGATTTATCAGAATCAGTTTCAAGTTTAATAGCAAGACGGATAATGTTATCAGACTTTAAATTTGTTGTGATCTCTTCTACATCAACAGAAGACGCAACGATTTCATCAATACTTTTTTTCGCTTCACTTTTTTCGGACTTTCCGCCTAAAACAAAATAAGCCGCCGCCCCGAGAGCACCAATTACGATAAGAATAATTAGTAATATGATCATTAACTTTTTCTTCATTCCGGTTCCTCTATTCCTTGATCCATTGCAAATATTTGTATTTTTCGGTAGAAAGCTGCGATCTTTTCCAGAACAGCTTCTTCATCTTCTTTTACTACAAACTTCTTACCATTTGACAGAGTAATTGTAGTATCCGGAAAACATTCAATCTGTTCAATAAATAGCGCATTCAGTGTAAAGGGCTGCCCGTTCAAACGGGTTACTTTAATCATAAAACAGCGGAGAAGCGATTACTCGCCTCCCCTCCCTCCTTAACGTTTAAGGTTAACCAGTTCTTGAAGGATTTCATCAGATGTTGTAATAATTTTTGAGTTTGATTGGAATCCGCGCTGGGCTACGATCATTTCAGTAAATTCGTCAGTTAAATCGACGTTAGACATTTCGAGAAATCCTGATTTAAGAGCACCAGTTCCGCCGTCACCAGGCTGGTTCGCTGCACTGGCCGTTCCAGAGTTTAAAGATTCACGGTATAGGTTGCTTCCGATTTTATCCAATCCATCACTGTTGGCAAAAGTAACAATCCCGATTTGTCCCCCGTCTTGTGTTTTCCCCTCAGCATCAACAATTGACACCTTTCCATCAGAACCAATGCTAAAGCTTTGAGCATCAGTAGGAATTTTAATTGTTCCGCCATTCATATTTAGTACATGGTAGCCATCACCTGTAACCAGTGTTCCAGTATTATCTAAATAGAAGTTCCCTGCTCTTGTATAAGCTGTCCCGTCACCTGTATCAATTCGGAAGTAACCGTCGCCGTCAATTGCTAAATCAAGTGTTCTTCCTGTGCTTTGTGTCGCGCTTGTTGAATGAATTGTATCAATTGTGCCAGATGATGAACCTAAACCGATTTGCTTAGAGTTTGTTCCGCCGATTGTTGCACCAGCAGCAGAACCGCCGGCAATCGTTTGGCTTACCATATCTTTAAAGGTCACACGGCTCTTTTTGAATCCTACTGTATTTACGTTGGCAATGTTGTTACCGATTACGTCAAGCTTTGTTTGAAAGTTTTTCATACCGCTGATTCCAGAATAAAGTGAACGTAACATAATATATTCCCCCAGATGTTTTTATTTAGATGATTGTCCCACAGACATGACATTCGCAGGACTGATCTCGGTCCCATCATCAAGAACGAGATAATAATTTCCTTTAAAATGTTTAACAGAGCTTACTGTGCCTGTTTTATCTGTTGCACTTTTACCATCAGTCCAAGATACTTCTTTTCCCATCCAATCAACATACGTTGTAAACGGATCTTGGTTTTCAACGAATTGAGTCATTGTCGTATTCAGATTCATCATTTGCTCCAAGCTTGAAAAAGTCGCCATCTGGCTGATAAATTCTTTATCGTCAATCGGGTTAAGCGGATCTTGGTTTTGAACTTGAGTCATTAATATTTTTAAAAACTCGTCTTTCCCCAAGCTGCTGTTGTTCGTCGACACAGTGTTCGTTTTTTCAGGCAGTTTATATTCTGAACTTATAGAAGTCATTCTTCTTCCTCCATTTCAACCATCGACACTTCATCGAGCAGATCGCCAAAATCATTTGATTGCTTTTTCTGTCTTTGCTGTCTCTGCCCCTCTTGCTGCTGTTTCTGTTCATCAGCAAGCTGGCCGTATATCGGCTGATCCCCGCTTTGGACCGGAAGAGTAAAACGGTCAATTTGGACGGCCATATTCGGCAATGATTGCTTCAGCTGAGGAAGATGCTGTTCAAGCAATTCTTTTGCTGATTGGCTAGATGCTATGATTTTACTCTGAAACATTCCATTTTCATTTGTCAGCTTGATTGTGACAAATCCTAAATGTTCAGGGTTCAGCCGAATAGTGAAACTTCCCGTCGATCTGCCGAAAGGCGTATATTTCATCTGCTTCCACGCATTAATCACTTGATCAGCCACCGTTTTTGTTTCGGCATTTGGTATATCAGATGACATCTGCTGCAGATCAAGTGTTTGAACTCCTCCTATGCCCCGATACCCCGAAAACAGCATTTGGAGTCCTGATTTACTATCTACAGGCTGAATACTTCCAGAAACATCCGATGCATTTTTGCTGGATGAACTCTGCGAGAGCGGTGTGAGAACACTCTTCCCAAAGTCTTGTGATGATTCGGATGATTTCGATAACAAGAAGGCTTTCAGCTGGCTTTCAGCTAAACTCCATTCTTTGGTCCCTTTTTGAGGAAGCATAGACATTTGATCCATTAAGCTTTGAAAACTTTTCAGCTCTGACGCTGTCATCGAGTAAAGTTTTGAACTTGACTCAGCTTTAGTGAATATTTGCTGTTTAAGATCCTGAATTAGTTGTTGAGATACACCCTTCTTTTCTAATGCAGAAAGGAATTGATCTCCATTTTGGTAAATGGCATGAGCTTCATTGCCATTCCCGAGATCAGTCAGCTTATTCCCTTCTACGAGCTGGCTAATGAACATCTGGATATAGATAAGCTCTTTTGCAGGCTCGGATACTTCATTTTCCTGATTTGATTGCTCTTTATCAGACTTCAGTGCTCCATTAATGTCAGAAGCAGAATCATTGGCACTCAGAGCCGTTTTAGCTTCTGAAAAGATTTTCTCCGTTTCTGTGAGCAATTGATCCGTCCCGCCTGACATTTTTGATTCAACTGCTTGCAAAAGATTTTGCAACATTTGCAGAGCATTCGCATCCAATTGCTTCCCTGTCAGTTTGCTTAATGTTTGCAAAAGATCCGCATTTTGTTTGTCTTGATCTTCAGGACTTGCATTTAGCCATTCACCGATCTTTTTAAGCGCATCTGCTAAAAGCTGATCTTCAGAATTAGGAGTTCCCTTTCCTTGTTCTGAAAGTTCCTTCAATCCAGCCTCAGACATAAGCCAGTTTTGAAAAACTCCCTGGCTACTTTTCATGTTTTTAGCGGCAGAACCCGTTGTGGTTTGCAGCAAAGGTCCGGCTAATTCAAGCAGCTTCACCTTTCATTCCCCCTATTCTTGGCTGGCAGCAATTTTTTCTGTATAGGTTGCTGCTTGCTCAGGAGTCATTTTCGCCAATATGTCAGCAAGCTGCTTTTTGCTTAGGCCATTCAATATTTTCAGTGCTTCTTGCTCCTTTAATTGGGCAATAATTTTAGCAGCCTTTCCGCTGTCCATGCTTTTGTACACACTGATCACTTTGTCATTTTCAGAAGAAGCTTTCGAGTCTGCTGATCCTTCAGTATGATCTTCTGATGACTTTTTTTGATCCTCAGCCGTCTTTTCAAGTGAACGGATCTTTTGATTGAGCCTGTCGATTTCTGATTTACTTGTTTCTAAATCTTTATTCAATATACTGATTTCACTTTTTTGATCCTTAATGGTCTTTTCCAGAGCTGCCGTATTACTGCTATCCTTACTTGATGCTGCGCCTTTTTTATTTTCGGTTTCAGGGACCAATTCTTTAAGAACCGGCGTTTTTGCCGCAGCATCCTGTATCGGCTTTAAGACATTGATACCAGCAGCCCAAAGAACAATCCCCCCTGCGATTAATAGAAACATCAGCGGGAGGATAATGATAAGCAAAACCGAACGGAACTTACCTGATTCTTTCTTTTTGCCGGACATTACATTCGCTCCTAATGGCCTTGAATCATAAACTGCTTAATCGAAATATCGTCCATTTCTTTCATTTCTGCAGCTTTATCTTCAAGAGCAAACATTTTAAACTGTTTTTCACGCATTTTTTCAAACTTTTTCACTTCAATGTTTTTCTCTGTCAAAATTTCTTGTTTTTGATTCATTTGATTTCTTTTCATAATGACAAGCTTTTGATAGTGATAGATCGTATTATCAAGATTTGAGACAAATTGTTGGTAGTGCCTCATTTCTTGTACACTCATGCCGCTTTTTAATTTCTTTTCCTTATTTTGTTCCAGCAATTCCTTTTTGCTCATATTCTCATATAATTTTTCAGCAACGTTTTCAAATTCAGAAACTGATTGCTGATATTCGGATAAGGATTGGTCTTTTTCATTTTCTTTTAGTTCCAGCAGCTTTTGGAATCTAAATTGATAAGCCACGTTTATTCCTCATTTCCTGTCAAACTAGTTAATGCAGCAATGCTTTCTTCCAATAAAGCCGGTTCGTCTGTTCCCTGCTTTAAAAATTGAATAAGCTGCGGATAAAATTGTATCGCTTCATCAATTTCTCTGGATGATCCTCTTTTGTAAGCTCCGATATTAATGAGATCTTCCGAATTTTGATATGTCGATAAAAGTTCACGGAATTTATTTGCCGCATCCAGATGCTGTTTTGTTGAAATGTTTGACATCACCCTGCTGATGCTTTTTAGTACGTTAACTGCAGGAAACTGGCCTTTATTGGCAAGCGCCCTGTCCAACACAATATGCCCGTCTAAAATTCCGCGTACGGTATCGGCAATCGGCTCATTCATGTCATCCCCATCTACCAACACTGTATAAAATGCCGTAATGGTTCCATGCTCGTTTGCACCTGTTCGTTCTAGTAAACGAGGTAAAATAGCGAACACTGAAGGTGTATAGCCTTTTGTCGTCGGAGGCTCTCCTGCAGCCAGTCCAATCTCTCGCTGCGCCATTGCCACCCTTGTAACAGAATCCATCATAAACATGACATTTTGGCCTTTATCTCGGAAATACTCGGCAATTGCAGTCGCTGTATATGCCGCTTTCAATCTCATTAATGCTGGCTGGTCTGAGGTGGCAACGACTACAATCGATCGTTTCAGCCCCTCTTTCCCCAGATCTTTTTCAATAAACTCCCGAACCTCTCGTCCGCGTTCTCCGACAAGTGCAATGACGTTTAAGTCAGCCTCTGTCTGCTTGGCGATCATCCCCATTAAGGTGCTTTTTCCGACACCGCTTCCTGCAAAAATTCCAATCCGCTGGCCTTTACCGACTGTCAGCAAGCTGTCAATTGATCTGACTCCAACACCCATCTTTTCACGGATAGGCGGCCGTTTCATCGGGTTAGGCGGTGATTGCTCCGTTGATACAGGCGAAAGCCCTTTCGGCAGAAGCTTTCCGTCAAGCGGTTCTCCAAAAGCATCGATGACTTGTCCGATCAGTCCGGTCCCAACTTTAACCCGAAGTGATTCCCCAGTAGCTTCTACAATGCTGCCAGGTGCAATGCTCGCAGCCTCTAAATAAGGCATAAGCAAAATATTTTCTTCCTGGAAGCCGACTACCTCAGCTTTAATGACTTTCCCAGACTGTCCTTTTGCATAAATCAGGCACAGGTCACCAATTGAGCTTGCTGGCCCTTTTGATTCAATCATCAAGCCGATTACCCGCTTGACTTTTCCGTACCGTTTATACGAGTCTGTCATTTCTATACAATCTATCAGACTCTGTGTCTTCATTCAGCTGCACCTGCTTCCAGCGCTGTCAGAAGTTTATCTTTCAATTGCATCAATTGTGTGTCAACACTCGCATCTACCCTGCCAAAAGGAGTTTCAATATAACAGGTTCCTTTTTGAGCTTTTTCATCAGCATATATGCCAAGCCGACATTCTTTATAAAGAAGCTGCTGGATTTCATCTTTTTGCTGAAAGATTGTCTCATAGTAATATGGATCAACATAAATTGATATATCGTCATATTCCTTCACTTCGTTTATAACCTGTTGTACAAGCAGGAGGAAAGCCTCTTTATCATCAGACTTTTGCTGCCAAACTTTTTTTGCTAGGGCAACGGCAAGCTCAACGATTTCTTCATTAGCGTCTTCAAGCTTGTCCTCAACAGCTTTTCTGGACATTTCAGTTATACTGTTTGCTTGGCCGATCAGTTCTGCATACTGTTTCATTGCCTCAGCTTTGCCCAGCGCTACTCCTTGTTCAAAGCCCTCGGCTTTTGCTTCTTCAATAAGCTTCTGTTTTTCAGCCGCCCAATCGTTTTTCTCCTGTTCAATTTGACGGCGAATATTTTCTATATGACTGTTTGCCTGCTCAGAAATCCGGTCAGCTTCCTCTTTCACTCGGGCCATAAGCGCCTCCGGGTTCTCTTCAGCCTGCAAAAGGTGAGAATGATCAATACGCACCTCTTGTATAGAAAGTTTTCTTTTTTCCTTTTGTGGAGAAATAGATGATTCTTGTTTAATGATATTAGACAATAATATCATCCCCTCCGCCTCTTGCTATTACAATTTCACCGGCTTCTTCAAGCTTTCTGACGATGCTTACAATTCTTGATTGAGCTTCTTCTACATCTTTCAAACGTACAGGGCCCATAAACTCCATTTCTTCTTTGAAGGTTTCAACCATACGCTGTGACATATTGTTGAACACAATTTCTTTGACTTCCTCGCTTGCAACCTTTAATGAAAGGAGCAAATCGTCGTTCTCAACATCGCGAATGACTCTCTGAATTGCACGGTTATCAAGTGTGACAATATCTTCGAAGACAAACATCCGCTTTTTAATCTCTTCAGCAAGATCGGGATCCTGAATTTCCAATGAATCCAAGATCGTCTTCTCTGTCCCTCTGTCTACCCCGTTTAACACTTCCACAACAGCTTCAATTCCGCCTGTTTGTGTATAATCCTGAGTAAATGCAGAAGATAATTTTTGTTCCAGAATCCGTTCTACCTCGTTAATTATTTCTGGAGACGTTCTATCCATGACCGCGATTCTTCTCGCAACCTCAGCCTGCACTTCAGGGTTCAGCTCGGATAAAATTTGCCCGGCCTGCACTGGATCTAAATAAGACAAGATTAACGCCATCGTCTGCGGATGCTCTTGCTGGATAAAATTCAAAATTTGTTCTGGCTCCGCTTTTCTGGCAAAATCAAATGGTTTAACCTGCAAAGAAGAAGTCAGCCTGTTTAGAATGTTCTCCGCCTTATCCTCTCCAAGCGCCTTTTCCAGAACTTGTCTTGCATAGCTTAAACCGCCTTGAGAAATATAATCTTGCGCAATGGCTATATTATGAAATTCTTCTATGATTTCATCCTTTTTTTGATGATCGACGCTTCGAACACCTGATATTTCCAGAGTAAGCCTTTCAATTTCTTCATCGGTTAAGTGCTTATAGACAGAAGCTGACACATCTAACCCCAAGGAAATCATGAGAATGGCTGCTTTTTGTTTTCCTGTAAGCTTATCTTGATCACGTCTCGCCATTTCTAATTCCTCCTAATCCTCGGCCAGCCAGCTTCTCAGCAGTTTTGCAAAATCTTCCGGCTTGTCTTTCGCCATCTTTTCAAGCTGTTTTCGTCTGACTGATTCCGCTGTTTCATTTTCCTCTTCGTTGATATCAGGCAAATTGATTGGTTCTTGAGGAACCTCATACTCATATTCCTCAAATTCATCCTCTTGCGCCCGTTTCTTTCTGATAAGCATAATGATCAGAACAATGATCGCTGCGATTAAAACACCGCCTACAATATATGCCCACAGCGGGATACCTGAGGATTCTTCCGTATTTGTATCCAAATTGACTTTTCCGTCGAATGGCTGAACGGAAACAACAATCTTATTATTGATATCAGCATCAGATAAATTCTGATTTTGCGTTTCATCTTTATCCAAAGATGTTCTGACTACAGTTGAAAGGATTTTTTGTATATCATCCTGTCTTTCAGTTGATAGCGACGCAGTGTTTTTGGCATCAGGCGGCTCTACCATTACTTGAATCCCTAAATCTCTGACCTTATAAGGACTTTCAGCGATTTCTTTATGAATTCGGTTAACCTCGTAATTGATTTTGTTGCTGTTTTTTTCGTAGTTCCCGCTTTCGGTATTTTCACCGTCAGCCTTATAATTTGTAACATCTTCCTCGCCGGTTCCGGCAGTTCCGCCGTTGGCTGCACCGTCGCCCTGATATGTTTCAGATACCTTTTCAGCGCTGACTGCAATGCCTTCCATGTTTTCTTTATCCACAGGTTCGACAATGTCTTCTGTCCGATTTTCTTTTGTGAAATCAATGTCTGCTGTAACGGAGACAACGACTTTATCTTGGCCCATCATCGTACCCAGCAGTGACTGTACATGTTTTTGAATGTCTTTTTCAACTTGAGACTTAATTCCTTGCTGAGAAGAATAACTATCCGCGTAGGACCCTGCATCGCTGTCTGATTTGTCGTAGTATGTAGAATTTTGGTCCATGATGACGATGTTATCTTCTTTTAGGTTTGGCACGCTTTTAGATACCAGATGATATAATCCGTTGATTTGGCTTTGATCAAGTGTATAACCCGGTTGAATCTGCAAAACGATTGATGCAGATGCTGCAGATTGCTCTTCACCGACAAACACAGCGTCTTTCGGGAGATTAATCATTACTTTTGAATTTTTAATACCGTCCATTTCATTGATCAAGTTTGACAGTTCTGTCTGTGTAGCTTTCACTTTCACCATATCAAACTCATTGTCTGTCAAACCAAAGCCGGCATTCTGTCCAAAAAACGAATAATCAATTGATCCCGTTTTAGGAAGTCCTTCTGCAGCCATCTGCACTTTCAAAGAATCAACCTGATCCTCCGGAACACTAATCACTGTACCGCCATTCGAAAGTTCGTTTGGCACTTTTTTTGCATCCAATTCTTCTTTGATTTGTCCTGCTTCTTCGGCAGACAAATCTTTGTACAGCGGCGCCATTTTAGAATTTGAAGCAAAAACACTAATAATAATTCCAATAATAATAATTGCCGCTAAAGCACTAACCATTAAAATCTTTTGTAATTTAGATCTATTTTTCCAAAACTCACTCGTTTTGTTTTTCATTTGCATTAGAGTACGATTCATGTTAACCCCCGGTCATTCCACTCTTTCTCTAAATCGTCAGACCCCCTACATTTGCATTCTCATAATCTCCTGATAAGCTTCCACAGCTTTATTGCGGAACTCTGTTGCTGCAGTTAGAGAGATGCTAGCTTTTTGAGCAGCGATCATGACCTCATCAAGATTTACATCTTTTCCTGCAGCCAAGGCATTAGTCATGTTGTCAGAAGCTACTTGGGACTCATTTAACGAACTAATAGAGTTTTTTAAAAGCTCCGAAAAGCTTGTTTGATTTGAAGAATCTGTTTTTTGGCTATTGTTTACTTGATTTGTTGCATTTTGAGTGTTTTGAGTATTTTGAACCTGAAAAGGAGAAATTGCATTAATCACATTCATTCACCTACTTTCCGATTTCTAACGCCTTCATCAGCATTCCCTTTGTGGCATTCATCGCCGTGACATTCGCCTCGTATGATCTAGTGCTGCTGACAAGATCAACCATTTCCTTTAATGGATCAACATTAGGCTTTTGTACATATCCTTCAGCGTTTGCATCAGGGTCTGTCGGATCATAGACAAGATTAAAATCCGAATCATCCTCCGTAATTTTTGAAACCTTCACACCGTTTCCAGCATTCCCGCTTCCGCTCATTTGAGAATTGAGAATGGAAGAGAACGATTCACCTTTTGACTGAAGGGAAACCATTTTTCTTCTGTAAGGCACCCACTCTCCATTCACCTGCTTAGCTCTTGTCGTATCCATATTTGCTAAGTTAGATGATACAACGTCCATTCTGACTCGCTGAGCTGTTAAAGCCGATGCTGAAACATTTAAGCTATGAAAAGCTGTCATCATTTTCCTCCTGTTAATACGGTCTTCAGCGAATTAAATTTACCGTTCATTCTTTCAACCAAAGCTTGATAGTTGATTTGATTTTGCGCCAATTCTGTCATCTCTTTGTCAACATCAACATTGTTTCCGTTTTGCTGATACGATGTATCTCCGCTCGCAACAATTGAATAATTCGAATCAGTATCAGAAAAATCAACATGACGATAGTCTGTTTTTATCGCTTCAAGACGCGAGGATTCTTGATCTAATAAATTTTGGAAAGAGACTTTTTTTGCCTTATAGTTCGGTGTATCTATATTGGCGATATTATTAGTTATGACTTTTTGCTTAATATCCGCTCTGCTCAAGGCATTTTCAAGATTTTGTATCGTTCCAGAAAATAAGCTCAAATCCACTTACCTCCATTTCAGTTTTTTTCACCCTCAATATCCTTGTCGAGAATTGTAAAACTATATGCTTATTGTAAGAAATAACAGGCATAAAGTCTATGAAGTTCGTGTAAAAAAATGTCCTCACAATTATCTATTTTGCAACTAGGTATAAAGTCCTAGATTGTTAGAACTACATTTCTCGCCTTGATATAAGCCTGAAAATAGCAGAATTTCTGTTTTTTCTCCTTTCTTTTCGGCATTTTTGAAACTTTTTGAAGAAAAATGCAAAATTTATTAAAATTATTACATAGAAAGACTTTCAACCCAGGAAATAAAGCTTATTGATTTCCTTTATTTGAAATAAAAAAAGAACCCTCAAAAAGGGTTCTTTTTGTGATTAATGAGATTTTAGATTTTCTAATTCAATTAGGAATTTGTTGTTTAGTACCTTGATATAAGTACCTTTCATTCCTAATGATCTAGACTCGATAACACCGGCGCTCTCCAGCTTTCTGAGTGCGTTCACAATAACAGAACGGGTAATGCCGACACGGTCAGCAATTTTACTTGCAACAAGAAGACCTTCATTTCCGTCAAGCTCCTCAAAAATGTGCTCAATTGCTTCAAGCTCACTGTAAGAAAGCGAGCTGATAGCCATTTGTACGACAGCTTTGCTTCTTGCTTCCTCTTCAATTTCTTCTGCTTTTTCTCTTAGGATTTCCATTCCGACAACTGTTGCGCCGTATTCAGCTAGAATTAAGTCATCGTCATTGAATTGATCTTGTAAACGCGAAAGAATAAGTGTTCCTAATCTTTCCCCGCCTCCGATGATCGGCACAATTGTTGTTAAACCAGCTTGAAACAGGTCTCTGTTCTCAACAGGGAAAGCAGTATATTCACTATTAATATCCAAGTTAGAAGATGTTTCAGGGACATTAAACAGATTTTTCGTATATTCTTCAGGGAATTGACGATCCTCAAGCATTTTTTTCATACGATCATTTTCAATTTGCTGGTTAATTGAATACCCAAGGAGTTTCCCTCTGCGGCTTACAACGAAAATATTGGAATCAATTACATCCCGCAGCGTCTCCGCCATTTCCTTGAAGTTTACCGGTTTCCCTGCCGCAGCTTGCAGCATGGAGTTAATAATTCTTGTTTTTTGTAATAAAGCCATGATAAATAATCCTCCTAAACATTCCTCATATTAAATTTTTCACAATATAAATTGACTTAAATCTTTGTTTTTGGCTATCGTTCCGAGCTTTTCTTCGACATACTGTGGTGTAATCGTTATTTTCTCCATCGTTACATCTGGAGCTTCAAACGACAAATCTTCTAATAGGCGTTCAAGTATTGTATGAAGGCGTCTCGCACCGATATTATCTGTGTCCTGGTTCACATGATAAGCAACTTCAGCAATCTTATGAATAGCTTCGTCAGAAAATTCAAGAGATATACCTTCTGTCTGCAATAATGCCTGATATTGTTTCAGCAGCGCATTATCCGGCTCAACCAAAATTCTCACGAAGTCGTCTACCGTGAGTTTGTTCAGTTCTACACGAATCGGGAAACGCCCCTGCAGCTCAGGAATCAAATCAGACGGTTTGGCCATATGAAACGCTCCTGCTGCAATAAATAATACATGGTCTGTTTTTACAGAACCATATTTTGTGACAACGGTAGAACCTTCAACAATCGGAAGGATATCCCGCTGAACACCTTCTCTTGAAACATCGGCAGAAGAAGATGCACCGCCGTTCTTTGCGATTTTATCAATCTCATCGATAAAGATAATCCCGCTCTCTTCTGCTCTCTGAACAGCTTCCTGGCCGACTTCATCCATATCGATGAGTTTGCTTGCTTCTTCATTCGTCAGGACTTTTCTGGCTTCTCTGACTGTCATTTTGCGCCGCTTCTTTTTCTTTGGCATTAATCCGCTCAGCGCATCCTGCATGTTCATACCCATCTGCTCCATACCCGAGCCCTGCAGCATGTCAAACATAGAAGGCTGCTGTTCTTCGACTTCTACTGTTACATAGTAGTCTTCGAGCTCTCCTAAAGCCAGCTGATGCGCCATTCGTTTTCTTTTTTCTTCGATGTTTGCTTCTTCCTGGCTCTCCGCCTCATCTTCACCATTCGGCTGGCTGCCTCCAAAAAACATTTCAAACGGATTTTTAACACCAGATTGTTTTTTCTTCCCAGGAACTAACAGACGAACAATGCGTTTGTTTGCATTTTCTTCTGCCTGTTCCTTTACTTCATTCATTTTCTCTTCTTTTATAAGCCGAACAGAAGTCTCCACAAGATCTCTGACCATTGATTCAACATCTCTGCCTACATAGCCGACTTCGGTAAATTTAGTAGCTTCAATTTTGATAAATGGCGCACCTGAAAGCTTAGCGATTCGTCTGGCAATTTCAGTTTTCCCGACGCCGGTAGGACCCATCATTAAAATGTTTTTCGGAACGACCTCGTCCTTCAGCTTTTCATCCAGAAGACTTCTTCTATAGCGGTTTCTTAATGCCACGGCGACAGCTTTTTTCGCATTTTGCTGACCGACAATATATTGGTCTAACCGATCTACAATCTGTCTAGGAGTTAACGGTTTTTTTTCCATGCGCCTCAAGTCCTTTCTATTCAAGCTCTTCCAGTATGATTTGATCGTTCGTGTAAACACAAATTTCGCCTGCTGTTTCTAACGCGGCTCTGGCAATCTCACTTGCAGACATGCTTTCCCCGGCATGCTTTTTCAGTGCTCTTCCCGCTGCCAAAGCGTAATTGCCTCCTGATCCAATCGCGAGAATGCCGTCATCTGGTTCGATCACCTCGCCTGTTCCCGATACGAGAAGCAAAGTATCCTGATTCATAACAATCAGCATGGCTTCGAGCTTTCTTAGCACTTTATCACTGCGCCATTCCTTTGCAAGCTCAACAGCCGCCCGTTTTAAGTTGCCGTTATATTCTTCAAGCTTAGCTTCAAACTTTTCGAATAAAGTGAAAGCGTCTGCAACAGATCCCGCAAAACCAGCAAGAACTTTGCCGTTAAACAGTTTTCTCACTTTCCGTGCCGTGTGTTTCATGACAACAGCCTGACCAAATGTTACTTGGCCGTCTCCGGACATAGCGCTTCGTCCTTTATGCTGTACGGCAAATATTGTGGTCGCATGAAAAGATGACATAAAGGGCCTCCTTTAATTTTTCTTAAATGCTCTTGGATGGTGAGACATATATGTGTTTCTCAACATTTCCTTCGAAACGTGCGTGTATATCTGTGTAGAAGACAGATTGGAATGCCCGAGCAGTTCTTGAACGCTTCTCAAATCCGCTCCTTCATTTAACAGATGCGTGGCGAACGTATGTCGAAGCATATGCGGATGGATATGTAAAGTGCTTGACGCTTTTTGAACAAGCCCGCTTAAAATATGTCTGATGCCACGGGCTGTAAGCGGTCCGCCTCTTTGATTTACGAATAATAGATCATGAGGTTCTTTTGCCTTCATCAGCAAGCACTGTCTTCCGCTATTCATGTATACCTTCAACGCTTCGCGGGCATAAGACCCAAAGGGGATATAGCGCTGCTTCTTGCCTTTACCGTGAACAAGCACAGTGTCCATAAATAAATCAACGTCGTTAATAGTTATGGAACAGCATTCACTGACCCTCATTCCAGTGGCATAGAGCAGCTCTAACAGCGCTTGATCCCTCATTCCGGCCGGCTGGCTTATATCTGAAACTTCAAACAGCTCCTCAAGCTCTTTTTGATATAGAAACTTCGGTATCCGTTTCTCCTGTTTTGGCAGATGAACAAGCTGAAACGGATTTTCTTCAATAAGCTTTTCCCGCATCAGAAACTTATAAAAGCTTCTTAATGCAGATATCTTTTTGCTTATTGTTCTTCTCGATAAACCTTTTTCATAGGCTTCTGTCAAAAAAATCCTAGTATCTTGATATGCAGCTTCTTCAAATCCATTTATACCTTGAACGCGCAGGAAAGTCTCGAATTCTTCAATTGAATCCACATAATTCACAATAGTATATTGTGAATAATTTTTTTCAATTTGTAAATATTCAACGAATAACTTTACGAAATTCTTAACATTCTCCATGCCTAATACCTCCCCAGGAAGGGCTTTTAAATGGTATCACAAATCGCGCTCAGGTTGCAATCAATACCTATATTGTTTTCGAAATTGTTTGAATTGTTTCAATCGCACGGTTCGCGTATTGTTCATTTCGTTCTTTTTTATTTTTAATTTTAACTGGCAATTCTTTCAAAAGCCCAAAGTTTGCATTCATCGGCTGGAAGTTCTTCTGGTTTGTTGTTGTAATATAATGTGCCATACTGCCAATTGCTGTTTCCTGAGGGAAGATCACAAGCTCTTCTCCCAATACAAGCTTCGCCGCATTAATGCCTGCTACAAGTCCTGAGGCAGCTGATTCCACATATCCTTCTACTCCCGTCATTTGGCCTGCAAAGAACAGATCACTGCGGTTTTTAAATTGATAAGTCGGCTTTAACAGGCTTGGAGAGTTAATAAATGTGTTTCTATGCATCACGCCATATCTGACGATTTCTACATTTTCAAGTCCTGGAATCAACTTGAGAACTTCCTTTTGGTCTCCCCATTTTAAATGTGTCTGGAATCCTACAATATTATAAAGTGTTCCCGCAGCATCATCCTGTCTGAGCTGAACGACGGCATAAGGGCGTTTTCCTGTAACAGGATGCTCTAGACCAACTGGTTTCATCGGACCGAAAAGCATTGTTTTCTTACCCCGTTTTGCCATGACTTCAATCGGCATGCAGCCTTCAAAGAAAATCTCTTTTTCAAATTCTTTTAACGGCACTGTTTCTGCTGATGTTAATGCTTCATGAAAACGGTCAAACTCTTCTTCTGTCATCGGGCAGTTCAAATATGCTGCTTCACCTTTATCATAACGGGATTTCAGGTACACTTTATCCATATCAAGGCTGTCTTTTTCTACAATTGGCGCCGCTGCGTCATAAAAATATAAATAGTCCTCTCCAGTCAGCTCCTTCAGCTGGGCAGACAGCGATTCAGATGTTAACGGACCCGTTGCGATGATAGTAGGGCCTTCAGGAATTTCAGTCACTTCTTCATTAATAACGGTTACGTTTGGATGATTTTTCACCCGATTTGTCACACTTGCGGCAAATTCATGACGGTCTACTGCAAGAGCGCCCCCGGCAGGCACCGAACATTCGTCAGCCGCAGCGATAATGGCTGAATCAAGCGCACGCATTTCTTCCTTTAATACACCGACAGCGTTAGCAAGTGTATTAGAGCGAAGAGAGTTGCTGCAGACAAGCTCAGCAAATTTATCTGTATGATGCGCAGGCGTTTGTTTAACTGGCCGCATTTCATACAATTTGACTTGAATCCCACGTTTGGCAAGCTGCCATGCTGCTTCACTTCCTGCGAGTCCGGCTCCGATTACATTCACTGTTTGTTGGTTCATCTTTCACATCTCCTAGTTTATTATTCAAGGCCTTCTTTTAACACACAAAGAAGGTGAGCAAGACCCTGCTCACCGCTACTTCTGTGGTTCTTCCTTATAATCGCATTCCACGCATTGGACTTGTATACCTTTTTTGAGTTTTTTCTCGACGAGCATTTTTCCGCATTTCGGGCATTTTCGTTCAATTGGTTTGTCCCATGATACGAATTCACAGTCCGGATAACGGTCACAGCCGTAAAACACCCGTTTCTTTTTCGATTTTCGCTCAACAATGTTTCCTTCTCCGCAGCTCGGGCACTTCACACCGATTTGTTTCACAATCGGTTTCGTGTTCCGGCAGTCAGGGAAGTTGGAGCAAGCTAAGAATTTACCGTACCGTCCCATTTTATATACCATTGGAGAACTGCACAATTCACAATCCTCTCCAGCATACTCTGGTTCAATCTCAACTTCCTTCATTTCCGATTCGGCTTTTTTGACGCGTTTTTCAAAATCGGTGTAGAAATTATCGATAATCTTGACCCATTCGGTATTTCCTTCTTCAACATGATCAAGATCTCTCTCCATTTTAGCTGTAAACTCAACGTTAATGATCTCAGGGAAAAACTCCATGATCAAGTCAAGAACGATCTGACCTAATTCAGTCGGAACGAAACGTTTATTATCCAATGCCACGTAGCCGCGCCGCTGAATAGTATCAAGTGTCGGAGCATATGTGGATGGACGGCCGATACCGCGTTCTTCAAGGGTTTTAACAAGCCGGGCCTCAGTATATCGCGGAGGCGGCTGGGTAAAATGCTGCTCAGGTTCTATATCTTTTGATAATACCGTGTCGCCTTCTTGTAAGTCAGGCAGCATCCGGTCTTTTTCTTCCATTTGATCGTCTTTTCCTTCAACATACACCTTCATAAACCCGGAAAACTTGACTTTACTTCCATTTGCACGAAATGTCAAACCGTTGTTTGTCAGGTCGACACTCATTGTATCGAGAACAGCCGGTGCCATTTGGCTGGCAACAAAACGCTCCCAAATTAATTTATACAGTCTCATTTGGTCTCTGCCGAGGACTGCTTTTAATTCACTTGGTTTTCTAAGAACTGATGTCGGCCGAATTGCTTCGTGGGCATCCTGGGCATTTTCATTCTTTTTCGCAGGCTTCCGTTTTCCGCCTAGGAACTCTTTTCCATATGTCTGATCAATAAATGCAGCTGCTTCATCAACAGCCGTATTTGAAATACGGGTTGAATCCGTTCTCATATACGTGATCAGACCAACCGTTCCTTCTCTTCCTAAATCAATTCCTTCATATAATTGCTGTGCAATCATCATCGTTTTCTTCGCTCTGAAATTGAGCTTGCGAGCCGCTTCCTGCTGCAGGGTAGAAGTGGTAAAAGGCAAAGCAGGATTACGTTTGCGTTCCTTTTTGGTTACTTTTTCAACTGTATATTGATTCCCTTTGAGCTGAGAAAGAATCTCTTTTACATCAGCTTCACTATTTAAAGGAAGTTTTTTGCCGTTTTTCCCGAAAAAGCTCGCTTCAAAGGTTTCTTGACCTTTTAAGAACGTACCGTCAATTGTCCAATATTCCTCAGGCTTAAAGTCGTTAATCTCTTTTTCACGGTCAATAATCAAACGGAGGGCAACGGATTGCACGCGTCCTGCGCTAAGCCCTTTTTTGACTTTTTTCCATAAGATTGGACTGATTTTATATCCGACAAGCCTGTCTAAAATACGTCTCGCTTGCTGTGCATCCACTAAATCCATATTGATCATGCGGGGATGCTTAAACGATTCCTTAATAGCGTCTTTTGTAATTTCGTTAAACACCACACGGCAGTCTGAGTTGAGATCTAAATCAAGACTGTGTGCCAAATGCCATGCAATCGCTTCCCCTTCTCTGTCGGGGTCAGCTGCGAGATACACTTTTTTGGCTTTTTTCGCAGCCGTTTTCAGCTCTTTTAATACCGGGCCTTTACCTCGAATGGTAATATATTTCGGTTCAAAATTCTGTTCTATGTCAACTCCCATTTGACTTTTTGGAAGATCCCGGACATGTCCCATTGATGCTTTTACTTTATATTTTTTACCTAAGTAACGTTCAATCGTTTTCGCCTTAGCGGGCGATTCCACGATGACTAGATAATCAGACATTTTCATCCCCCTCAAGAGGTGTTCTCTCTCTTTTCAAGATATTTCAATTTTATTTTTGCAGCTGTCTTTATTTGGCTTTCAACATTTCATTCTTTATCATGAACGTCATTAATTAAATAGAAAACAATATGCAACTTTAAATCCTCACTATTATTAAATATTACAATACCGTTTGTCAAACGATAATTCAAAAGGGTTCCGTATATTGAACGTTTCTCTCAGGAAGTTCCTCGAAAATATCCTCTGCTGACCATATGGCTTTAGCCCCCTGCTGGATCAGTTTTATAGGACCTCCGGCGTAAGGGTCAAACAATGAACCGGGTACGGCAAATACCTCTCTCCCTTGTTCCAATGCTTGATAGGCAGTAATCAGCGAACCGCTTTTTTCTTTGCCCTGAACGACAATAACGCCTTCACTTAGTCCGCTGATAATACGGTTTCTCATAGGGAAATGCCATTTTTGGGGTTTAGTTTCAGGTGGGTGCTCTGACAGCAGGATATGGTGTTTAGCCATGTGATCTGCTAACTGAAGGTTTTCTCGGGGATAAATGTGTTGAAATCCGCCTGCAATGACGCCAATTGTCCGCCCCTTCGCCTTAATACTTGCAGCATGGGACATTCCGTCTATCCCAGACGCCAGTCCGCTGACAATCACCCAACCTTTACGACAGATCTCTTTTGTAAGATGATTGACAACTTGTTTCCCATAAGCTGTTGGATTTCTTGTGCCTACAATTCCAATTTTTCTCCCTTTCGAAAGAAGAGTCATATCACCTTTTGCAAACAGTACGGCAGGGGGATCATAAATGCTTTTAAGCCAGAAAGGATATTGCTTTGAAGAAATAGGGATGGTGTTAATGCCTTGCTCACGATAAGCAGCAAGTACACGCGGGAGCTTTGGATAAAATTGTTCTATTTCGTTTTTTAATGCAGCTGCTTTTATTTGATCACGAGTAACCGTTTGTAACACGGGTGATGTCAGCGACATAGACGGATCGGCTTTCCACCATTTTAATAGAAGGGATGGGGATAATAATTGATTGATTCTGCAAATCGTTAGGCAGACAGCGGCCTGATCCAATAGATTGACCTCCTTTTGTTAGAAAAAGCAGGAACAGCCTTGACGGCTGTCCCTTTTTTATTAATGCGTTTTACAAGTTTCGAACAAGTTCTTCTCTTTCAGCACCTTGATTAAGGTTTCACCCATGACAGAAGGTGTCTCTGCAACTTCGATTCCGCATGCATTAAGGGTTTTGATTTTTTCATCAGCTGTCCCTTTCCCGCCGGAAATAATGGCGCCTGCATGCCCCATGCGCTTCCCAGGAGGTGCTGTTTTACCGCCAATAAAACCGACTACCGGTTTTGTCATGTTGGCTTTTACCCACTCTGCCGCTTCCTCTTCGGCCGTACCGCCGATTTCGCCAATCATGATGACTGCGTGTGTGTCAGGATCTTCGTTAAACGCTTTTAAAACGTCAATAAAGTTTGTTCCATTTACAGGGTCGCCGCCGATTCCAACAGCTGTAGATTGCCCTACACCCGCTTCTGAGAGCTGGTGCACCGCTTCGTATGTTAATGTTCCTGAACGTGATACAACGCCTACATGACCCTTTTTATGGATGTATCCGGGCATAATGCCGATTTTACATTCTTCAGGCGTAATGACACCAGGACAGTTCGGCCCTATCAGTCTCGTTTTCTTGCCTTCCATGAAGCGTTTGACCTTCACCATATCCAAAACCGGGATATGTTCTGTGATACAAATCACGAGATCAAGCTCCGCATCTACCGCTTCCATAATCGCATCAGCTGCAAACGGTGCGGGCACATATATAACAGACGCGTTAGCGCCGGTTGTTTGAACTGCTTCAGCCACTGTATTAAATACAGGAACACCTTCCGCTTCTGTTCCGCCTTTTCCAGGTGTTACACCGCCAACGATATTTGTGCCGTATTCAAGCATCTGCTTCGTATGAAATAAAGCGGTAGAACCTGTAATCCCTTGCACAATAACTCTTGTATCTTTATTAATGAAAACACTCATTATTTGGTCCCCTGCCTTTCATTCTTTCTTAAACTAAGGATACGATTTTCTGCGCGCCGTCAGCCATTGATTCCGCAGATGTAATGTTTAATCCTGATTCACTAAGGATTTTCTTCCCTAGATCCACGTTTGTGCCTTCAAGACGGACGACAAGCGGCAATGTCAAACCAACTTGTCTAGTCGCTTCAACAACCCCTTCTGCGATGACATCACATTTCATAATGCCGCCGAAAATGTTGACAAAAATCCCTTTAACGTTTTGATCAGAAAGAATGATTTTAAATGCTTCCGTGACTTTTTCCGCGGTTGCACCGCCGCCCACATCAAGGAAGTTGGCCGGTTCTCCTCCATAATGCTTGATAATATCCATCGTAGACATTGCAAGTCCCGCGCCGTTTACCATACAGCCGATATTTCCATCAAGGGAAATGTAGCTTAGATCATATTTGGACGCTTCAATTTCTTTCGGATCTTCTTCATCCAAATCTCTGTATTCCATAATGTCCTTTTGTCGGTACAACGCATTGCTGTCAAAATTCAATTTTGCATCAAGCGCCATCACATTTCCGTCGCCAGTCACAACAAGCGGATTGATTTCGGCGATTGAGCAGTCTTTCTCAACAAACGCTTTATATAGTCCAAGCATAAATTTAGCAGCTTTTCCCACGAGCTCTTTTGGAATATTAATAGCGAATGCAATTTCTCTGGCTTGATAGCCTTGAAGGCCAACAGCTGGATCAATGACAGCTTTTTTGATTTTTTCTGGTGTTTTCTCCGCAACCTCTTCAATTTCCGTTCCGCCTTCTTCAGAAGCCATTAAAACGATTCTTGAAGTGGCGCGGTCAAGCACTAGACCGATGTAATATTCTTTTTTAATATCGCAGCCTTCTTCAATAAGTAAGCGTTTTATTACTTGGCCGTCCGGACCCGTCTGATGTGTAACTAGGGTCTTCCCTAATAGTTCTTCGGCATACGCTTTTACTTCGTCTAATGATTTTGCTATTTTTACCCCACCAGCTTTGCCTCGACCGCCAGCATGAATTTGAGCCTTTACGACATAAACCGAGCTGGATAAGCTCTTTGCACTCTCAACTGCTTCTTCTGCTGTAAAAGCCACTTTACCTTCAGGAACAGATACCCCATATTTTCTGAGGACTTCTTTTCCCTGGTACTCATGGATATTCATTTCCCATCCTCCTAACTTATGTAACAAAACTAAAATAGACTGCGCTTTCATTCTATAATAATACTGGAAGAATTGTCTACAGTTCGATGCAAAATCTTTTAATCCTTCTAAACATTCAAACTTTTACTTTATTAAAAACATAAATTTCAAAGAAGGATGGGGAATATTTTAGCTATTTTTTGTTTTTTACGCTTTCGTCCAATTTGTAAATGAATGAAAAAATCTCGGCTACCGTTTCATAAAGAGCTTCAGGAATTTGATCATCTACCGTCAAATGGCGCATTAATTCGACAAGGGTCCGATCTTCTTGAATCGGGACCCCTGCTTTTTTCGCTTCTTTTATAATGTTGTCAGCTACATGGCCCTTCCCTGTGGCAATCACTCTCGGCGCCTTGTCTTTTTGTTCGTCATAATGGAGAGCAACAGCTTTTCTGATCGGTGTCTGCTCTTTCATATTTTCACATCCACTTCCTGATCACTGATACTTGTTATATATTGATCGATTGAAGCCTTTTCTTCGGTGTGAACCCTTTTTTTAGCGTTTACCCCTGAAAGGCTGTACCCCATTTCCTTTAGCCCCTGTTTAAGCGCGGGCACCATCGGATCGATCGCAGCCTGCAGCTCGAAATCAGTCTCTATTGTAATGGTCATGACTTTTTGCTGTACCAAGCAATCAACGACGGTTTCTTTTAGTGTATCAAGCTGCAGCAAAAACAAAAGGCGGCAATGGGAAGGATCAAGCTTTCCATCCGCTTCTTTCTTTCCTTTAAACAGAACAGTCATGTCCTGAACCCCTGACTTCGAAAACATCGGAAATGACATTACAATTTGGCTGTATGATGGATGGTCCTGCTGCATGAAAAGCTGGCCATTTAATTTATGAAAAAGCTGATCGGCTTCTTGTTTGACTGGTTCGGCTACCTCATGCGATGCTCTTAAGGCAGAAAGAGCCAGCTTGATGGATTGCATTTCGCCAGATGTGACTGCGCTTCCTTGTTCAAACGCTTTAATGAACGCAACCTCGTCCCTTGCGCCGATTGCCGTTTTCACTTTGGATAAGAAAGAAAGAACATCTGCCTTATCCGCCAAATGGGGTGCTGTCTGCTGAACAGCCTTTAAAAAGACTTCGGCTTCCTGATCTGTGACTTGTGCCGCCTGTAAAACAGCTGAAGCTGCAAGTGACTTACTATCACCCGATGAAGCAGCCGCTTTAATCCAATTTGCTGCTTCTTTCACAATTTGGAGACTGTTTTTTTCAGCAGATTCCGTCAGCTTCACCAGCAGCTGGCGGGCTTCTTTAATTGGAATGTCTGCTGCTGTTTTAACAGGCTCTTCTTGTATGCTTCCCTGTTCTGCTGTGTGATTTGCAATCGGCAGGCTGGCTTTTCCGGGGGAGCCAGCTGGTGTGCTAAGCTCCCTGCTTCCAGCTGTATTCGTCGGAGAAGGTGCTTTCGTATTGTCGGTTAAAGAAATAAGCTTATCAATCAGCCGTTCTGCATGGACATCGATTTCACTATTTAAAAGCACCGTGACTGCTTCCTTTAGCTTTGACATCATTTGGCTCTGCTGAGGGTTTTGGTCGATTGCCTGTAGCAGCTGGGATACGTGCTGATGCAACGGAACAGGCGATTTCACAGCGTGAACACCATTCAAAATCTCGGAGTGAATGGGAAGATCACGCTTTAAAGCGAAGAGAACCGTTTCAACTGCTTTTTTTGTGTCTTGCGAAGGCAGCGTGTCCATCCAGCGGACAGCTGTTTTGATATCATTTTCTGTTACGGGTGTTTTGCTTTTCAGCATCGCTCCTGTCATCATGAGAGCTGCGTTTGACGTCTTCACTGAAATAGCATTTAAAAGTTTGCCAGCTGCATCCTGAATGGTTTTAGGATTTTGATCAAAGCTTTGAACGACCTGAAGACGGCCTGTTTGCTCTGCCGTTTTTTTTTCGTAGGAAAACCAATAGTATGCCTGAGGACGAAGCTGAGTTTCAAGTTTTCCCTGAACAGTTTGATTGCCGACTTGGATCAGGGCATGCTGATCTCCTAGTAAACGAAGCACTTTTCCTAAGAGGAGACGCTTCTCCCCGTTTAGCGCTTCGTTTACTTTTGATGTTTCCTGCGGGACGGCTGTACGCCCGAAAAGGTGCTGCAGCGCCTTTTGCACATCATTTCGTATGTTCATTTTAAAAAGGTGCCTCCTTGTCCATGGTGATTTATCTGAAAGATTGAACAGGAGCGAAAGTTTTGCGGTGCAATTCAGTTGGGCCGTATGCAGCGAGAGCTTCCAAATGTTCTTTTGTCCCATAGCCTTTATTTTTTTCAAAGCCGTACATGGGATACGTTTCGGCATAAGCGCTCATCATTCGGTCCCTCGTCACTTTTGCGATACACGCACCTGCCGCAATAGACACGCTTTTGGCATCGCCTTTTATAATTGACGCCTGAGCCGTGTCGAGCGGAAGTGTCATTGCGTCAACAAGCAAATAATCAGGTGTATCCGACAAATCCTGTATCGCTTTCACCATTGCCATTTTTGAAGCTTCATATATATTGATCTCATCAATCACAGTAGCTTCTACAATTCCTATCCCGACCGCCAGTGCTTCCTTCATAATAAGCTCGTAATATTCCTCGCGTTTTTTCTCTGAAAGCTTTTTGGAGTCTGTCAGCCCAAGTATTTCACATTCCTCTGGAAGGATGACTGCGCTGGCGACAACTGGTCCTGCCAATGGCCCCCGGCCGACCTCGTCAACACCTGCAATCAAGCGAAATCCTTTGTTTCTTGCCAGCCTTTCATAGGAAGTCATATTCACCCATTGTTCTTTCAGCGCTTTTTCTTTCGCTTGCTTTTTAAGCCATTGCTCTACAAGCGTTTGAACGCTTTTTCTCGGGTCGTTTTCGCATTGGGCAATAAATGGGTCTTGTGCATCCTTCACTTCCTGCAAACGGTCTTTAATGTCCTTTACGGTTAATGTATTCACTTTCTCTTCTCCCTTACTGTATGTATCGGTTCAGCCAAGAAAAAATAAAGACCCGCATTTCTGCGCGCCTTTACATCGTCGGCTGTTCAAATGACAGCCTGCCGAACTTTTCAGTGCGAATATCGCGAATGATGACTTCAGTCGTCTTATCGTAGTTGATGAGCCCACCGCTCATGAGACAGCCCCGCTTTTCACCTATTGCATCAAACAGCTCGGCAATGTCCTCTGGGATCTCATCAAGGCCATAACGCTCTTTAAGCCGTTCTGGGTAATGTTCTTCGAGAAAACGAAGACCAAACACGGCCACGTCCTGCAAATTGATAATCGAGTCTTTAATAGCCCCGGTGACTGCCAGTCTCAAACCGACAAGCTCATCCTCAAATTTAGGCCACAAAATTCCCGGTGTATCTAATAGCTCTAATTCTTTCCCAACTTTGACCCACTGTTGAGAAGTCGTAATACCAGGTCTGTCTCCCGTTTTTGCTATGTTTTTCTTTGCAAGCCGGTTGATGAGCGTTGATTTTCCGACGTTTGGAATGCCGATAATCAAAGCGCGAATCGCTCTCGGCTTCACACCTTTCGCACGCATCCGGTCAAATTTTTCTTGGAGGATCTCTTTTGATGCAGGCACAATTTGATTTAACCCTTGTCCATTTACAGAATTAATAGACAGAGAGCGGATCCCCTGGTTCTCAAAGTGCTCTTTCCACTGCTGTGTAACTGCCGCATCTGCTTTGTCAGCCTTGTTTAACAGCATAATTCGCGGCTTGTTTTTTAGAATATCTTCAATCATTGGGTTTCTTGATGACATTGGAATTCTGGCATCTACCAATTCATATACGATATCGATTAATTTTAATTTTTCGGTTACTTCCCTTCTTGCTTTTGCCATATGGCCCGGGAACCATTGAATTGTCATGTGACACGAACACCGCCTTTATCTTCAGTATGCATGATTCATTGTTGTCCTTTATGTATTTTACGATGCCTGTCCGGCATTTTCAAATTCTGTATAAAAAAAGAGCTTGTTACAGGTAACAAGCTCTTTTCGTTCGTTATCATTATCGTCTGATCTCTTTAATACGAGCCGCTTTTCCGCGAAGTTCACGCAGGTAGTAAAGTTTAGCACGGCGTACTTTACCGTAACGTACAACTTCGATTTTCGCGATTTTTGGTGTGTGTACTGGGAAAGTACGTTCAACGCCAACACCGTAAGAAATCTTACGAACTGTGAACGTTTCGCTGATTCCACCACCACGACGCTTAATCACAACACCTTCAAAGATCTGGATACGCTCACGGTTACCCTCAACAACTTTAACGTGTACACGTAAAGTGTCACCAGGACGGAACGCAGGAAGATCAGTACGAAGCTGTTCTTTTGTGATATCTTCAATTAGTTTTTGCATCGTTTTCAACTCCTTCCAACAGATGCTCTTGGCCACAAAAACCGGCACAGCGGAACATCGTTTTCAAGCTTGCAGCGGATAAGCCCGCTTAAGCCACAAGTAGTATCTTATCACAATTTCATAGCCTATGCAATAAAATCTATTCTTTTTCCCATTCAGAAATCCACTTTCTTTGCTGCTCTGTAAGCGGGTGGTCTTTCAACAGATCCGGACGTCTTAGGTAGGTCCTTCTGATCGATTCTTTATTCCGCCATTCTTCAATTTTTGCATGGTTTCCTGACAAGAGTGTTTCAGGCACTTTTAAACCTTTGTAATCTGCCGGTCTTGTATAATGCGGGTGCTCTAAAAGTCCGGTGCTGAAGGAATCCTCAATATGGGAAGCCTCTTTACCCAGTACACCCGGAAGCAGTCTGACCACACTGTCTGCGATCATCATTGCAGGGAGCTCACCGCCCGTCAGAACAAAGTCGCCAATTGATATTTCATCCGTTACCAAGTGCTCGCGAATGCGTTCATCATAGCCTTCATAGTGGCCGCAAATGAACAGCAAATGCTCTTCCTTAGCTAATTGTTCGGCTTTTTTTTGGGTAAAACGCTCACCTTGCGGGCATACGAGGATAATACGCGGAGCAGCGGCTGCCTTTGATGTCAGGTCCTCGACCGCGTCAAAAACAGGCTGGGGCTTGAGAACCATGCCTGCCCCGCCGCCATAAGGATAATCATCAACAGTATTGTGCTTGTTATCAGAGTACTCTCGGAAATTTACGACTTGAAACTGCACCGCATCTTTTTCCTGGGCTTTTTGAAGAATCGATGAGCCGAGCACGCCTTCAAACATTTCGGGAAACAGCGTCAAAAAATCGATTTTCATTCGTCTATTAACCCTTCCATGAGTTCAATCTCAATTTTCTTTTCCCTGACATCGATATGTTTAACCACTGATTCAATGTAAGGAATGAGTGCGTCTTTTTTTCCTTTTCGTCCGATGACCCAAACGTCATTGGCTCCAGGCGTCAAAATTTCTTTGACCTTTCCGATGAGTTCGCCTTCTTCAGTAAATACTTCACACCCAATAATTTCGTGGAAATAAAATTCACCCTCATTCAGCTCTCCTAATTCTTCTTCAGGAACTTTAATGATTGCGTTTTTCAGCTCTTCTACTTCATTTAGGTTTTGTCTTTCTTTAAACTGCAGGAGATGAAATTGCTTATGCAGTCTATGTGTGTTTACCGTTACCTCCACTGGTTCGTTACGGCCGTCCATAAACAAATACAGCGTGTTTCCCGGCTTGTATCGTTCTTCGGCAAAATCTGTTTTTGAAATCACCCGCACTTCGCCTTTGATTCCGTGGGTATTTACGATTTTGCCTACATTAAACCATCGCTTTGTCATATGATCACCTCTGGCGAATTTCAATTACTTTTCCGTCTTTTATGACGATGGTGTTCGCTGCTGTTTTCTCATGCCAGTCATCCCCGGCTTCAATCGTCAGCAGCGCATCGACTTCCTTTTCTTTCAACTCACTGCCAAGCGGCAATGTATGTACTTGAGCAATTTGAAAATCAATGATTTTTATATCATCTTTTCGCTTTTCTATTGCCTTTTTAAATTGTTCAATCATATTAGGGTTTTGCTGTTCTTTCTCATGTTTTCTAAGCTGAAAATAGAGCTGGCTGCATTCTCGTTCAAGCATTTGTTTCTTCTCAGCAAAAGAAGCTAAAAGCTTTTCTTTACTGCGCTCGGTTAAGACTTGCATAACGGCTACACGGTGAATAATTTGCATCGCACCAAGCTCCCCGCTTTTAAAACTTTTACTCGTCCAGGCTTTTCTATTTTGCCTAAGCTTCTATCAGTTTACCCTTTTTTTGCGTGTAAAAAAAGGGGAGGTGCCGGCCCTCTCCCTTTTAGTCAAATATTTCAAATTGAACTTTCTTAGAAGACTGTACGCCAGCTGCAAATACAGCTGTTCGAATCGCTTTTGCAGTCCGGCCTTGCTTTCCGATAACTTTACCGGTATCTGACTTATGGACAGATAAGCGCAGCGCAATCTTTTGATCGGTTTCTTCTCTTATGACGCGAATGTCATCTGGATGATCAACAAGCGGCGTCACAATGTGGACAATCAAATCTTCCAAGTGTTGATCAGTCATTACTTGCCTTGTTTAGCGTTGTGGAATTTTTCCATGATTCCTTGGCTAGAGAACAAGTTGCGAACTGTATCAGATGGTTTCGCTCCAGTTTGAAGCCATTTAAGAGCAAGCTCTTCGTCAATTTTTACTTCCGCTGGTTTTGCAACCGGGTTGTAAGTTCCGACTGTTTCGATGAAACGGCCGTCACGTGGTGAACGAGAATCTGCTACAACAATACGATAGAAAGGAGATTTTTTTGCTCCCATACGTTTTAAACGAATTTTTACTGCCATTTTACTAGCACCTCCGAAAATATTTCAACAAGATAGTATATTAACAATGATAAAAGTGTTTGTAAAGTGTTTTTTCTTAACAACGGTTTTATCATGTATAACCGATTACATAAAAGGTAGCTTAAACCCTTTTTTCTTGCCTTTTGACATGTTTGTCATCTGCTTCATCATTTTTTTCATTTCATCAAACTGCTTAAGCAGACGGTTGACTTCCTGTACGGATGTCCCGCTTCCTTTTGCAATCCGCTTCCGCCGGCTGGCATTGATAATATCCGGCTGTTCTTTTTCAAGAACAGTCATTGATTTGATGATTGCTTCCACATGATTCAGCTGTTTTTCATCAACTTGGATGTTTTTCAGGCCCTTCATTTTACCTGCACCCGGCATCATTTGCAGAAGCTCATCAAGCGGCCCCATGTTTCTGACTTGCCCGAGCTGCTCCAGAAAATCGTCCAATGTGAAGCTCATCGTTCTCATTTTTTGTTCCAGCTCTTTGGCTTTGTCTTCATCAACGCTGGCCTGTGCTTTTTCAATCAATGTCAGCACGTCGCCCATGCCGAGAATCCTTGATGCCATGCGTTCAGGATGGAACGGCTCTAACGCATCAAGCTTTTCGCCCAAACCTGCAAACTTAATTGGCGTGTTTGTGACAGCGCGAATAGAAAGCGCAGCCCCGCCGCGTGTGTCTCCATCCAGCTTAGTCAACACAACACCGGTTAAACCGAGCTGTTCATTAAAGCTTTTGGCAACATTCACAGCGTCCTGACCGGTCATTGAATCGACAACCAGGAAAATTTCTTCCGGATTCGCGATTTCTTTGACGTTGGTCAGTTCATCCATCAGTTCATGGTCGATATGCAAGCGCCCTGCCGTATCCAAAATGACGTAGTCATAATGTTCTTCCTTGGCTTTCTCAATAGCCTGTTTAGCTATTTCTACAGGACTGACCTGATCGCCAAGAGAGAAAACAGGCATATCAAGCTGTTTGCCGAGTGTTTCCAGCTGCTTAATTGCGGCTGGGCGGTAAATATCGGCAGCAACCAGCATCGGTTTGCGATTATGCTTTTTGCGCAGCAGATTCGCAAGCTTACCGCTTGTTGTCGTTTTACCGGCACCTTGGAGACCGACCATCATAATAACAGTCGGCGGCCTTTTTGCGACGGCGATTTTGCTCTCTTCGCCGCCCATCAGCTCAGTCAGTTCCTCTTGAACAACTTTAATGACCTGCTGGCCGGGCGTCAGACTTTTCATGACGTCTTGGCCTACAGCGCGTTCACTTACTTTTTTGACAAAATCCTTGACTACTTTAAAGTTAACGTCAGCCTCAAGCAGCGCAAGACGGACCTCACGCATCATCTCTTTTACATCTTGTTCGCTGACTTTCCCTTTTCCGCGGATTTTAGAAATCGTCTGCTGCAGTCGGTCGGCTAATCCTTCAAATGCCATAGTTTGCCGCCTCCTAATCTAATTTCTCAAGCGCTTCAATCAGAGCTGTAATTTCTTCCTCTTCTTTTGAACCGGAAGCAAGCTCCTTCAGCTTATTAAACATCTCTTTACGCTCCTGAAACTTTTTCAAAAGGAGCAGCTTTTCTTCATATTGTTCAAGCATTGCTTCTGTTCGTTTGATGTTATCATAAACAGCTTGTCTTGAAACCTCATATTCTTCGGCTATTTCGCCTAGGGAGAAATCGTCCAAATAATAAAGCGACATATAGCTCTTCTGTTTTGACGTCAACAACGACTGATAAAAATCAAACAGATAATTCATTCTCGTTGTCTTTTCGAGTGACATTTGAGCTCTCCCCTTTGTTAAGTCAAATCCCTTTACGATAACTTAGTTTACACGGTTTTAATGACACTGTCAAGTTTTTATCTTGTCAAAGCGGCGATTAACTTTTCCAAAATACGCTAAATATCATCCAATTTATTCCGATATTGTATATGAACCCTATTTTAAGGAGGATTTTTATGAAAAAAATCGGTTTATTGTTTATGTTATGTCTGGCAGCCCTGTTTACAATAGGTTTCCCGGCACAGCAAGCAGACGCTGCTGAGGCACCTTATAAGGCCTCAATCACAAATATCAGCACAGATGGAGGGGTATACGGTAAAATCAATTACGGACAAGGTCAATATTGGCGAGTCAAGTACAATATTACAGTAAGCGGCAAATTACTCGACCAAAACGGACAGCCAGTGCCAAACGCGCCCGTAAGATTTGAAGCGGACACGAAGGTCGGAAACACAACACAAACTGCTTCAGGAACGACTGATGCAAACGGAACATTTGAGGTTCCAATGTATTTGGGGCCAGCTGCTGGTTACTATACGTATTACACATCTGTTTCCGTTCATTACTATGACATCATCCCATTCAGAGTTTTTTCTGGTGAGTCAAGACTGGTATCCACTGATAACAGCCTTTATCATTTCGCCTATCAAGTAAGAAGATAAAAAAGAAAAAGGCCCCAAGATGTTGGGGCCTTTTTCTTAATCGTCGGCTTTTTCCACTAAATCTGAAAAGAGTCCGTACACATAGGATTCTGGATCAAATTCCTGAAGGTCATCAACTTTTTCTCCTAAACCGACTAGTTTAACCGGGATGTGAAGCTCGTTGCGAATCGCAAGGACGATACCGCCTTTTGCCGTACCGTCAAGCTTCGTTAAAGCAATGCCGGTAACATTTGTTGCTTTAGAGAATTCTTTTGCCTGAGCCATTGCATTTTGGCCGGTCGTGGCATCAAGGGCAAGCAGCACCTCATGCGGAGCTTCAGGAACTTCTCTTTCGATAACACGTTTTACTTTTTCAAGCTCTTTCATGAGATTTACTTTGTTTTGGAGACGCCCTGCCGTATCACAAATTAATACATCGGCATTTCTTGCTTTCGCAGCATGAACAGCATCGTAGATGACAGCCGCCGGATCGCTTCCTGCCGTCTGCTTAATGACAGGCACTCCTGTACGCTCTCCCCATACTTCCAGCTGTTCAATGGCTCCCGCTCTAAAAGTGTCTCCGGCGGCAAGTACAACAGATTTTCCTTCTTGTTTCATTTTATGAGCAAGCTTTCCGATCGTTGTTGTTTTCCCGACGCCGTTTACACCTACCAGAAGGATTACGTTTAAACGCCCATCCTGGATGTTCAGTTCTGAAATTTGCTCATCTCCGCTGTTATAAATCTCGACCAGTTTCTCAGAAATCACTGACTGGACTTCCTTTGGATCTTGAATATTTCTGCGTTTGACTTCTTTTTTCAGCTCATCTATTAATTCCATAACGGTTGTAAAACCGACATCCGCGCTGATAAGAACCTCTTCAAGCTCTTCGAAGAAATCCTCATCCACTTTACGGTAACGGGATACAAGATCATTCACTTTGTTTTGAAAGGAGTTTCTTGTTTTTTCAAGGCCATCCTTAAACTTTTCAGATACGGAATCTGTCTGTTTTGTGATTTTCTCTTTTAATTTTTTAAAAAAGCTCATCTTTTAACCTCTTTCCTCGTTACTGAACGAATTCTTTTGTTTCTTCCAGCTTAACTGAAATTACCTTGGAAACACCGGATTCCTGCATGGTTACGCCATAAAGCACATCCGCTTCCTCCATCGTTCCTTTTCTGTGGGTAATCACAATAAACTGAGTATCGCTGCTGTATTTTTTTAAATACTGCGCAAATCGGAACACATTCGCTTCGTCGAGCGCAGCCTCTACTTCGTCAAGGACGCAAAACGGCACTGGACGAACCTTTAGGATTGAGAATAAGAGCGCTATAGCAGTAAGCGCACGCTCTCCGCCTGACAGGAGGTTTAAGTTTTGCAGCTTTTTCCCCGGCGGCTGAGCGATAATCTCGACTCCTGAATGAAGCAGATCGTTAGGATCGGTGAGCCTCAGTTCAGCTCGCCCTCCTCCGAATAAGGAGCGGAAAACTTGATCAAAGTGTGAGCGGATTTGGACGAATGTGTCGTTAAAGCGCTTCGTCATTTCTTCATCCATTTCTTCAATCACTTGGAACAAGGTATTTTTCGCTTCTGTTAAATCTTCTTTTTGTTCCGACAGAAACTTGTACCGTTCGTTGACCCTCTCAAACTCATCTATGCTTCCGAGGTTCACGGTACCCAGCTCTTCAATTGCGAGTTTAATCAGCTTCACGCGCTTTCTGGCTTCCTCTGGATCAGTTTCAAGCTGATATTTCTCTTTTGCCCCCTCAAAGGACAAGCTGTATTCCTCCCGTAAGTATTGGAGTAAATTATCAAGCTCGACTTCCATTCGTCCAAGTTTGACTTCTTCGTCTTTTAAGAGCGTTGTTTTTTGTTTATACAGGCGTTTCATTTCTTTCAGCTCACGCTCATACGTATCAAGCCCATGCTGAAGCTTGATGCGCTGATCGCGCCTTAATGCAATCAGTTCGATCGTTTTCGTTTTGTCATTCAATTTATGTTTTGCTGCTTCTTCCAGCTTTTCTTCGCCGCTGGTGCTAGATGACATCTCTGACGTTAAGAAGCTTAAGTCTTCTTTTGCTTCTTTTAACGCAAGCTCTGTTTCAGTGAGCTCTTTCTTTAATCTGGCAAGGTTGTCCTCTTCCCCCTTGCAAGCCTGCTCTTTTTTGGCCGCTGCGATCTTCAGCTCAGTCAGCTCGTTGGAGAGAGACTCTTTCGTTGAGGATTGCGTTTGTTTTTGTTTTGTCAGTCTGTCTATGTCCTCTTCAAGCTGTTTCATCTTTTCAGATACGGCAGAGAGCTCTTCTTCAAGCTTGCGTTTGCGCACTTTTCTCTCTTCATCGCTTTCTGACAGAGCAGATTTTTCTTGATCATAGAGCTCTAAATGGGTATTGATATTTTTCTCGGCAACTTGAAGTTCGTACAGCTGGCCTTTCACATCCTGCTGCTTTAACCTTAAGCCTTCCCCGGTTTCTCTTAAGTCAGCCAGTTTTTTCTCCATATCCTGAATGGAGTGCTTAAGGGTTTTGACCTCTTGTTCAAGCAGTGCCGTTTTCTCTTCCATTTCAGCGAGCCGTTTCGTCACATCTTCTAGCTCCCGGCTTCTTCCAAGGAGGGAGTTATTTTTCTTTTTAACCGCGCCGCCCGTCATTGAACCACCGGGGTTCACAACATCTCCCTCAAGGGTTACGATGCGGTACCGGTGCCCGAGAAGCTTCGCAAGCTCGTTTGCACCCTTTAAGTCCTCTGTGATCAGAACGGTTCCAAGAAGATTCTGGATGACGCTTCGATACGCAGGATCAAATGTGACAAGTTCACTGGCAACCCCGAGAAATGATGAATGCCGGGCGGCTGTTTCCGCGTCACGGCTTTGAAGCTGGCGGTCTCTAATAACAGAAAGAGGCAGAAACGTCGCCCGGCCGAAGGAATTCTGCTTTAAATATTGAATCGCTTTGCGGGCAGATTGTTCATCGTCGGTCACGACGTGTTGAGCAGAAGCGCCGAGCGCTATTTCAATGGCCGTTTCATACTTCTGTTCTGTAGAAATCAGCTCAAGAACCGCTCCGCGAATTCCGCCAAGGCGCTCTTTCGCTTTCAGCACTTCTTTAACACCTTGATAAAAGCCGGAGAAATCTCCCTGCATCGTCTCAAGCATGTCCTTTTTTGATCTCGCTTGCTGAACGTATTGGTATGCCTGATACAGAGCGGATTCATTTTTTTCGTATTGGCGCTTTTTCTGCTCATATTTTGTCTGCATATCACGATATGCACCGACTTGACTGTGAATCTCCTGCTCAATTCGGGCAAATTCCGTTTCACATGCGGCTTTACGCGCAGAAATATCATGCCGTTCCTGCAGGTGCTTTTCATTGTTGTCCGCAAGTCTCTGCAATGTGACAGCGGATTGGGACATCTGGTCATCAAGAAGCTGGAGTTCGTTGCGTATCGAAGCCTGGCTGTTTAACAGCTCAAAATAATCACTTTTCAGCTGCTCGATTTTCTCTTCGACATTTTCATTGTGAAGACTGAGAGCCTGCTGTTTTTCTTTTACTTGCGCCCTTAACTGCTTCACCTCAGCCTGAAGCGTTTCGAAGACAGCTTCCTGCTTCGAAAGCTCTTCTTTCAGAACCGTTTCTTTTTGCTGGAACTGAACGATGGCTTCTTCAAGCTGTTCTTGGTTTTGCACAGCGTTTTTCTTTCGTTCTTTCAGGACTTCTTTACGGCCTTCAAGCTTTTCCAGCTCTTCACTAGTTACCAGTAAAACTTGCTGGAGCTCATCTACTGACTCATCAAGCGCTTGTATTTTGTCCCTTGTATCCTCAATCTTTGCTTCTTTCGCAGAAATAGCAGACGATTCAGCAAGCTCTTCTTCTTTTGCCATCTGCACTTTCTCTTTAAGAGTCGACCATTTACCATGCAGCTCTTCGATATCATAGGCAGTCAGCGCAATTTCAACATGCTCCAGCTCTTTCTTTTTCTCAAGGTAGTCTTTCGCTATTGAAGCTTGAATTTTAAGAGGTTCAACCTGTCCTTCAAGCTCATGTAATATATCTTCTACCCGATTTAGATTGTCCTGTGTCTCAAACAGTTTATTTTCTGCTTTTTTCTTTCTCGTTTTATATTTAAGCACCCCGGCCGCTTCTTCAAAGATACTGCGGCGATCCTCCGCTTTGCTGCTCAGGATCTCTTCCACTTTCCCTTGGCTGATAATAGAAAATGCTTCTTTACCAAGCCCAGAGTCCATAAATAAATCAATAATATCTTTCAAGCGGCATGGCTGATTGTTAATCAGAAACTCACTCTCACCTGATCTGTACACACGTCTTGTGACACTCACCTCGTGGAAGTCAATTGGCAAGAAATGATCATCATTATCAAGAGTAAGCGTAACTTCAGCTAGATTTAATCGCTTTCTTGAATCACTCCCAGCAAAAATGATGTCTTCCATTTTTCCGCCGCGAAGAGAGCGTGCCGATTGTTCGCCGAGAACCCAGCGAATGGCATCCGTGATGTTGCTTTTTCCGCTTCCGTTCGGCCCGACAACTGCTGTCACGCCTTTAACGAAGTCTACGGAAATCCGTTCTGCAAATGATTTAAATCCTATAACGTCTAAACGTTTGAGGAACATAGCGATCCTCCTTATGTAATAAGTATTTCAATTCTATCATAAACATTGGTCAAATAAGACGGCATACATACTGAAATCCCCCTGAGTCATAAGGGGGATTTTATTGTTTCGTATGGTGTTTTTGCAATTTAGCTAAAGCTTCCTGAGCAGCGTGCTGTTCGGCTTCTTTCTTTGAACGGCCGTTTCCGACTCCGAGTGGTTCACCTTTTAGAGATACGATGGCTTCAAATTCACGGTTGTGCGCAGGTCCTTTTTCGTTGGAGATTTTATACTCCAGAGAGCCTTTGCCGTCCCGCTGCACGTATTCCTGCAGCTGGCTTTTGAAATCCATCACATGAGAAAAAGCACCATCGTTAATTTTAGGGAACACATAAACTTTTAAGAAACTTTCGACCGGCTCTAATCCTTGGTCAAGGTACAAGGCTCCGATAAATGCCTCAAAAACATCCGCCAATAGAGCAGGACGCTTTCTTCCGCCTGTCATTTCCTCGCCTTTACCCAACAGGACAAGATCGCCGAATGACAGCTCGTGAGCCAATGAAACGAGAGACGGTTCGCAAACAATTGCGGCTCTCAATTTCGTCAAATCTCCTTCACTCATAGCCGGGTATTTGGCAAATAAGAATCTGGAGATCGTCAGTTCCAAAACAGCGTCACCTAAAAATTCAAGCCTTTCATTATCTTCATACGGCTTTTTCCGATGCTCATTCACATAAGATGAATGTGTAAATGCTTGATACAAAAGCTTTTCATTTTGAAAGTGAACCGAAATCCGTTCTTGAAACTCTTTAAATTGTTCTACTTTTTTATAGAACTTTTTTTTATCTTTATAATGTGAGTGTTTTGACATAGTAACCTCCATAGGCACATCAGGTTCACCGCGCTTCTCTGACTAAACCGGATACAGCGCGCGTAAAAGCGGCATGCTGTAATAACTGCACGAATAAAGGGCTAAAGCCCCGCGTTTCGGCGGGACTTTTAGCATCAGCTTATTGCTGGTTTTGTATGTAGTTCACAGCGTCGCCGACTGTTGCAATCTTTTCAGCATCTTCGTCAGAAATCTCCATATCAAACTCGTCTTCAAGTTCCATAACAAGCTCAACTACATCTAGGGAATCAGCACCTAAGTCTTCCTTGAAAGAAGCTTCAAGTTTGACGTCTGCTTCATCAACGCCAAGGCGATCTACGATGATTTTCGTTACACGCTCTAATGTGTCTGCCATAGCAATTCACCTCCCCTCAAGTATTATAGTGGATTCGTTTTTAAAAAACTAGAGAAACTACGATGAAATTTTCGAGAAAAAACTTACATCACCATTCCGCCGTCAATATGAAGCGTTTGGCCTGTCATATAACGAGCTCCCTCTGAAGCTAGGAACGTGACAACACTGCTGACATCGCTAGGTTCACCAAAGCGCGCGAGCGGAATTTGTTTCAGCATTTCGTCTTGAACGTCTTTTGCAAGTTTATCTGTCATATCAGTTGAGATAAATCCTGGCGCTATTGCGTTTACCGTAATATTTCGGCTGGCGAGCTCTTTAGCAGAAGATTTGGTTAAACCGATGACGCCGGCTTTTGCAGCCACGTAGTTGGCTTGTCCAGGGTTTCCGCTGACGCCGACGATAGACGATACGTTAATAATGCGGCCTGAACGCTGTTTCATCATTTGTCTTGTAACAGCTTTTGTGCAGTTGAAAACACCCTTCAGGTTAATGTTAATGACGTCATCCCATTCGTCTTCTTTCATTCTCATGATGAGATTGTCTCTTGTAATTCCCGCATTATTAACCAGAATGTCAATCGTAGAAAAAACAGACAATGTTTCTTTTATCATGTTTTGTACATCTTCGGGATTTGATACATCCGCTTTTACAGCAATTGCTTTTCTGCCCATTGATTTGATTTCATCTACCACTTCATTTGCTTTCGCTTCATTGCCGGAGTAGTTCACGACAACATTTGCTCCGCTTTTTGCCAGATCAAGGGCGATTGAGCGGCCGATTCCGCGGGATGCGCCAGTGACAATAGCCGTTTTATCATTAAGCATTATCATTCTCCTCCTTAAGCGTTTGAATTGCCAGCTCGATCGTTTCCGGATCTGATACAGCAATTGTTTTTAACCGTCTATTCACTTTTTTCACAAGGCCTGAAAGCACTTTTCCGGGACCGATTTCAATAAAAGTCGTAACACCCTCTGCGATCAGCTTGTTAATGCTTTCCTCAAAACGAACCGGAGAGTAAAGCTGCTCAATAAGTTTTTCTTTGATATCTGCTTTTTCAGTCATCACGTCAGCAGAAACATTTGAGATGACCGGAACGTCAGCGTCTTTTATGTCACAGGCGTCCAATACCTCTTTCAGCTTTTCAGCAGCCGGTTTCATCAGTTCAGAATGGAACGGACCGCTTACTTCAAGCGGAATTGCGCGTTTTGCGCCGTTCTCTTTTGCCAGTTCAGATGCAAGCTCAACCCCTTTAGCTGTTCCGGAAATGACGATTTGGCCAGGACAGTTGAGATTCGCAAGCTGTACAAGGTTGCCTTCCTCTGTGACTTTATCGGTTACTTGCTTTAATGCTTCAGCATCCATGCCGAGAATCGCAGCCATTGCTCCTTCGCCAGCCGGCACCGCTTCATTCATAAACTCTCCGCGCTTTCTGACAGTATAAACAGCATCTTTGAAAGACAGAGCGCCAGCCGCAACCAGTGCAGAATATTCACCAAGGCTGTGTCCTGCTGTGAAATCAGGTGTAATGCCAGATTCTTTAAATTTCTCAAGAACAGCGATGCTTGTCGTAAGCAAAGCAGGCTGCGCATTGTATGTAAGTGTTAATTCTTCAGCATCCCCCTCAAAAATAAGCGAGCTGAGTTTTGTTTCCAACGTTTCATCGGCTTCATCAAACAGACGCTTTGCAGCAGGCACCTGCTCATAAAGCTCTTTTCCCATGCCGATAAATTGTGATCCCTGACCCGGGAATAAAAATGCAATCTTACTCATGATGTAAAAACCTCCAGACTACTCATCTGTTTTTTCTTCTTTCACTTCTTCCTGAATGAGCGCAGCCACATTTTGGCTGACCATCTCTCTTGCTTGCCGAATCGCATGGAATACAGCATTTGAATCTGAAGAGCCGTGCGCCTTGATCACAGGCGCTTTTAAGCCAAAAAGACTTGCTCCGCCATAATTCGAATACTCCATTTTCATTTTCATTTCTTTCAATTTTGGTTTCAGCACAGCTGCTGCAAGCTTGGATGTCAAAGTAGACGTCATTACGTCTCTCATCATTTTAAAAATTGACAACGCAGAGCCTTCCAGCGTTTTGAGTGTAACATTCCCGGTAAAGCCGTCTGTTACTACAACATCCGCCACATCATCTAAAAGGTCTCGCGCTTCCACGTTTCCGATAAAATTGATGTTTGCTGTTTCTTTTAAAATTTGAAACGTCTGCTTCGTCAGTTCGTTTCCTTTTTTATCTTCTGTTCCGACATTTAAAAGTCCGACTCTCGGTGAAGTGACACCGCGCACTTGCTGAGAATAAACAGAACCCATGATGGCATATTGAACGAGGTGCTCCGGTTTGGCATCGACATTGGCGCCGACATCAAGGAGAAGAAATCCGTCTCCCGAAACAGTCGGAAGTGTCGGAGCAAGCGCCGGACGGTCAATTCCTTTAATTCTCCCGACAATAAAGAGACCGGCTGTCATTAATGCACCGGTATTTCCCGCTGAAATGCAGGCGTCAGCTCTGTTTTCCGCAACCTCCTGCGCCATAAGAACCATAGATGAGTTCTTTTTTCTTCGCACGGCACGGACCGGTTCATCCGTAGGCTCAATCACTTCATCTGCGTGCAGCACCGTGATGCGATCTGATGTAGTTGTTAAATGTGATTCTATCGTTGTTTTGTCACCGACAAGTGTGATATGGAGATCATCAAATGCCTCTATACCTTTTATAACTCCGTCAATAACAGCTTTGGGAGCGTGGTCTCCTCCCATTGCATCTACAGCTATTCTCATGCATGCTCCACCTTTATGAATGTTTTGAACGATACATGTCAAAGCGTCCAGAAAAAACAATTTCTTCGCCAACGTAGCTGTTCACTTCGACAACCGTTCTTCCTTTTTCTTTTTCGACAGCCGTCACTTTCGCTTTTGCTACGACACGTTCACCCTGCTTTACCTGTCTTGTAAAGCGGATGTCTGCACTTGCAGTCAGCGCCAGCTCGTCATCAATGACTGCAACGGCCAAAGAATTCGCCTGTGCAAATAAATGGTGTCCTCTCGCAATCTGATTCCGGCTGAACACGTGCTCCTGTTTTATTTCTAAAATGGATATCGCCTGATCATCCAGCTCAAGGTCAATAATTTCTCCGATAACTTCATCAAGTGACAGGGACTTCACTTCGTCCTCAAGTGTTTTCTCTGCCACGTTCTTAATTCTTTCTCTCAGTTCAGGTATGGAAAGCTCTAAGCGGTCCAAACGTATCGTCTGGATGCTCACCCCGAATTTACCCGCTAGTTCTTCATCTGTAATAAAGGGGGTTGCTTGAATCGTCTGCTGAAGTAATTCCTGGCGTTCTCTCTTATTTCTTCTCATATCTAAACACCATCCGGACAATTAAGACTAGGTACTAATAGTAGTATATAATTTCATAGATTGGAATGCAACGATTGTTTCTGGCTGAACACCAAAAACTTCTGATACTCAGCTTAATTTTTCCCCGTCCATTACTCCGCTCTTCAGCAATTCATCTCTTAACACAGCGTATTCCGGCTCCTTCCAGAACGCGTCAGAAGCCACAAGATTCGCAGCATCCTGCCTTGCCGTTTCAAGCGCTCTGTAATCATGAACCATGTCCGCCACTTTAAATTCCGGCATTCCGCTTTGTTTTTTCCCGAAGAAATCACCGGGACCTCTCAGTTCCAGATCCTTTTCAGACAGCTCGAAACCGTCATTGGTCTCCGACATGATCCTCATCCGTTCTTTCCCTGTTTCTGATTTTGGATCAGCCATCAGAATACAGAAAGATTGATGCTCACCCCGTCCAACACGGCCGCGCAGCTGGTGAAGCTGTGATAGTCCGAAACGGTCGGCGTCATAAATCACCATAATTGTTGCATTCGGAACATTTACGCCAACCTCCACAACAGTGGTTGATACGAGAATTTGACAGTGATTTGCGCTGAATTCTCTCATGACCTGATCTTTTTCATCGGAATGCAGCTTTCCATGCATAAGGCCGACATTCCATTTTCCCCGAAAAATATCAGAAAGCATATTGTACACGTCAATGGCGTTTTGCACATCAAGCTTATCTGATTCTTCAATCAGCGGACAGATGATATAAGCCTGCCTGCCTTGCTTTAATTCTTTTTCGACAAATGCCAAAATACGATCAAGCATGTCATGTTTTACCCAATAGGTTTCAATTCGCTTTCGTCCAGCCGGCATCTCATCAATGACAGATACATCCATTTCACCGAATACTGTGATCGCTAATGTTCTTGGGATTGGAGTGGCTGTCATAAAGAGAACATCGGGATCCTGCCCTTTGTTCCGAAGCTTTTTGCGCTGCTCAACTCCAAATCTGTGCTGTTCATCAGTAATAACGAGACTCAACGCCTTAAACTCCACCTCGTCTTGGATTAAAGCATGGGTTCCTACAAGAATATCAATCTCACCCGCCGCAAGACGCTCAAGCAGTTCTTTTCGCCGCTTTCCTTTAACAGAGCTTGTCAAAAGAGCAACGCTGACGTCCCATTTTTCAAATAGCGAAACGAGCGAATCAGCATGCTGCTCGGCCAGAATTTCTGTCGGCACCATGAGCGCTCCTTGGTATCCGGATAGGATCGCGGCATACAGTGCAATGGCGGCGACTGCCGTTTTTCCTGATCCAACGTCCCCTTGAAGAAGACGGTTCATTCTGTATGGAGAAGACATGTCTGCTGTTATTTCGCGAAGAACGCGTGACTGGGCGTTTGTGAGGGGAAACGGGAGGCTTTTGATAAATCTCATGAGTTCTTCGTTTGAAAAACGCTGCCGTATCCCTTGTGTCTGCTCTCTTTCCGCCTTTCGGAACGCCTGCATTTTCAACTGAAACAACAAAAATTCTTCATAAACAAACCGCCGTCTGGCAAGCTTTAATGCTTCCCTTGTTTCAGGCTGGTGCATTGCTTTTAACGCTTGATAATAGTCAGGCAGTTTATAGCTTTTTCTTAGCTTTTCCGGAAGAGGATCAGGAAGTGAGTCTGCATATTGGGTCAGCGCCTGCTGAATAAAGCGCCTCATCATTTTGACGGTAACATTTTCTTTCACAGAATACACTGGTTCAATGCTTTTGTCTTCTTGATGCGGCCCGTTTTTCAACTCCTGAACAGAGATGGTTTGGCGGTGCTTGTCCCATTTACCTGAAACCGTCACCACAGAGCCGAGCGAAAGCTTCTTCTTCAAATAAGGCCGGTTAAAACATACGGCTGTGATTAAATAGTGGCCGACCAGAAGCCTGAATGTCAGCCTGTTTCGTTTTTTTCCGTAATAGGTAAGAGAAGGCTCTGAATGAACCTTCCCTTCGACTGTGACTCTTTCATCATGCTTTACTTCTTCTAAATCCCTCAGCTCGTAGTCATCATAGCGATAAGGGAAATAATTCAGAAGATCAGAAATGTCATAAATACCGAGTTCATTCAATGTTTTTTCTGTTTCCGGCCCAATACCCTTAATGTTAGCTATACTAGTTTGCTGATGTTGTTTCACGTGAACCTAGCGCTCCTCCGAAAATTTTTTTCTCTAATTCTCTTCCTGTCGGTGTTGCCGCTAAACCGCCCTGGCCTGTTTCTCTAAGTGCAGTTGGCATCGTTTGGCCTATTTTATACATGGCATCGATAACCTCATCACATGGAATACGGCTTGTAATGCCCGCCAATGCCATATCAGCAGCAATCATCGCATTTGACGCGCCCATCGCATTCCGTTTCACGCAAGGCACCTCAACAAGCCCTGCAACAGGGTCGCACACGAGGCCTAGCATATTTTTTAATGTAATGGCCATGGCTTCCGCGCTTTGTTCGGGTGTTCCTCCTGCCATTTCAACAATAGCCGCAGCCGCCATGCCTGAAGCTGATCCAACCTCTGCCTGACATCCTCCGGCGGCGCCGGAAATGCTTGCGTTATTGGCCACGACAAATCCGAAAGCCCCGGCTGTAAACAAAAAGCGGATCATTTGTTCTCTTGTTGGATTCAGCTTTTCTTTTACAGCAAATAACGTACCGGGCACCACACCGGCAGAACCTGCAGTCGGTGTCGCACAGATGGTTCCCATGGCTGCATTTACTTCATTTGTTGCAACGGCTTTCGATACAGCATCTAAAATCAGCGGGCCAGACAGGCTTTTTCCTGATCGAATATAGGCCTGCAATTTAACGGCATCTCCGCCTGTTAAGCCCGTTTGGCTCGTAACTCCCTCGAGTCCTTTCTGAACCGCCGCTTCCATAACAGACAGGTTATGATCCATCTGCTGAAAAATGTCCTCTTTTGTTTTTTCTGTTACTTCCATCTCTTGAGCTATCATCACATCAGAGATCAATATTTGTTTTTCTTTAGTAATCTCAATTAATTCTTTTACATTACGAAACATAACTGGCTCCTCCTGACCCTTTTCGCTAGTCAGCAATCTTTGTCACTTGAATAATATTCGGCAGCTTCGACAGCTCGTCGAGAATGTGGTCGTCAATATTTTGATCGACCTCTATTGTCATCAGCGCAAGCTGGCCGATATCTTTCCGGGCTACTTCCATATGTCCTACGTTGATTGAAAATTTCGCCAGAACATTGGCAACACCGGCAATTGTGCCAAACTTGTCATTATGAACAACTAATATGGCCGGATGATTTCCTGACAGCCGGAGCTCAAAACCATTCAATTCTGTGATTTCAATCTTTCCTCCGCCAATCGAAATACCCGTCAGTTCCAGCTCACCCTTTTCATCAGAAATGGTGATTTTTGCTGTGTTCGGGTGGACCGGGACTGCGTCTTCTACCCGAAACTCTATATCAATTCCTTTAGCTTCTGCAATTTGTATAGCGGTTTTAATCCGTTCATCGAATGTATCAAAATCAAGCAATCCGCCGATAATCGCGACATCTGTGCCGTGGCCCTTATACGTTTCCGCAAACGAGCCGTAAAAAGATACAATGATGCGCTCAGGCTCTCTGCCAAATAAACTTCTGGCCACTCTCCCGATTCTAGCAGCTCCCGCTGTATGAGAGCTGGACGGACCGATCATAACCGGGCCGATAATATCAAAAACGCTTCTGTATTTCATGCTATTCCTCCTTATGAACCAGAGCTTATTAGCGCTTTGCTTCTAGACTAATTGATCAGATATAAAATGGCAAGCGGGCGCGTTACAGCGCTGCCGCACTTAAAAGCAGACATAAGAATAGAAGGGCAAATTGCCCTTCTATTCTGCTGAAACTATATACGAATACAGAGGCTGTTTCCCATTGTGGATCTCAACCTCAATCTCCTCGTACTTTTCACTGAGAAACGCTTCAAGCTGCTCAGCTTCTTCCTGAGACGCATCCTCACCATATAGAATGGTCACGATTTCATCATCTTCTCCGATCATTTCTGACAGCAGCATTTTCGCGGCTGACAGCTGATTTTCAGAAGTGCCGATAATCGTTCCATTCAGAATGCCCATAAAGTCGCCTTTTTTAATGTCTTTACCGTCAATATGAGTATCTCTGACTGAGAACGTCACCTGTCCGCTTTTTACTTGCTGAATGGCGCTTAGCATATTGGCCTCGTTCGCTTCAGCTTCTTGATCCGGGTTAAAAGCCAGCAGAGCTGACATCCCTTGCGGAACCGTTTTAGCAGGAATGACAAAAACCTGTTCATCCACTACGCTGGCCGCTTGGTTAGCAGCCATGATAATGTTGGAGTTGTTAGGCAGGATAAATACCGTATCTGCATTTACAGACTTCACGGCATCAACAATATCCTCAGTGCTTGGGTTCATGGTCTGGCCGCCTTCAATCACAACAGAAGCGCCAATGCTTTTAAATAGGTCTGCAATTCCTTCTCCCATCGCTACAGTCACAATGCCATACGGCTGTTTTGCCGGCGGTGTTTCGTTGTCTGCAGGTTTGCTTTCTTGACTGATGATAGAGGTATGCTGTTCTCTCATATTTTCTATTTTTATTTTGATCAATTCACCGTAATGCTGGGCGTAGTTTAACACGTTTCCCGGCTCTTCAGCATGAATATGAACCTTCGCCAGCGATTCATCCGCAATCACAAGCAGAGAATCTCCGAACTGGCTGAGGTCTTGCCTGAACGTGCCTTCGTCGAACTCTCTTTTTGTCTGATCAAGCCTAACCATCACTTCGGTACAGAATCCAAATTCAATATCTTCGGTATTCATCATGCTTTGCGCGCTCTTGTGATGCTCTGCGCTGACCATGTCGTCAAGTGACGGAAGAACTGCTTTCTGAGGTACAGTTTCACCTTTTAATGAAGCAAGGAAACCTTCATACACACAGAGCAGGCCTTTGCCCCCGCTATCGACAACTCCTACTTCCTTTAGGACAGGTAGCAATTCAGGGGTGCGGTTTAAAGACGCCTCTGCTTCTTCTGTCACTGCAGTCATCAGCGCAGTGATATCGGTTTCTTTTTCTGCTAAGATCATTGCTTTTTTTGCAGCGTCTTTTGCAACTGTTAAAATGGTGCCCTCTACAGGTTTCATGACAGCTTTATACGCCATGTCTACACCTGCTTGCAGCGCAGCGGCAAACTCAAGTGCATTAATTTCTTTTTTCGTTTCAATGTTTTTGCTAAATCCGCGGAACAATTGGGATAGGATAACTCCTGAATTTCCGCGTGCTCCCATGAGCAGCCCTTTAGATAACGCGGAGCCCACCTTCCCGATATCATCCGTATCCATTTGTTCAACTTCTCTTGCTCCGGAAGTCATCGACAGGTTCATATTTGTTCCCGTATCACCGTCCGGCACCGGGAACACGTTCAGTGCATCAACTGCACTGGCGTTTTGAGACAGATTCTGCGCTCCCGCAAGAATCATCTCGGCAAAGGTTCTGCCGTCTAATGTTCTGATAGACAATCCTACTCCTCCTAACTACGGGTTCGTCACTCGTACGCCTTGGACATAAATATTGACAGAATCCACTGCCAGTCCGATGGTTTGATTTACTGTGTACTTTACTTTTGTTTGGACATTATGTGCCACTTCAGAAATTTTCGTGCCGTAGCTGACAATGATATACATGTCGATATGTATCTGTTCTCCTTCTTGGCGAACTTGGACACCCCTGCTGAAATTCTCTTTCCGAAGGATTTCAGTCAGTCCGTCTTTAATCTGGTTTTTAGAGGCCATGCCGACAATGCCGTAACAGTCAACCGCCGCGCCTCCTGCAACCATCGCGATGACTTCATTAGATATATCAATCTGTCCGTACTTCGTTCTTAATTCAATGGACACACTAGTTCCTCCTTCGAATGCATAGAGTTACAGCTATTCTACTATATGGTTTCCATTATGAAAAGACCAGGCAATAATCGCTGGCCGTACCTCTACATATACTATAGCGCTGCTGTTTCCGCAAGATGTCAAGTGAATTTTCTTGAAAGATGATGAAACAATAGTTGCAAACGTTTTTTAGCTGTGGTAAATTATTTAAAGTATCCATATCGAAAGCATCTAAGATTATATGAATGTTAAAAAGTAGATGTTTTGTGCAAGTGAGGAGGGAAACAAATGGCACGTAAATGCGTTATCACAGGTAAAAAAACAACAGCTGGGAATAACCGTTCTCACGCAATGAACGCTTCTAAGCGCACTTGGGGCGCGAATCTTCAAAAGGTTCGTATCCTTGTGAACGGAAAACCTAAAAAAGTATATGTATCTGCTCGAGCTTTGAAATCCGGTAAAGTTGAGCGTGTATAACAAAATGAACGCCTGCCCCGATATGTGGCAGGCGTTTTTATGTGGTGAAAGAGGGCTTTGAACCCCTGGGCATTAATCTTTTCTAAATGAGCCCAGCATCGCCCGGACAATTCCTCCTAAAAACTTCGGCAATTTAATGGTGTAAAATTTCATTTTTGTCCCCTCCTATAACGTCCCGTAACCGCCTTGTTCATTGTTTTCAGCAATTGAATGAAAGCACATGCTTAATCCGTGCTTCTTATCATTATTAATATGCCTTTTGCAAACGAAAAAGTACCTCGTGAATGAATGAGTTCGTTACTAATACATAGTGTTGAACCGAGCGTAATATGACAATTATTTAGAGGATATTTAAAACCGGTCAGGGTCAGCTCATGTATGTCTTCGGAAAACGGTATGAAGGAGATATATCGCTTATTTTCATCCTTCTCAATATCATATTCACCAGGAGGGAACATTTGAATATGATTTTGTTTGTCTATCAGCCTAATTTTTATGTTCGTTTTTACACCTTTATACAGAAGCTGAATGTTTCCTAAAAAATGATCAGCTCTGCCGCCTGTAATGCCGAAAATCTGAATAATATCCGGCTGCTTTTCCAGCGCCCAATCAAGGGCGAGGTCTAAATCTGTTTGATCTTTTTCTGCTTGATACACATGAAGGGCGGGAGCGGCTTTTTCTATTCGCCGGCGTTCTTGCTCCGTTATGCTGTCAAAATCTCCGAAGGCTTCAACAGGAATGATCCCGGCATCTAAGAGAGTGACGGTGCCTTTGTCAACACCGATCCAAAGCGTGTGTTCATCCGTATAGCCGGTTAGATCGGGAATGAGATTTTTCGGGCCTCCCGCAACGATATTAATTGTTTTCATCTCTGATTCCTTTCTCTGCATACAGGAAAAAGAGCTTAGGCTATTGTATGCCCAGCTCTTTTCTAAAGCTGCTTATTTACTTCCTCTGATTTCAGAAATTGCTTTTTTGCGGTCAGACTGGCCATAAACAGCTGAACCGGCAACGAGTAAATTTGCGCCCGCTTCAATGACGAGCGGAGCGGTTTCTTTGTTGACGCCGCCGTCTACTTCAATTAACAGATCTTTTTTTCCTTTTTCATCCGCCATTCGCTTAACCTCTTTTATTTTAGGAAGGACTGAATGAATAAATTTCTGCCCGCCGAAGCCCGGGTTCACCGTCATTAAAAGAACAAGATCAAGATCGTCGAAAACATGTTCGATGACTTGTACAGGGGTATGCGGGTTTAGAACTACTCCGGCCTTCACTCCTTGCTCTTTAATGAGCTGGATGGTACGGTGCAGGTGCGGACATGCCTCAGCATGCACAGACAGGATATCTGCGCCTGCTTTCGCAAAAGCCGGGATATAACGATCCGGCTCTTCTATCATTAAATGGACATCAAGCGGCAGATCCGTTACCGGCCGGACCGCTTCTACAATCAGCGGACCGATTGTGATATTCGGGACAAAATGGCCGTCCATAACATCAATATGAATACAATCGGCTCCGCCTTTTTCTACATCTTTAATCTCATTGCCTAAAGCGGCAAAATCAGCGGAAAGAATAGATGGTGCAACCTTTATCATTATGCTAATACCTCGGCTTTCTGTCTTTAATCTCCGTCATAAATTCAACATAATGGTCATAGCGATACTGCTTTAATTCCCCGTCTTCAACAGCTTGTTTCACCGCACATTTCGGCTCTTTCAGATGTAAACAGCCTCTAAATTTGCATGAAGAGCTTTTTTCTCTGATATCAGGGAAGGTATAGCCCAGCTCTTCTTCCTCAATGTCTGTAAATTCAAGCGAGCTGAATCCCGGTGTATCTGCAACCAAACCTCCGGACGTGTGAATCAGCTCCACGTGGCGGGTTGTGTGTTTCCCGCGGCCCAAATGCTCGGAAATCTCGTTTGTTCTTAATCCGAGCTCCGGACTGATCGCGTTGAGAAGCGAGGATTTCCCAACACCGGACTGACCGGCAAATACCGTTGTTTTATCCTGAAAATGCGGGATGATGTCCGCTAAACTATCTTGGTCCTTAGAGGAGGTAAGGTATACGTCATAACCAATATTCCGATAGTCTTCTGCATAGGCTTGTATCGTATCTTCTGTATCTTGATCTTCAATCAGATCCATTTTAGTAATGCATATAATCGGCTGAATATCATTGGCCTCAACGAGAACCAGGAAGCGGTCGAGCAATGCCGTGCTGAAAGAAGGCTGAACCGCTGAGAAAACAAGGACCGCTTGATCAACGTTGCAAATTGGCGGCCTGATAAGCTCGTTGGTTCTTTCTTTAATTTCCATTAGATATCCTTCTTTGTCATTTTCAGCTTGATACACAACGTAATCACCGACAAGAGGGGTAATTTTGTTTTTTCTGAAAATGCCTCTTCCTCTGCATTGTATTACTTTATCTGAATCCTCTGATTCATCCAGTACATAGTAAAAGCCGCTTAGCGCCTTAATAATTTTGCCCTCAGGCATATTTTCCCTCCTTGTTATTCATCTTTCGGATACTCAATGGTTTTGTAGCTGACAACTTTATTGTTTACCATTACTTGATAGTACCCTTTTTGGCCTGGTTCAATCTTTAGTTCGATCGTTCGTTCAGTCGGCTCTTTTATCTTAAATTCTTCGTAAGTGTCAGAGATGCTGTGATCCGCATCGTCAACCGCGATTTGCACTTGAAGCTCGTCCCCTTCATTTTCTGGTTCGTAGGGGATCTTGACCTTTTCTTTCACTGTTTTCGCAGGTTTTTTCTCTGGTCCGAGAGAGAATGTCACTTCAACTTCGTTTCCCGGCTTTACTGCCGTACCTGCTGCTGGTTTTTGTTTGACAACCTGTCCTTCTGGAACATCATCTGAGTATGCTTCTTTTTCTACAAGCTTCAATCCGTTGTCTTCCAGATATCCAGACGCTGCTTCTTTACTGTAGGTTTTCAAGTCTCTAAGCGTAATGTCTTCGGGTCCGATACTGACTGTAAGTTTGACTTGATCTTCACTCGGGACCAGCTCAGTCCCTGCTGAAGGATTTTGGTCAATGACAGTGCCCGCATTTTTCTCGTCATTCACTTCATTTACTGTTACATGATTAAACCCTTGGTCCTTCAACGCTTTTTTTGCTTGGTCGACCGTTTGGCCTGTCACATCACCGATCTCCGTTTTTGCTTTTCCGGTGCTCTTATAAAGGGTGACCGTGGCGCCTTCTTTGACTGTGGTATCCGCTTTAGGATCCGTTTTTACCATCAGGCCCTCTTCAATTTTTTCATCTGAGATTTCCAACACCTCGGAATCAACCTGTAAACCTTCTTTTTCCAAGAGCCCTGCGGCTTTTTCGTATTCCATTCCGGAGACATCAGGTATTTTGACATCCTTAGGCATGAAAAGCGACGGAAAAACAGTGACAGCAAGAATTCCAGCTGTGATAAAAACGAGGCATATCGTGAGCAAAACCCACGGCCACTTTTTTCTTTTGCCGTTCTTCTTTGTTTTGTTTTCTTGTGCGGTTGTCACTTCAGCTTCTTTTTCGCCAGCAGCTTTAGCAAGTTCTTCATCTTTAATGATAGGTATCGCTTTTGTCATTTCTTCATCTTCTTGAATCGTAAATCTCTTTTCATTGAGTCTGTCGGCATCAAAAGCTGTTTTTATGTCTGCTTCCATGTCTTCAGCCGTTTCGTAGCGATGAAAAGGATCTTTGGCAGTTGCCTTGAGTATGATGTTTTCAACGCTTTGGGGGACCGATGGATTCCACCTTTTTGCCGAAGGAGTTTCCGCTTGAAGATGCTTCAAGGCGATGCTGACTGCTGACTCTCCATCAAACGGAATACGGCCGGTTAAAAGCTCAAATAGAACGATTCCAAGCGCATAAATATCCGATTTTTTTGTGGCTAAGCCGCCCCGGGCCTGTTCAGGTGATAAGTAATGGACCGAGCCCAGAACTGAATTGGTATGGGTGATTGTGGTCGAACTTAGTGCCGTCGCAATTCCAAAATCCGTTACTTTGATATTTCCCATATGATCAATCAAAATGTTATGCGGCTTGATGTCTCTGTGAACAATCTGGTTTTGATGGGCATGAGCGATGGCTGAGACAATTTGCTCCATGATGTTCAGCGCTTCTTTAGGGTGAAGCGGCCCATTTGCTGTTATGTATTCTTTAAGCGTCATGCCTTCAACGTATTCCATGACAATATAATAAATATCATCTTCCTCGCCCAAATCATAAATGCTGACAATATTCGGGTGATCGAGGCTTGATGCGGATTGGGCTTCTCTGCGGAAACGTCTGATAAATTCATTGTCATTTGCATAGTCAAACCGCAGGATTTTAATTGCGACTTCACGGTCTAGAATGATATCCTCAGCTAAATACACGTTGGCCATTCCCCCGCCGCCTATGACGCGGAGAATTTGGTAACGCCCGCTGATCCGCTTGCCGATTAGCACTGATCTTCACCCTCTTCAACTTGTAAAGCAAGCTCAAGCAAAACTGCTGTAATGTTGTCTTCTCCGCCATTCTGATTGGCTTTGTCCACAAGCAGGTTTACTTTTTCCTGAGGAGCTGAATCGCTTTGCAGGATGTCTTTTAACTCAGTGCCTTCCACTTTATTTGTCAGTCCGTCAGAACATAGAAGCAGTTTGTCTCCGGGTTCTATATCAAAGGAACGGGTGTCAATACTGACTAACTGGTCTGTTCCAAGCGCCTTCGTCAACACATTTTTTCGCGGATGATGTTCAGCGTCTTCTCTGGAAATCTCTCCAGTGCGAACCAGTTCATTTACAAGCGAATGGTCTTCTGTCACTTGAACGAAATCATCGTCCTGAAGCAAATAGCATCTGCTGTCTCCGATATGGGCAACAGAAACCGTTTTCCCCGTAAAAAGTGCACATACAATCGTCGTCCCCATGCCTTGGCATTCTTCGTGGGCTTGAGCGTGATCGTATATTTTGCTGTTTACCGATAGAATCTGTTCAATGAGCCATTTTTCACATTCCGAGGGCGCAGTTGGAATCGTCTCTGCTTCATTCCATTTCTCCCCCATGGCTTTCACAGCCATCTTGCTCGCAACATCTCCAGCAAGATGGCCGCCCATGCCATCAGCGACAACCGCTAATATAAATTCATCTTTCCCCTTGAATATCCCCGCATCATCTTCATTATGCTGGCGGATTTTTCCTGTATCTGTTTTTAAGGCTGTTAACAACCCTCATCACCTCGTCTCGTCTTGACGCTCCTTCGCGCGAAGCTGACCGCAGGCTGCGTCAATGTCATGTCCTTGCTCTCTTCGGATTGTGACATTTACTCCGCGGGATTTCAGCGTTTTTTCAAAAGCAAAAATCTGATCACGCGGTGTGCGCACATAGTCCCGTTCAGGCACGTAGTTTACCGGAATCAAGTTCACGTGGCATTTGACTCCTTCCAGCAAGTCGGCAAGCTCTTCGGCGTGTTCCACCTGGTCGTTTACGCCTCCGAACAGCCCGTATTCAAAGCTGATACGGCGTCCTGTTTTATTAATATAATATTTAACGGCTTCCATTAGATCAGGCAGTTTATATGCTCTGTTAATCGGCATCAAACGGCTTCTGATTTCTGTGTTCGGCGCGTGCAGAGAAATTGCAAAGTTAATCTGCATTTGCTGATCAGCAAATTCGTAAATTTTCGGGATGATTCCACTCGTAGAGACCGTAATATGGCGAGCACCGATATTCAGGCCCTTGTCATGGTTAATGATTTTCAAGAAAGCGAGCATTTCGTTAAAGTTATCAAAAGGTTCGCCGATTCCCATGATCACGACAGAGCTGACGCGTTCATCCGTTTCATCAAGAGCTTTTTGCACTTTGACTACTTGAGCGACAATTTCCCCTGCTTCAAGGTTTCGTTTTAAGCCTCCAAGCGTTGACGCGCAGAATGTGCAGCCAATACGGCAGCCGACTTGTGTCGTTACACATACAGAATTGCCATACTCGTGTCTCATTAAAACGGTTTCGATGGTATAACCGTCATGAAGCTCAAACAAAAACTTCATCGTACCGTCTTGAGAGGTTTGTTTAACAGCCGTTTTCAGCGTTGTTAACACAAAGCGAGTGTTTAATTTCTCACGCAGATCCTTTGAGAGGTTTGTCATATCTTCAAAAGAAGATACGCGTTTTTCATATAGCCATTCAAAGATCTGGGCTGCACGGAACGGTTTCTCTCCATTGTCTGTCAGCCATTGTTTGATTTCATCTAATTCAAAAGAATAAATAGACGGACGCTCTGTCCGCAATTCTTTTCTTACTTTTGTTTTATTAAGTTCTGCCATTGCTTATCCCTTCTTTCTCATGCTGCAAATAAAGAAACCATCTGTTCCGAAATAATGAGGAAGGATTTGAAGCCTTCCATCCCGAACAAAGGGTCTCACCTTTTCAGGCAGCCGCTTTTCAAGAGACAAATCGGGTTCAAAATCAGGATGTTCTTGTATAAACGCATGTATTACTTCATCATTTTCTGTCCGGTCCATTGTACACGTACTGTAGACAAGAGTGCCACCTTTTTTTACTAATGGTGCGATTTCCCTCAAGATCGACAGCTGGATTTCAGCTAGACGGGCGCTGTCGTCAGGTTTTTTCGTGTATTTCATGTCCGGCTTTCTTCTGATAACACCGAAACCTGAGCACGGGGCATCGACCAATATTCGGTCAAACTGTTCGTTTTCAAACGTTTCCCCCGCTTTTCTAGCATCCATTGTTTCCGCATGAATGATTGTCAGGCCAAGCCGATCTGCCGCTTCTTTGATCAGCTTCACTTTATGTTTGTGAAGATCAAGCGACGTAACGCTCCCCTTGTTCTTCATTAATTCTGCGATATGAGCCGACTTTCCGCCAGGCGCCGCACACGCGTCAAGCACTGTTTCATCTGACTTAGGATCAAGGGCGCGGGCGACGAGCATGGAGCTCTCATCCTGGATAGAAACTTCGCCGTTTTGGAAGAAATGAGTTCCGGCAATTGTTCCCTTTAAGAGCTTCACAGCATCTTCAGCGAGGTCGCCTTTTTCAACTTCGATTCCCTCAGCAGCCATTTGGTCAAGCAGCTCAGCTCTGTCTGCTTTCATTTGATTGACACGCAGCGTCTGTTTCGGCGGAATGAGATGGATGCGGCAAATCTTTTCCGCAGCTTCAAATCCATACGCATCCGCCCACTCTTTCACAAGCCATTCCGGATGGCTTGTTTCTGTCGCCAGCCGGCGGACAGGATCTTCGATCGCGTCAAAGGATGGAACACCTTCGCGCTGAATAGAACGGAGCACGCCGTTGACAAATGAAGCAATGCCTTTGTGTCCGCGGATTTTAGCAATCTCAACCGCTTCATGAATGGCTGCCCTGTCTGGAATCTTCTCCAAATACTCCATTTGATATAAGGATAGGCGAAGAAGCTGAATCACCCACGGCTTTACCTTTTGAGGCTTATTGATAAACGGTTTAAGCATATAATCAAGCGCGATCTTATTTTGTAATGTACCATAGACAAGTTCAGTCAAAAGCCCTCTGTTCTGATCACTCAGTTCATTTGATTTAATGACCGATTTCAGCAGCAGGTTGCTGTATGCCTGGTTTTGTTCTAATTTGATCAGCGCCTCAAGGGCGATGTCACGAACACTAGTTTTTTTCATTGTTTACTCCTAACACATCACCGGCTTCAACATGAGCGCCTCGCACAAAGTCTTCGCCTTTCATTCGTTTTTTGCCTGCCGGCTGGAGTTCGGTTAATAACAGAGCCGTCTCGTTACCTGTGGCAACGATAATTCCTTCCTTTTCAACTGCAACGACTGTGCCGGGCTCAGCTGTTGTTGGTGCCGCTATTTTTTTCGACGCCCATATTTTCAAGTTTTGTCCGTTTAGAGTCGTATAAGCAACAGGCCATGGATTTAAGCCGCGGATCTGGTTGTAAAGCTCTTCGCCCGTTCTGGACCAGTCGAGCAGCTCTTGCTCTCTTTTAATGTTAGGCGCGTACGTCGCTTTCTCTTCATCCTGCTTTTCAGGTGATATGCTGCCGGCAATAACGTTTGGAACCGTTTCAGACAATAGCTTCGCGCCAGCAACGCTTAATTTATCGTGCAGTGTTCCGACATTGTCGGTTTCTTCAATGTCCACTTCCACTTTTGAGATCATATCGCCCGCATCCAATTTTTCTACCATATACATAATGGTAATCCCGGTTTTCTTCTTTCCCTGCAGAATGGAATAATGGATCGGAGCACCGCCGCGCAGTTCCGGCAAAAGGGATGCGTGAACGTTAATGCAGCCGTATTTTGGACTGTCGAGAAGCTCTTTAGGCAAAATTTGTCCGAATGCCGCCGTTACAATCAGGTCAGGCTTTAATGCCAGCACTTTTTCAATTTCTTCTGTCAATCTGACTTTTTCCGGCTGAAGAACCGGGATGCCGTGGCGCAATGCCTCTTCCTTTACCGGAGGAGGTGTCAGTACTTTTTTTCTGCCCTTCGGACGGTCCGGCTGTGTGACGACCCCCACTACTTCATATCCGTCCTCTATCAGGGTTCTTAAAACAGGAACTGAAAAATCCGGCGTTCCCATAAATACGATTCTCGTCATCAAATCATCCTTCCATATCCGCTAGTTCATCTTCTGTATAGTATTTACTTATTTTAGATGTAAACAGCACACCGTCTAAGTGGTCCATTTCATGCTGCACGGCTCTTGCTAAAAAGCCTCGCGCTTCCAGAATGAACGGTTTTCCCTGACGGTTAAACGCACGCACTTTGACATAATCGGCACGTGTGACATCACCATAGACGTTAGGAAAGCTCAAGCATCCTTCAATTCCGGTTTGCTCGCCGCTTTTTTCTAAAATTTCAGGATTAACGAGATCAATTCTCCCTCTGTCATCCCCGATTTCTACGACGGCCGCTCTTTTTAAAATGCCGATTTGCGGCGCTGCCAGTCCGACACCATCCATTTCAAGCATGGTGTCGTACATATCATCAAGCAGTTTTTTTAGCTTTTTATCAAAAACAGTCACGGTTTCCGCAGGTGTTTCCAAAACCTCCGCAGGATGTGTGACGACCTTTTTTACTGCCAATTTGTTACCCTCCAAGACGTGAGATCTTACATCATCATATAAGGATTCATATCAATTGAAATCATTACATGTTTTTGTTCAATTTCGCGTTTATAATGTTCCAGTATCTTCTTCAATAAAGCGGATAACTGGGTTTCCTGTTTGTATTTTATCACGCATTGATAGCGATATCTATCTTTGATCCTGGCTATCGGCGACGCGCTTGGTCCGAGAATTTTCGTGTCAGCTCCGCAGTTTGCTTTCAAAAAATGAGCGATTTTTTCAGCTGTAACCGCTGCTTTCGCCACTTCCTCATGAGAAACAGTCACAAGAGCCAAATAGTAGTATGGCGGATAGGATTGCTCTCTCCTGTGCGCCATTTCATGCTGATAGAACGTTTCATAATCGTGTGTTTTCGTCAGCTGGATACTGTAATGAGACGGTGTATACGTTTGAATGATGACATGGCCGGGCTTTTCATGCCTGCCTGCCCGGCCGCTGACTTGCGTTAACAGCTGAAATGTTTTTTCAGCCGATCTGAAATCAGGAATATGAAGTGTTGTATCAGCACTTAACACTCCGACAAGCGTGACATTCGGAAAATCAAGCCCTTTCGCGATCATTTGCGTTCCGAGAAGAATATCCGCTTTTCCTTCTCCGAAAGCTGACAGTAATTTTTCATGGGCGCCTTTCCGTGATGTCGTGTCAACATCCATCCGAATCACTCTCGCACTTGGCAGCACTTTTGTCAGCTCTTCCTCCACTCGCTGTGTTCCCGTTCCGAAAAAGCGGATATGCTCGCTTGCGCATTCAGGACAAGTGTGCGGAACAGGCTCTTCATGTCCGCAATAATGGCATTTCAGCCTTTGGCCGTAACGATGATACGTCATGGAAATGTCGCAGTGCGGGCATTGCGGGACATAGCCGCAATCCCTGCACATCACAAAGGAAGAGTAGCCCCTCTTATTTAAAAACAGCACCGCCTGCTCACCCTTGGCAATCGTTTCTTCAAGCTTTTCCATCAATTCAACTGAAAACATCGAGCGATTGCCGTTTCTAAGCTCCTCTCTCATATCGACAAGCGAAACCTCGGGCATCACCCGATGGTTAACACGGTGCTTCAGTGAAAGAAGCTCGTATACGCCCTTTTGCGCTCTAGCATATGATTCTAATGTCGGCGTAGCACTCCCTAATACAACCGGGCAGCTGTGATGCTCAGCCCGCTTGATTGCCACCTCTTTCGCATGATAGCGCGGCATTTCTTCCTGTTTATAGGAAGACTCGTGCTCTTCATCGATGATTATCATTCCGAGATTTTCAAACGGAGCAAAAATGGCGGATCTGGCACCGACGACAAGCCGTACTTCCTTCCGGTGGATTTTACGCCACTCGTCATATTTTTCTCCTGTGGATAAACCGCTGTGCATGACTGCCACCTGGGAGCCGAAGCGGCCCTTGAAGCGGTTGACCATTTGCGGCGTCAGCGATATTTCCGGTACGAGGACGATGGCTTCTTTTCCTTTCGCCAGTACTTTTTCAATTGATTGCAGATAAATTTCGGTTTTTCCGCTTCCTGTCACGCCGTGAAGGAGGAACACTTTATGCTCATCGCTGTCCAATGTCTCGCGTATGGGCTCGAAGGCAGCCCTCTGTTCGTCTGTCAGCGGCAGGGGCTCTGTTTTTTTGAACATTTTGTCCTGATAGGGATCTCTGTAAACCTCTTCATAGCTTTCCTTCAAAAGCCCTTTTTGGATAAGGGTTTTGATGGTTGCAGAGCTCGTGTCCGTTTTTTTGCACAATTCCGCCGCAGGAATTTTCACACCTTCCGGCTCAGAGATGAGAAAGTGAAGAATCGCCTGCTGTTTTGCTGCTTGGCGGGACAATCCCTCAGCCTGCTTAGCAAGCTCTTCTTTACTCGCATTTGCCTGAATATGCCTGACCATTTTTTTATTGGTTTTTTGCGCGACTTTATACGTCACGTCAATGTCCCCTTTTTGAACATGCCTTTGAATCAGTTTCAGCGTCTCATGATCGGGTATATCTGAATACAGCAGCGTCTTTGTTTCAGAAAACAGCCGTTCCACTTGCGGCGGAAGATCGGCTCCGTGTGCAATTTTTAATTCTTTTTCATATTTCGCCTTTAAGGCGGCAGGCAGCATTGCTTGAAGCGCCGTTATTTTAAAAGACAGCGTTTTGTCTGACAGCCATGATGACAGAATCATAAGCTCCTCTGTCAGAACAGGTGTAAGATCTAATAAATCCTCTACTTCCTTGACAGATTTTCCCGATAGGTCAGATGCTTCTTTGACTGCTGTCACAAACCCTTGAATCTTACGGGGGCCAAACGGAACAATGACCCGCATCCCCGTTTTGATCATGCCCTTCAGATGGTCTGGGATTTTATAATCAAAAGGCCTGTCTATATTTTTGGTGCTGACATCAACGATGACTTCTGCAAAATTCATGAGCGCTCTCCGGTTTGTTTTGAGAGGGCTGCGATCTCCTGAAGGATTTCAAAAGAAACATCGAGCTTAGACATAATCGGGAGTTCGCGTTTATGCCCGTCTTTGAAAAAGATTGTCACGATATTCGTATCAGCACCAAAACCGGCCCCATTTGCTTTCACATCATTTGCCACAATCAAATCAAGGTTTTTAGCGGCGAGCTTTTTACGTGCATAGTGTTCAATGTCTTGTGTTTCGGCGGCAAATCCGACCAAAATCTGCTCTTTCTTTTTCTCGCCCAATTCTTTCAAAATATCGACTGTTCTTTTCAGTTCTAAGGTCATGCCGCCGTCTTGTTTTTTCATTTTATGGTCAAATACTGTTTTCGGCGTAAAATCGGCTACCGCAGCTGTTTTAATGACTATATCGCTTGCGTCATACACAGAGAGCACAGCTTCGCGCATATCCGCAGCCGATTGAACAGGGATAAACTCAGCAAGGCCTTTAGGCTGATCAAGTGAAACAGGCCCAGAAATTAAGATTACCCGTGCGCCGAGCTGAACAGCAGCCTCCGCCAGTGCGTAGCCCATTTTGCCCGTCGATTTATTGGTAAAAAACCGGACAGGATCAATCGCTTCCCGCGTTGGGCCGGCTGTAATGACCACATGCTTGCCTTCTAAAGGAGCGGATGTTTCTTCAGCAAAATGTTTTTCGGCCAGCTTTACGATGTTTTCCGGCTCTTCCAATCTGCCTTTTCCTACGTAACCGCATGCTAAATAGCCCTCACTTGGCTCAATAAAACAATAACCGTCCTGATAAAGAACAGAAATGTTTCGTTTGACTGCCGGGTGGTCATACATATGAACGTTCATTGCCGGCGCGATCCAAACGGGAGCCGTTGCTGCCAACAATGTTGTCGTCAGCATATCATCAGCGATGCCGTTTGCCAGTTTTCCAATCACATTAGCCGTAGCCGGCGCTACGATAATCAAGTCGGCCCAGTCTGCGGCATCAATATGAGAAATGACGCTTGGATTTTGTTCTTTAAATGTATCTGTATAGACTTCGTGGCGGCTCAATGCCTGAAATGTCAGCGGTGAAACGAATCGGCAAGCGGATTCAGTCATAATCACTTTGACATTTGCTCCTGCCTGAACCAGCTTGCTCGTTAACGCACAGGCTTTATAAACAGCGATGCCTCCACTCACGCAAAGTAACACATTTCGATTGTTAAGCAATGAATTCTCCCCCTCTGCACTTTACAAAACCGCACGGAAAAAAATAACAACCTACATGATATAGGTTGCTACTTGTGCTACTATTCGCGGTCTTCCTTTTCAAACGAAAGCAGGCCTGCATCAATTTCTTCTAAAGCTTTGCCTACATATTTGTGTGAAATCGTATGTTCAATCATTTGGTCTTTTTTGATTTGCATTTCACGGGCACGTCTCGCAGAAACAGTCACCAGCGTATATTTTGAATCTAATTTATTCATTAAAGAATCAATTGACGGATCTAACATTGATTATTCAACCTCCAGCATTTTCTTATATCTTGGTGCAACGCGTTCACGCTTCAAATGTTCAGCAAGAACGATTGCTTTGATTTTATCGCAAGCCGTTTCGACATTATCGTTTTCAACGACATAGTCATAAGCATCCATCATTTCGATCTCAGCTTTTGCGGCTTTCATTCGATTTTCAATCAGAGCGTCTGTTTCTGTTCCTCGTGTCACGATTCTGTTTTTCAGTTCAGAAAGGCTTGGAGGCGCAAGGAAAATAAACAGGCCTTCCGGGAAAGCATTTCTCACTTGAAGAGCCCCTTGAACTTCAATTTCTAAAAAGACGTCTTTTCCATCTTGAAGCGTCTGTTCAACATAATCGACTGGCGTGCCGTAATAATTGCCGACATACTCTGCCCATTCAAGCAGCTTGTTGTCCGCAATCATTTGCTCGAATTCGTCTCTTGTTTTGAAAAAATAATCGACTCCGTTCACTTCGCCCTCTCTTGGACTTCTTGTGGTTACTGAAATCGAATATTCAAATTTTGTGTCTTCCTGCGAAAAGATCGCTTGTCGAACCGTTCCTTTACCAACTCCTGAGGGACCTGAGAGAACGATTAATAACCCTCTTTCTTTCATGCGGCAATTACCCCTGCCCTTCATCCATAATTTCTTCTTTAACAGAAAGTCTGTGTGCAACTGTCTCAGGCTGGACGGCAGATAAGATAATGTGATCACTATCCATGACGACAACTGCACGGGTTCTTCGTCCGTATGTAGCGTCAATTAGCATTCCGCGGTCTCTTGCATCCTGAATCATCCGTTTGATTGGCGCAGACTCCGGGCTGACAATCGAAATCATCCGATTGGCGGAGATGATATTGCCAAATCCGATATTAATCAGTTTAATCGTCATCTTCTACGTTCCCCCTGTAAAATAGACGTCTCTAGTTTAGCCTAGTAAGACCGTCTGTAAACAATACGCACAGTCACTATTCTATATTTTGCACTTGTTCTTTTATTTTTTCAATAGAACTTTTCATTTCAACGACAAGCTTTGTGATCTGATGATCATTTGCTTTTGAGCCGATCGTATTTGCTTCCCGATTGAGCTCCTGAACAAGAAAGTCGAGTTTGCGCCCGACAGCTCCGCCACTAGCTAATATATCACGAAACTGGGCGAAGTGGCTCTTCAGCCTTGTAATCTCTTCAGTGATATCAGAGCGGTCTGCAAAAATAGCGCATTCTGTTACAAGCCGGCTCTCGTCTAATACGTCTTCAGTCCATTCTTTGATTCTGGCATACAGCCGTTCCCGGTAACGAGATACGACATCTGCAGCCAGCAATTCAGTTTCTCTCACCAGCTCTTCAAGCTGATCAATATGCATCAGGCAGTCTTTCGCTAAGAGCAGCCCCTCTTTTTCACGCATTTCACAGAGACCTTTTACCGCTTCTTCTGCAGCATCGATGATCAACGCCTCCAGCTTGTCATTTTGCGTCTGTTCTTCATGAACCTGGACGACATGATCAAGCTTAAAGAAATCCATTACATCGGGCTCTGCAGACAATTGATACCGCTTCTTCATATCTCTCGCGGCTGCGACAAACTCATCGAGCAGCGGCCAATCAATTTCAAGCCTTTTCTCAACAAGCATATCGCTGTCAACGGATACGAAAAGCTCAATTCTTCCGCGCTGAATATGCTGCAGAATGGTCTGTTTCAGCTTATCTTCAAAATATAGCAAAGGCCTTGGCAAACGAGCGTTCACTTCTTTAAATCTGTAGTTCACAGATTTAAGTTCAACGCTTACAGAGAGATCGTCTTGTGTTTTGCTTGCACTGCCGAAGCCTGTCATACTTCGTATCATTTTAAAACACCCAATTCTTCCCTGTTCTCATAATAAAAGGGCAATAGACACGCTATTACCCCTAAGATTATATCATATGAATTTATTTTTTTCTTGTTAAAAGTGACCCCGCCAGCAAAAAAGTAGGGATGGCGGACATACCGATGACGAGCATCCAGTCCCCCGGCGTGATGGCTACAGTATGGAAAATCGGCTGAAGCGGCGGATAGTAGATTACTACAAGCATCAGCAAAATGGATGACAATACCGCGCCGATTAAATACAGGTTTTGAAACGGATTTCTAGAGAAAACAGAAGTTTCGCTGCGGCAGTCAAACACGTGAATAAGCTGAGCGAGCACCAATGTGGCAAACGCGATCGTCTGGGCATAAGCCAAGTTTTCCGGATTGCGGTGGTACACAATGATAAACGCTAAAATAGTGGCAACTCCGATTAAAAATCCTCTGGAAACGACCTTCCATCCTAGCTTGCGGGCAAATACCCCTTCTTTCGGATGACGGGGCTTGCGCTTCATGACGTCTCCTTCCGGCTGATCCATGCCGAGCGCCATTGCCGGCAATCCGTCCGTCACCAAGTTGACCCACAAAATCTGAATCGGAACCAGCGGTAAAGGAAGGGCAAGCAGCATCGCAAACAGCATGACAAGGATTTCTCCGACGTTAGACGCCAACAGGTATCTGATAAACTTCCTGATATTTTCGTAGATGTTCCTGCCTTCTTTTATCGCTGATTTAATCGTCGCAAAATTATCATCCACGAGAACAAGAGATGATGCTTCTTTGGCCACATCTGTCCCGGTAATGCCCATAGAGACGCCGATATCAGCCTGTTTAATGGCAGGAGCATCATTGACGCCGTCTCCCGTCATCGCCACAATATGCCCGTTCTCCTGATAGGCTTTTACGATTTTTAGTTTATGTTCAGGGGAAACGCGGGCAAATACATACACATCCTCCACCACATGAGAAAGCTCTTCTTGAGAAAGTTCATTCAGCATCTTGCCGTCCATGATTTTGCCGCTTTTCGGAAGGAGGCGCAAGTCTTTCGCTATCGCTTTAGCGGTTTCTACATGATCACCTGTAATCATGACGGTCTTAATTCCCGCTTCACGGCATTCTTTAATCGCCTGTCTGACTTCCGGCCGCGGGGGATCAATGATACCTGAAAGGCCAAGCATGGTCAGATCTTTTTCCGCCTGCTCCATTGACGGTGTTTCGCCTGCTTTTATCGGCCTGTAGGCGACCGCTATCGTTCTGAGCGCCTGTGATGCCAAATGTCTTAATACCGCCTCTGTTTCTGCTTTTCTTTCATTTGAAAAAAGAGCCGCTGAGCCATCATAATAAATACGGGAAGATCGCTGCATGAGTACATCCGGCGCACCTTTTGTAATGATATAGCGCTTTCTGTCTTGATTCTCTACGATGACAGTCATCATTTTCCGTGCGGAATCAAACGGAAATTCTTCAATCACTCTGTAATTAGATTCAACAAACTCCTTTGAAAAACCGCCTTTTCTTGCCGCGGTGAGCAGCGCTCCCTCTGTCGGATCTCCGTCAAGCACATATTCGCCGTCTCTTTTCTCAATATTGGAGTTGTTACAAAGCGCTCCGAACAGAAGCATCTGCTGAAGCGGCTTATGTTCATTGACACTGATCTCTTTTTCGTTTAGTGTGAAGCTTCCTTTCGGTTCATAGCCGGCCCCTGCCACTCTCCATGTTTTCCCTCCGGACCAGACATGCGTCACTGTCATTTTGTTTTGGGTCATTGTCCCTGTTTTATCTGAGCAAATGATAGACGCACACCCAAGCGTTTCAACAGCAGGAAGCTTTCTAACAATGGATTTTTGTTTAATCATCCTCTGTACACCAAGCGAAAGCGCCACTGTCACAATCGCCGGCAGCCCCTCCGGAATAGCGGCTACCGCTAACGAGACACCTGCTAAAAACATACTGTACAGATCATGACCCTGAATAACACCGACAGCAACGACAAGTACGGTCAGAAGCAATGCAACAACAATCAAAATCTTCCCGAGCTGCTCCAGTCTTCTTTGCAGCGGGGTTGACAATGTCCCTGCCGATTCAAGCATGTCGGCAATTTTCCCCATAGCCGTATTCATTCCTGTCCCGACGACAACCCCGACACCGCTGCCGCGGGTCACAATCGTACCCATAAATGCCATATTGGTAATATCGCCGAGTGAAACATCCGGTTTTTTCAATTTATCAGCATGCTTCACAACCGGGATTGATTCCCCGGTTAGCGCTGATTCTTCTATTTCAAGGCTTCTCGCTTCAACAATTCGAACGTCTGCGCCAATTCTGTCCCCGCTCGTAAATTTCACAATATCACCCGGCACCAGTTCCTTAGAAGGAATCTTTGTCCAGCTTCCTTCCCTGAGTGCCATGACGTGCGGTGTTGAAAGCTCTTTTAAAGCCTGAAGAGATTGCTCAGCACGCCTTTCTTGAAAGAAACCGAGTATGCCATTCACAAACACAATCGCAATAATCGCAACCGCATCTACATATTCACCAAGAAATCCTGAGATTAACGTTGCCGCCAGAAGCACAAGCACCATAAAATCTTTGAACTGCGCGAAAAACAAGAGAAGCGCTGAAGTTTTTTTCCCTTCTTGCAGCTCGTTTGGTCCATGCTTGTCAAGGCGTTTTTTTACCTCTTTTTCTGTTAATCCTTGTTTCATGGACGTATTGGTTGCCTCTAGTAAATCTGTTTGTCCCATTTCATGAAACTTCATTCCGCTCGTCCACTCCCCTGCTCTCTTATAGAGATATCACTCTATAAGCATGCTTATTCTGACTCGTCCCATTTCATGCTATAATTATCGAATGCAGGAAGAATGAGAGGGTGTATTGCATATGTCGTTTGATGGCATGTTTACATACGGAATGACACACGAACTTAACGAGAAAATAATGGGCGGACGAATTACAAAAATCCATCAGCCATATAAGCACGATGTGATTTTCCACATCCGTGCCAAGGGAAAAAACCAAAAACTATTATTATCGGCACATCCGAGCTATTCACGGGTGCATATCACGGCACAAGCTTATGAAAATCCAAGCGAACCGCCAATGTTTTGCATGTTGCTGAGAAAGCATATCGAAGGCGGATTCATTGAGAAAATTGAACAAGCGGGCTTAGACCGCATTATGATTTTTCATATCAAAAGCCGAAACGAAATTGGCGATGAAACCGTACGAAAGCTTTATGTAGAAATTATGGGCCGCCACAGCAATATCATTTTGACTGACGCAGCAGAAAATGTGATTATCGACGGACTTAAGCATTTATCACCGTCAATGAACAGCTACCGTACAGTACTGCCCGGCCAAGATTATAAGCTTCCGCCTGCTCAGGACAAAATATCGCCTCTTGAGGCGTCAGAAGATGATATTTTGCGTCACCTCAGCTTTCAAGAAGGAAGGCTTGATAAACAAATTGTCGACCACTTTTCAGGCGTGTCTCCGCTTTTCGCCAAAGAAGCGGTTCACAGAGCAGGCCTTGCCAACAAAGTCACACTGCCAAAAGCGTTGCTGGCACTGTTTGCCGAAGTGAAAGAGCACCGTTTCATTCCCAACATTACGACTGTAAACGGAAAGGAATATTTTTATCTGCTGGAGCTGACTCATCTAAAGGGCGAAGCGCGCCGTTTTGATTCATTAAGCGAACTGCTCGACCGTTTTTATTTCGGAAAAGCTGAACGAGACCGGGTTAAGCAACAGGCTCAGGATCTTGAGCGTTTTGTTGTGAACGAACGGAAGAAGAATGCCAACAAAATCAAAAAATTAGAGAAAACCCTGGAGTATTCGGAAAACGCGAAGGAATTTCAGCTTTACGGAGAGCTTTTAACCGCTAATTTATATATGCTGAAAAAAGGTGATAAACAGGCTGAGGTCATCAATTATTATGATGAAGAAAGCCCGACAATCACGATTCCTTTAAACCCGAACAAAACGCCTTCTGAAAACGCACAGGCCTATTTCACGAAGTATCAGAAAGCGAAAAATTCGGTCGCAGTTGTCGAGGAGCAAATCAGGCTGGCACAGGAAGAGATCGAATATTTTGATCAGCTGATTCAGCAGCTTTCGTCCGCTTCTCCCCGGGATATCAGCGAAATCAGGGAAGAGCTTGTTGAGGGCAAATATTTACGCCCTAAGCAGCAAAAAGGCCAGAAAAAGCAAAAACCGCACAATCCGGTGTTAGAAACATATGAATCCACCTCAGGGCTGACAATTTTAGTGGGTAAGAACAATCGTCAAAATGAATATTTAACGACAAGAGTGGCGGCCAGAGACGATATCTGGCTTCACACGAAGGACATTCCCGGCTCCCACGTTGTGATCAGAAGCAGCGAACCTGATGAGCAAACAATCATGGAAGCCGCGACAATTGCAGCTTATTTTTCAAAAGCTAAAGATTCAAGTTCAGTGCCTGTAGATTATACAAAAATCAGGCATGTCAAAAAACCAAACGGCGCGAAACCCGGTTTCGTCACTTATGACAGCCAGCATACCGTCTTTGTCACGCCTGATGCTGATACTGTCATCAAGCTCAAAAAAAGCTGAGCCGCATAAAGAAAAGCCAGAGCATTTGTATGCTCTGGCTTATTTCTTTCTTCTCATCTGATAAAGCCTGTTCACTTCAGCAACAAAATCGCCGTCAATCAGCTTATCCACGTTTTCAGCAAGCTCTTTCGTGTGCTTTGGACTGGCTCCGCTTGTAGAAACAGACACAGTGACATGCCCTCTTTTTACGATTTTCGGCATATATACATTGCCAAGCTCAGCGTCACTGACACAATTGACAAGCTGAAAAGGCGAAGCGGATTGGGCAATTTCTTTGTTCACTGCCGCATTATCCGTCGCAGCAATAATGAAGAAAGCATTGAGATAATCTTCTTTTTCAATTGTCCGTTTTTCCCATTTGATACGCCGCTCTTCTGCCATTTGCTTGATTTCCGGTTCCACATCCGGACTGACAAGCGTTATATCAGCTCCCTCAGAAATCACCGTTTTCAGCCTTCTGAGAGCGATGCTTCCGCCCCCCGCAATCACAACCTTCTTCTTTTCCAGGCTAATGTGCAGCGGAAGCATATGAACCTCCATCAAAATCAAATTGTCCCTCAGAATTTGCCGCAGTTTCTCTCACACGGTTCAAAAATGCGTTTTTCACATGAGGATGAAAACCGATATAGGAAGAGAGGTAGACGTTCGGATTATGGGCTTTTAATTTCTGAACCTCTCGTTCGATTTCATTCATCAGCATACCCGTAAAAAGCAAATATGGAACGATAAAGGTTGTTATGCCGTCATCTTTTTCAAGTTCTGAAAAAACCTCTTTGTAATTAGGGCCGCATGCTGTCAAAAAGCACGGAATGACTTCCTTCACTGGAACCATTTCCTGAAGAAGATTAGCAATTCCGGTTACGTCTCTTTTGACGTCTGGATCTGAACTTCCCCTTCCGATGAGCACCACTCTGGCATTTTCATACGGAACACCTATGTCTTTCATTCGGTGATATACAGCCTTGACTACTTCTTCGTCAATCCCGATCGGCTTTCCGTATGAAATACGGACTGATGGATATCGAGATGCAACACGGACAATTTCTTCCGGAATATCATGTTTTGCATGCGCAGCTGTTAAAAGAAGCAGAGGCACCACTGCGATATGAGTGGCACCTTGCTTCACACATGCTTCAAATCCTGTCTCAATTGTCGGCTCCTGAAGCTCTAAAAAGCTGATTTCTTGTACTGGCACAGAGATGTGGGCCTTGCATCCTTCCAAAAAGGCTGCGGCTTCTTGCTGCGCTTTTTTGACCCGGCTGCCGTGGCCGACATATAAAATTGCTTGTTTCATTTTTACAACGCCTCGCTTAAATCTTGTTTTTTTAGTTCAGATTCAAACCATTCCAGCTTATAGTGATAATTTACAACATTTCCAATGACAATTAAACTCGGATTTGTAATGTTTTCTTTTATCACCGTTTCTGAAAGGGTGTCAACTGTACAAAAAACAGATTTTTGCTTGTCCGTTGTCCCCCAATGAATAAAGGCTGCTGGCGTAGAACCGTCCCGGCCATTTTCAAGGAGTTTTCTTTCAATCTGCTGCACGTTTTTGATACCCATATAGATGACAAGTGTATCAATTCCTGTAGCCAGCGCTTTCCACTTTTCCTCAAAATCTTCTTCTTTTTTATAGTGACCCGTTACAAAAGCGACGTTAGAGCCCGCATCCCGATGGGTAACAGGAATCCCGGCATAAGCGGCTGCCGCGATTCCAGACGTAATGCCGGGAATGATTTCAAACGGAATTCCATTTTCAGAGAGGCATTCCGCTTCTTCCCCTCCTCTCCCGAACACAAAAGGGTCTCCGCCTTTCAGTCTGACAACCATTTTCCCTTTTTGCGCATACTTCACAAGAAATCGATTGATGGTTTCCTGCTTCATCGTATGAAAATCCGGAAGCTTCCCGCAGTAGATCAGGTCTGCTTGCTCTTTGGCATATTGTAAAATCTCTTTATTTACTAATCTGTCATATAAGATGACATCAGCTTTTTCAATGGCTTTCAGCGCTTTAATTGTCAGCAGATCAGGGTCACCGGGACCCGCTCCTACAATATATACTTTCCCCATCGTATTTCCCCCGATCTATTCGAGTTCTTCCAGAAGATTCGCTGTGATGATGTTCTCGCTTGCATTCCGGCATCTGAGAAGAACGCAGCAGATCATATTCAGCTCAATTTTTGTTTAACAAACTCGATCAGCTGATTTTTACACGCTTCACGGTCATGCTGTCCTGAATCAAGAACGAGCTCTGGAGCTTCCGGTTCTTCATAAGGAGAATCAATTCCTGTAAAGAACGGAATCTCGCCGTTTCTTGCTTTTTTGTAAAGCCCTTTCGGATCTCTTTGTTCACAAATATCAAGGTCGCATTTAATGTAGACTTCATTAAATTCGCCCGCTTCCACAAGCTCGCGAACCTGTTGTCTGTCCTCGCGGAAAGGAGAGATAAAAGCAGTAATCACAATGGTTCCCTGCTGAACAAAAAGCTTCGCCACCTCTCCGATCCGGCGGATGTTTTCTTTTCGGTCTTCATCAGAAAAACCAAGATCCCTATTTAGGCCGTGACGGATATTATCCCCGTCCAGCACAATGACTTGGTAGCCTTGCTCAAACAATTCTCTCGCAGCGGCGTTGGCAATGGTTGATTTGCCTGAGCCGCTTAACCCTGTCAGCCAGAGAATGGAGCTTTTATGCTTGTTTTTTTGCTGATACTCTTCTTTTGTGATAGAGGCTTCATGCCATACAATATCGCGATTTGTCACTGCCAGTCCTCCTTAAGATACGCCTACTTCTTCTTTTTTCTTCATCCCTTTGATTAACACTTCTACTACTTCTTTTCGACTGAATTCAGCAGGCGGCAGCACACCGTCTCTCAGCATACCTCTTACCTTAGTGCCTGATAAAATGACGTGATGCTCTCTGCCATGAGGGCAAGTTTTTGCTGTTCCCATATTTCCGCATTTTTTACAGAAGAAGCTGTGCTCAAATTTCAGCGGTGTAATTCCGAGTTCTTCAGGTTTAAATGTGTCAAACAGTTCCTGTGCTTCGTATGTTCCGTAATAGTCGCCTACACCTGCATGATCACGGCCGACGATGAAATGTGTGCAGCCGTAGTTCTTTCTGACAAGCGCGTGGAAAATTGCTTCTCTCGGGCCTGCATAACGCATCGCCGCTAAAAAGACACCAAGGAAAACACGATCTTTCGGGTAATAATGATCAAGAAGCACTTGGTAGCTTTCCATCCGTACATCAGCTGGAATGTCATCAGATTTTGTTTCACCTACTAACGGATTCAAGAACAAGCCGTCTACTGTTTCAAGAGCCGTTTTTTGAATGTATTCATGCGCTCTGTGAACAGGGTTTCTTGTTTGGAAACCGACAATGGTTTCCCAGCCTTTTTCCGCAAACTGGCGTCTCGTTTCTGACGGTTCAAATGTAAATTCAGGGAACTGTTTTGAAGCTTTTTTAATCAACGTAATCGGTCCGCCGACATATGTATTGCCGCGGCTGAACAGCTTTTTAACACCAGGATGCTCCTGTTCATCTGTTTTGTACACATTGACAGCTTCTTTTTGTTTGTCAGGCACGTACAGGTCTTCGATTTGGATAACGCCGTAAGTTTCTCCTTCATACGTTAACTTTACCGTTTCACCAAGTGACAGTTCCGCTGCTTTTTGCGCATCGACCGGAAGCGTGATTGGAAGAGACCAGACAACGCCGGAAGAAAGACGCATGTTTTCGACCACTGATACGTAATCTTTTTCATTAAAGAAACCTTCAATCGGGCTGTATGCACCGATACCGATCAATTCCAAATCCGCGAAAGAAATTAAATCAAGTTCAATTTCTTTTTGAATGCCGCTCACATCATATGATTCATCTACTCTGTTTACTAATGTTCCTCCGTGTGGTGCTAAGCTCATAATATCCATCTCCTCCTAGTTAACTTATAAAATTACTCAGATTAATGATCAGATTCCCCCGCCTTGTTCGTGGACTGAGCGTCTCTCTTTACGAATGGCCTTTGTCAGGCTGATGGCACCGCCCGCCGCTAAAAGCACACTTACCATGATAAAGATCGAATAATAATCTGCTTTTAAAAACAAGGATACAAGCAGATAAGAAATCGATAAAGATAAAAACGGCGATACGATCCATACCTTCAGCATCGTTTGAACAACTTGTTTATGGAACACGTTCGGACCGTTTTTCGCCATGCCTATTCCGATAATAGACGATGACGTGACTTGCGCCAAGGGCACCGGCATCCCAAATACAGAACTGATGATCACCAGTCCCGCTCCTGTACCGGATAAGAGAATGCCTTCCCCTTTGGAGAACCTCGTAATTTTCTTCCCGTTTGTTTCTAGCACTCGCCGGCCTAATAACAGTGCGCCAAGAGCAACAAAAGCTCCTCCATACAAGGTTCCTTTTCCGACATCAAGCACACCGGCAGCTACTAACGGGCCAACAGCATTCGCCACGTTATTCATGCCGGCAGAGAATGCTTCGAAAAATCCGGCAACTAACAAAACAATGCCGAGGATTTTTTGCTTTTTAGAAGATTTTACTTCAATCTTAAAATAACGAAACAGCTTAGATACGAAATAGGTGAAGCCGAAAGCGAACAGCGGGACAAAAACCCAAAATGACACAATGATCAGAAGATTGTTCACAAACAATACTTTATAAGCCACTCCCACGCCGACAACCGCGCCGACTGTTACTTCACTTGTCGACAAAGGAATGCCGAGCAGATTAGCAGTAAAGAGCGACAGGGCAGCAGCTCCAATAATGATGCAAACAATCGTCAGTGTAATCGTCTGCTCAGGAATAATGCCGGAGCTGATTGTTTTTACAACCTCGCCTCCGCCAATGACCGCCCCGGCAAAGACACCGACTGCGCATAGGATCAAAGCGTAAGTTTTCTTTTTGATGGCTCCGGAGCCGTAAGCAACCCCCATCGAAGCTGCAGCGCCGCTTGCACCAATATTCATCGCGAAAAACAAGCTAAATAAAATAGCGGCTAATTCCATTTTGCAGCTCCTTATTCATGCAGTCCGCATTCTGTTTTCGCCATACCATTCCATCTGCCTGAGCGCAAATCTTCTGCTGTAAAAGCGGGAGAAGTGCAAGGCGCACAGCCAATACTTGGATAGCCTTGGTCATGAAGCGGATTGTAGTCCAGTTCATTCCGGGATGTATATCTCCAAATGTCTTTCCAAGTCCAATGGATAAGCGGGCAAACTTTTACTGACTTGAATTTTTCATCTTTGTTTAAGAAATTCGTATTGGCACGGCTTGGCCCTTGATCACGGCGCAGGCCGGAAAGCCAGGCTGGATGTCCTGAAAGCGCCTCTCTTAAAGGAACGACCTTTCTAAGATAGCAGCACTGATTCGGCTCTCTTTCCCATAGTTTGTCACCATGTTCTTCGGCTTGTTCCTCAAGGGTGAGATCTGGTTTTTTCAGGATGATATTAAGACCCGGATAACGCTCTTTCACTCGTTCAATTGTTTCATAGGTTTCTTTAAAATGAAGTCCTGTATCAAGAAACACAATCTCTGCGTCTTTTTTCACTTTATAAATTAAGTCAATCAGAACGATTCCCTCAATTCCGAAACTGCAGGCATAAACAAGCTGATCGCCGTAATGGCCGTATGCCCATTTTAAAACTGACAGCGCTCCTTTATAAGGATCGTCTTCCGGAAATGTAATCGTTGGTTCTTCCCAATTATCATACGTTAACATTTCTTCTTTCCTCCTTTCGGAGACAAACAAACAGTAGCTTTCTGCCGGTTGTCTTTTCCCATGTAATGTGATTCGCGGCTGCTGATATACAGATAGCCTTTTTACCTCTTAAAATAAAAAACTTTCAATCCGGCGGAAAGAAAGACAGGAACAGCATGCAGCCCTTATCTTTCAAAATGGAATTCATTTTGCTGGAAGTAGCACCTTACAAACTATGCAGGTTGCCGGGCTTCATAGGTCCAGTCCCTCAGCCGCTCTTGATAAGTTTTTAGATTTGTAGTAAATTTTAGCACAATTCTAACATAAGTCAACCCGACTTTTTTTATAGGATTAATAAAAAAACAGGCCTCACAGCCTGTTTTCAAGTACAGCAAGGCTTTGAAGCCTCTTTACATCATTTGAATTTATTTTTTATTTTTTAAACCAATCTTTTGACTCGGGATTTCGTTTCCATGTTTGCAGCTTTTTTAGATCATCTGAATGAATATTTCCGTTTTCAAGCGCGACCTCTGTGAGCGTATCATAATCGGTTAATGAGTAGTATGGCAGTTCTGCCTTTGCGAAGGCTTCCTCCGCTTTAGGAAGTCCGTACGTAAAGATTGAGACGACACCAAGCACTTCACAGCCGGCCGCTTGTAAAGCTGCACAAGCTTCAAGCACGCTGCCTCCTGTGGAAATTAAGTCTTCAATGACGACTGTTTTTTGCCCTTCTTGCACAGCTCCCTCAATCTGATTGCCTTTTCCGTGCGCCTTCGGCTTGCTCCTCACATAACACATCGGAAGATTCAAATGGTCCGCCGCAAGAGCAGCATGAGGAATACCGGCAGTTGCTGTTCCCGCAATCATTTCAGCTTCAGGAAAATGCTCTTTAACAAGCTTGCTGATACCTGAAGCAACATCGTTTCTGACCTCTGGGAAAGATAGCGTAAGGCGGTTGTCACAGTAGATCGGTGATAAAATGCCGCTTGCCCATGTGAACGGCTCGTTCGGGCGTAAAAATACAGCTTGGATGTCTAATAGATGTTTTGCGATGATTTGTTTCAAGATTTGATTCCCTCCCATTCAAGTCTGACAGCCTTATAGGCTTTTACCGGGTCTTCCGCTTTTGTAATCGAGCGTCCTACTACAATCGCTGATGAACCTTTCTCTCTTGCAATGGCAGGCGTCGCTACGCGAACTTGGTCATTCGCAGCGTCCTCTGACATTCTGATCCCCGGAGTGACAGTCAGAAATGAAGGCGACACCGCTTGGTAAATGGCTTTTGCTTCATGAACAGAGCAGACCACTCCATCCAGTCCGCTTTCTTCCGCCTGTTTGCTGTAGTGCACAACCGTATCAATCAGAGACTTTTCGATCAGCAGTTCATCTTTCATGATTTGTTCAGATGTGCTTGTCAGCTGGGTTACCGCGATAAGTGACGGACGTTTTTTTCCAGCCGGCGTACCTTCTTCTAAGCCTTCGAGAGCTGCCTGCATCATTTTTTTGCCCCCGGCAGCATGAACATTGACGAGGTCTACTCCAAGACTGGCAAGGCGCTTCATCGCTTTGTTTACAGTAGTCGGGATGTCATGAAGCTTTAGATCTAAAAATAGCTCGCAGTTTCTTTCTTTTAGTTGTTTCACGATAGATGGCCCTTCTTGATAAAAAAGCTCCATCCCAACCTTTACAAATAACGGTTCTTGCTGAAAAGGCGCTAAGAACGCAAGTGTTTCTTCAGCTGACGCAAAATCAAGCGCGATGATGGGCAGGTTGTTTTTCATGATTCCAGCTCCTTCCGATGCATTCTTCAATTGATTGATAGCCGTATTGGAGCAAAACAGATGGGAGCTGTTCAATAATCTCTGGACATGCAAAAGGATTCACAAAGTTTGCTGTTCCGACAGCGACTGCGCTTGCTCCCGCGAGAAGAAATTCCAGGGCATCTTCAGCCGTTTGCACGCCTCCCATTCCGATAATCGGGATGTTGACCATCTGGCTGACTTCATACACCATGCGAATGGCAACCGGCTTCACAGCAGGGCCCGAAAGTCCCCCTGTTTTATTCGCTAATATCGGTTTGCCGGTTTTTAAATCGAGTCTCATGCCGATTAGTGTGTTGATCATCGTAAGACCGTCCGCTCCCGCTTCCTCGATCGCTAATGCAATTTCTGTGATATTAGCCACGTTCGGGGATAGCTTCACATAAACGGGTACATCCGAAACCTCTTTCACCGCTTTTGTCAAATCGGCAGCCATTTCAGGATTCGTGCCAAAAGCGATTCCGCCTGTTTTCACATTCGGGCAGGAAATATTCAATTCAAGAGCATGAACATTAGGCGCTTTGCTGATATGTTCTGCGACTTCAACATAATCATCGACTTGAGAACCTGCGACATTGGCAATGATCGGTGTATCAAACTGCTCAAGCCACGGCAGCTCATGATGCAACACACTATCCAGCCCCGGATTTTGGAGACCGATCGCATTGAGCATTCCAGCACCAGTCTCAGCTACCCGCGGCGTCGGATTCCCAAAGCGCGGCTCCTTTGTCGTAGCCTTAATCATGATAGCTCCAAGACAAGACAAATCATAAAAACGTGAAAATTCTTTTCCAAAACCGAAGCAGCCTGATGCAGGAATGATTGGGTTTTTCAAATCAAGTCCCGGCAATTTCACCTCTAGCATTACAGCGCCACCTCCTGAGCTTTAAATACAGGCCCGTCGAGACATACTTTTACATAGGATGTCTCACTTTCGTTTGTATGGCACACACACGCGAAGCATGCGCCGATTCCGCAGCCCATTCGTTCCTCCATGGACAGATATACTTCTTTATGGGCATATTCCTGTTTTAACGCCTTGAGCATCGGTGTCGGCCCGCAGCTGAGGAGGATATCAAACTCTAGCTTTTTCCGTTTAATCACATCTGTGACAAATCCGGTTTCCCCGTAGCTTCCGTCAGCTGTTGCCACATACGTGTCTCCGTACTGCCGGCATTCTTCCTCGTAAAAAACATCCTTTGCCGATTGGAATCCTAAAACGTGGATGACATTTACCCCTTTTTCAATCAAGCGTTTCGACAGCTCTTGGAGAGGCGGCACACCTACTCCGCCTCCTACCAGCAAAGCCGTCTTTCCGGGTTGAACTTCATTAACAGGAAAGCCATTTCCCAAAGGCCCGAGGACATCCACAAGTTCTCCCTGCTGCTTCAGTGACAAGAGTCTTGTCCCTTCCCCATCTACCCGATAAATGATGGTGACTTCATTTTTTTCAAAGTTGACGTCTGCGATGCTGATCGGCCTTCTCAAAAGAGGCGTAACCGCTTCGCTCACTTTAAGATGAAGGAACTGTCCAGGGGTTGTAAACCCTTGGACAAGCTCCCCTTTCAGAACCATTTGAAACACCCGGTCTGCAATTTGCTGGTTAGAACATACTGTCAAATACGCTTTTTTCATATAGTGACTGCCGCCTCCTGATTTGTGTTGACTGCCGGCATTTGATCAGCACGGAATGTCATGCTTTCCAGCACTCGCAATATCGCCTCTGCCGTATCTAAAGATGTTAGGCAGGCAACACCATTTTCTACTGATTCACGTCTGATTCTAAAACCGTCTCTTGCCGGCTGCTTTCCTTTTGTCAGCGTATTGATGACAAACTGCGCTTCTCCGTTTCTGATGACATCAAGCAAGTTCGGGCCATCCTGACCGATTTTTCCGACGACCTTCGCTGGAATGGAAGCTTCTTTCAGGTAGCCTGCCGTTCCTTCCGTCGCTAAAATGTTGTAGCCGATCGCGTGGAACCGCTTAGCAATGGCAAGCCCTTCTTCTTTGTCCTTATCAGCTACTGTTAAAAGCACGGAACCGTAGTTCGGGATTTGAATACCTGAAGCGATCAAGGCTTTGTAGAGCGCCTTTTCAAGTGTCGAATCTTTCCCCATGACTTCACCTGTTGATTTCATTTCAGGCCCTAACGTAATATCCACTCTTCTCAGCTTGGCAAAGGAGAAGACCGGCGCTTTTACAAATACACCTTGCTGTTCAGGCTGAAGGCCCTCTGTATAGCCAAACGCAGCCAGCTTTTGACCAAGAATGATTTTTGTTGCGAGATTCGCCATTGGGATACCCGTAATTTTGCTTAAAAACGGTACGGTTCTGCTTGATCTCGGATTCACTTCTAGCACGTACACCTCGCCTTGCGACAAGACGAATTGAATATTGAGCAAACCGACAATATTCAGCCCTTTAGCCAATGCGATCGTGTATTGTTCAATTTTTTTCTTAATGTCCTCTGTGAGAGACTGAGGCGGATAAACAGCGATTGAGTCTCCGGAGTGAACGCCCGCACGTTCAATGTGCTCCATAATTCCCGGAATGACGACTGTTTCACCGTCGGATACTGCATCGACTTCAATTTCTTTTCCGGTCAAGTATCTATCAATTAATACAGGGTGCTGTGGATTGATTTTGACTGCATTTTTCATGTAATGAAGCAGTTCCTCTTCATGGTAAACAATCTCCATCGCCCGGCCGCCAAGTACATAGGAAGGGCGTACCAGTACCGGATAACCGATATCACTTGCGATGCTTACCGCCTGATTAACTGATGTCGCTGTTTTGCCAAGCGGCTGAGGAACACCAAGTTCTCCAAGCGCTTGTTCAAATTTATCCCGGTCTTCGGCACGGTCTAAATCTTCTAATGAAGTTCCAAGGATTTTCACTCCGCGTGCAGAAAGCTCGTCAGCAAGGTTAATCGCAGTTTGTCCGCCAAATTGTACGACAACGCCCATTGGCTGTTCGAGGTCAATGATGTGCATGACATCTTCAATCGTAAGCGGTTCAAAATACAGCTTGTCTGAGATGCTGAAGTCTGTTGAAACGGTTTCCGGGTTGTTGTTGACAATAATGGCTTCATAGCCTGCTTGTTTAATTGCCCATACAGAGTGAACCGTCGCATAGTCGAACTCGACACCCTGACCGATTCGAATCGGACCCGAACCAAGCACCATCACACTTTTCTTATCTGTAACGACAGATTCATTTTCTTCTTCATATGTGCTATAGAAGTATGGCGTTTCTGACTCAAATTCCGCCGCGCATGTATCTACCATTTTGAATACCGGCGCAATCCCCGCTTGTTTTCTCAAGCTGTAAAGCTCAGATTCTTTCATTTTCCATTCACGGCTGATGTACTGATCAGAGAAGCCGAGTTCTTTTGCCCGTCTCAGCACATCTGTATCGCCCGCATTGGCCTTCAATTCTTTTTCAAACTGTACGATTCCGAACAGCTTATGCAAGAAGAAGACATCGATAGCGGAAAATTCATGGAGGTCTTCTACCGTGTAGCCTCTTCTGTACGCTTCAGCTAAGTAGAATAAGCGTTCATCACCGGCCTTTTTAATTCGCTTTTCAAGAAGCTCATCTGAAATGTCAGCGGCGTCCTTCAATTCAAGATGATACACATCCGCTTCCAGTGATCGCACTGCCTTCAGCAATGACTCTTCAAGCGTGCGGCCGATTGCCATGACCTCACCTGTCGCTTTCATTTGCGTGCCAAGCTTTCTGTTTGCTGATTCAAACTTATCAAACGGCCAGCGCGGAATTTTGGATACGACATAGTCAAGAGCAGGTTCAAATGCTGCATATGTTTTTCCTGTCACCGGGTTCATCATTTCATCTAATGAAAGTCCGACTGCAATTTTAGCAGCGAGCTTTGCAATCGGGTACCCCGTTGCTTTTGATGCAAGGGCAGATGAACGGCTGACACGCGGATTTACTTCAATAATGTAATATTGGAAGCTGTCTGGATCTAAGGCGAGCTGGACATTACATCCGCCTTCGATCCCAAGCGCGCGAATCAGTTTTAACGATACATTCCGCAAGAGCTGATATTCGCGATCGCTGAGCGTTTGGCTCGGCGCGACAACAATACTGTCTCCAGTATGGATTCCAACTGGATCAATGTTTTCCATGTTACAAACGACAATGGCGTGATCCTGGCTGTCTCTCATGACTTCATACTCGATTTCTTTATAGCCGGCGATGCTTTTTTCAAGCAGACATTGGTGTACCGGGCTTAATTTCAAGCCGTTCTCAACGATTTCTTTTAGCTCTGTTTCATTCGAGCAGATGCCTCCGCCTGTTCCGCCTAATGTATATGCCGGGCGGACAATGACAGGGAATCCAATTTGACTGACGAATTTTTCTGCTTCTTCAAGGGAGTGGATAATCTCACTTTCAGGCACCGGTTCATTCAGTTCATTCATTAATGTTCTGAACAAGTCACGGTCTTCAGCTTGCTGAATCGCAGACAGTTTCGTGCCAAGCACTTCGACGCCGCATTCTGCCAAAACGCCTCTTTCAGAAAGCTCAACCGCAAGATTCAAACCGGTTTGGCCTCCGAGTGTAGGAAGAATGGCATCCGGGCGCTCTTTTCTGATGATTCGTGTCAGGAATTCAGGTGTGAGCGGTTCGATGTAAACCCGGTCAGCCATTTCTGTATCTGTCATGATCGTTGCAGGGTTTGAGTTGACAAGGATGACTTCATAGCCTTCTTCTTTCAAAGCAAGACAGGCTTGTGTTCCCGCATAGTCAAATTCTGCTGCTTGGCCGATGATGATCGGTCCAGATCCGATTACTAAAATTTTGTTAATGTCTACGCGTTTTGGCATACCGCTTCCCCTTCTTTCTCTGTTGTTTCGATCATTTCGATGAATCTGTCAAATAGATGGTTGGCATCCTCAGGACCAGGTGAGGCTTCGGGATGATATTGAACCGTAAATGCCGGCAATGTTTTATGCTTCAGCCCTTCAATCGTATCGTCGTTAATTGCGATATGCGTCACTTCCAGTTCTGTTTTACTGATAGACGAAACTGTATATCCATGGTTTTGAGATGTTAAGGCAACTTTTCCTGTAGCCAGCTCTTTTACCGGGTGGTTTGAGCCCCTGTGGCCGAATTTCATTTTTTCAGTATTCGCCCCGCACGCCAGCGCGAATAATTGGTGGCCGAGACATATTCCGAATAATGGCACTTTTCCAAGAACACCTTTAATCATTTCAATCGCTTCAGGCACATCCTTCGGGTCTCCAGGTCCGTTAGAAAGCATGATACCGTCCGGTTTCAGCTGAAGCACCTCTTCCGCTGTAATGTTGTAAGGCACAACGATGACGTCACATTTCCGTTTGTTCAGCTCTCTTAGAATCCCGTGTTTCATGCCGAAGTCAACCAAGACAATGCGTTTGCCTCTTCCCGGGCTCGGATATGCTGTTTTTGCTGATACTTGGGATACTTGATTTCTTGGCAATTCCGTTTCGTTCAGTCTTTTCAGCACTGCTTCGATATCTTCATCAGATGAAGCGAATGTTCCTTTTAGCGCGCCTGCCGTGCGGATCATTCTTGTCAGCTTCCTTGTATCAATTCCCTGGAGTCCGGGAATGTTTTTCATTTTTAAATACTCGTCTAAGGTGTATGCTGAACGCCAGTTGGAAGGCAGCTCACATAATTCTTTGATGATCAGCCCTTTGACAAAAGGGGTAATGGATTCAAAATCATCACGGTTAATGCCGTAATTTCCGATAAGCGGGTATGTTAATGTTACGATCTGTCCGCAGTAAGAAGGATCAGATAAAATTTCCTGATAGCCTGTCATCCCAGTATTAAAAACGACTTCTCCCATGTTGTGTTCTAAGCTTCCGAAAGCTTCTCCCTCGAATACCGCTCCGTTTTCCAGTACTAATCGTCTCTTCATTTGACAAGTCTCCCCTCTTCATAAGCAAGCTTCCCTGCCGCAATTGTAGCGACCGGCCAGCCGGTGCAACTGATGCCGTTGAATGGTGTATTTTTTCCTTTTGATAAAAATGTCTCTTTGTCTATAACTGCTTCTTTTTCTAAATCGATTAACGTAATGTCCGCAGCTTGCCCCGTTTGTAATGTTCCATATGGGAGACCGAACGCTTCGCATGGCTTGATTGTCATGTAGTCAATCAGCTGCTTCAGTGACCAGCTGCCATTTTTGACAAAGTGTGTGTAAAGAAGCGGGAATGCTGTTTCTAAGCCGACAATTCCGAATGGCGCCAGCTTCATTTCTGTGTTCTTCTCTTCTTCCGTATGCGGTGCATGGTCTGTTGCGATAAAATCAATTGTTCCGTCTAAAAGACCTTCAATTAAAGCAGCTCTGTCTTCTGGGCTGCGGAGCGGAGGATTCATTTTATAGTTTGTGTCCAGCCCCGGGATGTCCTCATCACAAAGCAGCAAATGATGCGGCGATACTTCTGCTGTCACTCTGATTCCCGCTTTTTTCGCATCGCGTACAACTCTGACAGATTCTTTTGTGCTGATATGGCATACATGATAATGGCAGTTTGCCGCCTCAGCCAGCAGCACATCGCGAGCAATATGAACCGATTCACACACAGAAGGAATGCCGTTTAGCCCGTTCGCTTTGGAGAATGTCCCCTCATGTACGCTCCCTCCGTAAATTAAGGAGTTGTCCTCGCAATGTGCAACAATCGCTTTGTCAATTGCGGCTGCCCGTTTCATCGCTTCATACATCATTCCTGCTGTCTGTATACCAACGCCGTCATCTGTAAAAGCAAATGCCCCGGCTTCTTTTAACGCTTCAAAGTTTGTCATTTCATCGCCGATTTGTCTGATCGTAATGGATGCATATGGAAGAACTCTTACGCATGATGTTTCTTTAATTCTGTTTTGCACCCATTCCATCTGCTCCTTTGTATCAGGAACCGGCCGCGTATTCGGCATTGCTGCTACTGTAGTATAGCCGCCGCGCGCCGCTGCTTTTGCCCCGGTTTCAATAGTTTCTTTTTTCTCTCCGCCCGGCTCTCTGAAATGCACGTGGAGATCAACAAACCCAGGTGAAACGAGCAAACCTTTTGCATCAATTACCGTTTCATTATCCGTTGCATCAAGCTTGCCGATTGCGGTGATGGTTTCTCCAGTCACTCGGATATCCGCTTGTGTTTTTTCACCATTTTCGTTTAGTATCCAGCCGTTTTTAATGAGATATGACATACGCTGCTTCTCCTCTTTTCACATTGGTTTGTAAGGCACGCTGTATCACTGCCATTCTGATAAATACGCCATTTTTCATTTGCTTGAAGATTCTTGATTTTTCGCTTTCTACTAAGCTGTCATCAATCTCCACTCCTCTGTTTACCGGAGCAGGATGCATGATGATCGCATGCCGCTTCATACGCTCAGCCCGTTCTACGGTCAAGCCGTATTTGTTTAAATAGCCTTCCTGACTGACAGCGGACTGATGTCGTTCATTTTGAATGCGCAGCAGCATGACAACATCGGAAGACTCAACTGCTTCATCCATTGAGACATACGTGCCGAATGTATTTTCTTCATCCTGCCATTCCGAAGGGCCGGAAAATAGGACCCGGGCACCCAATCTTGTCAACACTTCCGCATTTGACCTTGCCACTCTGCTATGCTTGATGTCGCCGTGAATGGAGACGGTAAGCCCTTTAAACGTATTGAACTCTTCATAAATCGTCATTAAATCAAGCAGTGATTGTGTTGGATGCTGGCCGCACCCGTCTCCCGCATTCAGAATCGGAATGTTCACCTGGCTGACAAGCTCTTCATAATACTCATCCTCACTGTGCCTGATGACGCAGACGTCCACACCGATTGATTCAAGCGTCCGGATCGTGTCATATAAGGTTTCGCCTTTTTGCACGCTTGTGCTTGTTCCATCAAGGTTAAGCACATTCATGCCCAGCTTTTTTTCTGCGACCTCAAAGCTGAACCGCGTTCTCGTGCTCGGTTCGAAAAACAGGTTTGCTGCAAACTTTCCTGTAAGCTGATTGTCTGTTTTTCCGCTTTTGAGCTCTTGTGCTGTTTGAAGCAAATCTTTGATTTCCTCAGTGCTAAGTTCACTCATCGTCGTTAAATGCTTCATGTTCTTTCCCCTCTCTTTTCAACTTAAGGCTGAAAAAAAACCCCGGTCTAAGATAGACTCGGGGTATGGTTAAATAGAGGGCAGCATTGAAGCTTCCTTCTCTTCATAACCCTTCCAAGCCTCTCTGGACTTTCATTAAAAGGTTTTAAATATGATGTTGTTCAGATGTGTCTGCCTGCTCTTCCTTCGCCTGCGGAAGAATCAGGTTTAAGATGACACCGACAATTGCGGCAAGCGCCATTCCTGACACTTGGAATCCGCCCTGAGACACTTGGATAAAAGCGCCTCCTACACCGATGACAAGGATAACTGATGTAATAATGAGGTTTCTGTTGTTTTCATAATCAATTTTGTTGTCAATCAGCATTCTCAGGCCGCTTGAAGCAATGATTCCGAACAGCAGGAAGGAGACGCCTCCCATGACCGCTGACGGCACTGAACTGATCAGCGCTGAAATTTTGCCGATAAAGCCGAAGCAAAGGGCAATCACTGCCGCGCCCCCGATGACAAAGACGCTGAATACTCTTGTGATGGCCAGCACGCCAATGTTTTCTCCGTAAGTCGTTGTCGGAGGGCCGCCGATCAGGGAAGCGAGGATTGTCGCCACACTGTCACCCATAATAGAGCGATGAAGACCTGGCTTTTTAATGAAGTCTTGTCCGACAACCTTGCTCAGCACCATTTGGTGGCCGATATGCTCTGACATTGTGACAAATGCGACAGGAACCATTGCGGCTGCGATGCCGAGCGTAACTGACGGTGAATAATCTTTGAACGGAATGATAAATTCAGGCACTGCAAACCATTTCGCGTCAAGCACCGGCTGGAAGTTGACAATCCCTTGAGTAAGGGCAAACAGGTATCCGCCGATGATTCCGATCAGAACCGGAATCAGGCTTAAAAACCCTCGTAAGAAAATCGCACAAATAATCGTAATTGCCAGCGTAACTCCTGCGACACTAAAGTGCTTTAAGCTGTAGACCAACTCACTCGCGTTCGGATCAGCATACATCGCCATGTTTACTGCAGTGCTTGCCAGTCCCAGCCCGATGACGATAATAACAGGCCCTACGACTACAGGCGGGAGAATCTTCATCAGCCATCCTGTTCCAAGCTGCCTAATCAATAAGGCAATCAGCCCGTACACCAGCCCTGCAAGAAACGCTCCAACCATTGCCGCTCCCGGCCCGCCGGTCGCTTTTACCAGAATGATCGGAGAAATAAAGGCGAAGGATGAACCGAGATACGCCGGAATTTGTCCTTTGGTAATAAGAAGGTACGCCAGTGTTCCGATGCCGCTTGTCACCAACGCCACAGCAGGACTCATTCCGACGAGCTTCGGAACCAAAATGGTTGAGCCAAACATGGCAAACAAATGCTGAAGGCTGAATGAAACCCAAGAGAAAGGTGTCGGGACATCCCTGACCCCTAAATTTACTTTTTTCTTACTCATGATGATTTCCCCCTGATTGTTGACTTTCATTTTAGGATGACTCAATGACTGTATAAAAAAACCTCTTTGCTTTTTTACGCAAAGAGGCATACAAAGACCTGCCGAATACTTTTTGGGCCTTTGTTGTGCACCTCTTTGCAACCTCTCTGGATTGCCCTTAAAAAGGTGATCTATTATTCGTTTTCATAAATGGCGACGAGATCGTTTTGGTCTACCTCATCAAGCTGTACCATAACCTTTTCAGACTTTGATGTCGGGATGTTTTTCCCGATATAATCCGCTCGGATCGGCAGCTCCCGGTGTCCTCTGTCCACAAGCACTGCAAGCTGAATGGAGGAAGGTCTGCCTACATCAACAAGCGCATCCATTCCTGCTCTGACTGTTCTTCCGGTATACAGAACATCATCAACGAGAATGACTTTTTGATCTGTAATATCTACCGGAATATCTGCACCTTTTACAAGCGGTTCATCGTTGCTTGTTTTTTTAGAAAGATCATCTCTGTAAAGAGTAATATCAATTTCACCGACTGTAACAGGATTTCCCTCAATCTGTTCAATGCGTTCCGCAAGGCGTTTTGCCAGGTAAATCCCTCTTGTCTTAATGCCGACAAGAATGCAGTTATTCATTCCTTTATTGCGTTCGATCATTTCGTGAGCAATCCTGGTCAGCGCCCGTCTAATTGCCTGTTCGTCGAGAATGACAGCTTTTTGATTCAATGTGTGACACCTCACAGTTCATATAGAAGAAAAAACCCCTCCTGCCAGAGCATAGAGGGGTTTTAGGACAAGGTGCGCGCCTATACACGCATCCCGTCTATCCGTTATCCTTCTCAGCCTCTCTGGACTGTTTTAAAGAATCTATTCAGCTTCGTTTATTATTTCAGAAAAGAAACCCTCTGTCAACCGTTTTTTCTGAGGTTTTCGATTAATTCTGCCATATCCTCGGGAAGCGGCGCTTCAAATTCGACATATTCTCCTGTTCGTGGATGGTCAAAACCTAAAACTCCCGCGTGAAGCGCTTGGCCATTAAAGTCGATTGTTTTTCTTGGGCCGTATTTCGGATCGCCTGCTAATGGGAATCCGATATATTTCATATGAACACGAATTTGATGGGTTCTCCCTGTTTCAAGCTGGCACTCCACTAACGTAAAATCCTGAAAACGCTCAAGCACATGAAAATGAGTGACAGCGTTTTTGCCATCACGTGTCACAGTCATGCTTTGACGGTCTTTTTTATCCCGTCCGATCGGCGCGTCAATTGTGCCGTCATCATGAGAAATAAGCCCGTGGACAACCGCCGTATATTTCCGCGTGACCGTTTTGTTGACCAATTGGTTTACGAGTGACTCGTGCGCCATATCATTTTTCGCCACCATTAATAAACCGGACGTGTCCTTATCGATTCTGTGAACAATACCCGGGCGCATCACACCATTTATTCCGGAAAGGTCTGTGCAATGAGCCATAAGACCGTTTACAAGTGTGCCCGTAAGATGCCCGGGTGCTGGGTGAACAACCATTCCGCGAGGTTTGTTGACGACCAGCACATCCTGGTCCTCATAATAAATATCCAGATCCATAGGCTCTGCCAGGACGTCGAGCGCTTCCGGTTCAGGTACAGTGACGGTCACCTGATCACCCGGCTGAATTTTATAATTCGCTTTCACCGCGCTTCCGTTCACGACAACCTGTCCGTCTTTTACCCATTGCTGAACCTGGGTTCTTGACCAATCATTCTCAGTCGATGCCAAAAATTTATCAATCCGCTCACTTTTTTGTTCTTCTGAAGCGGTTATATCAATTTGATTCATGCTATTGCTCCTTTTTCTTTTTCCCGCTGTCCAACAGCATTTGTATAAATAAAAGCATTACGCCGACACATAGTGAAGAGTCCGCGATGTTAAATATCGGGTAATTGTAATTGACAATAATAACATGGATAAAATCCACAACTTCCTGTCTGACAGCCCGATCGATAAAGTTGCCGATGGCACCGCCAAGCATAAGTCCGAGGGCAACGCCAAGAAGCCTTTGTCCCTTTGTATAACGCTGTATGTAATAAACAATACCAATAATAACAGCGGTTGTTATGAGGTAGAAAAACCACATTTGACCCGCTAATATCCCCCATGCAGCACCCGTATTGCGATGGGAGGTGATATAGAATACCTGATCAATGATCGGAATGCTTTGGCCAAGTTCCATGTTCTTAACAACTAGCCATTTTGTCAATTGATCGGCTGCAATAATAAGTAGTGCAATCATATAATACAGCACAAACGTTCCTCCAGTTTACGGTTACTTTAATCCATTATGCATTTTATCAATAAAAAGCACTGGAGTAAAGAAATATCAGGCATATTAACCGGACAGACACTGTTATTCATACAGTGCCTGACCATATTCGATATCCGTTGATTTCCATATCGGAAGCGTTTTTTTCTCAAATTGGACAGAATAAAGAAAATCGTTTGCTGTTCGGGCCGTCGGCAGCACTGCCAGCTTTGCAAGAGGAATGGGGGCCCCAGTTTCTTCACAGTATCCGAATGTGCCGTTTTCGATTTTGGACAATGCAAGGAGAACGTCTTGAAGTTCTTCTTTAATATGATAGATCAGAGTTGCTTTTTGTTTTTGATTGATTGCTGCTTGCGGGCTTGTAGAAACCTGAAAGCAAGAATACTCAAATAATCTCGACTGTAATTCTTCTTTCATCAGAAGAAGTTCCGTATAAATTGCGGTCAGTTGATCATTCATTCTTCACAACTCCTGCTCTTAACGTAGTATCTTTATTGTTGCCTGTGAATGATGATCTAAAGCCCATAAGATTTTTCCTTTCGTTCTAAAGGATGTCACTCTTGGCACAAAAAAAGCCCGGCTTTTACGCCGGGCTCTTTTGCATTATTTTTGATAGTATTTTTCAACGATTTCAGCGTTGCGTAATGAAAGTGTAGGATATTTCGGATTTGCCCCTACATCTTTTGAAATCACACGAGATCTCTCACACATTTCGCCTTCCGCTTTCTCGACAGCGATTTTACCCGTCGCAAAGCTTTGCGCATCGTTCGGCGCTTCATTTTCTTCGCTGATTGTCAGTTCAGACACAATAAACAGCTGAGAAAGGTTTTCTTTTATGGAAGCCAAGAGCTCCTTGTTTTCTTTGTTTGGATACAATTTCAGGTTTGCTTCCAAAGATTTACCGATAATTTTTTCATTTCGCGCAGTTTCTAATGCTTTTAACACGTCATCACGAAGAGCCATAAAGCGGTCAAATTTTTCTTCAGTCGCTTCACTGTTTGGAACCGTGATTGTTTCCGGCATATCGGTCAACTGAACGCTCTGCTCTTCAACAAATGTTAAATGAGACCACAATTCGTCTGCCGTATGTGGAAGGATAGGCGCTGAAAGCTTCACTAATGCAAGAAGCGTTTCGTAGAATACTGTCTGCATGCTGCGTCTATCCGGATGATCCGCATGCTCGATGTAGACAATATCTTTTGCAAAATCAAGGTAGAATGAGCTCAATTCGATTGTGCAGAAATTATGAATGCTGTGATACACAACCGCAAATTCGTACTCATCATACGCTTTTTTCACTTTATCAATCAGCTTGTTCAGCTTAATCAGCATATACTGATCCACTTCGCGAAGATCTTCGACAGCCACCGCATTTGTTTTTGGATCAAAATCGAAAAGGTTGCCGTGAAGGAAACGGAACGTGTTGCGGATTTTACGATATACTTCCGCAACCTGCTTCAGAATGGCGTCAGACACGCGAACGTCCGCCTGATAATCCACTGAAGATACCCATAATCTTAAGATGTCGGCACCAAGCTGTTTCATGACTTTAGCCGGAACAACAACGTTACCGATTGATTTACTCATCTTACGTCCTTCTCCATCCAGTGCGAACCCATGGCTGAGCACACCTTTATACGGCGCTTTCCCTGTTACGGCTACTGCTGTAGAAAGAGAAGAGTTAAACCAGCCGCGATATTGGTCAGATCCCTCTAGGTATAGATCAGCCGGGCGAACGAGGTCATCACGTTCTTCAAGCACTGCTTGATGTGAAGAGCCTGAATCAAACCAAACATCCATGATATCCTGTTCTTTTGTAAATGTGCCGTTCGGGCTGCCAGGATGCGTAAAGCCTTCCGGAAGAAGATCCTTTGCTTCTTTTTCAAACCAAATGTTTGATCCATGCTGTCTGAACAATTCAGAAACATGTTCAATGGTTTCATCTGTAATAACCGGTTCTCCGTTTTCAGCGTAAAATACCGGAATCGGCACACCCCACGCACGCTGTCTGGAAATACACCAGTCTCCGCGGTCCCGAACCATGTTGTGCAAACGCTGCTCGCCCCATTCAGGAACCCATTTGGTTTCTTTAATGGCATCCAGCAGGTCTGATCTGAAATCTTTAATAGACGCAAACCATTGCGCTGTTGCTCTGAAAATGGTTGGTTTTTTTGTTCTCCAATCATGCGGATAAGAATGAGTAATGAATTCAAGCTTCACAAGTGCGCCTTTTTCATCAAGCTGCTGTGTGATCGCTTTGTTTGCATCATCATAGAACATGCCTTCAAAGCCAGGAGCTTCGCTTGTCATTACACCTTTTTCATCGACCGGGCAAAGCACATCTAAACCGTATTTTTGGCCGATGATAAAGTCATCTTCCCCATGTCCAGGCGCTGTATGAACACAGCCTGTTCCGGCATCAGTTGTTACGTGTTCACCAAGCATAACGAGAGAGTCTCTGCCATATAGCGGGTGTTCAGCGATAATGTTCTCAAGGTCTTTCCCTTTGACCGTTCTTGTCACTTCATACTGATCAAATCCGCATGCCGATGCAACATTTTCGACTAAGGCACTTGCTACAACAAAGCGGTCTTCACCTACTGCAATCACGCTGTACTCAAGATCAGGGTGCACTGAGATTCCGAGGTTCGCCGGAATTGTCCACGGCGTTGTTGTCCAAATGATGATGCGCTCGCCGTTTTCAAGAACGCCTTTTCCGTCTTTTACACCAAAAGCGACGTAAATAGATGCTGAACGTTTATCTTGATATTCGATCTCGGCTTCAGCCAGAGCAGACTCACTTGAAGGTGACCAGTTAACCGGTTTAAGGCCTTTGTAAATGTAGCCTCGTTTTGCCATTTCACCAAATACGCGGATTTGCTGCGCTTCGTATTCCGGTTTTAATGTCACATATGGGTTTTCCCAGTCACCGCGGACACCAAGACGTTTGAATTGCTCACGCTGTCCCTCGATTTGCTTCCAAGCGTACTCTTCGCATAGTTTGCGGAATTCCGCTACTGACATTTCTTTGCGGTTGACCTTTTTGTTTTTTGTCAGAGCTGTTTCAATTGGCAATCCGTGTGTATCCCAGCCCGGCACATACGGTGCGTTGTAGCCGCTCATTGATTTATAGCGGACAATGAAGTCTTTCAAAATCTTGTTAAGTGCATGGCCCATATGGATGTCGCCGTTTGCATACGGAGGTCCGTCATGTAAAACAAATTTCGGGCGGTCTTTCGTCCGTTCCTGAACAAGACGGTAGATATCTTCTTCCTCCCATTTTTTTTGAATGTCAGGCTCACGGTTTGGCAAATTTCCACGCATCGGGAAATCTGTTTTCGGCATTAAGAGCGTGTCTTTAAAATCCATTTTCATTCCTCCACTGCATTTTTTCAGAAAATAAAAAAAGCCCTCTCATCCCATAAGGGACGAGAAAGCTTATCTCGCGGTACCACCCTTTTAGAAAAAGCAAGCATACACTTTTTCCTCTTGAGCATCGTAACGTGATGAACGTCCTAACCTACTGTGAGTTCAGCAAGGAAACTAAAGGGCTGATCTACATGATTCCGGCCATCCCGGACTCTCACCATCTCCGGGTCGCTATGAAGGCCTGAAGGAAACATGACTGTCCCTTTCAACCGTTTTTTCATCTGAATTTATGAACGTATTATATTCGACAAGCTAAGAAAATGTCAAGATAATCAGAGAATTTATTCCTTTTCCTCAAATACAGCGTCGACTTCATACTCAAGGAGATGATCCCAATCGTCATTTTTCAGAAGATCAAGCTGAGCTTCAATCAGCATTTGGAAACGTGTTCTGAACACTTTAGACTGTTTTTTCAGCTCTTCAATTTCCATTGCAATTTTTCTTGATTTTGATAACGATTCGTTGATAATGCGATCAGCGTTTTTCTCCGCTTCCCGAACGATCAGCTTTGCTTCTTTTTGAGAATTGCGTTTTACGTCTTCAGCCGCTTCTTGAGCAACTAAAATTGATTTATTCAATGTCTCCTCAATATTGGCAAAGTGTCCGATTCTTTCATCAAGCTCATTGACTTTCGCTTCAAGCTCAGTTTTCTTGCGGAGAACAATTTCGTAATCTTTTCTGACTTGGGCTAGGAATTCATTTACTTCATCTTCATCATATCCGCGAAAACTTTTTGTAAACGTCTTGTTGTGAATATCATTTGGCGTTAATGGCATGATGCCACCTCCATTTTTACATTTCAGTACGGTTATCTAGTTCACATTATAAAACAAATTTCGCACAGATGGAGAAAAAAACTGAAAAACCGACTATTTTTGTCGTTCAAACGTAACTCTCCATTTGTCTTTTTTGGTTTTTCCTTCGATTTTTGTTAAGCTGCACCGGCCAAAACCTCTGATAGACAGCATGTCCCCTTCCGCGACTATGTATGAAGGATCTTCAACCACCTTCCAGTTCACTTTCACAAGGCCGTTTTTCACAAGCGTCTGTGATTTCTGGCGGGATTGCCTGCTCATAGAGGCGCAGACGGCGTCAAGCCTTAAAGAAGAAACCGTGTCATCTCTTATTTCGACATCAACTGCTGGAATGTTAAGGTCTGACAAGTCGATTTTCTCTAGGCTGACCGCCGCTTTGCCTGCTTGGGTCAGCTGTGCAGCCACAAAATCAGCGGTATCGGCTGAGACAATCAATTGCACTGCTGTCTCAGAAAACACGATGTCACCGAATTTTTGCCGCTTTAATCCTATGCCCATTAATGCACCAAGCAGAGAACGATGATCTACTGAGACAAACTTGTCAGCATAACGGACGTTAAACGCCTGCAGTTCAAAATCTGATTCTTCCGGAGTAATGTACTCTGGAAACAGAATCGCCCGTTTCCGCTCCGCTCTGTCATAGCCGCCGGAAAAGGCAAGCCCGACATCTGCCTGTCCCGTAACAGCAGAGAGGATGACCTGCTCTCGGGGATCTAAAAAGTCGGTCAGCTTCATCCGGTACTGCTCCTGGACAATTCTTTTCCATTCGAGCGCTTGATCAATAAAGGCCCGCTCGTCTTTTCTGAAGTGCTGATATATATCGCTCATCGTCTTTCCCTTCTATGTAAAGAGGCTTGGCTGCTGCCAAGCCCCTATCAAACTGTCACATTAAAACGCAATCATGCGATAAAGTCCCCACAAGCCGGTTGTCGCAAACCGAAGCACAAGTATTGCTACGATTGGTGAAATATCCAGCATTGCAATCGGAGGGATGATTTTTCTGAATGGTTCGAGATATGGTTCACAAATCGAAGCCAAAAAACGCCCGACTGCTGTTTCCCTCGTACTCGGCACCCATGACATAAAAATATATATGATCAGGGCAAATGAGTATATTGTGATTAATAAGCTTAAAACCGAAAAAACTTGATAAAGGATCATCTCGCTTTACCACCTCTGATGTTCGTCTTCAGATATGAGCTCAGAAATTGTGCCTGATACATCTACGTTGTCAGGCGTGCAGAGGAAAATATCTGAGCCGATTCTTTGAATATCGCCGCCAATGGCATAAACGGTTCCGCTTAAAAAGTCAACAATCCGCTTCGCCTGGTCATGCTGTATCCGCTGAAGATTGACGACAACTGCCCGCCGGTTCTTCAAATGGTCGGCTATTTCCTGCGCCTCCGCATAAACGCGCGGCTCACTCAACACCACTTTAGAGGATTTCTGAACACTTTGCAAGCTCACTACATTCTGTTTGCCCGCAGGTTTATTCCCGTTGTAAGCCGGCTTTTCTTTTTGCTCATGCTCCTCATGAGATTCCCGCTCTGTCTCAATATATTCATATTCGTATTCTTCATCTTCCATTGAGAAAAAGTTTTTCAGTTTATTTTTCATACTCATTGCTGTACACCCCCTGTTTCATTTCCGACTAACGATGAGCCGATTCTAATATAAGTAGCTCCTTCTTCAATTGCAATTTCAAAATCATTTGACATGCCCATCGACAGTTCAGTACACGGAGCGTTCGGCTGGTTCAGCTTCTGAACCTGGTCACGGAGTTCTCTCAGCGACCTGAAACAGCTTCTGATCTGATCTTGATCATCAGTCAGCGGAGCCATTGTCATCAGCCCGGCAACAAGGATATGTTCGAAACCGGAAAGCTCCTGTATGAATGGAATGACTTCTTCTTTTTTCATGCCATGTTTAGAAGGCTCAAGAGAGGTATTGACCTGCACAAAGCATCGTACAGTACCTTCAGCCCGTTTTTCAATTTCTTTCGCTAATGAGAGCCGGTCTAGGGAATGGATATAGGAAACCGAATTGACGACAGATTTTGCTTTTCTTGATTGCAGACTGCCGATAAAATGCCATTCCGGATTCCCTTTCATCAATTCCTGTTTGCGGAGCAGTTCCGCATCCCGATTCTCTCCGAGGCAGGTGATGCCAGCATCTACTGCCTCCTGTGCTCTTTCAGGTGATACATATTTTGTGACTGCAATAACCGTAACTTCATCGGAGCTGCGGCCCGATCTGTTACATGCTTCGTTTATTCGTTCGTTTATATGTCGTAAATTATCAACAACACGCAAGATCTTTTATGCCTCCTTCATTCCGATAAAGGACATCATCCGTCCAGTTTTCCCCTGATCGCGGCGATGAGAATAGAAAAGAGACGGCTCGCTTTCCGTGCATAAACCGCTGACAGAAATTTGTTCACTTGCCAAACCGCTGTCCATCAGTATAAGACGGTTCAGCTCTTTCAGATCAAGCTGATATTGTGCCTTTGCCGTCTGATTGGCGGCAAGGTCTGCTGAAACCGGCAATGCGCGGACAGCATCCATGACGCGGTCGTCTACCGTATAGCATGCTCCGCTGATAGACGGGCCAATAACAGCGTAAATATCTGAGGGATTTGAACCTTCCTTCTCAGTCCATTGCTTCACCATTTCTCTGCCAATCTGTTTGACGGTGCCTTTCCACCCGGCATGGGCGACTCCGACAAGCGACTTAACCGGATCATAAAAGAAAAGAGGCACACAATCAGCAAAGCATAATGCTAAAAATACATTTTTTTCATTTGTATAGATCCCGTCCGTTGCTTTTAGAGCCGTGTGATACTCACGGGCGCCTTTTCCCCTATCCCTCTGCGTCACTTTCTGAACGCGATTATCATGTGTCTGATCAGCGAATACCCAAGACTGCAAATCAGTATTAAACATATCGGCAATATATTCACGATTTTTAACTACATCTGCATCTTTGTCATGAACGTGCAATCCTGTATTTAACGATTCAAAAGGCTTTTGGCTGACACCGCCGTTTTTTGTCGTAAATCCGGCAATGACCTCTTTGTTGTTTTGATTCGTTTGAGCCCAGTCTTGTATCATGAGTGTCGAGGGTGTGGTAAGACTGAATGGGTGATATGTATTCATGATGATCCAACCTTTCGACAAACATTTAAAAAAGCGGAATTTCCCACTTATTTTACCACATCTTACTGCATTCGTTGAGCGCCGATTTGCATATTTCTAAATGAAATGTGCCGGAAGAATCGAGACTTCCGGCATTTGCCAATCTGCGGCAGACAAGCAGGTTTATGCATGTGGTTCACTTAATCGGACTAAGATTACATCTTCCCCGATTTTTACTATATTTCGCCATGGAATGACCAATTCCTCTTCTTTTCCAAAAAATCCGAGAACTTTCCCATTTCCTCCGAGTATGATCGCCTGAATTTTTCCAGTGGTCACATTGATATCAATATCACCAATACTCCCCAGCTTTTTTCCGTTTGAGACATTGACGACATCCTTTACCTGAAATTCTGAAATGCTGATCATTCCATCACGTCCTTTTTCCGTCCTTTTGTTCAAGTATATGAACGGGCAGGCTGAACCTTGTCAGCAAGAAGAAATTTTCATGTCATTGTTCTTTTTTCCGGCTGCACCAGCTGATGATAAAATCGAGTATAATTTTTGTATACTCTACTAGCTGCTCAATCGATACCTTCTCGTTCACAGAGTGTGCATTGTGCAGATCTCCAGGACCGTATATTACGCATGGAATACCGGCATCATACAGCCATCCGCCATCTGTAACTGATTGAGAAACGTCAATAATTGGACACTCCCGTTTCACTTTCTGATGAGAGGCAGTTAGCGCTAAGACGCCTGGGTGGCCAGGGTCAACTTCCAATGCCGGAAAAATTTCTCCCCTGTCTTCTATCATAGATGAGCCTCCCCACTTGAATACAGGGCGGTTTTCCCTAAGCCAAATATCACTGTCACTCAGCCGATTGACGTAATCTTCTATTTCCGCTGCCACTTGGTCATGGGTTTCATTCGGATAAAAATGGACTGTGATCCACAGCCGGCATTCGTCCGCTATAAAAGCCGCATGTCTGCCGCCTTCTATAACTGCCGGGTTAATCGTATTTGTGCCTGGTTTAAAACCGGGATAACTTTTCATAATAGACCAGTGGCGCTCAAGTTCACCGAGCCCCGCAATGATTTTTGCCATTTTTTCAATTGCGCTTGCTCCGAATGTTCCTCCGCCTGCATGAATCATATTCCGTCTCGTTCCATCATGAAATGTTTGACTGCTTTTGATTTCGATCCAGCCTGTAATGACACCGCCTTGGCCTTGAATATGCATATCGCTCGTATCCGCGACAATTGCAAAATCAGCGTGGTAGCCCCTCTTGCAGCATTCAAGTGTGCCGGCCTCTCCAACTTCCTCCCCAATAACCGATTGCAGAATCAGATCACCTGGAAGTTCAATGCTTGCTTCACGAATTAATTTGACAGCAAACAGCACACAAGCCATTCCGCCCTTCATATCGGAAGCGCCTCGCCCGATTAAGAGACCGTTTTTTTCAATGGGATGAAACGGATCGTGCTTCCATTCTTCATCCTCTTTTACCTCTGCCACATCTACATGGCCATTGATAATCAGGCTATAATAATCTGCTGAATCTGTTCCTTTTAGCTTCCCTACAACATTGGGATCTCCAGGGTACACATCCCATTTGTCGATCGAGAATCCCAATTCATTTAAATATCCCGCAATCCAAGACTGAATGCCCTCTGTATTTCTTGCAGGCGGAGCAGGTGTTTGATAAGAAATCAGCGTTTTCGCAAGCTGAATAAGCTCCTCCTTATGTTCTTCCACTTTTTTTTGCAAAGAGTATATTTGTTGATCCAATGTAAATCCGCTCCTATTCTTTAAAATCAAAAAAGCCGTTTCAAATGTGATGAAACGGCTTAATAAAAACAAACGGAGTCCGATGTACTCCGCTTTTCACCGCTTCCCTCCGCTGGCATGATCCAGATCAGGTCAAAAGGGTTGAGACAAAGTCTCTCTCAGCTTCGCAAAGCACCCCTAGGATGAATCTATATATATTTGTCAGGCATTCGTTATCGGCTCAGCTCTTGTTAAAAACGGCCGATCCTGATTCCATAATACATGGATTGGCGTATCAAAAAAAGCGGAAAGTATTTGATCAGTAAGCATTTCCTTTATTTCTCCGGATCCAAAAACCTCTCCCTGTTTTAATAAAAGGGCTTTATCAAAGACAGGCAAAATTTCTTCAGCATGATGAGTCACATAAAGGATAGATGGTGCATTTTCTTTGTTTGCAATGTATGTAATCGTATCTAACAGCTTTTCCCGGGCAATAAAATCCAGTCCTGTGACTGGTTCATCCAGTATCAGCAGCTCCGGATCGGCCATTAGTGCTCTAGCAATCAATGCTCTTTGTTTTTCCCCTTGAGAAAGGGTTTCATAGCGGCGATCGGCATATTCAATTGCTCCCAAGTCCTCTAACAAACCTATCGCTTTTTCCCTGGTTTCCTTACTTGGCGTTTCATATAACCCAATCGAAGCGTAAGCTCCGCTCAAAGCAATTTCAAAAGCTGAATCTGCCGGATACAATTTTTGCTGAAGAGCTGCTGAGACGAGGCCAATTTTACGTCTGAGCTTTTCCCCAAGCTCTGTTTTGCCAAATTCATGGCCGAGCACCTGCATCTCGCCTGATGTTGGAAAATAATATGAGCAAAGCATATTTAACAGCGCTGTCTTCCCGGCGCCATTTAGGCCGTAAAGCACCCAATTTTCCTTTTCTTCCACCTTCCAATGAATATCTTTCAGTATCCATTTCCCATTCCGTTTTAGTGAGACATTGTCAAGCTGCAAAATCATCGTGGTCCTCCTCTTTATTGCCTTTTATAATTGTTTTAATTTTCATAAAACTTTGTACGAACTAGGATACCTTACTTTTTCCAAAACGTAAACCATCCATAATCAATAGAAAAGCCTTTAAAACAACATCGTTTTAAAGGCTTTTCATTATTGATGAATATTTTTATTCATTTGTTTGATAGCCGCTTTTTCAAGTCTGGACACCTGCGCTTGAGAAATTCCGATTTCCTCGGCGACTTCCATTTGGGTTTTCCCTTGGAAGAATCGCTTTCTCAAAATCATTTTTTCCCTATCGTTCAGCCTTCTCATGCCCTCTTTTAAAGCCAGCTCTTCAATCCATTGTGAATCTGTATTACGCTCATCACTGATTTGGTCCATCACATAGATCGGGTCTCCGCCGTCGTTATAGATCGGTTCAAATAGAGAAACCGGATCCTGAATGGCATCAAGCGCAAATACAATTTCCTCATGCGGTACTTCAAGAACTTTTGCGATGTCTTCTGCAGTCGGCTCCTTGCTTGTCTCACTGATTAACCGCTCTCTTACCTGAAGCGCCTTGTAAGCGATGTCCCGGAGTGATCTTGAGACACGGATCGGGTTATTATCACGTAAATACCTGCGGATCTCTCCGATAATCATAGGTACAGCGTATGTTGAAAACTTAACATTGTGGCTTAGGTCAAAATTATCAATGGATTTCATTAGTCCGATGCAGCCGACTTGAAATAAGTCATCAACATACTCCCCTCTGTTATTAAATCGTTGAATGACACTTAAGACAAGACGCAAGTTCCCGTTTACAAGCTTTTCTCTTGCTGAATCATCGCCTTCATCCTGCAGCTGCCTAAACAGCTTTCTCATCTCTTCATTCTTGAGTACTGGTAATTTGGAGGTATCCACCCCGCAGATTTCGACTTTATTTCTCGACACTTTTTTCCCTCCCTACAGGAGCTGCTGTACAACGTTAAGTATCTCCTTGGGTGGGAAAAATATGCACTGCACTCAGACCGAAAAACTGTCGAAATCAGGAAATCCCTGTAAAATCAAGGGGTTCTAACCATAAAATTTTTTACACCATTTTGTTGAACTCTTTTCTCAACCTTTTTATAATTCTTTTCTCAAGCCGCGAAATATAAGACTGAGAAATCCCCATCATATCCGCTACATCCTTTTGGGTTTTTTCTTCTTCACCGACAAGCCCAAACCGCAGCTCCATGATTTGCTTTTCTCTCTCATTAAGCTGTTCAAGCGCTTTTTTCAAAAGCTTTTTATCGACGTTAGCTTCTATGTCTTTAGTGATGATGTCATCGTCAGTGCCGAGCACATCAGAAAGCAAAAGCTCATTGCCGTCCCAATCAATATTAAGCGGTTCATCAAAGGAAACCTCTGAACGGATTTTGTTATTTCTTCTTAAATACATCAGGATTTCATTTTCTATACACCGGGAGGCATAGGTAGCAAGCTTGATTTTCTTTTCTGGATTAAATGTATTAACAGCTTTGATTAGACCGATGGTACCGATGCTGATTAAATCCTCTATATTAATTCCCGTATTTTCAAATTTACGGGCGATATATACGACCAGACGCAAATTGCGTTCAATTAGAATGGCGCGCGCCGCCTGATCGCCGTTTGGGAGCTTCATTAACAAAACCTGCTCCTCATCTTTAGATAATGGAGGCGGCAGGGCTTCACTCCCGCCTATGTAATAGACTTCATCACTTTTCAGCCCAAGTTTCATCAGCAGCTTATACCAGAGGTGCGTCAACCGTAATTTCAGTTTTTTCATCTTCCTCTCCCTTCTAAATGTCACGCCGTTTGAGTATGATAAGTAACGGACATTTGCGAACATTATGAAACGTGTTTGACAGCCTTGCCCGAAAGCATTTTCGGATGAATAATCGCGTCAAACTCTCCATCTGCCGACAGCTTTGTTGTGCTGATACCGATTAAACATTTATCTGCAGAAATCATTTCTTCTTTTGTCATAATCGTTACGTGATCCGGTTTAACGCATAATAAAAATTGATTTTGCTGACCAACTCCCCTGTATGGAATCAACCTCATTTTATCTAAAAAGCGAAAGGAATCATCGAGCTGTTCGATGGCTTCCAATGGGTCTGTGTTTCGAATGATCATCGTTTCGGCTGTTCCGAAAATCGGCTCCAGTTTATCAATGTAAATGATCATTACCGGTGTTTTTGTAAGAGGATCGTACAGCTGGTTACCGGAATCAATCAGGCCTCTGACATGAAGTGTTTGGCTGCCCAAATCTGCCTGCACGCTGACTCGTTCCTCATATTGAATGTTTTTTGTTTCAATATCTTCAATTCTTCTTTTAGAAAAAAACCATAATGCTGGAAAGCCACCAACAATAAACAACCAGCTGATCGGGTCTCCAAACCCTGTTTGATTGGTAATCATGACACCGTTTTGAACAATAGAATTTGACTGCAGCAAAGAATGGGCTCCGATAATTCCTCCCCCCATTAAAAAAGTGGCAAAATAAAAGGAAAACAAATTTTGAAAGAAAAACCGAAATCTTTTAAAGCCAAATGTCACCACCACAATCACAACTGAAAAAGCTAGCTTCCCAGCCGGATGTTCAACAATCGGCGAAAAAGGAGTAAACATCAAAAGGACAATACTGGAACCGATGAACGCTCCGCCTACCAGTCTTCTTTTTTTTACATGCCGTTTTAAAATAAATGCCGTGAGCAAAAGCAAAAGTGCATCAAAACAAAAGTTTAACAGCCAAATGACATCTAAATAGATTTTCACATCTGACTCCTTTCTTTCTTGCCTCACGCTGTTCCCCTTCTTGCTTCATAAGTATAAAGCAAGCTCTGTGGGAAAGTCTGTCAATTAATGTTGAGAGGAAAATACAATTTTTCAGGGAAATCTGCTTAATTTGTCGAGGAAGTATAATGAGAGGATATAAAAAAAGCTGCCAATGACGGCAGCTTTTTTTCCACTTAATTTTCTGTGTTCATATTAAGTTTTCCATTCGCAGTTTTTCTTGTTTCATTTCCATAATCATCTCGGACGATCACTTCTACTTTTGCTCCTTTTGCTTTAATAGAAGAAGTGGCAGTCCAATAGCCTTCATATCTCCCCGGAGAGATTTCTCTTAACGGGAGTTCGGTGGCATTTTGCACACTCGCTCTTGCATTGGTCAGCGGCATACGAATGGTAAACGTTGCATCTAAATCCTCAGCGCTTGAGAAAGCGATTTTCACAGATTCACCGGCTTTTAAGTTTTTATCCTCTCCCGGAATTAAGCCGGAAATGACAGGCTTGTCAAAGTTCACATCAATGACTGTCTTTTTCGTCGTTTTGTTGCCTGCCAAGTCTGTAGCAATTACCTTGATTTCATTTCTTCCATTTTCCAAAAGAATACGGGCTGAGTATGAACCATCAGCTACTGTTGCTTTTTTGCCATTCACCTTGACGTCTTTCAGATTGTCATCGGATACAGCCCCTTTGACAGTCAGCGTTTCTTTATTTGTTTTCCCGCCATCCTTTGGATTGTCCAGTGTTAATTCAGGCTTTTCTTGATCAAGCGTGACCGTGATTGGGCTGGAGGCATCTGTTGTTCCGTTGTCAGTTGATGCAGTTGCCGTCAGCTCATTTTCACCCTTGTTGAGTATGATGCCTGCATGGAACGTGCCATCCGCAGCAGCTTTCGTTTCTCCTGCTTCTTTCTCTCCATTATAAATGTGTACCGTTGTGCCAGGAGAAGCGTTTCCTTTTACAGTGACGCTATCCTTATTTGTGTATGATTTGTCTGTCGGTGAAGTAATCTCAGGTACAGCAGCTTCATAATCAACTAATGCGCGAATCATATAGTTGCCATCCGCTTTGTCACCTGGCTGCCACTTTCCATCTATATACTGCCAGTTGCGGCCGGAATTCTGGCCGGTTTCATCCATTGCCAATCCAGGTGAATACGGATCAGGTTTCGACTGGATATATACGAGATAAAAATCTTTATCGACCATAATCCCTTTTGAACTGAGATCTACCTTAGTCCACTCGCCATTGCGAAGAGCTTCCGCGTTAAATGGCCCTGCAATTTTCTTGCCCGGTGCTCCGTCTTTTCCTGTGGCATCGTATACCTCAACCTTAAACTCTGTGCCGCCCGGATCAGGGAACTCTGTATCCCAGAATCTGAACAGCCCTCCTGTAAGCATGCCTTTGTCCTTGCCGTCAGCGAGCGTCATTTTTACCGCCCATCCGTTACCGGCAGCAAAATAGGAATTGGCATTCTCCGCTGTTCCGTCATCATATGCAATTTCACCCGGATAACCGACGAAAGGCTTCAATGCAGTTTCTTTTGTAACATCACCTTTTAACTCAACGGAAAATTCATCACTGTAATAACCCGGTGCAGCGACTTTAATCGTATAAGCGCCTTCATAGGCCTCCAGCATATATTCACCTTTGTCGTTTGTCATAGCCGGTTCCACCGCAGCATCCTCTACAACATAAACGGAAGCGCCTGTTACCGGCTCTCCTGTCGTTTTATTGATGACCGTGCCTTTTAATGTGCCCTTCTTCATCTCTTCTAACGTAAAATTAGCTTGTGTCGTCTGATCCGTCTTTAAAGATACTTTTTGTGTTTTCGACTGATAACCATATGCTTCTGCCATAAGCGTATAGTCTCCCGCTTTGTGCTTCAGCGTGTACTGCCCTGTGGATTGATCTGAATATGTTGATTTTCCTGTTTCCACTACACTGACTTGTGCCTTGAGCGGCAAAACTTGAGGCTGTATAGCCTTGTTCTGATGTTTTACCGCTGTGTTTGCAGATGGCTTAGCCTTTTTCGGATTTACTGGCTTTTTCTTTTGCTTTCCAGACGGCTTTTCGACGCCCAGCTTATTCTTTTTGACTGTTTTTCCGGCTGATTTGTCAGAAAGCACTACATCATCAATATACCAGCCCTCTTTTGCAATGCTTTCATCAGATTGAAGGTTAAACATCACTTGAATGTTTTGGCCTTTATAAGCCGATAAATCAATTTCTTCGTCCGTCCAGCTTGATGTCTTTCCGTTATAGACACCAGCCTGCTCCCAATTCTTTTCACCTTCCGGAAGAACAAAAACGTAGCCGTAATCAAAATCATCCTCTAAATTGTGCCAGCTTTTAAATTGAAGGAACAGACTTCCTGAATCAGGTGCTTTAATAGGAGGCATAACAAGGTTCATGTTTGCTGAGTTGGCATAATTTCCTGTCAAATTCGTTCCATATACTTTTTCTCCGGATGCTGCTGTATTTGGGCCAGTTGACGGAACTCCCCATTCCCAGTTATTATTTGTTCCGCTCGCAACCCAGCCGCCGGGTGCAGTTTCAAAGTCCTGCTTATATCCCGCCGTGATGCTTGGTTTCACTGTTACATCGTATACGTCAGACGAAACGACATGACCGCCAAAATCGTGAATCATCCACTTATAGCTTAGTTTAGTTCCTTTTATATCTGGGATCTCTGCCTGATACGTTCCTTTTAGATGATCACCGCTGATTCGTTTAGCCGTTATTTCTGTCCATTCACCTTGATCAAGCTTGTAGGACAGCTTTACAGATGTCACACTCACATTGTCTTCAGCTGTCAAAGTCAGTGGTAGGCTGCCACCTTCATAAGCTTCAGTTACTTTCTCATGCTGATAGACAGGAGGCTCTTGGTCATCCCCCTCTACAGAAACTTGTCCTTCCGCTTTCCCTAATCCATCTGTAACAGCGGATACAGCATCAAAAGCATTCACCAGACCATGGCCATATCCGTTATTCGGTGAATCAGGAAATGTTGAATCCGTGAGCGGTTCAGCCGTGCTGGTTAATATATCCTCCATCTCATCAACAGAAAGTGAGGCATTCGCCTGTTTCAGCAGTGCAGCAACAGCGGATACATGCGGCCCTGCCATTGATGTGCCGTCCCAACCATCCTCATATGTCTGACCGGGAACGGATGAACGAATATTAACGCCCGGTGCAGATATTTCCGGCTTTATTTCATCATATGGAGATGGCCCTTGAAGAGAAAAGTCAGCGAGCTTTTTATTGATATCAGTCGCTCCAGTTGCAAACGATTCTGGATAGTTTGCCGGATTTGCGATAGAACCAGGCCCGCCGGGAATAAAGAGATCCGTATTCCCCGCTGAAAACTCAGGGAAAATATCGGCCGCACGCCAGGCATTGACCATGTCTCTGTACCATTCATCAAGTCCAGAGCCCCCTCCCCATGAGTTATTGACAACATCAGGAGCCATTTCCGGGTGGGGATTTCCTTCCGCGTCCTTTGGTGCTAAAACCCATTCACCAGCTTCCAAAATGTCAGCATCAGTGCCGCCATCTTCAGAGAACGCTTTAACAGCAATCCATTTTGCGCCAGGTGCTACACCGATTTGATTTGTTCCATCAGGTTCAGAGCCCACCATCGTGCCTGTCACGTGGGTTCCATGAGCCAAATCATCATAAGGGCTTGCCTCGCCTGCTACGGCATCATACCAGTTCATTTCATTTTCAGGCTCATTAGGATTTTCCGGATTATATCCGCGATATTTCTCTTTTAATGCCGGATGATTCCATTCCACCCCGGTATCAATGGACGCAACAACCGTGCCAGTTCCATCATATCCAAGTGCCCAAGCTTTTGGGGCATCGATTTGGTCTACATTCCATTCCACACCGTCAGTTGCTTTAATAGCTTTCTGTGCTTTTTTCATATTAAATGGGGAGGATGACTTAAAAAGCTGCCGTTTCTCATTAGGAAGCACCTTTTCCACTTCGGGAAACTGCACCACTTTTTCCATAACCTCTTTTGAGGCATGAACAGCAATCCCGTTCACCACATAATAAGAATGAATTTGGTCTGCATTTCCTTTATCTTTCTGGGTGTTCAAGTATTTTAGGACATCTTGCTGGGATTCATCGGCTGTGACTTTTAAAGATGACACAACAGCAGAACGCTTTTGATATTCCGTCTTAGCGGCAGACAGCTTCTTCGATTTCGCTTTTTTAACAGCCGCTTTTGCCGCTTTTTCTGGGTTAGCCAGATCTTTAAATTTAATCAGAAAAGTCGTTTTTTCTTTCTTTTTAAAGCTTTTCTTTAATGAACTCGAAATCTTGTTTTGAATGGATTCCGCAGATTGAAGCTCCTTTTTAACAGAAGGTGAGGTGACTTTACTGCTTGCCCCGGCTGCTCCCGGAAACAGCAGTGAACTGATGACAACTGTACTTAAAACAGAGCTGATGAGTCTGTTTTTCGTTTTTTTCCTCATTTTCATCCCCCTTTTTCAACATGCTTTTTAAAAAAAGTGTCGTCCCTCCTTTTAATAATGAATGGTTTGTCAGAACATCGCTGTATATTAACTGTAGACAATCTGAATTACAGATATTGTCGTTTCATGTCATTCAATTTCCATATATATGAAAATGATAAAAATGTCACAAAAATAAATGGGTCTAATTATCTGTTTTGTTACTAAGCGAAGGAAGCAATAGGGAAAAAGACTTTATAAGAAGGAAAGTGTGAAGAGAAAAACAAAAAAGGACAAAATCGAAAACGATTTTGTCCTTTACATTAGCCGCGTTTATTACGGTTTCTTAAGAATGTCGGGATGTCAAGCGTATCATCAGCCGGCTGTGAAGTATGACGGCTTACTGTGTTCTGCTGCTGAGGTTCCTCACGTTTTGGCTCACGCTTCGGAACACTTTGATTGTGTGTTTTGATGCTTTGATTTAAGCTTGGACGCTGAGGCTTCGTCACGTCCTTCTCTTGTTCGATAAAGCCGGTTGCAATCACTGTCACCACAATCTCATCTTTTAGATTTTCATTAATAACAGAACCGAAAATCATGTTTACGTCTTGATCAGACGCCGAAGCGACAATGTCTGCTGCTTCCTGAACCTCATATAGGCTGAGGTTTGTTCCTCCAGTGATGTTCATGAGGACGCCTTGCGCACCGTCAATGGCCGCTTCAAGAAGCGGGCTGGAAATTGCTTTTTTTGCTGCCTCTGCCGCGCGATTTTCCCCAGTAGCAATACCGATACCCATCAAAGCAGATCCTTTGTTTGACATGATTGTTTTCACATCAGCAAAGTCAAGGTTGATAAGACCAGGTGTAGCAATCAAGTCAGAAATACCTTGAACCCCTTGGCGAAGTACGTTATCCGCTTCGCGGAATGCTTCAAGCATCGGTGTGTTTTTATCAACAATTTCAAGGATACGGTCGTTCGGGATCACGATCAGTGTATCCACCGCTTCTTTCATTGCCGAGATTCCGCCTGCAGCCTGAAGCTGTCTTTTGCGTCCTTCGAAGGTAAACGGTCTTGTCACAACGCCGACTGTTAATGCGCCTAAGTCTTTCGCGATTTGTGCGATAACCGGTGCGGCACCTGTTCCTGTTCCGCCGCCCATACCAGCTGTCACGAATACCATGTCAGCACCTTTAAGTGCTTCTTCAATCTGCTCTTTGCTTTCTTCAGCGGCTTTTTTCCCGACTTCCGGATTCGCACCTGCTCCCAATCCTCTAGTCAGCTTTGCGCCGATTTGCATTTTCACTTCTGCTTTTGACAGGTTAAGAGCTTGAGCGTCCGTGTTTACCGCGATATACTCTACTCCTTGCACTTCATTTTCAATCATTCGGTTAACGGCGTTGTTACCGCCGCCTCCTACTCCGATTACTTTAATTGATGCTAAGCCGTCTATGTTTGTTTCGAACTCCAACATGCTAAATCCTCCTAATCTGCCGAATGACTATCTATCTATTCCCAAAACATGCTTAATAGTTTTTTCATTTTGCTCTGTTTATTATGTTCGGCTTGTGTTTTTTGTTTTCCTTTTGGCCGCTGCTGCACCTCATTTTGGTGATGATGCTGCTCTTGTTCCTCAGATGATGAGACTGCGATTTCCTGTATCGCTTCTTCAGGCATCTTAAAGCCTATTTTTCTGCCTTGGATTCTTGCATTCCGGCAGGCGAATTGGATCAGGCCCACTCCCGTCATATATTGAGGATCTCTTACACCGATATAATTCGGGCTTGCCACTCTGACATTGTTTTGCAGCACATCCTGTGCCAAAGACATGACACCCGGCATAGCTGCTTGTCCTCCTGTCAGCACGAAGCCTCCCGGCAGATCGGTAATTCCCATACTGCGAAGCTCTTCTGAAACAATTTCAAGAATTTCCTCTACTCTCGCTTCAATGATATTCGCTGCTTCTTGCTGTGTAAATGTTTGTTTTTGATTGGTGCCTATAACGGTTACCTCAAATATTTCATCTTCCGAGGCTTCGTCATAGTAGGCATGTCCAAGTTGCTTTTTCACGCGTTCTGCTTCTTCTGTTGACGTTCTCAATCCGATGGAGATATCTTTGGTGATATTTTCGCCTCCGAGAGGAATGACACGGGTAGAAGTGAGATGTCCGTTCTGGAATACGGCAATGGTTGTTGACCCTCCCCCTATATCAATGAGAGCCACACCAAGGTTTTTCTCGTCCTTTGATAATGCAGCAGAACCGGCTGCCAGCGGCTGAAGGCAAATATCAGTTATTTCAATACCAGCTCTTTCAACGCAGCGGAGTAAGTTATGTAAGATTGTTTTTGAACCGGTGATCAAGGTGCCCTCTACTTCTAAACGCACACCCAGCATTTTTTTCGGGTCGGTGATTTCATCTCTTCCATCTACGATAAACTGTTTAGGAATGACGTCAACAATCAGCTGTTCATGCGGTACGGAAACAACCTGTGCCGCCTCCATGACACGGCGTACATCTTCAACCTGAATTTCTTTATTTTCACTGGAAACTGCTACAACACCGTTTGTATCTTGAATATTGATATAATTTCCATTAACGCCGACAATAGCTTTTCTAAGCGGAAAACCTACCATTCTTTCAGCTTGGTCAAACGCTTTTCTTATAGAATGAACGGTCTCATCTATATCAACGATTGAGCCTTTTTTCAACCCTTCAGACGGTACATTTCCCACACCGATAATATTAAGGGAATCATCTGTCATTTCTCCGACGATCACTTTTGTATTGGACGTACCGATGTCAAGACTGACGTAAAGTTCATTGTTGTTCATTCTATGGCACCTCCTCACATTTCGATCATTTCTATTCTATTATTTGCGGAACAACAATACAATGAATGTGGCTTTACAAGTGTGTAACAAAAAATAACAACAGAATATTTTTATGTGCTTTTCACATTTTATGTTTATTGAAAATATTCGTTATATCCTATGTATATCCTCTTTTATATCACATTTTTTTTATTTTTTTTAGAAAGAGTCCACTTTGTTAGTAGATTTCTTCTGATAACGGCTATATTCTGAAATAATCTGACTCCAAATGCGAATATACCTGCTAAATACAAGTCTACACCAAGATGGACTCCCAGAAAAGCTAAACTTATTGCCAATATAATATTAAAAAAGAAACCGGAAACAAATACCATTTCATCATATGTACCTTGTAAATGCGCCCTGATTCCGCCGATTAATGTATCAAGTGCGGCAAGCACCGCAAGCGATAAATAGTTTGAGTATTCACTCGGTATCGTTAAGTTTGTCATTAGTCCAATCGCTATTCCGAGCACCAGTCCCAACACGGGCAGCCACATGACAATTCTCCTCCTTTTCAGTCTTTAAGCAGTTTCAGCTGTTGTACGTCCAGTGGTCTGTCATATGCTTTTAATGTTAGTTTGCTTTCAGATTTACCGGCTTTTAATGCTAAATTTTCAGATGCAAAAAGATCCTCAAGGCCTGACCCCTTCACTCTGCTGTGTAACATGTCCGGATCTTTGGCAAGCACTTTTACTGTTAAAGGATAATCGTCAAGGGCGTATCCGTCTATTTTTGTAGTGCCGTTTATATCTCTGATGACTGTATGATTCACAACTCTTCGCTCATTAATCGAGATATGCTCTGCACCGTAGGAGTTGAGTTCATTTATCAGCTTTTTCAGCAAATCCGGAGGCGGATTTTCGATCGGCTCTCCTGTTAAGCTTTCAGAAAAAAGCGGGGAAATCGTAATGACAATTCCGCTACCTGTTATATCGGTCATGCCGGCTGTTTTTTTTAAGGATTGCAAGGTATTATTTAGCGCGGTTTCTTTTGTCATTTCTTTCGTTTGCGAATAGCTATTCAGCAATTTGTCATATTTGTTTATTTCAGCCAGCAGCTTTTCCTGCTTCTTCTGCTCTGATGTCAGCTCTTCCCTAATATCCCACATATCTCTTGTATCCCGGACTTTGGGGTGCTTTAACGAATTAAACTGAACAGATATCATCAGGCCGAAGATGACCATAAGAACACTGATGCTTATGAAGGAACGCTTTATTTTCAATCTATTTCACCCGCTTTTTCAGTCATTCCTTCGTTTTCAGAATCGGTTTCATTTGTACGTTTTTCTCTTTTTCTGCCGACACAGAAATATGATCCATTGACAGCTGATCAATTAGGCCTCCAGCGATATTTAACGAGGGCAGCAGGACATCTGGATCTCCAATAGCGGATACCGTAAACGGAGCGGGATGCTGCACCCCGTCTACCGTTACCACAGGACCATTGCATTTGATATACGAATCATGCGTCAAACGCTGTCCATTAACGGCGACAGCTGCCGCTCCTGAGATATACAGTTCGTTTACTACTTGGAAGATATGGCTTTCGTGAACGATGTAACTATTCACATTCTCCCCTTCCGGTATGTATGACGCATCTTCCAATGTCACCTCAACGCCTTCTCCCTGCACACCGACTTCCCCAATATACATCCTGTATTTTTCTGTATCTTCGAGGACATTATAGTATTCCGACTTCTCTTTCTTCAGCTTATTTTCCGCCTGGCGGACTTTGTTTTGCTTTTGATATAATTCTTTTTCAAACTTCTTATTTTCTTTCTCTTGTTTCAGCAGTTCATCTCTCAGCGCATATTCTTTTTTCCACTCTTCCGTCTCAGCCGCGCTTTTGTTGTTTTCTTTTGTCATTTGAAAAGAAAATGAAATCAAAAAACCTGCGATAAGCATAATCAAGGAAAGAAGGACTGCTGATTTGCCCCTCAATTTTCATCTTCCTTTTTAGCAGCTTTATCGTTTTTCCCAAACTCTTCAAAATAGGTGGCAACTTCTAAATGAATGATTCCTTTTTTATTGCTGCTTAGCTGTGAGATGATAGAAGGATACGTCTTCATTCGGTCTGCAAACGTTTTAATAGATGCCGTAACAACATAACCGTCGTTCATGTACAACTTAATACGGTTTTCATCCATTTTTACAGGCGTATAATAAATTTCTGAAATCGACTGTTTTAACGAATTTGACAACGCATCGAGCTGCTTGGCCATTTGAGACCGCTTCTTCGCGTTTGTCCAATTCACTAAAATCGGTCCGGCATCATCCGGCGTTACTTCGTTTGGCAGAACTGAGCCGTTTTCAAGCACTTCATAGTACACATCGTCTTTTTCTAAATAAGCAATCGCTTTATATTCTTCGATTGCAATGTTGATTTTATTAGGAAGCGATTTGCTGATCTCCGCTTTTTTCACTAATTTATTTTGCTGAATCTTCTTTTCTGTTTTTTGCTTGTCCAAACTCCAAAACTCAGTATCTCCGCTGTTAATATCGGAAAGGTCGATAATTTCCTTTTTTGATACATTTTCATTCCCTGTAACAGAGATTGTTGATACTTTACTGATTGGTGTTTGCAGGTACACAATGATCAGCACCATAATAAAAAAGAGCATAATAAATGAAATGAGACGGCGGTTTGCCTTTTGTTTCCTCTGCTCTTTAATTTTAGGGATCCGCTCTTCAATGTTAACGATTTTTTCTCGGTCTTGACCCGGGTTCATTGCCTGTTCACCTCATTCAAATGAAACAGCTGTTAAAAGTCTGTCTATTCCAAAACAAACGGCATACTATGATGCCGTTTGTCGTTTGCTTACAGTATATCATATGAACAGCTTCAGTCAGAACTTGAATCAGCGATTTCCGCCGATGATTTCAACCTCTGTGTGCATATCAATCTCGTATTTTTCACGGATTGTCTTTTTCACATGGTCAATGAGATCAAGCACATCTTTTGCTGATGCTCCCCCCGCATTGACGATGAAGTTTCCGTGCATCTCCGATATCTTTGCACCGCCGATTTGATATCCTTTCAAGCCTGCTTTTTCTACAAGGTTCCCGGCATGATTCGGAAGCGGATTTCTGAATATGCTTCCCGCACAAGGGCTTGAATACGGCTGTGTATTTTTTCTATAGTCTTTATTGCTTTGCATTTGCTGAACGATTGATTCCTTATCCTTCTGCTCAAGCTGCAAAACAGCTTCAAGGCAAACGCCCGGGCGTTTCTTTTGCAGTACAGATGTCCTGTAGCTGAAATCCATCTGCTCATTTGTCAGCCACTCAATCGTTCCGTCTTCAAATAAAATATGCGCTTTGACGAGGATCTCGCTCATATCAGAACCGTGAGCGCCGGCATTCATATAAACCGCTCCGCCGACTGATCCTGGAATGCCGGCAGCAAATTCCAAACCGGACAGGCCTTTTTTGCTCAATGATGTAGCAAGGCGGACCACCGAATAACCGCCTCCGACTGTTACTTGTTCCCCTTCAAGCTCCAAATGGTCAAGACCCGCCCCCAGCTTGATCACTACGCCTCTAATTCCTTCATCTAAAACAAGAAGATTTGATCCGCGGCCGATGACTGTCCACTTCACATCATATTTTTTAATCACGTCCATGATGTCTTTAACAGCATCCACACTGCTTGGAATGACCAATACATCCGCAGGTCCGCCGATTTTCATCGTTGTATGATTCGCGAGCGGTTCATTTGCAAGAACCTTGCCGACTTCTCGTTCTTTTAATTCCTGTATCACTTTCTCCATCGTAAACCTCCGCATTCCATTTGCTTTTCTACTATTTTTTTAATTCCTCGAGTACGCTGTATAAACGGGCAGCCGCGTCAGGAACACCGAGTGACTTTGTTCGTTCGCTCATTTCCTTTAACGTTTGCTCATTCAGTACAATCCGGTCTAGCGCTTCAATCAGCTTCTCCCCGCTGAGCTCTGTTTCTTTCAGTACAATCGCCGCATCATGCTGGCCAAGAGACCTCGCATTGACCTCCTGGTGATTCGCTGTCACATATGGACTTGGGATCAGAACACTTGGGATTCCGAGAGCAGTAATTTCGGCAATCGTTGTCGCACCGGCTCTGGCCACAATGACATCAATGGCCTTTAAATACTCAGGCATTTGATGAAGAAACGGCTTTGTGACCATATTATCAGCGGCACCCTTGCTTTTCAGCTCATTCATTACTTTTTCATAGTGAACTTCACCGGTGATATACAGCACTTGATAGTCTCTTGTTTTCAGCACATCCTGCATGTCAATGACAGCGCGGTTAATCGGTGCAGCGCCTCGGCTTCCGCCGAAAATTAAGACCGTTTTTTTGTCTTCAGAAAGCCCAAATTCAGCCAATGATCGTCCCGTCTTTATTGAGACGACTTCAGAGGCTCTCGGGTTTCCCGTAAATACAACTTTCTCGCTAGGAAAATGTGATTTCGCTTCTTCAAAACAAATCGCTACTTTATTAACATATTTTGAAAGAAACTTATTCGTGATGCCCGGCAGGCTGTTTTGTTCGTGGACAATAGTCGGAATTCCCATTTTCGCAGCGGCATAGACAACCGGCCCACATACATAACCGCCCGTTCCAATTACGGCATCGGGCTTAAATTCCGCTAAATACGATTTACTCTTTTTGACGCCCTTCAGAAAACGCATCACAGTCTTGACATTTTCAAATGACAATTTTCTTTTAAATCCTGTAATTTCAATTGAACGAAACGGTATATTCTCCCGCTCAACAATTTTTTTCTCCAGCCCGTTTTCTGTTCCGATATATAAAAATTCCACATTAGGATGACGTCTTTGCACTTCTTTAATAAAAGCAAGAGCAGGATAAATATGTCCCCCTGTACCGCCTCCGCTTATTGCAATTCGCATTTCTTTTTTCCCCCAGTCTAAGTTTCTCTATAACATAACGATAACCCTGTTTTGTTGGACAGGGTTATCGCATCAATTGTTTCCAAGCTTCATGTTAGACAGGAGGCTTGGAAATACATTCGTTAATACCTCGAGTAGCGGCTTACATTCAGCAGCACACCAACTGCCATCAGCATTAGAGTCAATGAAGAGCCTCCGTAGCTCAGAAACGGGAGCGTGATGCCTGTTACAGGAATCAGGCCCGTGACTACGCCGATATTTATCATGACTTGAATGGCAATCATTGAAATAATGCCGACTGCGACAAAGCTTCCGTACAGATCAGGCGCACCAAGCGCAATTCTGATTCCTCTCCACAGCAGGACGCTGAAGAGGAGCAAAATAAGTGTTCCCCCGATAAAGCCCAGCTCCTCTGACAAGATGGCGAAAATAAAGTCTGTTTGCGGCTCAGGCAGATAAAAGAACTTCTGTCTGCTTTGTCCGAGCCCCATTCCGAACAACCCGCCGGGCCCCACTGCATAAAGCGATTGAATGATCTGAAATCCGCTTCCGAGCGGGTCTTCCCATGGATTTAAGTATGAGGTAATCCGCTTTATCCGATATGGAGCCGATAGTACGAGCCCGACAAATCCGCTGAGGCCGATCAGCCCGAGAAAGACGAAATGGGCGATCCGTGCGCCGGCTACAAAAATCATGACAATACAAGTTCCGACCATAACTGTCCCCGTTCCGAGGTCAGGCTGGCACATGATAATCAAAAATGCTGAAAACACGATGCCAAGTGCAGGGACGAACCCCCGTCTGAACGATGTGATGTTTTTTTGTTTTTCAGAGAGAAATTTAGCAAGGAATGCAATCATCGCAAGCTTCATAAACTCTGAAGGCTGTATGCTGAATGCTCCGACTCCGATCCAGCTTCTTGAACCGTTCCGCACCATTCCGACGCCCGGTATCAAAACAAGCACCAGAAGGAAAAAGCAGATAACCATCAGCAATTTGGACCATGTCCTCCAAGTCCAATAATCAACATTCATGATAAAAAACATAGCAATGACGCCGATTCCCGCAAACAAAAGCTGCCGTTTCGCGAAAAAGAATGAGTCGTCAAATTTATAATCCGCCCATACCGCACTCGCACTGTACACCATAATTAATCCGATTGTTAATAATAATAACGTAATGATGACCAATAACAAATCAGGCGATGTTTTTTTAGTAGTCAAAGCAATCGACACCCCAAGCTTAAAGTCATTAGGGCTGCCGATTTACTTCAAGACAAGCCCTTACTTAAGCATATGCACGGCATCTATAAACATGTCACCGCGTTCTTCAAATGTTTTGAATTGATCCCAGCTCGCACACGCGGGTGACAGCAGGATGACATCTCCTTCATTTGAGAGCGCAAACGCCGCAGATACTGCTTGTTCAACATTATCGACACGTTTGACATGTTGTATTCCCAGTTCATTGCCGAGTTTCTCGAGTTTTGGCGCCGTCTGGCCAAATGTAAGCACTGCTTTGACATGCTTCATATAAGGTTTCAAGTCATCAAAACCATTTCCGCGATCCAGTCCGCCCGCAAGCAGAATGACCGGCTTATCAAAAGCTGAAAGCGCCTTGCTTGTCGCCAGAATGTTTGTTGCTTTACTGTCGTTATAAAATTTGCGGCCATTCACAGTTGTGACATATTGGAGGCGGTGCTTCACACCAGTAAAGCTTGTCAGCACCTTTTTAACCGCCTCATTGGATGCTCCTGCCGTTTTCACAACTGCAATAGCTGCTAAAATGTTCTCCAGGTTATGAGCACCGGGCAGTACAACCTCTTCCAGAGGAAGAATGGCTTCGCCGTTAAACATAATCATACTGTCTTTTACATATGCGCCCTGTTCAAGCGTTTTGCTGACTGAAAATGGGACGATTTCGGCTTTTCCGGCTTCAGCAAGACGCACGACGGTTTCATCATCCTGGTTGACAATAGCTTTATCTGAAGCAGTCTGATGAAGGTACACTTTCTGTTTCGCTTTTTCATAGTTTTCGCGCGTATGGTGATAATCCAGATGGGCGTCAAATACATTTAAAATCAGGCTGATTTCCGGTCTGAAAGCGTGTGTTCCCATCAGCTGAAACGAAGACAGTTCGGTAACGATCCATTCATCTCCATCAGCATGATAGGCAACCTCACTTGCGACTGTGCCGATGTTTCCGGCAATCAGTGCTTTTTGCGAGTCAGCCTTGAGCATTTCGTAAATTAGCGTTGTCGTGGTCGTTTTACCGTTCGATCCGGTAATCCCGATAAACTTGGCGCTGGTCAGGTAGTAAGCGAGCTCAATTTCCGTCCAAACCGGAATACCTCGTTTCTCTGCTTCCTGAACCATGATATTTTCATAAGGAATTCCCGGGTTTTTGATCAGAATCGTGATTTGATGCTGATCGAACAGAGAAACTGGATGCTCTCCGCAAACAACTTCGATTCCTTTTTCAGAAAGCTTTTGTGCCGGTTCATTTTCTTCAAAAGGCTTTTGATCATTGACTGCAACATAAATGCCTTTTTCATGAAGAATGGAGGCCGCCGCATATCCGCTTTTCGCAAGCCCAAGGATTAAAAAATGCTGTTTCTGTAAAAATTGATCATTTTCCACTTATAACCACACCTCGATGTAAATTCCTAAAACGGCAAGCAAAAGTCCCGCAGCCCAAAACGTCACGACTACTCTCCATTCAGACCAGCCGACAAGCTCATAATGGTGATGAAGCGGACTCATTTTAAAGATTCGTTTACCTGTCGTTTTAAAGCTGATGACCTGCAAAATAACGGATAATGTCTCGATAACGAATACACCGCCGATGATAACCAGCAGGATCTCTAATTTCGTTAAAATGGCAATGGTAACGATGGCTCCTCCCAATGCAAGCGATCCCGTATCTCCCATAAAAACTTTGGCCGGATGAGCATTAAATACAAGGAAGCCCAGAACTGCACCGACAACGGCAACTGAGAAAATCGCTACGTCATATTGAGACTGATTCCATGCCAGAATGGCAAAGGCGCCAAAGGCAATCGCCGCAGTACCGGATAATAACCCGTCAAGGCCGTCAGTCAGGTTAACTGCGTTTGATCCGCCGACTAGCATAAAGAGCACAAGGATAAAGTAAGCCCAGCCAAGATCAAATGATAAGTCAGTTCCAGGAATGCGAATATCCGTCGCAAAATTGTAGTAATGATACACGGCGTAAAATACAACCGCAATAATAATTTGTCCGATCAGCTTTTGCTTTGATGTCAATCCAAGATTGCGCTTCATGACAACCTTGATGTAATCATCTAAAAAGCCAAGCAAACCGTAGCCTAGCGTAACAAACAGAAGCAGCACCATTTCGGGGCTTATTTCTGAAAACTTCTGTGTCATAACAATTGTTGTCACTATGATAGAAAGTATGATCATGACCCCGCCCATTGTCGGTGTCCCTGATTTTTTCTGATGTGATTTCGGTCCTTCTTCTCTAATACTCTGGCCGAATTTTAATCTTCTTAAAAACGGAATAAGAATCGGAGAGAGCAGAACACTAATTAAAAACCCCATTAAAATTGTAAACAGAATGACTTGCTCAAGCATTGTCCTTTTCTCCTCCTGTTTCTTTCAAACGACATACGTAGTTATCATATTCATGATTTTTTTCCATATGAAAAATCTTTTCAAGCTCCATTATTCAGTAACATCTCTTTCCTATGAATTCGTCTTATTCTTATTGAGTTCAACAATGGCTCTCGCCGCTACTTCAGCATCATCAAAATCGAAAGTTTCATTTCCGATCTGCTGATAGGTTTCATGTCCTTTTCCGGCAATGAGGACAACGTCGCCTTTTTTGGCATTGGCAATTGCGAAAAAGATCGCCTGCTCGCGGTTTGCAATACTGTGATAGTATGCGTTCTCTACTCCGGCTTCCATATCTCTTAAAATCGCGCGAGGATCTTCGCTTCTCGGGTTATCTGACGTGAAAATCGGCTCGTCAGCCAGCTCCACAGCAATTTTAGCCATTTTCGGGCGCTTCGTCTTATCTCTGTCTCCTCCGCAGCCGACAACGACAAATAGCTTTCCTTCCGTCATGTCTCTGCATGTCTCCAGCACATTTTCAAGGCTGTCCGGTGTGTGCGCGTAGTCTACAATGACAGGAAACTCCTGCTGCTGATTGACCAATTCAAAACGGCCTCTTACACCATGCAATTCTTCAACAGCCTCAGTGATGATTTCAAACGGTATGCCTGCTGCAATACATGTCGCAACAGCGGCCAGCACGTTATACACATTAAATTGTCCGACGAGAGACATCGTGATGTGCTTCGTGCCTTTGTTTGTCACGAGATCAAAGCTTGTGCCCTGTGCAGTGATACTGATGTTCTTCGCCATCACATCAGCATCGTTTTTAATTCCGTATGTAGAGATATGCGCAGCTGTTACCTTTTCAAAATAAGCGCTCGCCTCATCGTCAGCATTCAGGACGGCACGCTTTGGATGTTCATGGTTGAAAGCCCCGCCAAGTTGGGAAAAGAGCAAGCTTTTTGCATGCCGGTACTCATCCATCGTTTTATGATAGTCCAGATGGTCCTGTGTTAAATTCGTAAACACGGCAATATCATAATCACAGCCATGGACGCGTCCTAAAGACAAAGCGTGGGAAGAAACCTCCATGATTGCAGTGTCAACGTGCTTGTCATTCATTTTCTTAAACGTTTTCTGCAGCGTGACGCTTTCCGGAGTCGTGTTTTTAACAGGAAGTGTTTCGTCTCCGATTTTCATGTACATTGTACCGATCAAGCCTGTGCGTTTTCCCGCTTTTTTCAGAATCTCATCGACCATGTGGGTCGTTGATGTTTTGCCGTTTGTCCCTGTTATCCCAATCAGCTGAAGCTTCTTCGTCGGCTGTCCGTAAAACGCATCAGACAAAACGCTGAGCGCGCGAAGTGACTGCCGGACAATAATAACAGGAACATTCACATCGACCTCTCTTTCTGCCACAATAGCCGCTGCACCGTTTTCTACTGCTTTTTGCGCAAAATCGTGGCCATCCACCGTATACCCTTTTACACATACAAAAAGACTCCCTTTCTTTACTTCCCTGGAGTCCATCTCAATTGAAGTTATTTCAGGGTCTTGTGAGTCGTTTACAGAAGGTTCGGTTGTTAAGTATGTAAGCAGCTTTGTAAGTTTCATCGTATCAAACCTCTCAACATTCTAATTCGTTCTTTTTATCATTGAAGTCACATCAAATGATGTGGTAATGATTTTAAGCATACAGTTCATATTTTAGCGTAAATAAAAGGATACATCCAGCTAATCTTGAAAGATATCAGCATTTTTTCTGCAATAAAAGAATAGGCAGCCCGAATCAATCGGCTGCCTCCTTTTCATCTTCTTCAGTCAAATACACGCGTATCTTTGAGCCTTCTTTTACTTTCGTTCCGGCAGCTGGCGATTGTTTAACGATTTTGCTCCCTTTCCCGGAAGCATCCACATTGAGATTCACCAATAGTGACTCAAGATCTGAGACAGACATCCCTACAACATTCGGAACTTCTATTGTTTTTGTGTCGTTCCATTGGTATTTTTTCTCGATTTGATTTTTCCGGGGCTTCACACCAAGTTCCGGCAGACTGTCTCTCATAATATTTCCGACAATAGGCGCTGCCACCGTTCCGCCAAACTGAATCGTGCCTTTCGGGTTATCCACCGCAACGTAGACGACTAGACTCGGATCATCTGCTGGCGCGAAACCGATAAATGATACAATATGGTTGTTTTCAAGATATTTTCCATCTTTAACCTTTTGTGCAGTTCCCGTTTTTCCTCCGACACGATATCCTTCTACAAATGCATTGCGGCCGGTTCCTTCTGCGACGACGCTTTCTAGAGCATAGCGGATTTGTTTGGATGTTTCCTCAGAAATGACTTGTTTCTTTGCGATTGGTGATTGTTTTTTGACCGTTTTCTTCGTAACAGGATCGATCCATTCCTTTGCAATATAAGGTGTATAGAGCGTTCCTCCGTTTACAGCGGCGGATACTGCTGCAACCTGCTGAATCGGCGTGACGGATACTCCCTGTCCGAAAGCCGTAGTTGCTTGCTCCACCGGGCCCACTCTCTCAAGCGGGAATAAGATGCCTGTTCCCTCGCCTTGGAGATCAATCCCCGTTTTTTGTCCAAAACCAAAGTCTTTGATATATTTGAAAAGCTTTTCCTTTCCTAAGCGCTCGCCTAATTCAACAAACCCCGGGTTGCAGGAGTTCTGCACAACTTCCAGATACGTCTGCAGCCCGTGCCCGCCTCTTTTCCAGCACCGCAGTCTCGCTCCGTCCACTTCAGCATGCCCTTTATCATAAAATTGATCCCGTTTCAAATTTACTTTTTGCTCTTCAAGGGCTGCTGCAAGTGTAATAATTTTAAAGGTAGATCCCGGTTCATACGTGCTCCATACTGGCAGATTTCGATTGTAGACGGACGGATCAACAGATTGGTAATCAGCAGGGTCGAAGTCAGGCCTGCTAGACATCCCCAAAATTTCTCCGTTTTTCGGATTCATGGCTACGGCAATCATGCCGTCCGGATGATATTTGGCCTCAGCGTTATCAAGCTCTCTTTCCATTATCGTCTGAACCTTTGAATCAACTGTCAGCTTCATATCAAGCCCATCCTTAGGCGGCGTATAGTCATCCGCTTCATCAGGCATCTTCTTCCCCTTGGCATCTGTATAAAACTTAACAGAACCTTTTTCCCCTTTTAAATCATCGTCGTAATAGGCTTCAAGTCCAAGGAGCCCTTGGTTGTCAATTCCTGCAAATCCAAGCACATGAGATAAAAAGCTGCCGAACGGGTAATGACGGATACTGTCCTCCGCAACATACACACCTTTTAAATCAAGCGCTTTGATTTCTTTCGCCTTCTCATTTGAAATTTTTCTCCCTTCAGGAGTGATCTTTTCGATTGACGCTTTTTTTGTCACATGTTTATATACTTTTTCTTCTGACATATTGAGCACCGCCGCAAGCTGCTTGCTCGTTTTCATCGGATTCTGAACTTGGCGCGGCACGACGAATACGGTCGGCGCACTTTTATTTGTTGCGAGCTTCACACCATTCCGATCCAGAATCTCGCCTCTCTCCGGCTCAAACGGCAAGTTCCGGCTCCAGGAATCTTTCGCTAGCGAAGTCAGTTTTTCGCCCATCACAAACTGAACATACCCCAGCCTTGTATCAATGATCAGAAACACGATCACGCCAAAAAGCAAAACAAATAATAAACGTTTTCTAACCGTTACATTCGAGACGCGCAAGAGACCGTTCACTCCTTATTTAGGCTTGTTTCATTTTATGCCTGAATTTGGACAGGTAGAACGATGCTCCTCTGAAGGCATAAAAAAAGAAAGCCTGCATAACGACGGCTTTCTTTTTAATCAGGATTTTTAAACTTAACCTTGATTACGGTTTTGTCTTTGATTTCTTTGTCTTTCTTAACACTTTGGCTGACAGCGTAGCCTTGTCCGCTTACTTCAATATGAATTCCCGCGAGCTCGCCGTACTGCAGAACCTCTCTTCTCGACCAGCCTGTCATATCAGGCATTTTGATTTTGCCGCCCGTTTTCAGGAAGACCTTTTGATTGGTGAGAACTTCCTCATCCGCTTTCGGATACTGTTCTTTTACAGCGACATCACTGCCGATGACAATTGGTGTGAGATTCTCCTCTTTTGCTTTCTTTTGAGCAGCAGCTACCGTTTGATCTGTTAAATCAGGCATTGTCTGCGCTTTTGTTTCTTCCTTATCTGAGTCAGATTTTTCAGTTGGTTCGATGTTTAGGTAGTGCAGGCTATTTTTCATTGTTGGATTGAAGATTTCTGATACTGGATCTGAACTGCTTTGTCCTGCTTTTAGTTGCGGCTGCTGTACAGCAACATAAATTAAAAGCTCAGGATCATCTTTTGGCGCCATACCCATAAACGAAAAGATATAGTTATCTGTGCCGTCTAAATATCCGCCTTTACCGGCTATTTGCGCAGTACCTGTTTTCCCGGCAACATCAAAACCTTCGATTTTATAAGCTTGCCCTGTTCCGATCTTCGATGTAACGACTTCTCCTAATATATCCCGCACCTTTTTCGCAGTACTTGCAGAAATTGGAGTTCCGGCTGATTCCGGCTTATTTTGATAAATAGTTTTATCTTTATCAGGGTCAACGATATGGTCAATGACATAAGGTTTCATCATTTTACCGTCATTTGCAATTGCCGTTGCGGCCTGAATCTGCTGAATTGGTGTGACCGCAGACGCTTGGCCATATGCAGTTGACGCCTTATCAAATTCATATTTAAAGTTGATTTTGCTGGAGACTTCTCCTGGCAAATCAATACCTGTTTTCTGGTAAAAATTGAATTTGTGCAAATATTGATTGAGGCGGTCATATCCCAGCTTTTCTTTCGCCAGTTTCGCAAAAGCGACATTCGACGACCTTAGGACGCCGTCATGATATGTTGTCGGACCCCAGCCTACACCGTTATTGTGATCCTTAACAGGTGCTCCGCCAACTTCAAATGTCCCTGATTTATATTTTTCGTTCGCATTAAACACGTTTTCCTGCATCGCAGCAGCGAGTGTAAAGATCTTCATCGTGGACCCGGGTTCATACGCATATGAAATCAAATCATTATAGTAGTTTGTCACATCGCGCTTGTTCGGATCAAAGCTTGGGCGCTGTCCCATGGCAAGGACTTTGCCCGTTTTCGGATCAACGACTGCGGCCATGATTTTTTTCGGATTATACTTTTGCGCCACTTTTGTCATGCTGTCTTCCAAAAAGGTTTGAATTTTCTGGTCAATGGTTAAATATACATTGTCACCATTTTTTGGCGCTGTAATTTTATTTTTGCTGTTCGGGAGCTCCCAGCCGGATTTGTCGCTTTCATATGTCACATATCCGTCCCGCTCCTTCAAATACTTATCCAGCACTTTTTCTAATCCCATCGCGCCGGAAATTTCATTTGTTTCTTCATCAACCTCGGCATAGCCGATTAGATTAGATGCAAATACTCCGTTTGGATAGTAGCGTTTTGTATCCCGTAAAAATGAAATGCCCGGGAGTTTCATTTTTTCGATTTTTTGCTTTTGTGAATACGTAATATCCCGGCCAGCTGAGCCAAACTCGACTTGTTTTGCATCTTTATTTAAGATATCAAGGATGTCGGCCTTGTCCAAGTTTATCACTTTAGACAATGCTTCCGCCGTTTTTTCTTTGTTTACAACATGCTGAGGATGCTTGACATCAGTGGTCATTTTTTTATCGAGAATCGCAATCAGTTTATACGTCGCTGTGTCCTCTGCAATGACTTTTCCTTTTCGGTCTAAAATCGAGCCGCGGCTCGCTTCGATGGTCCGTTTCTTTTCATGCTGCTCTGTCGCTTTTGTCGCAAGCACTTCGCCGTTCGCTTTTCCGGTTATTTGAATATATGCCATTCTCCCCAGGATGACAAAGAAAAAGAGAGCGAAACAAATACTTAGAATCGCTGCTCCTCTATTCATAAATTTATTCTTTTTTGGCATTTGAATCATTCCTGTATGTTTTTCACTTTTTTATCTTTTAAATTCAAGCCGTTCTTTTTCGCAATGTCCATAATGCGCTGCGGTTTGCTTAAATCAGCAACGCTTTTTTCGAGGTCACCAATTTGCTTATTTTCGGATGAAATTTGCTCCTCAAGCTTTTGCACCTCAATATTGGTTTGATATGCCGCATACGCCTTCGATACGATCAAAAGCGATACGCTGAGCACCGCCGCAGCAAAGAGGACAAGAAGCACTTTTTCTCCGAGAGTAATGGAAGCCCTTTTCTTGACAATCACTTTTTTCTCAGGACTGATCGCATGCCGCTGCTGTTTCTCTGGTTGGTAAGCTAAATTGCTCATAGGCTGATGACCTCCTTTTAATTTTGCGTTCGCGTTTCGTTATTTTCTTTTTTCAGCAATCCGAAGCTTGGCAGAACGAGCCCGGTTGTTCTCTTCAAGCTCTTCTTGAGATGCCGTAATCGGTTTTCGTGTGATGAGCTTCAGCTCCGGTTCAAACTCTTCCGGTATAACAGGAAGTCCCGGAGGAAGTTCCGGAAGCGACGACTTTTCTTTAAAAGTGGTTTTGCAAATTCTGTCTTCTAGCGAGTGGAAGGTAATGACCGATACCCTGCCCCCTGGCTTCAGAACCTCAATTGCCTGCTCCAAAGCTTCTTCAAACACCCTAAGTTCATCGTTTACGGCAATTCTGATTGCCTGAAACACGCGTTTAGCGGGATGTCCCCCGCTCCTTCTCGCTGGAGCGGGAATCGCGTCTTTTATTAGATCGACCAGTTGGCCCGTAGTTTGAATAGGAGACTTCATTCTTGCCTCCTCAATTTTTCTGGCGATCTGTTTACTGAACTTCTCTTCTCCGTATTTAAAGAAAATACGGACGAGATCCTCATAGCGCCACTCATTAACGACTTCTTTCGCCGAAAGCGTAGCCGACTGGTCCATCCTCATGTCCAACGGTGCGTCATGATGGTAACTGAATCCGCGCTCCGGTGTATCCAGCTGCGGAGAGGACACCCCTAAATCAAATAAAATGCCGTCTACTTCTGTAACGCCTTGTTCATTCAAATATTCTTTTAAATACCTGAAATTGCTTTTAATCAGAATGAGCTGTCCTTTATAATCGGACAACACTTCTTTAGCATGCTGTAATGCCGTATCATCTTGGTCAAAAGCGATTAAACGCCCCTTCTCGGATAACTGCTGCAATAAGTATGTACTATGCCCAGCTCCGCCGAGTGTGCAGTCTACATATGTACCGTCTGGTTTAATATTAAGTCCGTCTACGGTTTCACGAAGAAGTACTGTCTTGTGTTGAAACATATTGTGTTGGTCCCACCTTTTATCAGGATGAATTGAAATTGTTTTTAGAGTGTTATACACGAAGAATCATTATATATCAAACCCAATCATGTTTTCAGCAATTTCAGCAAATGAATCTTCTTGCTCTTCTGTGTATTGTTCCCAAATTACTTTACTCCACAATTCAATTCGATTAGAAACCCCGATAACAACACATTCTTTTTCCAGTTTGGCGTAATTCAATAGAGATGATGCGATATTTACCCTGCCTTGCTTATCCAGTTCGCATTCAGTCGCCCCTGAAAAGAAGAAACGGGTAAACGCGCGGGCATCTTTCTTTGTGAGAGGAAGAGCTTTTAGTTTTTCTTCAATTTGTTTCCATTCGTGCATAGGGTAGCCGAAGAGACATTGGTCAAGTCCTCTAGTCAGCACAAATTGCTCACCTAGGCCTTCTCTGAATTTAGCGGGTACGATCATGCGGCCTTTCGCATCGATGGTATGCTGATATTCACCCATAAACATGATCTCTTGCCCCACTTTCTCTCCTTAACTCACCACTATTCACCACTTCGCTCCACAACTTCATTTTACACTGTTTACCCATAAAAAAAAACCCTGAACTAGTCAGGGTTCTTTAAAACTTTATTTCAAAGTTTGACAACTTGATGTTGATTTTGAAAAGAAAATGGCAGATTCTTGAATGTCGTGAAGAATTTTGGACCGTACCTGTTCAAATAATACATGATATTCCAAATCCGTTCTTGCGGCGCAAGAAGCGGCTTAATGCTATTTTGAATTCTTTCATAATCCTTCAAGACGTAGCCTTCTTTTTCTTCAATTCGCTTCATCACCGTGCGCTCTAAGAATTGAAGCTGATCCTGAATAAAAGCGGCATTTTTCAGAAGTAAAGGTTCCAAGCTTTGATCAACCTTTAACGCCTCCTGCCGGACCGTTTTGTGAATCGCTTCAATTTGGCTTTTCGCCTGATCCATCACCGCCGTAAACTCTTCCGGAATCTGGCGCTCGAAGTATGTCTCTCTTTGATTCTCCGTTCCGCGCTCAATCGCGTCTTGTAATGAGATATTCCGTTCAGCCAGTTTTTTCTCAATATGCCGCTCAAGTATCGTAATGTTCAGCCTTGGCATGACAGGAGGCATTTTGAAGCCCATCACCGCAAATGCCTGTTTGAGCTCGCCCCAATAATTGATTTCCCCAGGCCCTGCAATAAATGCTAAAGTCGGAATGAGAAATTCCTGCATTAACGGTCTCGTTACAACATTGTTGCTGAAACGCTCTGGATGTTCTTCCATATGTGTATGAAGTTCATCCCTCGTCCATCCTAGATCAAGCTCTTTGATGACAAATCGGCCGTTATCTTTTTCAATTAAAAAACGCTCATCTTCGTATTCATAAAACAGATTCGCCTGCTCTTTTCCGGACTCGATAATCGGTTTGTAGCCTGCTTGACGCATGAAGGCCTGCTGATCTGATACAGCCCGGGCGAGTTCATCATTTTCTCGAAGAATCTTTTGGAACATGGCCGTTTCCAGCTTTTTAATCCCCGGATCCCCAGAATTTAATAAAACTAAGCCCTCTTCTTGGAACAAATCCGCGATCAGCAGTTCAAAGAAGTCAGTAAACGTAACAGATTCCCTTAAACATCGTTTCACATTGTCGAGAAGTGTATTCGTATGGTCTGTTTCTTCAAAAGCGGCAAAAACATCATCTATCCACGCGGCACACTTTTCCTGATCAAGCGATGTACTCGCTGCTGATGATTTCTTCCAATAAGACTGAGGCAGCTTTTTTTTCACAGGCCCATTCTCTTCAGATGTGTGAACAAAATTAATCTCATCCAAATCGTGGTCTTCTCCAGCCACCCAGAAGATTGGTATGACAGGCACTTGCAGTTCCTTTTCTTGTTGCTTTGCTAAAACAATGATTGAAATGATTTTATGTATGGTGTAAAGCGGTCCTGTTAAAAGTCCTGCCTGCTGTCCGCCGACTACAGCGGCACTTGACGGGTCCTTCAGCTTCTCAATAGCAGACTGCATCGCACTTGAACCGAATTTATTATGGTAAGAGGTTAAGTACGCCGCCAATTCCTCTCTTGCGAAAAACCGGGAAGATAAGTCTTCCAGTCTTTCGCGCCACATGTCCTTATGATGAATACTGTAATCAAAAAAAGAAGACATTTCTTCTTTGCCATCTATATAGTGCTGTACAAACACATTCTGATTTTTGATGGAAAGTTCAGTTAGCTGCATCTTCTAGAACTTCCTTTCTCCAATAAATAGTTAGTGATCCGAAATGAGTATAGCATGTTACCGAAAAAGCTCAAAAGACTTTGTTTGTATTTCGCTCCAATGCTTTGATGCTGCCATATAAAAACTCTAGGTGGACGGCATCAAGACCTTGAAGACTTGCTTCCTTCAATAAGTATCCGATAATGGCGTCAGCTTCCGTCTGCCGGCCTCCAATGACGTCAACCAGCATTGATGAACGATTCTCTTTCGTTTGCCCACAAACGGCCTGAACCCGCTCCCAAGCCTTTTCTTCATTTTCAAGTTTTAAAATGCGGCATGCCTCCTGAAATACCAGCTTCATAAAAGCCAGATAAGCTGGCGTTGTCAGCAGTTCTCCATTTTTCACTTGCAATAACGCAGTTAAAGGATTAATACACGCATTTACAATCAGCTTGCCCGTCAGCAGACGGTACCAATCCGTCTCATAATAAATCGGAAAATCCGAATGGTTATGCTGAAACAAGATGTTCAGCCGGTCTGGTTCAGCATCGTCGAACGCGCTCCATTTTATCGCACCTAGGCCTGTATGATCAACAGCTGTATCCGATTTTCTTACAGCTCCGTGCTCAACGATTCCAACATAAATGGAATGGCCAACGTGCCAGTCTTTTAGGTCGTGGATATGCCCCATGCCGTTTTGCAAAAATAATATATTCGTCTTCCCGATTCGTTCAAGCGACGAAAAAACAGATTGAAGCTGATGCTGCTTCACTGTCACGACAAGCAGGTCAAAGTCCGAATTGATACTCGTGTCCGCACTGCAATCAGCCCTGAATTCCTCCCCGCCTTTATAAAGCCGGATTCCTTCAGACTGAATGGCCGCAGCCTGTTCTTGCCGCCTCGTCACAACAGTCACGTCGTGATAAAGTGACAAATAATAGGCGCATAAAAGACCAACGGAGCCTCCGCCGATAATTCCAATTTTCATGATGTCACACCCAATTTAGCATTTACGTATTATCATAGCAGAAGTAAGAAGAAATTACTTCTCAAAGATCCCATGTGCTTAAAATTAAAGTTTAAATATTTGGATTTTTTAAATAAAGCGTTTACAATATATGTAGAAACAACAAAGGGGGAGATTTGTTTGACAAAGGTAGAACGTCTGCTTATCAACTATAAAACGCTGGAAGAATTCAAGAAATTCAAAGAATACGGCATTCAGGAGCTTTCAATGCTTGAAGAACTTCAGGATAATATTATTGAAAATGACAGCACCTCGCCTTTTTACGGGATTTATTTTGGCGATAAACTTGTAGCACGAATGAGTCTGTATCAAGTTAACGGCAAATCGAATCCCTATTTTGACAACCGCCAGGATTATTTGGAGCTGTGGAAGCTTGAGGTTCTTCCGGGCTACCAGAACAGGGGATACGGGAGAGCCTTGGTTGAATTTGCAAAATCATTCAAAATGCCGATCCGGACAAATCCGAGAATGAAATCAGCGGAATTTTGGAACAAAATGAACTTTAAAACTGTTAAGTATGATATGGCGCGGGACAAAGGGGAAAACCCGCTCATCTGGCATCCTGATATGGATCGCGAAATGACACCGGGAGAGTCTGCATAGAAATCAAAACAACCGGCCTATTCTTACTATAGGGCCGGTTCATTTCAGGCGTTTCTTTACGTTTCTTGAGCCGCTTTTTTCATTCTTCCGTCTTCCTTCGAAACAACCATTTTTCTGGCCCGATCCATGATATCGATCAGTGCCTTGTAATCCTCTTCTGTCATCTCTAGCTGATTCCGCAATGTCTGATTTTCACTCCGCAAATCCTCAAGCTCTTTTTGCAGCGATTGGATTTGCTCCTTCAATTTTTCCCTTTCAAGCTGAAATTCTTGTGCAGACGGTGTTTCTTTGAATTGTTCGAGAAATTGAATGACATCCTGAATGGACAAATCTCGTTTTCCTTCTGACGATGCCGAGGCAGTCTGCTTCATGGAATTCGGCATATTGACCGAATGAACGCCGATTTGCTTTCTCAGTTCTTTCCTTTGCTTTTTTGCAAGCTCTATACCTGACTGGTATTGTTTTCTCACATACGAGTTCCACCTGAAACCACAGGCTGCCGCGGTTCTGGTCAGCGCCCTTCCAACCTCCTCAAAGGCTGAAAGCTGTGTTCCTCCCTCTCGAATATGACGAAGCACCACTTCTGCCAGCAGCAAATCCTCATCCTGAGTCCAAGCATCTTGTCTTGTAATGGTCAAATTCAATCTCCCTCCATGTCAGCTTATTTATCTCATACATATGCCGGTAATAGATTAGATAGACTATTTGCACTCACAAATTTTCCGCAAGCTGACAGGAAGAGAAAAAGAAAAAGCGCAGGGCTTTCACCCTGCGCTTTTCTCATTAGTTACTTTTTACATTTATGTCTTTGCCGTTGTATGATCCGCATGCTTTGCATACACGGTGAGACAACTTCATCTCTCCGCATGACGGACATTCTGTCATACCAGGTACATTAAGTTTGAAATGTGTACGGCGCAATCTTTTCTTCATTTTAGAAGTTCTTCTAAAAGGTACAGCCATTATTCCCACCTCCTTAAAGAGTTAAGATTCATCATCTTGTTTTAAGAGCTTTTCAAGGGCTGCAAGTCTCGGATCAACTTGATTCTTCTTGTCTTCTTCCGAAATGACTTGCCAATCCTTTCCTTCTTGAGGAGCAGCTCCTTTTTCTTGTTCAGATTCACAAAAGATTTGCATAGGGATTTCTAAAAGAATTTCTTCTTTCACGATCGGAGTTATGTCGATAGTATCGTCCTCAACAATGTGAACGTCATCATCTTCTATATCATCCGTGTGATGAAATATAAACAGTTCTTTTGTTGAAATTTCAAATGGATACGGAACATCAACGAGTGTTCTTGAGCATGGCAAAAGCATTTCGCCTGAAATTGTAAAATCAAACGAAACCTGTTTGGATTTGATATCCGCTCTGCCCTTCACCCGAACGGGAGAAATGCGGCGAATGTCAGAATTCAGCTTTGTCAGCTCATTTAACTCAACTGTTTCATCAAACTCAAAACTTTGTTTTGGCATTTGATGCAGCTGATAAATCGTCCATTTCATTTGTATCACCTCAGGAAAGCAACAAACATGATTATAGCTTTTAAGATTGTTTTTGTCAATATTTTTTCTTTACAGCATAATGCTGCCATTGAAGTATCGTTGACAGCGGAATATGCTATGCATACACTTAAAACAAAAATAAGGCGTAAGAGTTTTCATTTGCAAATGTACCATACGTTTTTAAACATAGCAAGAAAGGCGGAAAAAATATGAAAGCTGTCGGATTGGTGGTTGAATATAATCCCTTTCATAACGGTCACCTTTATCATGCCCAAACAGCAAAGCTGCAAACCGGATGTGACACGGCTGTCGCGGTCATGAGCGGACATTTTTTACAGCGCGGGGAACCCGCTGTTGTATCAAAATGGGCCCGAACAAAAATGGCGCTGCAAAGCGGAGTTGATCTTGTCATTGAGCTGCCTTATCTTTATGCCGTGCAAAAAGCAGACATTTTTGCACGCGGCAGTGTTTCCATCCTGAACGAACTTGAATGTGAGGCGCTGTTTTTCGGGAGTGAAAATGGGGATATCAAGCCTTTTTTAGAAACAGCACAGCTTATTGATGAGCATAAACATATATTGAATGACCGAATTAAAGAAGAACTTAAAAAGGGGGCCAGTTACCCAGCAGCGGCGGCTATCGCCTTCAGCTCCATTTTGCATACTGAAAGTGCACTTGACTTGTCAAAACCAAATAACATTTTGGGATACCAGTATGTGACCTCGATTCTAACCGGGGGATATCCTATGAAACCTTATACTACGGCACGAATCTCTTCGGACTATCATGATGCCGATCTCCCTGAAGGCGAAAACCATATAGCAAGTGCCACAAGCATTAGAAAAGCGATGATTGGCCAGAATCTCGAAGCCTGCCTTCGTTTTCTCCCTGCTGCATCTGCACGTGAATTAGCAGCTTACCGCAAATCTTTCGGATTGTGGCATACACCTGAAAGCTACTTTTCTTACTTAAAATACAGCCTTTCAACTGTAACGGCACGGGAATTACAGCAAGTATACGAGGTGGAGGAAGGTTTAGAGCACAGAATTATTCGTTCGATCAGAAAATCCAGCTCCTATCAGGAATTTATGGAACTGCTGAAAACAAAACGCTATACGTGGACAAGGCTCCAGCGGATGAATACACACATTTTAACCAGAACAAAAAAACAGGATATGCAAAAGCTGCTTGACAACGATAAGGCGCCGTATATCAGGCTTCTCGGCATGACGAAAAAAGGACAGGCTTATTTATCCGAAAAGAAAAAAGCACTGTCTGTTCCGCTTGTCAGCAAACTGTCCTCTTTCTCCCATCCAGCTCTCGATCTGGACGTAAAAGCAAGCAGGATTTACAGCCTGCCGATAGAAGAGCCGCTGAGAACTGAGTTTGACCTACAGGAATACGGACATGCACCGATTCGATATGACGAAGATGAACAACACTTTTTAAATGTATAGAAAAAGCACCTGAGAATCAGGTGCTTTTCGCTTTCAGCTTATTCAAATAATCAATCGCATCCTGCATGGTATCAACAGGCACAATCTTCATATTTGAATCAATATCTTTTGCTGTTTTTACTGCGTTCTTATAATCGGAATTGCTGGCGCCGTTTTGATTTGGCGCGAAGAAAATGTCTTTTCCGGCTTTGTCTGCGGCGACGACTTTTTGATCAATGCCGCCGATCGGGCCTACTTTTCCGTCAACATCAATCGTACCTGTTCCCGCAATATCGTAGCCTTTTGTTTCGTCTGGTTTTGTCAGCTGATTATAGATTTCAAGGGACATCATTAACCCTGCTGACGGGCCGCCAATATTTTCGATTTCAAAATCAATATCAGGCTCTACCTTCACGTTTCTGTCTGTATAAAGCGAAACTCCGATTCCTGCCCGATCCGGCTCATCAGGAAATTGTTTTAACGTAAGGGTGACACGCTTTTCTTTTTCTTCTCTTTCGATCTTTAACGTGACTTTATCTCCCGCTTTTTTGCTGCTGATATAATCAATCAGCTTTTCAGCAGACTGATAGTTTTTGCCGTCTGCGCTGATGATTTTATCACCGACTTCTATTTTCCCTTTTGCCGGCATGTTTTCTACAACTGAGCTTGCGTATATGCCGTTAAAGGAATAGCTGACTTTTTTTCCTGCCTTTTGATAGGCGGCTATAACCGCATTTTCTTGCGAGCTTTTCATCATTTGGAGCTGTCTTTTCATATACTCCTTATCTGATTCGCCTTCCTCCTTAATGCTCTCATCAGGAACAATTTCATAATAAGGGTGCATCTTTGCCCACACATATGTAAATGGATTAGCCGGTCCCACTTTAACAGTCATTAAGGACAGACTTCCTTTTTCCGGGTAGCCTCCCTCCACTTTTATCAATGAAGCAAGCTCTGTCGCTTCTCCCGGTTTTGTAATATAGTATGGAAGTTTTATAAATGATAAAACGGCGATCAGTATGAGGATGACGAGCATCCAGCTAAAATGTTTTTTACGTAGCAAATTATGAGCCCTCCCAATTCTCTATTTCTTTTCTTATCTTGCTGATCATTCGGTTTGTCGCCTCTTCGCCTGCCGATATCATTTCTTCAATATTGGCAAACGAGCTTGAGCTGTATGTTTCAAGGGAAGGGCGAATCATGATATCTGCGGCAATTGTTTGATGCCGCACTAATTCATTTTGCAGTATATCCATACTTTGCATAATCACATCAAAAATATGCACTGCTGTTTCAGTTTTTCGAACCCTGGAAACATCCGAAGCGATGATAATATCAGCTCCCATGTCTTTCACAACAGAAACCGGAATTCGATCGACGACCGCGCCGTCTACAAGAAGGCGTCCGTCCAGCCGCTGCGGAATAAAGATACCCGGGATGCTGATGCTGGCCCTCACTGCATCTGACACTGATCCTTTTCGGAACACAATCTTTTCTCCCGTCTGTAGATCACACGCAACAATGCCCAGCGGGATTTGGAGCTCTTCAATCGGTTTTCCGAATGTATAAGCATGCACAAGCTGTCTGACGCGGTCACCTTTTAAAAAACCGAGTTTCGGCACCGTATAATCAGCATAAAGCCTTCGTTTAAAGGCTTTGGCTACTTTTTTCATCGTTGCCACGTCATGTCCGGCGGCGTAAAAACTGCCCACCAAAGCGCCCATGCTGCTTCCTGCAATCATATCCACTTCAATTTGGTGCTTATGTAAACTGGAAAGCACACCGAGATGAGCAAGCCCTCTGGCCCCTCCCGATCCTAACGCTAACCCGATTTTAGGTTTGGCCAAAGCGTTAACCTCCTGCCTGAATTCCCTGTATACCGAATTCTATGGTCTAAACTGAACCCCTATGCTCGTATATTAGTACAAAGAATCAAGAGGACAGGTACTGCTTGGCCGTTTTACATCATACATTATTTTATCATGATATACATGTCATTGGGCATTTTTAGCATCGGGGAGGTAAGAATGAACTTGTCGAAGATTAATACACTTTTGATTGCCTCGTTTTTTCTTTTTTTAACAGCGACTGTCATCTCACATCCACAGGCCTCATTCGAAGCCTCTAAAACCGGGCTGTCTATGTGGTGGGAGGTTGTGTTTCCGTCATTGCTGCCATTTTTTATTCTGTCCGAACTCTTAATCGGCTTTGGCATTGTGCGGTTTGTCGGTGTTTTGCTTGAGCCTTTTATGCGGCCGATCTTTCGCGTGCCGGGTGTCGGCGGCTTCGTTCTTGCTATGGGAATGGCATCAGGAAACCCAGCGGGCGCAAAACTCACTGCCCGTCTGCGGCAGGAAAATCAGATTTCAAGAGTAGAGGCAGAACGGCTCGCGTCGTTTACCAATTCTTCAAACCCGCTCTTTATTTTCGGCGCTGTTGCCGTCGGTTTCTTTCAAAACGCATCACTAGGCATTTTATTAGCTTCTGCACACTATTTGGGGAATCTTGCCGTCGGTTTAACAATGCGCTCCTATGGCCGCAAGGAAGAGCAGCATCTCAGAAGAAAGAAAACGATACCTTTCCCTTCAGTCAAAGATGCTTTACACGCTCTTCATACCGCCAGACTTGCAGAAAAACGGCCCTTAGGTAAAATTTTAGGCGACGCCGTGACGTCTTCTGTTCAAACGCTTCTTATGGTAGGCGGCTTTATTATTTTATTTTCTGTCTTCAATCGGCTGTTGTCAGTGGTCCAGCTGACTGATGTTTTGTCTGTTTTCACAAAAGGAGCACTGACTTTGTTTCAGCTTCCGACTCAATTGGACATTCCGCTTTTATCAGGGATGTTTGAAATTACATTAGGCAGCAAGCTTGTCAGCGAGACAGATGTTTCTCTTCTGCAAAAAGCCATTATCGTCAGCTTTATTCTTGGGTTTAGCGGCTTTTCCGTACAAGCTCAGGTGGCAGGTATTTTATCGGAAACCGACATTAGATTTAAACCATTCTTTATCGCACGTTTGCTGCAGGGCGTTTATGCCGCTGTCTTCGTCATGCTTTTATGGAAACCTCTTTACACAGCATGGCATGATCCGTATCAGTATGTATTTAAATCTCTTAACAGCAGTGACATGTCAACTGCCTTTATAAACGGCTGGAATCTGCTTGTGCAGATCGGACCTGCTGTCACACTATGCGCGCTGTTTACGTACATTATCATTTTTTCTTACAGACTGACAAACGGAACAAAAAAAGGATGAGTCAAAACCCTCATCCTTGTCTGAATTTTTGCTGAAGCGCCAACTCTACTTCCGGCGGTACAAACTCTGATACCGAGCCGTTGTATCTTGCCACTTCTTTTACGATGCTTGAACTTAGAAACGAATATTGATTGTTTGTCATCATAAAAAACGTCTCAATAGATTCATCAAGCACCCGGTTTACTGATGTCCCCTGCATCTCGTATTCAAAATCAGATACAGCTCTCAAGCCTCTTAAAATCGCTTTCGCATTTTTTCTTTTTGCATAATCAATTAACAGGCCTTGCGATGTTTCAACTGTTATGTTCGGAATGTCTTTTGTGACTTCTCTCAGAAGCTCACACCGTTCTTCCACACTGAACAAAGGCTTTTTTGAAGAATTATTCAGCACACATACATACACTTGTTCAAAAATATGCGCCCCGCGTTTGATGATGTCCAGATGCCCGTAGGTCACAGGATCAAAACTGCCGGGACAGACAGCTATACTCGCCACCTCACTACCCCCTCTTTTTATAAATCGCTACACCTGTTAACCCATAGGTTTCTTTTCTTGTCATCACAAGATCTCCTACGGTTTCGGGAAGCTCGACCTCTCTGTCATGCTCAGCGACGATAAAGCCGTCTTCTTCCAGCATTTGATATTCGTCAATCAAAGTTAAAAGTGCTTTCAGCTTTTGTTCCTTATACGGCGGATCGAGAAAAATTCCGCGAAAGCCGGTTTCTCTTTTAGCAGCAGCGTGCAAAGCACGTTCCGCATCATTGCGGTATACCTGTGCATGTTTTGTAAGCTCCAGCGTTTTCAAATTAGATTTTACCGTTTGAATCGCTTTAAAATCACGGTCAACGAATATACAATGCTCAAACCCGCGTGAAAGCGCTTCGATTCCAAGACCTCCGCTCCCTGCGAATAAGTCAAGTCCCCTGCCCCCGTCAAAATAAGGGCCGATCATATTGAAAATGGATTCCTTCACTTTGTCGGTTGTCGGTCTTGTTGATGTTCCGGCTACAGCCTTTAGTGAACGGCCTTTTTTTGATCCAGAAATTACTCTCATGTTCCACACCACTTTTTCTAAAAGCTATTTTGTTTCTTTATTCGGCCGGACGCCGCTATGTACATAGAAAAAAATCAATCCTATCTTAACATAAAGCATTCTTCCAAACAATGAACGCTAATCTTGATAAACAGGTGTATAGGCAGCATGATCCTTGTCCATACTATAAGCAACAGCATCTAGAGGATGTTGTTGCCAACCGCGGAGAAGACTTACGTTTCCCCATAAGTTCTTCCTCCGGTTTCTCCTCTCCCTTTGCCTTCTCCTTAACATATTAAGGAATAGAAGGACCCCGCAGATGCCTGCGGGGATTTTTTTATAGCTATATGCCGATTTTATAATCGTATTCTTTTGCCTTATCAAGCTTTGACTCGAATTCCAATTTTAAAAACGGTTTATAAGAAGGCTCCACTTTTTTCACAAATGAGTAAGACGCAATCTTGTCCATTGTTTTTTCAATTTGGTCCATATCACAGTACAGTACGACATATTTTAATCGTTTTGATACATAGTGCACATTCCCGAACTTCCTCAGCATTTTGCTCTGCTTTAGGGAGTGCAGATACACAACCATGCCCTGGCGCCTATTCTCCAATACAATCACCTGCCTGTTTTCTCTTATATGTAAAAGACGAGACGGCCAGTCTCGTCAGGACACTTTACATCCGCAGCTTCCGCCTGAACCGCAGCCGCCTCCGCATGAAGACAAACCGTCAAAATAAGGGTTCCCAGTCGGAACTTTCACATGCTCCGAAACAGCTGTCCCAATCTCAACGCTGACCTCATCAAGAATGGACTGGAGCTCATTTTCAGCTCTCTTGAAGTCAGCCACCTTATCGTTCAGGTCCAGCTCACGTTTGATCTCCCTCATTTTCCGGGATATTTCTCTATAGTCAGGATGATATTTGCCAAAACGCTGTACATCCTCATACTGCTCTTTTATTTTGATAAAAGAACGAATAATCCGACCTGCCTCTTCATCTTCCTGGAGACGCTTGTAACAATTGCGGTAGTTCTCAGCCGTCTCCGACTGCAGAATCATCTCGGCAAGCTGCTGAGCTTCACTTTGAAGCCGCACGGATTCCATCGTCGCATACATAACATGCACCTCCAGTTGTTAGTTTACCATGAAACCAGCCAATTGGAAAATGCTTAACCGCAGCCGCCAACAAAACCTTATGACCGCATGAAAAAAGACCCTTCTTCGGGGCCTTTTAATCTTTTGTCCGCATCGCTTGAAACATTTGCATCATCATTTGCGCCATTTGAATCCCGTTCGTAAACTGATTCACCCGATGCGGAATGGTTTTTTCATAAAAATTCATCATTTCAAGCTGAAAGGAGGACAGATCATCCGGTTTTCTTGAAAGCCTGCGGTACCATATCGGCTGTTCTCTGATGAATCGTTTCCGTTCTTCGTTTGCTAAAATATATTCCTGAACCTCTTTGCGCATATGAGCTCCCCTTTTTTAATCCTTTCGAAAAGAAAAAGGATGCTGTCCAGAGCCTGGCTGAGAATGCTTCTGTCCGCTTCCGGAAAATGTATTAAGAAGGCTTTGCAACGATGAGATCGACTGGCTCATTTTATTGATTTGTTCGTTCATTTGATTGACATCCATCTTTTTCACCGCTGTCACCATTTTCGAGACAAAATCATTTTTTTGCGGTGTTTCAGGCACAGCTTCAGAAGCTTCTTCCGGTTCCCGATATGGATCCCAAATCGGGTCGCTCTCCCCGAAGAGGACCCAATTTTCATATACGTCCTGCCAGCTTCTTTGTTCTTTGCGCACTTCTTTTATCAGCTTGGGATGCTTTTTGACGAATTGTTTAAAGTCATTGATTGAATGATTGGCATGTTGATTCGCCACAATCCTCACCCCCTCCGAAAATCGTTACCTACTACAATGTATCGTTTTGTCGGGCATTGTGTTCGCCTATATTCATTCCCAAATGAATTTTTAGCGATATCCCTATACACTGGTGAAAAAGCCTGACTGAAGGGATGGGAAACGGCCTTATCTGTAAGCTATCAGCACATTCATTCAGACCAGCTTGTATGGAAATAGAAAAAGCCGGGAACCATTCGTCCGCGGCTTTCATTACCATCGCTTAATAAAGTTTTGGGTGTAATATTTCCGGTCTACTCCGACACCAAGATGCGTATAATCTGAATTCAGAAGCGCTTTTCGATGGCCTTCGCTATTCAGCCAGCCTTCTACAGCAGCCGGACCGTCCACATAATTGTATGCGATATTTTCTCCCGCTTGCTGAAAATCAACATGCCCTTCTTCTAAGCGGTCTTTCAGCGAGCCGTATTTTTTAGAGACATGGGAGAAATAATTATTTTCCTTCATATCCTCACTATGCCCAAATGCCACTTCCGCCGTTGGCTGATCCCACTCAAGCTTCGCAAGTCCATGTTTAACGCGTATGACATTCGTCAAATCAAGGATTTGCTTTTCGCTCGTTGTTTGGATCTTTTTCCATTTCTCATCTGAAACGGCTTTCGGTTTAATTAATTCCCCGCGGTACACTACCTCATAAGGTCTTTGCTTTACAAAGGTCTGCGCATCAAACGCCCTGATGCTGGATAGCTTCCCCTCAAATTTGTCCATATACAGCTGGACATACATCTTTCCTACCTTTACAGTCGGTCTTGTATTGATATCTTCTTCAGAAAATTCAAACCGATAGGAATTTCCTTTATACTCTACATTCACAAATGGTGCCACCTGGGTGGTCTTGAATACTTCGCCAGTTGATTCTCCAATTTTGAAAGGCTTGGCGTTAATATCATTACCCGACGCGAATAATGTGACCACTTTATTGTTTAATACCCCGATTTGGATATATTGATCCTTACCTTGATTGTATACCCACCAATCGTAATCATAAGCCGAAGGGTCAATACGTTCAGGTTCCCCAAGCTTTTTCGTTACTTCATCGGCGTGCTTGCCCATGAAGGACAATAACCCTGAAGTCGGCATATGTATTCGTTTGCCGCTTTGCGCTTCCTCATTCGACACCTGAGGCTCGCTGTCATTTGATTTCTTTTCAGGAACAGATCCATATTGAATAAACAGAACATAGGTTCCGCAGATAATCAAAAGGATAACCATTGCTCTCAATATATTTTTCAATCTATCACCCCCGTGGCGATTCACAATCTCTTGTTTACATCCCATTACAATACAGCCTATTTAACATGTCAAAGATTTATGTGTTAATGAAAAAAGCCTTCTTCTCTATTATCCCCTTCGGAAATATCCGATAAGGCGCTGCCGGCACGTTCATTCGTTTGCTCAGATAAAGAAAGATCACCAAGCGTGACAATTCCAGTCAGTTTTTTATTTTTTGTAACTGGTATCCTTCTGAGCTGATGCGATGCCATCAAATGAAGAACCTCATCGACTGAAGCATCTTCCTCCACACTGACAGGTTTTTCAGTCATCGCGTCAGTGATTTTTTGCGAGTTCGGTTTTTTGATGGCGATTCCTCTTAATACGAGATCGCGGTCGGTTACGATGCCGACCAATGTTTCCCCGTCCTCATCAACTACCGGTATCGCTCCTACATTTGCGTCCTTCATCTTTACTGCAGCTTCATATACATTATCTAATACCGTGCAATATTGCAAGTCGGCTGTCATCAGATCTTTTATTTTTGTCATCCGTTTAACCTCCTTTAGTCTAGTGCTATTGTCGTCAAAATTTAATTTTTGCATACTTTCAAAAGAAGAAGATTCATTGAAAGTTTAACGCTTTCATACTATGATTGTCAGGAAAGGTAATTTTTATAAGGAGGGGTCAGTGTTGAAGTTTACTGAAAGCGGACTTGAAGGGGTTAAGGCTGAGCTCAGCTGGCTAGACGACTTAATGGAAAGCAAAGGTCTTATCAGAGCGGGTCAATGGGATTACGAGAGAGTCACCTATGACAAGAAGTTTTCGACGATTGAGGGTACGTTTTACCTGCGGATACAAGGTATTGCGGCAGAAGGCGATGTCGGAAGCGGGCGCGCCGTGATTCAATTAATGTCCCCTCTCCTAGGAAAGCATTACTACCCTCATGGAGTAGAATATGGAGAAACGGAAGAGTTTCCCGTACAGGTTGTGACAAAAAGCAAGGCACTGATTCAGGACATAGCCAACATGTTAAAAACAGTTCAAATGTAACGAAAAGGTACAGCATATTTCGCTGTACCTTTTATGATATCGTCTGCTGAATATACGGCGGCTCCTCCTGCCCGTCCTTTTCCCTTTCTTTCTTCACCCATTGGAAAAAAATAACGGCCAAAAAAGTACCGTACACAATTTCCTGAATGATTTTCATCATGACTGCTCCGAGCTGCTGATCCTCTAACAAAGGCAGTGTATTCAACATCTCTGGCCCTGTTAATGGGACCTGCCCCATCATATCCGCTGGCACGCAAAGCCTCATTGCCTCAGCCCATAAAGCCGGATCTGTATAGGTGGCGTATAACGGTGCACCGCTGAACATGATCAAGGCGCAAGCAGGTGTGAGCAGCATACCGTCCGCCATAATATAACCCAGCTTCATCAAGCCGCTGAGCTGCCGTAGACGCTCAACCTTATGAACAAGCGGCCACCACATGAAGAACGCAAGCACAAAGATAAGCCAAGTGATTAATGTATGGTAAAACGGATCTGTTTTGACAGTATCAAATATAAGCGGTACATGATATAAAGAAAAAATGCCGTTAAACAAAAGCAAAGCAATTAAAGGCGTCGTAAAAAAGGAAAAAACCGGTTTGATTGAAGGCCTGAAAATGATTTTTTCCCAGAGCCATGCAGGAATCCCCGCGATTAACAGCGGCGGGACAACCAAATACAGGACGGCCATCTGCACCATATGCGCACTGAACATAATATGTCCGAGCAGATCAACCGGGCTTCCCTCGGCTGCATATAAAAACAGCATCGCCGACAGAAAGCACACCATCTCTTTACCAGTTATTCGATTCGGCTTTGAAGACATTCGCCTGTAAAAATAGAGATAAAGCGCCGTAATGCCTAACAGGATACAAAAAAGATAAGGGCTCCACATCGCGCGAAACCCAAATATCTCCAACTGATTCATTTCTTCACCTCCGGCGGCTGTTCAAATTACCACCATATAATTGTCACAAACGCAAGCACAGTGATAAACGCGACAAACACCCCTGAATACAAAAACAGTGCCGGCGCCTCATGCCCTTTCTGATTCATATGCATGAAATAATACAGCTGAAAAATGACTTGAATTGCAGCTAGCAAAATAATGAAAGGAATCGTAAACCAGCTGCCGACACCGTCCGTGGCCACAGTCAGAAATGCAACAATCGTAAGACCGATCATTAAACCAAAAGACAGGACTTGATATTTCATCTCCCGGGCATGCTTTTTTTTCTTAAATTCAAGGTCGCTATTGATATGCCCTCTGCTTTTTTTATCGACCATGTTTATCCCACCATCCCCATTAAATATACAACGGTAAAGATGAAGACCCACACGACATCAATAAAGTGCCAATAAAGGCTGGCAACGTAAAACTTAGGCGCCGTATACAGATTCAGCCCTCTCTTGGCATTGCGGATCATAAGCGTGCTGATCCACATAAGCCCAAATGCCACGTGGGCGCCGTGTGTACCGACAAGCGTGTAAAACGCAGAACCAAGGGCAGAGCTTGTGATGGTAAAGCCAAATTCATGGGTGTAATGCTTGAACTCATAGATTTCCAGTCCTAAAAAGCCCGCCCCCAATAAAATCGTAATTCCCAGCCAAAGCTGCATCTTGCCGAAGGAAAAGTTCTTCATGTGGTACATCGCGTACACACTCGTTAAACTGCTCGTTAATAGAAGCATTGTGGCAATGAATACAAGTGTCACATCGAACATTTCCGTCGTAGGCGGATCACCGGCATTTGAATTCCGAAGCGCAAGAAACGTGGCGAAGAGAGACGCAAACAGAACAGTCTCTCCGCCAAGAAAAAGCCAAAAGCCTAAAAATTTATTTTTCCCTTCCAGGGTTACTTTTTCAGGAGAAGCTGGAAAGGTTTCTGCGGTGAATTTTTCTTGAACTTGCATTATGCCTTCACCCCTTTATCATCGTTCGGCAGTTCCTCTTTATGAATATGATAGCCGTGATCATCAATTACTGAACGAAGCAGCATCGTAATAAATGTGATGCCGAGCCCGATAAAGATCACCGGCAGGCCCCAAGCGTAATCACTTCTGTACAGCAGCCCGAACGCTGCGACAAAAAGGCCGAAGGAAATGATGAGCGGCAGGATTGAGCCGTTTGGCATATGAATATCATCAACCGGTTCCGCCGGCGTCATTGATTTGTGCCCTGCCTGCTTCTCGATCCAAAGCGGATCAAGTCCTCTGACAAAAGGAAGCTGTTTAAAGTTATACTCCGGCGGCGGTGAAGAAACGGTCCATTCCAGCGTACGTCCGTCATGCCATGGATCAGCACCTACATATTCACCTTTTACCGATGTCCATATGACATTGACCAGCAGAAGAATAACAGCTGCCGCCATAAAAAACGCCCCGATTGTACTGATCAAGTTGCCGGTTTCCAGACCCTGTCCTGGCAAAAACGTATAAACCCGGCGCGGCATCCCCATTAAGCCGACAAAATGCTGAATGAAAAACGTGAGGTGAAAGCCGATAAAAAACAATACAAATGAAATTTTCCCCATCGTTTCATGCAGAATTTTACCGAACATTTTCGGCCACCAGAAATGAACACCGGCTAAAAGGCCGAATACAACGCCGCCAATAATGACGTAGTGGAAGTGCGCAACCACAAAATACGTATCATGAAACTGATAATCAGCCGCAGCAGCTGCCAGCATGACTCCCGTCACACCGCCGAGCACAAAGGATGGAATAAATGAGACAGCATACAGCATAGCGGTTGTATACTTCACATTTCCTCCCCAAATCGTCAACAGCCAGTTAAAAATCTTAATCCCGGTCGGAATCGCGATAGCCATTGTTGCAACCGCAAAAATCGCATTTGCAATCGGGCCGAGACCAGTCGTGAACATGTGGTGCACCCAAACCATAAAGCCCAGAAAGCCAATGAGCACGATTGCAAAAACCATTGAAGAATAGCCAAACAAACGCTTTCTGGCGAACACAGGGATGACCTCAGAAAAAATACCGAATGCAGGCAAAATTAGGATATAAACCTCCGGGTGGCCGAAGATCCAAAATAAATGTTCCCAAATGACCGTATTTCCGCCAAGCTCCGGATTAAAGAAATTGGTTCCGAACAGCCGATCCAGCATCATGAGAGCCAATCCAACCGTAAGCGGCGGAAACGCGAACAAAATCAATGCCGAGGCCACAAATGTCGTCCATGTAAACAAAGGCAGCCTCATATACGTCATGCCCGGAGCCCTCATGTTGATAATCGTGGCCAAAAAGTTAATCCCGGCTATCAGCGTCCCGAGCCCCGATATTTGGAGTCCGAGGACGAAAAAGTCTATGCCGTGCCCTTTAGAATGAAGCGAAAGTGAGGCATATGATGTCCAGCCCGCATCTGGCGCTCCGCCCAAAAACCAGCTTAGATTTAAGAAAATGCCCCCGAAAAAGAAGAGCCAAAAACCAAGCGCGTTTAAAAATGGAAACGAAACGTCCCGAGCCCCGATCTGCAAAGGCACAACCGCATTCATCAAGGCAAATAAGAGCGGCATCGCAGCCAGAAAGATCATCGTCGTTCCGTGCATAGTCATTACTTCATTGTACGCTTGAGCACTGAGAAACGCATTTTCCGGCTTTGCAAGCTGAATTCTGATAAACATCGCTTCAATTCCCCCGACAAGAAAGAAGAATCCCCCTGCCACTAAATAAAGAATTGCGATTTTTTTATGGTCCACCGTCGTCAAATAATCCCAAAGCATAGATCCGCGCGTCCGCTTTTCTGTAAGCGCATTCAACATATGTGACCTCCCCCAATATCTCCCTTTCTTCCCTACTTGCTTTCCGCTTTTAAGCCTTTTAAGTATTCATAAAGCGCATTTGTTTCGCTGTCTGAGAGCTTTGGATATGTGCCTGTCATTTTGTTCCCCGGCTTTATGCTGTCAGGGTCCTTCAGCCAAGCCTTCACATTTTCTTTGTTGGCCTCTTTCACCCCTGCCACTTTTGTCCTTTCACCGAAGGTCGCCAAGTTAGGTGCCGTTCTAGCGGCTTCTGCACGCTTATCATTCGGCTCTACCGCATGGCAGCTCAGGCAGTTTTTCTCTTTAAACAGTTCTTCACCCTGCTTAGCCAAATCGCTCTCTGCTGTAGACTTATAGTTCTTCATTTCTTTTGTCCAGCCCTGAAATTCTTTTGCAGACATCGTCTTCACCTTAAAATCCATCAGCGCATGTGAAGGGCCGCAAAGCTCTGCACACTTCCCAAAAAACATATCTCCTGCCTCTTTGCTTCGTTTTGAATCAAATGTCAGGAAGAACTTATTTTCATTATCCGTATTCGTATCAAGTTTTCCTCCAACTGAAGGAATCCAGAAGGAATGTTTTACATCAGAGGCTTTTAAATTAAAATATACACGCTGATCTGTCGGTACAATCAGCTCCTGGCTTGTGATAATGCCGTAATCAGGGTACTCAAACTCCCACCAGTATAAATTTGCCCTAACATTGACTACAAGAGCATCCTCAGCTTTGCGGCCTTTTTTATCCATTGGTGATGTGTCCGCTAGCTCCAGCGTATATAATACAACAGGAATCACAAGAATAATGAGCAGCAAAATCGGGATCACGGTCCATGTGATTTCTAAAAATTTATTCCCCTCTACCTGTTTCGGTATCGTGTTCTCACCGACCCGTGATCTTCTGAATCTCACAATCACATAAAAGAAGATAACAGATACTACTGCAACAACAACCACCATAATCAATGTGCTGAGCACTGTCAGGTCATACTGTTTATCAGCCACCTCGCCAGCAGGCTTGAGCGTGGATAAAAAAGGTTTTCCACATCCGCTTAATAGAAGCGGCACTAAGGCTAATAATAAAATAAGACGCCAATGCTTTACCATTTCACCCAACCCCTTTTCTGGTCAATACAAAGGCGGAAAGCGGATCGAAATCTATCGCCATCCAACCTATCACCAATAAAGCACTTACATTTCCTCTTCTCTTAAATTATGAGTTTTTTTACTCAAAATGCCATCTATGTATAAAAGTAAAGCCGCCTGATTAAACAAGAGGTCAAGGCGGCATTTACTAGTTGTCATCGTTTATTTTGAAGCGATAAAACAAGCATCATATCTATTTTTTAGAAAAGCGTCAAGACAACCATGGCAACGAAATAGATTGTCATGTAGTTAAGCGAGTAAACGAACATCTGCGTTGCCCACTTCATGATATTCTTGGAGCGGAATCCCATTAAGCCAAGAATCAGCCAGCCGATATTTAACAGCAAGCCGAGAATGACAATCGGAAGACCCAGGCTACCAAGGAAAAACGGAAGCGGCATCAGGCACGCAACCCACACAATAATTTGTCTTTTTGTCACTTCAAATCCGTATACGACAGGAAGCATCGGAATATTTGCAGCTCTGTAATCCTCAGTTTTCTTAATAGCCAATGCTAAGAAGTGAGGAATCTGCCAAATAAATAAAATCATGAATAACACCCATGCTACGACACCGATATTCCCTTCCACTGCCGTCCATCCAATAAGCGGCGGCACTGCACCGGAAACGCTTCCTACTACTGTGTTAATCGTATAGCGGCGTTTCGTCCACATTGTGTACAATACAACATACGTAAAGACTCCGATAAAACCGATAACAGCAGCCATGACAGTTGTCATCAGCAGCATGATCAATCCTAAAGCAACCAGCAAAATTCCAGACCATAACGCCTGACTCGGCTGAATTTTACCCGTAACCGTCGGTCTTACTTTCGTACGCTCCATAAGATGGTCAATGTCCCGGTCATACCAGTTATTGATCGCGCAGGAGCCCGCAATAATCAGTGAAGACCCGATTAACGTAAGAAGAACGGTGTTTATATTGCCTAAAAAACTTAAACCGGATATATGCAGTGCAAGCCACATTCCAGTGAAAGTCGTGATGAGGTTAGAATTGACGATCCCTATTTTAATAAGGGACAGAAAATCTTTCCATGCCGTTGTTTCTTCAATTTGTCCGTCTATAGCTGTATCATTTAAGATTCTGGAGTTAGCCATAACGTAAACCTCCCTTACAAACCTAACGCAGGAGAATAAAATAACCTGCAACTCTATCATACAAGATAACATCTTGTAAAAAAACATCCTATTAAATATTAAACGACAAACAGGAATTTATTTGTGAACTTTTTATGAATTTTACCAAAGATGAAGGCAATCTCCAAATCGGCATTGCGTTTACCTTATTTCTATCAGACCCGGCATGAATAATCAAGTGTACATTTTCCAGAAGCCGTCATTCTATTATATTTTTGTGAACAAAAGGCTCTGGGAATTGCCACAAAACACATATTCGCTTACACTTGGAACGTATATAAAATTGCAGCAGTATGTTAAGAAGGTGAATATTGTATGAATAAAGCATTAAAAGCTCTCGGTGTTCTGACGACATTTGTCATGCTAATTGTTTTAATCGGGGGTGCCCTCGTTACAAAAACAGGTTCCGGCCAAGGATGCGGCAGACAGTGGCCGCTGTGTCACGGCCGTTTTTTCCCTGAACTGAATCCGGCTTCAATTATTGAATGGAGCCACCGATTCGCAAGCGGAATCTCTATTATCCTTGTGCTAAGCCTTGCGTTTTGGTCATGGAGAAAAATCACGCCGATTTTTCGTGAAACAACGTTTCTCGCGATCATGTCAATTATCTTTTTATTTCTTCAGGCATTGCTTGGCGCATTGGCTGTCGTATTCGGTTCGAACGCGCTGATTATGGCGCTTCACTTCGGCATCTCATTAATTTCTTTTGCTTCAGTGCTTATTTTAACATTGCTCATATTTGAAGCTGATAAATCAGTCAGAACACTGGTTAAGCCGCTTCAAATCGGCAAAAAGATGCAATTTCACATGATAGGAATTTTAATATATTCCTATATCGTTGTGTATACAGGCGCATATGTAAGACACACTGAATCAAGTCTGGCATGTCCTAATGTGCCGCTGTGCAGCCCGCTGAACAATGGACTTCCGACCCAATTCCATGAATGGGTGCAAATGGGCCACAGAGCAGCAGCCTTACTTTTATTTGTATGGATTATTGTTGCCGCTGTTCATGCTATTACTTCCTATAAAGATCAAAAACAGATCTTTTGGGGATGGATCTCATGTCTTATTTTCATTACATTACAGGCACTGTCCGGTATTATGATCGTATACTCTGAACTGGCTCTGGGCTTTGCACTTGCCCACTCGTTCTTTATTGCCTGTCTGTTTGGCGTTCTATGCTACTTCTTATTATTGATTGCTCGTTTCCGTTATGAATCCAGGCAATCATAAGGACTCAAGACCAAAGCCTTAGGCGGCTTTGGTCTTTTTTATGTCTTGTTTTTTGGCGCTTTATGCGTTTCAATCGCCAGCCTTCGCCGAACTTGATGATCAGTGAGCGGCTCACTTCGGTCTGTCCCCTTTCTCATCGTGATTATAGAAATTTCATATGGATCTATAGCTCGCGAACATAAGTATTAAAGCCTTTTAAATCAGATAGTGCTTAAAGAAATATGCACGGCATACTACAAAGCATCTAAAATATTGGCTGTATAAGCCTCTTTTTATTTTGGGCTTGTGACAGTACTCTATAATCTCTGAAGTCCCCTTATATCTCTTCTAACCATCTGTTTCACTCCACATTTTCTATATAAAAAACAAGAGTGTATATCATTGATATACACTCTTTGTTTTTTATGCTTTTTCAATTTCAAGGAGCAGATCTCCCGTTTGGATCGGCTCACCATTTTTCACATGAACCTGCTTGATTGTTCCTGAGAAAGGCGCCTGAACCGTTGTTTCCATTTTCATCGCTTCATTAATCATCAAATGATCACCTTTATTGACTTTTGTGCCTGCTTCAGCCAATACCTTAATAACTGTTCCAGGCATGGAAGCTGCGATGTGGCTTGGATTTGTCCGGTCTGCTTTCAGCCTTTCCTGAACGGAAGACTTAATGCTTTCATCTTTAATGACTACTTCACGCGGCTGCCCGTTGAGTTCGAAATAAACGACGCGGGTGGCATCAGGCTGAGGCTCACCGATTGAAATCAGCTTAACGATCAGCGTTTTGCCGCGCTCAATTTCAACTTCTATCTCTTCACCTAATGTCATACCGTAGAAGAATGTCGGTGTATCTAATACCGAGATGTCTCCATAGCTTTCTGTCGTTTTCACATAATCAGTGAAGACTTTAGGATAAAGGGCATATGCCACAGCATCCTGATCTGAAATTTCCAAGTTATGCTGCTCTTTAAATTCCTGTTTGATCGCTTCAAATGACACCGGCTCAAGCAGTTCGCCCGGTCTGACTGTAATCGGCTCCTGCCCTTTTAAGATCAGCTTTTGCAGTTTTTCTGGGAATCCGCCATGAGGCTGGCCGATATTTCCTTTAAAAAGCTCCACGACAGAATCAGGGAAATCTAAAGATTCACCTTTTTCGTAAACGTCTTTTTCAGTCAGATTGTTTTGCACCATGTAGAGTGCCATATCTCCGACTACTTTTGAGGAAGGCGTTACCTTGACGATGTCACCGAACATATCGTTCACGCGTCTGTACATTTCCTTGACTTCGTTCCAGCGGTCGCCAAGGCCTACTCCCTTGGCTTGCTGCTGCAGGTTGCTGTATTGGCCCCCTGGCATTTCGTGTTCATAAATTTCAGTATGCGGAGACTTCATTCCGCTTTCAAATTCACTATAATATTTACGCACCGACTCCCAATATTGGGACAGCAATTCAACGCCTTGGACATTCATTTCCGGACGGCGGTCGTTGCCTTCCATCGCATGATAAAATCCGCTCGCGCTAGGCTGTGACGTTAATCCCGCCATTGAGCTGACCGCCACGTCTATGATATCAACGCCGGCTTCAACAGCTTTCGCATACATATAAATACCGTTTCCGCTCGTATCATGCGTATGAAGGTGAACCGGAATGTCGATCGTTTCTTTCAACGCAGAAACGAGCTCATATGCAGCCTGCGGTTTTAACAGCCCTGCCATATCTTTAATCCCGAGAATATGGGCTCCGGCCGCCTCAAGCTCCTTCGCCATCGATGTATAATATGCAAGGTCGTACTTCGTCCGGTTCTTGTCAAGGATATCTCCCGTATAACAAATCGCAGCTTCTGCCACTTTGCCGGTATCCCTAACAGCATCAATGGCTAACGTCATCCCTTTTACCCAGTTTAAGCTGTCGAAAATACGAAACACATCAATACCGGATTGAGCTGATTGCTTCACAAATTCTTTAATCACATTGTCCGGATAATTCGTATAGCCGACCGCATTTGATGAGCGAAGCAACATCTGGAATAAGGTATTCGGCACTTCTTTGCGAAGATCTTCCAAACGTTTCCACGGATCTTCTTTCAGGAATCGGTAGGCTACATCGAAGGTCGCGCCTCCCCACATTTCCATACTGAATAGTTCAGGCCATAACGCAGCCGTCGGATTTGCGATTTTTTTCAAATCATGCGATCTGATTCTAGTTGCCAATAACGATTGGTGGGCATCCCTGAATGTCGTATCAGTTAAAAGGACAGATTTCTGCTCCTTAACCCAATTTGCAAGCCCTTCTGCACCTTTTTCATCGAGAATTTGCTTTGTTCCTCTGGCAGGCTGCTGATCAACGTCTACCTTTACGCCTAACGGTTTGTCAAACGCCGGTTTTTCTTTTTTCCCGATTCCAGGGAAGCCGTTCACTGTCACATTGCCGATGTAAGTGAGCATTTTCGTTCCGCGGTCTTTTTGTTTAGGGAAATTAAATAATTCAGGCGTTGTATCAATGAAAGATGTATCATATTGCCCTGTCAGGAACTTCTCATGCTTTGCAACGTTCTCAAGGAACGGAATGTTCGTTTTTATGCCTCTGATTCTAAACTCCTGAAGGTTTCGCACCATTTTGGCAGCTGCCTGTTCAAACGTTAAAGCCCAAGTTGAAAGCTTAACGAGAAGTGAATCATAGTATGGTGTGATCACGGCGCCCTGGAAGCTGTTTCCGGTATCAAGACGGACACCAAAACCGCCGCCTGAGCGGTAAGCCATGATTTTTCCTGTATCAGGCATGAAATCATTTTGCGGATCCTCAGTCGTAACCCGTGACTGAATGGCATAGCCGATTGTAAAAATGTCCTTTTGCTCAGGAATATTTACTTTTTTGCTGTGAAGGCTGTGCCCTTGGGCAACAAGGATCTGAGTTTGAACAATATCGACACCAGTAATCATTTCTGTTATCGTGTGTTCAACTTGTACGCGAGGATTTACTTCAATAAAGTAGAACTCGTTGTTTGCAACAAGGAATTCGACCGTCCCCGCATTTATATAGTTTACATTTTTGGCAAGCGCAACTGCAGCCTCACAAATTTGGTCCCTTAATTCAGGTGACAGCGAGACACTCGGCGCCACTTCAATGACTTTTTGATGGCGTCTTTGAACGGAGCAATCCCTCTCAAAAAGATGGACGACATTGCCCTGCTTGTCTCCAATGACCTGAACCTCAATATGTTTCGGATTCTCAATTAATTTTTCTACATAAACTTCATCATTGCCAAAGGCTGCTTTCGCCTCTGATTTAGCACGCTCATATGCTTCTTTAACTTCACTTTCAGATCTGACAATCCGCATACCGCGGCCGCCGCCGCCAAGCGAGGCTTTAATGATGATCGGATAACCGTTAGCTTGTCCAAATTGTTCGACGGCTTCAAGCGTTTCGGCAGGACCGTCGCTTCCCGGAATCACGGGGATTCCCGCTTTTTCTGCCTGCTCACGCGCTTTTACCTTGTCACCAAACATATCGAGATGCTCGGATTTTGGCCCTATGAATACGATGCCTTCTTCTTCACATCGTCTCGCAAAATGAATATTTTCAGATAAGAAACCGTATCCCGGATGAATTGCATCGACTTTGTTTCTTTTCGCAATATCAATGATACCTTCAATATCCAGGTAAGCATCAATCGGTTTTTTCCCTTCACCGACCAAGTATGCTTCATCCGCTTTGTACCGATGGTAGGAACCGGAATCTTCTTTTGAATAGACCGCAACTGTACGAATATTCAACTCGGTACACGCCCGGAATATTCGGATTGCAATTTCTCCCCTGTTTGCTACTAATACTTTTTGTATCGATTGCTGAGACAAACTTTTCTCCCCCTTACCCGAATGGAATATAATCTATCATAGCGGAATATCCTTCCCCTGTACACACTTGTTTTTTACAGATAAACAGTTTTTTTGAGCTGTTTCTTTTTCATTCCCTTCGGCGCCAAGGGCTCTTTCTTTTTCTTATTCTCTGAATATTTCACAAACATGCTGATATTCGCTAATATCCCCATACTCCCCAGCAGCAGCACCAAAGAAGAGCCCCCGTAACTGATAAATGGCAGCGTAACCCCTGTAATCGGAATTAATCCGCTGACACCGCCAAGGTTAATAAACGACTGGATGGCAATCATGCTTGAAATGCCGATCGCCAGAAGACTTCCAAACGGGTCCTCGCATTTTCTGGCAATATAAAAACCTTTTATGACGACAAAACCCAATAAGAAAATCACAAACAATACCCCAAAAATGCCGAGCTCTTCAGCAATGACAGCCATAATAAAGTCAGTGTGTGATTCAGGCAGATATCCGTATTTTTGGATACTTTCACCGAGCCCCAGGCCGAAAATGCCGCCTGAGCTGATCGCATAATAAGAATTGATCACTTGCAAACCTGATGAATTTGCATACTTAAATGGGTCTTCAAGACTCTCAAAACGCGCTAAACGGCCTTCAGTTAAAATTTTGTCCTGATTCAAATAGATAATAGGGCTGACTAAAATGAAAACAATTCCGCCCAGTATCACAAGCCTCACCAGCGTCTTTCCGCTGAAGCCGGAGCACAAGATCATGCACGTCGCAATTAACCCTATAATCATGGCTGTACCGAAATCTGGCTGCATGGCAATTAACCCACAAATTATAAGCGTCATGACTACCGGAGGGGCTACTCCCGTTAACAGATGGTCGATATAACTTTGTTTTTTTGCATATACGGCTGCAAGGTATAAAATCACGACCAGTTTCACAAACTCCCCCGGCTGAATACTCATTCCGCCGATTTTAAACCAGCTCTGCGCGTTTCCGGCAACATGCCCGAAAACAAACAGTGAGATAAGCGCAAGAACAGATACAAGCAGTATCCCCTTCTGAAACTTTTGATGGGCCAGTGCTTTATAAGGAAACAACGCCATGAGAATAAATAGAGCGCCACCCGCAATTAAAGCAAACAGCTGCCGCATGAAGAAAAAATTACTGCTTACTCCATACCGGGAGACAGCCGTAATCATGCTTGAGCTGTATACCATCACTAAACCGAATCCGCATAATAAAACGATTGCGAATATCAGTGAGTAATCATAAGATTTTAGCATTTTTTTTAACATAACATCCTCTTCCCTGCTTCTAACTTCCATTATCTATGGTTTTTATGTATTTATCTTTTTTATTTTACTACAATTTATCAAACGAGACGAAGAATCTCTATACGATTCGGAAGGAATGTGTAAAAAAAGACCGTCTTTTATGAGATGAGAGAAAAATAGCGGTTATAAAAAAACCCAAACTGTTAATAAGTTTGAGTTTTATCATTTATTTAGCTGTAAACGCGTCATGCAAAGCAGACAATTCGCGCTCCAATGTGTATAAAAGGTCTTTACCGTCTTTTTCATCAACCAATCCCAGGCGGACAGCAAAATCGATTTCCCTCGAAAGCCCGAACATTTGAGTATCTAAAACCTCTTCATATAGAGGACATTGAGGCATCGTTAAGTTATCCATTTGTACTCGGATCAGCTTCAAAATCTTCTCAGCGTCCACTTTTAAGAGTTCAAAAGCTTTTTGCCGATGGTCAACTATCATCTCTGAAGCCAAAAGTATCCCTCCGTTCCCCAGGCGAGTACCTAATTCTTCTATTTATCATAAAGGGTATCAACAGAAAATGCAAGAGGATTTAAGCATATGACATAAATTAAAAAATACTCAGCCTGTACATCTCAGACATTATTTCCAAAAGCTTTACACCTGCAATGCTGTTCCCTTTTTCGTCTAATGCGGGGCCGAATATGCCGATCCCGAAATCGTAAGGCGAAATGCCCATTATCCCGCCGGATACGCCGCTTTTCGCAGGAATTCCGACCTTAATTGCGAATTCCCCGCTTGCATTGTACATTCCGCACGTCACCATAAACGTTTTGCAAATTCTAGCGACATCTTTTGAGATGACCTGCTCCCCAGTCTCTGGATGTCTGCCGTTCAATGCGAATACAGATCCGATTTTCGCTAAATCCAAGCTGTTCATCTCAATCGCGCATTGCTTCGTATATAAATCCATTACTGCCTCTACATCATCTTCAAAAATGCCGTACTGCTTCATATAATAACACATCGCCCGATTAATCATTGAAGTGCTGTATTCAGATTCAGCCACTTCCCGGCAGTATGTAATCTCTTGGTTGTTTGTCAGCCTTCTGATAAAAGAAAGCAAATAATCAAGTCTCTCTTTTACCGTTCTTCCCCTTATCAGACTTGTCACTACCAATGCCCCGGCATTAATCATAGGGTTTAACGGCTTGCTCGGATTCACTGTTTCGAGCTTGATAATTGAATTAAACGGATCACCGGTCGGCTCCTGTCCAACATAACTGAAGACCTTATCTTTGCCGTATTCCATTAACACCAAAGCAAGGGAAAGGACTTTCGATATACTTTGAAGCGTAAATGTTTTTTCTACGTCACCTGCTGACAGACAAACATTATTGGAATAATAAATCGCCACTGACAGGTCGTGTTTATCAGCTTTTGCCAAGGCGGGAATATAGCTGGCTACCTCCCCCTTGTCCGTTACTTTTTTCGCCTTTTTCACTAAGGCTTCAAGCTCATCATTATGCTGGCATACCATGCAAACACCCTCGTTCCCTCAGCATTTCAATACACATAATTTGTACACAAAGTGACAATTCATGCGAAAACTTTTATAATTTTGAGAGAAGGGGGTCATATCATGAGCGTTATCCAAGTAAAAGGCAATGTTACATATCCAATTACCATTGATCCAAGCGTATGGATTTTTGATGATCGCAAATTTTCGTTTGACCGCAAAGGGGACAGTCAAGACACATATTTACAATCAGCCGGGGATGAATCCGACCTTGATCCGGAACGCGTCATCAGAGAGGGGCGAATCGCGCCGCCTACATTAAAGACGGAAAAGCAATATGAGAAGCAAAAACTGATGAACGGCAGTTTCGCAATGAGACTTGGGACTGTCCTGAAAAATGCTGAGCCGAACAGCTCTGCGACACAATGTGTATTTGTCACAAGTTCGGGAAAGGCCGCCGTTTCTCTGGAAACCGCTCTGAACAGTATTGTCCATTTCAGTGAGGCAGGCAAGCCGATTCAAGAAGGCGGCCCCGTGCATATTTACTTTGAAGACCCGGTTCATCACAAACAGCCGATTACCGATGTAAAAGAGATCGAAATCATTTAAGTGTTACAGCAAATCAGCTGCAAGCTGGGCGAGACCTGATCTCTCACCTTTTAACAGCTTCACGCTGCCTGAGATGGGTTGTCCTTTAAACCGCTCAACCACATAGGCCAAACCATTGTTCAGACTGTCTAAATATGGGTGATCAATTTGTTCAGGGTCGCCCATTAAGACAATTTTACTGCCCTCACCGACTCTCGTCAGCAACGTTTTCACCTCATGCCTGGTCAAATTTTGCGCTTCATCAATGATAATAAATTGATCTGGAATGCTTCTCCCTCTGATATAAGTCAGCGCCTCTACCTGAATTGAGCCAATTCCCGCCAAAATAGCATCAAGCTCCCCTGGTTTTTTCGCATTAAACAGAAACTCTAAGTTGTCAAAAATCGGCTGCATCCAAGGCTTTAGCTTTTCCTCTTTTTCGCCTGGCAAATACCCGATGTCCTTGCCAACAGGAACAATCGGCCTTGCGACGACCAGCTTTTTATATATTCCCAAGTCTTCTGTCTGTAATAGCCCTGCCGCCAAAGCTAAGAGCGTTTTGCCGGTTCCCGCTTTGCCGATCAGGGTGACAAGCGGAATATCTTCCCGCAGCAAAAGCTCTAATGCCATTGTCTGCTGTACATTTTTCGGCCTGATTCCCCATATATGTTCATCATCAAATACGAGTCTTTTTAATACCGTTCCGGTTTTGTCTGCAATTCCGACTGCCGAGGAGGACCCTCCTAGCTCATCCTTCATTAAAGCAAACTGATTCGGATAAAACGCATGCTGTTTCACATCGTTTACTGAAATTTGATTTTTCCCGTAAAAAGAGCTGAACAGCTGCTGGCTGATATATAAATCTTTATAGCCGCTGTACATTTCATCATTGTCCACAACCCGGTCATTCAAGAAATCTTCAGCAAGCAGTCCGATTGCGTCGGCTTTAACCCTGACCAGTACATCCTTACTGACAAGGATAACCGGCCTGCCATTTTCCTTGGTTTCTTCCTCGAGGCTTAAGTTTTTCGCAACGGCTAATATGCGATTATCGTTCGTCTTTTCAATAAAGATCTCTTGCAGCTGGTGAAACGAACGATGATTCAGTTCAATTCTCAGTGTGCCGCCGGTGTCAAGCGGTACATGCTCATGCAGCCTGCCCTTTTGTCTTAGCGCATCGATTAGCTTAGATACGTGCCTTGCATTCCTCCCAACTTCGTCCATATACCGTTTTTTTGAATCAACCTCTTCTAAAACGACAGCAGGGATGACAACCTCATTTTCTTCAAAAGAAAATATCGCGTTAGGATCCTGTAATAACACATTCGTATCTAACACATAAATTTTACTCAAGTCTCAGCCTCCTGATATAAGGGTCAAAGTTCTTCCTGCTTCTCTTTTGATGAAAAAGGTGAATGCCTGCTAAAATATATGTTTTTGTGCATAAAGATAGAAGGTTAATTCAACAATAAAATTAATGAAAGCATTTTAAGGAGGGAACCCGCAAGTGCGAATTCTTTTCATTATCATACAGCTGACACTTATCCTGTCCGCTTGTGCCTATCAACAAGGAAAACAGGGCCAGAATGTTGAAAAAGAATCAACAAGACAGCAGGAGACTAAACCGATTCACGTAAAGGACACAACTCAAGAAACAAAAGACAATGGAACAAGAACGGATATTGCCAAGCATCTTGTCAGCGTTGCTGAAAAAAACCCCGACGTCAAGGATGCAACAGCCGTTGTGCTGGGAGGCTATGCTGTTGTTGGGATTGATGTCGATGATACTTTGGACAGAAGCAAAGTGGAAACCATTAAATATTCTGTAGCTCAGGCGCTAAAGAATGATCGATATGGCGCCAACGCAGTAGTCATTGCTGATCCCGATACGGTCAGCCGCCTTCGCGAAATGAGCAGAGAAATCAGCGAGGGCCATCCGGTAACAGGTATACTGGATGAATTAGCTGCAATTGTCGGCCGAGTGCTTCCCGAAGTGCCTAACGATGTGATTGACAATGAAGATGAACCGCAAACAAAGCAGCAAAATGACCAATTAAATAGAAAACAGCAACAGGAAATGGAGAAGGAACAAAACGATCAATCTGATCATCATATGAAAAAGAACAACAATGACTAAGCTATAGCCTTGCGCTTTAGCTTTTTCTTATTTTGGACAGCTTCTGATCCGTGGTATAATACATGTTAGTGAAAGAGGTGATATGATGAGGGTCAAATGTTCTATTTGCGATAAAATTGAAACAATTGATGATGATACCCTGATCGCGAAACGGCTTCGAAACCGCCCGATCCATACATATATGTGCCAGGAATGCCACGATCGGATTGCCAAAAAAACAGAGGAACGGCTGAAAACGGGAAAATTTACTTTTCACCCGGGACAGCAGAAAAAAGAAAAAGTCAAAAAATAAAGCGGCCGCTTAACCATACAGAACACAAAAAAGACTCAGCTTTCAGCTGAGTCTTTTATGATTTTGCAGACTGTCCTTTTTTCGACTGATACAGCCGGATTTTGTAAATGATTAAAATCAGCGCAGCGACGACCAATCCTTCTGCCACGGGCAAAAACACCCCTAAAAAAGTCAAAACAGTGCAGCCCAAAGCCAAAAATACATACACCACTGCAGATTTTAATACAGGAAGCCGTTTAGCAAATCCAAGCTTAAATACAATAACGGCCAACACAAAAATCGTGCCGTACAGCAGCCACATGCCTGCCGCAGGCTGCCGGTCTACTTGATATAGAGCGGCGAAGAACGACAGGCGTTCGCTTACGTCATTCAAAAAGATTCCCTCCCCTGTAAACGTACGGGTTCTATCTTTTCAAATTCTGCACGAGATTAAGACAATCCTGCTGTTTTTTTCTTTTTAGCTGCTTTTTCACGTTCGTTCTTATTGAGGATCTTCTTTCTTAAACGGATGGATTCAGGTGTTACTTCACAATATTCATCTTCGTTTAAGTACTCTAGAGACTCCTCAAGAGACATGATGCGCGCTTTTTTAATTGTAGTTGTCTGATCCTTTGTCGCAGAACGGACGTTTGTTTGCTGTTTCATTTTGCTGACGTTAACAACAAGGTCGTTGTCACGGTTATGCTCTCCAACGATCATTCCTTCGTATACTTCAGTACCCGGCTCAACGAAGATGACACCGCGGTCTTCAATTCCTTGAATACCGTATGATGTTGCTTTTCCGTTTTCCATTGACACAAGTACACCTTGACGGCGTCCGCCGACTTGGCCTGCCTGCATCGGCTGGTAGCTGTCAAACGTATGGTTCAAAATACCGAATCCGCGTGTTAATGATAGGAATTCTGTAGAGTAACCGATCAATCCGCGGGAAGGAACTGTAAAGATGAGACGGACTTGGCCGTTTCCGTTGTTGATCATATCAACCATTTCGCCTTTGCGGGCACCCATTGATTCCATTACAGAGCCAGTATGCTCTTCAGGAACATCAATTTGCACACGTTCAACAGGCTCACAGCGTACGCCGTCGATTTCTTTGATAATAACTTCAGGTTTTGACACTTGAAGCTCATAGCCCTCACGACGCATATTTTCAATTAAAATTGACAAGTGCAGCTCACCGCGTCCTGAAACAACCCAAGCATCAGGAGAAGCTGTTGGCTCAACACGCAAGCTCACATCCGTCTGAAGCTGTGATTGAAGACGCTCTTCGATTTTGCGGGCCGTTACATATTTGCCTTCACGGCCTGCAAACGGACTGTTATTCACGACAAATGTCATTTGAAGTGTCGGCTCATCAATGCGAAGGACCGGAAGCGGATCTTGATGGTCTACAGGACATACCGTTTCACCAACGTTGATATCTTCCATCCCGGAAACCGCAACGAGGTCTCCCGCTTTTGCTTCTTCAATTTCCACACGCTTTAAGCCTTGGAAACCAAAAATCTTTGTAACACGGAATGACTTTGCCGTTCCGTCAAGCTTCATAAGAGAAACCTGCTGTCCGACTTTCATTGTGCCGCGGAATACGCGTCCGATTCCGATACGGCCTACATAGTCGTTGTAGTCAAGAAGGGCAACTTGGAATTGAAGCGGCTCCTCTGCATTATCAACAGGTGCCGGAACATGCTTAATAATGGTTTCATATAAAGCTTCCATGTTTTCATCCTGTTGTTTCGGATCAAGACTCGCTGTTCCATTAATCGCGGAAGCATATACCACTGGGAACTCGAGCTGCTCTTCATTGGCATCAAGCTCAATGAACAGATCCAGAACTTCATCGATAACTTCCTCTGGACGAGCAAAGTCACGGTCAATTTTGTTTACAACAACAACAGGGTTCAGGTTTTGCTCAAGAGCTTTTTTCAGAACAAAACGAGTTTGAGGCATACAGCCTTCATATGCGTCAACGACAAGCACTACGCCGTCAACCATTTTCATAATCCGTTCTACTTCTCCCCCAAAGTCTGCATGTCCAGGGGTGTCCAAAATATTGATACGTGTATCTTTATAGTTAATCGCAGTATTTTTCGCCAATATTGTAATGCCGCGTTCGCGTTCAAGATCATTAGAGTCCATTGCGCGTTCAGCAACCTGTTCGTTGGCACGGAACGTACCAGCCTGATGTAAAAGCTGATCGACTAGAGTCGTTTTCCCATGGTCAACGTGGGCAATAATCGCGATGTTGCGAAGATCATTTCGAAGTTTCACTTTTTCATCTCCTAAAAAAATTAGATAACTTTCATATTATATCACACATCCTCTTTAAAAGCGTCACGTTTTTCTGTAAACTTAATATAAGACGTAAAAGGGGATGGAATTTATGAAAAAAATGAATTGGCTTTTACTATTATTTGCATTTGCAGCGGTTTTCAGCATTATGCTGATCGGCGTCTTTATCGCTGAAAAAAGCCCTGCAGGCATTATCGCCAGCATTGTACTTGTTTGCGCTGTCATGGGCGGCGGATTTACATTAAAAAAGAAAATGCGCGAACAAGGCTTGCTTGATTAAAAGCATTGCCCCGCCGGCGACATTGTAATCAAAAAACACCGCAAAGAAAGCGGTGTTTTTCATTTCTTTAAGCCTTATCTCCCCTGTTTCTTAGTCAGGAAGATGCAAAACAGCCTTCATACATAGACAATCGTTCTAACGATCACACGTGCAGCCTTCAAAAAGTAGTTCGGCAACGATACACATAAAATACCATAGCGCCTATTCCTCCACCGGAAACTACTCCCTATAATGGAATTTGTAGCACAATTCATAAAAGGGAGAGAAGAAACATGAAGAAAACATTTGTAAAAAAAGCTATGTTAACGACTGCCGCAATGACCTCAGCTGCTCTATTAACGTTCGGTCCTGATGCAGCCAGCGCAAAAACACCGGTTGATAACACTGCTGTTCAACTCCAGCATCAGGCGAGCACTAACGAAGATCTCAATACATTCATTGATATATTAAATCAATGTATATACGAACAAGACGGTGTATATTATTTTGACAGCGAAAAAGCTGTCGAGTTAGGAATGACAAAAGAAGAGGCTCAGGTAATTGCTACACTCTGGGAATCGACATCAGAATTTTTCAGCATTGTTTCACAATGTGTGTATCTCGAGGATGGAAATTACAAATTTGATACAGAAAAAGCAGTTGAACTTGGCTTCACAGAAAAAGAAGCACTTGCACTTGAACAATTTTTCTCCGCTGTTTCTCTCAAGATTCACATTCTTCAAGCAGCCATTGTGCTACAAGATGATGTGTACAGCTATGATAAAGACGCAGCGCTACAAGCAGGTGCAACGCCACTGCAAGCTGACGTTTATGAAAAACTCTTCAGTGCCCTGTCACAAGAACAGCTTGCCGCTATTTACGATATGATTCATCCCCAGGCTTAATGTAAAAAAGCGCTTGCCGGAATCGGACAAGCGCTTTTTTTATATCAGCAGTTTGATGATCAGCATCATGGCAACCGCCGCTCCAAACCAGCAGGCAGCTTTCATGATCAGTAATCCATAGTACCTCTGTTTAAAACGCAGTTCTTCTTCCGGCAGATAAGCCTCCTCAACGGCCTGTTCGCTTTCCAATTCAAATGGCTCAGCCATCGTGTCATACATGTCTCTGCAGCTGCTGCACATTTTTAAATGCTCTTCTATAACGTGTTCCGTTTCTCTTTTACAATCACCTTCAAGATACAGAGGAAGCAGGTCTCTTACTAGAAAGCAGGTCATATCCGCTCCTCCTCTCTACTTTTCGTCATGTTTTTCTTTAGCTCTAATCTAGCCCGGTGCAATGTGGTATTCACCTTAGAAAGACTCCATCCTAATATCTCAGCGATTTCTTCATAAGAAAGCTCTTGGAATTCTCTTAAAATCAAAACGGATTGATGCTGATCTTTTAACTTCAGGAGCTCCTGCCGCAGTGTTTCGCTTTTCACCGTCCGTGACAGATACTGTTCAGGCTGGTCATAAGTTGTTTGCGTTAACCCTTCATTTTTGCTGATTTCAGTAAATTGGTATTTGACATCCCTTCGGTACCAATTGATAAAGGTATGATGCGCAATGGTGTAGAGCCATGTTCTGATGGAAGAATGCCCCCTAAACGAAGCCAGACCGTTAAGAGCTTTTACAAACGTGTCCTGCGCTAAGTCCTTGGCTGTTTCAAGATGATGAGTCCTTCTGAATAAATAATTTAAAATTTCTTGATAATACTGCCGATACAAGTCCTCAATGGAATCCCTATGCTTCATTAAAAATAAAACCACACCGTCATCCAAATGGCCAATAAAATGAAACAGATATACATGGAAGACAGGTATACTTTCATATATCTGATTTGGCTTTCTTCTTCAGCACCGGGACTTCTCTTTAAACAAGTTTTACTCTTTAAGTCTTCCGCATTCTTTTGAAATAGGGATTCATGCTGTTTCATCCATTCCATTGATTCATCCTCTAGCTCTCCTTCTTTATACAGGTCGTATAAGTCTACAAAAACAGACTCTTTTTCTTTATGATTCATAAAGACTTTTCACCTCTTGTGTTTCTCCATCCACTACATAGGCATCATGGCGATTTGAACCAAACGGCTGAATAATGATCAGCCATGCATAATGCCGTTCATCCCCTCTTTGAACGATAATCGGACGCATACGCTTTTTGTAAATGACATCCTGATATAGAGAAGCTACTTTTTCGTAAGCCAATGTTCCATTACGATACGTATAGGGGAATGACTGATCAGGTGTATCGCTGTATACATAAACGTTTAGCTGACCTTGAGCTTCAACAAACTCATATGTTTTAGAAGAATCAGTATACATCACCATGTCACCCTGACTGCTTTTTTTCTTCTTTTCTGATCCACGAGCATCGAAGATCGATAATATCTGATGCTGCAGCCGGCTGTTAGCCATTGAGATATTCTTTTTCATCGGAAGCGAAAGACTATGTAAACAACCTGATTCGCCCTCAAATTCCAAAACAATTCCAACTTTTGTTTCAACTCTCACCATGCTTCCAAGCAGGCTGTCGCTTTCAATATCAGTGATCTGATAAGGCTGTTTTGATATGTTCAGCGCTGTAAACATTTGTTCCACTTTGTCGTGAATGTCTTGTTCCGTTATATGAACATGCAGAAGAGAGTCAAGCTGATAAATCGAAGGATCTTCACTAAACCCCATTAAGGTTTCCTTTTCCCAATAAAATACCGCGCCATCATCAGCATGATCTTTTTTATGAAGTTGATTTTTCAGGTAAATACGTACGACTGTCTGGCCGTCTTCTTGAGATACCTTTGTTTCGATATGATCCTTATGTAACACACGTCCGTGTCGCTCAAGGAAAGCGATGGACTTTCGCTTGTACTCCTGATTCGTTAGCTTTTTCCCATGTGCTTTTTGTAAGTATTCATAATTACGAATTAGCTGCGATACTTCATCTACCTCAGCTTTGTAACCTTTGCTTTCAAATGAGTAGAAATAATGCACATCCATGTTTGTATCGTGCAAATAAAGTGTTTCATCCGTAGGAAAAAATGACTTTAGTATCTGTTCCGCTTTTTCTGATGAAATGTGCTCCCCGACAAAATTGAATGAATCATGGACATTTGCTGGCTTTGATACAGCGAAAGCAGCCGTTCCTATGTTATATATCGGATTTAACAGCAGGACAAAAAACACCATGACAGCCATCGTCACCCACTTATTCACACGCACATAAACCTTTCCTGACTTTTGGAACAGATGATAGCTCATCAAAAATCCCGCCATTGCCAAATAAATCGTATATGGCATTACTGCACCATAATCTTTTGAGATTTGATTGGGATATGGCGCAAGCAGCAAGACAAGCAGTCCGATAATCAGCGTATAAAATAAGCCTAGTAAGATCTTATCCGTTCTCCAATACAGCTTGAAAAACACTACATTCAACGCAATGGGAAGAGTGATGATGAAAAACAGAAACACGAATGCAATCGGCTCCATCCCATCCGGGTATTCCTTCCAATACGAAAAGAAACTAAAAATCATTTGTACGATCGGCAAACTGACAACAGCAAGGTCGAACGTATAAAACTTACCCTTTCCGCCATGATCACGCGGCATCAGCATATAGTGAAAAGCCGTCAGCAGCACATATCCGTATAACAAAAAATGCAGCAGCGGCAGCAGTTCTTTTCCGTCCTCTCTTAAGTAAGCGCTGGTGAAGTTTGTTGATTGCACCTGGTGAATAAGTTCAACAGACACTCCCGCCAGCAGCACAATCCGCAATATAACACCCGCCAAGAACATTGTGCGCTGCCGGTTTATTTTGGGATGATGCACCAAAAGATATAAGCCCGCCAGAACAACAATTGACCATTGAATCAGCAGGGTGCTTTGTCTGCTTAATATAAAATAACGTTCGAAATGCAATACATAATGACTGAATAACTCCAACACGAACAACAATCCTTTACTTCTTATTAAGGCCTCATTCGGTTAGACAGCGGACTTTTCAAAAAGTTTCAAGATGAAACAAAAATATCTCATCTTCCCCTTGATATGTAAAAAACATAACTCTTGAATGAACCACCACATGACACTTGACTCATCTTGATATTATTCAACAAAAACAAACACAGGACAATACTATCAATTTTGTCTAGTTATGTTAGTTTTTGTTGAGTATTCCAGAATGCTAGTTTAATATAACAATATAAAGTTTTCAGTATTTTCAAAAAGGGGGATTTATTGTGGGTTTAGGTAAGAAATTGTCTGTTGCTGTCGCTGCTTCGTTTATGAGTTTATCAATCAGCCTGCCAGGTGTTCAGGCTGCTGAAGGTCATCAGCTTAAAGAGAATCAAACAAATTTCCTCTCCAAAAACGCGATTGCGCAATCAGAACTCTCTGCACCAAATGACAAGGCTGTCAAGCAGTTTTTGAAAAAGAACAGCAACATTTTTAAAGGTGACCCTTCCAAAAGGCTGAAGCTTGTTGAAAGCACGACTGATGCCCTTGGATACAAGCACTTTCGATATGCGCCTGTCGTTAACGGAGTGCCAATTAAAGATTCGCAAGTGATCGTTCACGTCGATAAATCCGATAATGTCTATGCGGTCAATGGTGAATTACACAATCAATCTGCTGCAAAAACAGATAACAGCCAAAAAGTCTCTTCTGAAAAAGCGCTGGCACTCGCTTTCAAAGCTATCGGCAAATCACCAGACGCTGTTTCTAACGGAGCGGCCAAAAACAGCAATAAAGCCGAATTAAAAGCGATAGAAACAAAAGACGGCAGCTATCGTCTTGCTTACGACGTGACGATTCGCTATGTCGAGCCTGAACCTGCAAACTGGGAAGTCTTAGTTGACGCCGAAACAGGCAGCATTTTAAAACAGCAAAATAAAGTAGAACATGCCGCCGCCACTGGAAGCGGAACAACGCTAAAGGGCGCAACTGTTCCTTTGAACATCTCTTATGAAGGCGGAAAATATGTTCTAAGAGATCTTTCAAAACCAACAGGCACCCAAATCATCACATATGATTTGCAAAACAGACAAAGCCGCCTTCCGGGCACGCTTGTCTCAAGCACAACGAAAACATTTACATCTTCATCACAGCGGGCAGCCGTTGACGCACACTATAACCTCGGTAAAGTGTACGATTATTTTTATTCAAACTTTAAACGAAACAGCTATGATAACAAAGGCAGTAAAATCGTTTCTTCCGTTCACTACGGCACTCAATACAATAACGCTGCATGGACAGGAGACCAGATGATTTACGGTGATGGCGACGGTTCATTCTTCTCTCCGCTTTCCGGCTCATTAGATGTGACAGCGCATGAAATGACACATGGCGTCACCCAAGAAACAGCCAACTTGATTTATGAAAATCAGCCAGGTGCATTAAACGAGTCTTTCTCTGACGTATTCGGGTATTTTAACGATACAGAAGACTGGGACATCGGTGAAGACATTACGGTCAGCCAGCCTGCTCTTCGCAGCCTGTCCAACCCTACAAAATACAACCAGCCTGACAATTACGCCAATTACCGAAACCTTCCAAACACAGATGAAGGCGATTATGGCGGTGTACACACAAACAGCGGAATTCCAAACAAAGCCGCTTACAACACCATCACAAAACTTGGTGTATCTAAATCACAGCAAATCTATTACCGTGCGTTAACAACGTACCTCACGCCTTCTTCCACGTTCAAAGATGCCAAGGCAGCTCTCATTCAGTCTGCCCGTGACCTCTACGGCTCAACTGATGCCGCTAAAGTTGAAGCAGCCTGGAATGCTGTTGGATTGTAATATTAGGAAAAGCCTGAGATCCCTCAGGCTTTTATTGTTACATATCTTGATTTCTCTCTCAGCTGAAACGACGAAAAGATGCTGCCATGAGACAGAAAACCGCTCCTGATTTGCATAAAGAGGGATGCAGCCGCAAGTGCGCATTTTATAAAAGCTAATGATTCAGTCCACATAATTGATAGACGAATTCTGCTACAGGTCACGTGGCTATGTGAAGGATCGCGCGTCCAGTTAAGAGCAAAAACATTGACAAAAAAATTTATTTATGCTAAAATTTACTATTAATATATTTGTATGTATAATAAGATTCTCCTGGCCAGGGGAATCTTATTTTTTGTGGAGGATCATTTCATGAGGAAAAATGAGTCCAGCTTAACGTCTCTAATTTCAGCTTTTGCCCGTGCATATCACAGCCGATATGACACACCTCTTATTTTTGATGATTTTATCGCAAAAGATCTCATTAACGAAAAAGAGTTTATCGACATCAGTAAAAATATGATTCAAGAAATATCGTTTTTCAACAAAGAGATCGCCGAACGTCTTCAAAATGATCCTGAAAAAATATTAAAATGGGTTGCACAAATCCAGCTGTCTCCAACGCCCCTAGCACGTGCTTCTTATTGTGAAAAAGTCTTGCACAACGAATTAATCCTGGGGGCAAAACAGTATGTCATTCTTGGAGCGGGACTGGATACTTTCTGCTTTCGGCATCCAGAATTAGAAAACAGCTTACAGGTTTTCGAGGTTGATCATCCGGCCACACAGCAATTGAAAAAAAATAAGCTGAAGGATGCAAATCTGACAATTCCGGGTCATCTTCATTTTGTTCCTATGGATTTCACCAAAACGTTTTCGTATGATCCTCTCTTAGATGAAGGATTTAAAAACACAAAAACATTCTTCAGCCTTCTCGGAGTGTCTTATTATGTAACACGGGAAGAAAATGCAAGCTTGATCAGCAATTTATTTTCTCATGTCCCGCCTGGAAGCTCTATTGTTTTTGATTATGCGGACGAAACACTTTTTACAGCAAAAGGGACGTCGAATCGAGTTGAACATATGGTGAAGATGGCTGCCGCAAGCGGGGAACCGATGAAATCATGTTTCACTTATCAAGAGATTGAACATCTGTTAGAGTCATCTGGTTTACTGATCTATGAACATCTATCACCAGACGACATCAATGACCTTTTCTTTAGTAATCGAAAAGACAATTTGTCAGCGTTTGAAACGATTCATTATATTCATGCGGTAAAAAAATAATTTTCAAATCATCAGAAGCCTCTCAATGTTTGAGAGGCTTTTTATTGAACCCGCATGCAGCAAATAAGCTGCCATTATCATACGGCAGCTTCTGCTAAAGGCTTCACCAAGATCATAAATGATTTGCCTTTCTCATCTTTTTCCGTTTTCAGCTGTTCAAAGCCGCATTGGCTTAAAAACAGTATCCATTCCCTGCGCTCAATGGGAACTCCCGCAAACATCGCTTTATGTTTCGCTCTAAGCAATTTGCTGATCTGTTCAATGATCATCTTCGCATGTCCCTTTTTTTCTTCAGCCGGGTCAATCAGGACCGTTCCGAGCCACGGCTTACCGTTTGAAGGAGACCACTCGAGATGGTAGCTGACGGCAACAGGCATACCGTCTTTTTCCCATACAAGCCATGAACCGTTGTACATGGAGTAGGAAATGATATAGTCTTCTGCATCTTTATCTCCAAACTCCTCCTCTTTCCATACAGGATGAGCCTCCGCGAGCTTTTCTAACAAGCTGAGATCATCCTGCTCAAATGGCCTACTTCCGAGCATGAAGATACTCTTCAAATATCGTTTTATGTATAGATGGGTTTCCGGCTAGCACACTGTGGTTTTCTAAAAAGGTAAACGGCTCTCCTTCAATGGTCGTATAGGTGCCTCCTACTTCATTTAACAGCACACAGCCGGCTGCGTAGTCCCATGGCGCAAGCCGCATCGTGATGTAAGCATCTATTCTTCCTGCCGCGACATTTGCCAGCTCTAAAGCGGCAGAACCGTAGGAGCGTGTGCCTCTGACTCTTTTCACAAGTGGCGCTAACACACTTTGATCAATTCTTCTGTTTTCCGTTACCCATGTTGCATTAATGGCAAGAATCGCTTCTTCAATGACGGTTTCTTTTAATGGAGCCAGCTTCGTTTCATTCATATAAGCTCCTCTGCCGCTAAATGCGTGATACAACTCATCGTGCACCACATCATAAATTAAACCGATTTTACCTTCACCGTTTTCAAAAATCCCAATGGAAATCGCAAAATTTCTTTGCTGGTGCACAAAATTCATCGTCCCATCAATCGGATCAATAATCCATACGACTCCCTCAAGTGAGTGGATTTTGTCTCCTTGCCCCTCTTCACCGAGTATCCGATGTCCCGGAAATGTTTCTTGAATTCGATCAATGAAAAACTTTTCGGTTTCTTTGTCAATATTGGTGACTAAATCATTCGGATTTGATTTCGTTTCAATTGTCAGGCTTTCATGCATGGATTGTGTAATTCTCGCGCCTGCTTCTCTTATCCATTTCTTTGCAATCTCATCGATTTCCGTCCAATTTGTCATTCGTTCGTACCTCTCTTCTATGTAGACCTTTTATTTTATAGGATACTGATAACGGCAATGAAAAAGCAAGGAAAATGAAAAATATCCCTTCTCACGTAAAAACGAACCATTCATGCGGTTCGTTTTCACTATCGCTTTTTTACCCGTTAAGACGAATCCATTCTTTTCTAAGTCGCTCAAGTTTGTTTTTGCTTTGTTCAATCTGCTCTTCATTTTCTTTCTGCATTGCTTCATATAGGGTTGCCAATTCATAATCAACCTCTAGTCTCCAGACAGCAACACGATTGTTTTTCTCTTCCTTAAATCCCTCTTTTACAACTTGCCTCATTGTCTTTCGCCCCTTCCAGAGATCATTTGTTTGTAAAAAAGCATCCCATTTTGCCATTCAACAATGATTACTTCTTATATCGTATGATTGTTCTATTTACGCGCAACATGATTCTGAAAATTGTGTGTTTACCTACTCGTTTATTACCACATTTCTCCTTACTTCAAACGCGCTCAATCTTTTTGAAGCTCGTATGAACTGTGATAAAATATGTATACTTAGCATGAAGGAGGAAAATCATGACACAAATGCGTTTCACTGAAGAAGACTTTAACACATTTACAATAGAAGGCTTAGACGCGCGCATGGAAGTATTAAAAGAGACGGTCCGTCCGAAGCTTACAGCTCTAGGCGAACATTTTGCCCCAACTTTATCAGCTTTAACCGGAGATGAAATGTTTCCGCATGTGGCAAAGCACGCAAGAAGATCCGTCAATCCCCCGGCTGACAGCTGGGTGGCGTTCGCAAACAGCAAAAGAGGCTATAAAAAACTGCCGCATTTCCAAATTGGTTTATGGGAAAGCCACGTCTTTGTATGGTTCGCGATTATTTATGAATCCCCTATCAAAGAAGAATACGGCAAATTGCTTGAAGTGAACCAAGAAACCATTACGAAAAATATCCCTGACAGCTTCGTTTGGTCTGCAGATCACACAAAACCGGGAGTACATAAACAGTCTGAAATGGACAAGGAACAGCTGAAGACACTGTTTGAGCGTTTGCAGACTGTAAAGAAAGCCGAGCTGTTATGCGGCATCCAGCTCCAAAAAGAAGAAGTGCTGAATATGAATAACCAGGAATTCCTTCAGCGTATCGACGATGCCTTTAAACAGCTTGCTTTTCTGTACCGTCTCACCCAAAAAGTAACACAAGCATAAAAAAGAGCCGGGATATCCCCCGGCTCTTTTTCTTACATCTTAATCTTCGCGTGATCAGATTCTCTCGCCTGTTTGACCGTGCGATAAGGAGAATATGTACTTTGTTCCTCAAACTCGCCGCATAGCTTTTTTTCTTCGGCCTTCCCCGGTACAATTTCCTTGAAACGGCGGTAAGCTTTAAGCAGTTCTTCACGATCCGCCCCTTTTTCATATGCAAGCTCAACCTGCTGGAAAAATGCAATCACATCCACTGCTTCTTCGGTTGTCCAATCTTCATTCATCGGATATTGATACTCCATTTTCTTCACTCCTTGTAGATTTACTTCCCTTAAGAGAAAGCATCTTCATTTGATCATAAATTGTTCTTTACATTCTTTCAAGTTCATAATATAATTCATTTGTTTTACGTCTAAAAAACGGTTGAGAAACTGATTTTAATACACACTATTATGCATAGGTATGATTACAAAGGTGGGAAAACAATTGTCGCAACATGAAACACCCTTATACACAGGACTGAAAAAGCATGCAAGCAGACAGCCTGTTCAATTCCACATTCCCGGCCATAAAAAAGGGGCAGGAATGGACCCAGAATTCAGACAATTTATCGGTGAAAACGCGTTAAGCATAGATTTGATTAATATTGAACCATTAGACGATCTGCACGCGCCAAAAGGCATTATTAAACAAGCACAAGATCTGGCTGCTGAAGCATTTGGAGCGGATCATACATTTTTTTCTGTTCAAGGAACAAGCGGCGCCATTATGACAATGGTAATGGCTGTTTGCGGACCTGGTGATAAAATTATTATTCCAAGAAATGTTCATAAATCAATTATGACAGCTATTGTATTTTCCGGAGCGGTTCCAATTTTTATTCATCCTGAAATTGACAATGAATTGGGCATCTCCCACGGAATTACACTTGAATCTGCTAAACGGGCGCTTACCGAGCATCCGGATGCAAAAGGGCTTCTCGTCATCAACCCGACATATTTCGGTGTTGCAGCCGACTTAAAAAGCATCGTAGAACTCGCTCATTCGTTTGATGTGCCAGTGCTTGTGGATGAAGCACACGGCGTTCACATTCATTTTCACGACGAATTGCCGCTATCGGCTATGCAGGCAGGAGCGGACATAGCAGCGACAAGTGTACACAAGCTGGGCGGATCACTGACACAAAGCTCTATTTTAAACATGAGAGAAGGCCTTGTATCTAAAGACAGAGTGCAATCCATCCTGAGCATGCTGACAACTACGTCAACTTCTTACTTGCTTCTCGCTTCTTTGGATGTTGCCAGAAAACGCCTTGCAACAGAAGGCCGCCAGCTTGCTGAGGAAACACTCAAGCTTGCCAATCAGACGAGAGATCGCCTCAATCAGATTGAAGGCATTTATTGTGTCGGTTCTGAGATTCTTGGGTCGAAAGCAGCTTACAGCTATGATCCGACAAAATTGATTATCTCTGTGAAAAGTCTTGGCCTGACAGGACATGACGTGGAAAAATGGCTTCGTGAATCCTTTAATATTGAGGTGGAGCTTTCTGATCTGTACAATATTTTGTGTATTTTCACTCCTGGTGACAGCCAAAATGATGCAGACCGGCTTGTAGAGGCTTTAACTGAGATCGCACAGCAAATGTCAGAACAAGATGTAACACATCAGCAAACTGAGGTTCTGCTTCCAGAAATACCTTTATTGGCAATGACTCCGCGTGATGCTTTCTATGCAAATACGGAAGTCATCCCATTAAAAGAAGCATCCGGACGGATTATTGCTGAATTTGTCATGGTATATCCGCCTGGTATTCCAATCTTCATCCCAGGAGAAATTATTACAGAAGAAAACATCAGCTACATTTTTAAAAACCTTGACGCAGGCCTCCCTGTTCAAGGACCTGAGGACTCGACTTTACATATGATCCGGGTCATCAAAGAACAAAAAGCAATTCAATAAAAAATAAAAAGCATGCGGCTTTAAGCCGCATGCTTTTTTTTACTCTTCATCAACAGGACATTGACATTGTCCGCAGCAAGTTCCATATAATGTTGTCACTTTCTCATCTTCAAAGTAATGAATGGCTTCGTTGCAATCTTGGCAAACAATCGTACCCATCTCTTATTCCCCATTTCTTTGAAATTTGAAAACGCTTAATTTCTTTTGTTGTTATTATATTAATATGTCACATTTAAAATGTCAACAACAAACTGTATAACACATTTTATTTCATATCATCATATTCACCTTGTTTTTCCATTTTCCATCATACAATATCTTCTTCATACAGAAGCTTTACTCGATATATATGCCACAGCACATAATGTAATTGCACGTTTTCTTGAACTTTCATCCAAGAATGCAGCAAAAAATTCAATATACCCCAGGTTGCTATTTTAAACGATTGATATAATATGTAATCTCACTTTAAAAACGGTTTCAATTATATAACAATTAGGTAACAAGAAGCAGATTAAGCCGTCTCTCGTGATAAACTAAAGCTAGTTAACTACTGTTTATACAGAGGAGAAGATAGATGCGATATCGCGCGGTATTCCCCATGCTGATAATAGTATTTGCTTTATCGGGCTGTACGCTTTCCACCATCAATCCGATGAAAAAAAGCCGGATTGACAACATTCATCATACACAAATCCTGTTTTTTTCTGATGAGAACCAAATAGACCAGGAAGCGCCTTATTACGATGCACTGCTTGATTTAGAAAAAGATTATCCCGAGCAAATAGATAAAATGAAGGTCTATGATAAAAAAGAAGGCTGGGAAGATGAGATTGAAACTGTCCCTACCCTTATGGTTGTTGATCAGCGCCATGTCGTGGTGAAAATCGAGGGATGTGTGAAAAAGAAAGAAGACATCATTAAACCATTACAGCATGTGCTGTCAAAATAAAAAAACAGCCCTCGCTCAAAGCGGGGCTGTTTTTGATATGAAAATTATTTTACGATGTGAATCGGACTTCCGATTGCCACTTCAGCAGCTTCCATTGTGATTTCGCCCAATGTTGGGTGAGCGTGAATTGTCATTGCGATATCTTCAGCAGTCATGCCGCCTTCAATCGCTAAGCTTAATTCAGAAATCATATCAGAAGCACTTGCTCCGGCGATTTGCGCACCGATCACAAGACCGTCCTCTTTACGAGTGATCAGCTTCATGAAGCCGTCTGTTTCGTTAAGAGAAAGCGCGCGGCCGTTTGCTGCAAATGGGAATTTAGCAGCAACAATGTCAAGACCTTCTTCTTTCGCCTGTGCTTCAGTGTAACCAACTGATGCAAGTTCAGGCTCAGAGAAAACAACCGCAGGAATACCAAGGTAATCGATTTCTGCAGGCTCTCCAGCGATAGCTTCTGCAGCGATTTTACCTTCGTAAGATGCTTTATGAGCAAGCGGCGGTCCTTCGATGATATCACCGATTGCATAAATGTTAGGTACGTTTGTGCGGCACTGTTTGTCAGTTTTCACGATACCGCGGTCCGTCATTTCGATACCGACTTGCTCAAGACCAAGCTCATCAGTGTTTGGACGGCGTCCTACTGTAATCAATACGTAATCAGCATCAACAGTTTTTTCTTCGCCTTTTACTTCGAAAGTAACTGTTACGCCGTCTGGTCTTTCTTCAACGCCTTTAGCCATCGCGTTTGTATGGATTTCAACGTTGCCTTTTTTCTTCAGTCTGCGTGTAACGAGAGAACTCATTTGTTTTTCGAAGCCAGGAAGAATTTCATCTCCGCCTTCAAGAATAACAAGTTCAGTACCGAAGTTAGCATACGCAGTTCCAAGTTCAGTTCCGATGTATCCGCCGCCGATAACAACGAGCTTTTTAGGAATTTCTTTAAGAGCCAAAGCGCCAGTTGAATTCAGGACACGCTCACTATATTTGAAGTTTGGCAATTCGATAGGACGAGAACCAGTAGCAATGATTGCGTTTTTAAACGTGTATGTTTGAGCAGAGTTCTCATCCATAACACGAACTGAATTGCTGTCTACAAAGTAAGCTTCACCTTTTACAACATCTACTTTGTTGCCTTTAAGAAGACCTGCTACACCGCCAGTAAGCTTGTTGACAACAGAAGCTTTCCATTCTTGAACTTTTGTGAAATCAACTGTTACATTCTCAGCAGTGATTCCCATGTCATCAGAATGTTTTGCATTCTCATAACGGTGACCTGCATTGATCAGCGCTTTTGAAGGGATACATCCAACGTTCAGACAAACGCCTCCAAGAGTTGCTTTTTCAACGACTGTTACTTTTTGTCCAAGCTGTGCAGCGCGGATGGCAGCTACATAGCCGCCAGGTCCCGCACCAATTACAAGAGTATCTGTTTCAATAGGGAAATCTCCTACTACCATAACATTACGCCTCCATTAAAATTAATTGTGGATCGTTCAGTAAACGCTTGATGTGATTTAATGCATTTTGCGCAGTTGCTCCGTCGATCATACGGTGGTCGAAGCTGAGAGAAAGAGCTAAGACTGGAGCTGCTACGATTTCGCCATCACGAACAATCGCTTTTTCTGCAATGCGTCCGATACCAAGAATCGCAACTTCTGGATGGTTGATAACCGGAGTGAACCATTGTCCGCCGGCAGAACCGATGTTTGTAATTGTGCAAGATGCGCCTTTCATTTCAGCTGGAGCAAGCTTGCCTTCACGAGCTTTTGTTGCAAGGCCATTGATTTCATCAGAAATTTCAAAGACAGATTTACGATCTGCATTTTTCACAACCGGTACAAGCAAGCCTTTTTCAGTGTCAGCAGCGATACCGATGTTGAAGTAATGTTTTTGGATGACTTCATCTGTTTTATCGTCAATTGACGTGTTTAAAACAGGGAATTTTTTCAGTGCAGATGTAAGAGCTTTTACAACGTAAGGCAAGTAAGTCAGCTTGATTCCTTGATCAGCAGCAACCTGTTTGAACTGTTTACGATGTGCAACAAGGTTTGTTACGTCCACTTCGTCCATTAACGTTACGTGAGGAGCAGTGTGTTTAGAGTTAACCATCGCTTTTGCAATTGCTTTACGGATACCGCTCATTTTTTCGCGTGTTTCTGGGAATTCGCCCTCTGGAGCTGGTGCAGCAGCCGGTTTAGCAGCTGTTTCTTGTGGTGCAGCTGTTTCTTGCGGTGCAGCTTCTTGCGCTCCTCCGTTTACAAAGCTGTCGATATCTTCTTTTACAACACGTCCGTTGTTGCCTGAACCAGTAACCTTACGGATGTCTACACCTTTTTCACGTGCATATTTACGTACGGAAGGCATAGCGATCACGCGTTTGTTCGGGTCAACTTCAGCTTGATCCTGCTGTCCTGCGCCAGTAGCTTTTGCAGGCTCTTGAGCTTGCTCTTCTTTCGCAACGTCTTGTCCAGCTTCTGCAGTTGACTGAACTTGTGCTTCAGTTTTCGCATCGTCAGACTCGTCGCTGCCTTTAAATTGAAGATCTTCGTAACCAGGTGCATCAAACGTAATAATCGTTTGTCCAACAGTTGCAACCGTTCCCTCTTCAACTTTTAATTCTAATACTTTTCCTTTAACAGGTGAAGGAATTTCTACTACTGCTTTATCATTTTGGACTTCAGCCAGTACATCATCTTCGTCTACCTCGTCGTTAGGCTTGACAAACCATTTTACGATTTCGCCTTCGTGGATACCTTCCCCGATATCTGGAAGTTTAAATTCAAATGCCACAGTTCTCGACCTCCTAGTTTGATTAAGCAATTTTAAAGTTTACATCGTAAGCATTGAAAACAGATATATAATAGAGGGAAAACGTTCATCTTCCCTCTCGATTATGCAGTTTGATTAAAATTCAAGCACTTTTCTTGCTGTTTCAAGAACGTCTTTATGGTTTGGAAGCCATACGCTCTCCGCTTGAGAGAAAGGAAATACTGTATCTGGCGCTGCAACGCGAAGTACAGGTGCTTCCAAGCTCAGGATCGCACGGTCATTAATTTCTGCTACTACGTTTGCAGCAATACCGGCTTGTTTTTGTGCCTCTTGAACGACAATCGCGCGTCCTGTTTTTTCTACAGAGGCGATAATTGTATCGATATCAAGTGGGCTTACTGTACGAAGGTCGACAACTTCAGCAGAAATGCCGTCTTTTTCAAGCTCATCAGCAGCTTTTAATGATTCATGAACCATTGCGCCGTAAGTGATGATTGAAAGATCAGTACCTTCACGTTTCACGTCAGCTTTTCCAAGCTCAATTGTGTATTCTTCTTCAGGAACTTCCTGACGGAAAGAACGGTAAAGCTTCATATGCTCTAAGAAGACAACAGGATCATTGTCTCTGATCGCAGAAATTAAAAGTCCTTTGGCATCGTAAGGAGTTGATGGAATAACAACTTTGATACCAGGCTGTTGTGCAACAAGACCTTCCAAGCTGTCAGCGTGAAGTTCAGGAGTATGAACACCGCCGCCGAATGGAGAACGAATTGTTACAGGTGAAGTCCAGCGTCCGCCAGAACGGTAGCGCATACGAGCCATTTGGCCAGAAACTGAATCCATTACTTCATAAACAAATCCGAAGAATTGGATTTCCATTACCGGACGGAAGCCGTTTAAGCCTAAACCAAGGGCAAGACCGCCGATACCAGATTCAGCAAGTGGCGTGTCAAACACACGGTCTTCACCGAATTCTTTTTGCAATCCTTCTGTCGCACGGAATACGCCGCCGTTTACACCAACGTCTTCTCCGAAAACTAAGACATTTTCGTCATTTTTCAGTTCTGTGCGTAACGCATCCGTGATTGCTTGAATCATTGTCATTTGCGCCATGGCTTACTTCGACTCCTTCTGTGTATAAATTTCAAATTGCTCCTCAAGGTTGTGAGGCATTTTTTCGTACATGATTTTCATTAAATCAGTTACTTTTTGCTTCGGTTCAGCATCAGCTTTTTTGATCGCTTGCTTAATTTCTTCTTTCGCATCCTCAATCACTTTTGCTTCTTCTTCTTCAGACCATAAGCCTTTGTTTTCAAGGAACGCACGGAAACGTACAAGCGGATCTTTTTGTTCCCACTCATTTTCGATTTCTTTTGTACGATATTTAGTAGGATCGTCACCAGCCATTGTGTGCGGGCCATAACGGAATGTAAGTGTTTCAATTAGTGTTGGACCTTCGCCGTTGATTGCGCGCTCGCGTGCTTCAGCAGTTGCTGCGTATACAGCAAGCGGATCCATTCCGTCTACTTGTACGCCGACAATACCGGCAGCTACAGCTTTTTGTGCAATTGTTTCAGCTGCAGATTGTTTTTCAACAGGAGTTGAAATCGCGTAACGGTTGTTTTGCACCACGAAGATTGCAGGTGCTTTATAAGCTCCGGCAAAGTTAATTCCTTCGTAGAAGTCCCCTTGAGAAGCTCCGCCGTCACCAGTGTAAGTGATTGCGACAGCTTTCTTACCGCGTTTTTTAAGACCTAGCGCAACACCGGCAGTTTGAATGTATTGAGCACCGATAATGATTTGTGGAGAAAGGGCATTCACATCATCAGGCATTTGGTTTCCTCTGAAATGTCCGCGAGAGAAAAGAAACGCTTGATATAATGGAAGGCCGTGCCAAATTAACTGAGGCACATCACGGTATCCAGGAAGAACAAAGTCTTCTTTTTCAAGCGCGAAATGCGTTGCAATCTGAGAAGCTTCTTGACCCGCAGTAGGAGCGTAAAATCCGAGACGTCCTTGACGGTTTAATGAGATAGAGCGTTGGTCAAGCACACGCGTAAATACCATGCGGCGCATTAGCTCTTTTAATTGATCATCAGTTAAATCAGGCATCGCCGCTTCATTCACGACTTCTCCCTTTTCATTTAAAATTTGGAACGTTTCGAACTGCTTTTTAATGGCATCAAATTGCTTCTTACTGTCAACGATAGCTTTTTTCGTTTTTGCAGCCATACTAAGTCACCTCTTCCTTTCTTTTAAACAGTCATTAGACGTGCATTCCTTTTATACATACAAACTTAGGGTACCCTAAAGTATCAGCAGTAAGTCGTATTATATTTTAGCCGATCCCCAGTTTGCCAAAACCTTTTATGTAGGATAGTTACACTCTGCTTTGAACTGTATTATTTCGAAGTTGTAAAAAACTAATACAACACCGCTTAACATGGATTAGTTTACACCAAATAAAGAAGAACCGTCAATCGTTTTCATCGCTGATTTTCAATAAATGTATTCGCTTTACATTTTCATCAAAAAAACAGATGCCAACCGCACCCAAAACTGTACTAGTATACCTTACTATGCTGTACTACAATAGAAATGAAAATTTTGAACGAAATCCGAATCGCATTTCATTCAAAAAAAGAGCTGATCGAGTCAGCTCTTTTTCACACGATAGCCTGCAGCATCATATAAATCTTCCCGGGCTTTATTATATTTTTCGGTTTGTTCATTAAATTCTCCGCTATATTTAAGGATCTTTTCATAAGAAGCATTGACTTTATCGATCTGCTGATCCAGATCATCTCTTGTCAAATCTTTGTCTTTCAGCTGCATATACAGTTTTTTATTAAGCTCAAGCGCTTTTTTATACTCTTTATACATAGTGCCATATGATGTATATCTTTTCTCCATATGGTTTGCTGCGGCATCGGCCTTTTCTTTTATGTCTTTTTCCTTAATATGTTCCGCTGACGTTTTTGCTTCCTCAAATTCTGTTTCCGATTTTTTCATGCTGTCATTTTCAAGCTTTAGGTGTTCTTCGCGCTTGCTGACATTTTCAAGCGCCTTATTAGATAAAGCAACAATTTTTTTATAATCATCCATATTGAGCTTCATAACACTATCGTAAAGCTGATTTTCTTTGGCCTCTAATTCTTTGAGTGTGTTTTGTTCTTCTTGAAACGGCTTTTCCGATTCCGCGGCTTTTTCTAATGAATGATGAAGTGAATCAACCGGGTCCTGTCCCATGCATCCTGTTAATATCAGTGCCATGGCACAAAAAGCTCCGATCTTGATTCCAGGCCGCCGTTTTATAGCGTCTTTCACGTTAAATCCCCCAATCTTGACAATTTCTACTATAGAATCCATGGGGACATTTGGCAATAGCCGTGCTGTATAAATGCAATACTGAAATTAAATCAAAAAAGTGAAAAATCAGGACAGATGACCATACAACTTTTTTGTTTTTACATAGGTTATATTAGACGCTATGCCTACTTATAAAGGCTCTGGCGTAATTAAAAGAGGAGGTTATGTAATATGTATGGATATGGTTACGGCGGAGGCTGCTGCAGTTATGGTGGTTACGGATATGGTGGCTGCGGATATGGCTACGGCCGCACCTTTGCGCTAATCGTTGTTTTATTCATTCTGTTAATCATTGTCGGAGCTGCTTATTTAGGTGGAGGCTGTTGCTAACCACACAGCATGAAATTGACCAGCCATATACGGCTGGTCATTCGTTTCGTTGCACCTTTGTGAAGAAATCCGATATAATTTACATATTAAGCTTTAGGAGTGAAGTTTCTTGATTACTATGGAAAACATCGTACGTGACGGCCATCCAGCCCTCAGAGAGACTGCCGAACCTGTTGAGCTGCCTCCAACTGATGCAGAAAAACAGCAGCTGGCCGACATGATCGAATTTGTTAAAAACAGCCAAAATCCAGAATTAGCCGAAAAATACAAGCTGCGCCCTGGCGTAGGACTCGCAGCTCCTCAAATTAATATCAAAAAACGAATGATCGCCGTTCATGCGGAAGATGCTTCCGGTAAATTATACAGCTATGCTCTGTTTAATCCTAAGATCGTCAGCCATTCAGTTGAAAAAAGCTACTTAACAAGCGGCGAGGGCTGCCTCTCTGTGGATGAAGCGATTCCCGGTTATGTTCCCCGCTATGCTCGCATCAGAGTAAAAGGAACAACACTAGAAGGCGAAAATATTGATATTCGTTTAAAAGGATTTCCGGCTATTGTGTTTCAGCATGAGATCGATCATTTGAACGGCGTTATGTTCTATGATCATATTGATAAGGAAAATCCTTTCAAAGAACCTGAAAATGCAATCGCAATTGAGCGCTAAAAGAGAAAACGGCTGGCACAATGCCAGCCGTTTCTTTATTTTAAAAGGCCCAATTCTTTGACAGCGTATGCAATTCCATCCTCGTCCACCGGTTTTGTTACAAAGTCCGCGATTTCTTTCAGTTCGGGAACAGCATTTCCCATAGCAACGCCTGTCCCAACGTATTCAATCATTTGCAAATCATTTAATCCGTCGCCGAAAGCATATGTATCGCCGATATCAAACGGAAGACGCTCAATCACTTTTTTGATTCCTTCTGCCTTCGAACCTCCGTGCGGCAGAACATCAGTCGATAGCTCATGCCAGCGAACTAGATCAAACTCAGGAAAAGCGGCATAAGCTTTTTCTTCTTCATCCTGACAAAATAAAAGAAGCTGAAAAATTTCTTTTCCTTCATAAAAAAGGTCATCGGTCTCTGGATAATCTGTTTTAAGGCTGCCGATTCCCTCGAGAACATGGGGGTGATCCGCAACAGTCGCTTTCATCGTGTCCTCAGCCATAAACACAACAGGATGCTTGCCTTCATCCGCCTGCTTTAATAATCGCCTGATTGCATTTTCAGGCAGCGGATTTTTATAAATCACTTGATTTTCAAAGACAACAAACTGTCCATTGTAGGAAATAAATGAGTGGATGCCCAGCTCCTCCAAAATCGGCTTAACCAAAAATGGAGACCGGCCGCTGGCAATAAACACATGATGCCCTTGGCGCTGAAGCTCCGCCACGGTTTTTCTCGTACTTTCCGGTATATTCTTATCATGATCATATATTGTGCCGTCAATATCAAAAAAGATTAATTTAGAATCCATCGCAACTTCCCCTTTATCGTCTTGGTCTGCAATTCCCACCCTCATCATACAAAAAGATTGTCATTCAGCAAACAATTTCGTTCAAAAATCATATTAAATTCCATTAATAACCACGAAAAGTCTTCCTCAATCTCCGTATACTATTTGTATAAAAGAACTCTGGGACAAATTTTTCATTAAAGGAGGGACTGGCTAATGCTGCGTAAATTAAGAAAGAAACTCAGAAGACAATGGAACGGAATGCTCCGTAAGAAAGCAATTGCCTGACAAGGGATCTTTCACTTTTTGAGAGATCCTTATTTTGCTCAAGGCTTTCCTTATATTCCGTTTTCGAATATAATAGAATGAGCGAGTCTAACATACGGCATTTAAGGAGAGATTTGGAATGATTTATAAGGTATTTTATCAAGAGAAGGCTGACGAAGTACCTGTTCGGGAAAAGACAGATTCACTTTATATTGAAGGCGTATCTGAGCGTGACGTCAGAACAAAGCTGAAAGAAAAGAAATTTAATATTGAGTTTATTACACCTGTTGATGGTGCATTCTTAGAATATGAACAACAGAGCGAAAATTTTAAAGTATTGGAGTTATGAGCGGTATGAAATTTGTAAAAAATGATCAGACTGCTGTTTTCGCCCTCGGAGGTTTGGGCGAAATCGGTAAAAATACGTACGCGGTGCAATTCCAGGATGAAATTGTACTGATTGATGCGGGGATCAAGTTTCCCGAGGACGAACTGCTCGGAATTGACTACGTCATCCCTGATTATACGTATTTAGTCAAAAACGAAGATAAAATTAAAGGGCTTTTTATCACCCACGGGCACGAAGACCACATCGGCGGTATTCCATACCTGCTCAGACAAGTGAATATTCCTGTATACGGCGGAAAACTCGCGATCGGCTTACTTCGGAATAAACTTGAAGAGCATGGATTATTGAGACAGACGAAACTGAACATTATCGGCGAGGATGATATTGTAAAGTTCCGCAAAACGGCTGTGTCATTCTTCAGAACAACACACAGTATTCCGGATTCCTACGGCATTGTTGTAAAAACGCCGCCCGGAAACATCGTACATACTGGGGATTTCAAATTCGACTTTACTCCAGTCGGCGAGCCGGCAAACTTAACGAAAATGGCCGAAATCGGTAAAGAAGGCGTTTTGTGCCTTCTTTCAGACAGCACAAACAGTGAAAATCCGGAGTTTACCATGTCTGAGCGCCGTGTAGGAGAAAGCATTCATGACATTTTCCGCAAGGTGGACGGCCGAATTATCTTCGCCACATTTGCGTCGAATATTCACCGCTTGCAGCAGGTAATTGAAGCTGCTGTACAAAATGGAAGAAAAGTTGCCGTATTTGGACGCAGTATGGAATCGGCTATCGAAATTGGACAGACACTCGGTTATATTAACTGTCCTAAAAATACGTTTATTGAGCATAACGAAATCAATCGTATGCCTGCTAATAAAGTAACAATTTTATGTACAGGAAGCCAAGGGGAACCAATGGCGGCGTTATCAAGAATTGCAAACGGCACACACCGCCAAATTTCAATCAATCCTGGGGATACAGTCGTATTTTCTTCATCCCCTATCCCAGGCAACACAATCAGCGTGAGTCGAACAATCAACCAGCTGTATCGTGCGGGTGCTGAGGTTATTCACGGCCCTCTTAACGATATCCATACATCCGGTCACGGCGGACAGGAAGAACAGAAGCTGATGCTTCGTTTAATCAAGCCTAAATTCTTCATGCCGATTCACGGTGAGTACAGAATGCAAAAGATGCATGTCAAACTTGCAACAGATTGTGGCATCCCAGAGGAAAACTGCTTTATCATGGATAATGGTGAAGTATTAGCACTTAAAGGCGATGAGGCTTCAGTTGCAGGAAAAATCCCGTCCGGTTCAGTGTACATTGACGGAAGCGGTATCGGTGATATTGGCAATATCGTACTTCGTGATCGCAGAATTCTCTCTGAAGAAGGACTTGTCATCGTTGTTGTCAGCATTGACATGGACGACTTCAAGATTTCAGCGGGTCCTGATTTGATTTCCAGAGGATTTGTGTACATGAGAGAATCTGGTGACTTGATCAACGACGCTCAAGAGCTCATTTCAAATCACTTACAAAAAGTAATGGAACGAAAAACGACTCAATGGTCTGAAATCAAAAACGAAATTACAGACACGCTTGCACCTTTCTTGTACGAAAAAACAAAGCGCCGTCCAATGATCCTGCCGATCATTATGGAGGTTTAAAAAAAGAGGCACTCCCTAAGGGAGTGCCTCTTTTTATTGCAGTGATATGTGTTGAAATGATTTTACATCGAATAATCCCGTAGTCGTCATTTTAATATCAGGAATGACAGGCAACGCTAAAAACGACAATGTCAAAAATGGATTAAATCCGCCTGTGAAACCGATTAACGACAATTTATCATGAAGCGTCAGCAAGCTTTGATTCACTTGCTCTGCAGATTGGTCGGATAATAACCCTGCAATCGGCAGCGGTACTGAATGGAGCTCTTCCCCATTTTTTATAATTGTTAATCCTCCGCCAATTTCCTGCAGCTTATTAACTGCCGCCGCGATATCCTCATCATTCGTTCCGACGGCAATAATATTATGGGAGTCGTGTGAAATGGTTGTGGCAATCGCTCCGCTCTTGAATCCAAAACCTTTCACAACACCAAGTCCGGTTTCTTTTAATCCTTTATGCCGCTCGACAACTGCAATCTTTAACAAATCAAGCTCAGTGTCAGGCTCAAATTCGCGGGCAACAGGAGCCGGAACTTGTACTAATCGTGTTTCAAGCTGATTTGGTATGATTTGAATGACATTGATCTGCTGCTCTGAATCGATTGGCATATGAAAATCCTGTTTGTTAAGAGGAGCAGCAAGCTTAACAGAATCAAGCAGTGCCTGATCTGGTGCTGCAGTTGAAGCATGATCCTGATAGACCGCTTTGCTGTCTTCAGCAACAGTCTGCCCTTTTACCATCGTCATTGTGACAGTGACATTTTCCAGATCAGATACAAAAAGCAAATCAGCGTCAAAACCCGGGGCAATCGCTCCCTTTGTATCTAATCCGTAGCATTCGGCTGCATTGAGGCTTCCTAGCTGATAGGCTAAAAACGGATTAAGTCCGGCTTGAATCGCCATTTTCACCTGATGGTTTACACTTCCCTCTGACAATAAATCATCCACATGCTTATCATCCGTACAGAAAAAGAACCGGCGTGCGTTCTTTTCATTCACCGCCGGCAGCACATTGAGCGTGTTTTTGGCGACTGATCCTTCACGCATCATGACATACATGCCCCTTCTGATACGATCAAGGGCTTCTTCCTTCGATGTTACTTCATGGTCGTTTAAGACAAATGCGGTTCTGTAAATGTTAATGAGGTCTGTTGATAAACCAGCTAAATGACCGTCTATCCTTTTTCCTGCCACACGGGCATCAAGCAGTTTCTGAACCATGTCTTTTTCAGCCTGCTGAACCGACACATAATCCATAACTTCAGCCAGCCCTAATACTTCTTCTTCTTCATAAAAAGGCTTGAGATCGGCAGCTTTGAGAATTGCGCCTGATCGCTCAAAACTTGCGGCAGGCACACTGGAAGGAAGCATAAAATGGATATTCAGCGGTGTATGCCGAGCTTGTTCAAGCATAAACTCAATCCCTTTTTCACCAGACACATTCGCGATCTCATGCGGATCTGTAACAACCGTCGTCACGCCATGAGGCAACACTGCTTTAGCGAACTCAATCGGTGTAACCATTGACGACTCAATATGTACATGTCCATCAATAAAACCCGGAACAATCATTTGTCCCTCTGCATCAATGATATTTTCGCCTTCATACTCACCGAGGCCTACAATAACTCCATCTGTAATCGCAATATCTTCATATATCCATTCTTGATTATATACGTCCATGATTTTTCCGTTTTTAATGACGATATCAGCTTTTTGTCTTTTGGCTGAAGCATTCAGCCTATTGACTAGCGCTTCTTTATTCAAATAGGCCCCTCCTTTTTTTATTATATGGTACAATATGCTATCGGAACGCCTGTGCTTAGTCAATGAAATTTTAAGAAATTGACGCTCAGTTCATTAAAGTTGTTATATTCTGATAATATGAAAAACCGCCCTTTGAGGACGGCTTATTTGGCTGCTATTTTGTATGAAGAACTCTTTTTTCGAAACGGGAGATGTCTGTAACTGATCCAATAACAATGAGTATATCTTCTTGGTGGATGACTTCGGTTGCAAGCGGTGATACGATGACTTCCTTGCCCCTTTTTATGGCTACGATGTTAATACCGTATTTTGCGCGAATATCTAAATCGAGAAGCGTATTTCCAGCCAGGCGGCTGTTAGCTACGATTTCAACAAGACTATGCTCTTCAGACAGCTCCAAATAGTCAAGTACATTGTTGGACACGATATTATGCGCAATTCGTTTTGCCATATCGCGTTCCGGGTGGACGATGTGATCCGCACCAATTTTAGACAGCACTTTTTCGTGATAATCGTTCTGCGCTTTAACTGTAATCGTATGGACGCCAAGTTCTTTCAGAATGAGTGTCGTTAAAATACTCGCTTGAATATTTTCCCCGATTGCTACAATAACGTGGTCAAAATTTCGCAGGCCTAAATTTTTCAGGACAGATTCGTCTGTCGAATCACCGATAACTGCGTGAGATGCAATCTTGGCATACTCGTTGACTTTATCTTCATCGATATCCATTGCCATAACCTCGACGCCTTCTTCGCTTAATGCTTTGCAAATACTGCCACCAAAACGGCCCAGCCCAATTACCGCAAATTCTTTTTTCATCGTGGTGCTCCTTTATATGACATGATATTGATCAAATTTTATCATATTCTTTTGTTACAGTGTTATCCTTTTGGCAGCGAATTCATATGCCGCTTGAGCTTTTCAGTAAACTCAGGCGACAAATACAGCTCCGCTCCGCGTTCGATTTCAATCTGATAGTGCTGAGGCGGGGCAATTTCCGCTTCTTTTTGGAGGACGAGAAAGGTTAAACAGTCTTTGTAGTGCCTTCCGCCAGCTTCAACGTCTACAAATGCCGGCCGATACGTAAGAGATTCGACGCCCTCCCTTTTATATAGATAGGAGAGAGCAGAATAAGGGATACGGTATAAAACGCCTTCTGTTGTTCCTCCGTCTTCCAACATGTCCGCTCTTGAACCGTCTTCCCTTTTTAGCGTGAAGCGGGTTGTGTATCCTTTTAAAACAGCTCTTCCTACTGGATCTTGAAAATAGTGATCGACTCCCGCTTTTTGAAAGCGGGCATTATCCATGCATGATCCATAGGCAAAATAATAAATGGGATTTTTCGATTTGCTGATCATCTGATGTTCTTTCCAGTCGCCGCTGCTTATTTTCGTAAAACCGGCACACCCGTCTTTGTTCATAAAATAAATAAGCGCAATTTTAATCCCGACATCCGTTTCTACAAACACCGTTTGTTTATGATATCCTTGAAAAAATTGATCGAGCTTATGTATACACAATTCATCTGCTTCATATACTTCGCCATATATATAGCCTTCATCTTCATCATTGAAAACAACTGTGGGCCCCTCTTTTGCAGCAAACAAACTTCCCTTTGTTCTCGCCTGCTCATTGATACATGCCGATTGTGCCAGCAAATGATGGTTTTTTTCATGCTTTCTTAATGTCCCGTATACAAACAGAAGCGAGTTCACTTTATTTTTCTCCTCTCAGCTGTCTGATTTTAAAGGCAAAACCACTTGAAAGACGCTGCCTTTTCCAGCTTCACTTTCGATTTTCAATTCCCCGTCATGTTCCTTCAGGATTCTCAAACAAATGGGAAGTCCCAGTCCAGTGCCCTTTTCTTTTGTTGAATAAAAAGGTTTGCCAATCTGCTTCAGCTTTTCCTGCGGCATGCCGTTTCCTTCATCCTTTACGCTTATCACTGCATGAGAGGCGGTTTTAGCAGTTGAAATGGTTACGACACCGCCCTTTGGCATTGCCTCAATTCCGTTTTTAATGATGTTGATAAAGACCTGCTTCAGCTGATTTTCGTCTCCATTAATCATACAGCCATCTGTCTCTTTGAAATTTTTCTCTATGACGATATTGGACAGAATTGCATTGGTATCAAGCAATGTCGTGACTTGTTTCAAGATCTCATTAAGCTGGTGTGTTTTAAATGTGATTGCCTGCGGTTTTGCAAGCAGCAGCAGCTCGCTGAGCACTAAATCGATTCTTTTAATCTCTGAAAAGATGATGTCAAAATAGTCTTTTCTGTCCGGATATTGTGTTTTCATAATCTGGAGGAAACCGCTGACAGATGTTAAAGGGTTTCTGACCTCATGAGCAATACCTGCGGCAAGTTCACTTGTGATTGATAGTTTCTGGGATTCCCTCGCCAGCCGTTCATTAATCTCAATGAGCTCATCTTCAGCCTCTTTCCGCTCAGTGATATCTGACATTGTACCCAGGCTGCCTGTAAATTGGTCATCCCGGTCATAGTAAAGTTTATAATGAACTTCTCCCCAAAAAATCGTGCCGTTTTTTGTCACGTATTTTGCCGTAAACATGCCAGAAGACGCTTTGTTTTGGATTTGGGTGTTAATGTGGTCGGCTACGTGCTTTTCTTTTATGAAGTAATCGTTATACATTGTTCCCATACATTCACTGATTGAAAACCCGGTTATAGATGCCCACGCTTGGTTTAAATATGTAATTTCACCTTTTGCATTCGTTTGAAATACGATTTCCTGCAAATTATCCATGATGCGGTTTTTTTCTTCAGAAAGCTGTTTATACTTCCATTCGTTATCCTTCATTTTCTTAACCAGCTGCTGTTTCTCATCAATATAATAAGCCAACATCCAGACACTTACCAGCGTGACTGCAGTATACACAATATCAACAGGCCAATTAATCGGGTTTTTGCCTATAAAATAAAATAAATAATCCCAAAACATTATAAAAATCATTGCCAAAATGATGGAAATGATACGAGCTTGATATTTTCTCATATGACCACCTGCCGCTTGTGTTTCTCTACTTATTGTACCATTCTTCGACAAATAATTGAGTAAAATATGTAAAGTATCCCAAATCATTCATTACCAAATATCTTGATGTCTTATCTTAGGCGGCGGTAATCAAAAATTGGCACGCAAAAAAGGCGGAGATGATATCACTCCGCCTTTTTTAGCATAATTTTATTCTTTTAAAGCGGCTTGAATTTCTTCGAGAAGCAGCTGTGCACCCTCAGGGCTTAGCGTAATTTTACCGTTGCCGTATTCTTTATTTTCTGAAGTGATTTCTCCAGTCATTAAACAAACGCCATGAGGTTTGTACTTTTTCAAGATAATTTTATCTCCGTCAACAAAAAACTCAATGCTGTCTTTTATGGCAATATCCAATGCCCGTCTCAACTCAATCGGCATGACAATGCGGCCTAATTCATCTACTTTTCTCACAACACCTATTGATTTCATAAAAACCCTTCTTCCTTTAAATGTTTCTTTTCTCATGTAATGTTTTAAGGATGTACCTCAATATATCGTAGACGAATGAAACTTTGAAAAAGTTTCCCGCTTTCTATAAGAATTACAAGATATTTTTTCCATAAAACCGAAAAATGTATTACTTCTGTTACACAGTTCCTTGATTTTTTACAAAAACATTTCTTTACCGACGCACACCCCCAAAAATCGCAGTATTTCTGAGAAACTTTAAATGTAGAATCATATTAAATTAGGATAGAGATTGGGTGAAAACATGTTTCAATCAACTGAAATCGGGATTGACTTAGGAACAGCTAATATACTTGTTTACAGCAAAAATAAAGGGATTATCCTAAATGAACCATCTGTTGTCGCAGTGGATACGACGACAAAAGCAGTGCTTGCAATCGGAGCTGACGCGAAAAACATGATCGGTAAAACACCGGGAAAAATTGTCGCTGTCAGACCGATGAAAGATGGCGTGATCGCAGACTATGATATGACAACTGACCTGCTAAAGCACATTATGAAAAAAGCCGCAAAAAGCATCGGCATGTCGTTCAGAAAACCGAACGTAGTCGTTTGCACACCATCAGGCTCAACAGCAGTAGAACGCCGCGCCATCAGTGATGCGGTGAAAAATTGCGGCGCGAAAAACGTTCATTTAATCGAAGAGCCAGTTGCAGCCGCCATCGGAGCGGATTTACCGGTTGATGAGCCGGTTGCCAATGTGGTAGTAGATATCGGCGGAGGGACGACAGAGGTCGCTATTATTTCCTTCGGTGGCGTTGTTTCCTGCCATTCTATCAGGATCGGCGGAGACCAGCTTGATGAGGATATCGTTTCTTTCGTCCGTAAAAAATACAATTTGCTGATCGGCGAACGCACAGCTGAGCAGGTAAAAATGGAAATTGGCCATGCTCTGATTGAACATATACCAGAGGCAATGGAAATTCGGGGACGTGACCTCGTGACAGGTCTTCCAAAAACCATTATGCTTCAATCCAACGAAATTCAAGATGCAATGCGTGAATCCCTCCTGCATATTCTTGAAGCCATCAGAGCGACACTTGAGGACTGTCCGCCTGAATTGAGCGGAGATATTGTTGATCGCGGCGTTATTTTAACAGGCGGCGGCGCGCTCCTTAATGGAATTAAAGAATGGCTCACAGAAGAGATTGTCGTGCCTGTACACGTGGCGCAAAACCCGCTTGAATCTGTAGCAATCGGCACAGGCCGTTCTTTAGAAGTGATTGATAAGCTGCAAAAGGCAATTAAATAGTCTTTACCCGCAAAATTCTCACACGCGGCAAATTTCTTGCTTCTTTTTTCCTCACTTCCTTCATATTGTGGGAAATGGAGAAACGTTAAGGAGGAAACAGATGCTAAGAGATTTAGGAAGAAGAGTAGCGATCGCAGCCATTTTAAGCGGAATTATTCTTGGAGGCATGAGCATTTCTTTGGCAAATATGCCCCATTCGCCTGCAGGCGGCACTGTAAAACTGAATCATCCATAATATTGAAAAAACCCAAGACGTGTCGTTTTGGGTTTTTCACTTTGGGCTCCTTCTTTCCTTTATAGGATCATATTTGATATGATGAGAAAAAAGCTTGGAGGAATGATTCATGGATTCATTTTCACAGAAATTAAATACATATGCACAGCTGGCGGTAGAAGTCGGCGTTAATGTCCAAAAAGGCCAGTATGTAGTCGTAAATGCTTCAACAGACGTTCGGGATTTTGTCCGTTTAATTGTAAAACACGCATATGAAAAGGGCGCAAAAAACGTCACCGTGAATTGGCAGGATGACGAAGTCGCCAAATTAAAATACGAACTTGCGCCGTTTGAAGCATTTGAAGAATATCCTGAATGGGAAGCAAAAGGCAGAGAAGAGCTTGCCAAAAATGGAGCTGCTTTCATTTCTGTTGTGTCGTCGAACCCAGACTTGCTAAAAGGTATAGATTCCAAACGGATTGCGGCATTCCAAAAAGCAGCAGGCAAAGCATTACATACATACAGACAATATATTCAATCAGACAAAGTCAGCTGGACTGTCGTAGGTGCGGCATCAGCAGGCTGGGCTCACAAGGTGTTTCCTGGCAAATCAGAGGAGGAAGCGATCCACCTTCTGTGGGAAGAAATTTTTAAAGCGACGCGCGTAAATGAAGACAACCCGGTTCAGGCGTGGATCAATCATGACCAAAATCTTCATGAAAAAGTTGACCATTTGAACGAGAGACATTACGCTGCCTTACATTATCAAGCAGAAGGAACTGATCTAACAATTAAGCTGCCTAGGAAGCATGTTTGGGCAGGTGCGGGAAGCGTGAATGAAAGTGGCCATGAGTTTATGGCCAATATGCCGACAGAAGAAGTGTTCACGCTGCCGCAAAAAGACGGGGTTGACGGAGTGGTATCAAGCACAAAACCATTAAGCTACGGCGGAAATATTATTGAAAATTTCACCCTGACGTTTGAAAATGGCCGTATAGTCGACATTAAAGCTGAAAAAGGTGAGGATATTTTAAAAGAACTGGTGGAAACAGATGAAGGTTCTCACTATTTAGGTGAAGTGGCACTTGTTCCTTACGATTCGCCTATATCACAATCAAACATTCTTTTCTATAACACGCTGTTTGATGAAAACGCGTCAAATCATTTGGCGATCGGAAGCGCCTATGCCTTTAATATTGAAGGCGGAAAGCAGATGTCTCGTGAAGAGCTTGTCAAAGAAGGCCTAAATGAAAGCATTACACACGTGGACTTTATGATCGGTTCTAAGGATATGAATATTGACGGAATTACGGCAGACGGGAAAAGAGAGCCTATCTTCAGAAACGGAAATTGGGCTTTTTAAGTAAATAAAAGGAGGCTTTTCCGCCTCCTTTTTTTATTTTTCTGCTTCATACATTTGCAGATTCGCATAAACGGTTTCTAATACTGGTGCAGCGAGAGATAAACGTTTTGCTTTTTCAATCAAAAATCCATGCAGGTGGTCGCCTTCTGTCGTTTGGCCGTTTTCCATATCCCGAAGCATGGAGGACTTCATATGGTAAGACATGCTGGTCATCGTACGAAAGCTCTCTTCCTCAAGAGCCGGATCAGCCGGAACACCTTCTTTTCGTAAAACAGTGCAAATTTCCCCAATAAGAGTTTGGGCCGTGTGACGTCCGGCTTCTGTGGCGAGGATTGGGCCAAGCGGTCGTTGAAATAACGTTGTGATCCCCGCTTGCGCTGCAATAAAGAGATACTTTTTCCAAATGTCCTTCTCGATATGCCCGCTAATGATGACTTCAGCCTTCACACCTGAAAATGCCTCTTCAAGCGCTCTTATCCGCTCCGTACGCTCGCCGTTCCATTCTCCAAATACAAAACGATGCGATGCGCTCGTATGATGAATTTCTCCTTTGTTGTCTAAAGCACTTTCTATAAAACACAGGCCGCCCAGCACCTGTTCTTTTGAAAATGCCGCAAATAGCTGCTCATAGTGGCGGTACCCATTTAAAAAAGGGATAATGACAGATTCTTGATGGATAAATGGTTTGACATCCTCTATCACTTGACCAAGCGAGTATGCTTTAGAAGCAATGATAACGACATCAAATTGCCCTGTTTCTCCGGCACTGATTAGTTCGGGCTGAAATGATACATTCCCTTTTTCACTATGGATGACAAGCCCGGTTTTTTTAAGCTGCTCAGCTCGTTTTTGGCGCACGAGAAATGTCACATCATTTCCTTTCTCCGAAAGCCGTCCGCCAATATACCCGCCTACTCCACCTGCTCCGACAACCAAAAATTTCATGTTGTGATCTCCTTTCACATTTAGGTATCAAAAAAAGCAGAGAAATCTCTGCTTTTTTATTCGGCGTATAGTTCAGTCAATTTTTTCTGCACATCAGCATTTTCAAGGAACTCGTCATAGCTCATTTGCTTATCGACGATGCCGTTAGGTGTAATTTCTATAATTCTGTTGGCAATGGTCTGCACAAACTGATGGTCATGGGAAGTAAACAGCATAGCGCCTTTAAAGCTGATTAAGCCGTTATTGAGCGCTGTAATGGACTCTAGGTCTAAATGGTTGGTCGGCTCATCCAAAATTAAAATATTGGCGCCAGAAAGCATCGCTTTCGACAGCATACAGCGGACCTTTTCTCCCCCGGAAAGTACATTTGCTTTTTTGTGGACTTCTTCTCCAGAGAACAGCATGCGTCCTAAGAAACCGCGTAAAAAGCTCTCACTTTGGTCGTGCGGAGAATATTGGCGAAGCCAGTCTACAAGGTTCAGATCACTGCCTTCGAAATATTCGCTGTTGTCTTTTGGAAAATACGCTTGAGATGTGGTAACACCCCATTTAAACGTTCCGCTGTCAGCTTCCATTTCCCCGGAAATGATTTTAAACAGCGTAGTAACAGCAAGTTCATTTCGGCCAGTGAAAGCAATTTTATCTTCTCGATTCATAATAAAGCTGACATTGTCAAGCACCTTTACGCCATCGATTGTTTTTGTTAAGCCTTCCACGCGAAGAACATCATTTCCGATTTCCCGTTCCGGCGTGAAGTTAACATAAGGATAGCGGCGGGAAGACGGTTTAATATCATCCAGCGTGATTTTTTCGAGAAGTTTCTTTCTTGATGTAGCCTGCTTAGATTTAGACGCATTGGCGCTGAATCTAGCGACAAACTCTTGAAGCTGTTTAATCTGCTCTTCTTTTTTCTTGTTCGCTTCTTGAGAAAGCTTTAACGCCAGCTGGCTTGACTCGTACCAGAAATCATAGTTTCCGACATAGATTTGAATTTTGTTAAAATCAAGGTCGGCAATGTGCGTACATACTTTATTTAAAAAGTGACGGTCATGGGATACGACAATAACTGTGTTTTCAAAGTTAATCAGAAACTCTTCAAGCCACTGAATTGCCTGAAGGTCCAGGTGGTTCGTCGGCTCATCGAGCAGCAGAACATCCGGCTTGCCGAATAATGCCTGTGCCAAGAGAACTTTTACCTTCTCCGAACCGCCGAGGTCTGCCATCTTTTTTGTGTGCAGATCTTCTGAGATACCAAGGCCTTTTAACAGGATCGCAGCTTCACTTTCCGCTTCCCAACCGTTCAGTTCCGCGAATTCACCTTCTAGCTCAGCAGCACGAATCCCATCCTCATCTGAGAAATCAGGCTTCATGTAAATAGCGTCTTTCTCCTGCATGACTTCATACAGGCGTTTGTGGCCCATAATGACCACTTTCAGCACTTCATACTCTTCGTACTCAAAATGGTTCTGCTTCAAGACGGCAAGACGCTCGCCAGGACTCATATGCACGTCGCCTGTCTGAGGCTCGATTTCGCCTGACAGCACCTTTAGAAACGTTGATTTACCGGCACCGTTTGCACCAATTAACCCATAGCAGTTGCCTGGGGTAAATTTAATATTAACATCTTCAAATAACTTGCGATCCGCAAACCGCAAGCTTACATTATTTACAGCAATCATTTATTATCCTCCATCATGTCTATCATCAATAAAAGTATACCATGAATGCAGGGCAAGAGAAATGATTCCCTGATAAAACAGAGAGAAAACACTTATACACCCAAACCAGCCAGCTGTGTTACAATTAAAGAGAGAGAATGCATCCGCCTGGAAAATTACACACTCTCATGGAGGAACACGTTGAGGCTTTTAACACTTACTGAATATTGCTTACTGATCTTTTTTACGGGCTTTTACCTTGCCGTAACAGGCTTTACCGCCAAAGATATCGGCTTATATATAGGCATAGCCCTTATTTACATATTTTCGCACATTTTTTCTAAACGGCTATTAGAAAAGCGCGGAAAAGAGAACAAACAGGTTCACCTTTTCTTCAGTGTGCTGGCTATTATCGGTTCAGTGTTCATCACGGTTTTATGCATTGCATTGGTCGCTTCTTTTTCAAAATAAAAACGCCTGCTGTCCTAGGCCAGCAAGGCGTTTTTATTTTGTTTGACGCATTTCGTTAAACGGGAAAAAGACAAACTTCGATGTGCCGACAATTCGATCTTCCGCGATCAGTCCCAGCCCGTTTCGGCTGTCCATAGAATTCAGCCGGTTATCTCCCATGACAAAGTATTTGCCTTTCGGAACCTTAACCGGTCCAAAGTCTCCTGTCAGACTGACACCAAGTTTTTCTGCTTCCTTCTTGTTTTTAGACAAGTAAGGCTCGGCTACTTTTTTACCGTTTATATAAAGCGTGTCATCCTTCATTTGAACGGTTTCTCCAGGCTTTCCGATCAATCTTTTTACATAATGGATTTTAGAAGTTTCACCGTTGATAATAACGATATCTCCGCGCTTCAGCTCGCCGATATAGTTGACTGTTTTATTCACAAACAGCCTTTCTCCGTCATGTAATGTGGGATACATAGATGAACCTTCAACTAAATACGGTTCAAACAAAAAGTGACGGATCAGGAGAGCCAGCAGAACAGCGATGACAATCGCTTTACCCCATTCCAGGTACGTATTGGTTTTTTTCTTCGCCGTTTTCTCAGTATTCGTATTTTTTTCCTCGGTCAAAGTGTTTCCTCCTAGACAATTGCTATGTCAGTTGTTTCTCTTCTTTTACTTTATCATAAAAAAGAATAAAATACATAACTTAACCGCGCTCCCTGCCGGCCGGATAAGAAAAAGCGTCCTTTCGAACCAAGGACGCTTTTTTTCTTATTTTTCTGTAACAGGTTTTTTGACGATACCGAGGATAATTGCCATCACGACAGCACCGATCACGATACTTAAAAGGTAAAGCATCGGATGGTTTGTAATGAAAGCTACGAATACTCCTCCATGAGGCGCCGGAAGCGTTACTCGGAAGAATTCAGTTAATCCGCCGGCAACAGCTGCACCGACTACAGCAGCTGGTATGACGCGAAGCGGATCAGCCGCAGCAAATGGGATCGCTCCCTCTGTTACGAAAGCAGCTCCCATGAAATAGCATGTAATACCAGCTTCACGGTCACGCTGAGTGAATTTGTTTCTGAAAATGGTTGTTGCAAGTGCGATACCAAGCGGAGGAACCATACCGCCGGCCATGATTGCTGCATGAGGCGCATAGTTGCCTGCATCGATCATGGCGATACCGAACGTAAAGGCTGCTTTATTAAGCGGACCGCCCATATCGATCGCCATCATGCCGCCCAAGATAATACCCATTAACACAAGGTTTCCAGTACCAAGGCTTTCAAGCCAGTTTGTTAAGAAATTCATAAATGCCGCTACAGGTGTATTGACGACAAATTGCATTAATACGCCAGTGATAAAAATACCGAACAGCGGGTAAATCAAAACAGGTTTTAATCCATCAAGTGACTGAGGGATAAACGTAAATACTTTTTTCAGTAAAATCACGACATAACCGGCAAGGAATCCGGCAATTAAGCCGCCTAAGAATCCAGCATTCGCTTGAGTTGCCATAAATCCGCCGACCATACCAGGCGCAAAACCAGGACGATCTGCAATACTCATCGCAATGAAACCGGCCAGAACTGCAACAATGAGTTTTAATGCATTGTCGCCGCCGATAAAGTTTAATGCTGCTGCAAACGTGTTGTAGCTAGGATCATTCGGATCAGCAGAGTGAATTCCCCAGAAGAATGAAATCGCAACGAGAATACCGCCGCCGACTACGAACGGAAGCATGTTGCTGACACCGCTCATCAGGTGCTTATAAAACGTGTTTCCGATACCGCTTCCAGACTTGCCTTTCGCTTCTTCATCATCATTTGAAGCTGCTGAACCGCCGCCGCTGCCTTGATAAATCGGCGCATCTTGATTCATCGCTTTTTCGATAAGCTCTTGCGGACGTCTGATACCCGCCGTTACAGGAACTTGAAGTACGCGCTTGCCTTTAAAACGTTCCATTTCAACCTGCTTGTCCGCTGCGACAATGATTGCAGGTGCATCTTCGATTTCTTGGGCAGTGAGCTTGTGCTTAATGCCGCTTGACCCATTTGTTTCGACCTTAATTTCCACACCAAGCTCTTTCGCTTTTTCTTTAAGGGCATCCGCAGCCATGAATGTATGGGCAATACCTGTCGGGCATGCAGTAACCGCTAAAATTTTCCCTTTTCCGGCAGGTGCTGGTGCCGCTTCTTCTTCCTCTTCCTCTTCGTCATCATCTTTATCGTGCTGATTAATAATGTCGATGATGGCATCTTCAGACTCAGCTTCAAGGAGCTGCTTACGGATTTCTTCACGCATTAACAGCGTTGAAAGTCTTGACAATGCTTCAAGGTGAGTGTTGTTTGCGCCTTCAGTCGCCGCGATCATGAACACTAAGTGAGCCGGCTGGCCGTCTAATGATTCATAATCGACGCCGTCTTTTGAACGTCCGAACGCGATCGCCGGGTTGATAACGCTTGCCGTTTTCGCATGGGGGATAGCGATTCCTTCACCGATACCCGTGGAGCTTTGGCTTTCGCGATTTAAAATGGCTTCTTTATAGGCTTGTCGGTCATTTAACTTTCCAGCCTTATCAAGAACAGTGACCATTTCGTCAATAACATTTTCTTTTTCTTTGCTCTCAATATTAAGCTTTATCGTATGCTTCGTTAAAAGCTCAGTTATTTTCACTTGTGTTTCCTCCTCTATAGACGTGTGACCTTAACTTCAGGAAGAAGCTGCTGGACAAATTCTTCTGTTCCAAGTTCTTCAGAGAACGCGGTAGCACTGCCTGAAGTAACTCCTAAGCGGAATGCTTCTTCAAGCGGCAGCTGTTTGGAAATTCCGGCAAGGAAACCTGCAACAACGGAATCCCCTGCTCCGACTGAGTTTACCAATTTCCCCTTTGGCACGTTAGCAAAATAAACAGCTTCGTTCGTAAACAGAAGCGCTCCGTCTCCGGCCATTGATACGATTACATGTTCAGCGCCTTGTTCTACAAGCTTTTTCCCATAAGGAACGGCTTCCTCAACAGATGTAATGGCCGTGCCGAACATTTCTCCAAGCTCATGATGATTTGGCTTCATCAAAAATGGTTTCATTTCTGTTGCTTTCAAAAGAGCCTCGCCTGAGATATCCAGAACAACTCGTGCGTTCTGCTGTTTGCAGGCCTCTGCGATTTTTTCATAAGTATCGTGAGGGAGTGAAGATGGAATGCTTCCTGCAAGAACAACGATATCTCCCTCTTGCAAAGATTGGAACTGTTCTAAAAAGGCTTTGAAATCTTCATCCGAAATTGTCGGTCCCTGCCCGTTAATTTCAGTTTCATCACCCGTTTTCAGCTTTACATTGATACGGGTATCCCCTTTTACTTCAGAAAAAGCTGTTTCCAGGTTTTCTTCCCGTAAAAATGTTTTGATATATTCTCCGGTAAATCCGCCGACGAATCCGAGCGCTTTAGACGCCACATGGTGTCTTTTCAGCAGTCTCGATACGTTGATGCCTTTGCCCCCTGGATACTTGGTATCATACGAAGAACGGTTCAGGCCTCCTACAGTAAAATCTTCAACGTGAACTATATAATCGACAGATGGATTAAGTGTTACAGTGTAAATCATGGTTTCACTACCTTTACGACAGTTTTTTCTTGGTAATTATCGAATGTAAGCTCTTCAGCGTCAGTCGTAATGATTGTTGCGTCGCCTATTCCGGCGAATGCCGAAAATGAAATTTCTCCGAACTTCGAAGGGTCTGCTAAGACGTAAGCGTGTTTTGCCTGTTTGATCGCTTTCTGTTTTAAAAGGGCCTCATCAGGGTCCGGCGTTGTAAATCCAGCCTCTGTATGGACACCGTTTGTCCCCAGAAAACTCTTGTCAAATCTGTACTGGTCCATGGCAACCAATGAAGCGCCTCCAATAATCGCGCCCGTTCTGTGCTTTACGTATCCTCCAAGCAGATAAAAAGAAATTTCTTTCCTTATTAATGCATCGATATGCATTACCCCGTTTGTGACAACGACAATATCTTTGGTTTTATCCATAAAATCAATCATGTGCAATGTCGTCGTGCCTGCATCAAGGTAAATGCAATCCCCTTCTTCTAAAAGAGAAGCAGCTTTTTCAGCAATCTTCAGTTTATCGTGAAGGTTTTTGGATGATTTTTCAAGCATATCGGGTTCAAGTCTGATATCGGAAAGCTTGGCCGCTCCACCATGAACGCGCTTTAAAAAACCGCGTTCTTCAAGGGTCGATAAATCTCTTCTGATTGTTGATTCAGAAGCATTAGTCAGATTTATAAGCTCTTGAATCTTTACCACATCATGCTTTTCTATTTGATCAATAATCAATTGATGCCGTTCAGGAGTTAGCATGCTTCACCTCCTAATGAAAACGTATTCATTTTGAATACAATTTCATTGTAAACGCTATTTTCGGTTTAGGCAACTAAAATCATTCAAATTCATTCAATAACTATCAAAATCTTTCACGTTTCTCCATATTAACGTATGTCTATAGGGTTTGTAAACTGTAAATTCGACAAAAATAAGGACAATTGTACGACATTTTCTTCTTATTTTAATGAAAAAAGTCTTTTATATTCATAGTAGAAATCACTAAACATAAAAAAACCTCATGCATGTTGCATGAGGCTACTCATAACGCAGCGCTTCAATGGGATCAAGCTTTGCGGCTTTATTTGCAGGAAGCATGCCGAAAATAACACCAATGAGCATACTGAACAGCACGCCCCCGCATACAACCTGCCAGGATATGAGTGACGGCCAGCCCGCAATGGCTGAAACAAGCGCGGCCCCTCCGTATCCAATACCAATCCCGACCAGACCGCCAATCAGCGTCAATACGACTGATTCAATTAAAAACTGAGTCAGAATCTGTCCCCTCGTCGCACCAAGTGATTTTCTGATTCCGATTTCCCGCGTCCGTTCTGTGACTGATACGAGCATAATATTCATGACACCGATTCCGCCGACCAAAAGGGAAATACCTGCAATTGAGCCGATAATCGTCGTCATAATTGCAGTTACTTTGCCAATTCCGGCCGCAATCTCTTCCATGTTCATCACTTGATACGAATCCTCTGTGCCATGATTGTCATTTACCAGCTGTGCCGCTTCTTTTCCAGCCGATTTTATGTCGTCTGCTGATTCGACCTGCAATGATACGTTACTGAAATCACTTGTGCCAAAAGAGGATTTCATCATATTAAATGGCACATACATTTCACTTAAATCGAAAGAAAGCAAGCCTGTTACTTTTTTCAGCACGCCGATAATTTCAACGGGCTGTCCGTTAATCCAGACAACTTCACCTAGAGGGGAGGTTTTATCAAACAGCTCTTTAGCCATTTTTTGAGAGATGATTCCGACTCTATTCCCCGCGAGAAAGTCATTGTCGGTAAAGGTTCTGCCGCTTTCGATTTTCAAAGAATTGACATTCATGTATCCATCATTTATTCCGTTAACCGTAGCATCGGTTTCTTCTTCGTGATAACGCGCTTTCATACTTTCAGAAGTCGAAGCAACGACTTGTTTAATGCCTTCTATTCCTTTTAAACCTTTAATATCGTTTTCTGTAAACGTAGATTCAGCTGCGGCATTCGGGTTGCTTGCAAGCTCCTCGTCGCTAGGCATATAGTACAGCTCCACAGTATTTCCCGGGCCGCTGATCGACTGCTTCAGCATTTGCTCGCCGCCCTGTCCTACCGCAACGACAACAATGACAGAGCCTACACCAATGATAATGCCGAGCATCGTTAAGATCGAACGCATTTTATGGGCAAGGACAGAGCTTAGAGCCATTCTGATGTTTTCCAACAGGCTCATTCTCCCACACTCCTTTGTCCGGAGCTGGCAGGAACAATGTTTCCGTCACGCACCATGACGATCCGATTCGTGCAATCTGCTACTTCAGGCTCGTGAGTAACCAGAACGATTGTCGTTCCCTCGGCATTTAATGCTGTAAACTGATCCATAATCGCCTCGCTTGTTTTCGTATCCAGCGCGCCGGTCGGTTCATCAGCTAAAATCAATTTCGGCTCATTCACGATCGCCCTCGCAATCGCCACCCGCTGCTTCTGCCCGCCCGACAGCTCGTTGGGCATGTGGAGCATTCGATCGGCTAACCCGACCTTTTCCAATGCTCTCTCAGCCCGCTCTTGACGTTCCTTTTTGCCTATCCCGGAATAAATCATCGGCAGCTCGACATTTTTTTTTGCGTTCAGCCGCGGAAGAAGCTGAAATTGCTGAAATACAAAACCGATGGACCGGTTACGGACTGCCGCCAGTTCTTTATCTTTATATGAAGAAATGTCTTCGCCGTCCAATTGATATGTACCGGAAGTCGGCCGATCAAGACAGCCGATAATATTCATGATCGTCGATTTTCCTGATCCTGACGGCCCCATAATCGAGACATATTCACCTTGATGAATGTCCAAATCAATAGAATGGAGAACATCAAACGTTTCCTTTCCGATCTGGTAGCTTTTTCGCACATTAGAAAGCTGAATCATTTAGGATTTCACTTCCATTCCGTCAGTCACCTGATCAGATGGATTCAAAATGACTTGATCATCTTGGGTAAGCCCCTCTTTAATTTCTGTCAGGTCATCTGTCACTTCGCCGATTTTGACATCAACTCGCTTTGCTTTTCCGTCTTTTACTGTATACACATAATATTGGTCATCTTCTTTTTTGACTGCCTTTGAAGGAAGCGTATTTGCTTTCCGTTTATCTGTTTCAATATTCATGATAAATTTAAAGCCTGGCTTTCCTTCTGGAAGATTTCCTTTTATTTTCACTTGAAGCGGGTATTGGACCGCCTGTTCTGTTCCTTGTGCCGCAGCGCTCTCCTGCTGATCCGGAACAAGCCCGACTGCGGAAACCGTGCCTTTCCATGTTTTACCCTGTATTACATCTGAAGTGAGTGTGACCTTCTGGCCTTTTTTGACTTTCAATGTATCGTATTCAGACAATTTCCCTGAGACGACAAGGTCTTTTGGGTTGCCGATATGTATGACAGGCTCTTGAATATCTGACTTTTTGGATGCCGCTTCTTGGTTGACAGAAATAACGGTGCCTTCAATTTCGCTTTTCACTTCTAAATCTGACACCCGGTTGGCAAGTGACTGCCGCTGAAGCTCGGTTTGTTTTAATTCGATCTCCGCTGTTTTTTTCTGCATTTGAAGCTCTGTCCGTTCAGATTCGATTTGTTTTTCTGCTTCTTTCTTTCCTACCTGTTTTTCCAGTTCTCTTTCTTTGCTGTCCAAGGCTTTTAACTTTTCTTGAATTTGGTCAATTTGAAGCCGGTTGGATTCAGACGTTAACTGGTTCTGTTCTTTTTCCAGGCTCAGCTGCTCATTTGTATAGGTGACTAAAGCCGTGCCCTTTTTAACTTTATCGCCTTCCTTTACTTTAATGTCTTCTAATGTCCCTTTATCCGCTTCATAAAAGACATACTGTTCATTTGAAAATTTTAGCGTGCCAGGAACCATAACCGTTGATGAGATTTCATTTTCTTCAACGCTCCCCGTCTGTACCTCCTTGCCGGCGCTGCCGCTTGTCGGAGCGGCAGACCGGTATATATTGATTCCAACAAAAAGAGCGACTATAACTGCGATTCCAATTCCGATCCAGACTTTTTTCATGAGCTTATGCACCCGCCACAGAATTGATTAAACCTGAAAAAAGCGAAAATACAACTAAAATTCCGAATAGAATGATTGCTGAAATCCACCCGGCTTTTTTTGAGATGCCTCCCGTTTTGTGAAGTCCGATTGCTAATAATACAAAGCTCCAGATGCTGAAAATTTCAAAGGTATTTAACACACTGGCGAGAGCCCCGTCAGATGGGATAATCCCTGCGAGTGACGTCGTGCTGTAAAGAGGATTCACGTCAGTCGTAAAAGCAACGATTCCATTAACCAATAATCCGAGACTGCTAATCAAAGAGACAAACAGACTGAGAGAAAGCATTTTTTTATATGTCGTAACACCGCCTGATACTTTTACACAGAGCCAATAAATAAGAGGGGCAATAAATAATGCTGCGATACCGCCGATAATAGCGCCTGCCATTCCGCCAAATTTGGTTATTGTTGCGACAGTTTCCATTTGTTCAGCAGATAGCCCTTGCGTATCCTGGCTTTTCAAAAGCTCACTATAATCCGTACCGAGTGATTGCAGCACGGCACCGACGATGATAATTGCTGCAACAATCAAAAGCGGTCCCCATACAGCCGGCCTTTCTCTTATTCTTTCAAATTGAACGGACGGACTTGTGATTACTCCGAAAAGTGAAGGCTTTTCAGTCGCCGTTCCGCTGTTTTTTTCTACATTCGTTTCCATTTCAAAACCTCCTTGAGAATATCTAACAAATAGTACGGGAAGGATATCAAAAAGTTTCATGTTTTTCTAATAAATTTCCAAAAACCTTCAATATTGAAGGCTTTTCATATTATTCTATCGCTGTGCTGTATTGCGCTTTCACAAGCCCGGCATAAATGCCTCCTTTAGCGAGCAGCTGATCATGGTTCCCTTCTTCTATTTTCCTGCCGTGATCAAGAACAATGATGCGGTCGGCGTCGCGGATCGTAGACAATCTGTGAGCGATCATCACTGCTGTACGCCCTTTCAGAAGCGTTTTTAACGCTTGCTGAATTTTTACTTCTGTCTCTGTATCAATGCTTGCCGTTGCTTCGTCAAGGATGATAATAGCCGGATCGGCGAGCAATGCTCTTGCAAATGAAATGAGCTGGCGCTGACCGGCAGACAGTACGCTGCCCCTTTCCTCTACCTCTGTTGCGTATCCTTCCGCTAAATCGGAAATAAACTCATCCGCTCCGACCGCTTGGGACGCTTTCATCACCTCTTCATCCGAAGCATTTGGCCTTCCAAAACGAATATTTTCCATGATGGTCCCGGAGAAAATAAATGTATCTTGCAGGACAATGCTGATTTGAGAGCGCAGACTGGCAAGGGAAAGATCCTTAATCGGTATACCGTCTATTTTAATGGTGCCTCCGGCCGCATCATAAAAACGGCTGATTAAATTGGCAATCGTCGTCTTCCCGCTCCCTGTATGCCCGACAAGCGCAAGCGTCGATCCCGCAGGAATAGAGAAAGAAACGGCGTGAAGGGCTTTTCGTTTTTCATCATACGAAAATTCAACCTCTTCAAAACTGATCTCCCCATTTATCTTTTCATTATGAATGGCATTCGGCTTCTCCTTGACATTTGGCTGTTCGTCCAGAAACTCAAAAATCCGTTCTGATGATGCCATCCCCATTAACAGCTGATTATAGACCTGACCCAGTCTCGAAATAGGTTCCCAAAACATTCCCAGATAGAAAGCAAAAGAAACGAAGACGCCAATCGTAATGGTTTCATTCATGATGAGTGTGGCTCCATACCAAATCAAGACAGCCGTCCCAATCGCATTCGTCATTTCTACAAGCGGACGGAACATGGCATTTTTTCTAGTTGCTTCCCGCCATGATTCGTAGTTCTCCTGATTGACACCGTCAAAATACGCCATGTTTTCTTCTTCCTGCGTAAATGCCTGCGTGACCCGGATGCCCTGAATGCTTTCGTTTAGATGAGAGTTGAGCTTCGATTGCTTCAGCCGTACCGTTTGCCAGGATCGGCGTATTTTTTTTCTGAGACTTGTTGAAATAAAAAACATAATCGGCAATGTCACCATGATGGCTATAGTCAGCTCAGGGCTCAGCGTAAACAAAATAATAATCACGCCGGCCAGAAGCAGCAAGTCGGTCAACAAATTGATGACTCCGCTTGTAAAGAGCTCCTGAAGAGAGTTAATATCATTCATGATCCTGACTAAGATCGATCCCGCCGACCGCTGATCAAAAAATCGATGGGATAAGCGCTGCACATGGGTAAATAAATGCTGTCGCAAATCGTAAATGACATGCTGGCCAAGCTGATTCATCCACCTGATTCTTAACACATTGGCGGCGTAATTGAGGACATATAAACCGCTAATAATAAAAATGAGCTGAATCAGCAGCTCCGAGTTTCTCCCTGTAATCGCTTGATCAAGAACATAAACGCCGATCAAAATGGGGATCACAAGCTTCACAGCAGTGCCAATCAATACAGTGAGAAAAGAAAGCGGCAAAATTGTTTTTCGATATGGTTTGACATAGCTCAGCAGCCGCCACATTTGAGCCCAGTTAAACGGCTTTTCAATGATTTCATCTGAAGAGTAATAGAAACGCTCTAAAACCCCCTGTTTTTTCGCTTGTTTCATTTGGCCCCTCCCTATCCGACCTCATGCGGCTCATTAATCATTTTGACATCACGGTATTGCAAATCGTAAATCTTTTTATAGTAGCCGCCTTTTTCAAGAAGCTCATGATGTGTTCCCCTTTCACGAATGCGTCCTTTATTAAAAACGAGAATTTCATCAGCGTGTTTCAGTGAAGAAATGCGGTGAGCGACGATAAAGGTTGTGCGGTTTTTCATGACTTCTTTTAAGGCAAGCTGTATGCTGTGCTCCGTTTGCATATCTACTGCGCTTGTGGCATCATCCAATATTAAAATGCTCGGGTTCAAGCAGATGGCTCTCGCAATGGCAATACGCTGTTTCTGCCCGCCGGAAAGCCCCATTCCCCTCTCTCCCAGCATGGTGTCATACCCATCAGGAAGCTCCATAATAAAGTTATGAGCCTGCGCCCTTTTTGCCGCTTCGATGACGTCTTCCATTGAGGCATCCGGCCGCCCATACGAAATATTTGATCTAATCGTAGATGAAAACAGGAAGGATTCTTGAAGTACGACCCCGATATTGGAGCGAAGGGTTTTTAACGAATAATCTGTGATGGGTTTGTGATCAATGGTAATCATTCCGCCAACAGGACTGTAAAATCTGGTGAGAAGCTGTGTCACTGAGCTTTTGCCTGAACCTGTCGGGCCCAACAGTCCGATTACCTTCCCGCTGTTTGCCTCAAAGCTTACATTGCACAGCGCGTTTGTTTGTTCTTTTCCGTATGCAAGAGAAACATTTTTGAAATGGACATCTCCGGTTAATTTTTGTTTATGCAAAGCATGAGGATGATCTGTAATGTCTTCTTCTTTTTCCAGAATGTCGAGCAGGCGTTCCCCTGACGCTTTTGCTTGAGAGAACATATTGATGACAAAACCTAAGTTCATAATGGGCCACATCATATAATTGACAAGGCTGAAGAAAGCAACAAGCTCGCCGGGATTGAGCTGATTTTGCATAACCAAGTAACCGCCGTATGAGAGAAGAGCTACAATACAAGTGTTACCAATGAACTCCATTAAAGGGAAATACGCAGACCAAATGGATGATGTTTGTAAATACTGCGCCCTGTATTCTGCATTGGCTTTATTGAAAGTGCTGATCTGAAAATCTTCCCTGGAAAGAGATTTAACCGTATTAATGCCGCTGATATTTTCCTGAACTTTTGTATTGAGTTTCGCAAACGATTTGCGGATGCCTCTGAAGGCGGGATGGACTCTTTTGTCAAACCGGTATACCGCAACCGCGAGAAATGGCAGAACAGCTATTGTCACAAGCGTGAGAGGAACAGAATAGTAAAACATAACCGACAGGCTGATGGCTACCAGCAGGCCGAAGCGAATGAGCTCAGCGAGACCGTATGATAAGAAAAAACGAAGCCCTTCAACATCAGCAGTCAGCCTGGACATCAAATCTCCTGTTTTCGCGTTATCATAGTAAGAAAAAGAAAGCCGCTGCAGTTTTTCATACAGACCATTTCTCAGCCGATAAACGGATTTGATCCCGAACATATCACCTAAATACTGATGAAAAAAGGTAGCCATTCCTTTCAAAACCATCACCGCAATAAATCCTAAGCTGACCCACGCCGCAAGCTGATACTGCCGTCCCAGTACGATCTCATCAATCGTAATTTGCAGGATAATCGGATAAACGACAGTAATTGCAGTCATCAAAAGCATGGCTAGAAGCGACCACATAAACACTTTTCTGTACGGCCAATAATACATTTTTAATCTTTTAAATGTCTCCATATCCAGCACCTTTCCAACATTTATCATCTTCACTATATCGATACCCGAAATAAATTTCTATTATTTTTCAAAATTTCAGTCTAATTATGGAGTGAGTCTCTTACTTTATAGGGAGTAACATATGTAGAATAAACGCTTACAGAAAATCATTGTATGCTGAGGATACTTGGGGATATGCCAATGAAATACAGAAAAACCGGACGGCTGAAATGCCGTCCGGTTTTCATCCCCCGCTGACCGGCGGTATGATGGCTACCGTGTCACCCGAAGATACAGAGGTATTTTCTTTTACATAGCTTTCGTTAACGGCAATCATAGCCGTATCAATAGATTCAAGACCGTATTGTTCTTTTAGACTCGCTTTTATTTCATCTGTGGTTGCTTGTTCCATATCTATTTCTATTGCTTGTGTACCGGCCTGTTCAGCAAGCCCTGCAAATAAAAGAATTTTAATCATGCTGCTCTCCCTCGCTTAGGTCTGGTTTTCCGTTCGGATAAGCTGTCGTTTCTAGCTGGTCGCCGATCCATTGCTCACCGTCTTCCCAAATTTCTTTTTTCCAAATCGGCACAATCTGTTTAATGCGTTCAATCGCATACTCATTGGCTTCATATGCGGCTTTTCGATGGGGAGAAGATACAGCAATCACTACCGCTGCTTCACCGATATCGAGCACACCTATACGGTGCGTGATCGCAGCTGAGGCACCTTCCCATTTTTCTTCGATTTCAGCGCCGATTTGAGCAAGCATTTGCACGGCCATCGGTTCATATGCCTCATATTCAAGCCGAACCGTTCTTTTTCCGTTTGTCCATTCCCGAACCGTACCAATAAATGTTGTAATGGCTCCCGCTTCCCGTTTCTCCACTTTTTTGATGATGTTTTCAGTATTAATGGGTGTTTTCGTAATCTCAAACCGTTCCATTATGCAGATTCCCCCTTCAGCTGTGAAAGCACAAAATCCACGGCAACCGGATCATCCGCATGAAAAACGGGTAATCCCTGATGCTCTGTCATATGCTCTTTTTTTCTATAGATGATGGCGATTATATTTACTGCTTGCAGCGCTTCCAGATCTTCCTTTTCACTTAGGATAACCACTTTAGGATAAGGGGCTTTTTTAAAGCCTTCAATCAGAAGACAGTCTGTTTCGAGAAATTGGTATAACTCAATCAGCCGTGCCAAATCCCAATTGCGGCGGGCAGTCAGCTGTAACACACCAGCACCTTCTACCGCTGTTACATCAGCACCTGCCGCCTTGTAACGGTCCGTGTCTTTTCCTTCCGTGAGCGTTTGCGGTTCACCGCCGTGACCATGGTGCTTCAGGCAGCCCAAATGGACTCCCTGTTCAGAGGCTTTTTCAAGAATGCGCTCAATAAACGTTGTTTTCCCGCTGTTTTGAAATCCTACAACTTGGACGATCGGGAAAGGACGGACCAAGGCCATTCACTTCCATTCTCTTCTCTGATGAGCAGCACTTGAACCGTTCTGCCAGATTCGTAGCCTCGCGTACCGCCCGGCAGGATAATAAATGCATTGGCATCTGCAAGTGATGTGACAGAGCTCGACTTATCTAAGCCAACGGGTGTCGCCAACAGCTTCCCTTCCTGATGGTGCACGAGCGCACGAACAAATCGGGTAAATGGGTTCGGCTTCGGAAAATCCTTGGTCAAAACAGCTTCCGCACAAATTGAATGCGGTGTTTCATTGAGCAGCCATGTCTGGATTATCGGTTTGACAAACAGTTCAAAACCGACATAGCATGCCGACGGATTACCTGAAAGGCCAAACAGCAGCATATCGTTTGCATGCGCCACCGTTGTCACGCTGCCCGGGCGCATGGCAACTTTATTAAACAGCACGTCCGCTCCGAGTTTTTCATAGATCGCAGGCAAAAAGTCAAAGTCACCGACTGACACACCGCCAGTTGTGATCAGGAAGTCCACCTTTTTCATCGCTTCTTTAACTGCAGCAAAGCTTTTATCCAGTTCATCAGAGATTTTCCCTAAATAAAGCGGTGTTGCGCCTGCTTCTATCGCTTGCGCATATACCATACTCGCATTGCTGTTGCGGATTTTTCCCGGTTCCAGCGGATCACTGACATTCAGCAATTCGGTACCGGTTGCGATAATCCCGACTACAGGCTTTCTCACGACAGGCACAGATGCGTATCCGAATGTTGCCAAAAGAGCCGTCACTCCTGGTGTCACCCGGGTGCCCTTTGTCAGTAAAACACTCCCTTTTTGAGCGTCCTCACCTGTTTTTGAAATATTATCCCCCGTCTGAAAGCGGCGTTTTAAAGACATAAATGACTTCCCATTCTCCTCAAAGGCTTGAGTCAGTTCAATCATGACGACTGCATCTGCCCCTTCAGGGATTTGCGCGCCAGTCATAATCCGCACGGCCTGAAACGGGCCAAGTTCTTTTTCAGATACTGCTCCCGCTCCAATATGGTCAATAACTTCAAACCGAACTGGGTTTTCACGTGAAGCTTCTGCCGTATCGCACGCTCTGACAGCAAAACCATCGTATGGCGAACGGTCAAACGCAGGTACGTGGTGATCCGCAGTTATATCTTCGGCTAAAAACCGATGAAGGCTGTCTTCAAGCGCCACCCATTCTGTTTCACCTTGTTTTTGAAAATGGCAGACACGCCGAACTGCCTCGTCTACCGGTATCGGTGTTCTTTTCTCCAGCATTCTGACCCCTCCTGTTGTTACAGTCCAATCACTCTTGCCAACACGGAGTTGGCTTCTTTCACATCATTTGTTCCATGCACCAGTGCCCGTCCGTCATTGAAAATGACAATTCTGAAATCCTCGTAAAAAATATGCAGCAAAAACGCATTAGCCTCGACCTTGCCGATTGTTTTCAGCCGCTTAATGAGCTCCTGTTTCGGGATTCTTTTTAATGATTCTGACCTTACCTGCACTGTATCACGGCCGCATAGTACAGCAGCTTTTGGTGTGTTCCAATCCTGAAGATAAGGATATACCGCATTAGCTCCGCAAGATGGGCATTCCTCACGGCGTACATGATTAACGTTAATCTTCATATGCGAATTGTTCCAGACATCAAATGTCACAAACCCCCGCTGTATTGCTTCTTTTTGGCCGGTTAACAGCTTTAATGCCTCAGCCTGCTGATATGCTGAAACGATATGCACAGCAGGCGGAATAATGCCGGCAGTATCACACGTCGCCCCGCCGACAGGAATTTGCTCAAACAAACAAGACAGACAAGGGGTTTCTCCGGGAATGACAGTCATGAACATTCCCTGGCTGCTTACACAGGCGCCATAGACCCAAGGTGTCTTTGTTTTCTGGGCAAGATCGTTTATCAGCATGCGGGTTTCAAAATTATCTGTCGCGTCGATCACGACATCTGCTTTTTCAATCAGCGGCTCAAGCGTTTCGGCTGTTCCTTCGGTAACATACGCCTCAATATGTATCTCGCTGTTAATCGCTGATAGATGCTCTTTGGCAGCCATGGCTTTCGGCATGCGGAGTTTGGCATCGCTTTCTGTATAAAGCTGCTGCCTTTGAAGATTGCTCCACTCCACATAGTCACGGTCAATAATGGTAATCGTACCGACTCCCGCTCTCGAAAGCCCTTCAGCTCCTGCAGTGCCGAGCGCTCCCGCTCCGACAATCAGCACATGGCTGTCTGCCAGTCTTTTCTGGCCCTCTTCCCCAATTTGCTTAAATCTGATTTGCCGTGAATAACGTTCCTCCATCAAACCTGTTCTCCTTATCTTTTATGTCATCTTATCATGTTATTGCCCCGTCAGTCCCGCTTGAGGGAGTTCGATTTTTCTTCCAAACAGCTAAAATCATCACGTGTATTAATGTTGATAAACTCTGCCGGGTTTGCTCCGATATTTTCAGCCTGTACGTAACAAACCGAAATTCTGCCTAATAAATCTGATATTCTCAACCTCTTCTCAGAAAGCTGATCGTATAGAACTGGCATGATACGTTTGTGGTAAATCGCAATCAATGGCTGCACTTGTCCGTCTGAAATTGGGACTACCGCGTCCGCACCGGCAATCATCAGACGTTTGAGCTCCAGCATCGTCCTTCTTTGTATCAGCGGTGTGTCACAGGAAAGAACAGTATAAAGATCACCGTCTGTCTTTTTAAAAGCGGTATATATACCAGCCAATGGCCCCATGCCTTGAAATGGCTCAGCATCTTGATACACTTCATTTTCACCGTTTTCTTGAAATCTATCAATAAATTCGGGACGGCTGATGATAACCGTTTGTTCTCCAAGTGCCTCTTTAGCGCATTCGTAAAGCATCCTGCCCTTCCATTTGACAAACGCCTTCGGTTCTCCAAAGCGACGTGAGGCTCCCCCTGCCAGCAGTACGTTTACATGCTTCATATCATCTCACCTCTAGTTTCGTTAAAAGCATAGCAAAAGCAAAGGCTCAACGCTACTGCTTGTCTGTTTATTAAAGAGGAATAGCTGTTCAGTATTTGCATATTGTAGTGTTAACATCATGAGGGAGATGGTTCGAATGAAAAGATCAGGTCCTTTTTTCCACGACGTGTCTCAGGAGAACCTTTATTTAAAATCCGAGCTTTCAAGGTGCCATAAGCTGATTTCTGAACTTGAAGCAAGCTACTTTCATCAGAAAAATAACAAACTGCTCAAAGAAAATACCGATATGAAAGAAAAACTCCAGCAGCTGTCTGCCGAATTAACACATATGTCAACAAAAGAAAAACATGCCTCCCACACCAGCCAAACCCTGCACCAAATAAGAGCTGAACTGCTTGATAAAATCGTTGTTTTGCAGGAGCTTCTATCTGCTGAAACCTATAAACGCAGAGCCGAAATCGAAGAAAAACATAAACTTCATATTGCGAAAGTCAAAATCGAAGAAGAAAATAAAAATCTTCATAAACGGATCAGCGAACTTCAAGCCTCAATTGAGCAGGAACAAAATGCACTGCTTCAGGCAAAACAGCAAGCCGAATTGATAAAAGCCGAAAACGGGCGTCTAAAAGAGCAAATGGTAGAAAAAGAATATCAGCTAAAACATATTAAAATAGAAGTTGATCATATGAAAGATCGAATCATAGAAACGAAAGAAAGACTGCTAGACATAGAAAAAACGAAAGAAAAATTATTTCACGAAACTATTATATCGTATAAACGGCAACTTGATGAAAGCGATGCCTGGATTGCTTCTCATTTTGCCGATATTGATGGCGGCACGAAACAAAAAGAAAAAACGGAAGAAGAAGCTCCAGCGGCCTACGCGCAGCCAAATCATGTAGAGACTATCCTTGAAGATGTCACCAAACAGATACATGTGCTTCAAAAACAGCTTGCCCACGCCCAATCATCAGACCAGGCCAAGAGCCATACAATCGAAGAGCTGAAAAACAGAGCCGCTGAAGAAAAGCCTTATCAAAAGTGGGTGTATAAGCTTAATCTTGAAAAAGAAAACAAACCTTCACAGAAAAAACCTCAATAAAAAAACTGCTTGAGCGATGCCAAGCAGTTTTTCTTTATATTTATTCGTTTGCTGATTCTGCAGATTCGATTTCACCCTCTAAAATGTACTGCCCGCGATATGGCTTTTTCACTTCCGGGTACATTTTAATTAAGCTTTGCATAAACGTTGTCATATTAGGGATTTCAAGACCGCTTTCTTTTTCAATCTCTTTTTGAAGCTCCGAGCTCTTAATCGCCGCGTTGTGGCGTTTTAATGTTTTAATAGCAGCTTCACGCAGCTTAGCTGCTTTTGATCCCGGTCTTGCCGTTCCTCTTCTTCTTCGTGTTGTTCCGTCTGGTATACCGGCAGGAAGAGAGGAAATAGATTGAAGCTGAGGCTGAACAGACTGCTGCTGTGATTGCGGCTGATAGCTTCTGATTTCCTGAGCCGCAAGCTCAGCGAGAACCGGCAGAGAGTCAGGTTTTTTTTCAGAACGGAAATCCTTTTTGATTTCGGAAGGGCTTCCATTTCTGTCCAGCTCTCTTAATTTTGCGTATATTTTATCACGTTCAATTTGATATTCACGAATGACTTTCACTTCAGCTTCATTTAATTGTTCTAACCGCAAGCGCAAAGCTTCTCTTTCATTAAACATTCCTCAATGTACCCCCTATCAAAATTAACATCTTTAATTAAGATATTAGATTACAAAAGTAATTTTATCAACTATTATTTTAGCATTTTACTATTATATTTACTCTATGAAAAATTCCTTATTTTCTGAAAATGTTTTATTTTTCAAAAGAGTCCTTTATTCTCAAGGGATTAAGGGGCTTTCTAGTTTATTTGGTATAATGTTGAAAATATATATTTTACTTACTTCTTTAAAGAAATTTAGTGTAATATCTACAATTTTCGAGTTATGAGATATGAGATTTATCTAAAATTGAGGAAAAACATCAAAAATTAGCTGTGTTTTTTAGCGTATCAATCAAACAAATCATCAATTCCTATACCCAAATTTGGAAAAATAAGCTTCTTACTCTTCTTCCATTGCTTTTTGCACAAATAAAAAACCTGATGAGGTCAGGTTTTTAGGAAATACTATTTAGTCAGATACCTATTCCGTTTCAGCCAGAACGCGGTTCACACGTTTTTCAAGCATTTTCATACCGCTCCCGCCGGCTTGGAAGTGACGGAGCTGTCCTGTTTTATCAAACACATAATATGCAGGTACATATTCATTTTCAAATGCATCGGTTAAAGCATGGTCACTGTCAACAAAAATCGGCTGAGTGATATCGTGTTCAGCAGCTGTTTCTTTAATTTTACCAGGGTCAAGATCATCTTCGGAACGGGGCATGTGTACAGCTACAACATTCAGCTGATCTTGATATTTATCACGAAATTCATTCACTTGCGGCATCGCTTCTTTGCACAAGTGGCAGCTGATGGACCAGAAATGAATAAGCGTCGGCTTTTCCCCAATCAATTGCTCTCTCGTCACTTCACCATTTAACCAAGCTTTTTCTCCCGTCAATTCCGGCATGGGCTGACGTAATTTCATTGCTTTTTCCCTCCTATTTTAAAAGAGAGGCCTAACGAATATGCTAGACCGCTTTTCGTTCTTGGAAAGAATTAAAGTGTTTTTTGGCCTGGTTTCCAGTTAGCCGGACAGAGTCCGCCAGTTTGCAGCGCCTGGAGAACACGAAGCGTTTCATCAACATCACGCCCAATGTTGTTATGGAAAACAGTTTGATATTGAAGCTCCCCTTCAGGATTAATAATAAACAATCCGCGCAAAGCCACACCTTCTTCTTCGATTAAAACGCCATATTCCCGGGATACCTCATGGTTTGTATCAGCAGCAAGCGGGTATTTCAGCTGGCCAAGACCGTTTTCTTTGCGGTCTGTATTGATCCAAGCTAAATGAGTATGGATGGTATCAGTTGAAACCCCGATGACTTCTGCATCAAGATCTTCGAACTCGTCATAGCGGTCAGACATTGCTGTAATTTCTGTCGGACAAACAAAAGTGAAGTCCATTGGATAGAAGAACAGCACTGTCCATTTGTCGTTTTTCATGTTTTCCTCAAGACTTACTTTGCCGAATTCTTTGCTTGCAAGGACTGCTTCCATTTCAAAACGAGGAGCTTGTTTACCTACCATACGTTCTGCCATATGTATCCCTCCAATTTATTGTTTGGCTTAAAGGTCAAAATCGCATGAAAATAAAGGGTGATTAACCATTTTTAGTTATATTGCAATGCCATTATATAAAAGCAGATTTCCTGAGTCAATTTTTAACAAATCATGTATGTCTTTGGCTTCGACATTTTTGAATAAAACGTTTAACATGGTCATGTACAGGGTAACTAGTCTCAATGTGCAGCAATCAATTAGAAAAGGAGCTCAACATGGACTTTATTAAACAATATGATTGGGCGGGACTGATTACAAATGCCGGTGTTCTGCTCATTAAACTCGCCATTATGATATTGCTCTATTTTATCGTTCGATCATTAGGCATGAAAATCATTAAACATCTGTTTGCAAAATTCGAGGAGCAGAATAGCTTGTCTATCGGACGTGCACATACGCTCCGAAGCCTGACTCTTAACATATTTGCTTATACATTGATTTTCATATTTTTCGTCATGGTTCTAGATTTGTTTCATTATGATCCAAGCGCTCTTTTAGCGGGGGCAGGAATCGTCGGCCTGGCTGTCGGATTTGGCGCCCAAGGGCTTGTCAGTGATATCGTGACAGGTTTTTTTATTTTGCTTGAGAAACAATTGGATGTCGGAGATTATATTACCGTTTCCACCTTTGACGGAATTGTCGAGCAGGTTGGCTTAAGGACAACTCAAATCCGCAGCTTTGACGGAACACTGCATTACATCCCCAACAGAAACATCACAAACGTGAGCAATCATTCTCGTGGTACCATGCAGGCTCTTGTTGACATTAAAGTGCCGGCTGAAAGAAATATTGATGAAATGATTCATATTTTACAGCAGGTTTGTGATGAAACGGCAGCGGCTCTTCCACAAATAAAAGAAGGCCCAAATGTCATCGGGATTCAAGAACTGGGGACTTCTGAAATTGTAATCAGGGTCATTGCCAAAACAGAAAATATGGAACAGTGGCGAGTCGAACGAGTGTTGAGAAAAGAAATAAAGAACGCGTTCGACCGCGCTTTCCCTAAAGAAACAGAATAAATAAAAGAACCGAAGCTTTTTGCTTCGGTTTTTTTATTACTGAATTCTGCTCTCAACTTCGCTACAAATTTCTTCAGCCGTCATCCCGGAAGCTGTAATGACAGGTGCTTGTGTTACCGTATCGGCTATCCCTTGCACATTATTATCAAGACCTGTTACGACACAGCAGTCACAGCCTTGAGCATCAGCAGGGCTTTTCATCATTACAACGTCATATCCTTTTTCTTTTAAAGCAGCTTCTACATCTGATAACGATTGTTCAATTCCAATTTTTTTAGCCATTTTTGAACACCTCCGTTTACTAGAGTGCTCATTTTATGGAATTTTATTCTTTCATTTGTACTTAATTGGCATAAACAGAAAAATAACCTGTCATGACATGAACCGCTGTTTCTATCGCATTTTCATCGGGATTCAGCTTAGCATGATGAAGCCCATGTTCAGAATCAGCGCCGAGCCAGAACATGAATCCGGGATATTTTTTCAGCATATAGCCAAAATCCTCTCCAGTCATTGCTTCTTTTGCTTCAATTACTGTCGCCAGTTGATGTTCAGCAACAAAAGACATAAATTCTTCTGTTAATCCGCTCGTATTGTAAACTTGGTGATATACAGACGGATATGTCACTTTTCCTTTGCAGCGGAATCCGATTTCGATTCCTTTCACTACATCTTCAATCCGTTCCTTTACTTGTTTCATCGATTCTTCAGAAAGCGTGCGGATCGTGCCTTCCAGGTGGGCCGTTTCTGCAATGATATTTTGTGCCGAGCCTCCGGTAATGGTACCAACTGTAATAACAGCACTGTCTAGCGGATCTGTGTTTCTAGAGATAATCGTTTGCAGCTGGGTGACAAGTGTACTTGCTGCTACAACCATATCCTCAGCCAAATGCGGATATGCCGCATGTCCCCCTTTGCCTTCCAGATCGATGACTAGCTCTGATGTATTCGCAAATAGAAGGCCGCTTTTTGTCGCAATGGTGCCTACCGGAAGCTCTGGAGCAATATGAAGGGCAGTGATGAAATCAGGCTGCCATTTTTTTAATACATCGCTCTCAAGCATTGGTTCCGCACCGCCAGGCCCTTCCTCTGCCGGCTGAAACAGAAAAAGCAAATCATGTTTGACTGGGTGGTGAACAAAATGATCAATAATGCCGAGTGCAATTGTCATATGCAAATCGTGACCGCAGGCGTGCATGTTGCCGTGATGCTCTGATGCGAATGGAAGACCAGTTTGCTCTTCTATAGAAAGCGCATCGATATCCGCTCTGTATGCCAGCATTTTTTCCGGCGCCGTCCCGTTCACTTTTACAAAAAGCCCTGTTCGCCATTTCTCAATTTCAATTCTGTCTTGCGGATATTGTTCCAAGACATTTAATAAATACTGCTGGGTTTTGAACTCCTGAAATCCAAGCTCCGGTATACGATGCAGATCTCTGCGAATTGCGATGAGCTCCTCTATCTTCATTTCTATTCCTCCTGCCTATACGAATAAGGCGTGGATATATTATCCACGCCTTTTTTATCAAACTTTTCCTTACAGCTGGCGTAATTCCTGCTTGATTTCAGTTTTGCCTTTTGTTTTTTCATCAATGTCTTTGATTTTTTTAGCTGGTGTGCCTGCAACGACAGTGTATGGCTCAACGTCGTTTACCACGATCGCTCCCGCAGCAACAACAGCTCCTTTACCTACTGTTACACCTTCAAGCACAACAGCATTTGCGCCGATTACGACGTCGTCTTCAATCACAACCGGTTTAGCGGATGGCGGCTCAATAACGCCCGCAAGTACAGAACCCGCGCCGATATGGCAGTTTTTTCCAACAGTAGCTCGTCCGCCAAGCACAACGTTCATATCAATCATTGTGCCTTCGCCGATGACTGAACCGATATTAATAGAAGCACCCATCATGATGACTGCGTTATCACCGATTTCAACTTGGTCGCGGATGATCGCACCCGGCTCGATACGCGCTTTGATGTTTTTAAGATCAAGCATTGGGATCGCAGAATTGCGGCGGTCATTTTCAACCACATAGTCTTCGATTTTGCTTTGGTTTTCTTCGATTGCTGTTTGGATTTCGCTCCATTCACCGAAAACGACACCAGTGTTTCCATTGATAAAAGCTTTCGCAGATTCACCGAAATTGATTCCTTCCAGCTCACCTTTCACGTAAACCTTTACAGGTGTAGATTTTGTACTATTTTGAATAAATGAAATAATTTCATTTGCGTCCATCATTTTCATATGTATAGTCCTCCTCCTGATTTTCTACCTCATTACTGTATCAAAGGAAAGATACAAAGACAAGAAAAAAAGGAACAGCCGTTTTAGCAGTTCCCAGTGAGTGATCAGACAGCGCACCCGCTTTTCTTTGCGAATTGTCTCCCGAAGTTTATTAATTCTTCCTCTTCTTCACCTTCTGGATTATTTTCGATTTTTACCGAAGGCAGCACAATGTCTCCACCGCGTTCTTTTATTTTTGCCTCTAGCGTATCAACCGCTCCGCAGAAAAATTCATATGCTGTATCACCGGAACCGAATACAGCGCATGTTTTGCCGGAAAAATCAATCTCCTCCATGTCTTCAACAAGATCTAAAAATTCATCAGGCAGATCTCCGTCTCCCCACGTGTAGGTTCCCATTATGACATGGTCATAATCGGTAAACAGCTGGGCATCATCAATATCCATTGCTTCGAAACGGTCTACTTCTGCTAACGCCTCCTGAAGCCCCTTTTCAATCAAATCTGCCATAGCTTCAGTGTTGCCTGACATTGTTGCATAAACGAGCAAAATCTTCGCCAATTCCTTGTTCCTCCTCTAATGAATCATTGCTGAAACTTCGTACGGCTGGACAAATTTACATTCATACAAGCCTGCGCAAAAGAAATTCTCTTTCTGATTGGCCACTCTCCATCCATGTCCCTTAATGGTATCGAACCATTTTAACGACCGGGCTTCGAGATCAACCTGGTAAATTCTCGAAAAACCATTTTCATCTTGTGTTGTAGTGACATATATAATGCCATCATCCTCTGAAAGATCAAGAAATGATTCTTCATTTCTGATCATACTGGATTGTATGGTGAATTCTTCACCATTCAAAAGATTCCTTACAGTGACAGCACCGTGCTTTCCTTTCACAGAACCCATCGCCGCCACCAGCCAATTTTCATTGAACACGAGCATGGATGCCGTCATCCGGTTTTTTTCTTTTTTGACAACTTGGACAGTGTCACGCTTAATGTCGTAAGCCCAAATGCCGCCAAAATATTCGTGTATTTGCGTGCCGATAAAGAGATTGCCCCCGTGAAGGCATAACGACCGGATAACAGGGGGATTATGAAATTCGGCAAAAGGTTTGGCTACGCGCCATGAGACACCAAAATCATCCGATACATAAATACAATGCTTACCGTGGGCGCAGACAAACCCGTTGTTTCTGCCGGTAATCGCCCACACTGTTGCATTTGTCGGAAAGCTCGACATCGTCCAGGTTTTCCCTTCATCAGCCGAACGAATGACTGTTCCCTTTTCACCAACGCCAAATAAGTAAGGCCCTATGTAGCTGATACAGTGTATCTTACTTTTCAAACGAAAAAGCTTTCTCCAGCCCTGCTCCAAAGAGTAATGAAAAATGCCTTCTCTTTGTACCGCCACAAAATATCCAGAAAACGCCGATGCCGTAACAGCGGTTGCCCCTTTATGAAACATGGATTTTTTCCTTGTTCATATAATCTGCCCATGCAAGAAAACCTCTCGCAAACGCTCGGCAGCTTTCCACATCTTCATCTGTTTCAGGCGCTAATTCAATTTTTAGTGTTTCCTGGTAAACAGCAGCTCCCGCCTCTTGCAGCATGACATTGAACAAATTCACCGCTTCGCAAAACTTTGGATAAGAATAATCGCCAGACCCGAAGCAGGCTGTTTTTAAACCATTAAGCTGAATCTGTTTGACCTCTTCGAAAAAATCCTCCGCTTCGTAGGGCAAATCGCCGTCCCCCCATGTATAGGTGCCAATCAGTACATAATCATAGGAGGTTAAACAAGACGCATCCATATCATTTATCTCGACACAATCGATATCCAACTCATATTCCTGAAGCGTATCTTTTATTATGAAGGCAATGTCTTCTGTATTTCCTGACATGCTGGCATATGTAATCAAGGCTTTAGCCATGTTATCACCCCATTAGTTGATAATGATTTTCAATATCATATGTATCACTTTAAATGATAATGATTTTCATTGTCAACAGATAAATAAAAAAAAGACAGCACCTCGCTGTCTTTAAAATGGATTTTCCTGATCCAGCATATCCTTTATCACTTGTACAAAAGCTTGAACTTGTTTCAGTTCAAAGGCAGGCTCATAACCTAATAACCATGTATCCCGACCGATCGGATGCCCTTTCATGTCTAAAAGAGGCATTTTATTCACTTTATCTTCATTTTGAAGGGTAACAGACGGCAAAATGGCATAACCGATTCCGTGCAGCGCCATCTGTTTGCACGTTTCAATCTGATCAACCAATATCGTCTGTTTCGGCGACGTTTTAAATTTTTGATGCCACCAGTGCTGAATTTCCTGAAAATAAGTGCTGTCACTTTTAAACTGGATAAACGGACGTTCTGTATGGGCAATATCTTCGATGCAGGAAATTTCAGTATCCACTAAATACAGATGATCTGTCATTAAGTAATCTTTGCGCCCCTTCCACTCAGGGTTGCCTCTTATAATGCCGATATGAACCTGATCCTCATACAAGCTTTTCAGCATTTCGCTGCTCCACCCGGTTATGAGCGAGATCTTTGCATTCGGATACTTTTCCACATACGTCTTCAGGACTTTAGGGAGCCAATGCTGACCGATTATGGAGGCGACGGCAAGCTTCAATGTGCCGTGAATTTCACCTTCAAGCTCGTCAATATTTTCTCTTATTCTTTCCTGCTCTAATGTCACATCATTCGCAAACTGAATGATTTTCTCACCGGCGGGCGTTACCGTTAATCCTTTTTGAGATCTTAAAAAGATTTTTGTTCCCCACGCCTTTTCAATGGTTTGTAAGCGCTGAGATAAAGCCGGCTGAGATACAAAAAGCCGTTCTGCCGCCTTTCTCATATTTAATTCCTCAGCTAAAACTACGAGCATATGAAGCTCTTGAAGCTGCATGTCGTCCTCCTTTTTGTTATCAATAAGTTTTTCTTATCTCCCATTCTAATAAAATCTTAGTTTCTTATTCAAGCCCTATTCTCGTTTAAATTATGTATGCGCTTTCTTTTTTCACTCTGCCTATATAATAAAAATAGGACCGTACAGCCTACTTATTCAATGAGCGTATATGCTTATTCAATTCCTTTAAAACGACTCTTCTCGTAAAAATCCCTTCAAATACCTGCTCGTCATTTTCAACACAGACAAATCCGTTATTAATGACCATGCCGAATCCCTTCATAATCGGATCATTGATATGAAGGCGCGGAATGTCGGTCAGCATGACTTCCTCAACAGTGATTTGGTCAAGCTTTTCAAACTCAATTCGCTCAAGTCCAAAAATACTGTTCATGATCATATTTGTCCCGATTAAGCCATGTAAACGGTAGGAAGGATCCAGAACCGGGATGGCTGTGTATCCGGTTTTTGTCAATACTAATAATGCATGCTCAAGGTTATTTCCGACTTGCACGTGCGCTACTTTGTCCGCCTCAATCATAAATTGTCCGACTGTTGCCTCAAGAAGTTGATCTGATTGTAAGCTTATCATGTTTTCGACCCCTTTTCATTTTCATCATCAATACATTCCCTATATTGCAATAATATAAACTTTATCAGTATTTGTCGAAAAGTTTCCTTTCAATAAAAAAGATACTCTTTGTGGAGTATCAATTATAGGGTGTCCCATTAATTTTCAAATCGAAATCGGTCGTATAGCGTTACAAGTTTTTTGTAGGTGGTTCCGTCAACGTTTTTGGTCCCTGTCTCTATATCGTTGATCTCACTGCTTAATAGCTCGATGGCATACTCATGGTTGATCAGGATATTCAGCAGAAGTTTTTGTTCTTCTTCTGTAAATCGTTCACCGATAAGACTCATTCGCAATCAGGCCCCCTGTTTTATACTGAATACCTCTGAAAGCAAGACAACTTACTTTCAGCTCTACCGCTAGAATAAGTAATCAGATAACAAACGTCAACCGCATAATTCGACATTTACCTTGGCTTTTTCAGCCAAATTATTTTGTGAAACGATTTGCATAGCTGAAGGCAGTGTATGAATCCGGCTTTATTTTGGCCTCAATCCCCATGGAGGTAATACGTCCAGTCATTTCTTGGATCAGATCTTTTGTAAGCCCTTTTTTCCCAATATCCAAGTGAACTTCAAAGGTAAGATCCGCCCCCTCACCGGTAAAGGGCAGGAGCAGATCGGTAATATCCATTAAGTGTCCATCAAGAATATGAGCGGCCGTTTCTTGGCTGTACGCCGTTTCTAACGAAATCTTCTCCCGAAGGCTATGTATGGGTCTGTCGACTGTATGATTTTTCAAGCAGCCCCAAGCTCCCTTGCCTGTACGATGCAAATGCAATGCGGTAATAAACTTTGTGTAATCGCGGTAAACCTGTGAATCGGTTCCGATCGATAACACATAAGAAGAACGGGGGTCCTTTTGAACAAAGGCTTTAAGCCGTTCCATCACATCTTGAAAGGTCATCTGTGCTTCTGAAAGATTATAAAACAGAAAAGAATCAGCCATCACGACACTCCTTTTCAAGGATTTACAACCATGAAACAAGTATGTTCCTTACCGTTTATTTCGATTACTTTTGCAAAGGCGGAAGCTTGTTCCCCCTATTTCAGGAATCTTACTGAAGAAGTTCAAAGATTTCGATGGAAACCATGTCGATATTATCAAACGGATATGTGTTAGGTTTTTCACCCTTTTGGAAAACCGTCAGTTCAAACGTTTGATTTTTTTCGAAATATTTAACACTGCATATTTTCTCACCATTCACTTCGAAATAACGCTGCATTGGCTCGTTAGCCGCTTCCGCTGTTTCTTGCAGACTTTGCAGCCGTGTGATGATACCCATTAATTGTGACATTCTAAAAAAAGACTCCTTTCAAAAAGCAACTTCAAATCAACAAGTATTTATTATAATACAAGTTCTATTGAGCATCATACCATAAAGTCGGACAGGATGGCATTTTCACTGCTGAATTTAAGCAAAGAAAAAAAGTGAAAAAAACTATTTTTCTTTAGTTTGAGGCTTTTTTTGAATGTCATGCACATAATTATAATTTTTTTCGAATCTTTGGCAGCATTAAGAATGCCTTTTTGCAACTTTGTCAAAACCTTCTTTTGAATTTTATGGTGAAGTCCCGCGTGGCCATAATCAATGGGAGTCATGCTGGATAGAGGTAAACAACGGAACTGAAATAATCATTTCAGAACGAATTTTCCTCCTCACCCGTGCAGCAGTGTCAGGGGTGTTCGGCACTCAATGTTTCTCCCCGTGTTAAACGTTTACCACTAGTTAGGTTTATTGTTTCATTGGATTGTCCTATGCTTTGACAAATAAAAAACTTGGCGGGGGTAGCGCCAAGTTTTTTCGGATCTTGATCTGATAGAGGGGTTGGGGAACAGAGAGTAGCTTCTCTCTATAATTAAATGATAATGATTCTCAGTATCAATGTCAATCGTTTTTTGATATTTTTTTCATTTCATAAAAAAAACGGCCTTTCAGCCGTTAAATCAGTCCGTCCTGCTCATATAAATAAGAATAAGGCAAGTCTATAAATAAATACATCTGATCATCCATCGGATATGAAAACGTTCTGATCATTTCACCTGTTTCCAAATCACTGTACAGATCACTGAAAAAACCTTTTCTGAGATTTCTCATTCTCATAATGTTCTCCAGAAAATAAGGGCGCCAGCTCCAGTTCTTTTCCGCATATTCCGGCTGATAAATCCATTCTCCATCTTGCTTAAACACATTTCCCGTCAGCTGATCGCCTTCTTCATCACACATGTAAATCCTGAAGCTGCAATCTGTCAGCTCTTCCGCCAGCTTTTTAATAAAGTCATCATCAGAAGACAGATTGTTTTTTCTCAAAGAGGTCACAGCCTGATGCACTCGTTTGTAAAACTGTTCAGAGTGCTCATAGACGGTCTCCAGTTTCTTTTTCTCATGTGTGATAAATTGGTGAAATTCAGTTTTAAGTCTTTGTTTCAATACATCTCTCTCTAGAAACGTTTCAGATGGAGACACTAAGTAATAGCCCTGAAAATAGCGGCCTCCGTTTCTCCAGGCGTACTGAAGCTGGAAGTTCGCCTCAATGTCTTCATACAGCAGCGCCGCACCGATTTTTCTTGCTAATAAAGATATGCTGTACAGCACATGCTCATATGACGGTGACGGCTGTGACACTTTCAGCGCCTGCAAATCGATTTTTAACAGATCTGGTGAGAGCAGCGCGATTCTGTCCAAGTTGCTGCTTTCTTTTCCGATGTTGTCAACTGCGATTTTAATTCCGTATGTACGATAGTATGCAAGCATATGGTAGAGCTGCTCAATATCCCCTTCAAAATTGTGCTCTGTAATTTCAAGCACAAAACGGTGGAGTTCGATTCCCTTCGCTTCATATTCTTTCAGAAGCTCCAGAAAGCTTTCACCATGATCCAGCATCAGCAGATTGGCATCCTGATTCATAAAAATCAGCAGATCAGAATCCGCCTCTAAAAAGCGGTCAAGAGCCTGGCGGATAATTCTGTTATCAACCTCTAATTTATATTCTTCGGGTATCCCCGCATCTAAAAAGAAGGGCCCGAGACTTTGGATTTCTGAATCTGCCAAAATTCGTCCAAGCACCTCATATCCGACAACCTTCTGCTCCTCGGCACTAAAAATCGCCTGGTAATATGGAAGGACATCATCAATGTTCGTTAAAATATCAAGTGGATCCAACATGTTATCACCTGCTTCTCTATCTTTGTCTGATTATACGCACAATTATAACTACACCACAAATTTCAAAAAAATCATAGTATGGAAAAGTAGGTCGTATGGAGTATGTTAAAAGAAGAGGAAAATTTTTTTGAGATTATCAATCTACATACTGGTTAATTAAGAATTTTATTCATTTGTTTCACAATAACCAAAACAAATACAAAAATAACAGCATTATAACTAGCAGCTGTCCAAAAGTAAAGATTCCAGTCAGTGCCTTTATACATCCAATCATCATCATGTTTCATATTATAGAAAGTTCCTTTTTTATCGTAAGTGCCAAATGTAAGAGTTGTTAAACCGGCGACACTCTTTGAAACGTCAACTCCATACATTGAACCGACATTGTCAGTATAGTTTATTTTCATATACGTGTAATCAGATAAAACTTTTTCTACCCGCTTGGTTGGCAGAGACACATATAATACAGCTGACGTATCTCCTCCGGGCCCAGCCAAATACTCTCTAGCTTTAATAAATTTTGTTTCATCAGGAAAATCTATGTGGTATAGTTTTTCAAATCTTATTATTTCATTAGAAGTAAGATTTGTATTTTGATAATACTCTGGGGAAAAAGCACAAATAATAAAGTACCAAACATTAAAGATGATAACTAAACTGCTTAAAAATAATACAACTAACTTTTTTAACAATTTCTTCAATGAATCACTCCTTAATCTTTAAAAATTATATCATAAATTTAAATAGAAAATAAAACAAGCGAACGACCAGTTTTAACGTTCGCTTGTTTTGCAGTTTATTCAGATATCATTTTTTTCTCGATAACATCTCTAAATGCTTGTGCTGTTATTTTTCCAATCTCTTCACTATAATCCTCAACATCAAAAGCACGTTTAAAGGCTAACCTAATTGGAACAACAACTGGGTCAAGGTTTGTATTTAAATAATACTCTGCTTCAGAGAAAATTTTGTCTAACGAACCATCAAATCTATTATTTACAAATTGAGTGAACCTATTCATACAGTCATTATTACTATAATAATCTCTAATTGCGATATTTAGAGGTTGTGCATTAGCACCAACTGATGTTTTATTCGCTAGATTAATTGCATCTACATCACTAAATAAATCATCTAGGCTAAATTGATACATATTACCTATTATTTTCATAGCCGCATCATAAGGCGAATTAAATTCTTGAGCGTGTAATTTCATGTCCTGTATTGTTGTTAATAGATCTCCAGTCCAACCAGCAAAATCTCGTAGTGTTTGAGAGTAACCACCACTATAAATAATGGCATTATAAGTTGCCATAAGATGCTGCGTTCCTATGACAGTTTTTGATATAGGATCAACAATTCCATTTACTAGGTCTTCCCCTAGCGCTTTACTGCCCATTCACGATAAATAGGATCAATCTGGCCTGCGGTAGGGACCCACTTCCACCCTTTGTAGTCATCCTTTCTTAAATACTGGGCAACCAACTCATTAGCTAATTGTGTTTTTTTTACCCCATTATTTAAGTCGCTTTGCATTTGAGCATATTTTTCAGCAGTTTCATATAAAACATCAATTTGATCAAAAAACTTCTTATTCTCTGAAGGCACTATATTTATGGTATTAACTCCATTATCCAAACCTGAACAAATATCATTATCAATTTCAATCATTCCAGAACCATTTCCAACAGTAATTGTTGAAATTTGGTCAAACGCCCAATTGTAAGGCAAAGGATATCCTAAGTTTCCGCTAAAGCCAGTAGACATACCACTTACAAAACTTGCAAATGCTAAACCTTTTTTAGAAACTATAGTACATACATTCCTAGGGGCATAAATACCAATTTTGTAAGTTGAACCTAAAAAACCGTTCATTATTTCATTTATACCTTCGAAGTGTGGAATAATATTGTTGTTTAAATCGTTACCATATGCATCATAATCTACTGCAAAGTATATTACAGTGTTATTTTTAAACCCGTATTCTTTTGCTGCTTTATAAGCAGCAAACGCATCTTTCTTTCCTTGTTCTTTATTAAAATAATTTGTTGCTCCCCCATAGGTTTGATAAATCGGAAAAACATTTAAACCTGATTTTAAGATAGTTTCTAATTCACCTGGTTGTATTTTTTTATTTAGTGTACTCCCCGGCGCATTTGTTAGATACCGCCCTACAATCTTATAACCTGCCCTCTTAAGGGACTCCGCCCTGTCCGATGTAATTTGAGTAATTGAGTCACAAGCAACTCCTTTTCGATTGGGGTCTCCAGTACTTACTAGAAGTGAAGCCCATGTTTGAAAGTCGGCAGTACCACTCTGTTGTAATTTTGCAAAAGACTGAAAAGCCTTTACTTTTGATCTTACAGATTCAGAGTATACTCCATCAAAAGGAACATTGTAGCCATTAAAGATTAGAGCAGCTTGAAATAAATGAATAAAACTGTTTTTTTCATCTGTTTCTCCAATTCTTAATACAGGAATCAATCTTTGAGTAGTTGGTCCAAAATTCCCATTAGCTATACTATCACTTAACCCTTCCTCGTACTGTATTGCATAAACAAGAGACTTTTGAGTATCCCTTGAATACAGGCCATCACAGGGCATAAAGTAGAAATTCTCTCTATTGTAATATTTATTATTTAGCCATTGCTGTATTGAACGAACTTTCTCTGACGCCCCATTTAAAAGGATATAAGAGTCCATGTTTAATAAAGCTTTAAACACCTTAGGCGTTACTACACCGTCTGTTTTAGAAAGCCCCATATGCAATTGCATTTCTGCTATCGCCTCTTTCGTTCCCTGACCAAATGTACCCGTTAATCCACCTGGACCATAACCTTTACAATAAAGAGCACCTTGAATAATTTTCACAATATTTTTTTTTGAATTAGTTGACGTAGAAATCGGGCCTAATTCTTTAAGCTTTCTTAAAGTTGTAGGACCAAAACTGTCGGAAGTCTGTGTAATTCCCAATTCTAGTTGTAATGCTCTAGTTAATGCATACATTGTTTTCCAGCCAGTTTTCCCATTTTCCTCAATGGAATTGTAGCCACTTTTTCCTTTGTACGTTTCATTGAGCCATTCCTGAGTTAATAATACCATCTCGTCCATTATATTACCTTCCTCCCAATCTGATGTAACCTTGAAACCTTTCATTCTTATAATTTCTCTTTTTAGTTAACGAAGTAATTATATGAATGTTTTATTTGAAATCTAAGTTCTTCATATTTCGTCTCCCCTTTTAAAATATACCTTTCATATATTAGGTGGCTTACGTATGACACAACACCTCATAAACAAATAAAGCTCTATGTGTTATCAAATTGGATAGGAAGAAGGTTAATTGTGGAGGTATTACATTCGAACATAAAAGTTCTTAATAACTTAAATATTCACTTATAAATATTCAGATTAAAACGGATAAGGATTCAGCCATTGCCCCCCGTCCATTGTGATACAATCCCCGTTTATATAGGATGCTTCATCAGAAAGCAAAAACGCTGCCAAAGCGGCGATTTCCTCCGGTGTGCCCAATCGGCCGAGCGGCACACTGTTCATCGTGCGGGCCATCGCTTTTTCCGATTCAAATAGCTTCTCCGCACCGCCTGTTCGTTCAATCGGTCCGGGGGCTATCGCGTTTGTACGAATGCCGTATTTGCTCCCCCATTCAACGGCCAGCGTTCTTGTCAATGACAATACCCCCGCTTTGGCTGCAGCGGAATGAACGACCCCCGCTCCCGCTCCCCAAGCGTACGTGGCTGCCATATTTAAAATGACACCCTGCTGCTTCTGGTCAATCCAATGCCTTGCCGCTGCTTGGCTGCAAAAAAATGTGCCGTTTAAAACAATCTCAATAACGGCTTTCCATCCATTGGGCGTCAGCTTTTCTGCCGGACAAATAAAGTTTCCGGCCGCGTTGTTAATCAGCGCGTCAAGCCGGCCAAAGGCTTTTACCGCTTCTTTAATCATGTCTGAAGCGGCGGAATCGGAACGGACATCCATTTGAAAACAAGCGACCTGTCCCTCAAAGGTCTGAATTTCTTTTTTTGTTTCCTCAAGTGCCTCATGGTTCCTCCCTGTCACCATAACGTGCCACCCTAATTCAGCCTGTTTTTTTGCCATCGCTTTTCCCATGCCGCTTGACCCGCCGGTAATAATTACCGCCTTTTTTTCCATGTTTATCCCTCCAATTGTGAATGATTATTCATTCAATAATATTCTATCATTATATCCCTGCCTCTGTCAGCACATGCTCATATGAGATTTTTATCAGATACAGATGATATAATAGAAAAACTCTATTAAAGGTTGGTTTGAAATGAAAAAGATGTCCAGAAGACAATTTCTAAAAGGAATGTTCGGCGCTCTTGCTGCCGGGGCTTTAACGGCCGGCGGGGGATATGGCTATGCCAGGTATCTCGAGCCGCATATGATCGAGACAACCGAACACACAATAAAAAGCTCTCTCATCCCGCACGGATTTGACGGTTTTAAAATCGTGCAGTTCAGCGATGCACACTTGAGTGATTACTTTACTCTCGAAGATTTAAAAACTGTCATTCTTACAATTAATGAATCTAAACCTGATCTCATTGTTTTTACAGGTGATATTATTGATAATCCTGATACGTACCAGCACCACCAGGCAGTCATTCCATTATTGAGAAAGCTTAATGCTCCCTTCGGCAAGCTTTGTATTTACGGCAATCATGATCACGGAGGCTATGGAACTGCCGTTTACAAAAGCCTGATGACGGCCGGAGGTTTCACGGTATATCGCAATGGCTATCAAACATTGTCACTCGCAGATGGCAGCAAAATCGAGATTGCTTCGCTTGATGACTTAATGCTGGGAAACCCAGATTATGAAGGCACCCTTTCAAGGCTGAGCGACAGACTTTTTTCCATTCTTCTCGTCCATGAACCTGATGCAGCCTTGAAAACAACAGATTATCCCGTGAACCTTCAGCTTTCCGGCCATACACACGGCGGCCAGATTCAGCTGCCTTTTTACGGACCGATTATTACGCCTCCATATGGAAAAGTCTACACAGAGGGAATGTATCAAACGGGCAGCACTCATATTTACGTAAACCGAGGCCTCGGGATGACCAGGCTGCCTTTGCGGTTTCTTGCCAAGCCTGAAATCACTGTCTTCACCTTAAAAAGCACAAATTAATGTAGCAGGATGGGCTCCTCATCAATACTTATAAGTAAAAAAGGAGGATGAGGAAACTGCTTACGTACCAGGTGAAGCAAGGTGATACACTGAACAGCATCGCGGCTGATTTCAGAATCAGCACGGCTGCATTACTCCAGGCTAATCCGTCACTGCAGGCAGGGCTCACCGCGGGACAGTCCATAGTCATCCCCGGACTGCCGGACCCTTATACAATTCCGTATCATATCGCAGTCTCAATCGGAGCGAAGACCCTTACGCTGTCCCTAAATAATCGGGTAATGAAAACCTATCCCATCGCCGTTGGTAAAATACTAACGCAAACGCCTACTGGCGAGTTTTACATTATTAACCGCCAGCGCAATCCCGGCGGCCCATTTGGCGCTTATTGGCTGAGCCTTTCAAAGCAGCACTACGGAATACATGGGACGAATAATCCCGCTTCGATTGGTAAGGCTGTTTCTAAAGGCTGCATTCGCATGCATAACAAAGACGTGATCGAACTTGCTTCAATTGTGCCAAACGGAACGAGAGTCACGATTAACCGGTAATGTTTTCTTATTTGTTTCAAAAACAGGCGGTTTATAATATGATAAAGTGGGACCTTTAGGGTAAGGAGCGTTTTTATGGATATATTTAAAAATCGTAATTTTGTTCGTCTATTTTTCGCAGCACTCGCTTCTCAAATGGGCACGACAGTAGGCAACATGGCCTTTGCTTTTTTTTTGCTGGACCGATTCAGCAGCCAGCCTTCATATACGACCTTGGCGGAGCTGATGTATTCTCTTCCGACCATATTTGTATTTCTGATCGTGGGAGTCGTCGCGGACCGGTTTGATAGAAAAAAGGTGGCAGAAAATTGTGATTGGATCAGAGCAGGCCTGACTGTCGTGCTTTTTTTCACTTTATTTACCGGCAATATTCCTCTTGTTTTTTGTATCTTATTTATCAGAAGCGCTGTAACAAAGTTTTTCTTTCCGGCAGAAAACAGTTTGGTACAAGCCATTCTGCCGAAGGAGCATTATGCGAAAGCGGCAGGGCTTAATCAGATGCTTTTTAGCATTTTTATGGTGTTTGGAGTCGGCATAGGCGCGTTTATGTACAACACAATCGGTATTGAAGGCGCCATTATTCTTGATTTTGTCAGCTTTATCATTTCCGGGCTGCTGATCCGCAGCTGCCGGATTCCAAAAGAAGCCCGACAGCCAAACGGTGCATTCAGCTGGAGAAAGACTTCTGTTAAGGATTCAATAAATGACTTTAGAGAAGGCATCCTCTATATTTTAAAAAACAAATTGCTGGCATCTCTTATTTTTGGCTTCTTCATTTTTGGATTTGTCAATGGAGGATTCGCCGTATTGCCGATGTTTACAATGAAATATGGATTGGCGCCTGACCGTTATGAGTGGCATACGTCTGTATTTACGATCGCACTCGGGTTTGGGCTTCTGGCAGGAAGCGTAATCGGCACGCTCATCTCTAAAAAAGTGAAGCCGCACTTTTTAATGTCGATACCGATTTTCATTGCAGGTTTGCTGATCTTCGTCCTCGGCTACACCAATATTTTATGGGTGTATTACGCGGCAGCTTTTGCACTGGGAATGTGTATCGGACCGATCAACATTGCAATCGGAGGGTGGATGCCAAAAATTGTTCATCCAAAACTGATGGGACGTGTAAGCGGCATGCAGGACCCTTTTATGATGTTTGCACAATCTTTGACACTCGGCTTAGTCGCGCTGTTATTCCCTAAGTTTGTTTCAAACATTGATTATCTTTATTACGGCATGGGTGTTATTATCCTGCTCGTTTTTATTTTTTATTTTATTGCACTGCCAAAATACAGTGCTCAGGCTGTGGAAGTGAATGTTCAGGAAGCATTTCAAGAACAGCCGAAAAAGAAGGCAAGATCTGTATAATGCAGGTTAAAAATGCGCTTTTTTTCTTAGAAAAAAGCGCATTTTTACATTCAATATTTGCATTTCAACTTTAAAAAAGTATAATCTAAACATATAGAAATTGATAAGAGCAAAGGAGAGAAATAATGGACGACCATGCATATACGAAAGATCTGCAGCCAACCGTAGAAAATCTTTCAAAAGCAGTTTACACTGTGAACCGCCATGCAAAAACCGCCCCCAACCCTAAATACCTATATCTGCTGAAAAAACGGGCTTTGCAAAAGCTTGTCAAAGAAGGTAAAGGAAAGAAAATAGGGCTTCATTTTTCAAAAAATCCAAGGTTCAGCCAACAGCAATCGGACGTGCTTATCTCAATCGGAGACTACTATTTTCACATGCCTCCAACTAAAGAAGACTTCGAACATCTTCCGCATTTAGGTACACTTAATCAATCGTATCGAAATCCTAAAGCTCAAATGTCTTTAACAAAAGCGAAACACCTATTGCAAGAATATGTCGGCATGAAAGAAAAGCCGCTAGTGCCAAATCGCCAGCAGCCAGCTTACCATAAACCGGTCTTTAAAAAACTTGGCGAGAGTTACTTTTAAAATAAAAACAGCCGTGCCTCTTTCTGGCAACGGCTGTTTTTATTTATTCAATAACATACGTATCCACTTTTTTAATCAAATCACTGATCTCAGGCTTGCTGATTTGCTCATCTGCGCCTACAACTTCGCCGCGGTGACGCAGATCATCCGTAATTAACGATGAGAAAATCATAACCGGCACATCTGAGCTTTTCGGATTTTCCTTCAGCAGCTTTGTGAGCCTGTGTCCGTCCATTTTTGGCATTTCAATATCAGTGATGATCATATCAATCTGTTTTGATAAATCAGTTTCGTTTTCAGCAAGGTTCATAATGTATTCATATGCCTCTTTTCCATTTTCAAACGAAGCGATATTGTTGTACCCTGCTTCTTTTAATTCATCCTGCAAGAGGCGCATCAAAAGCGGTGAGTCCTCTACAATGATAAGCTTTTTATCAGTTCTTCTTTCATCGAAGCCCTCGGTATGCATATTATACGTGTCAACACCTGAATCTGATTCAATGTCATAAATAATTTTTTCATAGTCAGGCAAAAAGATCATCAGGTCTTCGAGCTTAATAATACCGGTAAGGTGCCGCTCCATTCCTTGATTTAACGATGTCGGCTTTTCAATCGCTTCCCAGGATACTCTGTGAATTTGAGAAACAGAGCCGACATGAAAAACAATTTTCCGTTTATTAAATTCAGTCACGATATATTTCTCATCTTTTGATCCTTCAGGCTCTACTCCAAAAAATGAGAAGAGACTGATCACAGGGAGGATTTCTCCTCTGAGTTTAATCATTCCTTCTACATGCTGATGGGAGTGAGGCACTGATGTCACCTCGACAGGCTGAATAATTTCTCTTACCTTCATGACGTTAATTCCGAAAGCATTTTCACCCACGCCAAACTTCACAATTTCTAATTCATTTGTACCAGAATCCAATAAAATTTCGTATTGTTGTAACGACAATTCAATCCCTCGCTATTCGCATTCAGTATTGTACTGTATATATCGGCGTAATTTGTAAAAAGTGAATGGCAGCTCTTCAAAATCGAATTCCGAAGGCAACAAGCCGCGTTCCTCAAAAAAGAAACTTTTTTCCTAATAACCATTGACTTTCCAACTAACAGTGATAAAATAGTCAAGGATTTTTCCAAAGAAGGGTGTAAATAATGGGTACCTTAGTAATATTTAAAGAAAACGAAATGACTGTTTTAGAGGATATCAGTGAAGAAACTTACCTGAATATGAAGAAAGAATCAGCTGACCTTCAAGAAGAGCATCCTCCGTATCTGATTTGGCACGAAGACCTTCATTTTGATTATGGCTATTAATGAAATTGGCACATATAAACAATAATAGAACATGATACAATAAAGACAATCAAATCGCTGGTTGTCTTCTTTTTTTCTGAAAAGAAAGGTATGTTTAGAAAAAAGGCGCATACAATCGAAATATATCAGTTAAAAAGGTGACAAATGATCAGCTAGTGGTAAAATAGGATAAACTCATTATATTTGTTAAGGTGATGAATTATGGAACATTTGCTGAATCCGAAAGCAAGAGAGATCGAAATTTCAGGAATACGCAAATTCTCGAATCTTGTAGCCCAACACGAAGACGTCATTTCACTTACAATCGGCCAGCCTGATTTTTTCACACCGCATCATGTGAAAGCTGCCGCAAAAAAAGCCATTGATGAAAACGTGACGTCATATACTCCGAATGCCGGCTACCTGGAGCTGAGACAAGCTGTGCAGCTTTATATGAAGAAAAAAGCGGATTTCAACTATGATGCTGAATCTGAAATTATCATCACAACAGGCGCAAGCCAAGCCATTGATGCTGCATTCCGGACGATTTTATCTCCCGGTGATGAAGTCATTATGCCAGGGCCTATTTATCCGGGCTATGAACCTATTATCAATTTGTGCGGGGCCAAGCCTGTCATTGTTGATACTACGTCACACGGCTTTAAGCTTACCGCCCGGCTGATTGAAGATGCTCTGACACCCAACACCAAGTGTGTCGTGCTTCCTTATCCGTCAAACCCTACCGGCGTGACTTTATCTGAAGAAGAACTGAAAAGCATCGCAGCTCTCTTAAAAGGCAGAAATGTCTTCGTATTGTCTGATGAAATATACAGTGAATTAACATATGACAGACCGCATTACTCCATCGCAACCTATTTGCGGGATCAAACGATTGTCATTAACGGGTTGTCAAAATCACACAGCATGACCGGTTGGAGAATTGGATTTTTATTTGCACCGAAAGACATTGCAAAGCACATTTTAAAGGTTCATCAATACAATGTGTCGTGCGCCTCATCCATTTCTCAAAAAGCCGCGCTTGAAGCTGTCACAAACGGCTTTGACGATGCATTGATTATGAGAGAACAATACAAAAAACGTCTGGACTATGTTTATGACCGTCTTGTTTCCATGGGACTTGACGTAGTTAAACCGTCCGGTGCGTTTTATATCTTCCCTTCTATTAAATCATTTGGAATGACTTCATTTGATTTTAGTATGGCTCTTTTGGAAGACGCTGGCGTGGCACTCGTGCCGGGCAGCTCGTTCTCAACATATGGTGAAGGATATGTAAGGCTGTCTTTTGCATGCTCAATGGACACGCTGAGAGAAGGCCTAGACCGTTTAGAATTATTTGTATTAAAAAAACGTGAAGCAATGCAGACGATAAACAACGGCGTTTAAGCCGTTGTTTTTATTTTTTTGGAAATGAAATTTTAAACGCTGTGCCTTTTTCAGGATGGCTGTCCACATGTATAACTCCCTGATGGTTTTCAATGATATTAAATGTCACCATTAATCCAAGCCCCGTACCTTTTTCTTTTGTTGTTAAAAATGGCTCTCCAATCCGGTTTAGTACCTTTTCAGGTATACCTTCCCCTTCGTCTTTGACAGTAACATGAACAGAATGCTCATCTTCGGTTATGATAATGTCTACTGTTCCCCCATCAGGCATTGATTCAACTGCATTTTTGATTAAATTAATGAATACCTGCTTTAATTGGTTTTGATCCCCGTTTATATAAATGCTGTCTTTTTCATAACTTGTTCTGATAAAAATGCCATTTAAATTCGCCTGCGTTTCTAACAGGGCTGAAACCTCACCAATTAATTTTTTCAAGTTCAAATATTCTTTGACAGCATTTTGCTGAGGTTTCGCCAGCATGAGCAGTTCACTGAGTATTAATTCGATACGGCTGAGTTCAGAAAACACAATATCAAAGTAATGTTCGTTGCCTTCCATTGTCGGTTTCATCAGCTGTAAAAATCCTTTGATCGCTGTAAGAGGGTTGCGGATCTCATGGGCGATTCCCGCCGCGAGCTGCCCTGCGATTGATAATTTTTCCGATTTCAGCATCAATTCTTCTGTTTGTTTTCTCTCTGAGATGTCCCGAAGAATGACCTGGACGGCCGCTTCACCAAAAAAGGTCGTCGGAATGCAGACCATCTCCGTATAGATGACCCTGTTCTGAAAGGTGAACCAGGATTGCTTGACAATTTCAGATTCTGTTTTTTGCTCGGCAATGTTTTGGATTCTCTCTTTTACATCCTCGTGATCGCAAGGATGCAGCTGATCGTATATGTTTTTGCCAATTAAATCCTCATATGTAGCCGCTTCAAACAGGGAAATTCCCGATTCATTCATAAATACCCATTTTCCATTGTGAATCACCGCAATGGTATCAATGGAATTTTGAATCAGCAGCTGATATCGTTCACGGCTTTTTTGCAGGATGGTTTGGAATTTTTTCCTTGAAGAGATATCGATCAGCAGCAGCAGCTCAGCCTGCTGGTTTTTGTAGACGGTCGGGGATGCTTTCACTTCTAAATGAACAGGTGTGCCATCAAGCCTTTTCCACGTCTGTTCAATCATTCCGACTTCCATTCCTTTTTGCATTCGTATAATCCTGTTTTTCACGATATCATGATATTCTTCTTCAATAAATTCATAGGACGATTTACCAATAATAGCATCCTTGCTTTTGGCTCCCAGCATTGAAAGCATCGCGCTGTTTACATAGACGATCTTGCCTTTGACACTGATGCATAGCGGACTCGGGAGATTTTCAACCAACCGTTCATAATCATCCGTTATATATGTAGTCGATTCCGGGCTTGCAGGTTCGATTTCATGTTTTTCGCAGTTTAGGGATTGATGGCCTGTTTCTTCTTCAAGAACCTTCATTTTCAAAATGATTTCCCGTTCTGTCCGCTCAGCTCTTGTCGTAACAATTTCTACCGCAGCCTCCACCCACACAATCGTATGATCTTTTTTAATAAAACGAAAGGTGCACGGCATCAGATGATGTTCATTATAAAAATAGCTTTCAACCAAAAATTGGTCTTCCTCATGCAGAAACGTTTTGAGGAATGATCCGATCATCTCTCCTTGGAGATAGCCCAAATGCAGTTTGGAGTTGGCAGATATATAAATGATGCGTCCATTAGAGGCCAAGACTGCATGAATATCGGTTTTTGTTTGAAGTGGTTTAACATGCTGCGTATCCTGTTCCACAGAATCCCTCCTTTGCATGATCATCGTGTTTCGACATATACAGATTGACTTTTACCTAGTATGATTCGCTAGAAAATGAGTATTCTCCTTCTATTCTTATGGTGAACGTCAATTTTTGAATAAAAGAAAGGGCACACAATCTTTTAGTTGTGCACCCTGTTTTTTATTTTTTACTGTGTTTTTTTTCGAGCTCTGCGTAGGCGTGGATAGCTCTTTTGGCAATAATTTTATTGATCTTATCATCATCATCTACTGATGGAACAACAACACTAAAGGCCACTTTTGGTTTTTTCGACGGGTAATAGCCGACAAAAGTCAGATTGTATGTTTTTTTCCCCCACCAGTTGCGATTCGTGCCGTAGTAAAATGTTTCCGCTGTTCCCGTTTTCCCTGATACATCTTCTGTAAACGTATTTTTTGCTGTCCCTGAAGAAGTGACTAATTTCATGCCTGTTTGTACTTGTTTCAAATCGCTCTCTGAATTATTAATCTTATTGAGTACTTTAGGTTTCCTATGTTCAATCGCCTTACCCAGCTGGTCTTTTTTTCCTGGCTTATGAATACTTGTGACGATTCTAGGCTGAACACGATAGCCACCATTGGCGATTACTGAGATGTATTGAGCCATTTGAAGCGGTGTGTATGTATCGTATTGGCCAATTGCTAAGTCTAAAATTAATCCTCCTACAGTTTTAGGTGTGGTTTGCATTCCGGCTGATTCCTGCGGGAGATCAATACCTGTCTTTACTCCCAGACCAAACTGGCTGTAATAGTTTCTCATTTTCAGTAGATCGTTCTGATCAGCCGGGAGAGATCCATGCGGCTTGTATGTTACGCCTGCAATATGCATGGCAACATTGAACATATATACGTTTGAACTTTTTTGCAATGCGGTTAATTCATTGATGGTTCCCATATTAGTATAAGATTTTTTTATAAGATTCGTTCCTAAAAGCATTGGAGCATCGATATAATATTTATAATGCGGGATCCCGTCCTGATAGCCGGCTAGCACGGTGGCCCCCTTTACTGCTGATCCCATTTCATATTGGGTGGTAAATGCCCCTATCGCATAATCTTCAATTTTGTTGGTTTTTAAATCTATCTTTTTCCCTGCCATTGATAAAATATCGCCGTTATTCGGGTCCATCATTACGGCAAAGGCTCTGTCAAGCATGTAATTTCCGCGTGCACGGCTGTTTCTTACTTCTTCTTCAATGATCTTTTCTACCTTTGCCTGAAGCTCCATGTCAAAAGAAAGCTGAAGATCGTATCCCCTGCTGCCCTTATCAATGGTTTTTTGGCTGACGACATTTCCTTTATTATCTTCTACGTATTCCACTTTTTCTTTATGCGAATTTAAATATTCTTCATATTGATACTCTAAATAACTTTTTCCCACCCTGTCATTATTCGCATAGCCTCTTGTTAAGTAGAAATCTTTCCGGTCGCTCAGCAGGCCCTGATCAGGTGTCGTGACGCCCCCGAAAACAGAATAAAGGGTTTTGTCATAAGGATATTTTCGTGTCCAATCGTTTACGATATCGATTCCCGGAAGTTCTTCTAAATGCTCAGAAACAATGGAAATTTCATCATATGTTAAGTCATTTTTTGGTCTTTGCGAGGAGTTTTTCTTCTCATCAAGCAGCGCTCCGTTTTTTCCATTGCTATTGCTCTTATTTGGATTCATTGCCTTTACGATTTGAGGTTCGTAAGCATTTCCGCTTGAAAACCTTGTATATATCGCAGCAGTTTCCATTTCTTCGTCATCTTGCTGAATAGCCTTTAATTCTTGATCCGGAACACGCTCTATTTGAAGCTTGTAAGCCTGGTCTCCTTTCAGATTGCTTTCTGATTCCTTAAGCAGAGCGGCGGCTTTTTTCGGATGAGCTGCGATCCAGTAATCACGAAGATCCCTTTCCTTCAAAAATTCGGTATCAATATGAATGAAAGAAGCAAGCCGCTTCGCTGTTTTGATTTTATCTTCTGTTTTTGTGCTAGATGTTGATACATACACAATTTCTGGAACGCTCTGGTTGTCGACAGCAACTTTCTGGTTTCTGTCGTACATCTTCCCGCGAGGCGCAGGATAGTAAGCTGTTTTTGCATTTGATTTCTCAGCGTCTTCTTCATGCTGTTCGCCTTCAACAATTTGAACAACCCCGAGCTTAAAAATTAATGCAGTGAATAGAACAAAGACAGCTAGGAAAAAAAGGTTCATTCTGATTGCTCTGTTTCCTTTGCTCTTTTTCTTTGGTTCACGTCCTATTTCAGTCACTTCTGGTTACCCCTCTCAAATCATTCAATATATTTACATATACTGAGATTAATTGTAACACCTTTGTAATAGTTGTTACAGCGAAAAGGAGTAAAAAAAGCTGTCAATATAAAAACACATTAAAATATAACTAACGGTTCAAAAAAAAGGAAGCTATGTAACGGTACGATAAAATCATATATACCGCTGATTCCCTTATTCTTAGTGATTCAACGGATTTACTTTACGAAAATGACAATCTCTATTTGTCAAAGGAAAGTGCTGGAATCTTTATGACAAAAAAGCTATGTTATGATTTTTCTGTAGAAACAAACAACTCTAGGAGGTTACGAACTAATGAAGAAAGCATTTATTTTATCTGCTGCCGCTGCGGTTGGATTATTCACATTCGGGGGCGTACAGCAAGCATCAGCGAAAGAACTCTCCTGCCAGCCTGTGGTTACAGTAAAAACGGGGAACACAGTACAAAACATGTCACTTAACGATGCAGTGAAAAAACTGCATATTAACACAAATATCAAAACGTTAAACGCTGCAAACGAAAAAGAGATGAAGCAGCTTCTTCAAAAACATGCGAAGCAATCTAACGTGAAAGTTCAGGATGTTCAAAAGACAGAAACGGCAAAACCTGCACAAAAGACTACTGAAAAAGCAGCTGCTGATCAAAACACTGCTTCTAAAGCACCCGCAACTGCTGAAAAAACAAACACAACAACGTCTGCACCTTCATCTGTAAGTGCATATGAGAAAAAAGTTGTTGAACTTACAAATGCAGAAAGACAAAAACAAGGCTTAAAACCGCTTCAAATTGATGAAACGTTAAGCAAATCTGCACGCGCAAAATCTCAGGATATGAAAGACAAAAACTACTTTGATCACCAAAGCCCAACATACGGCTCACCGTTTGATATGATGAAATCTTTCGGAATCAGCTACAAAACAGCAGGTGAAAACATTGCGAAGGGCCAAAAGACACCAGAAGAAGTAGTAAAAGCTTGGATGAACAGTGAAGGACACAGAAAAAACATTCTAAACCCTAACTTTACTCACATCGGTGTTGGTTACGTTGAGTCTGGAAGCATCTGGACACAACAATTCATCGGAAAATAATAAAAAAAGATTGCCTGTTTCGTACAGGCAATCTTTTTTTATTTCACCCAAAGCTTATATATACTCTGTGTTCCGCTGTTTTCTTCACCTTGAGCAGCTAGCTTGTCATATAAAGATTTTGCGAGCGACAAGCCTGGCATTTCTTCCCCCATTAATTCTGCTTCCTCTAGTGCAATTCCCATATCCTTAATAAAATGCTTCACATAAAATCCCGGTTCAAAGTTGCCTTGCAGCATACGGGGAGCAAGATTTGACAATGACCAGCTTCCGGCTGCGCCCGTTGTGATGCTTTTCAGAACATTTTCCGGCTCTAGGCCTGATTTTTGGGCATAAGCCATCGCTTCAGCAACACCGATCATACCGGCTGCAATTGCAATCTGATTGCACATCTTGGTATGCTGTCCGCTTCCAGCCGGTCCTTGATACTGAATATTCTCTCCCATTAAAGAGAAAATCGGCATGCAGGCTTCAAAAGCTTCTTTTTCTCCACCGACCATAATCGCGAGTGTTCCGTTTTGTGCACCGATGTCTCCACCGGAAACAGGAGCGTCTAAAGCGAACAATGCTTTTTCTTTGGCCGCTTCAGCAATCTTCTTCGCAAGCGAAGGCTTAGATGTCGTCATATCAATAAGATATGCACCTTCTTTTGCGTTTTCAATAATTCCATTGCTTCCGAAATACACTTCTTCAACATCACTGGGATAGCCGACCATTGTGATGATAACATCCGCTTCTTTCGAAAGATCTTTGACCGTATCTTTCCAGATCGCGCCTTTTTGAAGTATGCTTTCTGCTTTTTCTTTTGTCCGGGTGTACACCAATACAGGATGGCCGTCATTGAGAATATGTGATGCCATGCTTTTTCCCATTACTCCAAGACCGATAAAACCAATTGTTTTTTTCAAGGTCATTCCTCCCAGATGTTTCGTTTAGATTTTAGTTAAAATTTATCATTTTTCCTTCATTTTCTAGACTACCATATCTATTCATCTTATAAAATAAAAAATCCCCAAAACAAATGATGTTTGGGGATGTAATTGGATTACAATGTGAATTTTGCAATTGTGTTCATAAGCTCTTGGCTTGCATGTTTTAGTGTTTCCGTTGAGTGTTTGACTTTATCAAGGGTGACAAGCTGTTCATCGGTTGATGCGTTCACTTCCTCTGCTGCGGCAGCTGATTCCTGTGATATGGCTGAAATGCTTTGAATGGCTTCAGAAATCGCAAGCTGTTCTTCACTCATTCTTTGAATTTCCGCGTAAATGTGATCAATACCTTGTACCAGTGACTGCATTTCTGCAGTTATCGTATTTAATACCTCTCCAGTTTCGTGAATTGCACTGTTTTGTTCATCATTCATTCTGCTTGCCTCAACCATCGCGTGAGAGGCCTCTTTTGTCTCAAGCTGGATAAGCTTCACAGTCTCGCTGATATGCTTTGTAGAAAGGGCTGATTGCTCAGCTAACTTCCGCACTTCATCGGCTACGACGGCAAAACCGCGCCCGCTTTCTCCGGCTCTGGCTGCCTCAATACTGGCATTTAAGGCAAGCAAGTTGGTTTGATCAGATATGTTTGAAATCGCTGTAACGACTTCTTCAATATTCTTAGTTTGATTTTCCAAATCCAGCAGCATCGTTTCAACCTTTTTCGTTTCCATATTGGCTTCGTTTGATTTCATCAGCAGCTGGCCGAGCGCGTCAAGTCCTTTATAGCTTGCATCCTCGGACGATTTTGAGCGTTCTTTAATTCCGCCTGCCTCCTCAGCGATTTGCCTGATTTTCGTTGACAGGCTTTCCGATTTTTCATTAATGGTTTCAACTTCAGAAGCCTGTTCCGATGCCCCTGCGGCTACTTCTTCAATCGCTTTTGCAATTTGTCCGCTTGTTTCATTAGTTTCGGCAGCCACAGCCGTTAGTTGTTCAGAGGTGTCAGATACTTTCCCTGAAGAGAGTCTCACTTGCTCAACCATTTCCTTCATATTTTCAACCATCAGATTGAAATCTCTTGTTAAAATACCGACTTCATCCTTAGATTTTGATTCCGCGCGCACTGTTAAATCGCCTGCGGAAACAGCTTTCGTTTTTACGATCAGCTGCTGTATCGGACCGGTTATCGTTTTGGCCAGGAAGTAGCTGAGAATAATTGTTATGATAAGCGCAATCAATGATATCCAAAGATTGGCCCGATTCATTTTATCTGAAATCCACATTAATTGATCGGTATCAAATTGCGTTCCGACCTTCCAGCCTGTCTCGCCAATCGTTTGGTACACAACCATTTTCCCATTCACATCTTGTATCCCTTTTTTCTCGGATGCGATGGTTTGCAGTGTTTGATCCTTTGATATATTTTTTCCTTGATTTGACGGATGGGCTAAAAGATTGCCGCTCGCATCAGCTAAAAAGGCAAATCCTTTGTAAGGCACCTTTTGTTTATTGACCATACTCTGGATAGCAGAGAGTTTCAAGTCATAGCTGGCAACCCCTATCACTTTTTGCCTGTCTAAGATCGCTTTCGATGCAGTAACAATCATGTCTCCTGTCACGACATCTTTATAAGGTTCCGTCCAAACAACTTGATCCGGGGTTTCAGCTGCAAGCTTATACCATGGTCTTGATGTTGGATCGTAATCCTCAGCGAAATCCGCTTTTGGATATGTAAACATTTCTTTTTTTGCGGTGCCTATGTAAGCCATCGCAACATAATCATCGTTGTCTTTGATTTGCTTAATGTCATCGTGAAACAGCCGAGAAGCTTCTTTACTTGGTTTCGTTACAAATGTATGCGTTAATTCCCCATTAGCCAATCTTGATAACGAAATGGCATAACTCTTTAATTGCAATTCAATATTTTGTTCAAGTGACTGCGTCACGTTTTGAGTTGTATTTTTCCCATCCTCTGTAATCATCGGTTTTAGCGTCAAATAAGAAGACAGCATTAAGAGAACAACTGTGATGATTAACATAATCGAAACAAAAACAGCAATCTTCATGTGAAGTTTTTTAAACAAACCAATCCCCTCCTAATTTCTATATCGGCCCTTTCGTTTGAAAAATGAATAATCAAAAAATAAATTATAAGAAAATCGGAATATATTTACTGAAAATTCAATCTTCGTTATAATGAAACAACATAAGGAGAGTGATGATCATACTAAAACAAATGTATGTGCATGACGGCAGAAAATTTGAGGCTCTGACCATTAGAAACTACACTGAGACTGACATCGAGAGGCTGATTTCTCTTCAAGAAGAATGTTTCCCTCCTCCGTTTCCCCAGGAATTGCTGTGGTCAGAGGACCAGCTTGCCAGCCATATCAAAACCTTTCCGGAAGGCGCTTTATGCGCGCTCATCAATGGCAGAATTATCGGTTCCATGACTGCTCTTATTGTACAATTTGAGCCTGATTCTCCTGATCATACATGGGCACAAGCAACTGACAACGGATCGATTAAAAATCATGAACCTCATGGAAATACTTTATATGTAGTGGATATTTCTGTTTCTCCTCATTATCGAAAGCTTGGAATCGGAAAATGGCTGATGAATACGATGTATGAGCTGACTGTTGATAAAAGACTGGAACGCCTTCTCGGCGGCGGCCGCATTCCTTTGTATTATAAATACGCACACGAGATCAGCGCTGTTCAGTACGTTGAAGATGTGATGGAAGGCAGGAAAAACGACCCTGTGCTGTCCTTTCTCCTCCGTTGCGGGCGTTCACCTATTCGTGTAGTCAGCAATTATTTGGAGGATAAAGAATCATTGAATTACGGCGTTTTGATGGAATGGAAAAATGTTTTTTATAAAAAAGCGAGCTGTTGATCACAACAGCCCGTTTAAGTGAAATATTCAATTTTTGCGTTAGGGAAAAAGGTATCAATATAGGATTCAAGTGCCTCTCGAAGTGCATGCTCTTCATCTTTCTGATAAATATATTTTCCGATCCCGTAACGGCCCCATTTATAACGGCGCTTTTCTTCATCTAATTCGAGCTTCGTCTTCGGATAATTTTTCTCTATCACTCGTTTGGCCGGTTTTGTAAAACGGTGTTGAATTAATTCAAACGTAATGTCATGTCTAACGTCCTGCGGCAAAGCAGCATCTAGCTTTTCAAACAGATGTCTGTATCCTTCTTCCCAGCCTTCATGAATATAAATCGGAGCAACAATAAAGCCTAGCGGGTAGCCTGCTTTTGCAACTTTTACTGCCGCTTCTATCCGCTTATCAAGAGGTGAAGTTCCCGGCTCAAAGTTTTTAATCACATAGTCGGCATTAATACTGAATCTGAATCTCGTTTTCCCGTTATGCTTTGCGTCTAATAGGTGATCGACATGATGAAATTTCGTTACAAATCGGAGCTTTCCGAGATCACTTTGGCCAAAATGTTCAATGGCGCGCTTCAGCGTGTGTGTCAGATGATCAATTCCTACAATGTCTGACGTACATGATGCTTCGAACCTTGTGAACTCTGGTGCGCGCTCCTTCATATACTTATCTGCCTGATCTAAAATCTCTTCGACGTTTACATAAGTTCTGATATACGGCTTTGATCCCATGGTTGTTTGCAGGTAGCAGTAATGACAATGCCCCATGCAGCCTGTTGCAAACGGAATGGCATATTCGGCCGAGGGTTTGGATGAATCAAACTTTAATGTTTTCCGGACACCGATAACTAAAGTTGATTTCGCATTGCGATATTGCTGAAGATGATTTTTCCCAGGGATATTACGCACCTGATTGTGGGATGTCGTTTCTCTGATTTCAATACCCATATTCTCAAATTTATCTTGTAATTCTTGGCCCAGCGGATATTCCAGCGCCCTCGGTTCTATATACACAAGCTGCGGAACAAATGGGTTCTGCATGATGCCACATCCTTTTCCTTTACTAACGTTACTTTTCTCACTAGGCGGAAAGGATATGAGTTGTAATGATTTCCTTGTTACTCATACGGATCAATATCAAACAGTTCTTTGTAAAGCGATTTAGCTTCTTCATAGCTTGCAAACACAGCATCGTCCTCTGCGAATGGATGATAGGTTTCATAAATAAACAGGGAAAGCTCGCCTTCATGGTATGGATGGTGCACAATTTCGGCTTCCTTTATGTGGGCTACATTGGCGGCGTGCGGATTTCTGTAGATCACATAAACAGTATCTCCTGCGTTAAATTGGTTTGACATACTATCCCTCCTAGCCATGTTATTGTGTCCTTCTATACCCTTACTTATGAAAAAAACCAGACAGGCCGGAGGCCGTCTGGTTTTTGTACATTACTTGAATGTTTCTTTTACGAACGCGACAACTTCTTCTGTCGTGCTCATAGATAAGATTTTCTCTTTGAATGACTCAGCTTCTTGTTTAGACAATTTGCTGATTTGTGTTCTTGCCGGAAGGATAGACGTTGCGCTCATTGAGAACTCATCTAAGCCTAAGCCGAGAAGGATCGGAATCGCAATCTCGTCTCCTGCCATTTCTCCGCACATGCCAACCCATTTTCCTTCTTTGTGTGCTGCTTCAATTACCAGTGTAATTAAGCGAAGGATTGCCGGGTTGTATGGCTGATACAGGTAAGATACACGTTCATTCATACGGTCAGCTGCCATTGTGTATTGAATCAAATCGTTTGTTCCGATACTGAAGAAATCAACCTCTTTAGCAAACTGATCAGCGATGACTGCAGTTGACGGAATCTCAACCATCATTCCGACTTCAATATCGTCAGATACAGCCTGTCCCGCTTTTACGAGCTTTTCTTTCTCTTCAAGAAGGATCGCTTTTGCTTCTTTGAATTCGTTAACTGTCGCAATCATAGGGAACATGATTTTCAAGTTTCCGTATGTACTTGCACGAAGCAGCGCGCGAAGCTGTGTTCTGAAGATTTCTTGCTCTTCAAGGCAAAGACGAATCGCTCTATATCCCAGGAACGGGTTCATTTCTTTAGGAAGCTGCAGGTAAGGAAGCTCTTTGTCTCCGCCGATATCAAGTGTCCGCACGACGACTGATTTTCCTTCCATACGCTCAAGAACCGTTTTGTAAGCATCAAACTGCTCATCTTCTGTAGGCAGCTGATCTCTTCCCATGTAAAGGAATTCTGTACGGTAAAGGCCAACTGCTTCTCCGCCGTTTTCAAGAACACCTTTTACATCATCAGGAGTACCGATGTTCGCTGCAAGCTCTACATGATGTCCGTCTTTTGAGACAGTCGGTTCATTGACAAGCTTCGCCCACTCAGCTTTTTGAGCCAAATAAGCATTATGTTTTTCTTCATACTCTTTTACAGTTTCCGCAGATGGGTCAATAATGACATCGCCATTGATACCGTCAACGATAACAGTCACGCCGTTTTGGATCGTGCCTGTAGCAGCTTTCGTTCCAACAACTGCTGGAATCTCAAGAGAACGTGCCATGATGGCAGAGTGAGATGTGCGTCCGCCGATATCAGTAGTGAATCCTTTTACGAACTCACGGTTTAATTGAGCTGTGTCAGACGGTGTTAAGTCTTCAGCTACAATAATAACCTCTTCTGAGATCATGCTTGGGTTTGGAATTTCGACGCCAAGCAGGTGGCCGGTTACGCGTTTTGTTACATCGCGGATATCTGCCGCACGCTCTTTCATATATTCGTTGTCCATAGATTCAAACATAGTAACGAACATAGAAGACGTTTCTTTTAAAGCGAATTCAGCGTTCACTGAATCAGTGCTGATTTTTTCTTTCACAGGGTTCAGAAGCTCAGGGTCACTGAGAACTAAAAGGTGAGCAGAAAAAATATCAGCTTTATCCTGACCCAGTTCTTTCAAAGCGTGCTCTTTGATTTTTTCGAGCTCTTCTTTTGAACGTGCAATCGCTTCATCAAAACGGCTTACTTCCGCTTCAGAATCAGAGATGTTTTTCTTTTCAACCGTTAAATCTGGCTCTTCAAGCCGGTACGCTTTTGCAATCGCGATGCCGGCTGAAGCACCAATCCCTTTTAATTCTTGCATTACTCGCCGAGTCCTTCGCTTTTCATTGTTTCTTCTAAAGCGTTAAGAGCATCGTTTTCGTCAGCTCCGGAAGCAGAGATTGTGATCTCAGCGCCTTTAGCGATACCTAAAGACATAACACCCATAATAGATTTAAGGTTAACTGTTTTGCCGTTATATTCTAAATTAACGTCAGCGTCGTATTTGCTAGCAGTTTGTACAAGAACTGTCGCAGGACGAGCATGGATTCCAGAATCTGCAGTTACTTTAAATGTTTTTTGTGCCATTTTTATCATTCTCCTTTTAACTTAAAGCTTTATTACTTCACAATATTATATCATACAACCGTACTTGTCATCTGACAAGCACGGCGTACTAACACCCTTATTTTTCAATCTTCACAATATCTTCTTGTTCTCTGTTGACTGAACCGCTTGCTTTAATGCTGACTGTTTCTCCTTCAGCAAGGTTTGTAAATACAATCGGTGTCATGAGAGATGGTACATTCGGTTTGACTGCATCCAGATCAACTTCAAGAAGTTTTTGTCCAGGCTCAACGCGGTCTCCTTCTGATACGAAAGACGTAAATCCTTCGCCCTTCAGGCTGACGGTATCAATACCAAAGTGGATTAAAATTTCTCTTCCGCCGTCGGATTGCAGGCCGATCGCATGTTTTGTCGGGAACACATTGAGAATTTTTCCGCGAACCGGTGATACGACAATTCCTTCAGAAGGGAGAATCGCAAAACCGTCACCCATCATTTTCCCTGAGAAGACTTGGTCAGGAACATCCGTAATTGGGTGAATTTCCCCGGTAATCGGAGAAACGAAAACTTCCTCGCCGATTTCATTTTGCAGCGGTTCTGCAATCACTTCCTCAACCTGCTGGCCTACTTCCTCTTGAGCAGATGTTTTCGGCTCAGGTCTAGGCTTGCGTCCCGCAATAATGTCTTGCATTTGTGTTTTTAACCCGTCAGAACGCGGTCCGAAAATAGCCTGAATGTTGTTGCCGACTTCCAGCACTCCGGAAGCGCCAAGCTGTTTCAGACGGTCTTTATCAACCTTTTTCTGATCGTTTACAGTCACACGCAGACGAGTGATACAAGCATCAAGGTGTTTGATGTTTTCCTGGTCACCCATTGCCTGCAGAATCTCATAAGGAAGATCTCCTGCTTCACCTGTTTTCCCAGGTGCTGCTGTTTCTTCCGCAGCATCCTCGCGTCCAGGTGTTTTCAGATTAAATTTGCGGATGGCAAATCGGAATCCAAAGTAGTAAATGACCGCTAACCCTAAGCCGACAGGGATGACAAGCCACCATGCCGTCCGGTTTGGTAAAATACCGAATAGGAAGTAGTCAATTAAACCGCCGGAGAATGTCATACCAATCTTAACATTCAACAGCTGCATGACCATGAATGAAAGTCCCGCAAACAAACAGTGAATCGCAAACAGGACTGGAGCAACGAATAAGAAAGAAAATTCCAATGGCTCTGTGATCCCCGTTAAGAAAGATGTCAAGGCCGCTGAACCCATAATACCTGCAACGAGTTTTTTGTTTTGCGGTTTTGCTTCATGATAAATGGCAAGCGCCGCAGCAGGCAGACCGAACATCATAAATGGATATTTACCTGTCATGAACGTACCTGCCGTTAACTGTACGCCGTCTTTAATCTGCGCCATAAAGATACGCTGATCCCCGCGGATGATTTCTCCTGCTGCACTCTTATAGCTGAAGAATTCATACCAGAACGGTGAATAGAAAATATGGTGCAATCCGAATGGGATAAGCGAACGTTCAATCACCCCGAAGATAAATGCAGCAAGGGTTGGATTCGCTTCCACTAATCCTGTTGAAAAGGCATTCAATCCATGCTGGATTGGAGGCCAGATCACTAACATAATAAGACCCAGAATCAGTGCAGAAATTGACGTAACAATTGGAACGAAACGTTTACCCGCAAAGAAACCAAGGTATTGCGGCAGTTCAATTGTGTAAAATCTGTTAAACAATAATGCAGCTAACACACCGACGATAATACCGCCGAACACCCCTGTCGCCAAGGTAGGTATACCAAGCATGTTTACATATGCAGGATGGTTTTCCGTAAAGAACTTGGCTCTTTCAACTGAATCCGAAGGAATGGTTCCGTTTGCAAGAAGAACCGCACTCATGGATACATTCATTACAAGATAACCGATAATTGCTGCAATCCCTGCAACTCCATCACCATTGGCAAGCCCGATGGCTACACCTACTGCGAAAAGAAGCGGAAGGTTATCGAAAACAATCTGCCCAGCACTTTCCATCACACCTGCTACAAGCTGAACATTGTCATTGCTCAAGAAATGCAGGACCTGAATCATGTCCTTATTTTGCATCGCATTCCCGATCGCAAGCAAAATACCCGCAGCCGGAAGGATCGCAACTGGAAGCATAAGCGCACGCCCAATTTTTTGAAGAACGCCGAATAATGCTTTAAACATAAGAATTGACCTCCTCTTTTTACTAGTCTGACCTTACAGCTAAAAATCATGACAACGAATTCACAGGCGTAAGTCTTCCAGTTTAACCGTTTACATTTGCCCTTTTACACAACAAAAAGGCATGAGCAAAATTGGGTGCGCAAAAGAACGAGAATGAACTTCCCGTTTTTTTCCCTCAATCACTCATGCCTGATCGAATCAGTAACACGTTATAAGGATAAACTGAATTTATGAAATTTTATTGGTTAATCGGTACAGATGAAGCGTCAGATAAACCGCTTCCGCCTCATGAACTGGTTTCTTCAATGTTTGCTGCAAGATTTTAATCAATTTCCAAGCTGTATTGTAGCATAGCGGATATTCATTTTTCAATAACAACATTAATTTTTCTGGTTCTTTAGTCGGTTCTTCTTTTTTAATTCTTTCTATTGTAAATCTGATATGCCTGATCAGCCGCAAATAGTTGACACTTTCCTTATTTACTTTCATTTGAAATGAGTCTTCAATCACCTCGACAAGCTGCGCCATGAGCTGAGAGTGCTGATTGACCTCGGACAGCGGACGGTTTGTCAACGCTGAATGGATATGCAGAGCGATAAAACCAATCTCCCCTTCCGGAAGGCAGAGTCCCGCTTTTTCATTGATCATATCTATGACTTCTTTGGCAATTTGGTACTCCTCAGGATATAGTGACTGAGTCTCCATTAGAAATGGATTTTTCATATCAAATCCCTGCTGCTGCCTTTTGATCGCAAATGCGATATGGTCTGTCAACGCAATGTGAATATGTTCATTTAATGAGTGATTCGTCCTATTGCTTATGTGATAGATGACATCGTTTGAAATATCAACGAGCTTTTCATCAACATAGTCAAGGAGCTTTTTAAACTGCTTTTGTTCCTTCTCGTCTTTTAAAATGAACATTTTATCGTAGCCTTTATCTTCAATGACATCATCTTGTTTTTTTCCGAAACCAATACCTTTTCCGATTAAAACGACTTCGCTGTATTTATGATGAGAAGCAATTAATACGTTATTATTCAGTACCTTTTTCACTGTGAAGGACCCATTCACGATCCTCAGCTCCTTTGTCATTCAATACCTCATATCGTACATAACGAACAGAATGCACGTCAAACCTTTTTTCAATGCATTCACTAAACAGTCGATCTTTCGATGAGACGGTAATCCAGAACTTTCCTTTCAATCGGCTGTCCTTGAATTCTTTTTTCCAATATGGCAAATGCCTGCTTTCCCATTTCCCTTGTCTGAATATCGATCGTTGTGATTCCAAGCGCTTGGCTGATTTCGTGGTTATCAACGCTTAAGATTGCAAGCTCATCCGGTACTGACACCCGCTGGTTCTTTGCTTCAAGAAAAAGCCCTGCTGAGACTTGGTCATTGGCAACAAAAATAGCCGTCGGCTTTTCCTTCCACGTATTCCATTTATGAAAAAGCGCCTTCCCATCATTGATTGTAATCGCTTTCTCAATTACCCAGTCTTCACGAAATGCCTCGCCGATCTCTTCCAATGCCTCTTTGTAGGCTTTGATTCGAAAATGGCTGTTCATGCCTTTTTTTCTTGCCAAACAGATGGCTATTTTTTTGTGCCCTTTGGCAATTAAATAGTCCAAGCCGTTCCGAAATGCTTCTTGGTGAGGAATGCTGATGGTTGGGAAGCGGGCATTATCTGAATTCTGGCAAAGCAAAATCGGGCCCTCCCATTCCATGAGTTTCTCATCAGCAAGCGCCTTTGAGCAAAAAATCAGGCCGTCAACCTGGCGCTGCTTTAATTGGGACAGCGCAAAGATTTCTTTTTGTACTTCATAGTTTGTTTGGAATAAAGAGAGGTGAACCCCGGATTCCGCGGCTGCGTCGGCTATTCCTGCAATCAGCTCTGCAAAATATGGCAGATTAACCGTCGGCAAGACAACACCAATCATGTTTGAAAATCCTTTCGACAAATGTACAGCGTGAATATTTCTCGTGTACTCCAATGATTCCATTGCCTCAAACACTCTTTTTCGTTTGTCTTCACTGACGTATGGATGATTGTTTATGACTCGGGAAACCGTTGTAACAGAGACACCGGCTTTCTCTGCAATGTCTTTAATATTAGCCATAGATTCCCTTCTTTCTAAATCCCCTTGATCTGGAATGCGTTTCATACAATATGATATGGACGTACCAGATATCTTTTTGTGTTTTTAGCTGAAAGGAGAAGATCACATGGGTTTCTTCATTTTAATTGGGTTATGTCTCACTGTTCTCGGTGGCAGCTGTCTTGCTGTAAAACCTCTCAACCAAAAACATGAAATTAAACCCTTTCGAACATTTGATGATTTTTTTATTTAATGCAGATAAAAAAGGACGATGTCGAGAACAAAGTCCTTTTTTATTTCTATTACAGTATGATCAAATCCTTTGGATATTGGGTCAGAGCAACTGCTCCGTCCTTTGTTACGTGAACGTCATCCTCAATGCGTACGCCGCCGATCTCTGGCACATAAATCCCCGGTTCGATCGTGTAGACCATGCCTTCCTGCAGCAGTGTATCGTTGGCCTGGCTCATTGATGGATACTCATGGACTGAAATTCCGAGTCCATGCCCAAGCCGGTGAGGAAAATAATCACCATATCCCGCTTTTTCAATGATTCCGCGGGCAGTTAAATCCAGATCTCCGATTCTCACACCGGGTTTGCTTGCCTCAATCGCGGCTTTTTCCGCTTGAAGCACAGTCTCGTAAATGGCCTCCTGCTTCGGATTGATGGTTTTGTATGCAAACGTTCTTGTAATATCAGAGCAATAGCCATCAAGAATAACACCGAGATCAAATAAAACAAAATCACCTTTCTTCAACGTGGCTGTACCAGGATTTCCATGAGGCTGGCCAGATTTTTCTCCGAATAAAACCATTGTAGAGAAAGACATGCCCTGAATTCCTTTTTTCTTCAGCTCATACTCAATTTGAGCGAGCACTTCCACTTCACTGATGCCTTCACGCAAAGCGGCTGTGCCGACTTCAACACCGTAATCTGCAAGCTTTGCCGCCTCTTTCAGCAAACGAATCTCATTGTCATCTTTAATCAGGCGAAATTGATTGAGTGTTTCTTCTGCTGAAACAAATTGAGCCCCGCCCGTCGCATGCTTCAGCTGTTCTGCACGTGACAGCGAGATTGAATCCTTTTCTACCGCAAGCATATGTATGCTGATATTTCGCTTTTTCAAAGCCTTCTCTATCAGCTCCCACGGATTTTCGTGATCCGCATAGCCAATGATTTCATGATTCCAGCCTGCGTTGCGGGCCTGTCCTGCTTCCATTCCTGGACAAACAAAGAAAGGCTCCTCTTCTTGAAAAATAAATAACCCCATTAATCTTTCATGCGGCTCTGTGTAAAAACCGGTTAAGTAAAAAACATTTTCTTTCGTATGAATAAATGCGGCAGTATGCCCCGCTTCCTTCAGCCATGAAGAGACGCGTTGTATTCTATTCACTTCTTGTTCCTCCCTGCCATTTGCAATGCATTGTTCTGTCTTCCATTGTAACAGGTTTTACCGGTGTTTGCCTTTCACGACGCCTTCATTTTCTAATGCATTTTATTTCCTGCTCCTCTTCCTGTATACTGACAGTAACGTTCAATCGCAGGGGGGTTGTTCCGTTTGCTGATGAATTTTTTCAGACGAAAAGCAGTTATGCTCTTAACGGTTTTGGGAATTTCCGCTCCTTTTATCGGGATGAAGATGGTGGGCTTTTATTATTACAGCTCTATCATAGGCTGTGCAGCGGGTTTCCTTTGCTGCACCCTCGCTCTCATCCTAGTTATGAAAAGATCTGATAAAGACAAAAATGAAGGGAAAGCTTGATACATAAAAAGCCAGCAGCCTGATTAGGCTGCTGGTTTTATTTTAGGAGTCTTAAACCGTTTAGTATGACTAAAATCGTGCTGCCCTCATGACCAATCACGCCAAATGGCAATTCCATCGCCTGCAAAAAGTTTGCACAAATCAGCAGGCAGATTACAGCTAGAGAAAACACGATATTTTGTTTGATGATCCTGTTCATTTTCCGAGACAAGCGGCACATGTTTACGAGCTTTTTCAAATCGTTTTTCATGAGGACCATATCAGCGGTCTCAAGTGCTACATCTGTTCCGCCGCCCATCGCAATGCCGACATCCGCTGCTTTGAGTGCCGGCGCATCATTGATTCCGTCACCCACCATTGCAATCGTTCCGAATTCTTCTTTTAACCGTTTGATTTCATTCACTTTTTGGTCAGGCAGGCATTCTGCCACGACAGTTGTCATGCCGGCTTCCTTGGCAATCGCTTGAGCCGTGTCTTCGTGATCTCCTGTCAGCATGGCCGTTTTAATCCCAAGTCGGTTCAGTTCTTCCATGACCTCTTTTGCTTCAGGCCTGATTTGGTCCTTCAGTGCGATACAGCCTGCTATTTGATCATCCTTTTTCACAAATACAATTGTATGACCGCTTTGAATGACATCTGATGCTGTTTGTTTCATAAATTGTGCTGCCATTTCCTCGCCGATAAAACCTGCTTTACCGACCTTCCATTTCGCACCCGACACTTCTGCCATAACGCCAAACCCTGAGGTTTCTTCTATAGATATGTAGCCGGACTGATTCACGCCGCGGCTTTCAGCGTACGCCGTTATGGCTTGGGCGAGCGGATGGCTTGATTGCGTTTCGATGGCATAGACAGCCTCAAGAACTTCCGCTTCACTGAATCCTTCTGCTATTCTGATCGTCTCTACGGCAGGCTGGCCTTTTGTTACAGTTCCGGTTTTATCAAAGGCGATCATTTGCACTGAGCCCAGCTGTTCAAGAAAGACGCTTCCTTTCACAAGCATACCGTTGCGGGCGCCATTTGAAATCAGGGACAGCGCCGCCGGCATAATAGAGGCGACAAGCGCACAAGGTGACGCGACAACCATAAACACCATTGCGCGGTAGAAGGTTTCACTCCAGCTCCAGCCCAGCGCAAAGTGCGGGACGAATAAAAGGAGCGCCACCGCAATTAGCACACCTTTCACATAAGCATTTTCAAATCGTTCGATGAAAGCCTGCGCGGGTGAAACACTATTTTGCGCTGATTCAACCAGTTTGATAATTTTTCTGAATAACGAATCTTCATTTGCTTTCGTGACACGGACTGTCAAGGAGCCATTGCGATTCACCGTTCCTGTGAATACAGTGTCGCCTGTGTTTTTTTCTACAGGCATTGATTCACCTGTTAAAGCCGACTCGTCAAGACTTGTCGAGCCCGATTCAATGATACCGTCTGCCGCTACGCGTTCTCCAGGTTTGATCACAATCATATCACCGGCCTGCAAGTCTGAAACCGGAACTCTTTTGGTTTCACCATTGACCATCAATGTCGCTTCTTCAGGCTCAAGCTGCATTAAAGACGTTAAATCTCTGCTGCTTTTATTCATCGTGTATGTTTCTAAAGCTCCGCTTAAGGAAAAAATAAATATTAAAATAGCACCCTCTGCCCAGTATCCGATCAAGGCGGAACCAATGGCAGCGAAAATCATTAAAAGTTCTACATTCAGCGTTTTGGATTCGAGTGTTTCTTCGATTCCTTCCTTCGCTTTAGCAAATCCGCCGATCACAAAAGCCAGCAAGAAAAGTATTATGGATAATACCTGATATCCGGATAAGAGCCAGCCTGCCAAAATAAGAGCGCCTGATACAAGTGCTGCAATAAGCTCCGCGTGCTGTGCCCAGTTTTTTTCCCTCTTGTCTGTTTTCAATGGCTCATGCGGGTCGCGTTGAACGATAACTTGTTCATTCATATCGAATTCTCCTCTCTAATTGAGAACGTAAATCATCTTCATTTCTCTTATAAAAACAAAATCGCTGCCCAAAAGGCAGCTTTATCGTCAGTTATTTCTTGATGTCTTCCTTTATTATAGCACGCACGAAGAGAATTTCAATTATAATTATTTTAATTTCTTTTTGATAATAATTATCATTAATGTTTATTCACTTCTTCTCTATATGAAAAAAGCTGAGAGTCTATGCTCTCAGCTATTCTTCCGTCCATTCCTTCAGTTGTTCCGCTGTCATCGGGCCAATTTTTGTTTTTTCAATTTCTCCCTTTTCATTCAGCAAAAATGATGTTGGGATCGTGATGATATGATACTCCTTCATCAATTCCCCTTTTGAGTCAAGGACAATCGGAAACGTCAGCTTGTTTGCTTTAATAAAGTCTTCAACGACTTGCTGATTTTGTTCCGAATTCACTAAATTCACCGTTACCAGCTTTACACTGTCGGATGGATGGGCATCATAAAACGATTGAAACTGTGGAAGCTCCTTTTTGCAGGGCGGGCACCATGACGTCCAAAAATGGAGAATTGTTTTTTGCCCTTTATTCGGAATCGAGATGTCCTCCCCTTCTATCGTTTTCATAAGAAAAACAGCGGGAACAGCAGGCTGTTTTTCCTCAGCTTGTGCCGCACCTGGAAACCATGCAATCAACCCTAATAACATAATGTATATAGTAAGCAAGCGCTTCGTCAACATGGAATCTTCCTTTCATGCTTTTCAATTAGCTTGCCCCTGCTGTTCCTTTATCATCCTTCAATTCGCGGCGTTCTGGTCCCTCCCGTAAGAAATACAGATACCTTCAATGCTTTGCAGATCGTGGCATAGTGCAGGCTCGTCAAAAGAATCATGCCAGTGTTCATTCCAAGGATAATCCCGAGCATTTGCAGATTCTCCATTGATCCCAGTACATACATCATACTTAGCGCAACGATATGGCTCCATACATTGTGATAAAAAGCCTCTTTCACAAAACCCATCCCGATTAAGCACGCCTGCAGCGGCATGACAAACAGATGAAAGAGAAAGTAAGGCCACAACAGCTGCAAGTAATACTGCGCTTCAGGAGAGTGAAAAAACAAATGCGTGAGAGGTCCCGCAAACTGGAACATGACCCAGACGGCAGGTATACCGTAACCTAATGTAATGAAAATCGACTGCTTCAGCCTTTTTAACACGATGTCATACTGAGAAAGTGCATAAGCTTCCGAAATACTCGGTATCATGACGACCATTAACGAATGGGCAATAAAAGCAGGGAACGACCCTATCGTCACAGCCACTCCTGCCAGCATTCCGTATTGATCGATCGCCGCTGTCCCGGCAACGCCCGCAGCCAAAAGAGCTCCTTTTACTAAAAAGGGTTCAATTGCATTGACAACCGCATGAAAAATACGCAGTCCTGTTGTAGGAATTGAAACAGCAAGCAGTCTTTTCCTTACATCCTTTCCGCGCAAATGAATGTGCTGCTGGCCGGATAACGCCCGCCTTGCCATGATAAATTGTGAATATAAATAAACAAGCACGACCACATCACTCACGACTAGAACAAACAAGGAAATCAGCACAGCCATGTCCAATTCAAATGAGTACCATTGAAAAAAGAGGAATAAGCACAAGAGCTGGATGATTTTTTTCAGCACATTGGCAATTGCGATCTTCCCCATTTTCTGCACACCCATAAAGTAGCCCCTGGCGATTGAAGTAAAGGCGACAACAGGAATTAAGCCGATGACAATCCCTTTAATAAACGGGTGGTATGTATCAAATACCGGAATAAACGGAAGCGCAATACTAGCGGCGGCAGTAGAAAAAGCAGTAAAAATGGCTGTCATTCTGAAAGCGTGCCTCAGCATGCTTTCATGAAGCTTAGGATTTGACTCGGCAATGAATTTAGAAATGGATATCGGCAGTTCCAGGCTCGCGATGACAATAATTAAAAAGATCGTGGGCAAAATACTCATGTAAAGCCCCATCCCATGCTCGCCAAGCTCCCGCGCCAAAATCATATTGACGACAAATTCAAGGCATTCAGCGAAAAAGGCGGCAATGGATAAAAGAATGATCCCTTTCACAAATCGATTCATGATGTCTCTCCTTGTCTCTTGTACTACCAACATCATATGAGACAAGTTCAAAAATTATTTTATTTTTACTCTTTATATGAAAAAAAGCACAGCTGAGACAAATTGTCTCTTCTATGCTTAGACGGCAAAAACGTGTCTGCCGATTTTTTCTACGATTTTTCTTGAACGAATCCAATTATCTGACGCTGTTTTCGGATTATAAAAGAATATGGCATCTGTTTCTCTATTTTTTGAGGACAGCGCTTCTTCGGCAGCTTCAATCGATTCTTTATCAGGCTTTTGGTTAATGCTCCCGTTTGCGACCGGTTCAAAGGCGTTTTTCTGATAAATAACTCCTCTTATCGTATCAGGAAAACCTTTTTTCTCCGTCCTGTTCAGTACAACGCTTGCTACAGCGACCTTGCCTTTATATGATTCTCCTTTGGCCTCTGCGTGAACGAGACGGGACAGCAACTCTTTTTCAGACTGTGTATATGTTTCTTTCTCATCATTTGTTTTGTCCGGTTTATCTTTCTCTTTCTTTTCAGTGTGTGCTGATAGCTTAATCGGTTTTATTTTCTTGTCTTTATCAGCAGACAGTGAAGGGAAAGATTCATTCGTATTTCGATCTATATGTGTAAGCCATTTCGCTTCTTCATGTTTTGTCTTCTTTGCGCTCAGTAGTGAAGCTTGTGTATGCTCAATTTTGGCTGCAGGCATGAAACAAAGAAGAAAAACAGCCAGAGCAGTGAATTTCGTTGTCATACAGTTTCCTCCTTAAAGTGCTCCAAAAAACACTTCATAACCTTAACAAGAGATCCATTCATTTTCACGGAAAAAGATTTTCCAACTCTCCCAAGGAGGTATCAGGATGGAATAAAGAGGATGACTCACTGCTTAATGGCAAAAAAACAGTCTGAAATTCTATAAATATTGTTAAATTAAAACATGTTTATCCATCTTTGGTACTTTACATTTTATTTACACCTGTTACAGACAGCTGTAATAAAAGGCTTGTGTTCTGTCATATATGATAAAAAGGCTTCTCACGTATGAGAAACCTTCAGCTTCTTGGCTGTTCTAAGTATTGAAAGATAACATCTCCGCCTTGCTGGGCAATTCCTCGGAAATGTTTAAAATCATCTTGTTTAGATAACACGGCCCTGAAATCAAGAAAATGCTCTTTCTGGACTCTCAGTTCGTTTATGGCGCCGGTGCGCAGCTGTTCAATCATTTCTGTTATTTCTTCGGGACGCAACAAAAATTCCCCCCTTTTCTTTCTATTGACGAAAATCAATATATCATCTTTATAGCGACAGAACAATTCATAAGGGAGATAAAACTCCTTATCGCTTTACTTCTCAATGAAAATACTGCAAAATACTTTCAAAAGGCATTATTATGTTTAAAGGAGAGGAAGCTTGTGAAAATCGCTAAGGTTGGGAATGTCATTGAATTTAAAAACGGATTAACCGGTGTTGTTGAAAAAGTAAATGAGAATTCTGTTATCGTTGATGTGACGATCATGGATAACTATCGGGATCTTGAGTTAGATTCATTGACAGTTGTTAATCATAAAAATTATAAGATCATCAGAGACTCCTATTAAAACCTCCTTATTTCCACATTTATTCAAAAAACTGCAAGACGGACAATTTAACACCTTACATATGAAATTCGCTTTCTCAAAAGCTGCCGGCCGGCAGCTTTTTTACATAAAAAACACCGATCATGAATCGGCGTTTTTGTCTATTTCCGTTATTTCTATATAGAACTCGCTGACGGCCCCTGGTTCGTACAGGTTGGTCAATGATGTTGAATAATTTGTCATTTCCCCCCGGAAGGCAAGATCGCGTTCCGGAACCTCGACATTAAACGTTTTTTCATACAACAGGACAGCGATATCATGGTAAGTCTCACTCGTAACGTTTAAGGTAAATGCAATTTTTCGCTTCGGCTCGCTCTCCTCTTGATATGCAGCCATTTCTAACGTTACATTGTTTAACCGCAATGTCTTCACTTCATATCACTCCTTTATAGTCCATGCATCTTAGCATACCTTAGCGAATGTTTACAATGAATCTGTTCTTAACGGTTATATGAACCAATTCATTCGAAAAGACACCTTTACAAACATACGTTCGTTAAATTATAATAAAACAGACGAGCTGCCATCCAGCATCCCGTCTTTTCATTAGAAAGCGGCGAGTGGAATTCCCCCCGGATTCGCTCGTCTTTTTTATGTAAAAACCCCCTCATTTCTAAGGAGAAACCATATGGTCGATTATCAACAAGTCATGCTTCACCATGCGTACAATCAATTCTCATCATGTTTTTTAGATAAACCAGCATCCATTCAGGAAGTATATGAGTGTATGCTTTTAAAGTTCTAGTTAGTCGTGCGCTTCCATATCGATCCTGAACAATTCTGAATGAAATGCGATAACCCTGCTATCAAGTAGCATGTGTATGATTAAATCATGGAAGCAGAATAAATTCAACACATCCGTAAAATGCGTACTATAACATAAGTTTGAATGTGTATTTCAAGCCCAATGTAATGCCTCGTGTAGAACATTTTGGGAGAAGGGCCTATGGAATGCCCTCACTGTTTTACCCGCACTCGTAATAAACTCCTTTCAGTATGTCCATTTAGAGATTCATTGCAATTATCTTCGAATTTTGTTCTGAACTATAAATCATTATATATTTTTAAACACTGTATTCCAGACTGACGCATCTTCTTGTCCAAGACTCCAGCTGCCAAGACCTTTCAGATTATATTTTTGAGCGAGTTTTATTTTTGCTCTGAGTGACTGTTCATTTTCAAACCATAATGTATATGTTCCCGAAGGCAACGGCCCCTTTTTATCGTGATTGACAGTAAAAATAGCTTTTGGAGATTGACTCTTGGTGTCAAAAATAATTGTCCCGCTATGCCTTTTTACTAACAACAAGGTAAAGGGGAATGGCTTGAGAGGCAGATTGGCCTTCCATCCAGCAGCGGCCATAGAATGGCAATCCTAAAACTAGTTTTTGAGGAGAGATTTTTTGGGTCAGAACATATTGAATGGACTTTTCCACCCATCCTACACTTGCAGTAGGCCCAGCAAGGCGGCTTTCATCATAGGCCATAACCATAAGATAATCTGCATATTTAGCTAAATACTCGTAATCATATGATCCGTGCCAGCCCTTCGTCCAGCCAAAAGGATTTGCCGCCACTGCAACTGATACTTCTTTATGTCTAGGAATACTTTTCCTTACTAATCTAATAAAATCTGTAAATAGATTCCGATCTTTTTCTGTAAGGTTTTCTATATCGATATTAACTCCATCCAAATCCAGTTCTTCTATTGCATGAGAAATTTGTTTAGCTAAAAGAACTCGGTTCATTAATGCAAATCGTCCCAAATCCTGATCCCAATGATTGCTTAGAAAAGGAACTACTTTTAATTTTCTTCTATGAAGAGCTTTAATCACATCGGGATTAGCTGAACGGAGAAGTAATGATCCATCTTTTCTGATATAGAAAAAATCAGGAGACACAACATTTAATACTCCGTTCGTTTGATCAACGTGTTGAATAAAGTCCCATCCTAATCCAGAATAGTAATAGCTCATTTGAAACATCTCATAACCCCTTCATCCCCAAAAATATCAAGTTCCCCACAAATAAAAAAATGAGGATTGTCATTTCAATTTGATTCGCTTCCGAAACCTCAAAGATTATCTTTCTCTTATCTTTATAATTTGTCCAGGATAAATTCTATCTGAAGAAAGCTTATTAAGATTCATAAGTTGTTGTACCGGAATTTCAAAGGATTTGGCAATCGTCCATAATGTATCGCCGGATTCCACATGATATACTTCGTATGTCACGGGAAATTCCATATAACGAGGCGTTCTTTTTACTTTATTCGCTTGATTTCTTATTTTAGGTATTTTCCCCTTCATTCATATTACTCTCCTTTAGAATAATTTGTTATTAATATTTCTAAACAGTTTCTCTCTAATCTTAATGATTTGTCCAGCATATATTTGATCTGATTTGAAATGATTAAGCTCCATGAGTTGCTGCAGGGAAACATTATACTTACTGGCAATTATTGATAATGTTTCACCGGGAGTAACATGATGGATCACGTATTTTTCTTTGAGAACATCTACATAATGAATGGTTTCCCCTAAGTTTCTTATGATTCCTCTGCTTTTTAGCACCTCAAGCATTCTCTCGGCTCTATGCCGATAGGAATCATTCTTTACAGCCTTTTTACCGTTTATCTGAATCTTTTTTCTCTCGCTATCATGATTTAAATAGTATTTAACCTTTTCCAATGTTTCTTTTGGGGAGGAAGAAACGATGAGATCGCGGCCAGGTTTGAATTTACCTCGAACTGCTGGTGTATCCGATGTCAATAAAAACCCCCCGGAACCAAGAATCTCATAGGTGCGTTGTGTAAGTTGGCTTTCACAGTTTTGCAAACCGATAATGATTTTTGCTGAACTGTAAACTTTATATGCTTCAGTATAATCAAGGTATCCATGGATCCAATTGCGGGGAATTTCTCTTCCTATATATTTACTCATTTTTTCCCAGTTTCTCCCCCAAAAATCAATGCGAATACCCTTCCGTATAAGAGGACGAATAAGCGTTTTTAAAGAGGACGAACGGAACACTTCCGGATGTTCTTCAAGAAAATTAGGGTAAGCATTAGCCACCACTGCTATATCACAACTGTATTTCGCTAATGGTTTAATCTGGTGATGTATACTTTCGTGAAATGCAAAGTCTAAGTGAGCTGCTTTAATCCCCATGCTTTCATAAGTTTTACACAGAGAAGGCGTGACCGTGAAAACAAAATCCGGTTTCATCTTTTTAATTAACGGGATAGTAAAGTTTTGAGTGTGCAGCGGGTCTTCAGTTGCCCAATAAACGAGAGGGATATTCACCTTTTTAGTAGCGTTGCGAATCCAGGCCTGCTTTTCCCTTGAATGCTCTGGTGTCCATCCCATAGATACTATTAAATCTGGTTTAAATTCGTCTATCATTTCAGTTATATTTTCCCGACTTACAGGACCGGAAATCATTACGGTATGTCCTGCTTCCCTAAACCCATTCGGTAAACCATAGAGCCACATGGGATGACTCTCAAGGAAAAGAATTTTCACACATTTCCATCCTCTCTTTCACTTTTTAATGTCTACTTTATTGGTATGTATATGTAATATAACTTGTCGCGGTACTAGTCTATAAAAAACGTTCAGGTGTGAGATCACGAGATAGCTTGTGTGGGATGCCCCACAAAAAAAGAAAGCAACCTACAACATATTTTCCTATGTGGTTATTCAGGACATAAGGATTCCTTTAAATATTTTTAAAAGTATTAGAATACAAGGACAGGGATATTATTTTTTATTAAAAGTCAAGAGCCCCCGTTACTTTAAGTACATTTATTCACAGTGTAATCTTTTTTACAGGTCATTTAGTAGTAGCCCCAGGAAAATGCGAATTTACAACGTTAATCAAATTCAAATATAAAAAAGTCGAATTCCCTGTCCTTTAAGGAAAACGACTTTTTTATACGACTTCTTCAAGTAAATCCCCATTAACCTTTTTTGGGGACTATTTGTAATCTCTGCGCAGTGAAATTATACCTGTGCTAGCCCGCCATCTACGAACAATTCAACACCCGTCAAGTAACTGCTTTCGTCTGAAGCAAGGAAAGATACAGCGTTTGCTACTTCTTCAGGTGTCCCAACTTTTCCAGCTGGAACAGTATTTCTGCTATTTTCCAGTACCTCTTCAAGTGCATCACCAAAAAGCTCATCGTAGGCAGGTGTAAGAATACCTCCTGGACTAACCACATTTACACGGATTTCAGTACCTTTTAGGTCAAGAATCCAGTTGCGAACTAGTGCTCTTAATGCTGCTTTAGATGCTCCATATACACTAAACGCTGGGTTGCCAATTGATCCAGCAGTAGAGCCCGTTACAATAATAGAACCTACTTTGTCCGGGAATAGTGATAACGCTTTTTGAACAGTAAAGATGGTTCCTTTAACGTTAATGTCGAACGTTCTATCAACCTGCTCTTCAGTAATTTCACCTAATGGAAGGAAGTTGCCGATGCCTGCATTAGCAAAAAGAATGTCCAACTTACCTTTTTCCTGCTTTATAATGTCATATAGTTTGTCTAAGTCTTCAAGCTTAGAAATATCACCTTGAACACCGGTTACGTTCTTGCCAATTTGGTTAACAGCTTTATCAAGTTCGTTTTGTCTACGTCCCGTAATATAAACATATGCACCTTCGTTTACAAATTTTTGTGCTGTAGCAAGACCAATCCCACTTGTTCCACCCGTTACAAGCGCTATTTTACCTTCAAATTTACCCATACTTAACACTCCTTTAGAATTAATTTTATTTTATGTCTAGTACCTTTAAGTACTTGAAGAACAACTTACAAGATATAGTATCCTTCAGTAAGCACATTATCGGAAGTACCCACTTTTTTGTGATATAGTAACTAAAAAGTAATAAATGTGGAATGGAGAGCTTTAGACATGAAAAAATTTAGCTGTGGGTTTGAAGTGACAAAGGAAGTTATTGGCGGAAAATGGAAAGGCCTTGTATTATACTTTTTAATGAATGGACCAAAGAGAACGAGTGAATTAAAGCGCATTATCCCAAATATAACTCAGAAAATGCTGATTCAAACACTTAGAGAGCTTGAAGCCAGTGGACTTGTGAGCAGAAAGATGTATAATCAAGTACCGCCGAAGGTTGAATATTCATCCACTGAACTTGGAGAATCTCTTAAACCTATCTTGCAGGAGCTCTGTCAATGGGGAGGCTATTATGCGGAGCAAGAGTATGCAGAAGGTGAATATGAAATTGTACAACCAGAACAACTAAGTTAGGATTGATGTAGCTGCTGAAGTAAATGCTAAACAACTTCAATACCATCACCTAACAGATGAAGAACAGTCAGAAATAAATGAGATATTCAATTTTGAAAGTGAAGTTCTAATAAGAAGTGTCATCGACTATATTCAGGAGAATTGATGAAATTCAAAAAAGAGCTGTTTCAAATGTTAAAGAGAAGGTTCAGAAACTTAGCCAAAAAATAAATGAAGATATTGATAATAATATTTAATGCCTATGATCTCTAGATAGGCATTTTTTCTTTCGGATAAAAAAGAAAAGACGTACAAATTGTACGCCTTAATCTGCTTCTGTACTATCAATTTTTCACTGCATAAAAGTCACAGTTCAGGTTGCACCTCAGGTCACACTTTTTAATACAATTCCCATGAGTAGAGCCATTTTCAGGTGTGACTTTTCCCACTTTTATTGAGCTTAGTGCGGGTCACACTTCGCTGTGACCAGGTCACATTTCCGCTGAAAATTAACGCTGAATGTTCGGATTTTACTGTGACTCCACTTCCTTTTACACTCCGTATCACACAACGGAATAATTAACGATTATCAATTGTCTCCGGATACAAATCATGGTTCATCATACGGTATTCGGCCATTTTCTCATACTTCGTGCCAGGCTTTCCGTAGTTTGTGTACGGATCAATGGAAATTCCGCCTCTTGGCGTGAATTTGCCCCATACTTCAATGTAGCGCGGGTCCATTAATTCAATCAAGTCGTTCATGATGATATTCATGCAGTCCTCGTGGAAGTCACCATGGTTTCTGAAGCTGAATAGATACAGCTTTAATGATTTGCTTTCAACCATTTTTTCATCAGGAATGTAGCTGATGTAGATTGTCGCAAAGTCAGGCTGGCCTGTTTTAGGACATAAAGATGTGAATTCCGGGCAATTGAATTTTACAAAGTAATCACGGTTTACATGTTTATTAGGGAAGGATTCCAGCACGTCCGGTGCATATTCGAACAAATAATTTGTACCTTGATTGCCTAGCAATGTTACACCTTCTAATTCTGATTCTTTTCTTGTCGTCATGTTCATCTTCCTTTCTATTATACTCCGCGTTTGTTGCCCCATAACAGGGTGTGCAGCTGCGGGAGCACTCTGACGAGATTCAGCTCCGCATCGACAGCTACCTTATCAACAAGCGCTTCATATTTTCCAAGCAAATGTGCAATCAGTGACTGATCATCTGTCGTATGCACGTCATCATTTCCGACTTGTAAATAAAACGGGATTCCCGGATACCGCTTGTGCACAGTTTTGGCAAATTCCAGATCTTCATCATTAAAGATGACAACCTTCAAGCTGACAGCATGCTGTCTATCATTCTCTTGAAGTGAAGTTAAAATGTGGTCAAGCTTTTGAAAGTTCGTTACCATTTTTGAGCTTGGCGGTTTTGGAGAAATTGTCAGGTCATCAATCAGCGTAAACCAATCCTGATAAACGGTCCCTTGAGTTTCAAGCGCTGCACGGATGTTATTTTCCTTCAGCAGTTCAATAAAAGCATCCAGCTGTTTTAACAGAGCCGGGTTGCCGCCTGAGATCGTCACATGAGAAAACGCATCTCCCCCAATGTCCTTAAGCTCCGCAAAAATCTCCTCCGCCGTCATCCAGCGAATATCTTTTTTAGCAGACCCGTCCCAAGTGAAAGCGGAGTCACACCAGCTGCAGGAATAATCGCAGCCGGCTGTCCGGACGAACATCGTTTTCTGTCCGATCACCATGCCTTCTCCTTGAATCGTCGGGCCGAAAATTTCTAATACAGGAATTCCTTTAGCCATTCAAACCACCCTTTTTCGGACGGTAGACACAGTAGCTTGTCGGTGTTTCACGGACAAACACCTGTACACAGGTCGGCTTATTCTCCAAAGTGTCTAAATAAGCCTGTACGTTGTCATAAATCGTTTTCGCCACGACTTCAGTTGTCGGCAGCGAATACCGGTCGTCCTGAGAAAAATCTTCATGATCATTTAATAGCGTGTGATCATAGTTTCCGTGCACCAGTTTTTTGAGTACGCTGAAATTGACAAGAAAGCCTGAATCGTCAAGTTCGTCGCCGGCAACGGTTATATTTACGGTATACGTATGCCCGTGAACCCTGCTGCACGCTCCCGCACTTTCCCGAGGGATAAAATGAGCGGCTGAGATATGCATGTCCTTATTCAGTTCAAACGAATAAGGATGCTGGGCCTGCGGATAAATTTGAGATAACAATTTATGCACGCTCTCCTTTCATCACCATATATTCTTCATAACCTTTTGAACGAAGGTGACATGCCGGACATTCGCCGCAGCCGTCTGCGATGATGCCGTTATAGCATGTCAGCGTGTTGTTTTTCACAAAATCCAGCGCGCCAAGCTCATCTGCAAGCTTCCACGTTTCCGCCTTATTGAGCCACATGAGAGGCGTGTGGATCACAAACGGCTTCTCCATTGCCAGATTTACCGTGACATTGCAAGATTTCACGAATTCGTCACGGCAGTCAGGATAACCACTGAAGTCTGTCTCGCAAACTCCTGTAATAATGTGGCGCGCGCCAATTTGGTAAGCCAGGATAGACGCAAAGGATAAGAATACCAAATTGCGGCCTGGAACGAATGTGGATGGCAGTTCGCCGTCTTTTACTTCTATCTCAATATCATTTCTAGTCAGGGCATTCGGTGCAAGCTGATTTAAAAGTGACATATCAAGCAAATGATTTTTCACACCAAGCTTTTCCGCAATGGATTTTGCCACTTCAACTTCCTGCGAATGTCGCTGATTATAATGAAAAGTCACCGTTTCGACTTCTTCGAATTCTTTTAAGGCCCACAGTAAGCATGTTGTGCTGTCTTGACCGCCGCTAAATACGACAATTGCTTTTTCTTTTTTCATGATTCCTCTCCTTCTCCGCAATAAAAACGCCGGCGAGAGACATCGCTACAGCTAATTCACGCAAAAAAACACCTTTTTTCGGAAGGTGCTCTAGAAAAACATAAAAAAGGCCGTATCCAAGGATACAGCTCGTCCTTAGTTTTTTATAGAGGGTGTAGCTAGAACCTCTCCCGCATATCGCACGGATTTTCTTCAATTTTTTCACTTCTGCTATCTTACCATAATGATGTTTTTCTTGACAATAAAAAAGTCAGTCCCCGGTTCCTAGATCAATTATCGCTCTATAGTGACGGTTCGTTTCATTATATATATTTATAAACTGCGCCGCCGAGGAGCTTTTTTGCAAAGCAAAGCGCCTATGAAGGCCAGGCTCACATAGCCAAACAAGGGATAAATCGTTGAAATAAGCCTGCCGTACCCTATTTGGCTCGTAATATAAGCCGTGATCATAATGGCTGCAAAGATATATTTGCTTTTCACTGGAAGAAAGCTTTGCACTTGTTTTTCTAATCCATATAGATTACCGATAACTGATGTGAACACTTCTCCGAAAATAATGAGTAAATAAATCAAATGGACAGATCGTGCAAAGAGATAAACCACTTGCGCCATCGGTATATCATACAAAAATACATCCGGAAGAGTCGACAAAGACAGAAAACTCGCGGACAGCACAATCGTCAGCATCGTGCCTCCGATTAAAGCGCCTTTTTTTATCACTTTCTCCGATGACATTTCATTCGCCAGCGGAACCAAAACAGCTTGGGCAAGCGATAAATTTAAAGCCCCGTAAGAAACTGCTGATAACAGCCAATCCCAGCGATGCGGCCAGACCCACTGAGCTGCGTTTCGTGATTCGCTGAATATAAAAGAGTCGGCCACCACAATCATTGAAAAGATGATTAAAAGAGGAACAACAAACACATTGACACCGAAAATGCCTTTTACTCCTCTAGTCATCACAATTAAACTCAGACCGATTGTAATGAGCATCCCAATCTGAGCGGACATCCCCAGCTGTTCCTCAAAAAGCGCCCCTGCCCCTGAAAGCATAACAGATGTAACTCCAAGGAGAACAAACAGCATAAATACATTGATAATCCGCCCAGCCGTCGCCCCGAACAAAAATATGTTCATTTCTTGATATGACTTGGCATTGATTCGCTTTGAAATGATCATCAGCTTGGCCCCCAGTAACGTAAACATTCCGCCGCTGACGAGAATGCCGAAAAAACCGAACCAGCCGAACTTCAGAAAAAACTCAACAATTTCCCTCCCAGTCGCAAATCCAGCTCCGACTACTGTGCCGACATACACAAAAGCAAGCTGACTTGCAGACCCTTTTGATTGTTCCATTTCTTCCCTCCGAACGAACCGCAGTTTTGTCCATATATGCCTTTTTATAACCTATGAGACAAGTTCCTTGAAAAGACGAAGAAAACATGTTTTACTTTGTAACAAATCAAAAATTTTTGTGCATAAGACTTGAAAGTCAAAGATAGTCAGAGTATACTATTAATCAAAGTTGGTCAAACAAACCGGCCTTTTTTAAAAATCAATTGGTCAAAGATAGTCAAATATTCAGTCTGCTTTGAGCATATTGGTTTGAATGCCGTTAAGTTTGCCGTATACTAATAGTCAAAGAAGGTCAAACCCAATAGACCTTTTTATTCACTTTCATTGGTCAAAGATGATCAAATTATTAAGGAGGTTTTGGCAAATGCGTTGTCAACATTGTCATCAAAACGAGGCGACGATTCGCCTTAACATGCAAATAAATTCCGTTCATAAACAGATGGTTCTTTGTGAAACTTGCTATAACGAACTGACCCGTAAACCTTCAATGAGTATGGGTCCTCAATCTTTCGGATTTCCGTTTGAACAGGCATTCCAGCCGAAAGAACAGAGCGCAGCAAAACAAAGCGAAAAAAAAGGGTTGCTTGATGAGCTGGCTCAAAATATTACAAACGGTGCAAAAGCCGGTCTCATTGATCCCGTCATCGGCCGTGATGATGAAGTGGCGCGAGTGATCGAAATTCTAAACCGCCGAAACAAAAACAATCCGGTTCTTATTGGTGAGCCGGGTGTAGGGAAAACTGCCATCGCTGAAGGGCTCGCTTTAAAAATTGCTGAAGGTGATGTTCCAAACAAACTAAAAAACAAAGAGCTATACTTGCTTGATGTTGCATCTCTTGTTGCAAACACAGGGATCAGAGGCCAATTTGAGGAGAGAATGAAACAGCTGATCACTGAGCTGAAGGAACGAAAAAATGTCATTCTGTTCATTGATGAAATTCACCTTCTCGTCGGCGCAGGCTCTGCAGAAGGATCAATGGACGCCGGCAACATTCTCAAACCGGCCCTAGCCAGAGGCGAACTGCAAGTCATTGGCGCGACAACACTGAAAGAATATCGTCAAATCGAAAAAGATGCCGCGCTGGAAAGACGTTTTCAGCCTGTCATGGTGCAGGAGCCTTCAATTGAACAGGCTATCCTCATTCTGCAAGGGATTAAAGACAAATACGAGGCGTACCATGGCGTAACATTCAGTGATGAAGCAATCAAAGCATGTGTCACTTTATCATCCCGCTACATTCAGGACAGACACCTGCCGGATAAAGCAATTGATTTATTAGATGAAGCAGGTTCAAAAGCCAACCTGTTAATTGATGAACTGAATGATGAGGATGCCGCTGAACGCTTAACTGCAATTGAAGCCGAAAAAACAAAAGCCCTGGAAGAAGAAAATTACGAACTGGCGGCAAAACTCCGTGATGAAGAACTCGCATTGGAGAAAAAACTGAACAGCTCCTCCGCTCATACCGCTGTCACTGTGGAAGCTGAGCACATTCAGGAAATTGTTGAACAAAAAACAGGCATCCCTGTCGGCAAACTGCAGGCAGACGAACAAACGAAAATGAAAGAACTCGAAGCAAAACTTCATGAACGCGTGATCGGACAAGAAGCCGCTGTTCAAAAAGTGGCAAAAGCGGTAAGACGAAGCCGCGCCGGATTAAAATCCAAAAACAGACCAGTCGGCTCCTTCCTCTTCGTCGGTCCTACCGGCGTAGGGAAAACAGAGCTTTCTAAAACACTGGCAGATGAATTATTCGGCACAAAAGACGCTATTATCCGACTCGATATGAGCGAATACATGGAGAAACACGCCGTATCTAAAATTATCGGTTCACCGCCTGGATATGTCGGCCATGAGGAAGCTGGACAATTAACTGAGAAGGTGCGCCGCAATCCTTACAGCATTGTGTTGCTGGATGAGATTGAAAAAGCACACCCAGACGTTCAGCATATGTTCCTGCAAATTATGGAAGATGGCCGTCTGACAGACAGCCAAGGCAGAACTGTAAGCTTCAAAGACACTGTGATCATCATGACAAGTAATGCGGGTGCTGGTGAGAAACAAACGAAAGTCGGTTTCCAATCAGATGACAGTGTCATCGAAGAACAAACATTAATTGATTCACTGAGCATGTTCTTTAAACCTGAGTTCCTCAACCGTTTTGACAGCATTATTGAGTTCCGCTCATTGGAAAAAGAACATCTTGTCAAAATCGTCAGCCTTCTTCTTGGAGAACTTGAAGAAACATTGGCGGAACGGGGCATTAGCTTGAATGTGACAGATGAAGCGAAAGAAAAAATCGCTGAGCTGGGCTACCACCCTTCATTCGGTGCACGTCCGCTTAGAAGAACCATCCAAGAATGGGTTGAGGATGAAATGACCGATCTGCTGCTTGATAATGGCGAGATCACAAGTTTTCACGTGATTTTAGAAGATGATAAAATCAAAGTGCGAGCAAAATAACAATCAGCGGTTTCCTTTTAGGAAGCCGCTTTTTTTTATACTTTCATACTCTTGACTTAGAAATTACCGTCCCTTCTCCTGAAGCGCTACTTCCCTTCATCCTTTACACTTTTTTAAGGAGGGATGGAACATGTTTATATACAGTGAATATGTATTTCTACTATTATATGAATACCATCTGAAGGACAGCTTGCAAGCAAGCTGCTAATTTCAGTAGACCCCCGGGCTTTTCAATTTTGGAGAGCCCGTTTTTGTTTATTTCTCCCTTCTATGCCTCTTCCTTGAATATTTCATGAACAAATTCACAATGTCCCTAAAGTTCCGGGCACCAAAACCGATATTAACCATAGACAAGCTAGTAAAAAAGGATTTGGTGAAAACTATGGATAAAACTTCGTTAATCGGTATTATTCTTGCTTTTGTGGCATTGAGCGTCGGGATGGTTCTGAAAGGCGTCAGTTTCAGCGCCCTTGCAAACCCCGCTGCCATTTTAATTATTATCGCCGGGACAATCTCAGCAGTCGTTATTGCGTTCCCAACAAAAGAAATTAAAAAAGTGCCTACGCTGTTTCGAGTGTTATTTAAGGAAAATAAACAGCTCACAATAGAGGAACTCATTCCTATGTTCTCTGAATGGGCTCAGCTTGCACGCCGCGAAGGTCTGCTTGCTTTAGAAGCAAGCATTGAGGATGTAGATGATGCTTTCTTGAAAAACGGGCTCAGCATGGCTGTTGACGGGCAAAGCGCGGAATTTATAAGAGATATTATGACAGAGGAAGTCGAAGCAATGGAGGACAGGCACCAAGCAGGAGCCGCTATTTTTACACAAGCAGGAACGTACGCTCCGACACTTGGAGTACTCGGCGCTGTAATCGGGCTGATTGCCGCTCTCTCTCATATGGATAACACAGATGAGCTTGGACACGCCATCAGTGCTGCCTTTGTTGCCACACTTCTCGGTATCTTTACAGGGTATGTGTTATGGCATCCTTTCGCAAATAAATTAAAACGAAAATCAAAACAGGAAGTAAAACTGCGTGAGGTCATGATTGAAGGTGTTTTATCCGTTTTAGAAGGACAAGCACCGAAAGTCATCGAACAAAAGCTTTTAATGTATCTTCCTGCGAAGGACCGCTTGAAATTTGCAGAACAAGGAGAGGCGCAAAATGGCGAGAAAAAAGAAGAAGAAGCATGAGGACGAGCACGTTGATGAATCATGGCTCGTTCCTTACGCCGACATCCTTACTCTTCTCCTGGCATTGTTTATTGTGCTGTACGCGAGCAGCTCGATTGACGCAGCTAAGTTTCAAATGCTCTCAAAATCATTTAATGAAGTTTTTACAGGCGGAACCGGTGTACTGGACTACTCCAGTGTCACTCCTCCTGAAAACGAGTCAGACGGCATCGATGAAGTGAAAAAGGAAAAAGAAGAGAAAGAGAAAAACAAGAAAGAAAAAGAAAAAGCAGCTGATCAAGAAGAACTTGAAAATGTGAAGAGCCAGGTGGAAAAGTTCATCAAAGATAAAAAGCTGGAACATCAGCTGGAGACGAAGATGACTAGTGAAGGCCTTCTGATTACGATTAAAGACAGCATCTTCTTCGATTCTGGAAAAGCGACCATCCGTAAGGAAGATGTGCCGCTTGCAAAAGAGATTTCAAATCTTCTTGTGATTAACCCGCCAAGAAATATCATTATCAGCGGACATACTGATAATATGCCAATTAAAAATTCTGAATTCCAATCAAACTGGCATTTAAGCGTCATGAGAGCGGTAAACTTTATGGGGCTCCTGATTGAAAACCCCAAGCTCGATGCAAAAGTGTTCAGCGCCAAGGGTTATGGCGAGTATAAACCGGTGGCTTCCAATAAAACTGCGGAAGGCCGAAGCAAAAACCGGCGGGTTGAAGTTCTCATTTTGCCGAGAGGCGCAGCGGAAACAAATGAAAAATAGCAAAAAAGGAAGCCTTGTGACATATCAGGCTTCCTTTTTTTACTTATTATGAAACTGTTTTGCGTTTAATCCTACTCTTTTTAACATTTCGGTGCACATCTCTACCTCTTCTTCGCTTAATACGCTGATCATTTCATCAATTTCAGCAGCGTGATCAGGGAAAATATCGTTCAAAAGACCGATGCCTTTTTCAGTAATTTGCGCAAATGTCACTCGTCTGTCTGTAGGAGACGCTTTCCGAATGAGAAGTTCTTTTTGCTCCAGCTTATCTACAACGTATGTGATGCTCCCGCTAGCCAAGAGAATTTTATCTCCTATCTGCTGCAGCGGCTGATCGCCTTTATGGTACAAAAGCTCTAGCACAGCAAATTCAGTCGGATTCAGCCCATGCTTATGAATATGCTTATTCATATGATCGTTAATAGACCGATACGCGCGCGACAGCACGATAAATAACTTCAGTGATTTTTCTGTCATGTCTCAATCATCCTTTTAGAAACCGTTACAGAGAAACATTAATAAACAAAGACCAAAATGTCAATAAAAATCTTTCCAATATTTCTCTTCTTTTTTAAAATGTAAGCTTGCCAACATCTTTTTCTAATTTTTTTGGTTATTTTTTCTTATTAAAGAAGAAGAAACAATGATATAATACCTCTAATCAGGTGTATGTTGGAGCGATGCAAATTGAAAATACTAAAAGGCGCCTGCGGGAGAGTCAAACTTTATATCATACTGGTCGTGATTCCGGCAATCGTCATCAGCTTTTTCGTATATGAAAAAGAAAAAGATACAATAGCTGCAGAACATAAACAAGAAGCAAGTGTCCTGCTAAACCTTCACCGCAACAAAATCAATTATTTAATCGGAGAAACAATGGCGAGAATGACCTCCTTGTCCATCGCCATCGACAGACCGGTTGATATAAAGAAAATGCAATCAATTTTGGAAAAGACCTTTGATTCAGAGCCGAGATTTTCCGGTCTCTATTTTCTCAATGCCAAAGGAGACGTCACCGCAAGCACAACCGAATTAAAAACGAAAGTAAACCTGGCCGACAGATCTTTTTTTATAAAAGCAAAGGAAACTAAAAAGACAGTCATTTCAGATAGTTATTCGAGCAGAATTACTGGTCAGCCAATTTTCACAATTTGTGTGCCTGTTTTGGACTCAAAACGTAATGTGACAGATTATCTTGTCGCAGCTATTCAAATTGATTATTTGAAAAATCTCATTAACTTACTAAGCCCTGATGTTTATATTGAAGTTGTGAACCAAGACGGGAAAATGATTTTTGCGAGCGGACAAGCCTCTCATGCAGAGGATCAGAAACCTGTCAGCGGATATCTGGATGATATCAGCTGGAATATGAAAGTCTATCCGAACCCGGTCACAATAGAAGAACTGTCGAAAAGCCTTGTGCTTCCGCTTTCATGTATTATTGTTCTGCTGAATATCCTTTTTATTCTCGTGCTGTATTATTTGCTGAAGCGGCAGACCCAGCTGGAGCGCTCAGAAAACGAGGCGCAAAAATTAGAGCTGATCGGGACGCTTGCTGCCAGCACAGCCCATGAAATCCGTAACCCCCTCACCGGGATAAGCGGCTTTATTCAGCTGTTGCAAAAGAAATATAAAGGTGAGGAAGATCAGCTTTACTTCTCCATTATCGAACAGGAGATAAAGCGCATCAATCAAATAGTGAGTGAGTTTCTCGTTCTCGGCAAGCCGACAGCTGAAAAATGGGAGCTGAACTCACTTCAGGACATTATCGGAGAAATTATGCCGATCATTTATTCTGAGGGCAATCTATACAATGTTGAAGTCGAATTACAGTATCTAACCGAGCAGCCCTTACTCGTAAAATGTACAAAAGATCATATTAAACAAGTGATTTTAAATGTAGCAAAAAATGGCCTCGAGTCAATGCCTGAAGGAGGCAAACTGACGATCTCCCTAGGAGCTTTAGATAAAAAAGCCATAATCAAAGTTGTGGATAACGGTGAAGGGATTTCTCAGGAAATGCTGGATCACATCTTCCTTCCCTTTGTTACTTCTAAAGAAAAAGGAACCGGTCTCGGCCTTGTTGTTTGTAAACGGATCGTGCTGATGTACGGAGGCTCTATTCATATTGAAAGTGAAGTGCGAAGAGGCACAGAGGTGACGATCACCCTCCCCGTATCCGCATCATAGCCCCCCTGACCATGTCAGGAGGGTTTTTTATCTTCGTGATCGGGCATTGCCATTCGATTTGCTTGCTGGTCTTCCAGAAAAAAGGATTTTGATGAAACGCAACAGCATTTTCAAAAGCAAAAAAAACATAAAAAATACTAAAAAACCCTTTATACCTTCCGTGGCATCTAAAAACTCCATATTCCCTCTCCCCGTCACCTTTTGCTGAATCTCAATCGCAAATACGATGACAATGATGACTGTAACGGTATAGATAAAGGACAAGGCTGTCATACTCCATTTAGAAAGCCATGTAAACACAGCGTGAGTGACGCCGAAAAAGAATATGCCAAAAATGCCGATCACCCAAAAATGCATTTCTTTGTCAGTTAAATGAATGCCAAATATTCCGCATAAGGAAATAAAAGCATCATGAAATTGATTGACCATTTCGGTAATGAGAATCGCCAGTTCCTTCATTAGTTCCCTCTTTCATATGAATTTTTTCCAGAAAAAAAGAGCGCTTCCGAAAAGCTCTCTCTTTATATATGCATCTGATAGGCCGCTATTTATTTGCATCATATGCTGGCATAACATCTCTGCGGGGCCACAAGCCTAATTTCTTTACAAGGCCTTGAATCCCTTGGGAATGTTCGTTTTCTTGCATAAGCTGATGATATTCATTTATTAAACAATCCAGCTCCTGACTGTGCCTGATCGTGTCATGCCCTGTAAATCCCTGCTTTCTAGCGGCATCTATCATTAACTTTCTTTTTTCATCAATAGACACCAACAATCTTTCTTGTTCAGAAGAACCGCCCATTCACTTCACCCCTCGCCGCTAAGAAATAGGAAACAAGTTTGATTGGGTTATTGTGCATTATTACAGATTATACTTTATTTGTAAACATATTTTCATTAAATAAGTTAATTTTTCAGGTATAATAGATATATTGATAGGATTAGAAGAACAATACCCAGGTGAAGAATATCTTAAACACGCCGCCAGGCAGGAGGTATGCCCAATGAAGAAAAAGAAAGCAATAATGCTCGGAGCGGCAGGCGGAAAAGCGATTTTAAAGAGGAAAAACCGAAAAAAATGTATCCAGCACATCACTACTTTTTTTCAGATGCTTCGCGATTGGCGAAATGGCGACTACCCTCGTTCACAGGTTAAAACACTTTTGCTGTTAACTGCCGCAATCCTGTATATCGTCATGCCGCTCGATATCATTCCAGACGTAATCCTCGGTCTTGGATTCATTGACGATGCAGCTGTTTTAGGTTTGATTTGGACACTGATTAAAAAAGAACTGTCACAATATGAAAAGTGGCGTTTGCAATAAATATAAAAAGCCCCGTTCGATGAACGGGGCTATCTCACGCTTATTGATTCACGCTGTCTTTTTCATAAATAGGAACCCAGCCTTCAGTTGTGACAAAAATTCTCACCGCGACAACTTTGCGGTCCTCCTGAAGCGTGAAGTAATGGCGGATATTCTCAGGCACGGAGATTAAATCTCCAGGGTTTAAACGGACATCAAAAAACGTGCCGTCCTGGCCTTGAATGACAAAAATACCGTGTCCGCTTACAATAAAACGAACCTCATCGTCTGTATGGTGATGCTCTCTTTTAAAGTTTTCAAGCAGTTCATCAAGTTTCGGATTGCTGTCTGACAATGAAATAACATCCTGTGCTTTATAGCCGCGGCGGGTTGAGATATCTTTAATTTCAGTTTCGAAGGTATCAAGAATTTGCTGTTTTTCTTCTTCTGTCAGGTCATATTTCTCTGAGAGATGTTCCGGAAGCCTCGTGATATCCCATTGCTCATAAATAACCTCTTGACTGTCCAGAAAGCTTGCCACTTCCTCTTGATTTTCAATCGTTGTATTTGCCTCATCATGAATTCGAATTGTAGCCATTTCAATTCCTCCTTTTATTTAACCAGCTGATGCTCGAGTGTTTTCAATTTCAAATGGTAGCTGAACAAAAATTCATACGCTTCAAGCACTCTTTTTGCCTCAAATGCTGTTTTCCCCCAAGCCGTAATACCATGATTTCGGATCAGAACAGCTCCTGAATCTTCTGAAATCTCTTCCGCAAACAGTGCCGCTAGCGTCGGGATATGTGCCGGATTTTCTATAATCGGAACGGTCACTTCTGCGTTCTCTTCCCACAAGCCGAGTGCTTTTATAATTTCCTGGCCTTTGAATGTGATTTTCTTTTGGTCTCCGTATAACTCTGAAATCACATTATTGTTTACCGTATGGACATGCAGGCAGCATCCGGCATTGGTTTTATTGTACAAATGTGTATGCAAAAGCGTTTCTGCTGACGGTTTCAGAGAATGCCCGCTTTCAGCAGGCTCTCCGTTTTGATCGACCAGCAGAAAATCTTCAACCGTCTCTTTGCGTTTATCTTTTCCGCTTGCAGTGACGAGAAATGTTAAAGGCTCATCTGTAACCTTAATTGACAGATTGCCGCTAGTCGCCGGAAACCAATCTCTCTCTGCCAATTCCCGTTTTACTTCAGCGAGCTCTCGCCAGCGTTCTTGTTTTGCAGCCATTCCTGTACCTCCTTTACATTCTCAATTTCCTTTCTGATCTCATAAAAATCTTGATACGGAAGATGATTGAGGTTTTGCTCCCGGCATTCGTTTAATAAATAATCCCTTGCAAAGCATAGGTCAGACAGCTTTGCTGCCTCCACATCTGTAACCGAATCACCGATCATGATGATATATTGGTTCGGTTCAGAAAGTTCATGGATGACCGACGGCTTACAGCACCCGCATTGATTGCTGCATGTGCCCTTGCAGGAATGAGGCCAGTCAATATGGATATAGTCATTGTCAAATGAAGCATGGTTGCAATAAATGCGGTCTTTCTCCACAATGCCTTCAAGCAAAGGATATACAAAAAAGTCCATTCCACCGCTTATGACATAAAACGGAATCTCGTGCTCATTGATAAATGCTACAAATTCCCGAAAGCCTTCCCTGATTTTTGCATCTTCCAATACAAAACTTGTAATCTCTTCTTTTAAACTGCTGGGCAGAAGGCCGAACATCCGCCCGACACCTTCCTTGATTGACAGCGTTTTGGAAAGTACGCCGTCTTTTAATGCCATCCACTCTGGGGGAGCAAATGTTTTCATGATATTTATAATGTTGTCGTTCATCGTGATTGTTCCGTCAAAATCACAAATAATAAAAGGTTTTCGAGTCGTCATACGGCTTCAGCCTTTCCCCATTTATCTAGCGCAAGCTTAAGATCCTTGCATTGTTCGGCTTTTTCATCAATCGGCTGGGCCTCTAGGACCGCATCAATAATAGCTCTGAACGCTCGCCCCCCGCCTTGGGCACCGTTCGGATGTCCATGTACGCCTCCTCCGGCGTTAATAATGTGGTCTATGCCGAAATCACGCATTAATAGCGGAACCATGCCGGGATGAATGCCTGCTGACGGAACAGCAAATGTTTGGTTAAAAGCATCCTCTCTCACACATTCTTCATGAATCGCCAGTGCATCTGCTCTTGGAAGCGCAACCGAACCATATGGAGACGGAAAGAGGCTGAAGTCAGCACCGCAATATCGGTTTAATTTTCCGAGTAAAAGAGCGTGAGAAAAACCGTAAAACGGAGAAGACGTAAACGCTCCGCTCACTGCTGGATGCGCCATAATCGGAACTGGGATTTCAGGATCTTCTGCAAGGCCTTGCATAACGTCCAAGCCGTAAGCGAAGACATTAAACAAAAGCGCATCCGCTCCCAATTCGGCGGCGCGTCTCGCTTTGTCTTTCAGATCAGCCGTACGTCCGGTCAAATTCACCGCATACAGCGTTTTATGTCCGGTTTGTTCATACGTTTCTTTCAATATTTGCTTTCCTTCTGCAATTCTTGTTTCAAAAGGCGCTAGACCAGTCTCAAAGAAAATTTCATCGTCTTTAATCAAGTCAACTCCGCCAAGCGCCTGCTGCCGGAGCTGTTCTTTAATATCACTCAGGTCCCTTCCGATTACGCCTTTAAATATGCTCATTAACAGCGGTCTCTCAAACTCTCCCAGCAGCTTCCGGATGCCGTATACGCCAAACTTCGGTCCCGGCAGTGCACGCTTAAATGCTTCAGAGAAGTGAAGATCGATTAATTTGATTTTTCCGTCCAGGGACAGCTTGCCAAACACTGTTGTCAGCAAAGCCGGAATATCCTGAGAGAAATTGATTTCAGGATAGGCAATTGTGATGACCGCTTGTTTTTCTGATGCAGCAGTTCCCTCTCTCTCCTCAACTTTTATCACCCGCCCCTTGTGCTTTTGCATTTGCTCCTGTTTTACAAGGGGCAGATCAGTCCAGGAGCCTACTGTCAATCCTGTTGCGATTTGTTCTGCTTTCTTCTCTGTATCGGCTCCCGGTTCGGTCAGGAGATATGTCGCTAATAACTCACTCATGCCAGAGCTCCTTTCATTTTCATCCATATCAAAAAACCTCTTCAAACTGCAATCGCGTCTAAAGAGGTTTCGTTTCTCGTCCGAATCTTATCTCTCAGCCGCTAGCTGCAAGAATTAGCACCGTGCTTTATAAGTCGGTTGCCGGGCTTCATCGGGCTCGTCCCTCTGCCTGCTCTTGATAAGAAAATATAGATTTTATAAATTATTTTGAATTATCCCATCGTTATAAGGTCTTGTCAATGCTTTTTTGGGTAAACAGGTTCAGTTTGCCAATTCGATAAGCGGCTTCCTTAAGTCTTTCTTCACTTGTTAAAAGTCCGACTCTGACGTAGCCCTCGCCATATTCACCGAAGCCGTTTCCAGCCGCAACTGCCACATTCGCTTTTTCCAGCAAAAGATCTGAGAACTGCTCAGAAGTATAGCCTTCAGGCACAGGCAGCCATGCAAAAAAAGAACCTGCGGGAGCTGTTACATCCCAGCCGATTTCCCGGCATGCCGTGATCCAAGCGTTTCTCCTGCTCTCATACCTGGCATTTTGCTCTGCCACACACGTCTGATCGGCTAACAGTGCCTCTGCTGCAGCCTCCTGAGTCGCTCTGAAAAGACTGACAAACATATGGTCTTGATAAAGATTGATCGCTTCAATGACCGAAGCGTTTCCGACGGCAAAGCCAACCCGCCATCCTGCCATATTATACGTTTTTGACAGCGTGTAAATTTCAATTCCGATATCCTTCGCACCTTCAGTCTGCAAAAAGCTTAAAGGCTTGCAGCCGTCAAATCCTACAGCGCCGTAAGCAAAATCGTGAACGACGCAGATTCCGTTTTCAGCCGCAAAACGCACGGTATCTTCAAAGAACTCGGAAGTAGCAACAGCTCCAGTCGGATTATTCGGATAATTCAAATACATCAATTTCGCCTGTTCCCTTATTTCAGCGGTTATGCTGCTGTAATCAGGGAGAAACGCTCTGTCCTTTACGAGCGGCATCATTTCCATCTTTGCTTTTGCAAGTGTGACACCCGACCAGTAATCAGGATAACCCGGATCGGGAACTAAAATCGTATCACCGGGATTCAACAAGCATTGCGGGAGCTCGACTAGACCGGCTTTTCCGCCGAATAATACAGCGACTTCGGTTTCCGGATCCAGATCAATGCCGTATTCTCTTTTGTAAAATGCAGCAGCCGCTGACTTCAGACGGTATGAGCCGCGAAAAGACGAATATTTATGATTCTCAGGATCAGCGACAGCTCGTTTCATCTCCTCAACAATATGCTCAGGAGTCGGCTGATCTGGATTTCCCTGTCCCAGATTGATAACGTCATGTCCTTCTGCAAGCTTTCGGTTCACTTTCTGCACCAGAGAAGCGAAGAATTGTTTAGGCAATTCCTTCAATACATGAGACTGTTCAAATTTCATCTATTCTCACCTTCTAAAAAAATCTTGAAATGATAGTCCATCATCATATATGGTTAAATGAAAAAAGTAAAGAAAAATTTGGGGTGTTAAAAAGATGAAATGGACGATATCTTGTCTTCAATTTGATATTTCATACGGAAAACCTTCGGAAAATATAAAAAAGGCTGAATTTTTCATCGAAAAAGAAAGCAAACATGCTGATGTTCTTGTTCTGCCTGAATTATGGACGACCGGATATGATCTGGCCAATCTTGATGAACTCGCTGACGAAGACGGCCGCTCCGCTCAGAGCTGGCTGAAGAAAACGGCAAAAAAACATGGTGTTCATATTGTCGCCGGATCGGTCGCTGTCAGGAAGAATTCTGATGTTTATAATACAATGTACATCGCGGATAAGGAAGGGCAAATCATTAAAGAGTACAGAAAAGCCCATCTTTTTCAGCTGATGGATGAGCATCTGTATTTATCAGCCGGTTCCGAAGACGGATACTTTGAGCTTGACGGCGTCAAAAGCTCTGGATTGATCTGTTACGATATCCGTTTTCCGGAATGGATCAGAAAACATACGACAAAAGGCGCCAACGTGCTGTTTATTTCTGCGGAATGGCCTCTTCCCCGCCTTGATCATTGGAAAAGCCTGCTTATTGCGCGGGCCATTGAAAACCAATGCTTTGTCGCAGCCTGCAATTGTACCGGTTCAAATCCGGATAATGAATTTGCAGGACATAGCCTGATTATTGATCCATGGGGACGTGTACTTGCTGAAGGCGGCCGGGAAGAAGGCATAGTCCGAGCGGAAATCGACCTTCAAGAAAGCGCAGAAGTTCGGGAGAGCATTCCTGTTTTCGATGATATCAGAAAAGATTTATATTAAAAAATATATTGACAACTAACTAAATTACCTGTTACCATGTTCATCAACTGATAAATTAGAATTGTCAAACAAGTGAATATATTCTCTTATCGAGAGTTGGGCGAGGGATTTGGCCTTTTGACCCCAAAAGCAACCGACCGTAATTCCATTGTGAAATGGGGCGCATTTTTTTCGCGCCGAGACGCTGGTCTCTTAAGGCACGGTGCTAATTCCATTCAGATCTGATCTGAGAGATAAGAGAGGCGGACATAGATGTTAAGCCTCCTTCTCTCTGAGAAGGAGGCTTTTTTACGGCCACATATTAATTAATTACATAATTGGAGGTTATGATGATGGGAGTCACAAAAACACCTTTATACGAAACGTTAAATGAAAGCTCCGCTGTGGCGTTGGCGGTGAAGCTTGGCCTATTTCCAAGCAAAAGCACGCTGACATGCCAGGAGATCGGAGACGGCAACTTAAATTACGTTTTTCATATTTATGATCAAGAACATGACAGAGCATTGATCATTAAACAGGCGGTTCCGTATGCAAAAGTGGTGGGAGAAAGCTGGCCGCTGACAATCGACCGTGCAAGAATCGAAAGCAGCGCTCTCATCCGTCAGGGCGAGCATGTGCCTCACCTGGTTCCAAGAGTGTTTTATTCTGATACGGAAATGGCGGTTACCGTCATGGAGGATCTCTCTCACCTCAAGATCGCAAGAAAAGGACTCATTGAGGGTGAAAACTATCCTCATCTGTCGCAGCACATCGGTGAATTTTTAGGAAAAACACTTTTCTACTCATCAGATTACGCGCTTGAACCTAAGGTGAAAAAACAGCTTGTTAAACAGTTTACAAATCCAGAGCTATGCGACATTACGGAAAGACTTGTTTTTACAGATCCTTTCTTCGACCATGACACAAATGATTTTGAAGAAGAGCTTCGTCCTTTTGTCGAAAAGCTTTGGAATAATGACAGCGTTAAAATCGAAGCCGCTAAGCTGAAAAAGTCATTTTTAACGTCTGCAGAAACGTTGATTCATGGTGATTTGCATACAGGAAGCATTTTCGCAAGTGAGCACGAAACAAAGGTGATTGATCCTGAGTTTGCTTTTTACGGACCGATCGGCTTTGATGTAGGGCAATTTATCGCCAACTTATTTTTGAACGCACTCAGCCGTGACGGGGCTGACAGAGAGCCGTTATATGAACATGTCAACCAGGTCTGGGAAACGTTTGAAGAGACGTTTAGTGAAGCCTGGCAGAAGGACAGTCTGGATGTTTACGCCAACATCGACGGTTACCTCACTGATACGCTCAGCCATATTTTTGAAGAAGCAATCGGATTTGCGGGCTGTGAGCTGATACGACGCACGATCGGCCTTGCCCATGTAGCTGACCTGGATACGATCGTGCCGTTTGATAAACGAATCGGCAGAAAACGCTTGGCGCTCGAAACCGGCACAGCCTTTATCGAAAAACGTTCGGAATTCAAAACGATAACAGATGTTATTGAATTATTTAAGTTACTTGTAAAGGAATGATCTATTCATGACCCATTCATTTGCTGTTCCACGTTCTGTTGAATGGAAAGAAACAGCTATTACCATTTTAAATCAGCAAAAGCTTCCTGATGAGACGGAATATTTGGAGCTGACGACGAAAGAGGATGTATTTGATGCGATTGTCACGCTCAAAGTAAGGGGCGCTCCGGCGATCGGCATTACAGCTGCCTTCGGACTGGCGCTTGCTGCCAAAGACATTGAAACAGACAATGTCACGGAATTCCGCCGCAGACTGGAAGACATCAAACAATATTTAAACAGCTCACGGCCTACCGCCATTAATTTGTCATGGGCGCTTGAGAGACTGAGTCATTCGGTCGAAAACGCGATTTCCGTAAATGAAGCAAAAACAAACCTTGTCCATGAAGCCATTCAGATTCAGGTCGAGGATGAGGAAACGTGCCGGTTGATCGGCCAAAACGCCCTGCAGCTTTTCAAAAAAGGCGACAGGATCATGACGATCTGCAATGCCGGCTCAATCGCGACAAGCCGCTATGGAACGGCGCTAGCTCCGTTTTACTTGGCCAAACAAAAAGATTTGGGATTACACATTTATGCCTGTGAAACAAGGCCTGTCCTGCAAGGTTCACGCCTTACTGCTTGGGAGCTGATGCAGGGGGGCATTGATGTCACTCTGATCACAGACAGCATGGCCGCCCATACGATGAAGGAAAAACAAATTTCCGCTGTTATCGTCGGAGCCGACCGAATTGCAAAGAACGGTGATACGGCAAATAAAATCGGCACATACGGTCTTGCTATTTTAGCAAACGCCTTTGATATTCCGTTTTTTGTCGCCGCACCTTTATCTACATTTGATACAAAGGTCAAATGCGGCGCTGATATCCCGATAGAGGAACGAGATCCCGAGGAAGTCAGGCAGATTTCCGGAGTTCGGACCGCTCCATCCAATGTGCCTGTCTTTAATCCCGCTTTCGACATTACACCTCATGATCTCATTTCAGGAATCATCACAGAAAAAGGGATTATGACCGGAAACTATGAAGAAGAGATTGAACAGCTGTTTAAAGGAGAAAAGGTGCATTAAAAAACCGCTGGACTTTGCTCATTTGGAGCCGAGTCAGCGGTTTTTTTGTTTCTTTTTGTTAACATTGATGATTTCATCTTTTTGAGCGCTTGATAAGATATGCAGTTTCACAAACAGTTCGGCAAAAACGGCAAGTTTCTCAGAGCGGCTCGGCTTCAATTGCTTTGTCCTCCTTTTTCATCAGACCAACTTTTTTAACTTAATAAAATGATATGTCGGCCGTGAAAAAAGGGAACGTGCCATATGTTTTATTTTTCTTTATAGGAGATTCGCTCGATGTTTAGCAAAAATGCTTTGATCTCCGTTTTGCTTCCGGCGTATCCTGTTAACGCACTGTTTTTGCCGATCACTCTGTGGCACGGGACAAAAATCGGCAGGTCGTTACGTTTATTAGCCTGCCCGACAGCGCGCACCGCTTTCGGACTGCCGACAGCAGCGGCAATATCCGCATAGCTTCGGGATTCGCCATATGGAATCCTCTCCAGCGCTTGCCACACTTTTTGCTGAAAAGGAGTGCCCTTTTGGCTGAGCGGCAGGGAGAATGTCTTCCTTTCGCCTGCGAAATATTCTTGAAGCTGTTGTTTCGCTTCTGCAAGATTAGGTGTTTCCTTATGCTCAGTATTCTGAACCGTTTCTTTCCAATCCACCCAATCTTCCTGACTGAGAAATAGACGAGTGATCCGGTCCTCCTCTTCGGCAATGATAAGTTCACCGAGCGGCGTTTCGGCTGTCGTATAGTAGTTCATTCATCATTCCTTCTTTCTTCAGCATTCTGTCTGACAGGAAGCGTAATATGGAAAACGGTGCCCTTCCCTTCTTCACTTTCTACCATAATCTCGCCTTGATGTTCTTCAATAATTTTATAGCTTACCATAAGCCCAAGTCCAGTTCCCCGTTCCTTTGTCGTATAAAACGGTTCACCAAGTCGCTTTAATTTATCTTCTGTCATTCCGATTCCCTCGTCTTTTAAGGAGATTAGAACATGATCTTGATCCAATGCCTTTATCGTTACAAAAATATTTCCGCCGTCAGGCATCACTTCGATGGCGTTTTTTAATATATTGATAAAAACCTGTTTCAGCTGATTCGGTTCACAGTAAATCGGGGGAATGTCGTCAATTAAATCAAGTTGCATTTGTACATTGCTGAGATTGGCTTGCGCATTTAGAAGGTCTATCGTGTCCCTCATAATTTGGGTAACATGTTTTTCCTCATACATAATGGCCTGGGGCTTGGCTAAAATCAAGAATTCGGTGATGATGGATTCGATGCGCTTTAGTTCTGAGGTGATCACGTTGAAGTAAAGGGCGTAGTCTCCCTCGACACTCCCTTTCAGAAGCTGAATGAAGCCTTTAAGAGCAGTCATCGGATTTCTGATTTCATGAGCAATACCGGCTGCGAGTTCGCCGACAACATGAAGGGTATCTGATTTGCGCAGGCGCTCCTCCAATTCTTTTCGCTCTGTTACGTCTTTAAAGATAGCCAAGTTCATATTTTGAATAATATTCCGTTTAAATGAGAATTCGAGTTTTCTGTTATCACCGCTGCTCAGCAAAAATGGAATTTCGTTGTCCATTTCATCAAAATTAATCTGCCTTGCCGGTGATGCCAAATTTTCTATTTCATAAGCAGAAATAATATCTAACAGGCTGTGCTGTTTGATCTCTTCATGTGACAGGCCCAAAATATGGCTTGCTAACGGGTTGGCGTCGATGATCCTGTATTGATTGTCGAACAATACATTGCCGTCCATTGATCCGTTGAACACTTTTCTGAATTTCAGCTCGCTTTCCCGAAGCTCCTTTTCCATCCGCTTTCTGTCGCTTACATTTCTTAAGATCGTCAAATGCTGATTTTCAAGGATTGTCCGTTTTGAAGTAAATTCAAGCTCTTTGAATTGGCCGTTCCCCATTTGAAACAGCAGCTCTTCTCTGATCTCTCCGTATTTTGCGTATTTCCTCTTCGTTATGCTGTATTTCTGCTGCGAGTCAACGAGAAAATCACACAGCTTTCTTTTCAACAGCAAATTCATCGGCAGCTCAAAAATTTTACAGGCTGATTGATTCGCTTTTACGATTCTTCCGTCATTCGACCAGATGATGATGGCGTCCATTGCATTTTCAAAGATTTCTCTGAAGCGCTCCTCACTTTTAAAGAGCTGCAGCTCCATAGACCGCTTCTCTGTGATATCCCTCATAATGGACATATAAAAACCGCTGATGATGTTTGATGTAATCGTGAATTCAAATAGTTTTTGAACTCCTGAACGAAGCTTGACAGGCAGCTCCCCCTTCGCTTTTCCCTTGCGGTTGAGCGCCTTCCAGATATTGTCGAAATCTTTTCGTGAGCCGCTGTCTATGAACTCATACAAAGATAAATGAGACAGCTCATTATGATTGATTTCAAAGCTTTTACAAAAGGACAAATTTGCATCAATAAAACCGCCATCTTTATCAAACAGGACGATTCCGTCAACTGCTCTGTCAAACAAGTCCTTAAAAAGCTGTTCATTCATAGAGAATTCCCGCTCCAGAATCTTCTTAGAAGATATGTCCCTCATGACAACAAAAAAGAAATCCTCACCAATACCTCTTTTGGCCAGAAACTCTATGTATTTTGTTGCCCCGCAATCAAGCCTGATCGGAACCTCCTTCCACAGAAAGCCTTTTTTAAAAAACTTCTTTACGGAAAGATTCAGTTCATCCTTTGGGATTGAAAACAAAAAATCCAAAACAGAACGCTTTTTCAAATCTTCCGAGTCAACTTGAAGCATCCTTTCTGTTGCTTCATTTGCCTGAACAATCCGCATTTCGTTATCACAAATAAAAATAGCATCGAGCGTATTGTTGACAATCACTTGATGCTGATTCAATTCCTTTTTCAGTCGCGCGTTTTCTTCTTTGAGGCGATTCAGTTCCTCTCGCAGCTCCGAGTTTGTCTGGACACCAAGAGTTTCCATGCATGTACACTCCTTCTTCAAAACCTATCCCTCAATATTTCTACAAAATGCGGGAACTTCCTTCATTTGCCCTATAAATTTCAGAAAATTTCAGCGTCATTACATTACGAAGACATTTTCTACGATCCTTACCGTCACTTTACATCGACCTAACAATCAGCATTTTTTTAGATTCCTTTTTCATCTTTTATTTTAAAATATGTACCAGCAGGGAATAATCTCTTAGTGACTGATGAAAGAGAAGGTGATGCTATGAGTAAATCGCGGGACAGTTATTTCGATAACGCAAAATTTTTATTGATATTCCTTGTTGTATTCGGTCATATCCTTCGTTCCTTTATTAATGATAATCATTTTATGCTCTACCTCTACAAGTTCATTTACACATTCCATATGCCTGCATTTATTCTTGTATCCGGTTATTTCGCGAAAGGCTTTAAACGGGCGGGATATGTAAAAAAGCTGGCGGTCAAGCTGATTATTCCGTATTTGATTTTCCAAATTATTTATTCCGTCTTTTATTACATTATGCAAGATGAAAGCATGGCAAATGTGAACCCGATTGATCCGCAATGGTCGTTATGGTTTCTTGTAAGCTTATTCTTTTGGAACCTGCTCCTATATCCTTTTTCAAAGCTTTCAAAGCAGTGGGCGCTGTTTGTCAGCTGCGGAATCGCCGTGCTGATCGGTTATCTGGACTTTGTCAGCAGCACGCTGAGCTTGTCACGGACATTCGTATTCTTACCGATGTTCCTTGTCGGTTTTTATTTAAATAAACATCATTTTGATTTATTGAGATCAAAACGCGGCAAACAAATTGCGCTCGGAGTGCTTGCCGCAGTATTCGTCATCTGCTGGGGCATCGATTTTGACTATTCTTTTCTGTTTGGTTCAAAACCGTATTCTTCATTTGGAGACGTTACCCTGGTAAGCGGACTATCCCGAATCGGCTGGTATGTACTCGCCTTTGGGGCAACCTTCAGCTTTTTAGCGCTCGTTCCGCAAAAACGGTATTTCTTTACCAAATGGGGAACCCGGACATTTTACGTGTATCTGCTTCACGGGTTTATTATTAAGACATTACGGCAGGTCGGGCTTGAGGATTGGCTTACTGACTATCAAAGCTTAGTGATCCTCTTGCTTTTAACAGCAGCCCTGACATCAGTCCTCTCCAGCAACTTTGTTAAGACAGTCGCTCAGCCATTCATTGAGCTGAGGATGACAAGCTTATTGCAATTTGTCAGAGGAACGGGCAAAAATGCTTATTTAAAATAGAAAAAGCACCTCTTAAGCGGGACGCCGCCTAAGAGGTCTTTTTTATTGTTGTTTTTTGTTTTTTTCTTTTTTCTTTTCAGGCTTGGTGACTTCCAGCGTTTCGATGATCTTTCCGGCATTGTAATCCCCGAGTTCACTTGAGAATTCTTCCTCCAGCACCTTTTTATTCATAGGCTTTTTATGATTTTGCATGTCTCTGCTATGACGGTTTTTCTTCACAATTACATGCCTCCCTGCTGGCCCTGTTTGGAATTGCGGTTTGCCCCTCTAAAATTGGGGTCGTCATGATATTGTGTCTTATATGAATTGGGGTCCATGCTCTCGGTAGGTGTATTGTTATTTTTAATGGCTTCATTCACTTCAGCTTTACGCTTCATACGAATCCTCCTCGCCAATTTTCAGACATTTTAAGATGCAGGAGCGTAAATTGCACCTGTCGGAGTTAGGTTCTCCAACTGAACAGGAGGCACACATCTTTTTTTTGGTAATCAAAAAACACCGCAAAATATGCGGTGTTTTGCCTATCCGATAATCACTCTTTCCTTCGGATAGTGATAATTCGCTTCAATTTCCTTTCTTCCGATCAGATACAGGAAGGTCAAGATGCCGATTCGCCCGATAAACATGACAATCATAATGACGCATTTTCCAACACTGCTCAAATCTGCCGTAATTCCAAGCGATAGGCCGGTTGTACCGAATGCCGAGCACACTTCAAACAAAAGCTCCAGCAGGGAATGTTTTTCTGTAATGGTCAGAATGAGTGTCGCGCCAAAAACGAGCAGGATCGCCATCATCGTGACAACAAGCGACTTCATCAAGTCAGCAGGGTGAAGCTCCCGTTTGAATACCTTTACGGCCTTATTGCCGCGGGCAAAATGAAACAGCGCAAGAAGGTTCAAAGCAAAAGTCGTTGTCCTTATGCCTCCCCCGACTGAGCTTGGCGACGCTCCAATAAACATCAGCGCACAAATAAAAAAGAGTGTGGAATCTGATAATTGGCTGATATCGATTGTTGCCAGCCCCCCGCTTCGGGTTGCCGTTGATTGAAACAGGGACAAAAACAAAATATCATGCCATGATTTTCCTGCGAACGCATGGTTTGCTTCCAGGGCAAAGATGCCAATGGCTCCAAACAAGACAAGTGAGCCGAACGTAATCGTCGTGATCTTTGTAAAAAGCGTAAATGGATAACGCCGATGCTTTGAAAACAGGAAATCCTTTACTTCAACAAGCACGGGAAATCCAATCGCTCCAAATATAATTAAAAGCATTGTAATAAACTGCACAAAGTAATCGTGGCGAAATGGAATCATCGAATTACCGGTAATATCAAATCCGCCGTTTGTCGTTGCACTGATACTGGCAAAAAATCCGTGTAAATAGGCTTCCTGATAGGAGTCATAGTAGGTTAAGAAATATGTGCCGAGTATCAGCCCGCCAAAAAATTCAATCCACAAGATCAGAAACAGTACCTGCTTCATCAGATTGACAATTCCTGAAAACTGGGATTGGTTTTGATCAACCATAATCAGCTTCCGTTCTTTCAGCCCGATTCGTTTTCCCATGATCAGCCAAATGAACGTTCCGAGCGTCATAATTCCGATTCCGCCAAATTGCAGAACAAATGCTAATATAAAAATCCCTATTGTGCTGAATGTATCAGCTGTATCAACAACTGTCAGCCCCGTTACACTGACTGAACTGACAGCTGTAAAAAGCGCATCAATAAACGTCCAATCCGCCCCCGGTTTATGGGCCGCCGGCAAACTCAGCAATATAACGGCCACAGTAACTGCAAGAAAATAATATAATGCGATCAGCTGGGCCGGTGACAAGGCCTGTATCAATTTTCCAAACTTTAATCTCATGTAAAATCCTTCTGCCTCTCTTTTTAAGTACGGTAATTATTCTAAAGATATTAGGTCCATTTTTAAAGGCTTTTACGAAACATTTTCTTAACTTGCTTATTTTTTTATGATTTTAGTCAATGGATAAAATAAAAAACCTCTGAGAATTCTCTCAGAGGAACAATGTGTTTGTATTATTTAGCTTCCAGCCGTCTGATTCGCTCATCTAAATCAGGATGAGTAGAGAAAAGTGAAGAGCGCTTCTTGCCATTAATCTTTAACGTTTGGACAGCTGTCTGATCGTCTTCCAAAATCCGGGAAGAATAGCTTTTAAGCGTCCGCAGCGCATGAATCATCTTGTCCTTGCCGGCAAGATCCGCTCCTCCCCTGTCAGCATGGAATTCACGATGGCGTGAATACGCAAACACAACCAGGCTGCCAAGTATCGAAAAGACAATCTGAAAAATAATCATTGCAATAAAATGAACGATCGGCGCTAGATCTTCTTTGACAAAACGGCTTGCTATCCAAGCGGCGATACGCGATAAAAAGACGACAAAGGTATTAACGATACCTTGTAAAAGCGTCATTGTTACCATATCACCATTTGTGATATGCGCGACCTCGTGGGCAAGCACACCTTCAACTGCTGCGTCATCCATCTGCTCCAGCAGCCCTGACGATACTGCGACAAGTGAACGGCGTTTTGACGGTCCAGTCGCAAACGCGTTTACTTCAGGTGAACGGTAAATCCCGACTTCCGGCATTTTCGTTAAACCGGCAGAGCGGCTTAATCTGTGAACACGATCAACCAATTGCTGTTCCTCATAGCTGAGCGAGTGTTTTTTCGGATTCAGCACTCTGACGCCCATCATCGTCTTTGCCATCCATCTGGATATCGCAAGAGACGTAAAGGAACCGACAAATCCAACGACTAAACTGAACACAAGAAGCGCCATTGGATCGATACCGCCATCAGCTGTAAAGTACGTCCCGACTCCTGTAACAGAGCTTAAAACAGACAAAACGATCCCGATTGTTGTAAGCACCAAAATATTCGTTAGAATAAACAGAAAAATTCTTTTCGCCATAACAACCTCCGTTATTTTAAGTTCAAAAGAACCCGTATATTTAAATTATAAAACATCCATTTGAAAATGCAAGGAATTCGACGTATGATGTTAATGTAATTTGCTGACGCTTGAATTTTGAACTTATACATAGACCTATATCCGCGTCAAATTGTTTAAAGAGGTGAACAATGAACATTTTTAAACTCTCTCGAACCGATATGGTGCGGCTGCTCTATTCCCTAAAAGGACAAGGAGAACATAGCCCGCTCGACATTCTCGTCCAATCAGCGAACATGTCAGCAGAAAAAGCAGCCAATCATCTAGAAATTCCTGAATTTCTTACAAGATACGAACGAAAAAAACAGAAAAAAGAATACGGTCTGTCTACAAATGAAATCGTAGAGCTTGGCAACTTATGCGAGCTGACTTCGTTAAAGTCAACCGCGATTCAAAACTGGGTAAAGCGTGATATCAAAGATCTGATCGGACACCCTGAGCTGGGCAAAAAATACTCAATTGAACAGGCAGTTATTCTTTTAATTGTACGTGATTTAAAATCCATTTATGACTTTGAACACATACGGGCTATTTTAAAAGTGGCCTTTAACACAATCTCAGACAGATCTGATGATGTCATCAGCCCGATTGCTTATTATGAAAGCTGCGCATATGTGCTTGATGCCATCCATCACCAAGATACTCCTTCTATGAAAGAATCAAATCTGCAGGAGATCGCCGAACAGGAGACAGAGCGTCTCCGTCACCGTTTTGAAGAACTGAATGACAGCCAATGGCTTAAAATCAGACAGATTATCGCCATTACAGTCCTCTCCATTTTGACATTCCATATTCAGGCAACCGCACATAAAATGACAGCAGACATTCTATAGTCTGCGCCACCCCGGCTCAGAGGCCGGGGTTTTATTTTTCTCCACAACAATTGCCAGCATAAATAAACCCCGTATATTTCAAACTAAATACGCGTTAAGAATTTCTTTATCGAAAAAGGAGATGAAAAAGATGGCGAGCAGAAATAAACTCGTTGTTCCAGGGGTGGAGCAGGCACTAGACCAATTTAAACTCGAAGTGGCTCAAGAATTCGGTGTGAACCTTGGTTCTGATACAGTCGCACGCGCTAACGGCTCTGTAGGCGGAGAAATGACAAAGCGGCTGGTACAGCAAGCACAATCACAATTAAATGGCACAACTAAATAAATTCAGGTCTTTATTCGCCGGGGGCACTCGGCGAATCTTCATTTTTAGCTGAATGATTATCACTGCTGTAGCCGTTTGGATTACGTCGGTCTGAAGCGTTATCCCTTCTGGACGAAGAACGGTTCTTGCCTTGTTCACCATTGTTCCAGTCCCTGTGATATTGGCTTTGGCCCTTGTCAGCGCCGTTATTTTCATTTCCTTTATCTTGAGGATCTTGTATTGGGGTTTGCTCATGGTCCCCATCTTTTTCGGTATTTGTGTTTTCATCTGATTCCTTTATTTTTTTATCTTTGTCACTATCATCAATCTGGTCATCCGCTTTCTCTTCTTTCTGGTCTCCGGAATCCGCATCATTCAGCTGTTCATTATCTCCTTGCTTGCTGTCCTGGGTGTCAGTTTGATCGGTGTTTTCATCCTCATTTTCATCACTCTTTTGATCCTCTTCCCCGGATGGTTTGCTGGAGTCATCTTTTATATCTTTATTGTCATTCTTTTCATTTGATTTGATGTAGCTGCCTGTTGAGACGCCTTCTTTCTTCGCTTTTTCCCTCGTTTGCATATCTGACTCGAGAGATTCCATGCGGTATGTCGTTTTATATTTTTCAGTCACATCATTCAGCTGTTTTTTCACAGCCTTTTTATATGTATTGTCTTCTGTGTTTTCATAAACAGTGGAAATCAATATTTCTTTCGATTTTTTTACATACCCGTGTTCACTGCAGTCGGTTATAATATCGTCAATCACCTTTTTAAAATCAGTCTTCTCCCAATCATCTATATCATTCACGACTTTCTGTCCCTCATCGTTTAGAGGCGTCAGTTCAATCACTTCATAATCGCTGTTTAACGCCATTTCGACGCTTGGATTGATATCGATTGTCATATACGCATAGGCCTTATTATTAGAAAAAACGGGGAGAACTATAAAAATAAAGAGCATAATAGCAGTCATCGTAAAAATCCCCATTTTGAAAGGGCGCAGTTTAAAAAAATCAAAAAAGCTGGCCCTTCTGCCCATGCGTGTTTCACTCGGAAGCATGATTTCTTCTCCGATTTCATAGCTGTGTCGATCATTTTTGGCTTTTAAAAATTGTCCGTCAGGGGTCAGCAACGTGACGAATTTTTTATTTTTCTCTACTATAATCCCTCTTCTCATGAGTGCAGCACCCCTTTAAGATAATCTTTTAAATAAATATAATCACCCGTAATGATAATACACATCGCAATAATATATTTTCTGTTTCTCTCAATCGTTTTTCGGCTTACAGAGACAAGCTGTTCAAGCTGTTTGACCGGAAGCTGCTTCTTTGTATACAGGATAGCGGCCAATTCTTCATGTTCAACAAGCGTCATTGCCACCTTTATGGCGTTTTGCCTTGCATCCGTGTGTTTTGGAGAATTTTCAAGCAGTTCTTTAAACGATAAACCATAATCCTTGAGCTGCTTTTGAAAATAGAGGATTTCCTCCCGCCTCTGCTCCTGTTCAATCTGACGGCGGTATTCATCAATGGAAAGCTCGGCTTCAATCAGGCTTTGTGATGACTCCTGATCGTCTCCTTCCTGTAAATCGATATTTATATTTTGTGCGCTTCTGGCTTCTTTTCTAATGTAATCAATGACTTTTCTTTTTATAATAAGCTCAGCAAATGCGAGCAGAGAATTTCCTTTTTCAGGTGAATATTTTTCTATAGCTTCATTAAACGCGATCAGTCCAATACTGAACTCATCGTCTTTTTCATCTATATATCGTTTACAAACGGATGAAACCGTCTTTGCGATAAATGGCTTATATTGCTGTATTAATTCATTTTGCAGATCTTTATTGCCTTTTTGTATACTCTCAACAGCTTTTTCAAGTGTTTGCTTCTTTTTTCCCAATTTAAACAAAAGGCTAAGCACTGGTTTCACCTCAGTTCCTCCCTATAACTACTCATTAATGATAGCTAATTTGATAGGGATTCGCAAAGGAGAAAAAGAAATATTGATTTCCAATGTCTCAATTATGACAAACCATTCTGACGTTCTATACATGATTTCGTGCCTTTCTAAAGAATTAAGGGGGTTTTATGCGTGTTTTTTGTAACAAAGATGTTATAAAAATGTTATTTTATTTCGCTTATGAAAACGCTTCAAACACAAAAAGACTCTGCTTTTAAGCAGAGTCTTTCAGATTACGCCCGTTCACGGGTGCTGTTTTTTTGTTCGTTTTGTGCACCCTCCGGCTGTTTTTTCCCACCTGACATAAACCAGCCGCAAACCGCGATTGCTGCTAAGACACCCCAGAATATCAGCTTCCATGTTCCAGAATGGATAAAGTGCTCAGAAACAACCGCTATGTCGCGATGGGCAAGCGTATATAAAGCAAGCTTCACTCCGACCCAGCCGACAATCACAAAGGCTGCTGTTTCTAGGCTTGGACGTTCCTTTAATAACTTCACAAACATGGAAGCCGCAAACCGCATGATCACCAGTCCGATGATACCGCCGGCCAAAATGACGAGAAATTGTCCTCCGTCAAGTCCGCCGATCTTCGGGAGTGATGTCCCAGGAAGTGTAACCGCCAGCGCTACTGCTGCTAAGATGGAATCAACAGCAAACGCGATATCTGCCAGTTCAACTTTTAAAACAGTCGGCCAAAAACCGCTTTGCTTCGTCTCTTTATGTGTGTCTTCTTTCTTAAATACATATCTTTTCAATAAGTGGCTTGCTGAGATATACAGCAAATAGATCGCGCCAATCGCTTGAACCTGCCATACGTTGACCAAGAAAGAAATTGCAAATAAAGAGCCAAATCGCAGAACAAAAGCCCCTGCCAATCCATAAAATAACGCTTTTTTTCTTTTTTCCTCCGGCAAATGTTTTACCATTACCGCCATAACCAGCGCGTTATCGGCGGCTAAAATCCCTTCCAGCCCGATCAAGACGAGAAGAACCCAACCATACTCTAATAATAATGCTGCATCCATAAATGATACCCTCCCAAAAAAGTTGTTTTCTTTCTCTTCATCCGATCTTATGCCGGCCGGACCATGCAAAAAAGACCTTTGCCGACATAAGGCAAAGGTCTTGCTAGACATGAATTCAGGCATGCCAACAAAGCCGATGGATACAATCCATGAAATGACGACTTTGTTTCCGGAATACATTCCGGACGCTACTCCCCTTTGGGATTTCAAGAAATATGATTTTATACGTCAATAATATGCGCAGCGCAGTGATTTGTCAACGTTTATTTTTCAAAAATACAGATAATTGTTCGGAGTGCGTGCGTTTCTTCCTCTTTTTCATCAGTAAGTAGAGCAGGAACAGCGCCAAAATCGCTATCCCGATCGGAAGCATATATTGATCAAGAATAGAGCCGACTGCCTTCCAATTTTCACCGAGCTTCACACCGAGATAAACATATACAAATGTAATCGGAAGCATAGCAATGAATGTATAAAGCGAAAACACCCAAACATTCATTTTTGCAATTCCGCACGGTATGGAAATCAATGTCCTGATACCAGGCAAGAAACGGCCGCTGAAGGCGACAAAGCCCCCATGTTTTTTGAAAAAATTATCTGACTTATCAAGCGCTTCAGGTTTAATAAAGAGATACTTCCCAAAACGTTCAAGAAACGGCCTTCCTCCGTACCGGCCTATCCAATACAGCGTAAGCGGACCGGCCACTCCTCCAAGCGATCCTGCCAAAACAACGCCAGCAAGTGTCATATCGCCTTTAGATACCCAATAGCCCGCAAGCGGCAAGACGACTTCGGCCGGAATAAACTCAATGCTGAGCGCTAGAAATATTCCAAAATAAGATAAGCTTTTAAATGCTTCAATCCATGACATAACCAGCTCTTCGATAGCCACCAACTCCCTTGTTTCATGTTTATGTATCATACATTTTTCTCTTTTCGGAAAACATCAAGATGATTTTAACACATTTTTCACGGTCAGTTGAACTAAAAATAGATCTCCCTCGTATTTCTATCGTTTTGAAGGCTGAAACTCTGCGGTTAAGCAGCCGATAATAAAGAGAGTCAACAAGACTGGAACACACGATACGGGGGGAATCTCCATTTGGAAATACACGTTACATATAATACGACTCTCATATGTTTATCTATTCTAATTGCCTGTACCGCCTCGTATATTTCCCTTGAACTTTCAAGGAAAGTCACCATCAATACAGGCTTAAAAAGTAAAATTTGGCTGATCGGCGGCTCACTTATTATGGGATTCGGTATTTGGTCAATGCATTTTGTAGGGATGATGGCCGTCCATATGGAAATGCCGATGGAATATGAATTCATGCCTTTAATGGCAGCCATTGGCGCATCTGTTTCGGGATCATTTGTGTCATTATATTTTGTCAGCCGGCACATTCTTACATATTACAGACTGCTTACCGGATCAGTTGTGCTTGGCGCATCTATTGCTTCTATGCACTATATCGGAATGTCTGCCATTTCCCGGGTAATGATTATTTACGAACCTATTTTATTTACAGTTTCAATTATCATTGCGATTGCAGCCTCTTTCGTCTCGTTAAAAATATTCTTTGACTTGGCCGTAAAAAAACATTCTGAGCATCTTATATTCTATAAAGGCGTCAGTTCAATTGTAATGGGCATTGGGATTTCGGGCATGCACTACACAGGGATGCTTGCGGCAACTTTCCATAAGGACATGGCTCCGCCCGGAAGCCATATGGAGGTGCAAACGTTTCATTGGTCAATTTTTGTTACTTTAATTATTTTTTGTATCCAAACGTTATTGTTATTCAGTTCCCATGCAGATCGAAAGTTTATTAAACAGAGCGAACGCATAAAGGATAACGAACAGCGATTTCAGTCTTTAATCGTCCACAATATTGATGCAATTTTTATTTTATCATTAGAAGGAGACATAATATCTTCCAATCACGCTGGTGAGGAAATGATCAGCAAATTTGGCTTCAGCATGCATGACTGGAGGAATTACACATCACTGAAGGTTAAGCGCCTTTTTGAGCAAGTTAAAAAAGATAAACAAGCGATGAACAGCGATAGCGATCTTATCACTGAAAAAGGCCAGTTTCACTTAAATATTACGCTTATACCTGTTGAGGTCAATCAGGAACTAGACAGCATTTATGTCATTTGTAAAGACATGACGAAGCAGTACAAAGCAGAAAAAGAAATCCATAGAATGGCTCATTATGATTCGCTTACAGACTTACCTAACAGAAGGCATGCCATCTCTCATCTAACAAAGGTGCTGAATCGCGAGCATTCCTTGCATTATAACACTGTTGTATTCTTTCTTGACTTAAACCGGTTTAAAGTGATTAACGATGCATTAGGGCATAATGTCGGTGATCAATTGCTTCAGTTTGCAGCTAAACGCCTGTCATCTGTAGTCCCTGATAACGGATTTATCGCCCGTCTTGGCGGTGATGAATTTATTATTATATTAACAGACGCCAATACAGGAACAGGCGAAGCAGATGTTTTAGCAAGAAAAATTATCCAAAAATTCAAAAAACCTTTCAAAATTCAAGATCACACCCTTGTCACATCTGTCAGTATCGGGATTGCGATATCTCCAAAAGACGGGACGGATGGCCTTGAATTGATGAAAAAGGCTGATATGGCGATGTATGCGGCTAAAGAACGAAACAAAAGCAAATACAGATACTATTCTTTTTCAATCGGCAACAAAGAAACCGTTAAGCTTAACCAAGAGATGGTACTCAGAGAAGCAATCGAAAACGATAGATTTGTCTTGCATTATCAGCCGCAATTCAGTGTGAAAAAACAAAAAATGACAGGAGCAGAAGCACTGATACGCCTTGTGACACCAGACGGGCAACTGCGTCCGCCCGGAGAATTCATCGGTGTTGCAGAAGAAACGGGACTTATTATTGATATCGGAAAGTGGATTATAGATGAAGCATGCAAGCAGGCAAGGATTTGGCATGACAAAGGCTATGATCTTTCTGTCGCCATTAATATTTCCGCCAGACAGTTTCAATCTAAAGATCTGATTCCCCTCATCAAGGATACGCTTAATAAGTACCAGCTTCCTCCGCAGCTTCTTGAAGTGGAGGTGACGGAAAGCATGACAATGGACAATCTCAATCACTCCAAAAAGGTTTTGTCATCCCTAACAGAATTAGGAATCAGAATCAGTATTGACGATTTCGGTACTGGTCACAGCTCTCTTAGCTATTTGAAGGACTTCCCGATTCACAGGCTGAAGATTGACAAATCATTTATTGACGATATTCAGACCCATCCTAAATCAGAGCAAATTACCGGAGCTATTATTGCCATGGGGCATCAGCTGTCTTTGCAGGTGATTGCCGAAGGTGTGGAAAATGCAGCTCAAAAGCAGCTTCTTTTTGAAAAAGGCTGCGACCATTTGCAGGGCTTCTTTTTCAGCAGGCCAATACCTCCGGAACAATTCGAACAATTCATTATTGAACAGCCGTCGCAATAACAGCGCCGGCTTTTTTTCACCCATAAGTTACTACACATGAATCGTACTCCTTCTCTTCACACTAAAGAAAAAAAGGGGTTTATCGATATGCATACAATGTGGAAGGGATCGATCAGCTTCGGATTAGTAAACATCCCCATCAAGCTATATGCGGCCACAGAAGATAAAGATATTAAACTGCGCAGCCTCCATAAAGAGGATCACGCACCAATCAAATACGAGAAAGTTTGCACAAATTGCGAAAAAACTCTTAGTCCTGATGAAATTGTGAAGGGATATGAATATGTAAAAGGAAAATATGTAGTGCTGACAGACGAAGATTTAAAAAGCTTAAAACAGGAGCATGAGGAGAAAGCAGTTGAGATTGTTGACTTTGTTCAGCTTCAGGAAATTGATCCGATTTATTTTAACCGCTCCTACTTTGTCGGCCCCGGGGATAATGGGACGAAGGCCTATACCCTGCTGCGTGAGGCGCTGCGCTCAACCGGAAAGATCGGTATCGCCAATATGACAATCAGGTCAAAGCAGCAGCTGGCGATTCTCCGCGTTTATGAAAATTGTATCGTCATGGAGTCTATCCATTATCCCGATGAGGTCAGAAGCGCCGCTCAAGTCCCAGGTGTACCTGATCAATCGAATGTAAACGATAAGGAACTGCAAACTGCTATCACATTAATAGATGAACTGACTGCTAAGTTTGAGCCTGAGAAATATGAAGACACGTACCGACAGGCGCTGCTGCAAAGAGTCAACGACAAGCTAGAAAATAAAGAAACGGCTGTCACTCCTGATAAAGCGCCACCTCGTGAAGATGTCATTGACCTGGTAAGCGCTCTGCAAGCCAGCATCGACAGAACCAGAAGGCCGAACCGGGAGACACCGGCTGCCGCACCTGCACAAGCCGCTGAACCGAAAGGAGCCGGAGATAAAAAACAAAAAACAACTAGAAAAAAAGCCTCCGGCACATCATAGCGCATGGCGTTTACCATGCAGCCGGTCTTAACTTCGTCACCGCCAATCGGAGCAGAATGGCGTTACGAAGTAAAATATGATGGGTACCGCTGTATTCTCCGCATCCATTCTTCAGGTGTGACCTTAACCAGCAGAAATGGTGTGGAGCTCAGCAGCACCTTCCCTGAAATCACACAATTCGCCAAAACTGCCTTTCAGCACCTAGAAAAAGAGCTTCCGCTGACACTTGACGGTGAAATCGTATGTTTGGTGAATCCCTGTCGTGCAGATTTTGAACACCTTCAAGTGCGGGGGCGTTTGAAAAGGCCAGACAAGATTCAGGAATCGGCAAACGCGCGGCCGTGCTGCTTTCTCGCCTTTGATTTGTTAGAGCGAAGCGGAGAAGATGTAACGCTTCTTTCGTATTTGGACCGCAAAAAATCGCTGCGTGAACTCATATCCGCAGCAAAGCTTCCTGCATCTCCAGATCCTTACGCAAAAGAAACCATTCAATCCATTCCCTGTTATGATCATTTTGATCAACTCTGGGAGATGGTAATAAAATATGACGGAGAAGGAATTGTAGCGAAGAAAACAAACAGCAAATGGCTTGAAAAGAAGCGGTCGTCCGATTGGCTCAAATATAAAAACTTTAAACAAGCTTATGTTTGCATAACAGGGTTCAACCCTAACAACGGGTTTCTGACGGTATCGGTGTTAAAAAACGGAATAATGACACCGATTGCCTCTGTCTCGCACGGAATGCGTGATGAGGAAAAAAGCGCTATACGCGAGATTATGGAACAGCACGGACATCAAACACCCTCAGGCGAATTTACGCTTGAACCTTCGATTTGTGCAGCTGTTCAATACTTAACAATTCTCCAAGGCACATTAAGAGAGGTATCGTTTATCGGTTTCGAATTCCAAATGGACTGGACCGAATGCACGTATGCGCAAGTCATACGACACTCCAAACCGGTTCACCCAAAGCTCCAGTTCACAAGCCTGGATAAAATCATATTTGAAAAGAATAAAAAAACAAAAGAAGATTTTATTCAGTATATGATTGAAGTCAGTGACTACCTGCTCCCATTTCTGAAAAACCGGGCTGTCACCGTCATCCGCTATCCGCATGGATCTAGGAGCGAATCATTTTTCCAAAAAAACAAGCCGGACTATGCGCCGGATTTTGTTCAGTCTTTCTATGATGGAAGCCATGAACATATTGTCTGTGAGGATATGTCTACATTGCTATGGCTTTGCAACCAGCTTGCTTTGGAGTTTCACGTTCCTTTTCAAACCATTAAAAGCAGGCGTCCGGCTGAGATTGTCATTGATTTAGACCCGCCTTCGCGAGATGACTTTCTTATGGCCGTGCAGGCCGCAAATGAACTGAAGCGGCTGTTGGATTCCTTTGGCATCACATCGTACCCGAAGCTGTCCGGCAACAAAGGCATCCAGCTTTATATTCCCTTGTCTCCCGAGGCATTTACGTATGAAGAAACACGCCAATTTACGCAGCTGATCGCAGAGTACTGCACCAATGCATTTCCCGAGCTCTTTACCACTGAACGCTTGATTAAAAACAGACACTGCAAATTGTATCTTGATTATTTGCAGCATGCAGAAGGAAAAACGATTATCTGTCCCTATTCAACGAGAGGAAATGAGCTTGGGACTGTTGCAGCCCCGCTCTACTGGCATGAGGTGCAATCATCTTTAACACCCGCTCTGTTTACAATTGATACGGTCATCGATCGAATTAAGAAGCAGGGCTGCCCATTTTTTGATTTTTACCGCAACCCGCAAGACGAACCGCTTAGCGCTATATTGCATCAGTTGAAGAAAAAGAGCTGACTAATGAAGTCAGCTCTTTCCGTGTTTAACTGTACTTTTTTTCTAACCGCTCTTTTTCCTGGCGCTGAAGCGGGCTCAGCTGTTCATTATACAAATCAATATCAATCGCGTATTTCGGCCGTCTTTTCACTTCAGAAAAAATCGTTCCAATATACTCTCCGATGATTCCAATTCCCATCAATTGCAGCCCGCCCAAAAACCAAATGGATATGATAAGAGACGCCCAGCCTGCATTCGTATGGCCGAGCAGCTTTTGAATAAACGCGCCAATCCCTGCCACAGCGCTGAGGAAAAACAAAACAAACCCTAAAAGCGTAAAGAATCGAATTGGTGCGACACTGAATGAAGTAATCCCGTTAAAAGCGAAGGATAGCATCTTTTTCAGCGGATATTTCGTTTTGCCGGCAAAGCGTTCCTTGCGGTCATACAAAACTTCGGCCGATTTAAAGCCGATCATGGGGACAATACCTCTTAAAAACAGATTCGCTTCCGGATAACGCTCAAGCTCTTCAAGGGACCTTTTATTCATTAAACGAAAATCAGCATGATTATAAATTAATTTAATCCCAAGTTTATTCATGAGACGATAAAACCCTAACGCGGTCGTGCGCTTGAAAAAGGTATCGGTTTTTCTGCTCCGGCGTACACCGTAAACGATCTCGCAGCCCTCATGATATTTCAGCATAAAATCCCGGATCACAGAGATGTCGTCCTGAAGATCAGCATCGATCGAAATGACGCAGTCTGACCTATTCTTCGCTTTATGCAATCCGGCTAAAAGCGCTTTTTGGTGGCCGACATTGCAGGCTAATTTTAAGCCGGTAACCTTCTTGTTTCTTATGCTCTCCATAGCAATCAAAGCCCAAGTGCGGTCTTTGCTGCCATCATCGACAAACAGAATTTTACTGTCTTCAGCAATTAATTTTTCTTCAATTAAATCATCTACAACCTCTGTCAGCTGATGGCTTGTTTCTTGAAACACTTCCTCTTCATTGAAACACGGGACGACGATGGTTAATACTGGCTGTGACTGTTTCAATCGATATCCTCCTTATCTTGTTTCATATAAATAAATGCGCCAGGCGGAATCTTTATGGTCAAACGTCTTTACGAGCGCGAGATGGTTTTGTTCAGCATTCATGATCGGAACTGAAGAAAAAATGTACCGTCCACCCATTTTTTTAAATACATCTGTATTTAATTGAAGGTTGTTGATCGTTTTCTTCGAGTTCTTTTTGAAATCATATCGTTTACCGAGTTCATCGACAAAAAGGTAGCAGCGGCTGCCCCATTCATCAAAGTATTGTTTCAGCCGAGAATTTTTTTCCAGCTCTTTTTCGATGATTTTTCTAAATTCATATTTATATGAGAGCGGATACAGATTGTTATACGTATCTAACGTATAAAACCCGTTATATTGGGCGATAGACGGATGCAGTCCGATGCTCGCCACCCTATACGAATCTTGCGGACGTCCGATATATTCCTTAATCTCTTTGAATTGCTCTGATGCATAAAACTCCCTGAATGTCGGCGCGTTGTAATGAACACCATACGTATATTCTTCATTAAAAGGCGCCAACACCATCAGCTGTGCAGCGACTGCGGCGTACACAAGCCATTTCCATCCTTTCCCCATCCGCCAAATGAGATATAAAGCAAGCGCAAAGCTCACGTATATAACAAGCGGCCGAAGAAAATGAAAACGGGCAAAATTAAATTCTGCTAAAAAAGCAAATTTCTGCTTTGGAACAGCCCAAATTTTGTTGAACCAAAACGCATACCATAATGACAACCCGTAATTAAGCACACATAAAAACAGATAAACATTTTCTGGCTTTGTCCGATTTCGTTTGAACAGCAGAGCAGCAAATACGACCATCAGGATCGGAAGGATGACAACGGTATGAACGGTCATCACATGATTATGGCCATAGACAAAGTTTTTTATGGATAGTCGAAGAGAATGCCAAACGTCATGCCTAGATGAGATAAATTCGATACGATGCATCGGTGCGTGCTCAAACAGCATCGAATAGACAAGCCGATATTCAACGAAAAGATAGATACTCGTCATAAATGCAATACTGCCTAAGAACATCAAATTCCATCTTCTTTTTGTAATGGCATCATACAGCCAAAAACACGCCATCCCTGCCAGGAAAAAGAAGAAGCCTAGAACAAAGCTTGAGTATAGAGGGAGCAAGCCCAGCGTCAGCCACTCTCTCCATGAGATATCCCCTTTTCGGATATTTAAAAAAGCCCACAGTGCCAAAGGGTACCCAAGCGTACTCAGCATTCCCGAAGGCCAGAACGGTGTTAAGGCAAATGCAAGCGATACGCCAATTCGGATGAAAGCCGCTTTTGGTTCCGGGATTATATGTTTCTTCAGCAGCACATACATTCCAAAAAAAGCGACAACTCTTGTAACCGTCTGGCTTATTGCATAGGCGGTCATGGAAGAAAAGAAAGCATGGAGCCAAACAATTCCGCTCCACTCGGTGCCAAAGGCATCCCGGGGCAGCCCGTTAATGATTTGCGGAATGGCAGCGTCAACCTTGCCGACGATTTCTCCGCTATCGGCCAGAACCTTGTACCAAGCGATGTTGGAATCTAAATTATCGTGGACCCGGATATGGGCATCTTCCTTTAAAATAAAAAGCGGGGATACATACAATAAAAGAAGAAATAATGCGATCCAGAGATAATATGTTTCTTTTTTTTGTTGTCTCATCAATCGTAACATTGCTTACACATCCATTTGTTATTCTGACTCCGTCGGCATGTTCTGCCTCATGTGTCAAAATTTATTATCCCTTTTCCCTTCCAAATCATTCATCATATGACAATCCGTTTTTCAACCTGTCTCTACCCATTAATTCCCGCTATCCATAGGGCTTGATCACTTACTATACTGATAGAAGGGAGGGGATATATTTTGTTTACAATCTTACTTTCATTGGCCATACTCGTATTTGTGCCATTTCTATATAAAGCGAACCGCAATACAAAAGATGTGAAAGTCAACACCATTTCAATCGACCAAAAAGACGGCCTTCCAGCCAGAAAAAAATTAAATATCCTTCATTTATCTGATCTTCACTTGGAAAACATTTCAGTCTCACCTGAGGAGCTGTATCATTTAACAAAAGATCAGCCTGTGGACATCATTGCTCTTACCGGGGATTTTCTTGATCGGAAACGTAATATTCCGAAACTGGCAGGTTACTTGAACGCCTTGCAAAAGCTAAAGCCTGCATATGGAATGTACGCGGTGTTCGGTAACCACGATTATGTATTGAAAGAAGAGGACTTTCAGAGATTGAAGCGAGTTTTAGAGGAAAACGGCTGTATCACGCTGCAAAATGAACATGTTCGAATCGAGACGGCTGCAGGACCAGTCAATATTATCGGCATTGATGATTACAGTACGAATCGGAGTAATATCACCGGCTCTTATCAAAGTCTGGAAAATGGCTATCATCTTGTCTTAACACATGACCCAAATATTATTCTGGATATGAAAGATGTTCATTATGATTACCTGCTGTCAGGGCATTTTCACGGCGGGCAAATTCACTGGCCAAAACCGTATCATTTGGTGAAAATGGGAAAGCTCGTGCGAATGAACATGATTAAAGGCCTTCATTATCATCACGATAAACCATTTTATATCAGCGAGGGCTTGGGACAAACCGGCGTAAATATCCGTGTCGGAAGCCGCCCTGAAGTGACATTTCATCAGATTTAATCAAAAAAGACTGTGCTGACCGAGGCATCAGTCTTTTTTTTGATAGGTTTTCTGCAGCTTTTCTTTTGAGATAAACAAATAGGATGAATTCGGTAAATGCCGCAAGCTCACAGGCTTTGAAGTCAAATATAAAATCGGCACATGAGACACTTTTTTAAAGCATCTGTAAAAAGGGTTCACCGGGGTGATCACATCAAAGCCGAGCCTTTCCACACCTTTGTCAAGCATTGTAATCCCAATGATTCCTTTGATTTTCTCGCTTTTTTTATGATTGTTGATATAGTCAAGAAGAAGCGGCATCGATTGATATACTTTCTGATAAATAATGATTCCCTTTCTGACTGCGCTCTCAATGCTTTGCAGCTCCCTGATCAGCTTTATGTTATGCAGGTGGATTTTAACGAGCACATCATTTTTTCTTATATGCGTTCCGTCGCTAAGCACGACATGATGTCCTTTGTACTTCGTCAGCCTGACTCGAAAAACGCTTTTTTGATCGTTGTCAATCAAGCTTAGCCTTGAAAAAAAGAAATAAATCGGATCAACCACTCTCCATATGGAAAGGAAACAAGTTTTCATCTTTTCACCTTCCTTATGATCAAAAACACCCTTATATTTTGTGAACGTTCTCCTCAAAATATAGTTGCCATATTTTTTTAGGAGGACTGTCATGAAAAACATTCTCATTTTTCCTTTTTTAAGCATTTCCACCGGCCATCATCATGTGGCTGATGCATTGCAGGCTGAATTAGAGTCTCAAGGGCTGGCAGCTGAAAAGATTGATATCTTTTCACATTCGTATAGGCGGTTAGAAAAATTGTCCTCCGTGGCTTATTTAAAATGGATTCAATATTTCCCGAAAACGTACAGCGGCATTTACAGGCTCCTCGCCTGCGGAGAATTTCAGCATGACAAACGCTATTTCATGTACGAATGGCTGTTCACACAGCAAATGAGGCACATCCTCCAAGAAAAACAGCCTGATATCGCCTTCTGCACACATGCGCTGCCTTCTTATCTGCTGAACCGACTAAAGCCTGAATATCCGAATCTGACGGTTGTGAATGTATACACTGATTTTTTCGTGAATCAATTATGGGGACGGAAGAACATTGATTACCATTTTGTTCCGAGCACGGAAGTAAAGAAGCAGCTAATATCAGAGGGTATCGATCAGAACAACATATACTTGACCGGCATTCCAGTTCACCAAAATTTTGAAATGGAATCAGCAGATACCTTGCAGCACCACCCGCCATATACCATCATCATCACAGGGGGCAGTATGGGGGTCGGTGGGATTTTAAAATGGGTGCAGGAACTGTCGCCAGGCGGAAAGATCTTATACAAAATATTATGCGGCAGAAACGAAAAGCTCTACTCCTATGTCAAAAGTTTACACCACCCCTTGATTGAGGCGATTCCTTACCTTCACAGCAAAGCAGAGATGAACCGTTTGTACGAACAGGCGACAGGCATCATGACTAAACCCGGAGGCGTGACCATCAGTGAATGCTTACAGAAACGGCTTCCGGTATTTATTTATCATGCACTGCCGGGACAGGAGGAAATGAATTTAAACCTTCTACATGAAAGGAAACTCGTCACAGATATGAGAAACTGGGACATGCAGAAAGCAGAAGAGTATATCGCGGCATTTTTTCAATCGAACGAACAGATGAAGGAGTATAAAAAACACGTCAATGGATACCTTGGCGAAATGTCTGATAGGAAGATTAAAGATGTTTTAAAAAGAATCATATGGAAACAAAAAAACACTCTCCTGAAATAGAGAGTGTAGAATAGTTAACGAAACAGCAAATGCTGGCTGTGTATGCCTGCTTTCTTGAGCAGGACGATCAGCTGGTCCTGTTCATCAGGCGAAAGACCTGAAAACGCTCTCGCAATACGCAGTGCATGAATCGGATAAATTTTATCCAAATACTCATTTCCCTTGTCAGTTAAATGTGCGTAAACAGAGCGTTTATCTTTCGGGTCCTGCTCCCTTACTAAAAACCCGTTTCTTTCTAGTTTGTCAATAACATATGTGACGTTTCCGCTTACAAGCAGAAGTCTCGACCCAATTTGCTGTAATTTTTGCGGGCCTCTTGTGTACAGGAGTTCCAGTACAGCAAATTCAGTGGGATTAAAACCGTGCTCTTTGCTATCACGGATACTATGTTCGGACACACTTTTGAAAGCCCTTGCAAAAACTCTGTACAAATTCATCGCACGCTCAACTTCTTCTTCGTTAAACGATAATCTCATCATATCTACCTCGTATATAGGATTTTTATAAAAAAATAATGAAAACCCTTACATATAATAAGAGTTCAGTCCCTTACTATACGTATTCGCTATAATTCGAGAAATTCCTTCTAAAAGCAAAAAAATCCTTATACATTATCTTGTATAAGGATAATTTTTATGATTTGTAATGCTTCGAAAGAAATAAGCGTATTCTTTCCGAAGCTCAGAAATCGTCATTTTGTTCATGACCTCTTTATTATAAACCCCTATCTGATAGAGTTTTTCAGAATAATGGCGTCGTTCTTTTTCTAAAGCGGATTTCAATAAATTACTCATAGCGTCCTCCTTCATTTTGAGGTATCCTATACAAAAGATACTCTTTTTAAATGAACGTGGTATGAATCTAATGTAAAGAATTTATGTTTACGAAGATTTTCGGTATTGTCCGTTTTGAACCGATCTTAATAATTGAAAAGCCTGTTCTCCGGCAAGCTGCATAAACGTCTCCAGCATTTCATCACGCTTGATATCCAACTCTATAATTTCTTTTGCCAGTGAGACTGCTTTTTCTTCCTCCATGATTATCCTTCCTCCTCGTTTGATTCGTTACATAAAGGATAAAACGCGCTTGGGTGTTACGCATTATTCTTGTTAATTTTTCTTCCGTATTTTTTCAAAAATCTTCTATTTGATGTTAGAAAATATGACAAGCGTCAGGTTTTTTCTCTTTGTTTTTTATATACTATTATCAAAAGACATCCAGGGGTGGAAAAATGACCACAGAAGATCATTCTTATAAAGACAAAAAAGTGATTTCAATCGGAATTGTGAGTGAATTGACAGGATTGTCCGTAAGACAGATCAGGTATTATGAGGAACGAAAGCTCATTTACCCGCAGCGTTCTTCAAGGGGGACAAGAAAATACTCCTTTGCCGATGTGGAGCGGCTGATGGATATCGCCAATAAGCGTGAAGACGGCGTACAGACGGCAGAGATTTTAAAGGATATGCGCAAAAAAGAACAGATGTTAAAAAACGATCCGCAAGTGCGGAAAAAAATGCTGGAGGGGCAGCTTAATGCTCACTTTCGGTACAAAAACCGTTAAATAATAAAAGTCCGGCTCGCAGTTGAGACGGACTTTTTACGTTTATAATGAGTGAATGAATGCAGTGGCAATGCCAAAGTAGATTAATAAAGATAAAATATCGTTTAACGTTGTAATCAGCGGTCCAGAAGCAATCGCCGGGTCTACTTTCAGTTTGTGCAAAATAATAGGGATAATCGTTCCTGACATCGTGCCGATGATTAAGGTTAAGAACAGTGAAGAGGCGACAACAAATCCCAAAAGCGCATTCCCCTGCCATATGATAGAAACAATCGCAATCAGCACAGAACAAACCGCTCCGATAAAAATGCTTGTTCTGAACTCCCGGAAGATCAGGCGCACAATCGTTTTTTTGTTCATTTCTTCTTTAGACAAACCTCTGATGACAACCGCAAGAGATTGTGTTCCCGTATTTCCTGTCATCCCTGACACCATCGGCATGAAAAACGCAAGCGCGACAACCTGCTTCAGCGCGTCTTCAAAATAGCTGATAATGCTTCCTGAAATCAGTCCGATAAATAAGAGTAAAATCAGCCATGGCAGACGCCGGTATGCCGCCACGTAAGCTTTTGTGTCAAAGGTGATGTCTTTACCGGAAGCGGCAAATTTTTCGTAATCCTCATCAGCTTCCCGAATAACAACGTCGATAATATCATCAACCGTCACAATGCCGACAAGCACGTTGTTTTCTTCTACAACCGGTATTGCCAAAAAATCGTAACGTTCTATCAGGCGGGCAACTTCTTCCTGGTCCTGAAGAGCATCTGCTGATATGACGCGGGTAAACATTAAATCCTGCACCTTTTCTTCAGGTTCACCCAGAATCAAATCGCGGTAGGAAAGAACCCCAACCAGCTGTTTGCTTTCATTAATAACATATAAGTAGTTGATCGATTCAGCTATTTCAGCGAAGCTTTTCAGTTTGACGACCGCGTCTTTTACCGTGTAATGCTGAGGGATCCACACATACCGGTTTGTCATCATGCGTCCCGCTGAATCAGCCGGGTAATTCATCAAGAGCTGTACAGCTTTTGATTCTGACGCTTCCATGCTGGATAAAAGCTGTTCCTTCAGTTCTTCGTCCATTTCTTCAAGCAATTGAGCGAGGTCATCGTTGTCCATTTTGTTCATCGCCAGTGTTGCTTTTGTTTTTCCGACTTTATTTAAGACGACAAGCTGAAATTCGCGTTCCAGCTCCCCGATCATATCAGTGATATCGTCTACAGTTAAATAAGATAAATAGCGGGCGCGATGTTTTTCCGGCATTTCTTTAAAAATAAATGCCATGTCATAGGGCTGAAGCTCATCAATAACACTTCTAAAATCCCTGATTTTCCCGTCTCGCAGTAAAATAATGATGCGTAAAATGAGTTCGTCATAGGTCATGTTTTGAACCATCGGGACTCGTACCTCCTCTACGGAGACGTGCCGGCCTCGCCAGAAGGTGCGGCAGTTCGTCTCCTCATCGTGTAATCAATTGTCTTGCTGTCATAGTATATGGGTACTTCTTCAGATTGACTCGAATGGGGAGAATCCATACTCCGCACCTCCTTTGATTGGTTTCGTTTTAAAGGCATAAAAAAAGCCTTCGGGATTGAAGGTGAAAGAAGCACGGCAAAAAAAGCGTGCGGGCGCCTTCAATCGTAGAGCTTTAGCACTGTATGGCATAGGACAAGCATCCAGCTGCATTAAAAATCACCTTATGTCGATGATTTCTGTTGACCCATTGGCGTCTTTGGACATTTTTGGGCAGCAGCGTATCTCCATACAGGAGCCTCACCTAACGAAGTTCCTAATTGAATTGACACACTGAGATTACAGAAAAAAACAAGCTATGTCAACTCAAAAAAGTAATAAATGCGCTTACATCACAATTACGGAACAAAACAAGGGCCTAAGCCCTTATTCTGTTGTTTGTGTCTCGTCATCTTCAGAAAGCAAATGATACGTTTCATGAAGAAATAAGGCATACTCTCCTTCCTTCGTCGGATGAGGGACATATTCAGCCTGATTGATGTATTGCTCCTCTTTCTTTTCCATGCGTTTCGCCTCCTTTTCTACTTAGATTGTCCAAAAGAAGGTTTCTTATCATGAAAAACCCCCGCTGCAGCGGGGGTTTTGATTAGTCATCTATCTCCTGTTTGATAATGCGTCCATCTTTTGCGGAAATTTCAAATTCTGTCTCAGTTCCTTGCTTCGTTTGGATTTCCATTTCATAGATGTAAGCACCGTCATCTTCGTCAAGCTTACTTTCTGTTACGGTTCCACCTGTTTGCTTTAAAGCAATTTCTTCAGCTTCTTCTTTGGTTATGGCGACTTGTTCTGCTTTCTCCTTTAACGGGTCATTAAGCGCTTGTTTTGTATGAATATCTACATAAACGTCGTAGTCTTCACCTTCTTTTTCAATCTCCACTTCATAGACTTCTTTGCCGTTGTAAAGGTCTCTGTCAATGTCTTCTACTGTGCCGTCAACAACTGTTTTAGCAATTGCTTCTGCTTCTTGTTCAGTGAGTGCATCCGTCTTAGAAGAAGCCTGTCTGTTTTCATTGTTTTCTGTGGCAAACGCGTTGTAGCTGAATCCTCCGGCCGCTAGGCACCCTGCTAAAAGACCGACCATCCATTTTTTCTTGAGCATTTGTGAGCCCTCCTTTGTTTTGTATGAGTACAGTTTACATACTCAACATGAAAGGAAAACGAGAGCAAGATGAGAATTTGATGAGAAACCGTCAGTCTTCATACACAATGTTAGCTACCTTTCCTGTGTAGGCATTGATTTTCACTGTCGCTTCCTTATTATCAGGAAGATCAACGTCTACTTCAAAGATGAGAGTGCCCTCACTTTCTTCGAGATCTGCGTCATCCGCTGTTCCGCCCGTTTTTCGCTCTGCAATTGTTTTGGCTTCTTTTTTCGTAATCGGCGTTTTTTGTTGATCTTTGCTGCTGATTTGATCGGCAGACAAGACTGTTTTTGCCTGCATGTCTACCTTCACTTCGTATGTTTTCCCGTCTTCTTTTTGTATGGTATAAGTGGCAACTTGACTTTGCCGTGTTTGTTTTTTGACCGTTCCCGGCACCCGCTCAAGCGCGAGATGCTCGGCTTCTTTTTCTGTCATGGCAGATGGATTCACTGCTTTTACTCTATTCATTGAAAGAATGTCAGCCGATATTGCGTCTGCTTTTACAAAGTAAGTTCCCTTTGGATTTTCAAGGGTTATATCATATGTTTTTTTATCCTTTGATTGTGTTGCTTTCGTGACCTTGCCTTCATAAGAGGCTTCGACTTTTTTTACGACAGTCTCCTTTGACAATACGTTCTCATGGGTTTGCCGAATGATGAGAAACGTACAGATGATGACAACTAAAATGGCTGCTGCAGCAAAAGATACTGTTTTTATTGTTTTAGTCATCGGCCTCCCCCATTCTGTTCGCTGAATTGCATGGTGACAGCTGTTCCTTGTCCCGGCTTGCTTTTGACAGACAGCTCAATGCCATGCTCATCAGCGATTTGCTTGGCAATGGAAAGGCCTAAACCTGTTCCGCCTGTTTTTCTGTTTCGTGCCTCATCTGCCCGGTAGAACCGTTCGAACAAATGCGGGATATGCTCCTCAGGTATTCCGATGCCTTCATCCCTCACTGATAGAAATGGCCGTCCATTCCTCGTTCCGGCTGACATCTCAATAGGCTTTTCACTATACTTTATTGCATTATCAAGCAAAATGGTCAACAGCTGCTTGATGCGTTCTTCATCTGCCTTTACAAGCAGGCTCTCTTTATCTGTTTCAAGCAATATGTCACGCTGATAAACGGACTGGAGCGTTTGCATAACCGCGCGCGCCGCTTTAATCAGATCGATTGTTTTCAGATCAACCTCGAGTCCTTGATGGCTTTTGGCCAGCGCCAAAAGCTGATTGGTCAGTTTTTTCATATGCACCGCTTCTGAGTGAATGGCTTCTATCGACTCCTCAAGCACCTCCGGCTTTTTTGCACCCCACCGCTTCATCAGGCTGCTGTAGCTTTCTATAATAGTGAGCGGGGTTTTCAATTCGTGTGAAGCATCTTGAACAAATTGCTGCTGTTTATCATAGTGCTCCTTCAGCATCATTGCCATTTCATTAAATGTCAGCCCCATTTGATACAATTCATCGTTGGACTGTCCTTCTAAAGAAATCGTTTTAAATTCTTTGTCTCGCTGTATGTCTTTCATTGTGATCATTAATCGTCTGATCGGATTGATGATTCGGCGGGCTAGCAAGCTGCCTGCAAAAAAAGAAGCAATGCAGACAGCAGCACTTGCAGCGATTAAGATGATTTTCAGCAGAAACAGACTCTCTTCTGTGTTCTCCAGTCTTTCAACCAGCTGAAGAGACACGACTTGTCCATCGGTCCAAATCACCGGAACAGCAGCCTCGGCAAACAGCTTGCCGTCAGGTTTCCTCACATCTGCCGTTTCGCCGCTATGAAAAGAGAGAGGAAAATCTTTATAGGCTTTTTCTTTTGTGATCGTCATAACGGCTTTTTGATCACCATTCACTACACGCACCATGCCATTTGCCGGAAGATAGGCCTGCAGCATATCCTGCAAAGCCACTCCTTCTGTTTCAGCGGCACGCAGCGCTTCGGCAATGTTATCCGTCTCATCAGCAAGCCGGGCCGCATCCTTTGATGTCAGCGCAGACGAAAAAATGAGATATACTGCGGTATGAACCAAAATTAATAAAATCAACAGTGATATCGAAGTGTATAGATGAATCTTGGTCTTCAGCTTCATCGTTTACCCCTTAATGGCATAGCCGACCCCGCGAATCGTATGGATCAGCTGTTTTTCGTAAGGATAGTCCAGTTTTTTTCTGATGTATCTTATGTAGACGTCCACGACATTTGTATCACCGATATAATCAAATCCCCATACTGAGCTTAGAATTTGCTCCCGTGTCAGCACTTGCTGCGGATGCTTTAGCATATAGACGAGCAGATCAAATTCCCGCGGCGTTAATTCCACCTCTTTGTCTCCGCGTCTCACTTCACGGGTTTTTTCGTTCACCCGCAAATCGTCATATGTAAGAAAGGTGCCGATATCTTCAGTTTTTGTTCCATTTTGCCGCAGCGCCGCCCTGATTCTCGCAAGCAATTCCTCGATTTCAAACGGCTTGGTGACATAGTCATTTGCACCGATGTCCAGACCTGTTACCTTATCAGGAATACTGTCTCGCGCCGTTAATAATATGACCGGTGTCTGCGAATCCGTTTTTCTCAAGCGGCGCAGCACTTCCAGTCCGCTAAGCCCCGGAAGCATGACATCAAGAAGCACCAAGGAATACCCGCCTTCCGCTGCCGCATCAAGACCTTCTGTGCCATTGTGTTTGATCGTGACGCTGTATCCTTCATATTCCAATTCAAGCTGAAGAACCCTGGCGATTTTTTCTTCATCTTCCACAATTAATATGTGTCCTTTTTCCAAATTTGACCATCCTCTCCCGTCCCTATATGAAAAAAATGATTTCGTTGTTTACAAAATGATTCTTATCATCTATTATGATGTCAAAATAAAAAATTGTATACGGAAAGCACTAGGGGTGCTGTTTTGGCTGAGATAAAGCGCGGAAGAAACGCGCTTTGATCCCTTATGACCCGATCTGGATAATACCAGCGTGGGGAAGTGCAGGTTGACCGAATGGTGTATTTTTTTGTGCGCTTAATCGATCTATGACTGCATATTCCCTTAGGATATGCAGTTTTTTATTTTACCAAAAAAACAGGAGGTCGGAGAAATGGAGCATATTTGCGGTACAAGCAGAATCGCCGGTTTTCGCTTCTCTTTATATCCGATGACGGATGATTTTATCAGTGTGATCAAGTCTGCGCTGAAAAAAACAGATACATCCAAGGTTTGGACGAAAACCGACCATATCAGCACGGTGTTACGCGGATCGATTGATCATGTATTCGATGCTGCAAAAGCCATTTACCTTCATGCAGCAAACAGCGAACAACACATCGTCATGAACGGCACGTTTTCCATTGGATGCCCGGGTGACACACAGGGGGATACATATCTTTCCAAAGGTGATAAGCGTGTCAATGAAGATGCTGTCCGAGGCTTGAAGGCGGAAGCGCCGTGCCAATTTGCCCTTTATCCAATGAATGAGCCGGATTATATGGGATTGATTATGGAGGCTGTCGACATTGCAAAAGCCCAAGGCACTTTCGTACAGGGTGTCCATTACGCGAGCGAGCTTGACGGGGATGCGCATGACGTATTCAGCACATTGGAGGCCGTTTTCCGCATGGCTGAGCAGCAAACAAACCACATCACCATGACTGTGAATCTTTCGGCTAACAGTCCATCAAGAAAAAACAGAAAGCAGGGATAACATGAAAAGCTGGAAAGTAAAAGAAATTGTCATCATGTCCGTTATCAGTATCGTATTTGCCGTTGTTTATTTATTATTTACACATTTCGGAAACGTACTTGCAGGTATGTTTGGGCCAATCGCCTATGAACCAATTTACGGCATTTGGTTTATCGTTTCTGTGATCGCCGCGTACATGATTCGAAAACCGGGTGCGGCGCTCGTTTCTGAAATCATTGCCGCTCTCGTTGAGTGCCTGCTGGGAAATCCGTCTGGCCCGATGGTCATCGTCATTGGCATTGTTCAAGGGCTCGGGGCTGAGGCTGTATTTCTTGCAACACGCTGGAAAGCATACTCTCTCCCTGTCCTTATGCTGGCCGGTATGGGGTCTTCAGTAGCCAGCTTTATCTATGATCTCTTTGTTTCTGGCTATGCAGCCTATTCACCAGGTTATCTGCTCATTATGCTTGTGATCCGCCTCATTTCCGGCGCGCTTTTGGCGGGGCTTCTCGGAAAAGCTGTCAGCGACTCTCTCGCTTATACAGGTGTGTTAAACGGAATGGCACTCGGAAAGGAACTGAAAAAGAAACGGAAGCGGGCGTCAGAACATGCAAGCCTTTGATGAGCTTCTGACGGTTGAGCAGCTCAGCTTCTCTTATGAAGAAGACGAGAAACCGGTTTTTCAAGACATTTCGTTTGAGCTTCAAAAAGGAGAATGTGTTTTATTATTAGGACCGAGCGGATGCGGTAAAAGCTCGCTCGCCCTTTGTTTAAACGGTCTATATCCGGAGGCTTGCGACGGCATTCAGTCCGGACATGTATTTCTATTTCAAAAGCCGGTCACAGATGCTGAAACCTCCGAAACGATTACTCAGCATGCCGGGGTCGTTTTTCAGGATCCTGATCAGCAGTTCTGCATGCTGACGGTGGAGGACGAAATAGCGTTCGGGCTGGAAAATCTGCAAATTCCAAAAGAAGAAATGACAGAGAAAATCAACGCCGTATTAGAAAAATTACGCATTACCCATTTAAAAGAAAAAATGATCTCAACCCTTTCAGGAGGACAAAAGCAGAAAGTGGCTCTCGCCTGTATTTTGGCGATGGAGCCTGAGCTTATTATTTTAGATGAGCCGACCTCTCTTTTAGACCCTTTCTCAGCTCGGGAGTTCGTTCATCTGATGAAGGATCTTCAGCGGGAAAAAGGTTTCAGCCTCCTCGTCATTGAGCACCAGCTTGATGAATGGGCGCCTTGGATTGAGAGAACGATCGTACTCGACAAATCAGGCAAAAAGGCACTGGATGGCCTGACGAAAAATCTATTTCAGCATGAAGCGGAGACACTAAAGAAATTGGGCATCGCCATTCCAAAGGTCTGTCATCTGCAGGAAAAGCTGAGTATGCCGTTTACTTTATCAAAAGAGATGCTGTTCAAAGAGCCTATTCCTGCCGGGCATGTCAAAAAGAAGAAAGCCCCTTCTGGGGAGAGTGTGCTTGAAGTCAGCAGCCTTTCGTTCGCGAGAGGACAGCAGGCGATTTTCAAAGACATCAGCTTTTCGTTGCGCGAAGGCTCTTTAACGGCGCTTGTCGGTCCGAACGGAACTGGAAAATCGACGCTCCTATCAGTTCTGGCCAGTCTCATGAAACCGCAAAGCGGCAAAATCCTTCTCTATGATCAGCCGCTGCAGAAATATAAAGAAAAAGAATTGCGTAAACGGATGGGATTTGTTTTTCAAAACCCTGAGCATCAATTCGTCACCGATACGGTGTATGACGAGCTTCTGTTCGGCCAGAAAGCAAATGCTGAAACTGAGAAAAAAGCGCAACACCTGCTGCAGCGTTTTGGTCTTGCGCATTTGGCTGATCATCATCCGTTTGCGATCAGCCAAGGGCAAAAACGGCGACTGAGCGTAGCTACTATGCTCATGCATGACGTAAAGGTTTTATTATTAGACGAACCAACCTTTGGCCAGGATGCCCGCACGGCGGCTGAATGCATGGAAATGATTCAACGTATCAAGGCAGAGGGAACTGCTGTCCTTATGATTACACACGATATGGAGCTAGTCTCTTCGTATGCTGACAGCGTGCTTGTGCTTCACGATACAGGCCTGGCCTTTGACGGATCTCCAGCGCAGTTGTTTTCTCAAGAAACAGGGCTTGTTCAAAAAGCAAAGCTCACCCTTCCCCTTCTATATGAATGGATGGCATTTCAAGAGGAGGTGCGTGATGAAGCAACCGTTACATCTCATTAATCCGACTGTGAAAGCGGCGGCGGTTTTTTGTTGTGTCGTCATGCTGTCGTTTATTTACAACCCTTACACTCCGGCATGTTTTTATATCATCATCGTTGCGGGCGTTTTACTGGCGGCCGGAATCCCATTGAAAAAATGGTTGTTGTTTACGATTCCGTTTTTGATTTTAGCATTCGGATGCGTGTGGACAGCCGCAGTTTTTGGAAAAGTGCCGACAACACCGGATAATTTTTTGTTTCAAGCAGGCCCTATCTCCATTAACAGCGATAATGTGTCTGTCGGCATCTCTCTCGGGTTTCGTATTTTATGCTTTTCCGCCTTATCGATGATGTTTGTTTTTACAACCGATCCGATTCTATTTATGCTGAGCCTTGTCCAGCAGTGCAGGCTCTCACCAAAGCTCGCGTACGGTGTCATTGCAGGCTTTCGCTTTCTTCCGCTGTTAAAGGATGAGGTCCAGCTGATTCAGCAGGCTCATAAAATCAGAGGAGGAGCGGCGGAGAGCGGCATCATTAATAAAATCAGTGCGTTAAAACGATATACCATACCGCTATTGGCAAGCGCCATCAGAAAAGCGGAACGGACAGCGCTTGCGATGGAATCGAAAGGATTTACAGGAAGCAGAAACCGGACATACTACAGGACATTGAGCGTGAACCGGCGCGACTGGGTGTTCTTTTGCCTCGTCCTCTTATTATTCGCGGGATCCTTTCTCGTATCTTTATGTTTCGCATCATAAAAAATCCGCTATCACAGATAGCGGATTTTTTTATTGATGATAGTTTAATGCTTGGGCAAGGTTGGTTTTAATAGTAATATTCGAAAAGTCAATCCCCAGCTGTACAGCAGTTTGCGCAATTTCAGGCCTGATTCCTGACAGGGTTGACCGGACACCGATCAGATTAAGCGCCTCAATCAATTTAAAGATCTGGTGCGCCACCATCGTATCCACCACAACAACACCTGACAGATCGATTAACAGATGCTCCACACGTCTTTTCGCACAAGCTTGAAGCGTGTTTTCCAGAATAAACTTCGCCCGTTCGGTATCAATGTCACCGACAAGCGGCAGCAGAGCTGTTGATTTGCTCAGGGTAATGACAGGTGAGCTTAATTCCAATATCATTTCTCTTTGGGCGTTTAATTGCTGCTTGGCATTCATTTCAGCGTGATCAACGAATGTATAAATGGTGAAATCAAATACTTTTACAATCAAATCTGCCCATTTTTGCTTCTCTCCCGGTTCAAACGCTGATTCATTTTCTTCTGCGAACTTCTCAAAATACTTCGTATATAATCTCCTGTTTCTCATAAACTCCCGAATGACATACTGAACCGGTGTGTCGAGATGTTTTTGATCGTTGGTCAGCTCAATGACCCACTCTTGAAACTCTTCGAGAAATTGTTTTTCCGGTAAAACATACATGTAATTCAGATGCCGGTAAAATTCTCTGTCCTGCTCTTTCAATTCTTCCGTTACTGTTGCATTATGTAGGGCGTAAAGCGAATTCGGATCACTTTCCTCCATCGTTTCAATCCATTCCTCGGCCATTTGTTCCACATGCTCTGAAAAAAATGCATATAATTTTTCATTCAGTTTCATGACACTGCTCCTTTCCCCAACACTATTATAACTTGACTTACAGTTGAATCCCAGTCATACATGTTGAAGCCATCCAATATTTTGAAGATTACTAATTCTTTGGTGTGTATCCTATTTTTTCAAAATGCTTCAAATGGCTCTGTCCGAGCGCTTGCTTTTTTCATATAATATGAGGCAACACCCTTGAATCCACTTGCAAGCATAAAAAAGGAGGGCTTTTTTATGAATGGTGAAATCCGCTTGATCCCGTATGTGACGAATGAGCAGATCATGGATGTAAACGAGCTTCCTGAGGGCATTAAAGTGATTAAGGCGCCAGAAATGTGGGCAAAAGGGGTAAAAGGCAAAAATATTAAAGTTGCTGTATTAGACACAGGCTGCGACACAAGCCACCCTGATTTAAAAAATCAAATCATCGGCGGAAAGAACTTCACGGATGACGACGGCGGCAAGGAAGATGCGATTTCCGACTACAACGGACACGGCACACACGTCGCCGGAACAATTGCAGCTAATGATTCAAACGGAGGCATTGCCGGAGTCGCGCCTGAGGCAAGCCTATTGATTGTGAAGGTTCTTGGCGGCGAGAACGGCAGCGGACAATACGAATGGATAATTAACGGCATCAACTACGCGGTGGAACAGAAAGTCGACATCATCTCAATGTCCCTTGGAGGGCCAAGCGATGTGCCAGAGCTAAAAGAAGCAGTGAAAAACGCAGTGAAAAACGGAGTGCTTGTCGTTTGTGCAGCGGGAAATGAAGGTGACGGCGACGAACGCACAGAAGAGCTTTCCTACCCCGCAGCTTATAATGAAGTGATTGCAGTTGGATCTGTTTCTGTAGCGCGAGAATTATCAGAATTTTCTAACGCGAATAAAGAGATTGACCTTGTGGCACCAGGAGAAAACATCTTATCCACCCTTCCCAACAAGAAGTACGGTAAGCTGACCGGCACTTCAATGGCTGCCCCTCATGTCAGCGGTGCGCTTGCTTTAATCAAAAGCTATGAAGAAGAATCATTTCAAAGAAAGCTTTCTGAATCTGAGGTTTTCGCACAGCTAATCCGCAGGACACTTCCTCTTGATATTGCAAAAACGCTGGCAGGCAATGGATTCCTGTATTTAACAGCTCCTGATGAGCTCGCAGAAAAAGCAGAGCAATCACATTTGTTGACCCTATAAGATTATTTTTCTTATATAATATACACCACATCATGTAAATAAAAATTTCAAATTCTATGTTGACAATGAATTTGAATTACTGTTAAGATTACCAACAAATGATTCAACTTTTCAAAAAATTAATAACATTTTCTCTTATCGAGAGTTGGGCGAGGGATTGGCCTTTTGACCCCAACAGCAACCGACCGTAATACCATTGTGAAATGGGGCGCACTGCTTTTCGCGCCGAGACTGATGTCTCATAAGGCACGGTGCTAATTCCATCAGATTGTGTCTGAGAGATGAGAGAGGCAGTGTTTTACGTAGAAAAGCCTCTTTCTCTCATGGGAAAGAGGCTTTTTGTTGTGAGAAAACCTCTTAGCAGCCTGTATCCGCGGGTGAAAGAGAGTGTTTTACATATAAAGGAGGAGAAACAATGACAACCATCAAAACATCGAATTTAGGATTTCCGAGAATCGGACTGAACCGGGAATGGAAAAAAGCACTTGAAGCGTATTGGAAAGGCAGTACTGATAAAGATACGTTTTTGAAGCAAATCGACGAACTATTTTTATCCGCAGTAAAAACACAAATTGACCAGCAGATTGATGTTGTGCCTGTTTCTGATTTCACACAGTATGACCATGTACTCGACACAGCAGTCAGCTTCAACTGGATCCCGAAACGGTTCAGACATTTGACTGACGCTACCGATACATACTTCGCTATCGCCCGCGGAATCAAAGACGCTGTATCTAGTGAAATGACAAAATGGTTTAATACAAATTACCATTACATCGTTCCGGAATATGACGAGAGCATTGAGTTCCGTCTGACAAGAAACAAACAACTCGAAGATTATCGCCGGATCAAACAGGAATACGGTGTGGAAACAAAGCCTGTGATTGTCGGCCCTTATACGTTCGTTACGCTTGCTAAAGGCTATGAACCGTCTGAAGCAAAAGCGATCCAAAAACGCCTTGTGCCATTATATGTACAGCTTTTGAAAGAGCTTGAAGAAGAAGGCGTAAAATGGGTTCAAATCGATGAGCCGGCGCTCGTTACCGCCTCTAGTGAAGATGTACGCGGCGCAAAAGAATTATTTGAAAGCATTACAAGTGAGCTTTCATCCTTGAATGTGCTTTTGCAGACGTATTTTGATTCTGTTGATGCTTATGAAGAGCTGATCTCTTACCCGGTTCAGGGAATTGGCCTTGATTTCGTTCACGACAAAGGCAGAAACCTGGAACAGCTTAAAACACATGGCTTCCCGACAGATAAAGTGCTGGCAGCCGGCGTTATCGACGGACGCAACATTTGGAAAGCGGACCTTGAAGAGCGTCTCGATGCCGTTCTTGATATTCTCAGCATTGCAAAAGTTGATGAACTGTGGATTCAGCCTTCCAGCAGCCTGCTGCATGTTCCAGTAGCGAAACACCCTGATGAGCATTTGGAAAAAGACCTATTGAACGGATTATCCTACGCAAAAGAAAAGCTGGCCGAGCTGACAGCTTTGAAAGAAGGCTTAGTATCAGGAAAAGCGGCGATCAGCGAAGAGATTCAGCAGGCTAAGGCTGATATCCAGGCGCTTAAACAGTTTGCAACAGGCGCCAATTCTGAACAAAAGAAAGAGCTTGAGCAATTAACTGATAAAGACTTCAAGCGCCCGATTCCGTTTGAAGAACGTTTAGCCCTACAAAATGAATCTCTCGGCCTTCCGCTTTTGCCGACGACAACGATCGGCAGCTTCCCGCAGTCTGCTGAAGTGCGGAGCGCACGCCAAAAATGGCGGAAAGCTGAGTGGTCCGATGAACAGTATCAAAACTTTATCAATGCGGAAACAAAAAGATGGATTGATATTCAGGAAGAATTGGAGCTTGATGTCCTTGTTCACGGCGAATTTGAACGGACAGACATGGTCGAATACTTCGGTGAAAAGCTGGCCGGTTTCGCCTTCACTAAATATGCCTGGGTTCAATCATACGGCTCACGCTGTGTCCGCCCGCCAGTCATTTACGGAGATGTTGAATTTATTGAACCGATGACAGTGAAAGACACAGTCTACGCACAGTCATTGACTTCCAAGCATGTGAAAGGAATGCTGACGGGCCCGGTTACAATCTTAAACTGGTCTTTCCCTCGAAACGACATCTCGAGGAAAGAAATCGCCTTCCAAATCGGGCTTGCCCTTCGCAAAGAAGTTAAAGCGCTTGAAGACGCAGGCATTCAAATCATTCAAGTCGATGAACCAGCGCTGCGTGAAGGCCTTCCATTGAAAACCCGCGATTGGGATGAGTATTTGACTTGGGCGGCAGAAGCTTTCAGATTAACCACTTCTTCCGTGAAAAACGAGACACAAATTCATACACATATGTGCTACAGCAACTTCGAAGATATCGTTGATACAATCAATGATCTTGATGCCGATGTGATTACAATCGAACATAGCAGAAGCCACGGAGGATTTTTAGATTACTTAAAAAACCACCCGTATTTGAAAGGGCTTGGCCTTGGTGTATATGACATTCACAGCCCTCGTGTGCCGTCAACTGAAGAAATGTACAATATTATCGTTGATGCGCTTGCCGTCTGTCCGACTGACCGCTTCTGGGTAAATCCAGACTGCGGATTGAAAACAAGACAGCAGGAAGAAACGGTTGCAGCATTGAAAAATATGGTTGAAGCCGCAAAACAGGCAAGAGCACAGCAGACACAGCTAGTATAATTTGAAAAAACCATCTGCATTTGGCAGATGGTTTTTTTCTATAATACAGCCACAATCGGTTTCTTATTTAGCAAATCCCCCAAATACTTTGTTTATTTTGCACTTTTTTAAGAATGTTCTTTGCATTCTTTTCGGCTATACTAATAACACTCTATTGACAGGAGGGATTGGGATGAATCATGAAACGTTCTTAAAACGGGCTGTCACTCTCGCATGTGAAGGAGTGAATGCAGGAATCGGCGGGCCTTTTGGAGCCGTTATCGTGAAAGACGGAGCCATTATTGCAGAGGGACAGAACAACGTCACAACAAGCAATGATCCGACTGCCCACGCGGAAGTCACAGCTATTCGGAAAGCCTGTAAGGTGCTAGGAGCCTACCAGCTTGATGACTGCATTTTGTATACGAGCTGTGAACCATGCCCAATGTGCTTGGGCGCCATCTACTGGGCCCGGCCTAAAGCCGTTTTCTATGCAGCTGAGCACACAGACGCTGCCGAAGCCGGGTTTGATGATTCATTCATTTATAAAGAAATTGATAAACCTGCTGAAGAAAGAACGATCCCCTTTTATCAAGTGACACTAACAGAGCATTTATCCCCGTTTCAAGCATGGCGGAACTTCGCCAATAAGAAAGAATATTAAAAGGATCAGGCATGCGCGGCCTGGTCCTTGTTATTTCTCCAAGTAGCCGCTATGCCCTGTGCAAATACAAAACAGCATATACGCGCAATTCAGCACGGCAGACACCGTGCCAGCCACCCGCTTCATCTGTAACTTTTGGTTTAAAGGCATGCTTCAAACGCTTCTCTGAAGTTTTATCATAAATCTGTGCCCGCCCCGCATGTCCGACACCAAAAAACATCCTGAGAATCCTCAGGATGCCGGTCATTATTTTAATTCTAGTTTTACATCAACATTTCCTCTGGTTGCCTTTGAGTAAGGACAGAATTCATGAGCGGCGTTGACAAGCTCTTGTGCCTTTTCCCGATCTAAATCTTTCGTGTTCACAACAAGTGTGACACCGATTTTAAACCCGCCGTCGCTCTCATCCTTCATGAGGCTGACCTGCCCTTCAATCTCCGAATCAATTTCGATATTCTGCTCTTTGGCTACGTGTTCGAGCGCGCCGCCGAAGCATGCAGCATACCCTGCCGCAAAGAGCTGTTCCGGATTTGTGCCGGTTTGTCCTTCTTTTTTGGCATTTGGCATGACAATATCAAAATCAAGAACACCGTCATCTGATGTAATATGTCCTGCTCGTCCGCCTCGCGCGGTTACTTTTGCTGTAAATAGTGCCATATTTCCCAACCTCCTTATTTGTATCTAGTTGTTATATTTCCCTTTCTGATCTTTTTAAACATGCTATGTTTGCCGAGAATAGGAAAAGTGAGGTTTTTCAGATACAATAGAATCGAATGACAAAAAAGAGTTGGTGAACAAAATGGAAAATAAATTTGATCATATGAAATTGGAGAATCAGCTTTGTTTTTTGCTATATGCGAGTTCGCGGGAGATGACAAAGCAATACAAGCCGCTGCTTGATAAGCTGAATATAACATACCCTCAATATTTGGCTTTGCTTTTGTTATGGGAACATGAAACGCTTACTGTCAAAAAAATGGGCGAACAGCTGTATTTAGATTCAGGAACGCTCACTCCGATGCTTAAACGAATGGAACAACAGGGTTTGATTACGAGAAAAAGATCTGAAGAGGATGAGCGGTCCGTGTTGATCAGCCTGACAGAGGACGGAGCGTTATTAAAAGAAAAAGCGGTTGACATTCCAGGGACAATTCTGGGGCTCTCAAAGCAGTCTGGGGAGGATCTCAAACAGTTAAAGTCCGCTCTATATACATTACTGGAAACACTTCATCAAAAAAATTGAGGATGCCTTGTACAGGCATCCTCTTTTTATTTATTCAGCAACTTCAAGTGTCACATCAATATTTCCGGAGGTTGCTTTTGAGTACGGGCAGACGCCGTGCGCTTTTTTCACAAGCGCCTCCAATTCTGATGCACTGACTCCTTCTCCTTTTACTTGCAGCGTCACACCCAGCTTATAGCCCTGGTCCGCTTCATCCTTTAACAGGCTAACATTTGCTGTAACCTCTGTCTCTACTTTTACCCGTTCTGTTCTTGCGACAAGCTGCAGGGCGCTGTCAAAGCAAGCTGCATAACCTGCTGCAAACAGCTGCTCTGGATTTGTCGCTTTTTCTAATTTCTTGGCTCTCGGTGTCCCCGGCATTGCGACATCAAGCTCAAGAACGCGGTCTGATGAAATGACCTTTCCTTCTCTTCCTCCTACCGCTGAAACAGTTGCGGTAAATAATGGCTGACTCATTTTTCATTCCCCCAATATATTTTATACAATTAAATTGTACACAATTAAATTTGAAATGTCAATTTTTCGCGTATAAAAAAGCTTATCTCGTAATGAGATAAGCTTTTTCATTGAACATTACCCCGCTATTCACGGATTTGCCCAGTTCCTTTAATGATGTATTTTGTAGAAGTCAGTGCAGGAAGCCCCATCGGTCCTCTTGCATGAAGCTTTTGCGTGCTGATGCCGATTTCGGCTCCGTAGCCGAATTCAAAGCCGTCGGTAAAGCGGGTTGACGCGTTATGATAGACAGCGGCAGCATCGACAGCCGTTTGAAAATATACCGCATTTTTGTCATTTTCAGTTAAAATCGCTTCAGAATGATTGGTGCCGTATTGTTGGATATGCTTTACAGCTTCTTGGACGTTTTCAACCGTCTTTACGCTGAGGACAGGCGCTAAAAATTCGGTTTCCCAATCTTCTTTTGATGCTTGTTTGCTTGAAGGATGAAGTTCACATACCAATTCATCACCGCGAATTTCAACTCCCGCGTTTTCCAGCTGGTCCAGCAATTCTTTTCCGTGCTGTCTTGCCCAAGCCTTGTGAATCAGCAATGATTCAATCGCGTTGCATACAGAAGGGCGCTGCGTTTTGGCATTTACAACAACCTTTTCTGCCATTTGCGGTTTGGCTGTTTCGTCAATGAATATGTGGCAGTTTCCTGCTCCCGTTTCTAATACAGGAACTGTTGATTCTCTCACAACGAGATCAATCAGTTTCTTGCCTCCGCGCGGAATCAATACGTCTAAGCCATCATTTAACGTAAAGAGCTCTTTTGCTGTCTCTCTGCTCGTATCCTCAATCAGCTGCACAGCGTGAATCGGAAGCGCTGATTGCTCAAGTGCTCTGTAAATGACACTGACGAGCGCTTTGTTGCTGTGGATGGCTGAGGAGCTTCCCCGCAGCACAACCGCGTTCCCTGTCTTCAGGCAAAGGGTAGCCGCATCAACTGTGACGTTTGGCCTCGCCTCATAAATCATTCCTACGACACCGAGCGGCACACGGATTTTTTCAATAAACAGGCCGTTTTCTTTTTCAATCGTTTCAAGAGAGTCGCCGATTGGGTCCGCTAAGTCGATTAAGAGCTCCACCGCGTCCGCGATATCGCGTATCCGTTTCTCATCCAATGAGAGACGGTCAATGATGTCCGGTGTTAAACCATTCTCTTTTCCGTTCACAATGTCTTTTGCATTCTCCGCCAAGAGAAAATCCAGTTCTTTGCGGAGTCCGTTTGCAATGAGGCTGAGCGCCTCATCCTTCTCGGCTGTTGTTTTCATGATCATTTCGGCTGCTGCTTCTTTCGCCAGCTTCGCTTTTACAGAAACTTCACTCATTTTTCCGCCTCCTAGTCTTTTACATTGACCCAGTCATTCCTATGAATAACCTCAAACGTTTTCTCAAAATCAAGTTCGTCACTGCGTTTGCCTTTAGCCTCCATAATCTCCTCGGAGGAGTAATGAGTTTGGCCTTTGCCGATCACGCCGCCCGGTCCCCTGACTTCCACAACCGCCCCTTTCGGAAAGCTTCCGTTCACGCCCACAACTCCAGCGGGCAAAAGGCTGCTTCCATTATGGATCATCGCCTCTTCGGCACCCGCATCAATGATAATTTCTCCCGATATCGGCGAGTGGAACTGAATCCACTGCCTTGTGTTGTTAACCGAAGATAGTTCTTTGTCTCCGATATAAGTGCCGTCTCCCCTGCCGTCCAAAATGTCCGCAAGTTTTTGCTCTCCGCTGCCAGTTCCAATGAATACTTTCACTCCCAGAGACAGCGCGGTTTGTGTGGCTAACAGCTTTGATTTCATTCCGCCGGTGCCGACCTTTGATCCAGCTGAACCTGCATATCCAAGCAATTCAGGCGTGATCTCTGGCAAATAATCAAATCGTTTCGCCTCAGGATTTTCATTTGGATTGGCATCATACAGTCCGTTAATGTCAGTGAGAATCATGAGCTGGTCCGCGTGAATCAATCCGCTGACTAACGCAGAAAGCATATCATTATCTCCGAATGTCAATTCTTCAACAGATGTAGAATCGTTCTCGTTGATAATCGGAATGACGCCCCGCTCTAATAATTCCATTATCGTAGCATACGCGTTTCGATACCGTTCTCTTTTCGAAAAATCATTTCTCGTTAAAAGGATTTGTCCCGGAGTCAGTGAGTATTGTTTAAATTGATTCATATATTGCTGCATTAACAGTGTTTGTCCGACCGCGGCCGCCGCCTGTTTTCCTTTGATGGTAACGGGACGGGATGGATAACCGAGGCTGGAAAACCCCGCCGCTACGGCACCCGAGGTAATCAGAATCATTTCATGCCCCGCTTTTTTTAACACGGAAATCGCCTGAACATGCTCTCTGATTTTTGCCTCATCAATGCTTCCTTTGCTATTCGTGAGCGAACTGCTTCCTATTTTCACTACTATTCTTTGTTTTTTCATTTATTCTCCTCCGCGGCTCTTCTACAATAAAAAAACCCATTTCATCCTGATTCATAAGGACGAAATGGGTTTCCGTGGTACCACCTTGATTGAACGCGCTTGTGCACGCTCCGCTCTCCTGTAACGCCAGGTTATGCGCCTAGGTTTTCCCCCTAGGACTCCAAGGCAGGTTCGGCAGGTTTCATGCGGCAAAATGTTTCAGCGATTCATTTTGCTCTCTGTCACAGAAAGGTCTGCTTACTAATCCTCTTCAACGCTCAATGATTTTTTTATATTATGCAAAGAAAAAAGACACTTGTCAAGGTTTTTTGTCATCAAAAATAGCCCGCATTGCGCGGGCCTCTTGCAGTCTAGTTAAAGACGATTGTTTTATTTTCATGAACGATGACACGGTCTTCCAAATGCCATTTCACAGCACGGGCAAGCACGCTGCGCTCAATTGTTCTTCCGATGTTTTTCAGCGCTTCCGCATTATCGCGGTGGTCCACACGCTCAATATCCTGTTCAATGATCGGCCCTTCATCAAGATCGTTTGTCACATAATGAGATGTCGCACCGATCAGTTTCACGCCGCGCTCGTAGGCCCGTTTGTACGGATTCGCACCGATAAAAGCTGGCAGGAATGAATGGTGGATATTGATGATGCGATTCGGATGAGCCGAAACAAAATCAGGAGTTAGAATCTGCATATAGCGTGCGAGCACGATCACATCAACATCGTACTGCTCCAGCAGTTCAAGCTGCTTCTTTTCGACTTCCGCTCTGATGTCTTTGTTCGCTTTCATATAGTGGAATGGAATGTTCAGGCGCTCAACCAGCTCTCTCGCTTCCTCATGGTTACTGATGACAACAGCGATCTCCGCCATCAGGTTGCCGGTTTGCCATTCCCAAATCAGCTCATGCAGGCAGTGGAGCTCCTTTGAAACGAAAATGGCGACACGCTTCAGTTCGCTCGCCAAAGTTAAGCTCCATGTCATGTCGAATTTTTCCGCAACAGAGGCAAACGCTGCCTGAAGTGATGATTTTTTTTCACGAATGCCTGCGCAGTCGAATTCGATTCTCAGGAAGAACCGGCCGCCTTCAGGGTCTGTCGTATATTGATTTGATTCTATAATATTGGCACCGTGTTCAAATAAAAACGCGGAAACTGCAGAGACGATACCCGGCTGATCGGGGCAGCTGACCAAGAGCCGACCTTTATCCTCATTTCCGTCACGGTATTCGTCCAACCGCTGAGTCATATATGATTTCATGAATAATCCCTCTTATCTTTGTAAGTCTAAACTATTTATCCATTATACTGAAGATTTGATAAAAATCAATTTATGACAGAATTTTTAAACCAACTGCTGAGCATAAAATCAACGCGATAAAGAAGATCCGTTTGGCGTCTTTCTGCTCCTTGTAAAAGAGGATGCCGATAAGCGCCCCGCCGGCGGTGCCAATTCCTGTCCAGACCGCGTAAGCCGTTCCCATCGGAGTGGTTTCCATTGCGTACGACAGCAAGGAAAATGAAGCGGCAAAACCAACAATGATCAACAGCACCCATTTCACGCTTTTTTCTTTCGCATATTGATTCATAAGGGCCACGCCGGCCATTTCTAAACAGCCCGCGCACAATAAACTGATCCAGTGCAGCATTATGCCTCGCCTCCTTTTTCCTCTGTCTCATCCTGTGTCACAAGCTTCAACCCGATTACACCGATTAAGAGCACGCCAATTAACAATAGCTTCGGCCATCCAACCGGTTCATGAAAAAGAACGATTTCACTAAGTACTGTTCCCGCTGTGCCGAGCCCGGTAAAGACGGCATACACGGTACCAACAGGCAGACTGTGAGTCGCCTTCATTAGAAGGTAAAAGCTGAATATGATGCCGATGGCAGTGCCGCTCCATGTTAAGGCTGAGTCAGCGTGCTTTAAGCCTATCACCCAAACAACCTCGAAAACAGCGGCAAGCACGACCAATCCCCATTTCATTTTGAGTCATTCCTTTCTATCTATTAAGATTCTCCGAAAACAAAAAAACCCCGGACAGTCGTCTCACATGAGATTGACTCTCCCGGGCTTTTTTCCCTCCGTGTGCATACGCGCTTCTATTTACGCGTATGTGTTTTCTCTCGGACCAGTCCATGTCAATTGACATGCGGAACCCTAGAAAACTTTACATGATATCATGATACTAAACTCAGCTCTATCTTTCAATTGTAAGATTTTCTTTCATATACCGCGATCGGTTTATTCCATTTTCTGATCGTTTTGCTGTAATGCATGCCGATTTTCTCCGCTACCCGTATGGACGCTTTGTTACCCGGATCAATCAAAGCCGCCATTTTGCCGAACTGCCGCTCGTTAAAGCCATAGTCCAGACAGGCCCGAGCCGCTTCTTGCGCATAGCCGTTCCCCCAGTGGCGGCGGGCAAACATATAGCCAATTTCCATTACGGTTTGATTTTCGATCTGCTGGGGAACGATGCCGCATTGCCCCAAAAACTCCCCTGTCCGCTTATCTTCGGCGATCCACAGACTAACGCCGTACCCTTTTTCATTTCGTTGGTTCCAATTGACCCACTCGCGGGTTTGCCTCTTATCTTTTAAACCGGAATAATATGTCATGACGTCAGGATCATTAAAAAGCAGCCCAAACAAAGTGGCTTGATCCCGATCTTCCATACAGCGCAAACGAATTCGATCAGTCACAAGCTTCGTTTTAGCGTTCATACTTCGCCACATCCTGCTTCCATTCTTTTTTGAGAGCTTCAATATGTGCCTGATGATAGCGGTTATGATCTGCCATATGCCAAATTCCCCATCGTATCGTCGCGGTGTCACCTTCGAAGGAAAGCGGCTGGTTCAAAGCATTTTCAGTTAAAGTGAAGCATACCGATTTCAGCTTCTCTACTACATGCTGATGTCTTTTCAGGAGTTCATCTAAGTCTGGCTGATTCACCGGTTCAGGCAGCCGTCCGCTTTCATCTGTCATCGGGCCGTATGCCTGTTCAATATGGTCCGGGATCCGATTTTCCTTGATACGCCAGACCCATCTGATATCAACATTTGTGATATGGTGCAAAAGCTGAGCCGTGCTGTTTTTTGTTTGGCAGCGCCCCTTATAGTAAAGTTCACTGTGTGTCATATGGCTTACGATGGAAGCCAGACGGAGACTGTTTTCTTCCACTGCGGAATACAGCAAACTGACCGTTGGCGCCATGTCGTTTCTTATGGATAAGTCCTTCATGTTCAGTTCCCCTCCTAACTAGGTACATTTGACACCAAACAAAAATTCCCTTTAAAAAAGAAAAAAGCTCTCATTACAAGAGAGAGCCATCTTAATTGTTATTTCCCGGTTTATATAAGTAAGGATCATGCTGCGGTTCATTAGCGGTATTTAAATCAAGGGATATATCACCGCGTGCATTCATCGTGCCAAGGATAATCGAAGACAGCAGTTTGGGGCTGTACCCTTTTTCCTCAAGCTTCTCAAACAGCCAGGATCGGTTTTTTTGGAGATATTTCAAATTATGATCAAGGATTTCGCCATCCAGTATGAGCGGAATCGGGATAAAATTCCGTTCAGCTTCCATATTCAAATCCCGCACCTGCACCGCTCTCGCTTCCTCTTTCGGGATGACGCTTACTTCTCCCGTTTCTTCAATGATAGCAAGATCAATGTCAGCCGGGTCGGCATAGCCCTTTTCCCTCAGCTTTCCGAGCAGCTCATTAACAGTCAGCCTTTCTTTACGAAGGCCGCGTTCATCAATATCCCCGTTTCGGATTAGGACAGTCGGGCTCACGACTAGGAGCCATCGCCATTTATTAGATAAAGAGAGCTTGCTCATGATAAGATAAAGCACCAAAAAAGCACCCGCATAATAAATTGACATCGGCAGCTTGGATGTAAGGATCGGCTCACTGATAATGGTTCCGATTGCGAAGGTCAAAAGCAGGTCAAAATTGTTCATTTGTGACACAGCTTTTTTACCGGCAAGCCGAAACAAAATATATGCAATCGAAAATACGATAACTGGCTTCAGTAAAAATACCCATACCATCCATAACACCGATCTTTACCTCCATCCGCTGGTCATATTGAGCCTATTGTGCCCCGTGGCAGGCCCTCTATGCATCAGTGTCTAGGCGAACGTGCATATCGCCTGAACATAACATAATAGAAAGTGACACCGATTGGAGGCGCAATACGCAATATGAAAAATCAGAAGTCGAATACCCTTTGGCCCTTTGATCTGCCATTGGCTCCCCAACCCGAGGGCTACCAGCAGCAAACAATCGACAGGCTGGCCGGTTTGGAGCTAAGAATGAAGCAACTAATTAGAGCGATTGAGGTAAACAATGAATTGCTGAGAACAATGCAAGAACAGCAAAACCGTGTATGCACAAATGGCAGCGGGTCTGTGATTGTCCGGATGTAGAAACCGGCGCTTGTCTGCCTTCTTATATCTCAATAAAAAACTCTTCTCTGAAAGGAGAAGAGTTTCATGTATGTGTTCAAACGGACTGCGCCAAACTTAATTGCGGGCCGAATAGCTCGTAATGGATAGACTCCGGCGCTGATCCGAGCTCTGATACAAGCTTATGCATTGCCGTAATAAACGACGGTGAACCGCAAATATAGTAATCCGCATCTGTGTTGGCAATCAGTTCTTTGAGGAATTGCTGATCAATCTGTCCTTCATGAAAATGCAGATCACCTGCACGGTCTTCCTCTGTCGGCTCGCGATACACAAATGCTGTTTTAACAGCAGAATGTTTTGCTGCTTCTTCTACTTCATGGCGCAATGCATGATATTCACTGTTTTTCGCCGCATGAATGAACAGAATTTGCCGTTCAGGCTGTTTGGAAACAGATGTTTTCAGCATGCTGATCATTGGTGTAATGCCAACTCCGGCACTGATCAAAACGAGATCTTTTTGTGATGCATGATCTAAAACAAAGTCCCCTGCCGGTGCGCTGATCTCTATTGAATCTCCCTCCTGCAGCCCATCGTGTAAGTAGGAAGACACGACACCATCTTTCTTCACTGAAATTCGATAATAGTCTTTTCCCGGCATATCAGACAGGCTGTACTGGCGGATATGCGTATATTCAGAATCAGGAATCCGCACTTTGATGCTGATATATTGCCCTGCTTGGAATTCAGGTAACGGCTTGCTGTCTTCCGGTTTCAAATAGAAGGATGTAATTTCTTTGCTTTCCCGCTCTTTTTTTGCGATAACGAATGGCTTATACTCCTTCCAGCCGCCGGCTTGCTCTTCAGCCTGTTCATACATGTCTTTTTCAATTCCGATGAACGCGTCAGCAATGACTCCGTACGCTTTTTCCCATGCCTGCATAATGTCAGGAGTTGCAGCGTCTCCCAATACATCTTTAATCGCAATCAGCAAATATTTACCGACGATTGGGTAGTGCTCAGGCTTAATTCCGATACTGCGGTGCTTGTGGCCGATTTGTTTGACAACCGGAATGATGTTTCCTAATTGGTCAATGTTTGCCGCAGCTGCAATAACGGCATTTGCCAGTGCAGTTCGCTGTGTTTTTTTCTTTTGGTTTGTTTGATTAAAAATGTTCAAAAGCTCTGGATGGTCTTGAAACATCCGATCGTAAAAACGGCCAGTGATTGTTTCTCCATGCTGTTGCAATACGGGTACAGTGCTTTTAATAATTTCGATTGTTTTGTTATCTAACATTTTATAAACAATCCTTTCGAAAAGATGTATTTAAAATATATCTTTAAAATACATGATCTTACGAATAAAAGATATATCTAAAATGAATCTTTAATAAAGTTGTCACAAAATTATCAATTTAACATGACATTTGTTGCTTTTTTATAGAATCCCCTAGCAAAAACGGACTAACCATTGTAATAATCACCATTGAAAAGTACAAAAAAACCCAAAACAACTTATGTTTTGGGTTTAACGTTCACCAAGGCTTATCAGTTCCGAGCGCATTTGCAAGCGCCTGGCTGTGTCTCTTGCGGTTCTTACGTTCATTAGCACGCTGTACAGCTGTATTATGCAGCATGATTTCTTCTTCTGTTTCCGGTACAACCCTCGGTACAGGCACCGGCTTGCCATTTGAATCTAATGCGACAAATGTCAAAAAGGATGTGGCAGCGAGTTCCCGTTCGCCAGTCATCAAATGCTCCTTAATAACTTTCACAAATACTTCCATGGAAGATGTGCCGACCCATGTCACATATGACTCTAGGCAGACAGAATCCTTTTGCCCGATCGGCTTTAAAAAATCTACAGAATCCATTGAAGCTGTTACCGTTTCACGTCTGCAATGGCGCGCCGCTGAAATAGAGGCAATGTCGTCTATGTAGCTCATTAATTTTCCGCCAAACAGCGTATTATGGTTGTTCGTGTCAAGCGGGAACACCCTGCTGGTTTTCACAACCTTTGACTCTTTACAAAATCTTGTTTCCGGTGTTTCCATACCTTTCTCCCCTTTGATGTCTGATCTTTTAGCTAAATGCACTTATATTCTCCTATTAAACAATATTCTCTTCCATTTGTCTAAAATTTAAAATGGTTTAATGATTTTCATGATGAGGGAATAATAAATGTATTCTTCACACTTTAGGAGGAAAAACAAATGGACGTATCCATCCCGAAATCTCAGCACAAAACGGTATGCCGAACGGAATACGGCACACTTCAAAAAGTGATCTTATGCAAACCTGAGCACATGACCATAAAAGATGTTATAAACGAAACACAAAAACATTTTGAAGATGACAATATTCATGTAAAAACCGCTAACGACCAGCACAGCCGCTTAGTGGAGGCACTTAGGTCACACAACGTTGAGGTCGTCCTTTTGCCCGTTCGCGACGGACTCCCAGAACAGGTTTTTACTAGGGACATAGGATTTGTCATCGGAGAAAAAGCCTTTCTGTCAAGCATGACTGAACCGATTCGCCAAGGAGAAGAAGCCGTTATAAAAGATTTTTTTCACAGCCAAGGTATCTCTTACACCCGCATGCTTGATACGAGTATTGAAGGCGGAGACGTCATTATCGATGATGACATTGTCTATGTCGGAATCAGCCAGCGCACCGACATTTCAGCTATCGGCCAGCTAGAAGAGGCACTTCCTGAATATACGATCGTTCCAGTGAAGCTTCATGAAAAATTTTTGCATTTGGACTGCGTATTTAACATTATATCTGAAAGCGAAGCGTTAATTTATTCACAGGCCATTGAGCCAGATGCAGCCGATATGCTGGCAAAACGTTATGATCTTATTGAGGTGCCCGAGGACGAACAATTTACGCTTGGCACCAACGTCCTTTCAATCGGAAAAAAAACGATCATCAGTCTCCCTGGCAACCGCCATGTCAATCAACAGCTATCGAAAAGAGGCTATCACATTATCGAAATTGACCTGTCAGAAATTATTAAATCAGGCGGCTCCTTCAGGTGCTGCACAATGCCGCTGATTCGAGGCGAATGAAGAATCTTCCCCTTTTTCATGTTTTGAACAGCTTATTTTATCAAGATACGTTAATATAGAGGTGACATCATTTTTAAGGGGGAAATCGCATGACAAAATACATAGGATATGTGGGAACATATACAAAAGGCGGAAGCGAAGGAATTTATTCATTTGAGCTTGATACTGAGAAAAAAGCACTCAGCGAGCCAAAGCTGGCCGCTAAGCTGGGCAACCCGACATATGTGGCGACGAATAAAAACAACACCATCCTTTATTCCATCGAAAAAGCAGACGGCCAAGGCGGAGTTGCTGCCTATCAAATCGATAAAAACAGCGGCGAATTGACATTTCTGAATCATCAGTTAATTGATGGCCCTTCGCCATGCCACGTAAGCGTTGATGATCAAAATCAATTCGTACTGACTGCCAATTATCACAGCGGGAAGGTACACGTTTTTCCGGTTCAGGAAGACGGCAGCTTGCAATCACCTGTTTCAGAGGCCGCTCACACAGGAAAAGGGCCGCACGAAAGACAAGAAAAACCGCATACACACTACGCGGGGTTCACACCTGAACACAATTATGTGGTAGCGGTTGATTTAGGTATAGATAAGCTCTACACCTATAAGCTTAAAGACGGTGTGTTGACTGAATCCGGAAGCCATTCCTTCGCTCCCGGTGCAGGACCTCGCCATATCGCTTTTCATCCGAAAGAAAAATACGCTTATGTCATGACAGAATTAAGCAATGAAGTGATTGCGCTTGAATACAACCCGACAGCCGGCGAATTTAGAGAAATCCAAGTCGTTTCTGCCATCCCTGATGATTTTACAGATAACAGCCAGGGAAGCGCAATACATGTCACGCAGGACGGACGTTTTGTTTATGTCGCAAACCGCGGCCATGACAGTATCGCCGTATTTGAAGTGAATCAATATTCAGGAGAGCTGGCTTTCGTAGAAAGAGTGTCGACAGAAGGAAACTGGCCTCGTGACTTTGTATTTGACCCAACGGAAGGGTTCCTCGTTGCTTCAAATGAAGAAACAGGCAACCTTGTCTTGTTTGAAAGAGACAAAGAAACCGGCCGATTGACACTCCTCCCATCAACGGTTTCTGTCCCTTACCCGGTTTGTGTAAAGTTTTTACATCAAGTATAAACAAATGGAGTGGCTCTAGTAAAAAGGAGCCACTCTTTTTATTTATCTTACTTTTTCCTTCGTTTCAGCATTTCGATACAAATGGCAAGCGACAAAACGGCCGGGTTCGATTTCTTGAAGCTGGGGACGAGATTCTCCACATTCAGGCATCGCCTCCGGACAGCGGGTACGAAACACGCAGCCGCTTGGCGGATTGACCGGGCTCGGCAGCTCCCCTTTCAAGAGAATACGCTCACGCTTGTCCTCCAATTCAGGATCTGGAATCGGAATCGAGGACAAAAGCGCCTTTGTATAGGGATGGAGCGGTTCACGATACAAGGTGCCGCTCTCTGTAATTTCCATCATGTGTCCTAAGTACATAACACCGATCCTGTCACTGATATGCTTCACCATCGAAAGATCATGGGCAATGAATAAAAACGTAAGCCCTTTCTCTTTTTGAAGCCGCTTCAGCAGGTTGACCACCTGCGCTTGAACAGAGACATCAAGTGCAGAAATCGGTTCGTCCGCCACGATAAATTCAGGATTCAGCGACAGTGCTCTCGCAATCCCGATTCTCTGCCTTTGCCCGCCGCTGAATTCATGCGGATAACGGCTGCCAAAATCGGGGTGAAGCCCAACTGCCTCAAGCAGCTCGTCCACGACGAGAAGCCGTGCTTTATGGGTATTGTAGAGATTATGAATCTCCATCGGCTCCAAAATAATTTCTCGAACGGTCATGCGCGGGTTAAGTGAAGCATAAGGGTCCTGAAAAATCATCTGCAGTTTGCGGTTGAAGGCAAACTGCTCTTTTTCACTTAGTGCATGAAGATTTGTGCCGCGGTATGTCACGCTTCCTTCTGTCGGCTGATAAAGGCGCATCAGCACTCTCCCCAAGGTTGATTTCCCGCACCCTGATTCCCCGACTAGCCCGAACGTTTCTCCTTCACGAATCTGAAAGGTGACCCCGTCGACAGCTTTGACTGTCCGCTTTTTCCCTGCGTCAAAATGCATTTTCAGCTGGCTGACCTCTAACAAAGGCAGTCGCCTCATTTGTCTCCCTCCTTATTCTGAAAAACAGCGGCGCACCGCACATAATTCTTTTTCATAGATTGTCTCTGTTAATGTGAGGATTTCGATTGACTTCCCTGTCTTTGGAGAATGAAGCATTTTCCCGCCGCCTACATACAGACCGACGTGATGAATCGCTCCTTTTCCTTCCTCATAAGCAAAAAACAGCAGATCACCGGCTTTCATATCATCAAGCGGGACACCCTTCCCTGCCTTAGCCTGATCTCCCGCATCACGGGGGATGCTGTATCCATTCGCCTTAAATATACTGTACATAAATCCGGAGCAATCAAACCCAAACCCGCTGATCCCTCCCCACAGGTAGGGAAGGCCAAGAAAAAACGCACCCGTTTGAATGATGTCTTCAGCAGTCCCTTTCTGTTGGCTGACAGGCACTGCATCACTTTGCCTCACAAACCTTTCCCCAAAAACGGTCGAAACCTTAAAATATCCGTTTTCTTTTGCAATAAGGGGCAGAACTGTCAAAAAGCTTAATTCGATCTCCTTTTCCCCATTGCTTCTGTACAAAAAGGCAGCAGGTTTGCTGATCATCACATCGTGTTGTGTATGGATGGGCTTTGTTTTTTCCAGCTGGTACTTTTTCATCCAGCCCGGGTATCCGCGCGGATCCTTTCGGGATGGCTGGCTAGGCACGATCACAGAAACCCATTCCCCCTGTTCCGCCGTCACAAGTACCTTTTCGCCAAAGAGAACCTGAGTTTGGATTACATTGTCTGTACATAATCCAAGCCGTTCATCATACGTCATGCGCTCCAGCCAGTCTCTGATCATTACAGTCGGTTGAAGCATGAATTGATCAGACGGACGAGGTGAATCAGGCGCTGTCCAGATGTTGGCCACTGCTGATATGACAGTGTGCATCATTGCTCTTTTTCCCCTTTCAAAAGCGCAGCCCCGATGATTCCGAGGCCCGGTTTGCCAGGCATCGAAATCGTGCTGCCGCTATATGTTATGCCGCCATTGAATACATCTGTTTTCAGCATCAGCGGCGCGTCAAAATCAAAGCGTGTGATGTTTCTCTTGCTTGCCGCAAAATGCGCCGCGGCCGTAATGCCCAGCTTCGTTTCGATCATGCTGCCGACCATACACTCCACCCCGCAGGCCTCCGCCATGGCATTAATTTTCTCTGCTCCGCTGATGCCGCCCGCTTTCATCAATTTAATATTGATCAAGTCTGCGCTCCGGGTTTGCAGAACTTCGAACGCCTGGCGCGGTGTAAAAACACTTTCATCAGCCATAATCGGCGTATCTGTTGCATCTGTCACCTTTTTAAGCCCAGCGAGATCATCTTTATGGACAGGCTGCTCGACAAGCTCAATGCCTAGGCCCGCATCCTCCATTTTCCGAATGGCAGTTACCGCTTCCTTCGGCCTCCACCCCTGATTAGCGTCTAAACGCAGTTTCACAGCTGATCCGACACGTTTTCTGATTTCCTGGATACGGGCGATATCTGTTGCAATATCATCTTTTCCGACCTTTATTTTCAGCGTTTGAAAGCCTTGTTTGAGATAATTCTCGGCATCAGCTGCCATCTCTTCAGGTGAGTTGACACTGACAGTATAATCTGTTTCCAGCGTATCTCGATATCCGCCAAGCATTTGATAAAGCGGCAGCCCGCACATCTGCGCCCAGCCGTCGTATAGAGCCATTTCTACAGCAGCCTTCGCGCTCATATTTCCTGTAAGAAGATGCTGGATGTCGTGCAGAATGGCCTCATAGCCCGCCAGGCTTTTTCCAAGCAATGCCGGCTTCAACACATGGTGGATGGCACTTTCAATGCTATCCATGCTGTCTCCTGTAATCACTAACGTCGGGGGTGCTTCTCCCCATCCGACTGCACCGCTGTCATAAGTAATCCTTACTATGACTGATTCAGCCGTATACACAGTGCGAAGTGCGGTTTTAAACGGCTTTGTCAGCGGGACAGCGATTCGGCTTGTTTCGATTCGAATGATTTTCATGTCTTCAGCGCCCCTTCTGAAACGCCCGCCTCTATTACGGCTGTTTTTTCTGCTGTATTCATAGCAGCTTTCGCACCGATCGGAACGGCAATACTTGGCGAGCAGTGGCCGATTTTAAATCCTCTCAGAGCAGGCCTGCCCGCAGAAATAATATAGTCTTCCAGCACCTGCTCAAGCGAGAGAGACTTCTCTCGCTTCACCGGGACACAATTGTGAAAATCACAAACTAGAATTCCCGCCGCGTCCGTCAGCTTCCCCCCCATTTTCAGCTGATTCAGCATCCGGTCGATTTGATAAGGCTCCTCGTCAATATCTTCAATAAACAGAAGCTTTCCTCTCGTATCAATTTCAAATGGCGTGCCCAGTGTAGACGTCAGCAAAGACAGATTTCCCCCGACAAGCTCGCCTTCCGCTTTTCCAGGAACAAGCTCGGTCAGCGGAGAAAGCTCTTCTGTATAGGTGAATTCCGTCTCCTGGAAGAGCTGCTTATATGACGCTTTTGTCAGCGGGTGAACGTCGTCAAGGCCAATATCCGTGCTGAGCATCGGGCCATGGAAAGTGACAAGACCTGTGTTTTGATGAATGGCAGTATGTAAAAACGTAATATCGCTGTATCCCCAAAAGATTTTAGGGTGTTTGCGGATCAAGCTGAAATCAATGCCCGCGGCGATACGTCCTGTCCCAAAACCCCCGCATGCGCACAACACTGCTTTTACCTCATCGTCTCTGAACATCTCATGGAGATCCGCCAGCCGCTCATCATCCTGTCCCGCTAAATAGCCGTGCTGGTTTTTCAGCGCCTTGCCCAACTTCACCTGAAGACCGAGCTCTTCTAAAAATAAAAGCGCGGTGTCAAGCTTTTTTGGATCCGGCGGACTTGCGGGCGCGATCACTCCGACTGTATCACCCTTGTTCAACGCTTTCGGCTTGTAATTCAACGAAAACACTCCTTTCATTTGCTCTGCACCCTACGTATACGTGCAAGAAAGAGAAAAAATACCGCTCCTTCGCATAAAGAAGCAGTATTTCCTCAATCGCCTCCATCAGTTTTTATCTGCCCATTTTAAATCGATATAGCCGACAGGGTGACGGACAATTCCTTTTACTTGTTCATTTTGCAGGTGAACCTGATTATAAAAATAAACCGGAATGATCGGCGCTTCATTGATGAGCAGCTCTTCAGCTTGATGCATAAGAGAGAACCGTGTTTTTTCATCGGCTTCGTTTTTCGCCTGTTTGATCAGCTGATCGTATTCTTTATTGGCCCAGCCTGTGCGGTTCATCGAATTTCCCGTTTGAAAGGCTTCCAGAAAACTGATAGGGTCTGCATAATCAGGCAAAAATGAGCTTTGAGAGAATTGGAATTTCAGCGCTTTTTGATCCTCTAAAAATACGTTCCATTCCATATTGGCCAGCTTCACATCGACTCCAAGGCTATTTTTCAATTTTTGCTGAATAGCTTCGGCAATCTTTTTATGCTCCGGCTTTGTGCTGTAAGTAAGCGTGATCGCAGGAAGCTTATTATAGTTTTCTTCCTTCATGCCCTTTTCGAGCAGCTGCTTCGCTTTGCTTTCGTTAGGCTTGATCAGGTCTCCGCCTGCTTCACGGAAATCTTTGCCGTCAGGCTGCGTAAACCCAGGCGATACAAAGGCGTGCGCCGGTTTTTCATTATTTTTCGTGACGTACTTTACAATTTCCTCTTGATCCACAGCCATCGCAAAGGCTTTTCTGATGTTTTCATTTTGGAACGGCTCCATGTTGACATTAAATCGATAGAAATAGAGACCCGCCTGGTCAACAATATTGACGTTATCCTGATCAAGCAGCTGATCACTCAGCTCAGCAGGGACATAAGCGGTATCAAGTTCCCCTGATTGAAACATCTGGTAATCTGTATTTCTGTCACTGACCATCGCCCATTTCACCTTATCAAGCTTCACTGTATCCTTATCCCAATACGTGTCGCTTTTCTCCATTGTGATGCTGTCATCATGCTTCCATTCCGTCAGCTTAAACGGGCCGTTTCCGACAAATGTATCCGACTCAGCAAACCACTTTGGATTGTCTTTATCGACCTTTTCATTTACCGGGAAATACGCGGGATTGGACACAACGCTCAGGAAATATTTTTGCGGTGCTTCCAGTGTAACTTCAAGGGTTCGATCATCCTTTGCCGTCACCTTCACATCGTCTTTTTTCCCTTTCCCGCTGTTATATGCTTCGCCGCCTTCAATAAAATAACCTAGGAATGCCGATGAAGCGCCTTTTTTCGGATCAAGCATCCGCTTCCACGCGTATTCGAAGTCTCCGGCTGTTACAGGATCTCCGTTTGTCCATTTCGCATTTTCCCGAATCGTAAATGTGTAAGTTTTATTATCTTTCGAAACAGACCATTTCTCCGCCATTGCCGGCTCGGGCTCATGATCTTTGCCAAGACGCGTCAGCCCCTCCATGATGTTATTTAACGGCTGCCATGACACATTATTAAAGCCGATCGGCGGATCGAATGAAGTCGGTTCATTTTCATTATTTACATACAGCACCTTTTCTCCGCTGGTTTTTGCCTTATCATGACTGCCTTCTTTTCCGGCCTGTTCATTTGCTGTGCACCCCATCAGCGCAAACGAAAGTCCTAATGCAAGACCCATGCCCCATAGCTTTTTCACTCGTTTCATCCTCTTCCCCCTTTTCATGTTCAATCCTTCGCATCTCCTGACAGCACCGCATGCTCTGCTCGTTGATCCTGCAGCCAGCAGTTGACGGTGTGCGAGTCAGATCTGATCGTCTGGCCCGGGTACACCCTGTCACACACAACCATCCTGTTCGGACAGCGGGCGGCAAACGGGCAGCCCGGCGGAGGCGAAAATAAATCCGGCGGCGTTCCGTCAATCGGGGTCAGCTCAGCGCCATTTAAATCCAGCCGCGGGACAGAGCCCAGCAGGCCTTTTGTATATGGGTGCTGCGGCTGATAAAAAATATCTTTTCTTGTGCCGATTTCCGCCATTTTCCCGGCATACATGACTGCGACTCTGTCAGCTACCTGGGCAACAACCCCTAAATCGTGCGTAATCAGAATGACAGACACATCCGTTTTTCTCTGAATCTCTTTAAACAGCTCTAAAATCTGTGCCTGAATGGTTACATCCAGGGCGGTGGTCGGTTCATCCGCAATTAAGATATCAGGCTCGCAAATCAGCGCCATCGCAATGACAATCCGCTGTCTCATACCGCCGCTGAATTGGTGGGGATATTGCTTTAGGCGCTCTCCGGGATCTGGAATACCAACCAATGACAGCATGGAAAGCACCTCTTTCCGTGCCGCTTTTTTGCTCATTTTTTTGTGGCGCAATAGCGCTTCCCCCAGCTGGTCGCCGACAGTCAGCGTAGGGTTTAACGCCGTCATCGGGTCTTGAAAAATCATAGAAATGTCGGCTCCCCTTATACCTCTCATTTCTTTGTCAGAGAGACGGCAAAGGTCTTTGTTTTTAAATAGAATCCTGCCGTCTGTCACCTTCGCCGAATAAGGCGGAAGCAGGCCCATGATGCTTTGGGAGGTAACGCTTTTGCCGCAGCCGGATTCGCCGACGATCGCAAAGGTTTCTCCTTTATACAAATCAAAGCTCACCCCTCTGACCGCCTGAACCGTCCCGCCGTAAGTCGTAAAAGACACGTGCAGATTTTGGACTGACAGAACTTTTTCCATACAGCTACCTCCTCAGCTTAGGGTCAAGCGCATCCTGCAATCCGTCCCCCAGCACATTAAACGCGTACATCGTCAGAGATATGAAAAAGGCCGGAAAAAACAGGCGCCACCAATGCCCAGATAAAATCGTAGGCAGGCCGTCATTCGCCATCACGCCCCAACTTGCAAACGGAGCCTGTATGCCCAGGCCGAGAAAGCTTAAAAATGATTCTGCGAATATGGCGGCAGGTACGGTTAATGTCATTTGTACGATGATCGCTCCCATAGTATTCGGCAGCAAATTCTTCCGGATGATGCGAAAGGTTTTCGCGCCAAAGGTTTTCGAGGCGAGTACATATTCATAATTTTTAATCTGAAGCACCTGGCCTCTTACAATTCTCGCCATGCCGACCCACCCGGTCACAGTCAGCGCCACAATAATCGTGCCCAGTCCCGGTCCCATGAGCACCATCAGCAAAATGACAACAAGCAGATACGGCAGTCCGTACAGCACTTCGATAATCCGCATCATAATGCTGTCAATCCTGCCGCCTTTATAGCCGGCAACGCCTCCGTAAATGACACCGATCAAAAAATCAATCAGTGCTGCCATCACGCCGACAAACAACGAGATTCTCGCGCCATACCATGTTCGGGTAAACACATCCCGGCCGAGTTCATCGGTGCCGAACCAATGATCGGCTGAGGGCGGAAGATTTTGTTCTGTCAGCGATTGGCGTACGACACTATGGGGCGATAAAAAGGGCCCGATAACTGCCATGACAAAAAGAAATAAAAGAATAAAGAGTCCGGCCATCGCTAATTTATTTTTTTTCAGCCTCCTCCAGGCATCCTGCGTGTATGACAAACTCGGCCGCTTGACCGAATCGGCTTCCCGATTTTTTTCCTGATTCAAGACAAACCACTCATCAGGCACCTGATTGTGCTGTTCTGGCTGGCGTTCATCCGTTTGTACAGGGAGATTCACACGCTTCACCCTTTCTTATGCAGTTTAATGCGCGGGTCTAAGAGACCGTAGGCCAAATCGACCAAAAACAGCATGATAATCAGAATGACGCTGTAAAAAACGGTCGTTCCCATAATCACGGGGTAGTCCCGCTGATTAATGCTTTCAACAAAATATTTTCCCATTCCCGGAATGGCAAAGATTTTTTCAATGACAAAGCTTCCTGTTAAGATGCTGGCGACGAGTGTGCCCAGGACGGTAATGACGGGCATGAGTGCATTTCTGAGTGCGTGTTTTACGATAATTTTGAACGGAGAAAGCCCTTTTGCTTTTGCTGTGCGGATATAATCCTGTGTCAGAACTTCGACCATGCTCGACCGTGTCAGCCTGGCAATGATCGCCATTGGCCCTACAGCAAGCGCTGCGGTCGGAAGCACCATATGAATCGGGCTCGTCCATGTCGCAGCGGGAAATAGTTTGAGATTGACAGCAAATTGCTGAATGAGCAATGTTGCCAGAATAAAATTCGGGATGGAGATGCCGAGTACTGCAAGACTCATCGCGGCGTAGTCCAAAAAGCCATTGCGGCGGAGTGCAGCGATTACGCCCAGCACCAGCCCAGAAATCACAGCAATGACAATCGCTGTCATCCCAAGCTCAAAGGAAACGGGAAATCCGCGTTCCAGCATATCATTTACGCTGTCCGACGGTTTTTTAATTGAAGGTCCGAAATCGAATGTAATGATGGATTTTAAGTAGAAAATGTATTGGAAAATGAGAGGATCGTCTAAGTGATAGTAGGCTTCGAGATTTTTTTGAACGGCTTCATTTGTGCCTCTCTCCTCGTTAAAAGGAGATCCGGGAATGACCTTCATGAGAACAAAAGTCAGGGTGGTAATCACCAAAATCGTAGCTGCCATTGCCCAAAAACGCTTTATCATGTATCGCGCCAAAGCCTAAAACACCCCTTTAGCAGAATGATGTCCGCATCGCAAGCTCAGTCATGACAAGCATCGCCTGATAGGCTTCAAGCATGTCCTTCGCCTGAAATTGAACGGTTGTAGTTCCCGTCTTGATTTCCGTTCCCGGCATCAGATTCGCCCATTCTGCTTGGCCATAATTGGCGAATTCAATGCTCAGAACTGGCCTGTCAGGCGGTGTGAGCGGCTTGACTTTGTCCTTGTTTTGCAGGGCAAATGCGGTTTTTTCTGTCAACAGCCGTCCGGCTTTCGCAGGCGACAAGCACTTCACTGCGGATCTTGAAATGGTTTGTTTGACTGCGGCTGTCGTCACGTTCGGGATAAGCTCTTCTGCTTCCTTCGCCGCCCGGTCATCCCCGGCTACCATTAATACCGGGACATCATAATAACCGGCAACGTATGCATTTAATCCAAGCTCACCGACAGGCCGATCGTTTATGTAAAAATGACGGACGCCGAAAATCATGCTGTGTGACATGACACCAGGAGTCGAGGCTCTCGCATGATAACCGAGAAACAAAGCGCCTCTAAACGTATCATCCAGTCCCTCCACCATTGAAAATGGTTTGACGTCACCAGAAATCAAGTCTGCTTCAGGGTGAAGCTTTTCAACCATCAGATTATTCATCTTCGAATGACTGTCATTGACCAGCACCTCGGTACACCCGCTGTTAAACGCTTCAGCAATACAGTAGTTTGCTTCTTCAGTCATGATAAGCCGTCCGCGTTCATAATTCCGCTTGCCGGAATCCACAAAGGTATCGTCCGGAAGACCCGAAATACCTTCCATATCTACTGACATGTACAATTTCATAACGCTCCTCCTTTTTTACTAAATTATGAATATTCTAACAAATTATATTAAAAAAAGAGGAAAAATGCAATATAACTGGGAAAAATCTCAATCATTCAGTGATAAAAAAAGAATCCTCTTTCAAGGATTCATGTTTGTTTACCAACCTGTTCTGTAAGCAGTTCATATTTTCTCAGGGTTCTTTCAAATACCTCATCAAAAACGTCCGGCACAGAGGCGTGTATCACCTCAGCTCCCTCTCCCGTTATTCCGCCTTTGGTTGCAACACGTTCCAGCGTCTCCTCGAAAGACATATTTTTTTCGATCAGCATCTTGCCAGTTCCGTATAGCGAATGAATCAGAAAATCAAAGGCTTCTTCTTTGGACAGGCTGCTGTTTCTGACGGCAGACAGTGCCAGTTCTTCAAAGATTGCAGCTATGAATCCCGGTGCCGAGCTCGTTAAATTGCTGGCCACATCTAAATTCGATTCTTTGATTTCCCGTACACGGCTGAAAACCGATAACAATTCATTCAGACGTTCTTTTTTCTCTGCAGCCAGTGCTTCACTGTGAACGACAAGTGAGATGCCGGCTTCTGCTTCGGACGTAATGGCAGGAATAACACGTGAGATACCGGCTTCTGTTTCTGCCTCCAAAAGACGCAGCGGCACACCGGCAGCTATGGATACGATGTGAGTATTTCTGTTCACATACGGGTACAGACGGCGCATTGTTTCGATGACATGGAGTGGCGGGACGCATATCAAAATCAATTGGCACGTATTTGCCCAATTCTCCAACGGATCAGCCGATACGTTTGGATAATCTGACATGAGTGCCCGCAGCCGCTCCCCCTTCGTTCTCGTCTCAATAAATAGCTCATTCTCTTTTATTTGTTCATGTTTCAACAGCTGTCTAGCGATCATATCCGCCATGCTGCCATATCCAATCAATCCAATCTGTTCCATCGACTCAGTCCTTTCATATACAATATGAAGTGTACCGTTTTCCGCACTTTTTCACAATTTCCCATAATCTTTTCATTTTTATCCCACAGTTTTTGTTTATGATAAACTCAAGTCATAAACCTATCAATATAAATAGACATGTGAAAATAGAGAAACGGAGTGAACATGATGGATAACTATCGTGATGAAAACAGAACGAAAGGTAATGAGAATGAGGTCTTTTTAACGAAAGAGAACGATCAGAGCGCCTCCTACTCGGCCCGCAATGTCATTCATGATCAGGAGAAGAAAAAACGAGGATTCGGATGGTTCAGACCGTTGCTTGGCGGAGTGATCGGCGGCAGTCTTGCTCTTGGCATTTACACGTTTACACCGCTTGGTGACCATGATTCTCAGGACACTGCAAAACAATCATCCAGCCAGCAGCAAACGCAATCTGTTACAGCAACAAGCACCTCCTCTGAATCTAAAAAAAGCTCAAGCAGCTCATCTGCATTCAAGAGCGAGGACTCTTCTAAAATCTCAGATATGGTAGAAGACCTTTCACCAGCGATTGTCGGTATTACAAATCTTCAGGCACAATCAAACAGCTCTTTGTTCGGCTCTAGTTCTTCTGATTCCAGCGAAGATACAGAAAGCGGTTCAGGGTCAGGTGTCATTTTCAAAAAAGAGAATGGCAAGGCTTATATCATTACAAATAACCACGTCGTAGAAGGGGCATCATCACTGAAGGTATCTTTATATGACGGCACTGAGGTTACTGCAAAGCTGGTAGGCAGTGACTCGTTAACTGATTTAGCCGTCCTCCAAATCAGTGATGACCACGTCACAAAAGTGGCAAACTTCGGTGATTCATCTGATCTTAGAACAGGCGAGACCGTTATTGCGATTGGGGATCCGCTTGGAAAAGACCTGTCCCGCACAGTAACACAAGGAATTGTAAGCGGCGTGGACAGAACGGTTTCAATGTCTACATCAGCCGGCGAAACGAGCATTAACGTCATTCAGACAGACGCAGCAATTAATCCAGGTAACAGCGGCGGTCCTTTGTTAAATACAGACGGCAAAATTGTCGGCATTAACAGTATGAAAATCAGTGAGGATGATGTTGAGGGTATCGGATTCGCCATTCCAAGCAATGACGTAAAACCGATTGCTGAAGAATTGCTGTCTAAAGGACAAATTGAACGTCCATATATCGGTGTCAGCATGCTTGATCTAGAGCAAGTGCCGCAAAATTACCAAGAAGGCACACTCGGCCTGTTCGGCAGCCAGCTGAATAAAGGCGTTTACATCCGTGAGGTCGCTTCAGGCTCTCCTGCTGAAAAGGCCGGATTAAAAGCGGAGGATATTATCATCGGCCTAAAAGGTAAAGAAATTGATACAGGCAGTGAATTGCGCAATATCTTATATAAAGACGCAAAGATCGGTGATACCGTTGAAGTGAAAATTCTCCGAAACGGCAAAGAAATGACGAAAAAAATTAAACTGGATCAAAAAGAAGAGAAAACTTCGTAAGACATAATGCCTCAGGCCGTAAAAGCGGTCTGAGGCTTTTTATTAGATAAAAGACCTAATTGTTCTATGAAACTTTCTGACGAGATATCCGTATATCATACAGATTGACATCATTCACATCAGATGCTAGAAACATCGTTTGCTAGGAGGCATGAACATGAAAACCGTGGGACTGGGTATGATCTGCGCAGGATTGGCTTTTCTTTTGCTGAGCTTTCTTCTCTCTGAATCGACGTTGACGTGGGGAATTGTATTGGGTACGAGTATTCTATTAAACATAACTGGTACGGCTCTAATCATGCGTTTCTTAAAAGCCCCCCAATATAACAGCTGACATGCAGCAAAGCCGAGGACGAAATCTTTAAGTTTTGCTGTTTTTATTTCAGCATGACTGAACCGCAGTACAAGCTCACAATCTCTTCTTTACCCAATTTCCATATATCTATCAGCATCTTTTGCTTTAGATCGTGCTCAGAGCATAAAAACCCCCTGTCCATTACGGACAGGGGGTTTGAGGTTATGACATATGCTGGTCTCTATAGAGTCTTTTATTTTCAATTCCATACGATTTTTGGACGATGTAAAGCGGCCTGTCTTTGGCTTCATCGTAGATTCTGCCGATATATTCGCCAATCACGCCCAAAATCAGAAGGACAATGCCGCTGAACAGGAGCTGGATCACAATAAGTGATGACCAGCCGGTAATCGTGCTGTCTGTGAATAGCTTCAGATACAGCACGATAAACATATACAGAAATCCAGTACCTGACATTAAAATCCCCGCATAGCTTGCCAGCTTCAGCGGTTTATGTGAAAATGTCGTGATGCCGTCCATTGACAGCTTCAGCATTTTCTTGAGCGGGTACTTTGTTTCTCCGGCGAGCCTTTCATCACGTACATACTCGACCGCTGTCTGTTTGAAACCCACCCAGCTGACTAGCCCTCTTACAAATGGATTTTTTTCTTTTAATCTCTTCATTTCATCACAGACTTTTCTGTCCATGAGGCGAAAATCCCCCGTATCAATCGGGATATCAATATCTGTCATACCGCTGAGAAGCCGGTAAAACATAGCCGCGGTTTGTTTTTTGAAAAAGGTTTCCCCTTTTCGTTTAGTCCGTACGGCGTACACGACTTCATAGCCTTCCTTCCACTTTTCAATCATTTCTAAAATCAGTTCAGGAGGGTCCTGCAAATCGGCGTCAATGACGACGATTGCATTCCCCTGTGCATAATCCATACCTGCCGTAATGGCGATCTGATGTCCAAAATTCCTTGAAAAATCAATAATTTTCACTCTCGGATCGATCAGGCTGTGCTCTCTTAAAATCTCAATACTGCGGTCTTTGCTGCCATCGTTGACAAAAAGCAGCTCGTAGTTTTCCTTCGTTTGATCCATGACCTCTTTTAAGCGCTGATAGGTTTCATGAATGACAAGCTCTTCATTATACACAGGTACAACAATTGAATATTGAATATGTCTGCTCATGTTTTTGCCTCCTATTCATCAGCATGTAGTTCGTATAATGTTGCTGACTGATTCATTCCGCCAGGTCCGCCCATTTTGCCGTTTTCACCTGAAGCCTTGCTGCTTGATGTATCAGCTGAATCAGTATTTTCTGTTTTTTGATCAGAACTTGATTGCCATTTTTCTGATGCTACTTCTTTTCCATTTTTCTCAACCCATTCAACAATGTCATTGTTTCCGCCTCTTCCCATTCCAGAAGCCAAGAAGTATTTCACTTTTCCTTCTTTTACAAGTTTTTTGAATTGAGTCAGTGTGATTGCCGGGTCAGAACCGCTGTATCCACCAATAGCCATGACAGCTTTTTTCGTTTTAATGATATATGGTGCCGCTGTGTTCGAATCGGTTGTGGCGAATAGGTATTCAGCTCCGGAGTTATTCTCCTCTAGATATTTGATCAGTTTTTCATTTACAGTCGCATCAGACATTCCCATGCCTTTTCCGCTCATTGATGCGAGTTGAGGGCCTGTTTCAGGCAGTGAGCTGTTGCCTCCGTACAGAAGCGGTGTACTTGCCCAATACATCGGCATCACCAGCAATGCGAGGAGAGCTGCAAGTGAAACATAATAACTGAACGGTTTTTGGCGCTGTTTAAACAGCAGCAAAGCAATCGCTGACAACACGCCGATAACACCTACCCCGATACTCCATCCAACACCGATTTGATCGTTGTAGTTTCTGAGAATAAACAATTCAAATCCAGTTGTCGCAATAATTGCTCCCGGCAAAAGCCATGCTTTCCAGCCTGTCTGATTGCGGTACAGATGAACAAGAGCGACCCACCCCGCACCGACAAGAGCCGCAATCGGCGGTGCCAGCATGATGAGATAATAATGATGGAAAAATTCTGCGACACTGAAGAATCCGGCAATCGGTACAAGCCACGCAACCCAGAACACCGTTTCCTTCTGCTCTACAGATAATCTTCTTCTTTCTCTTGCGCCAGCGATCAGTAAGCCTGCGATTCCAAATATCGCAAATGGCAGAAGCCAGCTGATTTGATCAGATAACTCTTGTTGGAAAAGCCGCAGTGGACCAGGTGTTCCCGTTCCAAACATCCCTGAACCTGATTGCATTTTCGAACCGGTTCCTGTACCGCCTTTCCCTCCGTCTCCGCCGGGTCCGCCTTGGCCGCCATCTCCGCCGCTTGGAGGGCCTCCTTGACCGCCGCTTGGCATTTGGCCATTGGATGGAGGCGCCGCCATATTGCCATTTGAGGATTTACCATCGCTTGATGAGCTGTTGCTTGATGACTGATTAGGCGGTGCTTGAGTGTTATCAGAAGAAGACATTTCTTTTGAAGCGTCTTTGTTTGGCGCACCCTGGCCGCCGCCTGAATTTTGGCCTGTCAGCCGCTGGATTCCGTTATAGCCGAAAGCCAATTCCAAAACAGAGTTGGTTTGGCTGCTTCCGATATAAGGCCGCTTGCTTGCAGGGATATTGTCAACAATGAGCGGCCACGATAACGAAACGGCTGCTAATACGGCTAACGCACTTACCAATGAAACGATTTTTTTCTTGATTGTGGCGTTTGCCGCAATCAGATAGAACAATAAGAAAGCCGGTAAAATCATGTAAGCCTGCAGCATTTTTGTATTAAAACCTACTCCAACAACGAAAAATGCTGCTAACAGCCAGATCAGCTTTCCTTTTCTGATCGCTTTAAAGAGAAGCCATGTAGCAAGCAATAAGAAAAATACCAGTAATGCATCAACATTGTTTGTACGTGCTACAGCTACAGCTATCGGCGTACATGCCATAACAAATGAGGCAATACGCGCCGCCGTTTTTCCAAATGTCGGCTTTATCAGCAAGTACATAAGAAGGACAGAACCTACACCAGCAAGTGCCTGAGGCAGGATGACGCTCCAGCCGTGCATACCGAATATCAGTGCGCTGATCGTTTGGATTTGGTATGTAACAGGCGGTTTATCTACTGTTATAAAGCCGGCAGCATCGAACGAAGCATAAAAGAAATTATGAAAGCTTTGCATCATACTTGTAACTGCCGCGGTGTAATAAGGATTCACCGTGTCGTCCTTCCAAATGTTATAGATATTTAAGAATGCAGATGCGAGCAAAATGAGGAGGAGGACGATATCCAGCTCGCGTTTTTTCTTTTCCACTTATTTTTCACTCCTTTTTGTCTAACTTTGAAATAGTGTAACAAGCAAATATGAATAAACTATTAATAAACAAAGACAATATTTTTGCCGAGGCCATTCCATACCAATCACCCATATTTGCAAAGGGTTTTAAGCCATTTCTCCCAATCAGCATCTGATATTTCCTCCCTAATAAGGCATGCTGTTTAGGTCAAAATTAATTATGGTAATAAAAAAAGCCCTCCGGCGGCGCCGGAAGGCAAAAGAATCACAATTTATTGGATCGGTTTCAATTTTGCTTCAATTTCTGCTCTTCGATGCTCTAGATATGGCGGAAGAGCAATCGTTTGGCCAAGCTCATCAAGATTTTCATCTACCATAAAGCCCGGTCCGTCTGTTGATAACTCGAACAAAATGCCGTTCGGTTCTCTGAAATACAGCGCCTTGAAATAGTAGCGCTCAACTATGCCTGAATTGCTAAAGCCTTCGCGGCTGATGATCCGGTGCCACCCGGCAAGTTCTTCTTCATCTCTTACCCGAAATGCGACGTGGTGAACACTCCCTTTGCCTTGACGCTCTCGCGGAAGATCGTTTCTTTCTATTAAATGGATTTCCGTTGCAGCACCGCCTTCTCCTGATTCCAGAATAACGGCGGTTCCTTGCCCTTCGACTGGTTCACGGCTGATTTCTGTAAATCCAAGAATATTCGTCAATACGTGTAAAGTTGGTTCAGCATATGGCACAGTCAGTTCAACCGGCCCTAACCCGCGAAACGAAAATTCTTCCGGAATGCCGCTCTGTTTAACAGGCAGGCCATATCCTTTTCCTTCCTCATCAGCAGTCAGCACAAGTCGCTGCCCCTCATGATCTTGAAATGCCAATATGTCACGTCCGGCTCTTTTGGAGATGCCGCTGTGCGTTACTTGCTGCTCTTCAAAACGTTCTTTCCAGTAATGCAGGGCTTCTGTGCCTGGAACGCGCAATCCAATAGAAGAAATACTGTTTGTTCCCGCATGAAACGGTGCAATGCGGGGAATCTCGAAAAACGTCAGCTCAGTTCCCGGGTTTGCCACTTCATCTCCGTAGAACAGATGGTACATTGTCGGTTCATCCTGATTGACGGATTTTTTGACGAGCTTTAATCCTAATACTTTCTTATAGAAATCCAAGTTTTTTTGTGCGTCGGCCGTTAATGCCGATACGTGGTGAATGCCGTTAACTTTCATATGCTGTCCCTCCAGGTTATTTTATCTCGATTTCGAGATATCATATCATAATTGTATATTTATTGTTCTAATAACAAAGTATTTTATTCGCATGAGAAAGTCAACATATCAGCTTCACCGAAGGTTCGTTCATTTTCTGAATTCTCATCTCCCCTCTGTACCGGCTAAAATCCTAATACATAAAACACGAACTTTGTAAATAAAAATTATGAATTTTATTCGTTTATAGACCATTAAAACAGGTATTTCTACAGTTTTATCTGCTGTACACAAAGCAAATTTCGAAAATCAGAAAATTTATTTTATTTCACTTTTCTAAAATAGGGTTTACAATATGAAAAAATAGATTCTTCAACATGAAGCTTCAACATCATAGGAGGTTAAGGACATGCATACTGAAGACAACGGTTTGAAAAAAGAGATAGGCCTCTTGTTTGCCCTTACTCTTGTCATCGGAACCATTATCGGTTCTGGTGTTTTTATGAAGCCCGGCGCTGTGCTTGCTTATTCAGGTGATTCAAAAATGGCGCTTTTCGCCTGGCTGTTAGGCGGTATTTTAACACTGGCGGGCGGTTTGACAATCGCGGAAATCGGAACGCAGATTCCAAAAACCGGCGGGCTTTATACGTACCTTGAAGAAGTGTACGGCGAGTTTTGGGGATTTTTGTGCGGCTGGGTGCAGATTATCATTTACGGCCCGGCGATTATTGGCGCGCTGGGTTTATATTTTGGATCTTTAATGGCGAATCTTTTCGGCTGGGGATCTGGACTATCAAAAGTCATTGGAATTATAGCAGTTCTCTTTTTATGCGTCATTAATATTATCGGTACAAAATACGGCGGTTTTGTCCAAACGCTGACAACGATCGGAAAACTGATTCCGATTGCCTGCATCATCGTCTTTGGCCTTTGGAAAGGCGATCAGCACATCTTCACAGCAGTAAACGAAAGCATTTCTGATATGAACTTCGGGGCGGCTATTTTAGCTACGTTGTTTGCTTATGACGGATGGATTCTCCTTGCCGCTCTCGGCGGAGAAATGAAAAATCCCGAAAAGCTGCTGCCACGCGCTATGACGGGCGGATTATTAATTGTAACGGCGATCTATATTTTCATTAATTTTGCATTGCTTCACATCCTGTCAGCGAACGAAATTGTCACGCTTGGTGAAAATGCGACAAGCACCGCTGCAACCATGCTGTTCGGTTCAATTGGCGGAAAGCTGATCAGTGTAGGGATTATCGTCAGCATCTTTGGGTGCTTAAATGGAAAGGTGCTTTCTTTCCCGCGTGTTTCATTTGCAATGGCGGAACGCAAACAGCTTCCATTTGCTGAAAAACTGTCACATGTACACCCGTCGTTCCGCACACCATGGATTGCGATTTCTTTTCAAATTGCTTTGGCTTTGATTATGATGCTGATCAGCAACCCTGATAAGCTCTCAGAAATCTCCATTTTCATGATCTACATTTTTTATGTGATGGCCTTTTTTGCAGTGTTTATTCTCCGCAAGCGAGCAAAGGGAGAAAAGCGCGCCTACAGTGTTCCGCTTTATCCATTTATGCCAATTCTGGCAATCGCGGGCTCCTTCTTTGTGTTAGGCAGCACACTCATTACAGATACAATGAGCTGCGGATTATCCATCCTCATCGGCCTTGCCGGACTGCCTGTTTATTACGGGATGAAAAAACGAAAAGCAAGCTGATAAAACGGTTCCCTTGTTTAGGGAACCGTTTTTTGGTGAAACAGAAGATAAAAGTTGACAGGAAAAACACAACTTTTGATATACTTTTTACGTTAAGCAGAAAGTTTTTGCAAACTTGGGTCGTTTTTTTAAAGCGAAGTAGGTCAAAATAAGGAGACACGATTTATCAAAAAAGTCAAGATACGTTTTTTTCGACTTTACCTGTTTTTTTTCGACAAAAGGCTATATAATAATTTGATGTGTGCATTGTTCATTCAAACTATGGAGGGTTTTTAATGATAAGAAGAAAAAAAGATAAGTTCTCACTCCTTTTAACAGAAATTGCAAAGAACATAGACGAAACTGCAGAATATTTTGTGAATTTTAAGGTCACTAACCAAACGACTCTTAAAGAATTTGCAGATACGTTAAAGGAATATGAAACAAAAGGTGACAATCATGTTCATGTCATGATTAAAGAGCTTAACAAAGCGTTCATCACTCCTATTGAGCGCGAAGATATCCTTCAGCTGACAAACAGCTTGGATGATGTGCTTGACGGAATCGAACATTTCTCTGCCATGATGGAGATTTTCTCAATTACTTCATCAGACGAGCATATTGATAAATTCAGCGGATATATCAGAGAATGTGCGAAAGAGATTTTGATTACGATCGAGCTGCTGGCAGAAAATCGCTTAAAGGATATTCAGCCTCACGCAATCAAAATTAAAGAGTATGAGCACAGTTGTGACAACTTGCACAGAAAATCATTAAAGAATCTTTTCGGAAATGAAACAGATCCAATCAAAGTCATTCAATATCGTGAAATATACGAAACGCTTGAAGAAATCGCCGACTCTTGTCAAAGTGTTGCCAATAATCTTGAAACCATCATTATGAAAAACGCGTAACGAGGGGTAAAAATGGATATTCTATTAATATTAACGATACTAATAGTCATTTGTGCTCTGGCGTTTGATTTCATCAACGGGTTTCATGATACGGCAAACGCAATTGCGACTTCGGTATCAACAAAAGCGTTAAAACCGCGCCATGCCATTATATTGGCTGCTGTGATGAACTTTGTCGGAGCAATGACGTTTACAGGTGTTGCCAAAACCATTACGAAAGACATCGTAGATCCTTATACGCTGGAAAATGGCTCTGTTGTCATTTTGGCTGCGCTACTCGCTGCAATTGCCTGGAACCTTATCACATGGTACTACGGTATCCCAAGCAGCTCATCCCATGCCATCATCGGCGCTATTGCCGGTGCAGCCATTGCGGCAGCCGGATTTGCAGCGTTAAACTATAAGGGCTTCATTAAAATCATTGAAGCACTGATTCTATCACCAATTATTGCCTTTGTCCTTGGTTTTATTCTTTATAGCATCGTTAAGCTGATTTTCAAAGACAGCAACTTGGCGAAAACGAATAAGCAATTCCGCAGAGTGCAGATTGTAACAGCTGCCCTGCAATCGTATACACACGGAACAAACGATGCGCAAAAAGCAATGGGAATTATCACAATGGCTCTCATCACAGCGAATTTACATACTTCTGCTAATGATATTCCTACCTGGGTGCAATTCGCCTGCGCGACAGCCATGGGTCTCGGAACATCAATCGGCGGCTGGAAAATCATCAAAACCGTTGGCGGAAAGATCATGAAAATCCGTCCGGTAAACGGTGTTTCCGCTGACTTAACCGGAGCAGCCATTATTTTCGGCGCCACGTTTATTCATTTGCCGGTCAGTACAACCCACGTCATTTCTTCATCAATTCTTGGCGTCGGTGCGTCCCACCGCGTAAAAGGCGTAAACTGGGGTACGGCCAAGCGAATGCTCATTACATGGGTCATCACGCTTCCGATTTCAGCGACACTTGGTGCCATCGCCTACTTTATTTTAAATATGATATTTTAATGTCACACCGCTTCTGTCAAAGGAGCGGTTTTTTTGATGGAACAGGAAAACCATCCGGATCTCTCGAATACAATAAGCAGAACCTATTTCAGATGTGAGGGATTCGAATATGGTTTTATTCTTTCAGATCATGGTCTGGTGCATCGTGGCCGGACTGGGGTTATACGTGTATGCCACGTGGCGTTTCGAAGCGAAGGTCAAAGAAAAAATGTCCGCCATTCGGAAAACTTGGTATTTGCTGTTTGTTCTGGGCGCTATGGTATACTGGACATATGAGCCCACTTCCCTATTTACCCACTGGGAACGGTATCTCATTGTCGCAGTCAGTTTTGCTTTGATTGATGCTTTTATCTTCTTAAGTGCATATGTCAAAAAACTGGCCGGCAGCGAGCTTGAAACAGACACAAGAGAAATTCTTGAAGAAAACAACGAAATGCTCCACATGTATCTCAATCGGCTGAAAACATACCAATACCTATTGAAAAACGAACCGATCCATGTTTATTATGGAAGTATAGATGCTTATGCTGAAGGTATTGATAAGCTGCTGAAAACCTATGCTGATAAAATGAACTTAACGGCTTCTCTTTGCCACTATTCGACACAGGCTGATAAAGACCGGTTAACCGAGCATATGGATGATCCGGCAGATGTACAAACACGGCTCGATCGAAAGGATGTTTATTACGACCAATACGGAAAAGTGGTTCTCATCCCTTTTACCATCGAGACACAGAACTATGTCATCAAGCTGACGTCTGACAGCATTGTCACGGAATTTGATTATTTGCTATTTACGTCATTAACGAGCATATATGATTTGGTGCTGCCAATTGAGGAGGAAGGTGAAGGATAATGGAACGTGCGTTTCAAAACAGATGCGAGCCCAGAGCGGCGAAGCCGTTTAAAATCCTGAAAAAACGTTCAACCACCAGTGTCGCAAGCTATCAAGTCAGTCCGCATACAGCAAGAATCTTCAAAGAAAACGAACGGCTGATTGACGAGTATAAACGAAAAAAAGCATGATCACACTAAAAGGACAAGGGAAAACAGCTCTTGTCCTTATTCCTTTTCTTAAAGGGTGACATATAATAAATACAAACAGAGGATAATGTCAGGTGATACAGTGAAAAAATTGGTGAGGCGTGTGAAGTTTGTTGATTACGGAAGGTTTGGGCTTTCCGGGTACTCGCTTCGGGTGAGGGAGCGCAGTGCTGGAATTATAAAAAAGTTGAAGAAGAAAAAATAAATCCCGGAGCGGCTCCGGGATTTTTATGGTCTTTGATCAGCTTAATTGCGCTGCGATCTTCTCTTTCGTCGCAGGCCCGTAGATACCGTCAGCAGTTAGACCGTTAACAGACTGAAAACGGGCAACTGCGTCAGCTGTTTTCGGTCCGTAAACGCCGTCAATTCCGTTGTTAACAGCGCCTTTATCAGGGTAAAAATACAGAGCCGCAAGTGCTCGTTGCACCTGAAAGACGTGTTCTCCTGATGTATAAGGTGTTGTCAATTGAATGATACCATCAGGGAGCGGATAGAGCTCGGGTTTTTCAGCAGCCGATGGAGCACTTACAATTAATACTTGACCAACGCGAATAAGATTCGGGTCTTCGATATTGTTCCACTCTTGCAGCTGAGCAACCGTAACACCAAATGCTCTCGCTATAGATGTAAGTGTGTCGCCCTGTTTCACGACGTAAGTTTGGCTGCCGCCTCCCCCAATTCCTGCTTTGAACGAATCCCACGTATCTAACAATTTTCGCGGACATTCCTTCCCTGACCAATACTTATGAGGGACGACATTGGCGAGACTGATATTATGTTCAGCCATTAATGTTTTGATGAGCCACTGGGCATTTGCTGTTGCTTTTGCAAAATCGCCATCGGCATTTTCGCAAATTTCAATTCCAATAGAAGCCCGGTTGCCGCTGCCATTTCCGTCTCCCGCATGCCAGCCGTTTTCATTTAAAGGCAGATGCTGATAAATTTCTGTATCATCAACTGTAAAATGCCAGCTTGTCGTCGTATCAGGATTTTTCAAATAGCGGGCATGCGCTGCAGCATCTGCTCCTACTGCGGTATTCGCTGTGTTGTGCACCGTAATGTAAAGCGGCGTCATTGCGTAGCCTGGACGGTTATTTGCGCCAACCGGAATAAAGTCTTGAATAATGTTAACCATTTTCATCTCTCCTTATTTCGTCAGATTATTGTCCCTTAACAAGTCGCGCTGTTTTTTCCCTTTTTCTGTTACATAGTTGTTTTTAAACCAAGCGGCAAGTGTCGTTCCAATTGTAAATGCGATGGAACCGGCTGAATAAAGAGCGTCAGCGAGCTGATTGACCTGCTCCTCCTGAATGTCCAATGGTGATTTGCCGAGCATCAGCATGGTCTGGTTGATTAAAGCAATTAAAAGAAGCACCGTCCTGATGACCGTGCCCTTGTCAAACGTGTTCATAAAAATCCCCCTTTAATGCTGCAGCAGGCTGTACATAATGGCGATGGCTCCGCCAATGATGCCTGTAGACACTGCTGTAATGATGGCACCTGTGATGGTGCGTTTAATCCACGTGGTGTTTTCTTCAATTTTGTTTAATTTTTCGTTCAGCGTCATGATTTGCTGGTCTTGCCGGTCAGACACGCGTTCTAATGCGGAAACCCTCTGCTCAAGTGCTTTGTGCTCGCCTTTCATGTCTGCTAAATCCTGCTGAAACACATTCACGTCTGCCTCTTGCTGCATCTCTCACTCCTCCTTCACATGCAGATCACCTCCCTTCCGAGGGCCGAGACTATTATGAAACCGCGGTCCCTTTTACCGAAAGAGTACCGCCGGTGATACTGATAATCTCCATGATGATCTCCTTAAACCCTTTAATATCAAAGGCCCATGCCTCAGCTTTTCCTAATGTACTGGAGGCAGTGGTAGCATCATCAGTTTTCACGCCTCTGATCGGCAGTTTCTGTCCTGACACCGATTTGCCCCAAAATTTGACTTCGCTCATTTCTGCTGTGCCGTAGACTTCAACGAGTAAATGCGCGGCACCGTCAACAGGTAAAGCAGCCCCCTCGCTGGCGGACTCTGCATTTTCATGAAAGACAAAGTCAAATGTTTTGCGAGCCTCGACTTTCAGCCGTCCATCGTGTGTTTGATTCTCCGCAAAGTCAATCTGTAAAGGCGTTTTTTCATTGACACGCACATCCATCTCACCCGCACCGACTGATTGGTATAATACAAACTCAGATTGCTGAAGATTCCCGTTCACATAGCGGAAACGGTAATAGCGTTTAGAAAGATATACCCAGTCCGTCGCTGTCAGGACGCCTGCTGCGACATTAACTGCTGCTGTCGTTGTCCAAACATTGTTGTTGTCGCTTTCTTCTATAAAGAGCGTACCTTCACGATCTGCATACGCCCAGCCCTTCACTTTCGAAATCAGAACTGCGCCAAGCCTGTCCTGCCCGAGCTGACTGTATGCCTCAGTCGCCTTTAAAGCAGCATTTGTTAAAATCTCCGCTACGCCTGACAAATTCGAAACAGGTGTCACAAAATCATTTTTTCCTCCTCGATAGGGCTTTACAGCGCCGGCTTTTCCAGCCTTATCGAGAGGAAATTCATATTGATACTTCACCATCTTCATCCTCCTTTGATCTAAAAACAGGCAAAATAAAAAAGCCTTACATGGCTTTACCGGTAATTTCTTTATACTGGTCAGCTGTGATCAGCTTTTTGTTCACACCCTCTGCCAGATCCTGAATTGAACAGTCTTCATATGCTAAAGCCTGTTTCACCATATCCGTTGTCGCCCACTCATAATAGAGGGCAAGCACCCAATAATTCATTCAGCATAATCTCCTTTCAAGGAAAGTAATGATAGCTTTATATCTGACAACTCGTTCCCTAATGTTTTGTTCAGCTCTTCAAGCTGCTTGCGTGCCAGCTTTTCCTGTGACAATTCTTGAGCGAGAAGCTCCACCTGATCAGGCGGCTCGTACGGCGGATTTTTTTGCAGCTCTTCCCACCAGGTTTCGAGTTCTGCCTGAGTCGGCAACGGCGCCCGGAGATTCCATTTCTCAATGTATGAACCGTTCCCGTCATTACGCAATTCAAAATCCTTTCTCGATACTGCGTTTGGATACTTGTACATAATGGCATCATATAAGATCATAAAGGTACCTCCTAAACTCTCGGGTAATTTCTTCCGCCAAGCTCCAGAACATCAAAATAATTGAGAGCTCCATTCGAATCTGTAACATATCGTGTTACATCCCCGGAATAACCAACATAAACATAAATTTCAACATAATCTCCTGCATCAAGCGGAACTGTAACAGATCCAGTAACAGTTGCATTAAACTCATTATCACTGTTATTGGAAGGGGTAGGCATTCTAAATTGATTCATTAATTTATACTTTGTGCCGTTTACATAAACATATAATTCAAAATTGGAGTATCGCTCAGTATTTTCTATATATAAACTAGCACTGACTAAATGCATTCCTGCATGACTGGCTACAAACCTATTGTTTTTTGTATCAAACAATTTATGGCTATCTTTTATAATACGGTTATATTTAATTTTGTTATTTTCTCCTTTAATAAGGGCTTGACGCCCAGTAGTCCCAATATTAGCGTGAGCAAACCCTGATATCTTTTGCCACGCAGTCCAGCCTGAATCTGCCCACCAATGGCGGATCCAAGTCCCTACATGATCATAACTTCCACTAGTTGTGTCTGCATTTCCATAGAAATACTGAGTAAAGCGATAATTACTATGCTTTTCATTTTTTACAAATCCATAAGTGAGCGGGTATCCTGTAGTGTTATTGGCCCCTATGTCCATAAAAGTGATTCCGTATTTGTAATCATTTCCGCTTATTCTCGCATCTTGGATTGCATTTGATCCTGTTAGAACAGTTAACTTTTGATTTGTATAATTTGTTTCAACATAGTTTTTAGCATCAGCTAAAGCTTTATCCGCTTTATTTTGTGAACCTTCCGAATTCTCTAATATATACCACCCTGAATAATCAGTACCATTAACTGCTACCCTTGTATAAAGTGTTTTCGTAGAGATGCTAAACCAATCTTGACGTGTAGCCCATTTATTTGCAGAGGGGTAGATAATTAATAAACCTGTTCTGTTATCATTTAATGGAAATTGATTTTGCAAAACTGGATTTGCATTCATGTAATTAGTGTCTAAACGATAAGTGCCAGGCGGAAGATTTAAATCATTTGCATCGGTTATTGAATTTAATGGTCTAGTAATAAAGGCCGTGCTGTTAGTATAATCTTTTGATTGGTTTAAAGCAGTATCAGCTTTTTTTTGCGCACCATCAGGTGTCTCCTGCTTAACATTCTCAACATTTCCGAGACCCACTTGTTGTTTAGTAACTGAATGAGGATTAGTTTTATCATTTTCATGAAGATCTAATTCTGTTTGAACTCTATCTATAAAATCTGTTGTTGCAATTTGTTTCCATCCTCTAAATTCTCCATCAGTGTGAACCATTCCAATCCACATCATACTTCCCCAACTTTGGTAAGCTACTATTGTTTTCCTTCCTGAACCGCCTTCTACAATATCGTAGTTATACCAAGCTGCATCGCCTTCCACCGGGTTGTTTACAACTGACTGACCAACTGCACAATAAAATCCAGAAGATAATGTAAGAATATCTGTACCGTCTTGGAGTTGTATTCTTTTACCGTCGTCTCCAGTAAGTTTAATTAGTTGGGCAGCATTCCATTTGTTTCTTTCCCCTTCAGATACATGAACTTTAGAATTGCTTAAATGAGCATCAAAATCTGCTAGTGAGGCTTGTTTCACATTTTCGACATTCCCAAGTCCAACCTGTGCTTTTGTTACTTGGTTAGGATTATCTCTTCGTGCAGCAAAATTGTCTGTATATGCTTTGGCGTTTGCTTCAGCTTGATCTGCCTTATACTGGGCTCCGGCAGGTGTTTCCTTCGCATTCCATTCATCACGTTCTACTGATGTAATATGCCGGGTTGAATCATGATTATGTTCATTAAATTCCGTCTTTGAAGCCTGCTGCACATTATCCACATTCCCCAGCCCGATTTGCGCCTTTGTTGTGTTGTGGGGGTTGTTCATGTCGTTTTTGTGGGCAGCCAGGTCGGTGTGGGCGTCTTTTATTCCTTTTTCCCAGCGGTTGACGTCATCTTCGTTGATTGGGTCGTCCGGAAGCCAGTCTGTTTTTTCTTCGTATGCCATGTTTACACCACCTCAAAAGTAAATCTGAAATCGAGTGTTCTGTTTTCGCTGACGTCCAGGTCAGTCTTTCTCTCTGTGATCACATTGCCCAGCTCGTCAAAAATTTGTACCGTTTCAATATGCTTGATGTCTTCCTCACGTTTTGTCAGAACGGTGACTGTCGCACCGTCAATGGCGAGCTCTACTATTTCTGTTTTTTGGCCGTTGAGCAGCACGTGATCGATTCTGCTTTTTAGATCAGCCGCTGTGCGTTCTCTGTATATGGTTGAAATCAAGTTAAAACCACCTCATTGTTGTTAAGAGTGACAGAATAACCGACCTTGAGCTCACTGGCTGTTCGGTATCTGCGGTGATTCAGGATGACTGTATCTTTGATTCGCAGCGTCTCATTCAATCCGCCTCTGAGCGTATACGCCAAATGAGCGGGTTTCATGTTTTCTATCGCTTCGATCAGCTCATTCATGTGCTGGAGGTCATCAACATTGATATCGACGTTAAATCGGTATTCGCCGGGAAGCAGGCGGACCTGTGCAGACGGGTTTTTCAAGAAACGGTTTACCGCCTGCTCAATGGCCCTGTATGTGATTGGCGGGATGTTCGACATTTTGGAAATGAGCCGCAATCGTCTGATCTCATCAGTGTCGCCTGATTCCCGCGGGACGTTTAAAATTTTTTCCCAGCGGCTGAGCCCCCAAGTCGCCGTCGGTACGAATAACTGATCCGTCAGATCAAATATGCTGTCATTTTGTTTATCAAACTCAGGCGCTTCCGCTTTCAGCAGCTCGGCCATTTCTTTAAGGCTGGTGAGAAACGGCGGCAGATAAGCTCGCATGTCATCTTGTTTGCTCAATGATCTTCACCTGCCCAAGCTTAGGAATTTCCACGTCGCTCAGCACCAGATTTTCAGACGTGCCGTTGATTTGAATATTGGAGTAGTCACTGACTGATGGTGAATTATAGACGATATTGTTAATTTGAGAAAGGCGGATAACGTTGTCTTCAAACGCCATTTTTTTAAAGAAGTTTAAAACGCCTTCCTCAATTTCCGACTTCACTTCATCAATTGAGTGATTGATCTCAGGCAGCACTTCGGCAGAAATCTCAACTTCCTTCCAGACCGCGCTTTCCACCGTGACAACGGCTCCGATTGGCGCCTGTCCCTCTCCCTGTCCTGGTTCAGGGTCGATATAATCTTTCACTTTTTGAATTAAAATAGGAGAAGCGGGCTCAAGATTCGCATTGGTGACGACAATTTTGACCGTGCCTTCACCGTTCCAAAGCGGGAAGATCTTTGCCTTTCCCACACCGTCCACTTCCTCAGCCCACTCTTTATAATGCATTTTATTGGCACTGACGGCCTCACGCCGAACCCTTGTAAAATACCGTTCTCGCAAGCTGTCATCTCCCTCTTCCTCGCGCCCCGGAATCAGGATTTCTTTGACAATGGCCGTTTCTAAACCGGGAATGGTATCCAATGACAGTAAATTGCGTCCGGTCAGATTGGCGTTTCCCGCTTCACCAGGTGTTTCACAGATGAGCGTCCCGTCTGCCGTATATTGAAAATAAAGATTATCCACGTAAAAGCGGGAGCCGACAGGAATAGTAACTCCAGATGTAAACTCTCCCGCTCTGACCGCCTTTGTCGCGGCTGTCCGTTCAATTCCCGCTTCCGCTGCACGCCTGTCTAAAAATTCGCCTTGTGCGGTATCAGAAAAAACTAGCTCAAGCACAGTATCCAGCCATATATAAGACTTCGCAAGCTCGGCCGCCGCCGGGGCTAACGCATTATAAATGACGCTGCCTTCTCTTGTGTCAATATCTGCGGAAATGCTGTTCAGCATACGCTCCATAATCGCTTCAAAAGTCTGATCTTCAAACATCTTCGCCAATCACCTCCTCAATCTCAAGCGTTCCTTCATCCGTCTCCACCACGAAGGACACATGAAACGCGTCGCCTTGTTTTTCAATCTCAAAATCTGTTACAGCAGATATCCGGTCATCATAAACCAGCGCCTCTTCTATCAGTCTCGGAATCTCCATCTTTTTATACGCATCAGTCGTCTCATGATCTGTCAGCACGTCCTGAAGCTCGTTTCCGACATTATGGCTGTATATGGAATATGCATAGCGTTCTGTCTGTAAGGCGATATACACGAACTGCCTGATCGCTTCAAGCCCGGTAATCAGCTCATTCGTAATTCTTCCGTTTTCAAAATCTATTTTGTACGTTTGCGAGGTTTCAATGACTTCGCTCTCAACTTCAATATCTTCAAACTCCACTTCTGGTGTCAGGGCCATGTTGCCCACTCCTTTTACATGCTAAATAAAAACCCCTTCGTACTGAAGCGGTTTGTCTATACCTTATCTAAAATAAAAAACGATTGCCCGCCAGTCAGAGCCGCGGTCATGAGGCGATCCCCCGGCTCGAGTGCATCGTCTCCTCCGGACTGCATTCGTTTTGGGATAATGATGGCGTCTTCCGGTATGATCAGTTTGCTGTTTTCTTTTAATTTGATTTCCACAGGAGAAACCGAAACGACTTCAGCCGGGAGCAGTTCTACCGGAGACTCAGCGTCAACTGCGCCGACTGCCAAATGTTTTATAGCCTCACTTAATCTCATCAGGAAACTCCTTCCGGCATCGTATTCTTTTCGACAACATCGATCGTCATCGTATGTTTCGTTCCTTTAAATTCATGCCGGTCCGTATCTACCCAATAGGTTTTCTTGATGCCGGCCTCCGGAATCGAAATATAGACAGGCAAGCCGCTCTGCACTTCTGGGATGCCCACTGCCTGAATATTTTTCAGTTCTTTTTTCACGCCCTTTTTTTCAGCAAGGCGTACATCTGCCCGCTGCTGAAGCTGTGCCTGGTTGATGTCATCTGTGACCGTTTCCGTATATTGAAGCACACCGTATTTATTTAAGCCTGAACTGTCCTTGGCAGAGGCTTTATATGTCTTATTGTCCTTCTGCCGGCGAAGCACCACCCGAGTAGCAGTGTCGTTTATAGAAGTGCTGTATTGGTAGCCCGTGATATTGACGCCCGTTTCAAGCACCCATACCTCTGACGGATCTGGCCAAGCGCGCAGGCCGAGCTTTCCTTTTTCCGAATACAGCTGGTAATGTCGTCCTGTCTGGCTTTTCGTCTGTTTCAGCGCTTTTAATATGATGTCATACAATGTCGTATCATTTTTAATGACAAGACTTTTGATCGTATGGCCTGTGTTTGCGATCGAGGTTGTCGGTATCTGGAAGTCACTCGCAATCCTTCTGATGATCTGGTCGGCCCGCTGATTGGAAAACACGTACATATCCTGGTTTTTGACCAGGTACTGCAGCATGTCATAAGCGCTGAAGGCAAGCGTATGCTCGTCCGGGGTTCTTGCAAAAACAATGCCCCGAAACAGCTCTTTTCCCTTCCATTTAAACAAGACCGTATCTCCTTCTGAGACACTGTAATACGTCTGGTCGCCCTGCTTGGTGACGATGGTTGCTTCAATGGAACGCGGCGCCTGATAACGATGGCCTTCAAGCGATACGCTTTCTGCAACCAGCTCAAGCCACTCTGTGTCTTTAATGACGAACAGTTCTATCATCATACATCACCTGTTTCATTGCGGTATCTTTAATTTTTGGCCGGGAAAAATCCAGTGGCCCGGCTGCCTGATGTTCCGTTTGCTTCGTTTGATCATTGCTGTTTTATTGGCATTCCAAATTTTGCGCCATTGGGTGCTGTTCCCGTAAAATCTGCCTGCAATGTCCCATAGCGTGTCTCCCTTTTTCACTGTGTACGTCTTCGGCGCAGCCTTCGACGGACGTTTTGCCTTTGTTTTTTTCTTCTGCTTGATTTTCCGCGGGGAAGCGGTTTTGTATTCTTTTAATTGAATATCAAAGGAACGATCACCTATATCCTGCTGGCCTTCGCTATAGGAAAAACCTTCAATACTGCATGTTAAATTCACTTTAGTTCCCGTAATCAAAAACTGAACCGGTTTTTTGGCCTTCATCCATTTTTCAATTTTTGTTATCGCATTTTCCGGCGACGGGAAGTTTTGATATTCTGCTATCGGACTGTATTTCTTCGGAAAAAAAGAAGAGAACGAAATTTCTTTCGCTCCCTGCTCGTCAATAAATGTAAGGTCACCGAACTTGGCTACTTTAACCGTCTCATTCTGAACTGTATTTGAAATACTCAGCTGGTCGGGAAGAACGGGGAGCCGCAGCTTGTCCTTCCCTTGTGAAATCCAAAATTCATATACGGATTTAGTCAAATGCAACGACTCCCTTCGTTCCAATATTGATATCCTTTTGCAGTTCATCTATAAGCGCCTGCTTGATCTTCGCCGCTAGGCTTTCGGCGTCTTGTCCATTATGGAAGTGCTGGTCACCGTTAAATTGAATATAAATCTCTTTTGATCCAGAAACCGCTGCAGTCGGCCGGCTAGCCGAGGTAACAGCTGAAACTTGTCCTGAAGAAAGCTCAGACTGCTGGGATTGAGACGGATCTGTCACTTCCATACCAAGAGCCTGTGCCGCTCTCTGAAGAAGGTAGCGACCGCGGATGCCCCGTTCCTCTGGGATGATCCATTCCCGCTTGTTTCCTTCACCGACACGGGCAATTTGTTCTTTCGTGATCAGCCCGCCGTTTGCATAACCGACATAAGGACCGCCACGTTTCAGGCTTTTAATGCCAGGTACATTATCAATTGAGCCGTATCTGCTTTTGATATAGCCGATCGCGGCAGCAGCGTTGTGAATCGGATTTCTAATGTTACCCATGCCCGGTGCTTTATGAGCATTAAATGTGGTTGGAACTGTCTGCATGAGTCCTTGTGATGGATTTCCCGCCTTCGCGTTGCTATCCCACAGGTTAATAGAGTTCGGGTTGCCCCCTGATTCATACTGTGCAATCGTCATTAATCCCGAGAGCCAGCTCAATGGTGTCTTTGTGGCCATTATTGCTGCCATAAGCCACTGTTTCACATTTCCCCCTACTGCACCCATTCCGGAATAAGCAGCTGCCAATGAACCGGCTTGTTTTTCTGCGTATTTTTTCACATCGACAGAATCCAGTCCTTTTACAACACCGACAGAGGCAAAACGCCCCAAGCTCATCATGACTCGAGAAGGTGAATGGATATCTAATTCTTCACGGAAAGCCTGCTCCACTCTCTTGGCCATATCCTTTGCTGCTTGTTTTACTTCACTGGATTTAGAATTCATGCCTGTCACAAAGTTTCCAATCAAACCGGAGCCCCAGCTGTTCGATGTGTCTTTTGAACGCAGGAACGGTTTGTCAACATGTGTACTCACATACTGTGCAGTCCCTGTTTGGGTTGAATTTTGTCCTTGCGCAAAGCCTTTGACCGTTCCTGTGCCCCATGAAGACGATTTGCTCACAGTGGCTTGGAACGGCGTTTTAACTTTTGATTGCAAAAAGCCGTCTGTTCCGGTTGCAGTGCCGCTTTGGCCCTTGGCATACCCACTTACCATTTGTTTACCGTAATTTGGTGAAGCAGAAATCATTTGTGTAAATGGTGTATTGATGTTTTTCTTTTTCCAGTCTTCCATTTTGACCGGCTGATCGCTGATGCCTTTACCAAAGCCTTCTGAAAATTGCTGTCCGAGTGTGGACGCTTGGCCTGTAAGATTTGCAGTGTTCATTACTGGGGAGGCTGTGCCTGATAGAGGACTGACAGCTGCTCCTCCTGAAACAGATGCTGGACTTCCGCCAGAAGACGAAGCTGCGCCCATGTCGTCTACAACTTGCATACCCAGCTTAGACGCCGCTTGTGAAAGAAGCATCTTCCCCCGGCCTCGGTTGTTATCAACCGGGATAACGAATTCCTTGCCGGCTTCACCGATCCACGAGATGGTTGGTTTGGTGATGTAGCCGCCTGTGGCGTTCTGATCTAGTGCTTGTTGAAAAACAGTCATATTATTATTTGATGGAGATTGAGCAAAAATGTTATTAGTAGTTGGTTTGGAACTAGTTTTTTTCTCTTTCGAATCCTTTTTGATTGGTTTTTTCTTGAGGTGAGTAACTTCTTCCCCCCTGTGTATTACTTTTGCAACGAAACCACCAACTGAATCTTTTAAATCGAATAGCCATTGAAATTTCTCAGCAATTTTCTCTGATACTTTAACCAATGGATCTTTCACATGTTCATTAAACCAAGTTTCAATTCCATCCCATGCATCCTCAAAAAATTTCCTTGCATCATCGAATTTTTCTTTTATTGAAGTTTTAATATCTTCTACTTTTTTGACGATCGGGTTCCATACATTATCATAAAACCAATTCGATACTCCTGTCCAAATATTGGAAATTATTGTCCATGCATCATTGATCTTACTCCAAATCCATGTTGCCGCAGTGGTTACGGCTTCACTTACAGGATTCCACACATTGTCCATAAACCATGTTGAAACAGTAGACCATATGCCTGAAATAACCGTCCAGGCGTTGCACAATCCAGTCCATATCGTTGTAGCAACATTAGTAACTGCTCCGCTTATTGGATCCCACACGTTATCCTTAAACCACGGGTAGACAATGTTCCATACTGCCAATATGCCATCCCAGGCATAGGCAAACAATCCTACTATAAAATTAATTACAGGTACAGCAACATTATATATAGGTGTAAACACATACTGGTCAAACCAAGTTGAAACTTTACTCCATGTATCTTCAATCCAAGTAATAGCCCCATTGGCAGTATCAGAAATGGAGTTCCATTTTCCACTCCACCACTCTTTGTTAAATAGTGAATTGCTTATGCTCTCCTTTAACTTAGAAGTATCAAACATCTTACCAATGTTCTTACCTGCTTCTTCGCCGCCGATTCCGCCTACTAACCCGCCGCCAATTCCGCCGATTGCGCCGCCGATTGCTGTACCTTCCGGACCAACGAAAGATCCAATCGTTGCACCAGCTTCCGCTCCGGCTGTTGCACCAGCTTCCGCTCCGGCAATACGTCCTCCAATTGAACCAACCTTTTCGCCAGCATTATCTTTATTGATTCCAGCTAAATCAAACACTGCTAAAGCAGATCCTACGTATGGAACAGCCTTTCCCATTCCTCTGAACGCTTTACCTAGTTTAGATGAATCCTTCCCTAGCGATTTTAAGCCTCCAAGCCAGTTCTTTAACTTGGAACCCGAGGTCCTAGGTGCACTTTCAGCAGGTGTGCCGCTCTGGCGTCTTCTTATCACCTCTCCAGGAACCTTGAGTGTTCTGTTTGGAGCCTTTGTGGGACTTTTCTTTTTTCTATAGGTTTTTTTATTTTTAGTGCCCGGGCTGATACCGCCTTCACAGCAGTCACAGCAACAATTTCCTCCTGTATTACGGTTAAGGACTTTTTTATCTGTGTCAGAATTTTCACCAGAATCGTCCTTTTTTTGTGGTCCTAGAATTTTATCAATGATCTTATCAAACACATCATTTTTCAGCTTTTCTATCAATCTCTCTTTGAAACGATCCAAAAAAGCTTTGCCTATTTCATTGAGCGTATCTTTGATCCAAGGCCAAGCTGATTTTGTCCACCAATCCTTCAGCCAGCCTTTTATTTTTCCGACCCATCCAGGTTTTTGATCTGAGTTTTTATCAGAGCCTTTATCTGAGGATTTGTCTGATTCTTTCTTAGAAGTTTCTTTGTTAATCAGGCTTTCTTTTTTATTGATTTTGTCTGATATTTTTGTCTTAACAACCACTTTTACATAATAGGTTTTTTCAAATTTCCTTAGAAGGGCTGTTAATCGATTAACTGTTTTGGTGATTTCATCGATGACCTTTAGTTTTACTGTGTATCCGTTTTTCAAATTTTTCTTAATATAACCGATAATCCTTTTAACTGTAGAAGTAACCTTGTCATCTGGAATCAAAAGGAATGATAGCTTTTGATTAGAAAGCATCTTCTTTATTTTTTTATACGCAGCTGCTGTCCGATCTACCAAAGAGACAGTCAGCTTCGTTTCTTTCGGCAGCCGTTTAAGTTTTCTTTCAATTGCATCAAGCTTTGAAGTGACTTGGTCATCAAGTACAACTTTAATTTCAAGCGATTTCGCGAATTTCAAAATGATATAGTCGTTTATTTTTCTCAGCCGGTAAAATGCCTGATCTTCCGCTCTGATACTGATTTTGATTTGCCGATTAATGGTTTTGACTTTTTTTTCGACCTCTTGGAATCCTTTATGTATCCGTTTTAGTTTTTTAGATACCTTGTCTTCGAGATCAAAACGGGCTGTTAATTTTGCGATATTAGTTCCCTCCTCTCCTTGATTCTTTTTCTAATAGATCTAGCTTATAACCTATCAACCCAAATAAAAGAGCTTTAAAATGTTTTGGTGCTTCATATAATTCAAGAAGTTGGGATGGCGAGTAATGAAGCTCATGCATTGCATAGTACAAATACACAGCTTCCTTATCGCCATCCTTTACTAGTTTTTTGCTTCTTCTTCTAGATCTTCAAGATCATCTTCAAAACCATTGATTTCAATTGCTTTATTCAGCCAGTTCGCATACTCTCCCCCAACAGATAATACACGTTTGGCAACTTCTACCGGATCCGCAGTTTTGTATGCTTCCCTTAAATCTTTTGAACGAAAATCAGGATAAATAGTAGATTCGATGGCAATTCTCGCATAAAAGCGCTGGGAGTCTAAATCTTTGACACGGCCGCGGCCTTTCACATTTTTAAATGTGGTGTTTTCTTTCTCTAATTCATCAATCCGTTCAGTAGTAATTGGTTTTAAAATAAACGGAATGACATTCCCTTTTTTATCAACAAAACGCTTTGAGATCGGCACTTTGATTTCCTCAGCTTCAATTGTTTTTCCCGGCATAAAAAAGGAAAGATCATATACGTTTTCGTTCTTCTCGCTCATGTAAAAAAACTCCCTTGTCTATTGTTTGGTTTCATCTTTAAAAAACAGACCTTTCTGAGAAAGGTCTGCGTATGGGCTGATTCAGCTTTGATTAAAACGTGTCAGATAGCTTTTCAGGGACGTCGAAGTCTTCGAATGTAAATGGAACTTCTTCCTCTAACGCTTCTGAATCGACATCAAGGCTTGCGATTTTGGCAGAGTCAAAGTTGACGTCGTACAGCGTGACTCGCTCTGTGCCCCGGCCGGAGGATTGATCATCCAGCACAGCTTGGAGCGTGAAATAAGGGTCGCTGCCTTTTTTGACATAGTCCATCATCAATAGCACGAATTTTGATGTGACTTTGTAGAACGTCGCGGTCCCTGTTCCATTTGCCCCTGTTGTTTTATGGCCTGTCATGCGGCGGCCCATAATGTTGACTTCAGACTTGTTTTTCTCGACGTTTGCTTCAAAAGTTTTGATGTGTGCCATTTCCTCACCATCGAGGAATAAACGGCCTTCTTTTCCTGAGATTGTGTTTTGTGCTTTTAATGCCATATTAGTTTACCTCCACATTAAAGTAGAATTTTTCTGCTGCGTCGACAGGCTGTACAGCCAGGTCAATCAAGAAGCCGTCACGATCTTCATTCATTGAAATTGTGATATCTTCATCGGAATCAAAGCCAGTGATGCCGCCTGCGTCCTGAAGCGTTGTCATGTATTGTGTGATCATCGTTTTTACATACTGCAGTCCGTCTTCAGATGCCGGGATATCGCTTCCGCTGCCTTTTCTTGATTTAATTAAGGCTTTCAGCTCGCGTGTTAAATCATTATTCACAGCATCCAGGACACGAACGATTTTGTTCTTCGCAAATTTCTTGTTTTTCTCAGCTGTGAACGTCACGAGTGAGTTAATATCCTTTTCTACGCTGACGGATTTATCACGGGCGTCGAATGTGAATAAAAATTCACCTTTACCCAGACGTTCAACAATCGTATCGTGGTCAAGGCGGTGTAACACATCAACTGCGCCTTCGTACTCTACAAATGTAAGTGATTGGTTAAAGGTTGCTCCTGCACTCGCTCCAGCTACCCAAGCTGTTGCTTTGTCCGGTGTAACTTCCGTGCCATCTTCAAGCAGCACACCCTCGGTTACGTTGATGATGCCTTCATAATCACCGGCATAATTGGCTGTGACGCCTTGCACTTTTTGTCCTTGGCCGTCGCGCAGGCGTTTAATGAAAGCAGCAAACGTCGCTTTCAACTGGTCACCTTCTGCAACAGGCAGCGCAATCACATCAAAGCTCTCCGTTTCAGCCGCGGCTAAGAAATCTGTATAGTCGGAGTTGACAGGGGCTTTATCCGTACCGCCGGATAAACGGATGCCCGCGGATGCATTCAGCGTCTCAGCTGCAGTGTCTCCTTCTGATCCAGTGAGAGGAATCGTTGAAGAAAGATCGCCTGTTCCGGTAAAAGTGACATAGCCGTTAGCTGTTAATTCTTCAGCCTTTTTGACAGTCTGTTTATCAACCTCTGATTCGTCCATATATGTTGTCACATCGAAAGAATTAGCATCCAGCACATTTTGATTGATGCGGATGATAATGTCATTTCCTTTTGTTCCGCCATATACTGCAGTTGCTTTGACGCCTTCAGCAATATCAGCAGACGCTCGGACACCTTCGGTTAGACGGTACATCAATACCGTTTTCGCATTTTTCTTCGCTTCACGCAGCAGCAATAAAGACGGGTCATCAATGCTGAGGCCCACTTTTTTGTTTAGGTCTTCAACGCTGGAAATGGAGACGAACGTTTTCGCTTCGCCCCAGCTTGAGGCGACCGGAAGTGCGACTGTTCCCCGTTCACTGAGTGATACCCGCTCCTGTGCCGTCGTTTTAAAGTTAAAATAAATGCCTGCACGTTCTTTTTCTTTGCCTGTTGTAAATGTTCCGCCATTCATGATGACATGACCTCCTTGGTTAGAAATGTTTGAATCAATTGGTTGGCTTCTGATTTCGTCATACGTGGTTGATCCACGCCAAATAAAGCCCCCTGAAGAATATCCGGCTTAACGCCGAACAGTTCCTTCGCGTGCTTAATCAAATCCGCTGTATCAAATAGAGCTTCCCGGCTCTTTGTATGTACAGCCTTCTTCTGTTGTTTGTCCTTTGACACCGTTTATTTCACCCCGCTGTTCATGTCGATATCCTGTAAGACAGGCTGTTCTGTTTTGTGATAATAATATCTGCTGCTCCACCTGATCACCATGGCCGCCTCGCCCCTGTCCCCTACCCTTGTCTCGATTTGGGAGATGCGAACCATATCCCCCGTCTTCTCGCCGGATTCACTCAGCAGCGGAATCATATTTCTCGCTTCTCTGATGGCATCCGCGAGCCTGTCCGCTTCATCCAGCGCCTGAACGGAGTCCAGATGAAACAGTTTCACATTGAGACTGTAGGTTTTTTTAAATGTGGAGACCGTATCTGTTTCCTCGAAAACAGATGGTGGCGGGACATATAACGACGGCACCTGAAAGTGATCAGGAAGCTCGCGTTCATAAATGGGAACAGACCACCGGCTGTACAAAAACGCCATGATCGATCCTGTTTCACTGTTCATCCTGCTCCTCCTTTACAGCTTCTTCAGCCACTGGCGCAGTTTGCTTTCCAGCGATTTTTCAAACAGCTGTTCATATAAAAGCAGTGCATGATCCCAGTAGCCCGTGCCCGGTATCCATTTTCTCTTGAGCGCCATTCCCGTTGAAGCCGCTGGATCATAAATAAACCGTGAGCCTTGAAAACGCCCCGGCACCCATCTCACATCTTGTTTTGACGTCCAATGGCCGTCATTAAGAAATGAGGCGTAATCAAGCTGTGTCCCCACCTCAAGCGAAAGCCCGCCGCTTTGCACAATCCAGAGATTGTCCTCTGCGCCTTTCTCAAAGGAACTGAGCAGTTTTTCTGTATCAATCGTTTGTGTGCTGATGAGTTCAGATTGGACGATCTCTAGAAAATCTTGCCCGCACTCCTCAAGCCACCGGGACGCCTGTCTGGAAAAACCGCCTGAAGCCGCTTCTTTTAATGCCGTGTTCAGCTGTTTCAATCCCGCTATTTTCATAGGCTTTCATCCCTGACTGCGACGACCTCCCAATGATGATGTCTGATCCTTTTCGGCAGCTTTAGTATATATTTATGATTCTCCCAAATGATTTTATCGTTCACGCGGATGTCCGCTGACAACGGAAAATGGACGAGAAAGCTATGATATACAGTTTGATCCGGCTCCTCCTGAATCAGCTGCTGTGTTTTTTCGGTAAAATAACAAGGGACATCTTGTTCATCGGGTGTATCCGGATATGAAATCACCGGCTGCAGCCTGTCTGCCGGAATCCCAAATCGGCCTGCAGACGGCGCTTGCGCTGCTTCATGATAAATATCGCAGCGGTGAATGAGCATCTGCCTGTAGCTCATAAAGATCTCACCTTCAGTCTGGAGGATTCAGGGACGTAGCCCGGCTTAATAAACTCTTCGAGCAAATGATACACCTCAGGCCGCTGAATCCTGCCTTCTCCGGAAACCGTGTAGGAATAATCCCCCATTTTCTCATACTGATAGCTTGATGAGGCAGATTCATCGCTGTTGACAAGCGCAAAATACTGGGCAAGCTTTACTAAAGCCAACTTCACCTTGCCGGGCAGCGGATCATACAAGCTGTCTTCAAAGCGGTGGCCCGTGATGAGAGCCGCTTCTGCTTCCGCCTCGATGATATCCTGCGCCAGCAGCTCTTCCGGCCTGTTTTTCACCCGATCATAGACCGAATAGGAAGCTACGTCAGTCGGTTCAATGAGCATGAGCTGACCACCTCGTTTCTATTATTCTTTTACGTTAATTAATTTCGCGCAGGCATCCTCTTCCTCGAACTTGCTGTCCAGCTTGGCCGTTAAGACAATAATGAATTTACGGGAGCGGATGTCTTTGTCGACTTCAATTCGGATATTGCGGGAGAAGCCGAGAATGATATTTTTCGGATGTGTGAGAATGATATCAGAAGCGTCATATTGCGCGTCTCCCTCACCGACTGTGTACGGCTGAATATTGGATACCCCTTTGACCGGTACGCCGAATGCTGTTGACAAGCCGCCCTGAACAGCTTGGTCCCCAAGGTTTGTCTGGCGGTCTGCCACGCGGTCCTTCCATTCAACTTCTAAGCCGTGAGACGTATAGAATCTGAATTCCTGAGGGATGCGCAAATATTTCGGCGGAACTGCCTTTAAGCCCTTCTTGAATGTCGCTCTGGACAGTTCTTCACCGTTCATGTCAACGATATGGGAAACCGCCTGTTTACGGATGCCGTCCAGCTGTGCCAGATACGGATCAGCTGATGCTGTATCGCCGTTAACGATCAGCTCTTCAATATCAACTGCTGCGCGCTCTGCTAAAATTTGCATGATTGTCTGCTGCAGGCCGTCTTTTTCAATATTGTTTTCAAGTGTGTCATACGTAATGTTGATTTCCGCAATGACTTCCTTCGTGTTCAGCTGGACAGTGCTTGTCGTTGGAACTGTCAGCTCGTCGTTTGACAGTGCTTTTCCTTCTTGCGCAGCCCGCAGAATACGCTGGCCGAAGCCGATTTTTTCAAATTTTTGCGAATCGTTTTCCATTTGAATCACGCGGGATTCACTGAAAATGGTCGGCGTGTTTTGCACCATGCGGATAAAAGCCGATGCTTGCGCAGGGTTCATAAGCCCGCCGCTTTTTAAAGCAGAAAGCGACATTTCCGCTTTCCGAATGATCTCTTGATTTCTCAATTGATTTCCTCCTCCTTGACTGGTTTTACAGCAGTCCGCTCCAGATTGATTTTTTGACTTGCTCTGTATTGCCGCCCGTATCGTCCGCTGTCTGCTTAGACGCGCCTCGCGCTTTTTCCAAAGCCTCGATGCGTTCGATCAGCGGGGCAAGCATGTCTTCAACGAGCTTTTTCAGACGCTCGTCATCACCCGTCTGCTCCGGCTTTTCCTCCGTGTCTGTGTTTTTTTCAATCCGCTCAAGCCGTTTGAGCAGAGGGTAAAGCGCATGCTCGAATGATTCTTTCATGTCTTCTTTTCTCATTTCTTCAGTCTCCTTCCCTGTTTTGTCAGCAAGCATTTGCTTGAATACACTAAAGAACCCTGCTTTTTCGACCGGTTCTTCTTCATACACATCTGCAGTGCCAGCCATGCTGTAGCCGGTGATAATTCCAGCCTTAATCTGTTCCCACACCTCGTCAGACGCTCTTGTCACGAGTACCCATGAGCCCTTTGTAATCCGCTTTGATCCGATCATAAAATCATCGGGCGCCACATAGGACTCGACCACGACGCCGGTTCCGCCCTCAAAGCTGTGATTGATATCAATCTCCCGTGCCTCCGCGAGAAAACCGTGCGCCGCTTTTTCAATTTCCTCGGCGGTCATAAAATCGCCGTGGGCATCAGGAACATCAGGCTCATACACGATTCCGTACACGAGCTTTTGTTCATCCTGCTCACTTTTTGTAAACAGCCGAACCTTTTTTTCAAATGACGGAGGTTCGGCTGACTTCGTAAAGAAAAATTCTGTCTGGTTAGCCGCCTTGTCCACATAACTGACAAAGCTGATTTTGGCATTTCTTAATTCTCGCGCCACCTGCTTGATTCACCTCCCTTCAGGACGTTTTGATATCTTCGATGCTTTCTTTCAGCTCCTGCATGAGCGCAGCCAGGTTTGTCTTTTCCGCATCCTGTCCTGCAGGCCGTTTATAAATGTCCTCCGGCCACTCCTCAAGTGTTTTGCCAAGCACCCGTCCGGCAAGGTCGCGTAAATCATTCGGCGAGACTGCTCCGGCTGTAATAAAAGGACCGAGCACCTTCGCAATCTCAAGCGGATCACGAAAGTCCGGTCCTTTTAATGTCAGCCTGACGTCATGGATATTCAGCTCCGGCAAAAGCAGCGTGTTCAGTTTATTCACGAGAGTTTTTCGCTCCGGCTGAAAAACCTGCTCCTCCGTAATTTTTCTAGCAGTATCCGCTGTCGCCCGGTTGTATTCCTGGGCCTCGCCTGTATACAGCGGGGGGAGACGGAACGCGGAACGCAGCTTATTTCTGCTTTTTTCATCGTATTCAAGAAACAAGGCGTCGTTTTGGAGAATTTCAGCCAAAGATTTGATTTCCACGGAAACCGGCGTAATATCCTCGCCTCCGTGGAGATCCTTTTCTTTTGCGATTCCTTCCGCTTCGATCAGGAGAAATTTATGGGCGTTCTCCACGCCTTCAAGATCATTCATGTATTCCTGCAGCTCCCGGTAAGAAGCTTCAGACAGCATCCCGTTTTCCACTGTAATCGCAGCGGGGACGTGACGCCCCTGCTTAAAATACATAAAATTGAGCTCTTCTGCTTTTCGGGCCCCGTATAAATTGACAATATTGCCGATCCAGCGGGGTACACCGTATACGCCGCTTCCGATTTTGAGGTGAATGGCTTCATTTGCTTGATACTTCTCTGCCAATGTGTTTACATATTCACCTGTGCGAATATCCATTTTTCGCGGATCGCCGTATTCTTTAAAAAATACTTTCTTTCCATTGATCATCTGCACATATTTTCGGAAGCGTTTTTGCCTTTTGATCCTTTTCATTTTCCCGTTTTCTTCATATACAAATGAAACCTCTACAGGCTCGCCTGCTCCGCATACACGCATATATTTCACATCTAAATATTCGATGCCGGCAGGTTTTCCCGCCCCGTCGCGAAGCACTTCCATAAATCCGTTGCCTGTTTTTTCTCTGTCTTCGATGGCATAGCCTAAAATCATTTCAGCTGATTCATCAAAGTGAAGACATTTATAAAAGGCTTCGAGTCTGGCCCAGTCTTTTTCCGCTCTTTTCTTTTTTGCCTGATCGACATCACTTGCGTTGACATCAAATGTGTACTCAACATCGAATCCAAAGCCTGTAATATTCACTCTGTACGCATCAATGCATTGCTGAAGAATGGTCGAGTATTCGGCAATGGTTTTGAGCTCGATGATATTATAGGGCGGAGCAATAATGTCCTCTCCGTACAGCTCAGAAAAGTCATCTTCATAGATTTGCTTTGTCTGAGGAGCCGCGGCATTGGCTTTAAATACAGTTGCTCTGACTGTTTGGTTGTGCATGATTTATGACCTCCTCCTTTCTCGGTTCGGCCGCATTCGTTTGTGTGCTGTCTCTTTCATATCAGCAACCTCATAATCATCAAGCGCATACCAAATGGCAGAAAGCGTATGCGGGTCAATCGTGAATTCATCCTCAATCAGAGCTCCGTTTTTATCTTTGGCATACGTAAGTGTCTCGAGCTCATAGATGACATTTTCACAGCGGTCCGAACAGAAGATTTTTTTGAACCGTTTTACCTTTTTGGTATATTGAAGCCTGGAGCCGGGAAACTTTCTGGCTCCAACCATCCGAAAGCCCTGCTGGCGGAAATATTGAATGCTTTTCGGCTCAGCCGAGTCGGCTTTGATCAATTCCTGTGTCTCAATAAACTCACGCAGCTCCTCAGCCGTCCTATCATCTGTCATTTTATTTTGATAATACTCCCAATAAATGTAGAGGTATTTTTTTTCAGGATCTACAGCAAGCCGGACGACGGCATTATAGGATTCCTCGAATCCAAAATCCATACCTGTACGAAAGATTGGTTTGCTGATGGCTGCGATACATTTTTTCACTTGATCATGCGGGAGTACCTCGAACTGCGGCAGCACCCTGATCCCGTTGACGCCGAATCGTCCTTTTCGGGCAATCCGGTACAGGTCGGGATCATACTCTTTGAGTCCGTCAAGCTGTTTCACATAGCTTTCCGGGAGAAAAAGATTGTCGTTAGCGGTGGAATGATGGTAATACGTATCTCCCTTTACAATCGTCCGCTTTTCGTAAAGTTCGCTGTCATCCAGCACAAACCGTTTCTTGCGTTCATCCCGAAAAAAATGCCTATACGTCCAATTGGAGGTGCCGACGGGATTGGTGGTACAGATCATATGAAGCTTTAGCTCAGGATGGCGAAGACGTCCGATTAACTCCTTGAACCCCTCATACTTCACCTCTGAGCACTCTTCAATCCATATTAATGAAATGTTATGAACCGATTTTAATTTTGCCGGATTGTCCATTCCTTTGAACATGATCCGGCTGCCATTGTGAAATCGCAGCTGCAGCGGGGAAGAAAGAGATGCCACGGCCTTTGTGAGACCGAGCTCTTCGATCACCTCTTGAAACAAGGCGAAGGTCGAATCCCGATGGGTATCGAACACCTCCCGGATCACAAGGGCCGTCCGTTTTTCCTTCAGCAGCTTTAGCACGATTTTCAATGCGGTATGATAGCTTTTGGATGAGCCGTAGCCGCCGACAAGAAACTGGTACGTCTGCTCCCAATTGAACACGTAATCTTCGAAATGAGGGTTGATTTCTTTTACAATCATGACTTGCGCTCTTTTCGTTTGATCATAATTTCAATCGGCTCCTGGCTGTCATCTGTTTTCTCCGCTTTTTGTTTGGCAAGCTTCAATTTCTCATTTTCAATTTTTTGTTTAAATTGATCTGGAAACAAATCAAAATATAAGGATAGCTTCTCAAGCGCCTTCATTTTATCTGCAAGCTTGATGGCAATGCCTTCTTTCCCAAGCTTTGCTTCCGTTACAATGGTGCCATCAACGAGCCCGGAGTCTTTGACATCGACAAAGCTGATTTCCTTCATAATCGGATTATCATCTTCATCAAACAGCGGACCCGATTTCCCGACAGCCTGGACCTCTTTTTTTCCAAAGGTCACATAGTCCGTAATATCCGCAAACGCGATCTTGATATAAACCTGCAGCACATCCATCGCTTCAATAAACATTTCATTGACCATTTCTTTTTTAATGCGTCTAATTTCAGCAGCGACCTTTTCGTTTTTTAAGAGTCGGCTGCCCGTCACATGAGCGCTGTCCGGAGAATAGCCCGCTTTGATTGCTGACTGTGTGGCATTGAAGCTTTTGACGTAATACAGGCAAAACAGCCGCTGGCGTTCATTTAATTCATCGTTGTTTATAGGGCGCTGTTTTTGTTCGTTTTTGGACGCAGAAAACAGCGCCTCTTTCCATTTGTCTTGTTTTTTCCAGATGCCGATTGTTTTCGCGGAAACACCGATTGTGTCCGCAATCGCCCGATTTGTGATCTTTCCTTGATGTTGTTGATAGATTGCTAATGCTTGTTCGCGCTGTTGTGTTTTCATGCTACTGCATCACCGCCACCTCCAGCATGGTTGTTTATTCATAAAAGCGGCTGATCAGCCAGCCGCTTAGTGTCATGCTCTATTCACTTATAGGTGGCAAACGTATGACAAGCTTTCAGGCAAGTGATCGATTCATTTCTTCCTGCTGTCTTTGCATCTTTAAACTCGCCCGTTTAATCGTCGTTTGCACTGTCGATTTTTTTACGCCGAGAAGATCGGCGATCCGTTCATAAGAAAAACATTCTACCTTATGCAGCAAAAACATTTCCTTTTCTCTGTCCGTTAACAGGGCTAATGCTTCTCGAATTCTATCTCTGTCTTCTTCTGATACCTGTCCGTCCGGCTCAAACATCATAGCGCTGGAAAATGATTCGATGATTCTCGGGTCCTTGATCATCAGCCGCTGGTAAACATCACGCCGGTCAATCGCCCGTCTGATGCCGGGCTGCCTTCCTTTTTCAAGCCATTCTGTTACATATTCAAGATCAGTAATCATATTTCTGATGATTTTTTTATCCTTCAGCTCTTCAGCTGAGAGCACGGATTCATCTGCCTCAGCGAGCGGTTTATATTGTATTCTTGTTTGTTTGAGCGTGCGTTTATATTCAAATAGTAAGTCTTGCATTCTATGATCCTCCTCATTTTTGGCAAATAAAAAACGGACACCAATCAACGCACAAATGCTGTGCAGTTGATCAGTGTCCGCAGGCTTTCCGTCTTGGACGTATTCTGTTTTCGCTTTAATTTAATTTGTAGCCGATTTCAAATTCCACACGAGCAAGATCGCCCTTTCTTGTTTCGACGAGCGTTTTTCCATGCTCTGGCGCTTCTGTGATCCATGCTTCTTGCTTGATGCCGTCCACAATAATGACACGGATTTTCCCGTCCTCCAGCTGGCTCTTAAGCGTGACGGAATCGATATGCAGCAGTTTTTTCGGATGAATCATGTTTTATTTCCTCCCCTTTTCGGTGCAGCGCTTGCTTCAGCTTTTTCTAATAGCTGAATGATACGCTCCTTTGAATGAATAGAATTCCCTTTCAGAAAATCAAGTGCTGCTTTAGACGCTTCCAGCAATTCAGGCGCAGCGGCCATCAAAGAGGCATTGCTTTTTTGCGAATAAGAGCTGAGGTCAAATACAGCTGCAATCAGCCGCCCGTTTGAGTACGGAAATCTTTCTTTTTCTTCTTCACTGTAAGCTGAATAAATATAGATCGGTTTCGTATCCCCGCACGGGACAGCACGCCACGGCGCAGGGCTTTTCTCTGCCTGTTTTGTCTTTGCCAACACTTTCACTTCCCGTCGTCCTTATACCATTGTTCAATGTTTTTTTCTGTTCGCTTTGCCCGAAACAGCAAAGCGATTAGAGCAGTCAGCTGTTTAATCATAGATATTCAGCCTCGCTTTTCCCGCTGTCAGCATTTGCTCCAGCTTTTGAATGACAGGCGTTAAGTCAGTGCCGGACCGGCAGTTCGGACATGGATGAAAAACAACTCCAATACCGGTATGTTCCACAATGACTTTCTTTGTTTGACAAAGCTTACACATTATCTGACGCCCTCCAATCTATGGTTAAGCTCGTAGGCTGCTCCTTTGATAATCACTAAATAGTCACTGCACATCTCATAGATTCTCGTGCCGAGCGCTTCATCGACCCGTACAAGTCCTTCAATTGTCAGCTCGCTCGAAAGCAAAATCGGTTTATGATTTAAGTAGCGATAGTTGAGTACCGAATACATTTGCTCTAATTGCCAATCTGTAGCGCGGGGTTTGCCGTTAACCGGTTTAAACAGATCATCAATGAACAGCACATCCGCCTGCTTCATCCGGTTCAGCTTCGCTTCTAATAGGGCAAAATCATTTTTCAGATCAGTAAAGCCTTCCACGAACGGAAAATAAATGACAGGCACATAGCATGTTCTCATTAATTCGTTGGCTGCGGCGGTCAAAAGGTGTGTTTTCCCTGATCCGGGCTGTCCTAAAAGGGCAATGCTGTTTTTTCGGCAATCCTTGATTTGTTCATAATCGGCAACATACTCTTTTGTACACTCAAATGCGTCTTTTATGGCCTGCGGCTTTCCCTCCGTGCGGAATTCCTTGAAGCCGAGCTGTCTGAAAGCGTGGGTAATCTCACTTGCACCCAGCAGCCGCTTCACTTTTCGTTCTGCCATGCAGCTGCACATCGTCCAGACTTCCAGGCCATTCTGCCTGACGAGATAACCTCCCTGATCCTTGCAGCGCAGGCAATCATACCTGCTTGCGTCTGATTCGGCCGGTTTGTCCGCCAGTAATGGACGTCTCCCTCTTCTCAGCTCGTCCAAAATCTGTTCGATTGTTCGTTTTGTCATGTTTTTTCATCCTCTCATGCTGAATTGCGGCATTCTTTTTGGCTTGCTGCGCGAAAAATCGATCTTCAATGAATTTCGAGCAGTAGCGAAAAGCCTTGATTGTTTCAGAAGCGGCGGTCCGCCGGTTTTCAAAAGCCTGAAAGCATTCTTCAAGCCATTTGATTGTTTGCGTGACAGGAACGCCGATGGCAACAATGCGGGCGATGGCTTGATAATCTCTTGAGGAAGGATACACGGTGCGTCCTTCTTGAGCCGACCGTAATTGTGTAAACCGCTTCGCAATGTGATCCACTGCATCATCAGCAGCAGTATATTTGTTTGTTTTATCTATATCTGTACGGTCGTTTGTGTCCGGTGTCTGCGGCGAAAATGGCCGTTCTTTTAGACTCCCGTGTACAGTATTGTCCGATCTGAAGCTGAATTTTTTTGAATGCTTGACCGAAATCATCAGTCCGTATGGCGCACGGACGGCCTTTATGTAATCATGGTTTTCGAGAAGCTCCAGCCATCTTCTGACGGTTTTTTCACTTACGCCGAAGACTGCCGCCATTTCTCTCGCTTTTAACGGCTTATGGCCGAGTACGATGCCCCAGCTTACGCCGTCTTTTTCGATTTCTTTTGTTGTTGAGCTGATAAACCAGAGAAACAGCCATAACGCCGGGCCAATTTTGTCATAATGTTCTGAATTCAACAACCCTGAATACGTCGGAAAAGGATAGCTTTTATCGTTTTTCATTGTACGCCGCTTCTCCTTTTAACATCATGTATGCTTGAAACTGTTCCTGCGTTTCAAAGTGAAACACCGGAAGGCCGCATGCGGTAAACGAAATGGTGCCGCCGGATTGTCCGAGATGGCGCTGATCTATGGGATTTTCACTAAAAACGATTTGGATCGGATACATGTGATCACTCTCCTGATCTTTTTTGATACATTTTGTATCGGATGTTACCAAGTATAAACGATACATTCTGTATCATCAAGTTATTTTTGATACTTTTTTTATCATAACTTTATTTTGATACATTTTGTATCTATAATCATAAGTAACGTAGGGAGTTTAAAAAAGAGAGGTCATAGTATGATAGGCGGCAGATTGAAGAGTCTCAGAGGGAAAAGGACACAGGAAGAAATCGCATCACACATCGGTGTGTCACGGGCACGATATTCCCACTATGAAAACGGGCGAAGCGAACCCGATTACGACACACTCCAAAAGCTGGCTGATTACTTTCAAGTAACGACTGATTACTTATTAACGGGGAAAGACAAAAAATCCGATGACGATATGTTCTCAGATCCGGACCTGCAGCTTGCATACCGCGATATGCAGGATTTTTCCCCAGAAAGCAAACAGCAGGCCATCGAATTTATCAACTATTTAAAAGAAAAAGAGAAAAACCGCAAACCGAAAAATAAATAAATCGTTCTCTGTTCTCTAAAACATATAAAAAGTAGACCGATATAAAGAAAAAAGTGTTTATTTTTTAAAGAAAAGGGAAAGATTTCTACACTACCTTCCAGTCCTATACGGGCTTTTCTTTCTCGCTAAAAACAGAACAAACGTTCGAAAGGGAGTATTCAATTGGGCGATTACTTATCACATCTGGAGGAATACGTTAAAAATTTATACGGCCGGCTGGGCATCACATCCCCTCATCACATTGACATGCTGAAAATCGCAAAGGATCTGGATATTTGGGTGCATTTTGAGGATATGGGGAGCATGATGGTGAAATACGACGGCATGTACAGTATCGTATTGAACCAAAAAAAGTCACGGGAAGAGCAATGGGAGGATTTTGGCCATGAGCTGTGCCACGTGTTAAAGCATGCAGGCAATCATTTTCAGATGAACAAGCTCTTCAGAGAGCTTCAGGAATTCCAGGCAAATCAATTTATGTACCACTTCTGTGTGCCAACCTTTATGCTGTTGCAGATGGAACTGCCGCAATGGAGAAGCCAGGCACTCGCCACAATTGCGGCGGTATTCCGGGTAACAAAGGAATTTGCTGATAAAAGGCTTGACATGTTTGAACGGCGTAAAGCAGGTATTCAATTTCAGAAGCGGCTCGCTTATTTATTATCTCACAAGCGGCCAAATGCGTACGAGGAAGGCGATCAGCAGCACTTGCAGGTCGCTGAGGAAAAAGCGTTATATCATATTGGTAAAAACATCTGATCAAATACGGGCTGAGGATATATTCCTCAGCCCAGAAGAGAACCTAACATTTCGACATTGGGGGAACTGTATTATGCAGCCACATGGGCGCCGGTTTAAGATGAGGCGCAGATGCGAACGCAATCGGAGCCGGGATATACCTGAATTCACCCCGGCCGTCAAAGGCTTCCCCATGTGCCCATCTTCCTTGTGAGCTTTCATCTCCCCTGGAAAAGTTAAACAGGTCATAGGAGACTTCCTGCTTTTCGAGCTCACGCGGAAACGTCGTCGGGACGACAATATCCCGTTCTCTTTCCTCCAGCTCTTTAATGGCCGCGTACCACATATTTTGATGATAGGTATCCCTTGCAATCAAAAATGACAGCATATCTCTTACCCCTGGATCATCGGTCATGGCATAAAGCCGTGTCACCTGAAGGCGTCCTTGGGCCTCCGCATTTAAGTTAGCGCGAAAATCGGCCAGCAGGTTTCCGCTTGAGATAATGTATTTTGCATTCCACGGATAGCCCTCACTATCTGATGCCATCGCCCCCAATCCGGACACAATCGCGTGCTGAGGGTTCATCCCTGACATGACTGCTGCAATAGCGGGATTGCTTTTATAAGCATCCTCCTGTACATCCGCGGGTGCATTGTCCAGAAGCCTGGAAATCATCGTTGCCAGCATTTCTACGTGCCCAATCTCTTCGGTCCCCACATCATATAACAAATCTTTATACTTAGCATCCGCCCTGCAGTTAAACCCTTGAAACAAATACTGCATCATGACGCTAATTTCACCGAATTGGCCGCCGAGCACCTCTTGAAGTTTTTTCGCATAAACCGGATCGGGATGAGCTGGCTTTGCTTGATATTGAAGCTCTTTTATATGATAAAACATGAATCATTCCTCCCCACACTTTCGCACAACCCCAGCGTATGAAGGAATAGGCCAACCGTGCAGGTCCCGTCTAGTTTTATGTATAAAAGCCAAGCTTGACGGCTTCCACATATCGATCAAACAAATCGTTTTGTATGTAGCTTTTATCACGGCACCCAAAATTGCGGAATAGCGCATTTCGCTGTGCCGTGCTTACCTCCAATTGCAGTCCCATTTCTCTTTTCGTCCGATTGACAATATTGTTTGGGTGTACACCTGCCAGGCGGTCTTTCTCATTAGTGAGCTCGGCGCTAAAACCCGCTTCATTCAGACGCTCACAAATGAGCTTGGCTTTTTTACGATCCGCCCCGCCGACCAATGTATGCGGGATTTTCGGATCATAATACCCGTGAAACGCTAATGCGTAATGGTGGTCATTCACTTTTTCTAAAGCCAGCGGCTCATCAAAACGAATGCTAGTGAGATGCAAGGAACGGTTGTTTCGCTGCTTTAGACCCTCAAACAAATAGATGGAACATCGATCCGAAAATGCCCGCACCAGTTCACTGACGCCAGGCTCAATTCTGCCGCCGTGAGGACCGAGGACGATAAGCTCACTTCCGTTTTTCTCCTCATAAATAATCCGGTACTCCGACTCAGAAGCAGAAAGGGCCGCAAAGCTGTCATACATATCTTCCATCTTGAACGCCCCCCTTTACCAGTCAGCACCAGTTTACTCTACTCATCTATGAATGAAAACCTTTTTTATAGTATGATTTGATAGAATACGCAGAGGAGGTATATGATGGGGTTTATTGATGGATTACTCGGCAATGCATCAACACTGTCAACGGCAGCTGTGCAAGAAGAGCTTGCCCATATTTTACTTGAGGGTGAGAAGGTTGAAGCCGCGTTTAAGCTGGTTCGCGATTTGATTGTCTTTACTGACAAGCGGCTTATCCTTGTAGATAAACAGGGAATTACAGGCAAGAAAACGGAATTTCAATCGATTCCGTACAAAAGCATTTCCAGATTCAGCGTGGAAACTGCCGGCCGCTTTGACCTTGATTCAGAGCTGAAAATTTGGATCTCCGGCGCGGAACTTCCCGCTGTCTCAAAGCAGTTTAAAAAAGATGAAAGCATTTATGATATTCAAAAGGTGCTTGCCGCAGTTTGTATGTAAGGCGAAAAGACGGAAGCTTCACAGCTTCCGTCTTTTCATTTACAGCTTTTCCTCCATCTTCGCTTTCGTTTTCGGACCGTAAATCCCATCAGCCGTTAAACCGCTGACAGACTGAAAACGTTTCACTGCATTAGCTGTTTTCGGGCCATAAACGCCGTCAACGCCGTGATTTTTCGCTCCTTTATCAGGATAAAAATAAAGAGCGGCTAAAGCAGTCTGCACCTGCTTTACTTTTGTCCCTTGCGTCAGCGGGCTTGTCACTTTGATCACGCCGGATGGGAGCGGATATGAGGATGCGGCATGGCTTTTAGAAGCAGATGCCGTCTGAGGCAGTTTGATCACCTGTCCGATTTTGATGTGGTTCGGGTCAGTGATATGATTTATGCTTTGCAGCGTTTTCACACTGGCCCCGTGTGATGCGGCAATCCCTGACAGTGTGTCACCTTTTTTTACATGATATTCAGACGCCGAAGAAGAGACTGCAGCTTTTTTCGCTGATACGCCCCCGTTTAATTCCTTTTCAATCGCCGCCTTCACTTGATCCCAGCGCCCCTCTGATAAAATGCGGTGCGGGCAATACTTTCCGCTCCAGTCCTGATGCTTTCTCACCCGATCGATGCCCCAGCCGCGCTCCTTCAACAGCTGTGCAACAAATGAAATCGCCAAGGCTTCAGCTGCCTCATACTTCGGGCCTCCCGATTTGCTGTAGCAAATCTCAACACCGATTGATTTGCGGTTTCCCGGACCGTTTGTGCCGTCACCAGTGTGCCAAGCGTTTCGGTTAAGCGGCAGACCTTGAATCACCTCTTGATCATCGACCGCAAAATGAAAGCTTGTCGAGCTTGTGTTCCCGATCATATAGCTGATTTCATTGGCCGCTGATGCATCGTTTGCCGTGTTGTGAATGGTAATGTATTCAGCGGACATTGCATTAGGACACTTCAACGCGTATTTCGCCTCAGAAACCAAATTTTTCTTTACTGGAATGCTCACCTATCATCTCTCCTTTTCTTTTTTCATAAATAGGTGGCATTCGTAGGACGAAAAGCTCATATCATCTATCACCGTAATATGGATAAATGTGTTAAACTGAAGTTCACGGAGGGTCTGAATATGTATACATATTTAATGCTGACAATGAGAACGGAGAAATTTAATCAGGAGCATGTGGCTGGGCACTATGAATTTCTGGATCGTTTACAGGCAGAAAAACGTTTAAAAATGTTTGGGCCATTCAGCGACGCCACAGGCGGAGCGTATGTCATCGAAGCAGATTCACTGGAAGAGGCAGCGGAAATCGGCCATGCGGATCCGCTGGTGGCAAGTGGATCTTCTGAGCTGACGATAAAAGAATGGAAGCTGAAGAAATAAAAAGCCCTAAGGGTCTTTTTTTATGCATCATGTTTGATTGCGTGCCGCAATATGAAATGTTTTCCCTTCTGTGTTTGCTGTTTCACCTGCATGAACCATCACCTGAGTAAAGCTGAACCCGACCGCAACGAGCAACAAACCTGACATCCATTTAGATTTCATATAAACAATCTCCTCTCTGGATTTGTTTTTGTGCGTGCACCATTTTCTCATAAAATGAAAGTGCTTTTTCGGGCTGTCCGTTTTCTATATAGAATTGGGCAGCATCATGCGCCAGCTCTTCAATATAAGGATACAGCATATGTTCTTCAAGAAATTGAAAGGTGTGTGAGACTGATTCTGTGTCAATGTTTTTTCCGTATAACGCATGTAAAAATTGAAAAAGCTCCACAAATAATTCATCACTGTATTGACGGGCGATTTCCAATCCTTCACGATACTTTTTTTGCGCTTCGGCGTCATTTTTTTGTTTATACAGAACTTGTGTTAAAGAGTAGATAGAATGCGGAAGATTATCGAACTTTTCCGACTTGCAAATAGAAACAGATTTCCCAAAGTATTCGGCTGCCTTTTGCAGTTCACCCATTTTCTCATAGCAGTTTCCGAGATTATATAGGGCAGAACTGATCAGGCGGGGATTGCCTTCTTTCTTTGCAAGATCTAAAGCCAGTTCTAAGTGGGGCAATGCTCTTTCTGGATACTGCATATCATCATAATTACCTGCAATAACGAATTCACATTGGATTCTGCGGACGGTGTACGTTTCATACATTTGGTATGTTTCTAATGCCTGAACGGCGTAGCTCATCGAAACATAGGTTTGTTTTAAATTGTAAAAAATCTCAGCCATTTTAAAAGCAAACTCTGCTTTCTCAATATCATCCGAGACGAGGGCAAGATTCTTTTCTGCCCGTTTATAATACATCATGGCACTGACAAACATCTTCTGCTTAAATTCATACATTCCTCGAAAAAAATTAAAGTAATATTCGAGAAGCCCTGTCAGCTTGTACTGATTCCCTTCGATGTCTTCTAACAATTCTGAAAACTCTAGCTGCGACGTGTCCTCTCCAAAAGGCTTAATGTAATCCAGCATGACACGGTGCCTGAACTCCATTAAAGAATAATACAGCAGCAAATCTTGGTCTTCTTCCATATCCTCAATTTCTCTTTCTACTTCGAGCTTGACCCGTTCGGCTTCAGCGACGTGGAACTGCCGGATATGAGTATACCATTCATTAATTTTAAGCCCGACATAAGAGGACGGAATCGTCTGCTTCATCCTCAATTAATCCCCCCTTTTGAATTACCCGAGATATGTCATATTTTATCATATTTACAAGAAAAAGAAGAACGCAAAATAACCGCAATTGTCGAATTTCGGCTAACCGCAACAAAAAAGCACGGGTTTTTCAAACACCCGTGCTTTCTTTTAGTGAAAACCGACTTTGTTTCTTTCCATCCAGCTTCCCCGCTGGCTTTTTCTTTGCTCTCCTGTCATGTCTTTCACCATGGTTTCAATATGGTGATTCCCTTCTTGGTGCCATTGAAGGGCTGAAGATACATATAATTCTCCCAGCTGTGCAAAGGAAAAGCCTTCTGTAAGTTTTGCGGCGTTTTTTATTTCTCCTTCACTCAAAAAGATGCCAAAGCCTCTCATTTTCATATATTCCAGCCGCAGCTCTTCATCCGGAAGCCCGATTTCATAGGCACGGTCAAATCGTCCTGCACGATTCATCAAACCTGGATCGATCTCTTCGGGATAGTTTGTCGTACCGATGAGAAATAGCCCCTCTTTTGATGTCGCGCCGTCCAGCGTATTGAGAAAAAAGGACCGCACATCTTCCGGCATCGAATCTATATCCTCGATGACCAGAACTGCAGGAGCGAGGCGTCTCGCTGCCTGAAAGACTTCTTCTATTGTCTCGCTCGACGTAAATTCAGTAATTTGCCAATAAGCAACAGGTGCATCGATACTGCCTGCGATCGACTTCACTAACGTCGTCTTTCCGTTTCCAGGAGGTCCATATAACAGAATGCCGCGCTTGTAAGGGATGTCATATGTTTGATAAAACGATTTATCACTATGAAAAAACTGATCAATTGATCTGTATATCTCTTTTTTCAATAGCGGATTCATGATGACTTGACTCCGCTGAACCTCTCTGACAATGGCTTCCTGCTCTCTTGAAGTCCCTCCATCTCCATCCGTAAACACGGTCACTTTCCGCTTGCTTTTTTCCCAAAGACGCGGTCTGACTCCCTCCAGAAATGCACGCATCTTTTCATCGTTAACCGCAAACAGACAATCAAAACTCATAATGCTCCCATCTTGAAAATATGGAATTCTGGCAAAAGCAACTCCCTTTTCAGGATACGCGTATACACTGTTTCTTATAGACTTATGGACGGTATAATCCGGTTCTTTCTCATCTTCATCGTAAGCAAAGGTTTTCTTTTCAAGCTTTTCAAATATATATGCCACATGCTCAGGCTCCAATGAACCGCTGCGGACATCTTCTACAAGAAGCTCCCAGTATTCCGTATTTGGATCATCACTGGCATAGAGCTCATAGAATACACCGTATTGATCATAAAGCGTTTCTTCAATCCGTGTGATAAGGTAACCGAAAGTGCCGTAGCCCGCCGCAGCTCTTTCATTCTCTTTTTCTTCGTACTGATAAATGAAAGGTATGTTAGTCATGTTTATACTCCATTTCATGTTTTGTGAACGTTATATATACGATTGACATAGCATTTTGTTTCATCCCACAGCATATTACTTGTGAATTCATAACCGTTGATATAGGATTTCATTGCACCATTTATTTTTACATATGGAGGAGATCATAATGTGCCAATCCAATCAAATTGTCAGCCATTTTTTATCCCATCGAAACGTGACCAATGAGCTTGCCGAAAAAATCAGCAAAGACCATTACAGCTACAAACCGGCAGAAACATCAATGTCAGCAGAAGAGCTGGTCAAACACATTCTTACGTCTTTCCACTTGTTCGCAAATGTCATTAAGGAAGGCAATGCCTCACCATTTCAAAACAAGCAGGAAGAAACAGAAACAGATCTCAATGTTCTGGCAAAAACATATACAGAAAAAACGGTCGCTATCCTTGAACAGCTGACTGAAGAGCAGCTGGACAGAGAAATTGATCTGACATCCGCTTTCGGCAGAAAAGTCACAGGCCGCGCGCTGCTTCAGCTTGCAATGGAGCATGAAATTCACCATAAAGGCAACCTGTTCGTGTATGTGCGGGAAATGGGCCACACTGAGCTTCCTTTCTATCAGCAGCGCATGTAGCGTAAACAAGAAAAAAGATACCTGTTAAGAGGTATCTTTTTTTTGCGCCTTTAGTACTTCTCGATTTCGTCCAGACACTCATTATAGGGCAAATGAATAGAGATATTGAGCATACCAAAATTTCAAGCAACTAACGTGCAAAAATTCAAAAAATTTAATTGATTAACGCGTCCTAATCATATATAATCTGATAAAAATAGTCGGGTTTTCAGGAGGCCTTTATCATGAGTGTAAGCATCATATTGATGGGTTTGTTTGTCGGAGCCTTAGTCGGATTGACGGGAGTGGGTGGAGCGGCCTTATTAACTCCCCTTTTAATTGTGCTTGGAATTAATCCTTCCATCGCGGTCGGTACGGATCTTGTATATAACTCGATCACAAAGCTGTTTGGCGTTGCCTCCCATTGGCGGCAGAAAACGATTAACTTTAAATTGGTAAAATACTTAGCCATCGGCAGTATTCCGAGTGCTTCGCTAGCCATTGGCATATTGCATTTGTTCCCCGCCTTTCACCAGCATCAGGAAGAAATTATTAAGCACGCTCTAGGATATGTGTTAACGCTGGTTGCCATTTCAATCATCGTTCGTTTGTTTTTGGATAGAAAACTTCGCCCCAACCGCTGGCAGCTGATGCCGCTTGAAAATAAGAGGGCGCTGACAATTCTTATTGGTGTTGTGTTTGGGTTTATCGTCGGATTAACATCAATCGGGTCCGGCTCATTATTTGCAATCGCCATGATTTACTTATTTAACATGAAAGCGTCACAGATTGTCGGAACCGATATCGCGCATGCTTTTCTTCTTGTTACGGCAGCAGGCATTTTGAACGCAAGCTTCGGAAGCGTGGATTACATGCTGGCAGCTAATCTGCTCCTCGGTTCAATTCCCGGCGTACTGATCGGGAGCCATCTTTCGCCTCGATTCTCCCCGCGTCCACTGCAATTTATTATGGCTTCCATTATTTTAGTCAGCGGTTTAAAATTGATTTAATGAAGAAGGCTATCCGCTTGAAGGATAGCCTTTTCTTATTATAACGTCACACCCGATTTAAAAATGGCGAGTTCTTTGAAATCATTTTTTTCATGGTTCACAAGCTGGCCGCTTGCCACCTCAATCATATAGTGGATAAACTCACGCAGCACATATTCCTCATGAACATCATCCTCTGCTAAAAGGCCTGCGTTAAAATCAATCCAATGCGGCTTCGCCTCATACAGCTCGGTGTTTGTCGCTACTTTCACCGTCGGGACAAAGGTGCCAAACGGCGTGCCTCTTCCCGTTGTAAAGAGGACAATTTGGCAGCCGGCAGCCGCCAATGCGGAGGAGGCGATCAAATCATTGCCCGGTGCGCTCAAAAGAGTCAGCCCTTTTGTCTTGAGTACTTCACCGTATTTCAAGACATCCGTGACAGGAGAAATCCCCGCTTTTTGCGTACAGCCCAGCGATTTATCCTCAAGTGTAGAAATGCCGCCCGCTTTGTTGCCCGGTGAAGGATTTTCGTACACCGGCTGATCATGTTTAATAAAGTATTGTTTGAAATCATTGATTAAATCGACTATCTTATGAAACACTTCTTCATTGGCAGCCCGCTGCATCAGGATGGTTTCTGCGCCGAACATTTCCGGTACTTCCGTCAGCACAGTACTCCCTCCCTGTGCAATGAGATAATCTGAAAAACGTCCAAGCAGCGGGTTTGCGGTTATGCCGGAAAAACCGTCCGAACCTCCGCATTTCAGCCCGATCTTCAGTTCAGACAGCGGAATGTCTTCTCTCTTATCTCCTTTGGCCGCTTCATGAATTTCCTTCAGCAAAGCAACGCCTGCCTCCATTTCGTCGGTCACCGACTGGGATTCCAGAAACTTCACCCGCTTCAAGTTCACATCTTGCAGTGCTTCCTTCATTCTTGCCAGCTCATTGTTTTCACAGCCAAGCCCTAACACCAAGACGCCGCCGGCATTTGGATGGCGAATGGCATTCAGCAGGATCTGCTTCGTATTTTCATGATCGTCGCCAAGCTGCGAGCATCCGTATTGATGCTTTAACACCAGTACGTTATCAAATGGAGCGATATCCCCTGTTTCTCTGACAAAACGCTGCAGCATTTTTTCTGCTATTCCATTGACACAGCCGACAGTTGGGACAATCCACAATTCATTCCGTACACCCGCATCTCCGTTTTCTCTTCTAAAACCTTTAAACGTCCGGTTCTCATTAGAATACGGATTTTCATCAAATCTCGGTGTATAGCTGTATAATTGGATATCAGACAGGTTTGTTTTCGTATTATGGACATGAATATGCTCTCCGATCGAGATATCTTGTGATGCATGACCGATTGGAAACCCGTACTTGACGATGCTGTCGTTTTCTTTGATAGACTGCAATGCAATCTTATGGCCTCTTTTTATATCATCCTTTACTTCAATCGACACGCCGTAAGCATGCAGCCTCTCTCCCTTTTGAATATCCCGCAGAGCAAGAAGGACATTATCTTGCTTATGAATCTTTATAAACGACTTCAACGTACCTCTCCCCCTTGTATGCAGTATTGTTCAAGAGCCCTCTGCATGCCCAGCTCATGAATATGATTCAAGTAAACAGCGACTCTATCAGTCAGCTTCGGTATCTCATTGAGATCTGCCCCCCACAGCCGCTGTTCGCCTAACACTCTTGATGCAATCCGAAGCATGTCGCCATCCTCCTGACACCAAACCTCTTTGAAAAATTGAAGAACTGCCGGATCATCCTGCAATGTCTCGTTATCATGATAAAAATACAGAAGAGCGCTGAAAGAAAACACCAAGCGTTCAGGAAGCTGTCCCTTTTGTTCAGCATATTCCTTAAGAGTCGGCAGGTTTCTCGTTTTGAATTTGGAAATGGCGTTCAATGCAATGCTTTCCAGGTAATGCTTAATATACGGGTTTTTAAAACGGTTCAGCACATCGTCAGCATACTGAGAAAGACCTTCCATTTTTAAAACAGGAAGAATTTCGTCATCAATCAGCTCTCTTATAAATCGCCCCACTTCCGGATGCTCGACTGCATCCCTAACAGTCTTCAAGCCGTATAATAAAGCCACTGGCGTCATTGCTGTATGAGCGCCATTTAAAATTCTTACTTTTTTAGTCCGGTATGGGGTGAGGTCGCTGACGATCTTTGTATGCAGCCCTGCAGCCGCAAAGGGAAGTTCTTTTCCAATCCAATCAGGCCCCTCGATAACCCACAAATAATATTGCTCTCCCACAACTATCAAATCATCCTGATAGCCAAGATCTGCCGTGATCTCATCAATGCTGTCGACGGGAAAACCCGGAACAATCCGGTCTACTAAACTATTACAAAATGTATTGGCCTCATGAATCCACTGTGTAAATCCTTCCTCCAGCTTCCACAGATGTGCATAATGAAGAACCGTTTCCCTCAGCTTTTCACCGTTATTCTCGATCAGTTCACATGGGATCAGGACACACCCTTTTGTCTGATCTCCTTTAAAAGCCTGATAGCGAAAGTAAAGAAATGCAGTTAATTTCCCAGGGAATGTTTTTTGCGGCCTATCCTCTAAACGATCTTTTTCATCACATACAATCCCAGCCTCAGTGGTGTTGGAGATAATAAACCGAAGCCTTTCGCTTGATGCCAATTCTTTGTATGCTTCATAATCAGAAAACAGGTCAATTCCCCGGCTGATTGAGTTGATAATCATATGCTCGTTTACCGCTTCTCCGTCTTTCATTCCTTGTAAAAAAAGTGTATATAATCCATCTTGCTCATTTAATCGTTTGATTTTTTCTGAGCCTCTTGGCTGGACAACTGCCACGCTCCCATTAAAATCAGTGTGTTGATTCAATTGATCAATCTGCCAATCGATAAATCCCCGAAGAAAGTTTCCTTCTCCGAATTGGAGAATTTTTTCTGGATACTGAGTATAGTGATCGTACACATTTTTATTCAGCTTCTGCACCCTTATTGCCTCCCTCTCACTTTATGCACACGTTAACATTTTTCTGTATAAAGAATGCCCGCTGAAAAACGGGACATCACGTCGTCAATCGTCTGACTGAATCACGCACCATAAATTCTGTGTTTTCCAAGATTTTTTCTGCTTTTGTTTCGGGCTCGCTGATCAGCGACAAGAGTTTTTGCGCACCGAGCACGCTTATTTTCTCCACTGGGCGCTTTACTGTTGAAAGCCTTGGCGTGATGTACTGTGAAAACCCAATATCATCAAACCCGATCACCGAAATATCATCAGGAACGCGCAGGCCCTTTGCGAATATCGCATTCATCGCTCCGATTGCCATGTCATCATTCGAACAAAAAACAGCGGTTGGAGGATTCGGCAGTGCCAGCAGCCGCTCCATCGCTTGAAAGCCGCTTTCCATATCGTACTGTCCTTTGACACTGTATTCATGCTTGATCGGAATATGATGTTGAATCAGTGCGGATAAGTACCCTTCCTTTCGCTGCTGGGAGGATTTAAAGCCTTCGATCCCCTCGATGATGGCGATGTCTTGATGTCCGGACTGAATGAAGTATTCTACAGCTTCTTGAGAGCCTTCCTTGTCATTGGACAAAATATTCGTGATGGTACGATCATCAATATCACGATTCAGCACGACAAGCGGAATGTTTTTTTCGCGAATATGGTAAATAAAAGAATTATCAATGTCACTTTGGCTCATTAAAATGATGCCGTCATATCTCATCGGTGTAACGGAGTCATAGTTTTTCAGATCATCAATGCCGCGCACATACAGATTGTAATCCTCACTTATGGCTTGATTGACGCCTTTGATAGTGTCTGCAAAGAAGCTGTGTGAGGTTCCGTTTGTAATGCTTGTAAAGAATAGCCCGATCGTATGCGACTTTTGCATCGCCAGACTTTTCGCATTTACATTTGGTGTATAGTTGAGCTGCTCTGCTAGCTCTAATATTTTTTTCTTCGTATGTTCTTTGATGTAAGGGCTGTTGTTGAGTGCTCTGGAAACAGTAGTGTGGGATACGTTTGCGAGTTTTGCGATATCTTTTATGGTTACCATCTAATTCCCTTCCTTATCATACCGGCTGCGATTATTTACTGTATATTGTATCATCAAACATACCGCCTCTCCCACTATATTTCCAGATTAATAAGACACAGGATTCTCAGCTTCTGTTCCCGCTGGCTTACCAATGATTGGACGGACAAAACGAATCACAGCAAGTGAAGCGAAGACAGCCAGCCCACCGGCAAGCAAAAATGCTCCAGAAAACGTGCCTGTTTGGTCAACAATAAATCCGGTTAAAGCCGGGCCGATAATTCCTGCCGTGTTGGCGAGGAAATGCATGAAGCCGCCAACAGAACCGACATTGTTTTGATCAACCACATCTTGAATGACAGCCCAATAGATAGCACCGGTCAAATAAAGAAAGAACACTGACAGAGCGACAAGAGTGACAGCCCCCGCAGTCGTTGCCACAAGCCCGGCAAAACCAATCAGGACAGCTGATGAAAACAAACACGTGACAAGCACAACCTTGCGCGAGAACAGCACACCTTTTCGGGCCGTTTTTTTGTACACATAGTCAGAAACAAATCCCCCCGCAGCCAGCCCGATAAATCCTAAAATCCACGGTATGACCGTGATGACACTCATCGATTCAACACTTAATCCCCGCTCGTCGACAAGATAGCTCGGAAACCATGTCAAAAAGAAGAAGAGGATGTAGTTGTAAGCGAAAAAAGCGAACGCCGTGAACAGGACTGTTTTTTGCTTCAGGTAAAAGGTGAGCGGAATTTTTTCTCCGGGAGACGTTTCTGCTTTTATTGCCGGTGCTTCCTTGATCGTCTCTTGCGGCTTTTCTTTGACAAACTTGAACCAGAGCACTGCCCATATCAATCCAATAATCATAATGAGAACGAAGGATACCTTCCAGCTGAACGCCACTGCGATCATGCCGACTATCGGGCCGGAAATGGCTCCCCCGAGGGGCGTGCCGCTGTTGGTTACACCGATAACGGACGCCCGCTGGGTCGGCGGGAACCAGTTGTTCACCATCTTGTTGATGGTCGCCGAAAGCGGGCCTTCTCCCATTCCGAAGAGAATGCGTATAATCAGCAGGCTGACAAAGCCAAAAGCGAGGGCGACTGCTCCGCTAAACAGCGACCAAACAACCATCGCGACAAACAAGGTCAGCTTTGCCCCATAGCGGTCGGATGCCACGCCCCCAAGAAAATTAAAAATGGCATAACCTATCGAAAAACTGCTGAAAATCAAGCCCATTTGTGTGGCAGACAATGTGAGATCATCCTGAATAAAAGGAGCTGCAATGGAAAGCGCCGAGCGATCCAGGTAATTAATCACCCCTGCCAGGAACAAAAAAAGGATAACGGGAAGCTTATCTTTTGAAAACATCTCAACCTCACCCCTATGTTGGTTCAGTTTCTGTTGCACCGCTTTCGTTACACACCTGAATAAGCCATAAATCCTCCATCGACAGGAACGGTGATCCCAGTGACAAAACCGGAATAGGATTCATCCGCCAGCCAAAGGAGCGTACCGAGCAAATCCTCCGGTTTTCCGAAGCGCTTCATCGGTGTTCCCGCAATAATTTTGTGAGATCGGCTGGTGAACGTTCCGTCTTGGTTGATCAGCAGATCATGATTTTGTTTTGTCAGAAAGAAGCCTGGGGCAATCGCATTGACCCGCAGCCCGGTTTCGGCAAAATGAACAGCCATCCACATCGTAAAATTATTGATGGATGCTTTCGCAGCACTGTATGCCGGAACCTTCGTCATAGGTGAATAAGCACTCATGGAAGAAAGGTTGATGATCGCGGGTGAATCCGCCTTCAGCAGTTCTTTACCAAACACTTGCGAGGCCAGAAACGCACCGGTGAAGTTGGTGGAGAATACAGTTAGAAAGCCCCTCTCATCCATATCAAAAAAGGATTGGCCTTCTCCCGCTTCTTCATATGTCTCCACATCGGTTATCGCGTCAGGATGATTGCCGCCAGCCCCGTTAATTAACAGATCAACAGCGCCAAATTGGCCAAGGATGTCTTCCTTTGCCCGCTCCAGTGACATCCTGTCCAGCACATCCGCAGCAACAGCGCACGCTGTGCCGCCAGCCGCCGTTATCTCCTTCACGACCGCTTGGCCTTTTTCAGCCGTCCGATTCAAAATCGCCACCTTCATGCCATGACGGGCTAGCTCCCGGGCCATCGCAGAGCAAAGCACGCCGCTGCCGCCAGTGATGACAGCCGTTTTACCAGCCAGGTTCTCATGCAGCGGGATCATATGCCCACCTCTTTTTTTGCCATTGCTTCATAAGCGTCCCACAGCCCGTTCAAATACATGATGCCAAGTGCCCGATCGTATAAGCCATATCCCGGGCGGCATTGCTCGCCCCAAAGATGGCGCCCATGATCCGGTCTGACATATCCTTCGTAATCCTGCTTATGCAGTTCTTCCATCACGCCTTGAATGTTGATCGAACCATCCTTTGTTAAATGAGATGTTTCAATAAAATCGCCATTCTCATAAATTTTCACATTGCGAATATGTGAAAATGGAGCGATGCCGGCATACGTTTTAGCGATCTCCACCATGTCGTTAGCGGGATTGGCTCCCATTGAACCTGTACAAAGGGTGATACAATTAGACGGTGAATCTGATATCGCCCGCAGTTTCTTATAGCTTGCCTCTCCTGTGATAATGCGCGGCAGTCCGAAAATCGGCCACGGCGGGTCATCCGGATGAATGGCCATTTGAACACCATAGGCCTCAGCAACAGGAAGAATTTCCTGCAAAAAGAATGATAAATTGTCCCATAGCTTTTCTTCATCGACCGTTCTGTAGGCAGCAAAAAGCTCTTTGATCCGAGCCAATTTTTCGGGCTCCCACCCCGGCAGTGTCATGTCGGATGCTTCCTCCACCGTCCGAATCAGCTCTTGAGGATCAAGGCTTTCCACCTTGGCCTTTTCAAAAAACAGAGCGGTCGATCCATCTTCTAGCGGCCGGAACATGTCCGTGCGTGTCCAATCAAAAACCGGCATAAAATTATAGCAGATCACTTTCACGCCAAATCCGGCAAGGTTGCGGATCGTTTGCTTGTAGTTTTCAATATACCGGCCGCGTTCTTCGTTCCCAAGTTTAATCGCTTCGTGAACATTCACGCTTTCTACAACTTCAGCATGAAAACCATAGGATTGAATATATTCAGTTTCGGCTCTGATTTCTTCTTTTTCCCACACGTCGCCGACGGGCTTTTGATGGAGAGCCCAAACGATGCCTTTGACACCGGGAATTTGCTTCACGTATTCAAGTGTGACTGTATCGTTGCCTCGTCCATACCATCGGAATGTCATATTCATGCTCGCACCTCCGGATTCAGTCATTTAATCAAACGTGATGACGGCTTTCCGCACCTGATCTGGATGCTCCTTAATAAACTGAAATGCATGATGAACGTCATCAACTGAAAATGTATGGGTCACCAGCCCGTTATGCATTAACCGGCCTCCATTCAAAAGCTCTACCACTTTTGGAAACTGATTGGTCTGCAATCGGGATCCGGTTATCGTGACTTCTTTTTTTGTAATTGGCAGCTGAGAAATCTGAGCCGCTCTTTCATCAAATCCAAGCACAACCACATGTCCCGCCGGTGACACAGCCTCAATTGAAAGTGCAAAAGTCTCCGGCAGGCAAACAGCATCAATGACCACGTTTGCTCCTTCATTCCCAGTCCATTCAAGGACCCGCTCGGCAACATGTTCTGCTTGGACATTTACAACAGCATCGGCGCCGTTTTCTTTCGCAAATGCCAGCCGCTCGTTGTTCAAGTCAGTCATCATGACAGCAGCGCCCGCCAGTTTTGCCATTTTTAACACACAGATCCCGATGGGCCCCGCTCCCTGGATCAGGACGGTATCACCTTTTTCCACCTGGCCTCTCCACACTGCCTGGGCGCCTATCGTATAAGGCTCGGCCATGACTGCTTCCTCCCAAGGCAAGTCCTTTGAGACCGCGTGAAGCTGTCTTTCCGGAAGCACAATATATTCCCGCATGCCTCCGTCCTCATGTACGCCAAATACAGAAAGCTTGGCGCAAACATTCGGCCGCCCTTTGCGGCAGGCATAGCACGATCCGCAATAAGAAATCGGCTCAATCACCACATGATCACCGGGTTTTAGGCTCTGTACATTCGCACCAACTGCCTCCACTTGTCCCGTTACCTCGTGTCCGATGACTCTCGGGAGGGTAGCGAGCGGATTCGTTCCATGATAAATGTGCATGTCTGAACCGCAAATGCCGACTCGCTTGACTTTCACGAGCACTTCATCATCCTTTGAAAGAACTGGCTTCTTCACCTCCGCTGTCACCAGATCATACGCTTTTCGCACTTGAACCGCTTTCATTTTACTCACCTGCTTTTTAAGAATTCATACACGCTCCGGGCGATAGAAATTCCGTTTTTCTTATTTCTTTCTTCATGCAGCTGCTCGATCTCGCCGGGCACATACACTCTTTCGAATCCAACAGCCGGCGGTGATTGCTGCAGTTCATCAATCATGGCATCCATCTGCTCTAAAAACGTATCCCAGTCAGTAAAAAAGGATGGATTGATCGCGCAAACGTAATGCCCCAGCTTTCTTTTTTGATCAAGGCCGTTGTACATTTTGGCAATATGAGGGCCAAAAGCCGCGCCCGCCAGCAATCCGGAAAACACATCCACTACAATCGATAGTCCATAGCCTTTCGGGCCCCCGAATGTTGAAAGTGAGACGACCTTGTCAGGATCAGTTACTGCTTCTCCGTTTTCATCGACTCCCCATCCTTCAGGAATTTCTTTGCCCTCTTCACGGGCCTGCAGAATCTTCCCAAAAGCCACTTTGGATGTCGCCATATCTAGGATAAACGGTTTTTTATGCTTAGCCGGAACTCCGTAAGCAATCGGATTTGTCCCTAAAATAGGAGTCCTCCCCCCAAATGGGACAACGATACTGTCTGTATGCGTCATTGCCATTCCGATCAGCTTTTCGTCAGCCGCTTTTTGCACAAAATAGCTTAGCGCTCCGCAATGGCTGCTGTTTACGGCCGTGACCATGCCGACTCCTTTTTTCTTCGCCATGTCAATTGCATGGTCCATCGCCATGTCGCAATTCACATGACCGAAACCATCGTCTCCGTCAAGCACCCCGGTCACAGGCCCCGTCTCTTTAAAAACAGGCTGTGCCCCAGGATTGATCCCTCCCGCTAAAAGCCTGTTCACATAGTGTTCTGTGTGCAGCACGCCATGCGAATGTACATTGCGCAAATCAGCGTGCACGAGAACATCTGCCACTTTTTCAGCATCTCGTTCATTCAAACCGGCACCGTCCAGCTTTTGCCAAACGAGTTCCTTTGCTTCTTCAGCTGCAATTGTTATCGTTTTCAAGCAAGTGCCTCCTTCCTTTTCAGTTTTTTGGGCACTCTCCAAGCGAAACCCCTACAAACACATTTTATTTACAAATTATTTTAAATATTCTTTATATTATATTGTCAGCTCTTTTGATGAAGATCCTGAACGATCTGAGCATGCTGCTGGTCTGTGAGTTTATAAAGAAAGCCGATAATGAACATCGCTAATGCCAAAGCAATGGCCGGATACAGAAGAAGCAGCGCTTTGATGCCAATCAGCGCCTGTGCTGTCTGGACTGCATTCGGCACATAGCCGATAATCCCCAAACCGATCCCCGAGAGAAAGCCAGACAAAGATTGAGCAAGCTTTCTTGAGAAATTGAAAAGTGAATATGTCGTTGCTTCCTTCCGTTCACCGGATTTCCATTCGCCATAGTCGATAATATCGGAGACAAGAGCCCACGTGATGCCATTTGGGATACTGATTCCGATAAAGGCGATACTGGCGAGAATTGTAAACACATAAACGTTAGATGGAAGCATAAAGTTGATCAGATCCGCGGCCACACTGATGCCAAAGCCGATCATTGCCGTTCGTTTCTTTCCAAACATCTTGACGAGCTTTGGAAGGAATACGACGCCCAAAAAGGAAGAACCAATAATGATGAAGTTCATATAAGCCATTAATTCAACATTGCCCAAGTTATATTGTGCGAAATAGACGAGCATGGCGGATTTAATGTTGTATGCGGAAATTGAAAAAATCGTCATCAGGACAAGGGTTAACAGCGGTTTATTTGTAATAAATGTTTTGACGACAGATGAGAGTGTTAATTTTTCTTTGGGTGCTTCCGATATGATAATGCGCTCTTTGCAGTTGCGGTAGCAAATATAAAACCAAAACACACCGAGCGCGGCGAACAAGCCCATGACCACCGGGTAGCCGACCTTCGGATTATCAAACTTGACGAGCAGCGGCATCACGGCCACACTTGTGATAAACAAGGCGCCAAGTGATCCGATTTGGCGGAACGTCGAAATGGAGGTCCGGTCCTCAGAATTTTGAGTCATCGCTGCCCCTAATGAGCCGTACGGAATATTCACAAACGAATAGCCGATGCCCCAAATCATATAGGATGCATATGCATATATCAGTTTTCCGGTCGTTGATACATTGGGAGACAGAAAAATAAGAACAGTAAGCACCGCAAGCACGATGCTGCCGATTAATAGATAAGGCCTGAATTTCCCCCGTTTGCCGATGTTTTTGCGATAATCGATTGATGAGCCGACAATTGGATCTGTTATCGCTGCAAACAGCTTACTGACTAAAAAAATGCCGCCGGCCATCGCAGCGGGGATTCCCGCTACATCAGTGAAATACTTCAATAAATAAATCTGGCCGAGATCAAACATAAAACCGTTGCCAAAATCACCAAAGCCATAGGACATTTTCTCTTTCAATGAAAGCCTTTTTTCCGTTTCGACCGACACAACCTTATTTGCCAGTTCAGTTCGCATGTTCCACCTCTGTGTCTTAAGAATTTTCGGATAGTGATCCGCTCAGCGATACTGAGCGGACACTTTGTTACACGTTTGCTTTCTCTTCTTGAAATTGAAAGTAGTGTTTCGCATTGTCATAGCAAATCCCCTGAACGATGCTTCCCAGAAGCTCCATATCGCGCGGCACTTCGCCGTTTTCCACCCATTCTCCAATCAAATTGCAGACGATCCGCCTGAAATATTCGTGGCGCGTATACGAAAGAAAGCTTCTGGAATCGGTGAGCATGCCGATAAAACGGCTGAAAAGGCCAACATTTGATAACGCTTTCATTTGGTCGAGCATTCCGTCTTTAGTATCGTTAAACCACCAGGCTGTGCCGAATTGTATTTTTCCCGGGGTAATACCGTCCTGAAAACTGTTGATCATGCTGGCGATGACATAGTTATCATTTGGATTCAGTGAATATAAAATCGTTTTCGGCAGCTGGTTCTTCATCTCAACTGAGTTCAGCAGCTTGTATAAAGGCTTAGCAATTTCTTCATCGTTCATTGAATCATACCCTGTATCAGGTCCGAGCCTTTTCATCATTTTTGTATTCGTGTTTCTTAAAGCGTTGATATGAAACTGCATCGCCCAATCGAGCTCCGCATACAAACCGCAAAGAAACTGAAGCGTATATGTCTTAAATTTCTTCTCATCTTCACAAGAAACCTCTGTTCCTTGTAATCTGTCAGAAAAAATCCGTCCAGCTTCTTCTTTTGTTGTTTCGGCAAATACCATTGTATCTATCGCGTGATCAGAAACTCTGCCGCCGGCTGAGTGGAAGAATCGCACTCGTTTTTCCAACGCCTTTAAAAACTCATCATAGGTTGTAATCGATATGGCAGCGGCATCTTCAAGCGCCTGCACCCACTCAGGAAAGCCTTCACGATTGATCTCAAGTCCTTTATCCGGCCGAAATCCAGGCAGCACACTGACAGGAAAGTCTTTGTCTTCTTTTAACAATAAATGGTATTCAAGAGAATCAACAGGGTCATCTGTGGTGCACACGACCTTTACATTTGATTTCACGATTAAATCCCTTGCCCCGAAGCCTTCCCCTTTGAGCAGTTTATTTGTCTGTTTCCATATAGCCGACCCGGACTTCTCGTTTAAAATCTCGTAAATGCCAAAAAAACGCTGCAATTCTAAGTGAGTCCAGTTGTAGAGCGGGTTGCCAATCGCCATCGGCACGGTTTTCGCCCAAGCCATAAATTTCTCCTCATCAGGCGCATCTCCGGTAATGTATGTCTCCTCAATTCCATTGGCTCTCATGATGCGCCATTTATAATGGTCACCATACAGCCAGGCTTCCGTGATGTTTTGAAATGTCTTATTTTCATAGATTTCTTTCGGACTTAAGTGGCAGTGGTAATCAATAATTGGCATGTCTTTCGCATAATTGTGATAGAGGCTGACAGCGGTTTCATTTTTCAATAAAAAGTTTTTGCCCATGAAGGGTTCCATGTCCTCACCGTCTTTCATTCTATTTCAAAATGTTAACGTTAACATTTTGATTTGTTTTTATTTTACCTTTATATTCCTTTGGGATCAATCTCTTTTTTGAAAATGAAATGTTAACGCTGTCATAAACATAAAAAAAGACATTGCCAGAAAGCACTCGGAAAGGAATGCTTTTGGCAATGCCAGATTCATTAAAAGGATTAGTAAGCCAGGCTGAAAAGTCCTTTAATATGTGTCAAATATCGTACATTACTTGCTTCTTTCATCAAGGAAGCAGGAAGACCTTTAAGCGGTGTAGAATTAGCACCAATGATGGCAACCGCGTCTTTGCGTCCAAGGCTTGCAAGTGTACCAGAGTTTACTGGCTTGAATGTTTCAAGCGTTTTGCCTTCTAGGTAAGCGAATAGGTTGTAACCGATCAGCTCACCCATTTGCCATGCGATTTGTGCAGTTGGCGGGTATGGACGGCCGTCTGGACCGAAGTAAACTGCGCTGTCTCCAGCAACGAATACATCTTCATGAGATGTAGATTGCAGGAAGTCATTTACAGTCGCGCGTCCGCGGTTCACTTCTAGGCCTGATTCACCGACTAATGGGTTACCTTGTACGCCGCCAGTCCAAACAAATGTGTTGGCAACAACTTTAGATCCGTCTTTCAGATCGATTACGTTTCCTTCTACATTTGTAACAGGAAGACCTGTTAAGAACTCAACGCCGCGTTTTTCAAGGCTTGCAGTCGCACGCTCGATAAGATCATCCGGAAGAACAGGAAGGATCTTCGGACCTGCTTCAACAAGTTTCAATTTGATTTCTTTATGGTCTACGCCGTATTTTTTCGCAAGGTTCGGCATGATGTCAGCAAGCTCACCAACAAGCTCAACACCTGTTAAGCCGCCTCCGCCGATAAGGATTGTTGCATCTGCTTCGTTTTTCGTTTTAGAGTACTCGCGCACACGATCTTCAACATGTTGGAAGACTTTGTTCGCATCGGCAGCAGATTTCAATACCATGCTGTTTTCTTCAAGACCTGGGATGCCGAAGTAAGCCGTTACAGAACCAAGACCTACAACAAGCGCATCGTAAGTTAATGTAGAACCGTCAGCAAGCGCAACTTCTTTTTTATCAACAGAGAAAGAGCTTACTTCCGCAATTTTAAGATCAATGTCTTTGCCTTTGAAAAGTTTTTCTAATGGCATTGCAACCGCTTTTTCAGACACGTTGCCTGCAGCAAGGCGGTGTAATTCCGTAATGATTTGGTGAGTTGGGTATTTGTTTACCACTGTCACGCGTGCTTGTTCTTTTGTGTAATGTTTGCGAACTGTTAGAGCAGAAAGAACTCCGCCATAACCAGCGCCTAGAATGACAATATGTTTTGACATCGTATATCCTCCGTCCTTTATATCAATTTGAATCTGAGATTATTTTTGGTTTTCGCGTTCGTTCATGACTTCAAGGTAGCTGTTAGCAAAACGGAACAGCTTTTGAGCTTGAGGATCTTTCAGCATGCGAAGAAGGCCGAAAAGTCCAATTGTTTCGTTGCTTGCTTCCGCGCGGTCTTTTGCTTCGATCGCAGTCGCAGCTACTTCTTTCGCTGTTTCTTTTACAGGCTCGAGAATTTCAGTGATCGCACCGACTGTGTCGCTCTTTAACACTTCGTCAGTCGCTACAGACTGAGCGAAATCATAAGACTTCGTTAAAATATTCACTAACTCAGTCAGCTTCGGAAGCTGGTCAACTAAAACAGTCAATGATTCTTGAACTTCTGGCTTTAATAGCTGATCAATAAGATCTTGCTGGCTTTGGCTGACAGACGCATTTGTTTGATCGATTGTTTCTGGCATATCCAATTCTCCTTTACTATAAGCAGTTTGCTGATTTTTTTGGAAAGGGTAGTGCCTCTCCCTGTCTCACGCTTTTAAGGCATAAGAATAAGGATTGTGAATTCATGCACAATCATTTACAAAAATAAATGTTTACTACCCAGTTTTTCATCTTGCCATATTCAGTATTATTTTTATCTAAAAATAAACAATTGAATAAGTCAAAATCCTTTACTCTCTCTGAAAATAGCAAACACAAAAAACTCCAATTCGATTACCTTCTATATGATAACACTTTTTGAACAAAATTTGAACGTGAATTGCTTCGATTATGAAATTAATTTATATGGAGCTCATGTCATATCGTTTCTGCGGCACTAGTTATTGACAATCCAGCAATTTCTCCCCTTCACTTTACCCATATTTCCAATAGAGGCTCTCTTTTTCCTGTGATCGGATCATTCGCCGGCAACGCCGCCTGCTTAATCTGTTTGACCGCTTCCTCCCGCTCATTCGGCTTCCCCGTCTTCATATCGTACTGAACGCCACCGGGATAGGCGCCAAGGACAGTAAAATCGGGGCTTGAGCTGAGCTTTTTATGTCCGACTCCGGCTGGAATCACGACTGCGTCGCCTGATTTGAAAGGGATGGCAGCCCCTTTTTCTCCCCCAAACTGAATCACAGCCTCTCTCCTAAGGGCAATCAGGACTTCATGCGTATTGCTGTGATAATGATGGTATGGAAAAACACTCCCTGACCAGCTGTTTGACCAGCCATGCCGGGTGACGATCCGCTCTGCCAGTCCGGTGTCCTTAAGCGCGTTTTGATACACCACGAGCGGAAAATCAGGGTGATTCGGAATCCTGCCGTCATCCGGAAAGAAGTATGTCTGTGTCTCTCTTTCCATCAATTTCACCTCCCTTTTTTGTCTTCCACATATAGCGGTTCGCCAAACATGATGTTTTTCTCATGATTCCATTGATCTGCATGATACCGAATAGTATAGTATAAAAAAATAATGCCAGAATGAGGGATATCATGAAAGCTATCGTTATCGGAATATTGGCTTCACTCTTTTTCGCCGTTACCTTTATATTAAACAGAGCGATGGAGTTATCAGGAGGCAGCTGGCTTTGGAGCTCTTCGCTGCGCTTTATTTTTATGGTGCCATTTTTATGTTTGATTGTCATCATGAGAGGGACATTCACGCCTCTCTTACTAGAAATGAGGAAAAAGCCGTTTTATTGGATCAAATGGAGCTTCGTCGGTTTCGTGCTTTTTTACGCACCGATTACATTTGCGGCTGCATACGGTCCGGGGTGGCTCATAGCTGGAACCTGGCAAATTACAATTGTAGCCGGGGTGCTCTTATCTCCTTTGTTTTATGTCAAACAAGATATGCCGGGCGGTCCGCAGCTCATTCGCCAAAAGATTCCCCTGGTTTCACTTGGCACTTCTGTGATCATCCTGATTGGAGCGGCTCTGATTCAGCTTCAGCATGCAGAATCGCTTTCTGGGAGGATGCTGCTTTTCAGTGTGCTGCCGGTTGTCATTGCGGCTTTTGCCTATCCGTTAGGAAACCGAAGAATGCTCGAAGAATACGGAGGCCGGCTTGATACATTTCAGCGCGTGCTTGGAATGACATTGGCAAGCCTTCCATTCTGGCTTATATTAGCAGCTTACGGCTGGTGGTCAGATGGCCTTCCAACAGCAAGTCAAACCGTTCAATCCTTTATCGTTGCCGTCAGCTCAGGCATCATTGCGACGGTTTTATTTTTCTGGGCCACTGATATGGTAAGAGACAATCCGCAAAAACTCGCAGCTGTTGAAGCCACTCAATCCGGTGAAGTGATTTTCGCGCTGCTTGGTGAAATTGTTCTGCTGTCAGGCGTTTTCCCATCTCTATTATCATTTGCCGGTTTGTTCATTATAATAGCGGGGATGATGTTACATACCTTCGCTTCACAGCCGAGAAAACCGAAAAAGAAAGCACAGTCAAATCTGACTGCGTAGCATCTGCAGGAGAATGGGTGAAAGCCTGTTCTCCTTTATTTGTGCTACCAAAAGGAATCTGTTTCACGTTATAGTTAAATATAATGTCAGCCTACTTATATTGAAAGGTGATTATTGTAATGGAAGCAAACGATCAAACACAAAACATACCAGCCATCTCCTTCAGATCAGTCAGAAAAAGCTATAAACAAGATGGACAAACCTATGATGTGCTGCAGGATGTCACCGGAGACATTCAACAGGGTGCAATCGTAGCCGTTTTAGGCCCTTCCGGCTCAGGCAAAAGCACCCTCCTTTCTATGTGTAATTTAATGAGAACGCCTGACAGCGGCGAAGTCAACATATACGGAAAGGAAGTCAGAGAATGGAATGTCAATGAGCTGAGGCGAACGGCAGCCCTCGCGTTTCAATCGGCTCCCGTGCTCGACGGGACAGTGCGTGACAATTTAAGTCTTGTACAAAGGCTGCATCAATCCCAGCTGTACTCTCCTGAAAAGCTGGCTTCGCTTGCAGGGCTGCCGCCAGAGTTGTTAGACAGAAGCGCCAGAGACTTATCGGGCGGGCAGCGGCAAAGACTGTCACTGGCCAGAACGCTCTCAAATCCTTCCTCCATTCTATTGTTGGACGAAATCACATCGGCCTTGGACCCGGTCTCTGCTCTTGAGATTGAAGAACTGATCAAACGTCAGCATCAAGAGAAAAAATGGACAGTCATGTGGGTCACTCATAATATGGAGCAGGCAAAACGAATAGCCGATACCATTTGGTTTATGGCAGATGGCCGGCTGCTTGAAATCGCTGAAACCGACACATTTTTCTCCGCTCCGCAGCATGAAGCAGCGAAAGAATTTTTGAAGGGAGGCACTCGGTAATGGATTACCTTTCTCTCTCTTTAACGATGATCTTTGTTTTGATCGCCTTGTTTTTATCAAAATCCTTTAAAGCCGGTGTAGAAAAAGACATGATCATCGCCACCATCCGGGCCGCGGTGCAGCTGCTTATCATCGGTTATGTTTTGTCGCTGATTTTTCGCGGAGACCACCCTGTTTTTATCCTGCTGATGGTGCTGTTAATGCTCGCGGTGGCGGCGCAAAATGTCATCAAGCGAAAGAAAAATACTATCGGTTCGTTTTGGAGGGTGTTTGCCGCGTTAGCAATCGTAGAAATTGTGACGCAGGGAATTCTGCTGTCTCTTCATATCATTCCGCTTACGGCACGATATGTCATTCCGATCAGCGGGATGGTCATCGGAAATTCGATGGTGCTCTCAAGTTTGTTTCTAAACCGGCTTAACTCAGAAGTCGGCGTTCGCAAAGAAGAAATTCAATTAATATTGTCACTTGGCGGCACACCGAAGCAATCCATACAGCGCATTCTTACCTCAGCGATGAAAATGAGTATGATCCCGACGCTCGAAAGCCAGAAAACACTGGGTCTTGTCCAGCTTCCCGGCATGATGACTGGCCAGATTCTAGCCGGCGCGGACCCGATTCAGGCAGTACGCTTTCAACTCTTAATCGTGTTTACAACGATGGCCTCAGCCGCGCTGACTTGTGTAATCTTAAGCGTGCTGACATACCCATCATTATTCACCGTTCATCAGCAGCTGAAGCAAAATGAATGACAGACAAAAGCCGCTTTCCGAGGGAAAAGCGGCTTTTTGTACTTGTTATTCCTTTTCTTCATAATACTTGGCCAGCTCAACAATCATCGCACCCATCCGCTCAATCTCTGGCGCAAGCAGTCTCGTAATGCCCTCTTCCCGCAGTGCTTCAGCAGTCACTTTTCCGACAGCAGCTGCGATGGCGCGTTCTTCGAATACCTTCTTCACTTCATTGATATAACCTCGCCCCTTGGCAAAATCAAACAGGGAACGAACCTGAATGGCCGTTGTAAAACAAACGGCATCGACCTCATCGTTCATCAGCTCTCGGCATAACCGCTCCACCGTTTCCTCCTCCGGCGGGATGTGCTGATAAGGCAGAATCGGCAGGACAGACGCGCCTTTTTCTTCAAGAAATGCCATGAGAGCCGGCGCTTTTTCGCCATGAAGCTGCACCATGACTGTTTTTCCTGAAAAGTCGTGAGGCTCCAAGGAACGGATTAAGCCTCTTGTTGTCCCGTCTTCATCCGAAGCTTCCGGTGTGATTCCAAGCTTTTTCAGCGCAGACAGCGTTTTGTATCCCCGGCATGCCGCTTTCGCTTGGCGAATGGCCTGCAGAAACTCATCTTTCAGTCCAATTTTCTCTGCCATATCGACAAGAGTCTCCAACCCGATGCCTGTCGTGAAAATGACCCAGTCAGCTTTTTCTTCCGCAAACGTCCGCAAATCCGGCTCCACCTGCTTCTCTGCTAAGTAAACTGTACCTTGGAGAGGCCGGATGACAGGTATTCCGCCCTGTTTTTCAATGATTGTACTAATTTCTTCCGTTTTTCGTGAGCCACCGATTGCCACGCGTTTTCCAAGTAACCCTTTTCCCATACCCGTTTCCTCTCCTCTTTGCATAGGCTTTTTATGTATATAAGCTTAATAAAGCTATTTTGGCGCAAACCAAGGGAGAAATCAAGATAAACCCAACCTCCTAAAATCCATTGAATACGCCGGAAGCTTGCTGTAAGATAAACAGCAGACACGTCTTGTAACGGAGGATCGACATGGAAACCAAAAAAGAAGAATATGAAACAAAAGGCTACGATACATCGATTGTTTACGAATTCAATGAATATCCGGATGCCCGCAGCGGGCGCTGCGACAACTGTGATTACACACTGTTCAAAAGCTCTGTAAAAGGCGGAAAATTTCTTAGAGAATGCCGGAGATGCGGGATGAAAAAAAATATTTAAACAGAAAACCGAAATCAAATTGATTTCGGTTTTTATGTTTTTACTGCGGGACAGCGGATTTTTTCATAAACGCTTCAATCTCAGCTGCCGCACGCTCCGCTCCGCCAGCTTCTTTTACATCCTTTTGCATATTCTTGACGCGGCTGAGCAGCTCTTGATCACTGGATACAGCCTGAACCGCTTCCTGCAGGCTGGAAACAGTCACTTCCTCTTTCGGCAAATAAACGCCAAGGCCTAATTCATCAACCCGATTTGCAGTGAGCTCCTGCTCATACATTTGCGGAATGACGACAAGCGGCACACCTGCGTTCATCGCTTCCATCGTACTGTTCATCCCGCCATGAGAGATGAACAAATCAGCTTTCTCTAACACCTCAAGCTGCGGCACACTTTGGCGAATGGTAAAGTTAGCAGGAATATCCTCCAAGCTTTCTGGATCAATCGTTTTCCCAACCGACATGATCACTTGCCATGAAGAATCCCGAAATGCCTTGATGCACATCTTGTAAAATTCCGGCCATGCGTTAAACGCCGTACCCAAAGAAATCAGCATAAGCGGGCGATCATCCTTGTCAATCAACAGGCTTTCTTTTTCCTTCCGTTCTCCGAGAGAGGGGCCGACAAAACAGAAACGGTCATCGAACGTCTCATGCTGAATCTGAAAAGACTTCGGCATAAAGACAATATTTAATGCTTCCGGCACAGCTAACTGTTCAAATGAAACAGCCGGCAACTTCTCTTGCTCCAAGTAGGCTTTAAATTCAGCCTCTGCTTCTCTTATTTTTTTCAGCATGTCTTCATTTCCTAACTGAAAGGATTCATTTTGGGCATATGACGAACAGAGCTTAATGACCGGAACATTAAGCTTTTCAGCAAACAATTTACCAGCCAGCGCAACAAAGTCATAGATGATCAGATCAGGCTGATCATCCTTATATAACTCCTCAAGCTGCGGCAGAATGCTGAGTGATTCTTTCAAAAGGCTGAGGGGCGCGTCATTCTTTTCCATCATCTCCCTGATTTGCTTAGGATCAATATTCAAGGATGTATGATAGATCAATGCTTCTCCACCGGCTTGCTGAACAGCGGGCGCAAACTCCTCAGTCGTCGCGTACGTGACACGGTGCCCTTTCTCACAAAGCTTCTCTACTAAAGCAAGCGTAGGATTGACATGTCCGTACGCCGGGATATTGATCATCGAAATATGGTACTTTTTCATGAATCTCCAGTCTCCTTATCTATTACATTTTCACACGGAAGCTCTTTAATCCGTATATCACACTGTTTTCAATCGGAGTGATACTGACGCACTCCATATGAGGAAAAGCAGAAATCAAAGACGTTAACGCGATATTTGCTTCAAGACGGGCAAGCGGGGCCCCAAGGCAAAAATGGATGCCGTGGCCAAACGCAATATGCGGATTGGGATGGCGGCGGATATCAAACATGTGCGGTCTGTCAAACTTTGCTTCATCACGATTTGCCGATGCCACAAACGCCAAAACCATATCACCTTCTTTAATCAGGTGCCCCCCGATCTCCGTATCCCGCTTGGCAATGCGCCTCAAAACCGGGGCCGGCGCTCTGAAACGCAAGGCTTCCTCCACTGCCTGAGGCATCAGTTCAGGATGGCTGCGCAGTTCCTCGTAAACGCCTGGCGTTTCTAATATGCTGTACATCGCATTTGAAATCAGGTTTGTAGTGGTTTCATTTCCGGCCACCAGCAGCAGCGTGCAAAACGGAATCAGCTCTTCACCGGACAGCTTCTCGCCTGTTTCTTCCGCTTCCACTAAAATAGAAATAATATCCTGTTCCGGTTTGTTTCGCTTTTCTTCTATGATGCCGGCAAAAAACGCGGCCAGTTCTTCCTCACACTTATCTCGTTCTTCCAAAAAGGCTTTTTCAGCTTCTTCACTTTTATCCTTCGGTGTACTGACCAGAAGATCAGACCATGCTTTAAACTGTTCCATATGCGCTGAAGGCACTCCCAGCAGCTCAGATATCACAATAACCGGAAGCGGGTATGAAAAATCGTGAACAAGGTCAAACTCACTGCGCCCCTGAAATTTTTGAATCAGTTCATCTGTGATTTCTTGAATTCTCGGTTCCCATTGCTTCATCACGCGCGGAGTAAAGGCTTTGTTCACGACTGAACGGATTTTTGTATGCTTCGGCGGGTCCATGTTAATGATGGAATTTCCAATAGAGCTTGTCTGCTGCGGCATGCAACTGGAAAACAACTCTTTATCCCCAACAACTTTTTTGACATCATCATAAAGAAAAACGCTCCACACTTGGTTTTCTTCATCAAAGGAAACAGGCGCATCCTTTCTCATCGATTCATACCATGGAAACGGATGATACGCATCCTGTTTGTTTTTCCCATTGAGCAGCGCTCGCTGCAAGGCTTGCCGGCGGTTTAACACATTCATGTACGGTCACTCCCCTTGAAAGAATTCAGCAATTAATGTTCCACTTCACCTCCCGCTTTCGAAAAAGAGAGGGACTACCACAAATAATTAAATTGATAACAGCAGGCAGGCGATCACGATGTTCGATGCAGGCATCATATATTCCCCCTCGAATTTCGTTCATCTTACCATAATCTTTCAATTTTTTTCTATTCTGCACTGCTGTTTTGGCTCACAACGTGACCTTAGGCATAAGCACGCAAATCCAATATGGATTCAATTGCACCGCTCCGCTCAAAAAACGTCTCTGTTTTCAACCAAATGCACTAACTCCAAAAATGACTTTCCCATTATGTAAAATAATTTGGTTCTATGATTAAATAGAAGGTAAAAGGTGAAGGAGAGAACAACGTGGCAGCACAGACTGATTACAAAAAACAAGTTGTCGGAATCCTACTTTCACTTGCATTCGTACTCTTTGTGTTCTCTTTTTCTGAGAGACATGAAAAACCGCTTGTTGAGGGAAAAAAACAGGAAAACTGGCATACTGTCGTCGACAAAGCCTCCGTCAAAATTTATGGCAGCCGATTAGTTGAAGAAAACAAATTAAAGCAAAAACTCGGCCATAAACAAGCCGATTCTATTTTGACCCTTCTGAAACTCGCCAACGAAAAACACATTACATTATAAAAAAGAAAGAGCCCACAGGCTCTTTCTTTTTTAGTCAAATATCGTTTTCTTGTCCGGATGGCGCAAAAAGTCAAACAGCATGCTAAGCTGTGAGGGTGTGTTTCGTTTAGGAGAAAGCGGCGGGAGTCTGTCTTCCGGAAAAAAAGCGGCATGATTCGTCTCGATCCCTGTTTCCCCCTGCCCGTCCGTCATGCTGCATGCGATGAAGATTTTATAATAGTGATAAGGCTGAGGGGGATGAGAGTGTTTATGGCTGTCTAGCACGGCCAGCAATCGAGACGGCTCTGTATCGTACCCCGACTCTTCTTTGATTTCCTTGACAACGTTTTCAGCCGGCGATAAACCAATCTCGCAAAATCCGCCCGGCAGCGACCACAGCTCATCATGCTTCTCCCGGACAAGCAAAATCTGATTCTCTCTGAATACAGCGCCGCGAACATCCGCTTTCGGTGTTGGATAGCCCTTCTCGCCTTGCCATAAATCAGTGATAACTTCAATGTCCTTCTCCGAGTAATCCGCCATCATTTCCGCGCTAAGCTTCATTAGCTCTTCGTACCTCTCCCTGTCGTACACATCCTTGGAAAAAGCAAGCCCCGCTTGGGCGATCGCCCGAATCCGCTGTGCCCGTTCCAGCCATTTGGTTTGCACTTTTATCACTCATCCTTTCAAGTCAAGTTTCGCTATAAAAAATGCACGTTTTCCACAGATGAAAAACGTGCAACTGTAAATTAGCATCTAATCTAACTTCACCAAGTAATCAATATCGTCCTTTACTCTCTCTTCTGTATTACTGCTATTTGTATCAGCTAAAAACGGATTATATACCAGTGTGTAATGTTTCTGTTCTCCTTTAGGGATGACATAACTGAGTACACCTGTAACCTTTTTCCCCGATACTAGTGTTCCTCCCATAAGGATTCTGCCCTTCTCTTCTATAGAAAAAACAGGCCGCACTGATTGATCATTCTTATCTCTTAAATCAAACCCGATAAAATTGTAGCTTATTGAATCTTCCCCTATATTTTCCATCGTAACTTCTATAATAAGCCGTTCCTCATCATCTTTTATTGTTTTTGTCTCCTCATTTACAGCTCCGCCAACATTCATATATTCACCTTTTTGCACTCTATCAACTTTATTCACTGTAAAATTCGTATGTCCTGCTTTAAATGTTTCTCCTATTTTATGTATTTGATCATCTTTTTTGGTCTTCGGCTCACCGCCTTTTTTCAATTCCTTATCAAGTTCCTTTTCAAGCTCTTCTTGCGATTTTTTCTCTTTCGGTTTTTCCTTCTCTGACGCATCGCTCGATTGGCTGCACGCAGAAAGCGCTAACCCGATCGTCAAGACAAATAATAGTAATAAGACTTTTTTCATGATTGTTCCCCCATCTAAAGTAATCGATTTCTATTATAATCAGATTTTCCCTTTTCTTAACAGGTAAGAAAGTAACGATTATTTCTATCTCATTCATCACAATCTTACTTCTTCCTAGTATTTGAATATTTTTTACTAGTCCATTAGACCTTTTCATCAAAAAACCCGAGCTGGCTGAAGCCGCTCGGGTGGGAGGTCAATCTCGCTTATTCATTCCTCTTTTCTCTCGGGGTTCCTGATGATGTTTTTGGTGTTCCGGAGGCTGCGTCGTGCGTTCCAGCTCCTTTGTATCTTGTCCCATTCCTTTTAAAAAGGAAAAGAGCAGTGTAATTGATTTGTTGATTTCCGGGTCTTTTAGCGAGCGGATAATATCAAAATAACCTGTCTTTTCTTCACTGTTTTTCTGCTCTACAGCGCTTGCCACACCCGCATTCACTTTCAAAATGAGAGGCTCCAGCTGCTTCACGTCCAGCATGCCGAGTGTTCCAAACAGAAGAAGCAGATTTTTCAGCGTATTGGCTGTTTCCTCTGTATCTGCCTTTTTCACCAGGATATCAAGAACTTTATCCCCTTGACCAAAAAGGCCGCGGAGCAACGGCAGGACCCCGCGCTCGTTCATATGGCCCAGCATATGCAATGTTTCGAGAATCGCTTCTTTGTGGTCAATTAGAGCATCTTCAATTTCCCGCAAATCACGCTTTCGCTGATCCTCTTCTGTTACCTCGATTTTTTGGATTCGTTTAATCGCTTTAGCCATTATGGCCCATCCCCCTTTTCACAGCGTCACCAGGGAAAATATAATCCTTCCGCGCCCATTTCTTATGAACCTGCACACCGATTTGCGGCTGCGGATTGCCGTTGCGGTGGTTGATCTTAGGCAGCGGGCTGATTCCGTCGTGCTTCAAAATTTCCATCTTGGCCGATGTTTCTTTGTAAGCAGGCGTATCGGTATCCTTATCGGCATGGCTGCCTGTTAACAGGTTGATCGCCGCTTCCCCTGAATCGTTCATTGGCAGATATACTTCCTTCCCTTTGACTCGATCAGTAATCAGGCACTTCACTTTGACATTTCCGAAAGGCGATGTGAGTCTGACGAGGGTTCCGTCCTGAATCCCTCGTTCTGCCGCAAGCTCAGGAGAAATTTCTAAGAACACTTCCGGTGTTTTCTCCGAAATCCCTTTTGATTTGTAAGTCAGGTTCCCTTCGTGGAAGTGCTCCAAGAGCCGCCCATTGTTGACATGGATATCATATTCCTCACCGAATTCCTTAGGCTCTGTCCACTGGACAGGGTAGAGAATGGCCTTGCCGTCTGGGAAAGGGAAGCGCTCTGTAAAGAGTAAAGGCGAATCCTTTCCATCAGCGTTTACAGGCCATTGCAGGGAATTATAGCCCTCAAGACGTTCATAGGTGACACCGGCATAAATCGGCGACAGCTTGGCTGCTTCCTCCATAATGTCTGCAGGATGCTCATAGAGCCAGCCGGCGCCAAGCTTATTGGCAACCTCCATAATAATCTGCCAATCCGGCTTTGATTCACCCAGCGGTTCAAATACCTGATACAAACGCTGAATCCGGCGTTCTGTGTTTGTAAACGTTCCTTCTTTTTCAAGGCTCGGGCTCGCAGGAAGAACCACATCAGCAAACTCCGCTGTACGTGAAAGGAAAATGTCCTGCACCACAAAGAAATCAAGCTTTTCATATGCAGCGTGTACATGATTGATATTGGAGTCGACAAGGCCCATTTCTTCACCTTTTACATACATCGCTTTCAACTGTCCGGAATGGATTTTTTCAATCATTTCGTGGTTGGTCATACCCGGCTCCTTCGGCAGCGGCACACCCCACACACGCTCGTATTTTTGGCGGACTTGTTCGTCCGTCACTTTTTCATAGCCCGGTAGTCTGTCAGGCATACTCCCAAAGTCACTTGCTCCCTGCACGTTGTTATGGCCGCGCAATGGGTAAGAACCTGCTCCCGGTTTTCCGTAGTTTCCTGTCACAAGCAGCAGATTAGAGATCGCCGTGCTCGTGTCGCTTCCTCCAATATGCTGTGTCACGCCCATCGCCCACAATGCGCACACACTGTCAGCTTGCCCGATCATCTCTGCCATTTGGATAAGGGTTTCTTGATCAATCCCGGTTTTCTCCTCAGCATATTCAAGTGTGTACGGCGCGAGGCTTTTTACATATTCATCCCGTCCGTTCACTCTTTCTCTCAAAAATCGTTCATCGGCCTTGCCGTTTTCTATTAAATATTTGGCGATCGCATTCAGCCAGACGATATCCGATCCGGCACGCGGCTGGACAAATAAATCTGAGCGCTCTGCCATTTCGTGCTTTCTGATATCCGCGACGATCACTTTCTGCCCTCTCAGCTTATGAGCCCGTTTAATCCGAGTGGATAAGACTGGATGCGACTCAGACGTGTTCGAACCGATAATCAAAACAAGGTCCGCTTGCGCGATATCTGTAATTGATCCTGAATCACCGCCATAGCCGACTGTCCGGAACAGGCCGGCAGTCGCAGGAGATTGGCAATAGCGAGAGCAGTTGTCCACATTATTTGTGCCAATGACCCCTCTGGCCAGCTTTTGCATAAGATAGGATTCTTCATTTGTACATTTAGAAGATGTAATAAAAGCGAGAGAATCCGGGCCAAACGCCTCTTTTAATTCAGTGAACTTGCTGGCGATCAGCAATAACGCCTCCTCCCACTCTGCTTCACGGAAATGATCGCCTTCACGGATCAGCGGCTTTGTCAGGCGTTCTTCGCTGTTAACGAAATCCCAGCCGAACTTGCCTTTCACACAAGTAGAAATGCCGTTGGCAGGCGCTTCCTCCTGCGGCTCTACTTTCAGAATGTCTCTGCCCTTTGTCCAGACATCAAAGCTGCAGCCGACGCCGCAATACGTGCAGACGGTTTTCGTTTTTTTGATTCGTTCATCACGCATGGCCGATTCCATATCAGAAATCGCGAGAATCGAGCCGTAGCCTGTCTCTACGCCTTTCGTGATCTCGATCATCGGTCGCAGCGTTTCGTTATTGATGCCTGTTAAATATCCGGCTTCCCCTTCCATTCCTTTTTCCATCATCGCGTTGCACGGACAGACCGTTGAACAATGGCCGCATGACACACATGACGACTCATTGATCGGCACGTCGTTATCCCAAATGACGCGCGGGCGTTTCCGCTCCCAGTCAATGGTCAGCGTTTCAGTTACCTGAACGTCTTGGCATGCCTCAACACAGCGTCCGCACAATATACATTGATCTGGATCATACCGATAAAACGGATGGGATTCATCCTTATGGTATGGCTTGTGATCAAACGGAATGCTTTGGTGATTGATTTTCATTTCCTTCACCGTATTATGTATTTCGCATCCCCCATTGTTGTAATCGCAAACTGTACAATAAAGCTCATGATTATATAAAATCTTGTCCATCCCGATGACCTGCGCTTTTTTCACGTCAGGTGAGAGCGTATCAATGACATCCCCATCCTTTAATTCAGCGGAGCACGACCTCTTCAGCTCACCATTGATGCTGACGATGCACGTATCACATGTCTCAATCGGCCCTAAGCTTGGATGATAGCAAACTTGCGGCACTTCAATCGAGCTGTTATTCAAAAGCTGCAGCACCGTCTGTTCCTCGGACGCTTCCATTTCAACGCCGTTTATTGTGATTGTTTTCTTGCCAGCCATCTCCATTCCCCTTTCTTGCTTTATATACCGAATTACCTATTTCAGTTCCCTTACAACAACTCAATAAAACATACAAAGCGCACTCACATGTTTCGTTGCAAAAACACGGGGAAACGGAATGGTAGATCAATTAGGAGGGATTAACATGAAAAAGACAATGTCTGCTATAACCGCGGCAGCAGCAGTAACAAGCTGTTTTACCGGCTTTGGGGCTGCGTCCTTTTCAGCACCGGCAAAGGCCGCAGCTCAAACAAACACACTCTCAGAAAACACGAATCAATCAGCCGCTGAGCTTGTCAAAAACCTCTATAACACCGCCTATAAAGGGGAAATGCCTCAGCAGGCGCAAGGCCTTACCATTAACAAAAGCACAAAAGGGGATGTCCACGCTGCGTTTGGGGAACCGGAAAGACCAGTCGGGGGAGACAATCGATTTGATTTATATCACTGGAATATGGGACAGCCGGGCTACGGATTTTCCTATCATAAAGACATGACAATTTCAGAAATCCGCTACTTTGGAACCGGTGTGGAACGGCAGCTGAATTTAGGCGGAGTTACGCCGGAAGTGCTGCAGAAGCAATTAGGACCAGTAAATCGGGTGTTAACCGTCCCGTTTACCGATGAAATCGATTATGTATATGATACAGGCCGCTATGAACTCCATTTTGTAATAGGCACGGATCAGACAGCCGACCATGTAAACCTAAAAGCAAAATAAACACCCTACGCGGCTATTCAGCCGCTTTTTTAGTGGACAAATAAAAGCTATATTCCTTACAATACAGGGAGATGAAGCAGAGACGGGGTATCAATTCGCAATGAAGCGAAATCGTTGGATATATGCAGTTTTCACCATACTGATCATTGGGCTGGGGCTTGGATCCAGAGCATTCTCCAGTGTTCTTCCTGATACCCTCAATACTTATCTGGGAGACTCGTTGTGGGCCGCCATGATCTTCACGGGATGCGGATTTCTATTTCGGAAGCTGAAGACAATGATAACGGGCATTATCAGTCTTTCTTTCTGTTTTGTCATTGAATTCAGCCAGCTCTATCATGCCGAATGGATCGACCAGATTAGAGATACTTCTCTTGGCGGGCTTGTACTAGGGTACGGTTTTTTATGGAGCGATATCGAAGCATATACAATCGGAATTGCCGCCTGTGCCGCCATAGAACTGCTGGTTTTGGGAATCAAAAAGCGCCGCTGTATGTGACGCTTTTTTCATGTAGAAAACAGACCGCATTGAGAAATAATGGTCTTCGCATCCAAACGTGTGGCCTCGCTTATCGTGATATGATGTTGATTCATAAATGACTGAACGGCATGATAGCCAACTGCATAACCCGCAAAAGCCGATAAACCTGCAGGCTTAAAGCCTTGGTCGTTAGCAATTGGATCACCAAACATATAACGGCTGACTTCCGAAAATCCTTTCACATCCAGCACCTCATTAATCACATCAATGGAATATTGCAAGTCTTCATGATCAAAACGAGTTACCCAAGGGCCCAATCGTTCCGTACCAAACAGCTCTCTGGCGAATGATTCCGCCAATCCTTCAATCACAAGATAATCCCCGACACTTACAGAGCCATGATGAAAATCTATATACGAAAACCGCACATTATGATGAAACTCATGAGCAATAATGGAAGGAATCCTTGGCAGGTTATAACTGTTCGGATTAATCCATACATGAATAAAGCCCGGTATCCCGCCAAACCCGCAGTAGCCTTTTTGCAGCTGAAGCTTATTTGGATCAGCGATATAAAGGCCGAATTTGATCTCCTTTGCATTCACCCGCAGCTGTTCGCGCTCAGCAAAAAATATGCATTGCCGAAGTGCAGATTCAGCTGTCTCTGAAACATGTGATTCTTTCAGTATTTGTAGTGCTTTCTGGCCGCTTTCAGCATCACGGACATCCAAATAGCCCAGCATTTTCGCAGCCATGATCACATCATAGCCGTTTGGCTCCTTCGCTTTCAGCGGAACTTGGATGGCGGTCCACATCTTTTCAAACGGCCTCATCATCGTATACCGAAATACATCTTCTCTTTTCTGTTCTTCCATTGAAAACAGCTTTTCGTATTGCTCAAAGGTCTTTTCCATTACTAGATTCATCCTGATTCCCTCCTTGTCAAAAACATACGATATGCCGCAGCGTAAGGGTCAACAAGAGAAATTAAGCCATTTTTCACTGTAAAATCATACAAACCCGCCGATAGGTAAGGCATAGGAGGTGGAACCATGGATATTCCTGCTTTATCGGTTGCGATGCATCAAGCATCCCTTGCCCAGAATGTAAATATTGCTTTAACGAAAAAAAGGCTGGACACCGCCCAGCAAAATGCCGATCAAACCTTAAAGATGATTCAACATCCAACTCTCGGACAAACCATTGATGTAAAAGCATAACCTCATACCAGAGGCGGCCAAGAACTCCATCCTCCCGGCCGCCTTTATTGTTCACAAAAAAGCATGCATGTTTTGATTGTTCCTCCATATGATTTATTGTTTGCCATATTAAGGAGGTCATAAATTGAAAAGACTGTTTATGAAGGCTTCATTGGTGTTATTCGCAGTAGTATTTGTTTTTGCCGTCAAAGGTGCACCCGCCAAGGCGGAAACCCATGCCTACGATGGAAAAAGCCCTTATTACAATGATTGTGCGTCCAGCGGCTCTACAAAAAAATCCTCAAACTTAGTGAATGCCAGCAATCAAGTCATCGGAGTAGTCGAGCTTAAATTCAGCAGTACATGTAAAACGGCTTGGGCAAAAATCACGATGAATAATACATTGACGTCTGGCTATGAAGCAAATGCGGAGATTACCCGGAACACAGACGGAAAAAGATATAATTGTGATTCTGCAGGCGGCAATGGAAAAGCGGTGGCCGGCCAAAAGTCTTGCTATACACCGATGGTATATGATTTAGATCCAAGGACTTCTTACGCTTTCGGCAAGTATTCAGGACCAAACTTAAATGTTTGGGCCACCACAGGCTCTTATTAAATAGAAAAAAGGCTGTCCGTACGGACAGCCTTTTCTAATTTATTTCGCTTCTCTTTGTTTTTTAACCTCTTCAAGCTGAGAAACTGTCACCAATTGATAGCCTTGATCGGTGAGCTTTTTTATAATTTCATCGGCCGCATCAGCAGAGGTGCGGTAAATATCGTGAATCAAAATGGTTCTTCCATCTCCCGCCTGATTCATGACACGGTCAACAATTGTTTTTTTGTTACGGTCTTTCCAATCTTCCGGGTCAACATCCCATAACGCAACATCCATTTTCATTTGACTCCGCAGTTCATCATTAATGCCGCCGTATGGGGGTCTTACAAGCGTCGGACGATATCCGCTTATTTTTTCAATGATGTCTTGCGTATCATTGATCTGCTTTAACGCTTCTTTCACTGAAAGCCTTGTGAGAAGCGGATGGCTCCATGAATGGTTCCCAACCTCATTTCCTTCTTTCAGCATTCTTATTAGCGTTTCCGGATAATATTGAACTCTGCTCCCCAAAACAAAAAACGTGGCATGACCCTTATATTTCTTCAAGGAGTCTAGAATCTGATTTGTTGTCGCAGGATTCGGGCCGTCGTCGAAAGTAAGCGCAATGACTTTTTGATTTGGATCAACTGTTTCCTCTTTGGGTAAAGAAATCACTTCATGCTTCGGCTTTTGTTCTTTGATTTTATTTTTATTTTTTGCTTTATCAATATATTGTTCTTTCAGAATGTCTTTCAAAAGACTTTTCTTAATGGCAATCGATTGCTCTCCAAGATAGCCTGCTGCAACCTGATATGTGTCAAAGTAAAGTTCGATATAATCCTCCTTGATGGCAAAGCGGCTGAAATTTTCTTTTTTCGGAGCCGTCCCTTCCTTTAACAGTGCATCGTCCGCGGCAATGTCCTTATTCTTTTTCAGCTCGTGATAAGCGATTAACGAAAGCTTATGTAAGTAGTCAGCGTCCTCTTTGAAAATATCATCAATGGAAAGAAACGCTTGTTTACTAAAATCATAGTTAAACGTTTTTTTCACGGTTTGCCCGTGTGCCCCGCCGATGTATTTATATTCATTAAATACAATCGCCACTGTCTGTTTGGCATAATGGACAATTTTATAATCAACATTTAATTCGTTGCGTTTTGTCGTATGCTCTTGGTCAACGTCCTTTGTTTCCTTTTGAAATTGACGAACCTCTTTTTCTGCGAATCTTTTTAATGCCGAATCCATTTTTTCATTTTTGAAAACAGGATAGTTTACCGCGTAATTAAAAGTTTTCCCGTCATTCACAAGCGTTGCGATCTCAACATTCCCATATTGAGAATCAGTTCTTACTTTATTCATGACCGTTTCTTTTTTCAATGAATGATTATGGAAAAAGCCGATAAGGCCCACCACACATACAACTGCTATTAATACATGAAACCATTTGATTCTTTTTGCCAACAACAAAAACTCCTTCTTTCGTAGCCATTTCGATTTACTCTTCATCAGTTGGAACTGTATCTATTTAGAAATGTTTTTGTAACATTGTAGTAACATTTATTTCACATTTGTAATACTATGAGATTTAGAAGTTCATGTCAATCCTTTTTAAGGAATTTCATCATAAAAAAAACCGAATTTCATGAATGTACATACACCCAACTTAAGCATCAGGAATATGGTAAAAGGAATAAAAAAAGCTAGGGAGGTTTTCCTCTTGGATTACCCTTTGAATGAACAGTCATTTGAACAAATTACCCCTTATGATGAAAGACAGCCTTATTATTATCCGCGTCCGAGACCGCCATTTTATCCGCCTTATTATTATCCAAGACCGTATTATCCGTTCTACCCGTTTTATCCGCGCCCGCCTTATTACTACCCGCGCCCGCGACCGCCTTACTACCCTTGGTACGGTTACGGCGGAGGTTATGGCGGAGGATATGGGGGAGGTTACGGTTACTAGTCGCCACATATCAAAATGGGGGCAGTCCAGCTCCCCATTTTTTTGTTTTAAAAATGACAATATCATGACAAATATGGGAAATAATTGTGATTCTGTCCCCCTCTTGTTACGATAACAAAAGCATGCAGTTTTGGGGGAGGCGTCTATTTTTGGAGAATACAAGAGATTCTGCAGCCATATCTGAAACAAAATACATAAAAGCTTCGAACCGGGTAACCATTTACGATTTTATCAAACTTGCAAAGCCGGGCATTATCATATCAAACTCGATAGCAGCCTTCGGCGGGTTTTGGATCGCGTTTGCAAGCGCAGAAAAAACGTTAACCGGCTTGGCTTTTTTGATGACAATGGTAACAGCAATGTTGGGAACCGCGTTTGTGATGGCTTCCGGCACTGTCTATAACAACTATTTTGATCGGCATATGGACGCAAAAATGGCACGAACTCGCAGCAGGGCCTCGGTCACAGGGAAAATGCCGCCAGCCATGATCTTAACATATGGCTCTGTTTTAGGAATCGCAGGTCTTGCCATGCTTTATTCCCTCAATCCATTAACGGCCTTTCTCGGACTGGCCGCCTTTATTTTTTATGCGATCATCTATACGGTATGGGTGAAACGAACGTCTGTGTGGAGCACATTTGTCGGGAGCTTCCCAGGAGCTGCGCCGCCATTGATGGGGTATTGTGCCGTAACCGGTGACTTCAGTATGACAGCAGTGCTGTTGTACACGATTATGTTTCTGTGGCAGCCGCCGCATTTTTGGGCGATTGGGATAAGACGCAAAGAGGAATATCGCGCTGCTGGCGTTCCGCTCTTGCCAGTAGTCAAAGGCAATCATGTAACAAAAATAAAAATGATGCAATATATTGCCGTCCTGGTGCCGGTCACGCTATTATTTCCTTTCTCTCTCGGCACCGGCCATATAAGCCCATTTTATTTCTTAGCCGCCTTGGTTCTCGGAGGCATATGGATCAAAAAAAGCATCAAAGGATTCAAAACAGACGATGACGTGAAGTGGGCAAAGGATATGTTTGTCTACTCGCTTATTTATTTTTGCTTGCTGTTCTTCATCATGATGATCGATTCATTTATGATGTTTCTGATCAGATGATGCAAAAAGAGCCACACATTAATGTGACTCTTTTTTGTTTGGAAAAACAGCATCTAATAGAAATGTCATGGCAAAAAACACAACCATGCAAATCAAAAATCGTATAATCTCACTCAAAATCCAGCTATCAGCTATGCGCATACCATCGGTTTCTCGGAGTGTTGCGCATATTGAAAAAATCATGAGTATGTTTTTTAGGGTTTCTTTGTTCATAAAATACCATCGCTTTCTCGATAGGATGACTTAAAGGCAATGAAATAAGTCATCAAGATATAAAATGTGTCGCATCGTTGCATGTTTTGATTGAAAGAAATCATTGTTTTTTTGCCAGCCAATTGTAAAGCTCAGGCAAACAGATGAAAACCGTTTCTGTGAAAAAGCAGATCTAATCGAATGCTTCTATACTCTCTCCACAAATAAAAAATGCTAAGAAATACATTTGTTTCTCTAATCTATAAACCCGCACTCTTTTTCCATCATCAGGTATTATAAGCCAAAAACAAACAAAAAAATAGACTTGCGTTTGAGTTGTATGGAAGTGAAATTGCAAGAATAACCCATACGGTGGTAATATATTGTTTGATTTTCCCATATTCATAGATTTGGAGGTCATACAAAAGTGAAGGGAATATTTTTAGTTGTTCAGCTTGGATTTTCTATTATGGTATTTCTGTTTTTAGCTGCTGTTAATTGGTATCAAGGAAGCGAGCTTGTTTCAGATCGATTTGATTGGAACTATACTGCTAAACTCTCAAAACTGCTTAATGGAATTGATGCCGTCAGCAGCCCCAAACAAATTTCACAGCTTGATTTTTTCATCTACTCCGCTAAACACTACCCTGTTATGAGTGCGTTAATGATCATCTCCTTCTTATATGTTCTGGCCGCTCTTTTTTTACTTATATACTCAGTCAAATGCAATAAGCAAGAGATTCATTTGGACTGCTGACCCGGTAAAATTCGTTTTTATAGCCCCTTAACTCTTCCCAGATGCATGCAGGCATCAGGCATAAATGGATTTGTTTAGTGAGTGAAATATACTTTCCGACCTTAACCTAGGTTTTCGGAACTTCTCGCTCCATTTTACGTATACCTTAATAGGAGGGATCAAACGATGAAAGAATATGAATTCGTAAGAGTTGAGCTGAGTACGATGAGAAGAAGGCCTAAAGAAGACTACCAGCAAATCATCCATGATTATGCGAAAAGAGGCTGGAGATTCGTTCAGATTTTCGCTCCCAGTATAGATGGGTATGGGGCAGCTGCTTATTTTGAAATCATATTTGAAAGGGATGCGGAAAAAGCTTAATCGATATGACTAAGCTTTTTCGTTCCCCTATATCTGCATCTATACAATTTCTGCAAATGCGGCATCACATGATCTGGCTAAATCTTGTGGCGCCAACTTTAGCTGCATACCGATTTTCCCTGCACTGACAATAATAAAATCAAGCGTTTCTGCAGATGCATCAATATAGGTCGGGAACAATTTTTTCATGCCAATTGGCGAGCAGCCGCCGCGAAGATAGCCAGTTACCGCTAACAGCTCCTTCATTGCAATCATTTCTATTTTCTTTTCCCCTGTCACCTTTGCTGCCTTTTTTACATCTAACTCTTCTGCAACGGGTACAACAAAGACATAATAATGATTTGTTCCTGCTGCTGCAACCAACGTTTTATATACATATTTCAAAGAATAACCGATTTTTTCCGCAACAGAGATGCCATCTACCGGCTGGCCGTCTGTTTTATACCCTAATACCTCATAAGAGATGTTCTGCTGTTCTATCAGACGAACCGCATTTGTTTTTGCCATTTTTTTCGCCATTGTTTTCACCCACTATCAAAATGATGTATGTCTAACTTCTTGCAGTAATATGTAAATTCTATCATCCTAACCTGCATTTTCAAGGTTACTAGCATTGAATCAACGGAAGGACAAATTGATTTCCTTGGACGCCTATAGCCCATTATTAGTCTACATGGAACAAAACAGGAATGAACAAATAACTCCCACATACAATTTGTATGAATGGAAAATAAAGGAGTGGTTGCTTTGTATCATTACTTTTATGGCCCTGCGTTAATTCCTTACTTTTCACATACTCATAACCCTCAAAGAAGTCCAGACTTTTCAGAAAGACAGCGAAGAAGAGAAATCACATTGACTGTAGATGGCTTTGTCCCCCCATCTTCCACCGAAGATCTTGGAGACGGCTTTTATTCTTACGCATGGACGAACCAACAGGTCATCAATCCAGGTGAATACTTAGTTTGTCATCTTGAAGGAAGAGATATCAACGTGATAAATGGTGGGTTCACTCCGCGCGATACTGCTCCATTGTATGCGGTAGCAAGCTTTCCAAGACGAAGAAACCAATGGGTCATTATCATTCATAATCCTGTGCAAACCCAAAGAGCCATATCGCTTTATTTGATTGCGAAAAGGTAGCACAACATGTTATCAGAAACCCTGCATTCAGGAACAGAAAAACGGGTAGGGACACATTAACATCAGCATTTTCCTACCCGTTTTTGGTCTGGGCAAACTCTCACCTGTCACTCTTTCAATCCCCCTCAATTTTTTCATCTTTCTCTACTGCCAAGGTACCAGAGAAAATTGTTATATGTTATCATTATTCCCAGTAAAAAGAAAAGAGGATTAAATATATGGTTCTCCTTGAAACGAATCGATTACGATTACAAACGATTGATATTCCCCTTCTTGACGCCGCGTCTAAACAAGATCATCAGGCTATCAAAGAATTAGGCTATGAAACAAATGGTGAATGGCCAAATTCTGATTTTTTTGAAGCGATACCTTATTTCCGCGAGATTTTAGTCAAAAACAATGGAACAAAAGGATTTGATTCATGGATTATTGTAAAGAAGGACAATTATGAAATTGTTGGGGGAACTGGATTTTTAGGTGACCCAGACGAAAATGGCATGATTGAAATCGGTTTTGCAACAAATAAAAGTCATCGCCGCAAAGGTTATTGTGTGGAAGCCGCCCAAAAACTAATAAACTGGGCATTAAGCCGAGAAACAGTATCCCGGATCACCGCAAGATGCGAACATGATAATCTAGGCTCACAAAAAACCTTGGAGAAGTTAGGGTTTATATTGAATCATAAATCAGCGGAGTATAAACATTGGATATATGTTACAAAGTAGAGTCCTTAATTACAAAAGCAGGCACTGCGCCTGCTTTTGTTTGGATTATTTACCTCTGTGCTTCTTTTTCGCTTTTTGCTTTTTGAGCATATACCTTTGCTCTTTTACATGTTCTCGTTGTTCTTTCATTATTTGTTTTTTCTTTTGCTTTCTTGCTTCAAGCTCTAGCTTTATCGCCTCTTGAGCTTTAGAAGTTACTCCGGCGTTTTTCAACTCTTTTGAAACCTGGCGCTGCAATCTTTTTGGATTGATCTTTTTTTGACGCCTGCCTTGTAAACGCACTCCTTCCTGCTCAGCTTGGGCCATCATATTCAAAAGTTGGTTATGAACAAACTCTAATACTTCAGAATCCCTCGGCTCTTTGCCAAAAAGATGACGAAAGGCTCTTAGCTTTCCATTGTCCACAACTTCAACAACGCCTACCCAAAACTGACCATCGTAGTAAATCGTTAATTTCATAACGATTCCCTCCTCATAAAAGATATTAAAGAATGATGGACATCCCGAGGAGGGGAAGGTTACTGACATTCTCAATCATGCATCCGGACTACCAACCGAATCGTGTTTTTTCATTCTTTACCATATACAGAAAAGAGTGTAACATTTCTTCTCCAACTATTAAACTCTTATTTTATTTAGATCATTGCTGGAGAATAGGCGTCTTCACTCGCAAATTTATTTCTCAAGCCCTGCCATGTTACAGATGGGAGACGATACATTCTGCATATCCTTCGAGTTTAAATTCTCCAAGACCGTAAGGCAGCAACATATGATCTCCTTTTTTGAAAGGATAGACATACTCACCAGAGATCATACGGCCCTCCCCTTCAATCACACTGATAAGAAGGAATGGTTTTTGCTGCTTTAAGCTTGCTGATCCTGATAAGTTCCATTTCCCCACCGAAAAGTAAGCGCATTCAATCAATGTCGTTGTAAGCAAATCCTCAATTTGTTCATGGTGAACTGTATGCCGTTCTGGAATAGACGGGACCTCTATCACTTCAATGCTCTTTTTCAGATGAAGCTCGCGCAGCTTGCCTTCTGCATCTTTTCGGTCATAATCATATAATCTGTAGGTTGTGTCTGAGTTCTGCTGCGTCTCCAAAGCAAGAATTCCTTTTCCAATCGCATGAACAGTACCGCTTGGCACATAGAAAAAATCCCCCGGCTTTACCTTTACACGGCGCAAGAGCTCATCCCATTCTCCACGCTCTATCATGGTAGTTAGTTCTTCCTTTGTTGTTGCATTGTGGCCATAAATAATCTCGGCATCTTTTTGGCAATCAATAATGTACCAGCATTCTGTTTTTCCAAGCTCACCGTTTTCATGTATGTTGGCATATTCATCATTCGGATGCACCTGAACAGATAAGTCCTGGTCAGCATCTAATATTTTTGTAAGCAGAGGGAAACGGTCCCCTTCAAGCTGTCCGAATAAATGTCTGTGATGTTCCCATAATTCGCTGAGCGTGAACCCCTTATACATTCCGTTTTGAACAACGCTTTGACCATTTTGATGCGCGGCAAAAGCCCAGCACTCCCCTGTTCGTTGTGACGGAATGGTATAGCCAAAATCAGCTAAAGCGGTCCCGCCCCAAATTCTTTCTTTGAAAACAGGCTTGAAAAATAACGGTTCAGTCGTCATGAAAATCCCCCGCTTTATTCGATTTCTTCTAGCAGCTTGTATGCTTCTTCTGTTGTTTGCACGGAGAGCAGCCGCTCCCTATAATTGTCATCCATTAGCTTTCGAGATAGCATCTGCAGTATTTTGAGATGCTGGTTTCCCCCGCTCTCTTTCGGTACAGCAATCATAAAGATTAATTTAGCTTCTGATCCATCCAGGCTATTCCAATCAACGCCTGATCGTTTGATCCCAAAGGCAACACTCGGCTCCCTGACCGCCTCAGACTTTCCGTGCGGAATCGCGATATTCATGCCAATCGCCGTTGTTCCCTGTTGTTCACGATTCAAAATGGCTTGTTTAAACCCGCTCTCTGAAAGCAGCGCACCTCTTCGTGACAATTTCTGAATCAATTCATCTATGATGTCATCACTCGTTTCCCCCGATAAATTTGGTTCAATTAATTCCGGGCTGATAATGTCTGTCAGTTTTTTAAATTCCGACATCTCAGCTTTTTGGCTTTGAATTGGCTGCTTTATTTCATTTGCTGCCGCAGCTTCACTTGGCGCGGAGGTCGGTGCAGTTTCACTGAGCACAGGAGACGCCGTAATATCCTTTTTTAGTACATTGACGAACAGAGCAGTGACAAGAGATCCTGCAATCACAGCAATAAAAAACATCAAGACATGATCAACTGCGCCAAGCACTGCAACGATAGGTCCGCCGTGCGCCACTCTGTCTCCCACATTGCCAATCATGGCTATCACAGAACCTGTCATTGAGCCTGCCATAATACTTGGAATAACGCGCAGAGGGTCCTGCGCCGCAAATGGAATCGCTCCTTCAGTAATGCCGAAGAGCCCCATCGTAAATGCCGCTTTCCCCATTTCTCTTTGAGATGCCTCGAATTTTCTTTTTCCTAAAAACGTCGCAATGCCAAGGCCAATCGGGGGGATACAAATGGCGACAGCAATTGGTCCCATAATTTCATAATTTCCTTCTCCAATCATTGCCGATCCAAACAGAAACGCCACCTTATTTACGGGACCGCCCATATCAAATGAGATCATCGCCCCTAAAATCAATGCCAGAAGGATCGAGCTCGACCCTTTCATCCCCGCCAGCCAAACTGTTAAAGAGGCGAAAATTTGAGCTACAGGCGCGCCGATCAAAAACACAAACGCTAAACCTACAATCAGTGATGCAAACACCGGAATAATAATAATCGGCATAATCGGCTGGATGGCTTTTGGAACTTTTAATTTTTTGATCCAAAGTGCCGCGTATCCGGCCAAAAACCCGGCAATAATCCCCCCGAGGAATCCGGCGCCGCTTGCGCTGTCATAAAAACTTCCAGTCGCCGCAATATAACCGCCGATCATACCTGGCACAAGCCCCGGTTTATCAGCGATGCTATAGGCGATATAGCCGGCTAAAATCGGAATCATAAATGAAAATGAAGCACTGCCGATCTGTTCAATCGTTTTCCAGAAGGAATCATCCGGAATAACTAAGCCTTTAGGTGTTTTCTCCCCTCCAAGCGTTAATGCAACCGCTATCAATAATCCGCCGACAACAATGAAAGGAACCATAAATGAAACGCCGTTCATTAAATGACGGTAAATTGGATTTTGTTTCTTCTCCTGATGATTACCGGATTCCGATTTTGTAGCGGAACGATAGACCGGTATATCCCCGTTAAGAGCTTTTTGAATCAATTCTTCCGGTTTGCGGATACCGTCCTGTACCCCCACAGACAGCAGTTTTTTGCCTATAAACCGGTCTTTGTTTACCGAACGGTCTGCAGCAATAATGATTGCGTCCGCTTCGCGAATTTCCTCTTCGGTTAGCTTATTTTCAACACCAATCCCTCCCTGGGTCTCAACTTTGATGCTAACGCCCAGTCTGTCAGCAGCTTTTTGCAGATTTTCTGCTGCCATATACGTATGGGCGATTCCATTCGGACAAGATGTAATCGCTAACAGTTTCATAGGAAACCTCCTTTAAAGTGTGAATAATAAGATCTTGTCTCAACTGTATACCGAAATCAGCTCATTAAAATCGCTTTTTTTACCATAGGTTCCGGTAATAAAGGCATTTTTCCCTATAACAAAAAAAGCAAGGAATAATCCCTGCTTTTAATAATCCAAATGAGATAAAAATGTCATGACATTGGTTTCTTTCGTCAGCTTCTGGACGAAGGCCGGCTGCTCGCTAAGATATGAAAGCTCGCTAAACAGCTGCTTTGTCATAGTTTGATCCTCGTGTTTGACAGCCAGCATAAAAACGAGCGAAACTTTTTCATTTCCCCATTCAAGCGGCTCCTTTAATGTGGCAATCGCGATTGCTGATTGTTTAATAAATTTAGCGTTTGCATGAGGAATGGCAATGCCTGACCCAATATTTGTAGCCGACATTTTTTCCCTCATCACCGCATGAACCGCATAGTCCTTATCAACATAGCCTTTCTCAAACAAAGCTGTCGCCAGCTGTTCGATTAACTTGTAGCGATGCTCCGCCTCCTGCTGCAAAAAAACCAAAAAAGGAGTCGTATTGTTCAGCATCTGAAACGTTTTTTGTTTTTGGCGGTGTGATTCGCCCAGCTGACGTATAAACGCACTTAATTTCTTCTCTTCGCCAGGCTCTAAAAGCGGAGACACAACAATATGGGGAACCGTTATATTCTCCAGCGCAATGGTGGATATGACAAGATCAATATCCTCATGCTTTTTGATATAATCCTTTAAATCGGCCTTTGCAATACAAGCCATTACAGCGATTTGGTGATATTTCCGTTCAATTTTTGTCCGCAGCAATTGTGACATCCCAATCCCCATGTGGCAGACGATAACCGCCTTTTTATGTGTCTCGCTGCTGCCCTGCATCCGTTCGATCGCTGCCTGAAAATGCAATGTCAAATATGCTGCCTCTTCCTCAGGAATATGAAGATCAAAAGTTTGATTGATGTCTTCCAAAACATCAATGATGAGGTGGAACAAATAAGGGTACATCTTTTTGATGTCATTGAGCATAGGATTTGCTACAGAAAGATCGTAGCTCAGCCGTTGTAGCACAGTATTGAGATGAATGTTCAAACCATTGATCAAATCCTGATCCTTGTGAAAATCCATCATTTTCAGCTCTGAAACACGATTGATTAAATGCCCTACAACCTTAGGAAGCACAGCATTTTCAAGGTTCTCTTCTGTCTGCAATGGATAACGAACCTTACCGCCCAATATATGTAATGTTAAGTACACGGCTTCTTCTTCAGGGAAGCGAATTGCAAAAACCGGTTCAAGCCGCTGTAAACAAGCAAATGTCCATTGATATTCTTTCTTCTTTTTTACTGCCGCCATTTCTTTTGGGGACAATGAAATCGGCTGCTTCATTTTGATGCGGCGGACCATTAACAATGTATGCAGCAACAAACTTTCAAACGTTTCGTCTGTGAAATAGAGGGAATGCTTTTTTTGTAGTGATTTGATTTCTTTCGTCACAAAGTCTACTTCATAATGTAAAAACTTACTTTTAATAAATTGGCTGGTAAACGCTGTATTGTGAATCAAATCAGATATTCTTGCCAATGCCTTTCTTTTATTTCTTTCGTTCCCTTCAACCTTTAATCCAAGCCGCTGCCTAGAAACCAGTGTGAGATCAAAACGCTTCAGCCACTCTTCTACTGCGTATAAATCCTTTTTAATGGAAGATCGATTGACAAAATGCCGAGCGGCAATGTCTTTTGCGGAAACAGGCTTCGGATTCATTAATAAGTCATAAGCAATGTGCAGCATTCTTTCCTTATCGCTCCGCTGCCTAGAAGAAAAATGTTCAGTATGTAATTGTTGGCTTAGCCAGGTCCTTTCCTGTTCTTCTATATGTAAATAAACGCCCAACCCTGGTTTTCGAATAAGCTGTGCATGAGAATGCTCATTGAGATAATCCTCGATCACTTTCAAATCATTCCGGATTGTTTTTTCAGAACACTGTACCCTATCTGCGAAATCTTGCACAACTAAATAGTCATCAGGTTCAGATAACAACAGATACAAAATCTCTTTTTGTCTTGTATTTATGTATTCCATCTGTTTTTCTATCCTTCCTGTCAGTATCTACTTGAGCAAATTGATAGTATAAGTATACTATATAAGAAACCGTTTACATTATAAAACAAAATCATAGAGACAAAAGTTTCGTTTTTTACCGAAGCTTCCGGAAAAAAGCGATTTTTATACTCTTTGAGTTTGCTATGTAATGTATATTCAGCAGAAATTCATAAAAATACTCCAATTCTTCACCTATTTAGAACGAAGATTTTCTAATGTATGAGTACGAAAGTAAGAACATGATGAAGAAAAGTGATTTGGTATCTTCGGGGATAAAGTGCAGGTAACAAAATTTCCACACGCTCAACAAACTAATACCCATCAAATGTGTGCTATTAACATTTTAAGGATGGCCATTCTCTCTCAGCAATTTTCCATCATAAATACAAACTCTGTGCAGGGCACACAATATTCTTAGCTCAAATCAATTGATCGTTCACATATTATTAACATTTATTTACAAGGAAAATAATTACTTTTATTGAATTGTTATAGTGCAAGACAAAAAACTTTAAAGGAGTGTTTCAAAATGAATTTCAAAAAAACGGTTGTTTCTGCTTTATCGATTTCTGCGTTAGCTCTGTCGGTCAGCGGGGTAGCTTCAGCTCATGAAATAAACTCCACACCTACTGAAGTAAAGAACATTTCTATTTCACCTACACATGTTATCAAGATTCAAGACTATAATTTACCTCTAAAAGTTGGAGAAACCTATTCTGTTAAAAATAATTCAGCTACTCGTTATTGGACTGATAACCAAAAAGTTGCTGAAGTCGATCAAAATGGTTTAGTGACGGCTAAATCAAAAGGGAAAGCCACGATTACTTTGTTTAAAGGTACTGCAGTATTCGGAAAAGTATATGTAACGGTTTATTAATCTTTATCCGCCAGATTTTCTGGATGCAAAACATGCATGAATAAAATAAGGTCCCCCTCTAAAAAGAGAAGGGACCTTATTTTCGCTTCAAGTTTAGATTTAGTTTTGGGAATACATCATACATTGGTGTATACCGTGTTTCATTAGCTTAGCCCCGAATAAATCCACCTTCTGAATGAATAATTTGTCCAGTTATCCATTCAGCCTCATCACTTGCAAGAAAGGCAATCATTCGTGCTGCATCATCTGGTGTGCCAATACGCCCCATTGGAAATTTAGGTGAAAGAAAATTTCTTATTTCATCTGTCATCCATGTAGAATCTGTTGGACCTGGGTTTACGGCGTTAACAGTGATGCCCAATGGTGCAAGTTCTTGTGATAACGACCTAGTAAATGCAGAAATAGCTCCTTTAGTTGCTGCATACGCTAACTCCCCAGGCAAAGGACCTAAATCCTGCCCTGATGTCATATTGATGATTCTTCCTGATATTAAATTAGATTTTTTAAACCGACGGGCGAATTCAACACAAAGAAGAAAATTCGATCTCATATTAACCGCATAATGCTCATCAAGTGATTTAGCATCTAACGATACATAATTATCACTTGCGGAATGAGCTGCATTATTAATAAGGATGGAAGGATATCCTAATTTATCTGAAATTTTTTCATGTATTGTGAATGCAGCATGTGCATCTGATAAATCAATTTTCATTGCCTCACAGCGGACACCCATACGTAAAATTTCTTGTTGAAATTCTTCTATCCAGGCCGTATCAGAATTCCAGTGAGTAAAGAAGATATGTATACCCTGTGAGGCTAACTTACGACAAATAGCCGTACCAATATCCCCTTGACTGCTTGCTCCTGTAATTAGTGCAATTTTTTCTTGAGAATGACTCATTATTTTAACCTCCAATTTATAAGGAGTATCTCCATTATGATGGTAACAAGCTATCCAAATAATATAATCCATTAAATCAAACAGAGCTGACTTTGAATACATTTTAAAATCAGCTTAAAAAAACATTTTCGTCTCAAAAAATATTAAATAGAAAAAATAAGAGTTGGACAACAATTTACTACTTAGTCACAAGTGGCTGATACTAAGTCATTGAATGTCTCTTTTTAAAGAGCCTTTCAATCATTCACATTGCTTTTCATTAACCATTCTACTTCCGTTAATTCTTGTTTTTGAACGTCTATTGTGTGTTTTTTTGTGAAATGGATTTTCACAGCTTCTTCGTTTTCCCAAATCTCCCAAAGCATTATTTTACGTTCTGATGGCTCAAGCGGATAAGCATGGAATGTAATACAACCCTCTTCTTTGTTCGTTTCTTCCTCAAGTTTTTTGAATTCCTTCATTATCTCATTAAGGTCTTTATCACTGATGATTTTTAAACATGCCGTTATGTAATGCATCGAAATTCCCCCTCCCATCATTTTATGGCTTTTCATTATAACATTTTCTTGAAAAATAAATATAACTGCGACATTGATTGCTCGAGTTAATCAATCGCTGTATGTAAAGGATTTAAAAATTGAAATCAAATAAAAAACCTTCATTTTATAGGAAGGTTTAGAAGTTATATTATCAAGTTTGAAGGCAATCTGAAGCAATGTGAAATGTGTTAGGTGTTTGTTTCACTGTAAAGTCTGTAGCGAAACCACGTACTAAAACTAATGACAAGCCCATCTTCAATTTCGCTGACCTCAGATATGAGGGACCTTTTCTTTTTCAGCTCTTTGATCATTTCTTCCTTATCAGAAACGAACATGATCTTTTGCGCCCGAAGAATGGCCGCATATTGAATCTGTATCTGATCCCATATCATATCAGCTGGCGAACGCTCCTGAATCTCTTCCATGATTTCAAGCGTCTCTTCTGGCAAGAATTTAGAGAAAAAGCCGTGAGTCACAGCATTTTGATTCTTCTGTGGTGCGCCGCCATTGTTCCCTAATGCATTTTTGTTGCCCGGTTGCCCGCCTTTTTTTGTGTGCACACTTTTTTCAATGGGTGCACCCTTTTTCCTTTCCCAACCATGCCGCTGCTTCCACGATTTAATGGTGTTCACTGACACCCCGTATTTCTCGGCAAGGTCCTTGTATTTCATGCCTTTGACGTAATCCTTATACGCCTGAATGTGCTTTTCGGCCATCTACATTCACCGCCGCCCCCTTCTGATTCGTGTTGTTTTGGAAAAGATATTCCCTCTAAACCACCACCGTGCTCAAGCCGTTAACCGCCAATTGTCTATCCTGAGACTTACCGGAAGCAGTTTACAGGGAACAAAAAAAGCACCCCGCAGGATGCTCTTATTATTTAATCCAATCTTTAATCTCTTTAATGGTCTTATAGGCCTTAGACCATGTTCCATTCTCTTTCAAGTAGTTTTCACCTTTCTCTGTCAGTTCAGGTCCTAATTTGTATAAATGAGGTCTATCATCTGAATAATGGACCCCAATGATATACCCTTCGCGTTTTAAAAAGTTCACAGCATCATCAAATTGATCTTCAGTAACTCCAATATCGTTTTCTGACAAAGGGGTATTACCTTCAAAAATTTCTTTTAAGATTGCATACCTTAATTTATCCTTATTCATATTTTCTCCTTTCAGTCTTTAGATCTGTCTTTCACTTTTCTCTCTTTGACTTGTTCAAATATTTTCATAATAGAAATTGCTTGATTTCTATGTTTTCTTTCTACTGCAATTATCCAAACAATAGCAGCAATTGTACCAGCAGCAAAAGATAAAGCTCCCCAATGTTTTTCATAAAAATTAAAGAACATGGTGAGATATGCTGCAAATAAAGGGATAAAGGCTGGAACATATTTTGAATGATCATGGATAATATCTATATGAGAAAATCTCGATATAGCAAATTCTAAACATTCAATATCCAACTTATAAAGAAGAGATTGGAACCTTTTGTATTCTTCCTTATCATGACCAATTCGAGTTTTTTCAAGAAAGAAAGCAAGTAGCTCCTTTTTGTGATAAGTATAAATCGCATTTTCCAGTTCTTCTAAGTCCTCATTATTCTTCTCTTCAATATTTCGCTTTTCAATATTTCGCTTTTCAATATTCTTCTTTTTATTATTTTTCTGTTTTTTCATTTTACAATTCACTCCCATTTTTAATATCGGGAATGAAAAGTTATCGATTAACAATTTGCAAAATTTGTCGAACGAATCTGTTGAAAAAAACATATTTTGTCGGGGATATTAACATGTACGCAATACTGCTGCTGTTTTATCACCGATTCACTATGTAAGACCTCCCAGTTGAGTTGATCCTCGCTTACCACTGGGAGGTTTTACTCATTGTATGAAATTGGTGGTGACGCAGGAATAATCCGCCGCGCCGATCCTGCCCCCCATTTTACACCGCCGATTTAAACGAATTCAAATATTGCAGAAAGTTGGCTTCTTTGACTTTATTGACGATGTTGCCGATTATGGCTGTTTTGATCTTTCTGATGGTATCCCGGGAGCAATCAAGGTGGTTTGCAATAGCAGTGTAGCTCATGCCTTCCATCATGCAATCGTAAACGATTCGGTGCTTTTCTTCTTCAATGTGTTCCATTGCATTGTCCAGGTAATGCACAATAGATTCATATTTGTGAAGCCGCCTTTCTCTTCGGTCCATCTGCCGCAATTCTGCCTGACTGACGCCTGCTGATCCCCTTGGCATGCCCGCTTCCTCCCCGTATGTTGCAGTGAGCTTTGTGCTAATAAAATCCACTTTGTTTAATACACGGTTGAGCCTTTTGATCTCCCGCAGCATGAATTTATAATCACGAATCCATTCCTCAATCTCCCATGCAATCATTTGATCTGTCATAGTGCTTTCCCTCCTGATAGTTAAATAGAGTAAGTGTCATTCCAGTTGTTTGCTTTTTGTTCTGCGATATATTGAGGGCCTCGATACCTCTTTCACGTTGATACTGAAGGTTTTGACCAAGAAGGCTTTCAACTCGTTATAGAGCTCTTCTTTGCCGCAAAAGATATTCACAAGCTTTCCGTTTTTATAAGCGAATCCGTTTTTCATCATCCTCAAACTCCCTTTTTACTTTCTGCGTTTATAAGCGCCGCCTTTGCCACGTCTGAGTGTTTGCATGTTAGTGTTCATCATTTGTTGCCAGAAACGATCTAAGCGCTCATGTTGCTTCTGTGATGGTTTCTTTTTGGACTGTTTCATGTCTAATTACTCCTTTCATAGCTAGTAATCGCGATAGACATCTGGTTAGTTGCGAAAAAAAACGGACACCGATCGAAGCACAAATTTCTCTGTAAAACGATCAGTGTCCGCAGGCTTTCCGTCTTGGACTTATTCAATTTTAAAATTTATTTTTACGGCCCTGTGCCACAACTTACTTCGTATTCACCATCTGATGATTTTTTCGAATAGCATAAGTGAGGAGTTTGCCCTGTTTCATCTTTCCAATCTAGCCAATTTACATAATAAAGATTCCCAGATTCATTGTCTCCTTCTCTTTTCTGGAGAACTGCAAAGTAGCTTTGGTAGGGATATCCTCTTTTATAAATTTCGTGTCTGATTGCTCCTTTTTCCGAAGAAGCTGTAAAGACAACAGGAGATAGAACTGGAAGTACTATCAATATAACAATAAGTGCTGCCAAGAGAGAAAGTATAATTTTAGTTTTCTTTTTCATTTTTTCCTCCGATACCTTTTTATGTATTTATTTTTATGTTATATTATTACATGTATTTTATGCCATATTTCAATTGGTGTAAATGATAAATATTACTTATATTTAGATTTTATTGGAGGTTTCGTATGAAAAAAGAATTACTTGCTTCACTAGTTTTATGTCTATCATTGTCACCATTAGTGTCAACAAATGAAGTTTTTGCAGCCACTACTAATAAAGAGACTAAAGAAAATGTTTCAATTACCAACGAGATTGGTTACGAAAAAGTTAAGGATATGTTAGAACAACAAAAATATGATTTTGAACACAACACTCCTTTAGCGCATCCTAAAGAGTCTAAATTGACTGATTCCGACGAAGGAGTCTTACTGTATTCTGCGTTAAGTAAAGTGGACAAACAAAAATTCCACGAGTTTACATACGATATAGACGATGTTAAGACTTCTGAAAAAAACAATAAGCTAATTGTTGAAGCTTATATTACTCGAAACTTTGTTTTTGGTGTTGAAAAAGTAACAACATCTCTGGGCGATAATATTAAACTTGAAATTCCCAAAACAACTTCTAATAAACAAAGTTCTCAATCAACAAATACTTCTAATCTAAGTTTCTCTCAAGTTAAAAATTCTTCTAATCAACTAAATGTAATACCATTGAGTAATTCTTCTAAGCAACTAAATGTAACACAATTAAATAATTCTTCTTCAACTCTACAATATGAAAATGATGAAGAATATTCTTCGGATGTTAAATTAGATGAATTTTTAAAAAAATATAAGCAAGAAGTGAAAAATGATGATAAAGAAGAAGTGAAAAGTGAAGATAAACCAGTAAGTATGAACTTCAATGCTGCTAACTCTAATCAACTAACTGTGACTGCAACATCTGTTAAAGGATATAGTGGTTACGCTGCAATGAAATATGCAGAAAAATATGCCTTAAAACCAAATAAAAACTATAAATATTATAAAGACAAAGATTGTACTAACTTTGTTTCCCAAGCATTAAGAGCTGGAAGAATGCCGTACTTTAAAGAATGGAAACCCTATACAGATGCTTGGGTTAATGCAGGAGCCTTTAGATCATACATTTTAAAAGCTGGCGGAATAAAAATGAAGACTGTTTCTGATACATATTCAAATGTAAAGCTTGGAGATGTATATCACTATGATTACCATAATAAAATAGGTCTTCGCTATGCTGATGGTTGGATGGATCATACGGCTATCGTAACGAGCCGAGCAAATATGAAACTTTATGTAAGTTATCATTCTACCAATAGACTTAATGTTCCTCGAGAATATGTTACTTCTAAGGAAGGCGGAAAACGGTATGTTTCTAGTATTCGCAATTAATAAATTGATACTAAATCGTTGATCATGCCTTCCGCTACTTAATAAGCTGTTGGGAAAGCAATCCCCTGATCTAGAGTGGTTCAGGGGATTTTTGTAATTTAAACGTGTTCCAACGCTCAGAAATTCCGTTCATTTGTTTTCCCTCTTCTCTCAATACATCAATATCTTTAAAGTAAACCGCAGCCGTAAATGAAATGATTGCCCCGATCAAAGCAAGGTTCGCTTTCATGTCCGGCCTGTAATCGTGTTGGAAATATATCCAGAATCAACATCCCATCAGCAGAAACAATATTCTAAGTGCCATCCAATCCCCCTAACTCAACTTACTAACAAAAAAACACCTTGGATGTTTTTGTATTCCATTTAATAATAAAGTTGTATTTTAAAAAAAGAAGTGCTTAAAATGAAATTGAAAAAGCTTTAACTGGTTTTGCATTATCCCTTGCTTTACTCGTTACTGTTGCTCCTGCTTTTGCTACAAGCCTTGCAAACCATAGCACAAATCACGAATCAGTATCACCCCAAGCAATTTATCAAGATTATTATAAAGGGGCTGATTCTAGAGCAGAATTTAAAAATACAATTGATGTTTTCAGTACAAAATTTCATTTAAAAGATGCATGGCTGAAGTGACGGTCTTGGACTGGCTATTCTCAATGAAGATTTAACAGAAATCCGATCTTCCGTTTGTTACTATTGAACTAATCAAGTAAGTTTGGAGGTAGTTTTTGGACTGCGGTCAATGAATTTCGCCAACAGTTCGCCAACAACTCACGAATTTGACGAACCGGCTTTATTAACGCAAAGTAAAAAACCCTTGCTGCGCAAGGGTTTAAGCTATGATTCCGACTGGGCTCGAACCAGCGACCTCTACCCTGTCAAGGTAGCGCTCTCCCAGCTGAGCTACGGAATCATGATATGTATGTGTTGCTGGGTATGTTGTTATCTTTCTGACAAGTTCTATTATATAACCTTACCTTCTATTCGTCAACTGCTTTTTTAGAAAAACTTTTTTTGGACTTGCTGTTCCGTTCCCCGGCTATTATAATATGTCTTAATTTTCTAACAATAGAGGTGATGGGGTTTTGCATTCTTTGATTTCTTCTGATGATGTATGGGTATTATGGGGGTTTATTGCGGTGTGGGCGGCAGTGAGCATCGGGCTGGAGCAGCGCTTTAAGTGGGCGTCTGCTGTGTCGGGCGCTATTATCGCCCTTGCAGGTGCTATGGTGTTTACAAATGTAGGAGTGCTTCCTGTTGAGTCGCCCGTGTATGACACTGTGTGGTCTTATGTGGTACCGCTGGCGATACCACTTTTATTGTTTCAGATCAATGTTAGGCAAATTTTTAAGGAAAGCAGGCGTTTGCTGTTTATTTTTCTGATTAGCTCCGTTGGAACAGTGCTTGGCAGTATCCTGGCTTTTTTTCTACTCAAACAGCATATTCCTTACTTAGATAAAATCGGTGGGATGATCAGCGCCTCTTATATCGGCGGCGGGGTCAACTTTGCGGCGATGGCGGCAAAATTTGAGACGCCTGGTGAATATGTGTCGGCTACCGTTGTGGCTGATAATTTTATGATGGCGCTTTTGTTTTTTATTTTAATCAGCATTCCTGCACTCAAATGGTTTCAGCGGCATTATGCCATGCCGTTTGAAGAGAAGGTAAAAGCCGATGGAAACAGCGGAAACAGTGCTGAAAGCTATTGGAAACGGAAGGATATTTCCTTAAAGGATATCGCTTTTAATGCCGGTGCCGCTTTCGCGCTTGTTGCGGTTAGTATGAAGGTTTCCGGTTATTTTAAAAGCATTTTTTCTCATCCCCTGCTGACCGGTACGCTTGGCGATCAGTACCTGGTTCTTACGTCTTTAACTGTTCTTATCATTTTTCTTTTCCCGCGTTTTTTTGAAAGGCTCAATGGATCTCAGGAGCTTGGAACCTTTTTGATTTATTTGTTTTTTGTGGTGATCGGCATTCCTGCAGATCTCCGCTTAATCGTCACGAATGCGCCTCTTATTCTATTATTCGTGTTTATCATTGCGATTAGCAATTTAGCGGTTTCCTTAGCTGCCGGAAAATTGTTCCGTGTGCGGCTTGAAGAAATTCTGCTCGCCGTCAACGCTACTGTCGGGGGACCGACGACTGCGGCTGCGATGGCAATTGCCAAGGGATGGCGGGAGCTTGTCGCCCCGATCATGCTTGTCGGTACGCTCGGCTACTTAATCGGCAACTATGTTGGCACTTTTATGGGAAATTGGTTTTCTTCCTTCTTATAAAAAGGATATTTGCATTTCCCTGAGAATAATGTAAGAGGAATGCTGACATGAGAACGGAGAGATCACTATATGTTAAAAGGAAAAACCATTTATGTTAGACCTTTAGAAGTAACGGATGCCGAAGAAAATCTGGGGCTGCAAAGCGAAAATCGAGATTTTTTCGAACAGTTTTCTATGATACGCGCAGACGATTACTATACGGTTGAGGGGCAAAGAAAACGAATAACCGAGTATCAGGAAAGACTTGAGAAAGATGAAGAATATCATTTTGGCATCTTTACAGCGTCAGACGATAGATTAATCGGGACGGTTTCGCTCTTTCAAATCATCCGTGGCGCGCTGCAAACTGCGTTCATCGGGTATTTTTTAGACAAAGCCCATAATGGAAAGGGCATTATGACAGAGGCAGTCAGATTGGTTGTTGATTATGCGTTCCACGAATTGAAACTGCATCGGATTGAAGCCGGTGTGATGCCCCGTAATCTCGGGTCCATGCGTGTTTTAGAAAAAGCGGGATTTCATAAAGAAGGCATCGCCCGAAAAAATGTAAAAATTAATGGCGTTTGGGAGGATCATCAAGTCCTCGCGATTCTGAATCCTGATGACGAACAATAATAAAAGAAGCCGGACTATCCCCGGCTTCTTTTTTAACGAACCGAAACTGGAGCAATTTCTTTCAGCGCTTGTTCGAAATCGTGTTCTAAATCGTCTGCATGTTCGACGCCGACACTCAGACGGAGCAGGCCATCAGTGATACCGCGTTTTTCACGCTCTTCCTTAGGCATTGCCGCATGAGACATCGTTGCCGGATAGGACAAAATCGATTCCACGGCGCCAAGGCTGACAGCGAAGACTGGGAGTGACACATTCTCGACTAACTTCTTAACGGCCTCTTTGCTTTCAAGCTCAAAAGATAGCACGGCGCCCGCTCCCGTTGACTGGCTTTTATGGGTTTCAGCGCCGGGATGATCAGCCAGTCCCGGATAATACACGCGCTTGACCGCCGGGTGCTTCTGGAAAAATTCCGCAAGCCGCTGAGCTGTTTGACTCGCTTTCTCTAAACGGACCTGCAATGTTTTTAATCCGCGCAGGACAAGCCAGCAATCTTGCACGCCAAGGACGGCGCCGAACGCGTTTTGTAGCTTATACAGCTGCTTCCCAAGCTCTTCATCTTTGACAGCAGCCAAACCTGAGAGCACATCGCTGTGTCCGCTTAAGAATTTTGTCGCGCTGTGAAGTACAATATCCACGCCGAGATCAAGCGGACGCTGCAGTGCCGGCGTCATGAATGTATTGTCCAGAAAGGTCAGGCAGCCGTTTTCTTTTGCAAGCTGAACAACTGCTTTAATATCCGTAATCCCAAGTGTCGGATTTGATGGCGTCTCCATATAAATGACCTTTGTGTTCGGCTTGATGCTCCGCGCCACTTCATTACGATCCGTCATGTCGACAAACGTATGCTCAATGCCAAACCGGGTCAGCACCTCTGTCACCATACGGAAGGTTCCGCCGTATACATCTTCTGTCACAAGAACGTGATCACCCTGTGACAGCAGTAAAAATGCTGTTGAGATGGCAGCCATGCCTGAACTGAAAGCAAATCCTCTTGTTCCGCCTTCCAGTGCGGCAATTGTTTCTTCGAGAGCTGTTCTTGTCGGCGTGCCAGAGCGGCTGTAATCATATGCCCCGAACTCTTCAAATGAAGATTGGTGAAAAGTCGAGGCGTGCTGAATCGGTACACTGACTGCCCCGGTTCCGCCGTCTGTTTTAAATGGATTGTGCACGAGCTGGGTTTCCAGCGTCCAATTGTGTTTACTCAAATGAAACAGCTCCCTCTTTGACCTGACATAATGCCTGTTTTAGATCCTCTTTTAAATCTTCCGCATGTTCAATACCGACAGAAAAGCGCAGCAACCGATTGCACACCCCGTTTGCGATGCGGATCTCTTCAGGAATATCCATGTGCGTCTGGGTCGCAGGGTATGTAATAAAGCTTTCCACCCCGCCGAGGCTTTCTGCAAAACAAATGGTCTTCAGTGCTTTTAAAAACGGATTGACCCATTCTTCTTTTTGCAGACGGAAGGACAGCATGCCGCCTTTTCCGGGATACAGCACATCCGAAATTTCTTCCTGCTCTTCTAAAAACGCCGCAAGCTCCTGCGCGTTTGCCTGATGCTGGCGCATTCTGAGGCTCAGCGTCTTCATTCCTCTCATCAGAAGCCACGAATCAAATGGCGGCAGGACGGCGCCGATTGCATTTTGATGCTGAAACATTTCCTCTCCGAGCCGCTCATCCTTCACCACGACAAGTCCAGCAAGCAGATCGTTATGCCCGCCTAAATACTTGGTTGCGCTGTGAATGACAATGTCAGCTCCCAGCTCAAGCGGCCGCTGCAAGACCGGTGTATAAAATGTATTATCTACGATCAGCAGAAGACCGTGCTCCTTTGTAATCCGGGCAATATGTTCAATGTCCGCCTCCTGCATGAGGGGGTTTGTCGGCGTTTCCACAAACACCGCTTTTGTATTCGGCGTAATCTTAGAGCGTAAACAGTCCTCATCGCTGAAATCATCATAATGAAAAGTCAATCCGTATTTTTTCCATTCATTTTCAAATAAACGGTACGTGCCGCCATATAGGTCCGATGAAACGATCAGTTCATCTCCGCTTTTAAACAGCGCCATAATCGTTTGGATAGCAGCCATTCCCGAACTAAAGGCAAGCCCTCTCGCGCCGTTTTCTAAGTTAGCGATCGCGTCCTCAACAAGCTGGCGTGTCGGATTTTTTGTGCGGACATAATCAAATCCGGTAGATTCTCCGATCCCTCTGTGGCGGTATGCTGTTGATAAATAGATAGGAGCACTCACTGTTCCCGTGACTTCATCGCTACGGTTCCCAATTTGAGCTAATTTCGTTTCAACGTGCTGTGACATATAGCTGACACCTTCCCTTTTCAAAATAAAAACCCCTTCTTCATAAGAAGAAGGGGTTTAACGCTTCTTCTTATCTTCCAAGCATAAAAAACGCTTGCTGGATTTAGCACCTTGGCGCTTTGCAAATGCAAAACAAGCCGGTTGCTGAGGTTTCTAAGGGCCAGTCCCTCCACCTCTCACGATAAGAAATATCGATTTCAATTTTCTGATTGTTTTATATTAGCGCAATTCACAGTTTATTTCAACACTTTTTTCTTCGTGTGCCGAACCGTTTAAAGAGAGAAATTTCTAATAATTCATGGTACAATAATTGAAAATGCAAGAAAGTATAGTGATGTCCTGGAGGAATGTTTTTATGGCACCGAAAAACGGCACAGTGCAAGAAAAGAAATTCTTTTCAAAAGAGCTTAACGAGGAAATGACCTTGCTTGTTTATCTGCCGTCCAACTACTCCCCGCTTTATAAATACCATGTCATTATCGCGCAGGACGGCCACGATTATTTCAGGCTGGGGAGAATCGGCAGACAGGTTGAGGAATTGCTGTCGAAACGCGAAATAGACCGGAGCATTATTATCGGTGTTCCCTATAAGGATGTAAAAGAGCGCAGAAACACTTATCATCCGGAGGGTTCAAAATTTTCGGCTTATAAACGGTTCATCGCCCATGAGCTCGTTCCTTTTGCAGATGATGAGTATCCAACCTATCAGATCGGTTACGGCCGAACGCTGATCGGTGATTCGCTCGGAGCAACCGTGTCACTTATGACAGCGCTTGATTATCCGAATATGTTTGGCAACATCATCATGCAGTCTCCCTATGTTGACAAACACGTACTAGAAGCCGTAAAACAGTCAGACGATATCAAACACCTCTCTATTTATCACCAAATCGGAACAAAAGAAACTGACGTCCACACGACAGACGGGAACATTCTGGACTTTACAGAACCGAACCGGGAGCTGAAACAGCTGCTGGAGAAAAAGCTTTCCGATTATGATTTCGAGCCATTTGACGGAGACCACAAATGGACATACTGGCAGCCGCTCATCACCCCGGCGCTGAAAAAAATGCTTTAACACTCTATCATACTTTATTTCCAGGAGGGACATAATATGAAATACGGAATCGTTTTATTTCCATCAAAAAAGCTCCAAGACCTTGCAAACTCTTACAGAAAGCGCTATGACCCAAGCTACTCTCTAATCCCGCCTCATTTGACGCTGAGAGCATCCTTTGAATGCGCGGAGGAGAAAGCGGATCAGCTCGTATCACATTTAAGAAACATCGCAAAAGAGTCCCACCCACTCGTTCTCAAAATGACAAAATACAGCTCATTTGCGCCTGTCAATAATGTCATTTACATCAAAGCAGAACCGACGGAAGAGTTAAAAACACTCAATGAAAAGCTATACACCGGTGTGTTGGCAGGAGAACAGGAATATAATTTCGTTCCGCATGTGACGGTCGGCCAAAATCTTTCCGACGATGAGCATTCAGATGTGCTGGGACAATTAAAAATGCAGGAAGTGTCGCATGAAGAAATCGTTGACCGTTTCCACTTGCTCTACCAGTTGGAAAACGGATCGTGGACAGTATATGAAACCTTCTTGCTAGGCAGAGGAGAATAATGTTTGAAAGCAGTTATCGCAAAAAATGAAGAACAACTGAAAGATGCATTCTATGTAAGAGAAGAAGTCTTTGTCAAAGAACAAAACGTGCCTGCTGAAGAAGAAATTGACGAACTTGAAAATGAGTCAGAGCATATCGTCGTGTATGACGGTGAAAAGCCTGTCGGTGCCGGAAGATGGCGCATGAAGGACGGCTACGGCAAGTTAGAGCGGATTTGCGTACTGAAAAGCCACCGCTCAGCCGGTGTCGGCGGCATCATTATGAAAGCGCTCGAAAAAGCCGCGGCAGACGGAGGCGCTTCCGGTTTCATTTTAAACGCGCAAACACAGGCTGTGCCGTTTTACAAGAAACACGGGTATCGCGTGCTTTCTGAAAAAGAATTCCTCGATGCCGGCATTCCGCACTTACAAATGATGAAGGACTGAACGCATCCGGATCTTTTGAGATCCGGATTTTTACTGCATATAAAAAAACCGTTCTCTGGTATGAACGGTTTTTTATACATATCGATTAATATATGTCCCCATTCCTTTTTCTCGCAATCTCTTATAAAGAGAGCGCTTACGTTTCATCTCGTTTACTTTTCTTTCAGCTGCCGTTTGATTCTCCTGCTGCTTTTCCAGTTCTTTGTATACCCGCTGAAACGGGACATAGCTGATTTTTTCGGTTCCGGCATAATCCTGCTTATGTCCAATCGTTCTATTAGCATATTGAGCGTATTGCTGGTTCTGAATTTGACCTGCATATATCATACAATACCCACCCCTCTGCTGTCTCTTTTCCCTTAAACTTACTTTTTGAAACACATTTCTTTTGATATGATAGTCATTGTCTGTAATGAACACCTTTTGATTGGGAGGACCCCTTTTTGAAATGCGCCCGACTGAATGATAGAATCATACATTTACATACATATTCGAGAGAACATTATCAATTCCTCTTTGAAGAGGGAATAAAAGGACATTTATTTTGTTCTCATTGCGGAAAGCCCGTTTTGTTACGGCTTAACATCGCCGATCCGCCAGAGTTTATCCATCGCCAGCCAGGCGATTTTCCGGCATGTGAGGAGGCGTGCGAACCGAAGCCCTCTAAAGAGGGGAAAAAAGAAGATGATCAGGAATCTGGTGTCATTCGTTTACCCAAGGGAAAAGCGATCGCCGCTGACCCGTCCCCAGCTGTTACAGAATGGCACCGTCCTAGAAGCATTAAACCAGGAACACCATTTGTGCCAAAAACAATAGAACCCGATACGAGCCTTTTTCCGTCTGTCGGTTTAAACACGGATCAGCTGAAAGCTGTCACGGAAACAGAGGGCCCGCTCCTCGTGCTTGCAGGTGCGGGGAGCGGAAAAACACGGGTACTGACAGCCCGTGCCGCCCACATGATCGAACACTTAGGCATACCGCCTGAAAATATGCTGCTTGTCACCTTTACAACAAAAGCTGTCGCTGAAATGAAAGAGCGTATGGCGAACCAGTACGGATTACAGCCGGCAAAAGTCAGAAGAATTGTGACAGGAACATTCCACAGTCTGTTTTATAAGATCTTGTATCACTCTAATTCTGCTAAATGGAACGGTGAGCATCTGCTGAAAATGGAGTGGCAGCGGGAACAATATATCAAAAAAGCACTCTATGAAGAAGGCATCGATGAGAAAGAATCCCCAGTTGACCAAGCCCTGCAGCAGATCGGTTTTTGGAAAAACACTTATGTCCCAAATGAACGCATCCCTCTAAAAGATGAGTGGGAAAAACAAGTTTATCGTTTATATGAACATTATGAACGCCAGAAAAAAGAACACAGCCAATTTGATTTTGATGACATGGCTTCAGCCTGCTATGAATTGTTTATCGAGCGGCCTGACCTTCTGGAACAATATCAATCTCGGTTTACGTATATCTTAATTGATGAGTTTCAGGACATTAATCCGGTTCAATACAAAATCATGCAAATGCTCGCCAGCCCGGAGCAAAACCTGTGCTGTGTCGGAGACGATGACCAGTCCATCTACGCGTTTCGCGGAAGCAATCCGTCTTTCATTCTTGATTTTCAAAAGGATTATCCGGGAGCGAAGACGATCTATTTAACTGCGAACTACAGGTCTACGCACCCGATCGTCTCTAGTGCTGATATCGTTGTGAAAAAGAACAAAAACAGATATGCCAAAACGCTTGAAGCGGCCCGCGATGACATTCAGGTCCCTGTGCTGTTTTATCCTTATGATGAAGAGGAAGAAGCCACAATGGTCGTTTCCGATATCAAAGAAAAAATTCAAAATGGAGCCAGTCCAGAAGACTTTGCGGTTCTTTACCGCACAAACAGCGGAGGCCGTGCTATATATGAAAGGCTTCATCAATCGTCAATTCCGTATACAGCTGACCGCGGCGTCCAATCGTTTTACAGCAGACGGATCGTCCGCCAGATTCTCGCCTACTTGTACGCCAGCCAAAATGAGGATGACACCGAGGCGATTAAACACTTGCTTCCCGCCTTGTTTTTAAAACAGTCCGCTTTGAATACGCTGAAGGCGCTCTCGATTACAGAGGACTGTACCATGATCAAAGCGCTGGCCAAATTGCCTGATCTGAAGCCATTCCAGCTGGACAAAATCAAGAAAATCGTACCGTTTTTTGCAAGCCTCCGCACAATGAAACCCGTAGAAGCCATCACCTTTGCAGAAGGAAAAATGGGCTTCTCCGAGTATTTAAAAAAGCGGGGCAATGAGGGCAACAAGCTGGAAAAAGGCTCTGATGACCTGCGCGACATCAAGGTTGTCGCCAAGAAGTTCAAAACGATTCCTGACTTTCTTGCCCACGTAGACCATATGAGGGCCGCTGAGAAAAACAGAACGGATGAACATGGCGTTCAGCTGATGACCATTCACCGGTCAAAAGGCCTTGAATTCAAAACAGTCTACGTGTTAGGCACTGTAGATGGCTCGATTCCGCACGATTTCTCATTAGAAACGGCAAGAAAAGGAGACGAGGCCGCTCTTGAGGAGGAAAGACGCCTTTTATATGTAGCCATGACCCGGGCGAAACAGCATTTATATTTGTCTTGCCCTGCTAACAGGCGCGGCAAAACAGCCAACCGCTCAAGATTTTTGTATCCCCTGCTACAGAAAGCAAGACAGCCCTTGCATCATTAACAGCCCGGCAGATTACTGCCGGGTTTTTACTGTAAAAAAAGGCCCGCTGCAGTGAGTCAGCCAGGCCATCCACTTATTTATTATCCATCATTTTAGAAATCGTGCCAAAATCAAGCTTTTCTTTTCCGCTTGTAATAGATTCCACAATTTTATCTTCTAATTCTTTTGGCACGCGTCTGTTTGCCATCTGCGCTACGCGGTTAATCACACTGCGCACTGTATTTTCATCTTTAAAATTAGCGTTTTGGAGTGATCCGGCAAGATTCATTACATCCTGCATCTTCACACCTGTTTTCTTTTCGATGTTCTTAAAAAATTGATTATCCATAATGCGCCTCCTTTTGGCGGAGTAATACGGTATTGTATGAATGCACATAATACAATGTGCTTTTCCAACATTTTTAAAAATAAACACAAGGCAAGGAAGTACGGGTTATAACCCGTACTTCCTCAATACATCTTAAAAGAAAGATGCACCTACGATGATGAGGAGAATGAATAATACGACCAACAAAACAAATGTTGAACCATAGCCGCCGCCGTAACCGCCAGCATAACCGCCATAACAGCCGCCGCCGTAGCCGCCGCCGAATCCGTATCCAAAGCCCATAGATAAGCACCTCCTTTACTCTCTATACACTATGTGAGCTGCTGGGATCGGCTTGGATATTCGCATAGGGCGTTTGCGGATTTACGATTGATCATATTGAGCTTGATGTTTTTTAAGTAAGGCCTCCGTTTTTTCAGCCAGCTCTTCAATCTCATCTTCAAATTCCAGACCGGCTTTATCAAATGCATCCAAGTCTTTTCTGATACTGCCCATCGTGTCTTCATGCTCTTTTTGCTTTTGTTCATGTGGTTCATATCTTCCTTCTATCCATTTTTCAAACTCATTCACTTTTATCCCCCCGCTTATGATATATGCTGAGCGAGACCGCCTCGTTAAAAAAACAAAAAACCGGAGTTCTCCGGTTTCTTTGCCAGGCTATTGAGGCTTTTTCTTTTTATTTCCGCACCCGCAGCCTTTCTTTTTTATCTTTTTTGATTGATACGATGAATCTGTATATGGAGATTTTTGGGAAGGTTTATGATGCTGATTCATTTTTGTCCCCTTCCTTTCCTTATGTCATATATGCTACTTTATGCGTATTCTGACAGAAAGTTGCTGGTGGTAACGCCTTATTCTTGCAGCCATTTTGATACGAGCGTTTCTATAATGCCGGCAAGGCCGGCGATCGCCAAAAGTAAAATCAGCCACTGCGCCGCTTGCGGGATCACCGCCTGGCATAAAATCAAAAAGCCGGCACACCACACGCCTGTGCACCAATAGCAGCTCAGCAATTCACCAATAAACGCCCTGACACCGGTTCCCTTAATCACGATATAGGTTTCAATGTTCCCGTCCGCATCCTTTTCTTCCTTCTCTTCATGAAACAGACTGCGAAGCGGCGCCATAATCGTGTCAAACACCAGCAGGCGGGCGAGCCGAAAGACCGCAAGCGATAGAAGAACAATTGTCAGCCCATTTATAACCACTCGTTCACTCCTTTGCCAATCATGATCCCTTCACATATATGCCAAAACCCTATTCTTCATGAATTGTATCTTGTCCGGCAGAAAATTGGTTATTTTTATTATTCCGCTCTGCACCCCATTTGCATTATATAGAGTATGGATAAGAAAGGAGTGAAGGTTATGTCATTTGAAGAAAAAGTCGAATCCCTGCACCCTGCAATATTTGAGCAATTATCAAGCGAATTCGAACAGCAGATCGAAGTGATTGATTGCGAAAATATCACAATTGACACGTCACATATAACAGCTGCCCTTTCTATACAAGCCTTTGTGACAACCATGATTATCGTGGCGACTCAGCTCGTCATCGCCGACGAGGATTTGGCTGACGCAGTGGCAAGTGAAATTCTTATTCTCGATAGCTCCCAAATCAAAAAAAGAACCATCATTAAAATTATCAACAGCCGCAACATCAAAATTACTTTGTCTGCCGACGAGATAATAACCTTTGTACAAATCTTGCTTCAGGTGTTAAACAGCATTCTTAGTGAACTTGACGTCCTTTAACCCTTTCTTTTCACAAACTTAAAAGACGAGGTGAAAACAAATGTCAGATAACGATAAATTCAAAGAAGAGCTTGCAAAGCTTCCAGAAGTTGATCCAATGACGAAAATGCTGGTCCAAAATATATTTTCTAAACATGGGGTCACAAAAGACAAAATGAAAAAAGTATCAGACGAAGAAAAAGAAATGCTCTTAAATCTTGTAAAAGACTTACAAGCTAAATCACAAGCGCTAATAGAAAACCAAAAGAAGAAAAAAGAAGAAGCAGCCGCACAAGAGCAAAAGAACACAAAACCGTTAAGCCGCAGAGAGCAGCTCATTGAACAGATCAGACAAAGACGGAAAAACGATAACAATTAGCCAATCATAAAAAATAGGGTTCTTCATCAGGATATATGACTCAGTCAAAATAAGAGGCTCGCTCATTTAATAACAGTAAAAGAAAAGGAGGAATAGATATGGAAAGCAGACCATATTCTTGGGTTGCACTTGATCCTGACTGTGACCATCCGTTAGATGACAAAGAGAAAGATAAAGAAAAACACGAAAGAAAATGTCATTGCGACGTTTGCTGTAATGGCAATGGTTTTTTTGGCAACGACAACGCCTTCATCGACCAAGATCTAGCTCAAGCAAATCTCAACAAACAAGTTTCAGATGAAACGATTATTATTAGAGATTCTTGTGACATCAATGTTACATCTACAGACGTTCAAGCCGTAACATCAGTTGTAACAGCACTTAATGCCGCTGTCGTAACGGCAACTCTGACATCAATTGCAGACGGCGTAATTGCCGAATTAGTCGCACAAGATTTGTTACAGCTTACAGCTAACAAACAAGTAAACCGCCAAAAACTTCTCATCGAATGTTCCCGCGGCGTAAACGTCACAACAGTAGATGCCGATATCGCAACCCTTATTTCTACAGCAACAAATACACTCGTAGCCATCCTAGTTATCACTCTTGTCCTCTAGGACCTAAAAGCAGAGCTAAAAACGCTCTGCTTTTTCTTATTTTCCAAGCATATGATGAATATATAGACGTTCACCCACACCAAGTGGGGCACGGGTACATATGTTGTTAAGGACTAAAGTCAAATACCCTATAAAGAAGGAGCTGAAATCAATGAGCTGCGGAAAAACCCATGGCCGGCATGAGAACTGTGTATGCGATGCAGTGGAAAAGATTTTAGCAGAGCAGGAGGCAGTTGAAGAACAGTGTCCGACTGGCTGCTATACCAACCTTTTAAACCCTACGATTGCTGGAAAAGACACAATTCCGTTTCTCGTTTTTGATAAAAAAGGCGGATTGTTCTCCACATTCGGAAACGTAGGGGGATTTGTGGATGATATGCAATGCTTTGAATCCATTTTCTTCCGCGTCGAAAAATTATGCGATTGCTGTGCAACACTGTCTATTTTACGCCCGGTCGATGTCAAAGGCGATACCTTAAGTGTTTGCCACCCTTGCGACCCGGATTTCTTCGGGCTAGAAAAAACAGATTTCTGCATTGAAGTGGATCTCGGATGCTTCTGCGCGATTCAGTGCCTGTCACCAGAGCTAGTTGACAGAACATCGCCTCACAAAGATAAAAAGCATCATCACAATGGATAAACACTTGTAAAGAGGAATCCCCTTCCAAACTCTATTACAGGTGCAAATCATTCAGCTGCTTCCAGCGTGAGGCAGCTGACTCTCCATCATTTCGCCAGTCTCAAATTTATAAGGCAGGAGGGATAATATGAGCCAGAAAACATCAAGCTGCGTGCGTGAAGCTGTAGAAAATATTGAAGATCTGCAAAACGCTGTTGAAGAAGACTGCCCGACCGGCTGCCACTCTAAGCTTTTATCTGTAAGCCATTCGTTAGGCGACACAGTGCCTTTTGCAATATTTACATCAAAATCAACGCCATTAGTCGCCTTCGGAAATGTCGGCGAACTCGATAACGGCCCTTGCTTTAATACAGTATTTTTCAGGGTCGAAAGAGTGCATGGAAGCTGTGCAACACTGTCATTATTAATCGCATTTGACGAACACAAACACATTTTGGACTTCACCGATAAAGATACGGTGTGTGAAGTGTTCCGACTCGAAAAAACGAACTACTGTATTGAAGTTGACTTAGACTGCTTCTGCGCAATCAACTGCTTAAATCCTCGATTAATCAATCGTACACATCATCATTAATCATAAGCTGGAAAAGCTTGCAGGCCTGCAGGCTTTTCTCTATGTAAAAAAAGCTGTCCGGCAACATCAGCCGGGCAGCTTTTTTCTTTTTCGTTAAAAACCGAGCGGGTGCAAAGAGGTAATATCATCGATTGCCAGTTCGGTTGGGGCTCCGTTTCCGGTTGTTCGAAGCAGGACGGAATCATTTCTTCTTCCGACAATCACGCCCCTGTACGTTCTTCCATTGGCTTCAATCAAACAAAGCGCTCTCGGCATGTTATGAGGCAGCTTTGTTAAAAAATCAATTTTTTCGTGGATCGTCATCTTGCTCATCGGTTTTTTCACTTTTCGTGCCGGCGGTGCTTTTTCCTCCGCTTTATCAGCACTATGGACAGCTTCCGGTTCTTTCTCAGGCTTCCGGGCCTCAAGTGCAGGCTCTTCCTTTTTTTCTGCTTTCGGGGGCTCGTGTTCAACGGTTTCTTCTACGGCCTGCGGCTCTGCCTTCTGTTCCTCTTGGCTTTTTATGTTCTCTGGCTCTCTCGCCTCTTGTGTTTGCTGACTCACTGGTTCGGCTGCAGGCTTTTGGTCTTCTTGCAGGACATCCTGTGCCACGGCTTCCTCCTGCTGCTTCTCATGGTAAGCCGGCTTTTCCTCAGCTTTTGGCGGAGCGGGTTTGTCGGCCTTTCTTTTGATGACAATCTCCTGCATGGATGACCTTGTAGTTTCTGCATAATCCGGCTGAACAATATACATGAGCGGTTTTTTATCCGCGTTTCTTTTCTTATTAGACATCTTCATCCCTCCGATTGTGTCATATTCTATCTATATGACAGAAAGCTGAAAATCAGAAGAAATAAAAAAGCAATCCCTATTCGGGATTGCTTGATATAGATCCTGCTTAGCGGGCAGTGATATGGAAACCAGAATCAACGTGAAGATTTTCACCTGTAATCCCGCGGGACATATCGCTGAACAAGAACGCAGCTGTATCGCCCACTTCTTCAGGTGTTGTCGTGCGGCGAAGCGGTGCACGCTCTTCGATGTCTTTTAAGATAGAGTTGAAATCGCTGATGCCTTTAGCAGATAATGTTCTGATCGGGCCGGCAGAAATGCTGTTGACGCGGATATTTTCTTTTCCTAAGTCAGCAGCTAAATATTTCACACTTGCATCAAGAGAAGCTTTTGCTACACCCATGACGTTGTAGTTTGGCATCACAAGCTCTCCGCCAAGGTACGTCAAAGTGACAATGCTTCCGCCTTCAGTCATCATCGGACGTGCCGCTTTGACAACAGCAGTCAGAGAATATGAGCTGATGTTATGAGCCAAAAGGAAGCCGTCACGATTTGTGTTTAAGTACTCGCCGACAAGCTCTTCTTTGTTGGCAAACGCGATACAATGCGCGATACCGTGGATTACACCGACCTGCTCCTTAATGCTTGCGAAGCAAGTTTCGATTTCTGCGTCGTTTGTAACATCGCAAGGGAGGATGATGGAATCGTTGCGGTCTAATGTTCCGGCAAGCTCGTGAACGGATTTCTCCAGGCGTTCACCAGCGTATGTGAAAATCAAACGTGCACCCGCTTCATGTAAAGAACGCGCAATGCCCCAGGCGATGCTGCGTTTGTTGGCTACCCCCATCACAACAATGTTACGGCCTTCAAGTGAAAAATTCATATGTATAAAGCCTCCTATATTTAATAAAGACATAGTATTAGTACCTGATCTTAATTCCTATCATATCATAACCTTGTCCAGATGAAAAGCGCATACCGTAGCAAACGCAAAAGAGATCACCATCAGCTGGTGATCTCATCGGCTTGTATTTAAGCTGTTTCGTTTAAAAGCGAAATGGTTTGTCGGCCCGTGTCCCGATCCGATGCCGAGCGTATTTTCCACCGCTTCACGGACAAAGTTGGCCGCAACCTCAAATGCCTGATGGATGCTGTCTCCTTTAGCCGTTTGGGCCGTTAAAGCCGCAGCAAAGGTGCAGCCTGTGCCATGCGTATGCTTCGTATTGATATAAGGATGGGTGATTTGCATAAACATGCTGCCATCAAAAAGAAGGTCAGTAATGTGATTGTCCTCAGGCTGGTGCCCGCCTTTGATAATGACATGCTGCGCACCCATCTTGACGAGCTGCTCCGCTGCTTTTTTCCGGTCATCCAGCGAGCTGATTGTCATTCCTGTCAGCGTTTCTGCTTCCGGGACATTCGGCGTAATCGCGTAGCTTCTTGGAATGAGCAACTCCTTTAAGGTGGCAACTGACTCATCACGCAGCAAGGATGCCCCGCCCTTTGCGATCATAACCGGATCAACAATTACACGATTGAATCCGTACTCGTCAATTTTTCTTGCCACTTCTTCAATCATGTCGGCATTCCAGAGCATTCCCGTCTTAACTGCATCCGGTCTCAAATCCTCAGCAACAGCGTCAATTTGCTGTCTCAACGTCTCTACAGTCAGCGGATGCACCCCGTGAACGCCAAGCGTATTTTGAGCGGTTACCGCCGTAATCGCAGACATTCCGAATACATCAAGCTCTTGAAAGGTTTTAATATCAGCCTGTATCCCTGCGCCGCCGCCTGAATCTGATCCGGCGATTGTCAATGCTTTATATATACTCATTACACTACACTCCTTTTATTACCCAATCCATTTATGATAAATGGATTTTGCCCGGGCAATATCATTTGTTCCATGGATCAAAGCTCTGCCGTCCCGGAACAGCACCATTTTCATATCATCCGAGCGGCAGGAAATTAAATACGGGTTCGCAGCTACTTCAAGCCCGGCCTGCCTCAGCTGACCGGCAAGCGCTTCAAGATCCGCTTCTTTCGTAATAGATGATCTGATCTGCACCGTGTTCCTGCCGCACAATACAGCCGCTTTTGTTTGATTTTCATAAGACAAAAACGGAAAATCCTTTGTGCCGCAGCTTGGGCATGCGTCATGTTTGAGACTGGCCGCTCTCACTTCTGACCGCTCGTTTTTCCACAAATCAAAGGAGCGCAGCACCGGCTCGCACTCCTCTCCCGTCAGCAGTTTCAGTGCATCTGTTACCTGAAAGACTGCTACCTGCAAAACAGCCGGACTGATGATGCCAGCTGTGTCACATGTTGCTCCGCCAATCGGAAGTGCATCGAGCAAGCAATGCAGGCAAGGAGTAGAACCCGGCACCACGGTAAAGGTAAGACCGTAGCTCCCTACACAGGCACCGTAAAGAAAAGGAATCCCTTCCTTTACCGCAGCATCATTTACGATCAGGCGGGTTTCAAAATTATCAGCCGCATCCACAATAATCGATGCATCCCTAATCAGCTCGAAGATATTTTCTGCTGTCACATCCATGACAAGGCCGGTCACATCAACATCGCTGTTAATCGAACGGAGACGGCGCTCCGCAGCGGCTGCTTTCGGCATTTCTTTTTTGACATCATCTTCTGTATAAAGCTGCTGGCGCTGGAGGTTGCTCCATTCAACATAATCTCTGTCGGCAATTTTCACAGAGCCGACTCCCGCTCTCACCAGCATTTCTGCACTGGCTGTTCCGAGCGCGCCGGCGCCGATAATCACGGCGCGCGCTTCTTTCAATTTTTTCTGGCCGGATGGGCCGATCGGAGCAAACAGCTCCTGCCTTGAATACCTGCCTGTCATACAGGAAGACCTTCTCCCGGACTGCTTGCCGTTCCGTATTGCTTAAGCGGGATTCGGCCCGCCTCATAAGAAAGGCGCCCTGCTTCCACTGCGAGCTTCATGGCACGAGCCATTTTCACGGGATCGTCAGCGCCAGATACAGCCGTATTGAGCAGTACGCCATCCGCTCCAAGCTCCATTGCGTATGCCGCATCTTTAGGCGAGCCGATTCCCGCATCCACGATGACCGGTACTTTCGCCTGTTCAATAATAAACGACAGATTCAAAGGATTTAAGATTCCTTGTCCTGATCCAATCGGAGATGCACCCGGCATGATGGCATGAACGCCGAGCTCTTCCAGCTTTCTCGCCAGCACAACGTCATCCGACGTGTACGGGAGCACAATAAAGCCTTCTTCAAGAAGCTGTTCAGACGCTTTTAATGTCTCAACAGGGTCAGGCAGCAAGGAACGGCTGCATCCGATGACTTCAACTTTAATCATGTCACAAAGGCCTGAAGCTTTCGCCAGCCTTGCAATCCGAACCGCTTCTTCAGCAGTACTGGCGCCCGCTGTATTCGGCAAAAGCGTATATTTGGATAAATCAAGCTGTTCCAGAAAATTCGGCTGAGATGCTTCAAAAATGTTCATTCTCCTTACAGCAAATGTTAAAATATCAGACTCAGAAACAGCTACTGCTTCCTTTTGAATGTCAAACGATGGGTATTTCCCCGTGCCCAGCAGCAATCTTGATTGAAATGATTTTCCGCCAATTGTTAACATGCTCATCCGCCTCCTACAAAATGGACAATTTCAATGACATCACGATCACAAAGCTCAACCTCGTGATAGCGTTCTTTCCCGATTATTTCTTTATTTCTTTCCACGATAACGATTTTATTTTCAAGCTGATACGACGCCAGCAGGTCTTGAATTGTACCTGTGTCTTTTTTCCACTTCACGTCTTTACCGTTCAGCTGTAGCATCATATCTGAACCGCCTCCTTGCGATCAATTCGGAATGCGTGCAGCCAGTCTTGGTTGACCTCTTTATTCATGATGAGATCACTGATCAAAGCGCCCGTTGCGGGAGCAAGCAGGATCCCGTTTCTGAAATGGCCAGCCGCAAATAAAATACGGCTGTCCTCAGGATGTCTGCCGATGTACGGTTTTCCATCCTTTGTTCCCGGACGGAGTCCCGCCCAAAAACGATCCACCTTCATATTCTGTATAGCCGGCAGCATCGTTTTTGCTTTTTTCATAACAGATTCCAATCCGCCAAGATCCGGTGTTTCACTCCAGTCCCCCGGCTTCATTGTCGCGCCGACAACCAGTCTTCCGCTTTTTCTCGGTACGATATAGCAGTGATCATGGTAAAGCGTTTTTGTCAGCGGGATATCATCATTCCAAACGGACAGGCACTCCCCTTTTACAGGGAGAAAAGCATTGTTCAGTCCAAGCTGTTTAAAAAACATTCCGCTCCACACCCCGCTGGCAACGACAACATGATTAGCCCATACGTCTCCGCTAGGGGTCTTGATGAACAGGGCTTCACCGTCACGTTCGACATGCAGGACGGGCGTATGCTCAAAAATCTCCGCCCCAAGCATTTTTGCTGCTTTCACATATGCCTTGCAAACAAAATAAGGCTCCACATGCACATCATCCTGAATAAAAGATGCACCAAAGATGTCACCAGACGCATACGGCTCTTTTTCTAACACCTCTTCTTTTGAATACCAGCTGACAGAGTCCAAATCGTCCATCTGTCTCAGCTGCAGCACATCTTCTTCAGAAAATGCAAGCTTAAACATACCGCCGTTATGCTGCCTGATATCCACACCGGATAATGCATAAAGCTCTTCTCCAAGACCTTTGTACAGACGCTGACTGTGCATAGCGAAATCAAAAAACGCGTCACGTTCCTCGCATTCGGCATGGGCGCCCAGCATTCCGGCAGCGGCACTTGTCGTTCTGCCGCCCATTGTTCCGCTTTCAAACAATGCGGTGTTTTTGTTTTCCTTTGCCAAATAATAAGCAATTGCGGAACCGATAATTCCGCCTCCAATCACCACTGCTTCATAATGCCTTTTCATAGCGCATCTCCTTTAGCTTGCGGGAATATCGTCTGGCTGCTTCCAAAGGTTCAGCGGAAGAGAAAATTCCTGACATAACAGCAATGCCGTCTGCCCCTGCTTGTTTTACGTCTCTTAACCTGTCCGGCGTCATCCCCCCGATGGCTATAACCGGGATGGAAATCCGCTGTTTGATATCTGACAGCAAAGATACTCCTCTGCCTTCAAGACCCTTTTTGCAATCCGTTTCAAACACATGGCCGAACAGCACGTAGTCCGCGTCTTCCTTTTCTGCTTGAACCGCTTCCTCCAGTGAATGCACCGACCTCCCGATATGAAGGTGTGGAAATCTGGCTCTGATCTGCTTCGGTGAAAAGCTGCCGCTTGGCAGCTGCACGCGGTGAATAGTAGAGAAAAGTGCAATATCCACGCGCCCGTTCATCACCAATTTTCGTTTATCTATACCGCCTTCAAAAATAAGATCGAGCAGTTTCAAAATATCCGCCGCCGATTTTGAGCGTTCCCGAATGTGAATAAAATCAACTTCATTCTGAATCGTAATGATGATTCTCGCTAGCTCTTCTACCGGCTTGCTGTCATCCGTTATGGCGTGAAGCTCCACATTCCTCCACCTCTTTTATGGCGCTGTCAGACCAGCCTTCTTTTCGATAGGCCATTCCCCAAAATTGATATTCATAGTAGCTGGAGATGACAAAATTCTCTTTCATCTTGGCACGCACTTCCTCCGTGCTGTTTTCCGCCAGCTCATCAAAGCGGTTGATTTGCTCCTCGACCTGTTGTCTAAACCAATCACCGCCATATGTGCCAATCCACTTCTGATAAATTGGATGCCCCGGATCACAATGCAGCAATTTCTCACCAACCTCGTAATAGAGCCAATAGCATGGCAGCAGGGCCGCTAAGATTTCTGCGAAATTCCCGCTCAAAACCGAACGGTACATATGGGATGTATAAGAGTACGCCGTAGGAGACGGCTTAAACGCCTTACGCTCTTCCTCGCTGATTTCCAACAGCTCGGCAAACTCGCGATGAAGCGCCATTTCCGCCTCATATGTACCTTGGGCATGGCTTGCCATCCGCCCCGTTGTATAAAGATCCTTCGCATAAGCGGCACCAAATGACTGCACCTTTGCAAAATGCGTTAAATAATAGGAATCCTGAAGTACGTAGTATTTAAAACGGTCAATCGGAAGCGTTCCGTCACCGATTCCTTGAACGAACGGATGGACAAAGCTCCCCTCCCACCATTCTGCGGCTGCACTGCGGCATTCTTCTGAAAACTTCACAAATCATTCCCCCTCTGAAAATAAAAAAACCACTTTCCCGCAAGGAAAAGTGGTTTGGAATTGGCATAGTAAAATAACACAAATACCGCTCCACTTCCCTACGCAGGTCTGAACCTGTTCAAGTTATGAGGGTCTAAAAGTCACACTTTTATCTCAGCCCTTATGAAGGACACCCCTAGTGGTTAAACGAATACATATTGAATTGTTCTGCACCTCTATATTAACACGAATCCTTATTTGGTCAAGATTTATCCTTCCAATGTTTTCTTAAGATCCGTTACGTACCCCCGAGATCCGGTGACAATTAAACGGTCTCCAAGTTTCAGCCTCGTATCCCCATGAGGAACGATGCTGTCCACACCTCTGAAGATCCTGACAAAGATGACGTCACCTGTTAAAGGGAATTCCCGTAAAATGACACCATCATATTTACTGTTCTCCATATTAATTTGATACAGCGAAGACTCTTGGTTCGTGAGCAGCTTCATGACGCCAGGCGCTTCAATCAGTGCGCGAAGCAGCGTTTTTGTCGACAGCAGAATAGAAAAGATGCTGATTCCCTGCTCCTTCAGAGCTGCTTCATGCTCCGGTGATCCTACGCTTGCAATGACTCTTTCTGTGCCTTTATCTTTTGCAAGTAATGCAATGTCTGCATTCATATCTTCATTTCCTGTCGCCACAACGAGGATATCCGTTTCAAAAATGCCGAGTGATTCAAGCGTCTCGTGTTCATAGTCAGAAATTGTTTCAACAGCAAACACTGATTCTGACAGCTTTTCCTCCGCATTCTCTTGGTAGACGTGTACAACACGCACGTCATACTCTTCCTCTGGCAATTCGAGTGTGACAGGCAAAGTCATTTGATTGGCGCCAATGAACGTAATCGTCTTTTTCTCCTCCGGCTGCTCTTCCCGTTTGTATAATTTTTTAAAACAGATCGGCGTAAAAATACTTGCAATGACGGCTACTAAAATTAGCGCTCCTGACATATTTGTACTGATCACGTGAAGCTGCTGGCCGATTGTTGCAGCAGCAATCACGAGCGAAAGCGTTGATGTCAGCAGGAAACCAGACGCGAAAATGGTTCGGTTATCATACCACTTCTTTAAGTACATGACAGGAATGATTTTGCTGACTAACAGCGCAAGCAGCAGGAGCGGAATCATGATTAAAATTGTTTTATCCTGGAAAAGAGTCCAAATATCAAGCTTCACACCGACCATCACGAAGAAAATCGGTATTAAGAACCCATAACCGAATGAGTCCAGCTGCTGAACAAGTTCTTTGTTTGGCGAAAGCAGGGAAACAAGAACCCCCGCTAAGAAAGCGCCGAGAATATTTTCCGCCCCAAGTGATTCAGACAGGGCAACGAGTACAATGATTAACGTAAAAATGGCACGCGTCCCGATCTGGATCGTCCCTTTTGACATGGATTGAACAAAAGAGCGATGTTTGAAGACCCGGCCGAAAAAGTAAAGCACCACTCCGGCCGCAAACAGAATCATCAGGAGCCACATGTTTCCGCTGTCCTCTCCGTATAAAGAAGAAAAAACAGCAAGAAGAATCATCGTGGCCAAATCAGCAATAACAGCAACAAGCAAAATAATCTGCCCGATATTCGAATTCATGATCCGTTCTTCTTTTAATGTTGGAACGACAACGCCTAATGAAATCGTTGAAATAATCAGGGTCATCAAAAATGCATTTTGGATAAATCCGGCCAAGACGAACCCATAGGACAAGAGCAATGATAAAATAAAAATACCGACGAAAATAACAGATGCCGCAGCAAACGTATTCGGCGCTTCCTTGCCATTCGGCAGGAACTGCTTTTTCTTTCCTTTCTCAAACGACGAAAAATCAATTTCAAGCCCGCTTAAAAACATTAAAAAGATAAATCCGAGCATAGAGAGTGTCTGGAGCCAGGTGTCACCCTCCACAACTAAATTAAGGCCGCTTTTCCCAATTATCAGCCCCATAATGATTTCAGCAACAACAACCGGGATGCTGAGTTTAAACCGATGCAAAAGGATGGGTGTCAAAAATGCAACGATAAGTACAACAACTAAAGATGCGACAGATGTATGCGCCATAATCAGAACCTCCTTTTTAAGTCAGGGTTATGCTAGTTCTCACTCAGAGAACAAAACCTCATTTTTAAAAAACATAACGCGATTTTAACAAGGGTGATGATGAAAAATAAAGTGATAAGGTCTTAATCCTGTTTAGAAAATGATTCTTCTTCTATAATTTGCACATAAAAGCTTGTGATGACTCACAACACTTTGCTTCATAATAAATAAAACAATCGGTAAGGAGGAGACCGCATGGCTTACGATATCATCAGCGATATTCATGGCTGCTATGACGAAATGACTGCATTAATCCAAAAGCTTGGCTATACAATCAAAAATGGAGTACCTGTCCATGAAGAAGGCAGGGTGCTTGTTTTTGCCGGAGATTTAACTGACAGAGGGCCCAAATCGATAGAGGTCATCCGATTTGTAGCCGGCGCTTACGAAAAAGGCGCTGTGCGTTATGTCCCGGGAAACCATTGCAATAAATTATATCGTTACTTAAAAGGAAATCCGGTAAAAGTGATGCATGGTCTCGAAACAACAGCGGCAGAGCTTGAGGAACTTTCCAAAGATGAGAAAAAATCAGTCAGCGAACAGTTTATGAAGCTGTACGAAACAGCGCCGCTTTACGACATCTTACATAATGGAGAATTAGTTGTCGCCCATGCTGGCATAAGAGCTGACGATATCGGCAAATATACCCGCAGAGTGAAGGACTTTGTGCTTTACGGTGACGTGACGGGTGAAACATATCCGGACGGCAGACCCATCAGGCGTGATTGGGCGGCAGCCTATAACGGAAAGGCTTGGGTGGTATACGGTCATACACCTGTGAAAGAGCCTCGGAAGGTCAATCGCACCATCAACATTGATACAGGCTGCGTGTTCGGAAATCAACTGACAGGCTTTCGCTTTCCAGAAATAGAAACCGTCTCTGTTCCAAGCTCCCTGCCTTACGACGAATCAAGATTTCGCCCCATATAAAAAAGGAGAGAATCAATGATTCTCTCCTTTTATCAGTTTGCTCATGTCCTGAGGCAGTGGAGCATGAAACCTCATGTTCTCCTGTGTCAGCGGATGGATAAACGAAAGATGCTCGCTGTGCAGAGCCTGCCGGCCAATTTCCTGTCTCGTTCCGCCGTACAGTGTATCGCCGCACAACGGGTGCCCGAGATAGCTCATATGAACACGAATTTGATGGGTTCGTCCAGTCTCAAGCTGCAATGCCACCGAGGTCATGTCATCATTTGCACATGTGACGTAAAAATGAGTAACAGCCTTCTGGCCGTCTGGCGTTACCGTCCGTTCAATAATACTGTCAGGATGTCTGCCAATCGGAGCATCGACTGTTCCCTCCATCTGTGCCATCCGCCCGTGAACCACTGCCGCATACCGGCGTTTCACAAGGCCGTTTTTTTGCGCAGACGATAAAATGGAGTGGGCAAATCGATGCTTGGCAACAAGCATGATACCTGATGTATCCCGGTCTAACCGGGTGACAAGATGAACTGTCGCCCTCACTCCGGTTGTTTGATAATGATCAATAATTCCATTGGCAATGCTGCCGGAGGGGTGCTCTCTCGAAGGGATTGATGACACATACGGCTGCTTGTTTATCACAAGCACATGTTCATCCTCATAAAGGATATCGAGCGGAACAGGCTCTGCCAACAGCGTCTCGCTCACCTGCTCCTCAGGAAACTTCACGATAAGAAGATCTCCCTCTTTCAAAACGTATTTGACCGTCACATGCTCACCGTTAATCTGCAGGTCTCCCCCGCCAAACTTAATATCGGTCAGCAGACGTTTCGAAATTCCCAGTTCACCGGCATATTCTTTTACAGTCATCCCGTCCTCAGCGGAAGTAATGTTCTTTCTGATAAAAAAATGCTCCACGATATGTCCTCTTTCTATTCACCTTTTCCAATAAACGAATCCTGGACTCTTTTCCAAAATGGAAACGGACGGAATCTCGCAAACCGCACTTTTTCGGATGCAACTTGGCAGCGGATCGACTTTACATCCTTATGGAGAAGGGTTAAATGGTCAATCGTCACTTGAAAGTCAACTTCGTTTCTCGGCTTAATCATGCAATCATGATGGGATGGGAGAAGCAGAGGTGACCCGACCGTACGGAACACGCGGTTATTAATTGAAGCCATTTCCGCAAGCTGGATCGCCCTGATAGACGGATGGATAATCGCTCCGCCCAGCGCCTTATTGTAGGCTGTGCTGCCTGATGGAGTTGACAGGCAGAGGCCGTCGCCCCGGAAGGTTTCAAAGAGCTGCCCTTTGATTTCCACATCAGCAACAAGGCTTCCTTCGATGCTTTTAATCGTACATTCATTCAAAGCTAAGTATCTTTCTTCCCGCTCGTTTTCGTGATAGGTCACAATGACTTCGAGAAGCGGATATTCGACTGTATGATACGGCGTTTTCGCGATGGCAAGAACAAGTTTTTCAATTTCATGAGGAACCCAGTCGGCATAAAAACCCAGATGACCTGTGTGAACGCCGACAAATGCTGTTTTGTCCAAACGGTCGCTGTATCTGTGAAAAGCATACAAAAGCGTTCCGTCGCCTCCGACTGAAATAACGATTTCCGGTTCATTTTCATCCAGTTCCATATCAAAATCCAATAAATACGCCTGTATTTTGCTTTTCAGCGTATCAGAAACTTGATCTCCTTTTGATGATACGGCAAATTTCATGCTCTTCTTCCCCTTTACCTATTGTTGCTCGCTTCCTTTTTTCTTTCTTGAAAAGGCAGCTTGAGCTTCCTGTACTTCACCCCTGATCTCCGACATCTCTTCATCAAGCCGGGAAGCCGCTTCAGAAGCGCGCTGAAGCCTTAGTTTTACTTTTTCAGGAATGTTTCCGCTGTATTTATAATTCAATGAATGTTCAATGGTCGCCCAAAAATTCATCGCCAGTGTACGGATCTGTATTTCTACGAGAACATGCTTTTCTCCGGATACCGTCTGCAAAGGGTACAGCACAACAAGATGGTATGATCGGTATCCGCTCTCTTTATGTTCCGCAATATAATCCCTCTGATCCACAACGGTGAAATCTTTTCTGGCAAAAAGCATCTCTTTTACGATTTGGATGTCATCGACAAATTGGCACATGATTCTAAGGCCAGCAATGTCCTGCATGGTTTCAATTTCATGCAGCGGTATGCTTTTCCGTCTCGCTTTTTCAAGTATGCTCGCCACAGGCTTGACGCGTCCGGTCACAAATTCGATCGGTGAATGGTCGTCCTCGTATTCATATAGTGTGCGGATCCCCTTGAGCTTCACTTTCAACTCTTCGACAGCCTGGCGGTACGGCACTAAAAAACGCTCCCATTGTTTGTCATCCATCATACATCCCCCAATTCCGAACCAGTTTCTATAAAAACACGCGTTTCACTTTTTCTTCCATTTCTTCTCCATAGTTTGCATTATCTTTTATATTTTCTAAAAGATATTCCAGCTCCTCATGCAGGCCTGCCAGTTCAATTGTTTGGTCTCCTGCCTCTAAAACAACCGGTATTTTTTGTGCATGGGCCTGCTTCAGTTCCGGCCATACATGTTCCTTTATAATGACATATTCAAAAGAATCAGCTAATTCAAGTATGTATACAAAAGCAAAGTGGTCAGAATCAACAAGCATTTGACCTGACGGCTTGCGTTCCGCTTCGTTTCCTTCTGTCTGACAGGCAAGGCGAAGCTGATCATCCGATAATGTTGCATTCAAAATTTCGATTCTGTTTTGCATAATGCTCTCCTTTTTTAAACAAAGTACAGATTCATTTTATCATATCGAGCTCGATATTGATAAACCTAACATCTAAAGAGATAATAGTAAAAATAAGATTTACAGGGCGGAAAGGAAGAGCATCATGAGCCAAGAGATTGAAATCGAATTTAAAAACATGCTGACCAAACAAGAATTCAAAAACATAGCATCGGCACTCCAGCTGACAGAAAAAGATTTTACAGATCAAAAGAATCATTATTTTGATACAGACAGCTTCGCGCTGAAACAAAAACATGCTGCGCTTCGTATCCGCAGAAAAAACGGAAAGTATGTCCTTACATTAAAGGAGCCGGCTGATGTGGGGCTTCTGGAAACGCACCAGCAGCTTTCAGAGGTATCAGATCTCGCTGGATTTTCAGTTCCCGAGGGCCCTGTGAAGGACCAGCTGCACAAGCTTCAGATCGATACGGATGCCATACAATACTTTGGATCTTTAGCAACAAACCGTGCGGAAAAAGAAACAGAAAAAGGCTTAATAGTTTTAGACCACAGCCGATATTTAAATAAAGAGGACTATGAAATTGAATTTGAGGCGGCGGATTGGCATGAGGGCAGACAAGCCTTCGAAAAGCTGCTTCAGCAATTCAGCATTCCTCAGCGCGAAACCAAAAATAAAATTCTGCGTTTTTATGAAGAAAAACGAAAGTCTATATAAGGTGGAATGACATCGTGAATGTAACGAATTGGGCAGCATTACTTCAGCTTCAGGCATTACAGTCCATATCTAATGCACGCAGCAGCTCGGACACTCAGAATACGGAAAGCCCGCTTTCAAGTTTCAGTTCTTTGCTCAGCCAATATACAAACGGTCTGACATCTCAGCAATCAGCACCTTCTTCATCGCCAAGCCCGCTCAGCATGCTGAACAGCGCGAATACAACAGCGCCGTCACTGCTTTCAGCGTATGGGCTTAACTCATATACGAGCAGCAATTCAGGTTCAGTCACAAAAGCGGCAGAAAGCACTGAAACAGCTGTTGCAGATTCAGCTTCAAACAAACATGAAGCAAATCAGATCCGTTCGGGAGACTTCTCTATTGACAGTGCGATTAAAAAAGCCGCTGATAAATATGGCGTTGATGAAAAACTGATCCGCGCCGTCATCAAACAGGAATCAGGCTTTAATGCAAAAGCGGTCAGCGGAGCAGGTGCGATGGGCCTCATGCAGCTGATGCCGTCAACAGCAAGCTCACTTGGCGTTTCCAATCCGCTTGATCCGCAGCAAAATGTGGAGGGCGGAACGAAATATTTAAAACAAATGCTGGATAAATACGACGGCAATGTGTCTATGGCATTAGCGGCTTACAACGCCGGACCGGGGAATGTTGACCGATACGGAGGCATTCCTCCTTTCCAAGAAACGCAAAACTATGTAAAAAAAATAACTTCAGTTTATTACGCGTAACCAGAGGTGCTCTTTCCCTCTGGTTTTTTTGCGAAGTGAAATCTTACGCATTCCTGATTTTTATGTGATATGATATGAAATACAAACCCCGGCTGTCAGCCGAAATGAGTCATCAAACGCATAAAAGGCAGTTTGTTTGTAGAAATGATGCCTTGTTGCTAAAATAAATCTAGATGAAACAATGAAATACAGAAAATTACTTTTTGCAATAGGATTTATGATTCCTATTAGCCATATTTAAAGGAGTAGTCAACATGGGACAATCGTTTAACGCACCTTATGAAGCGATTGGAGAGGAACTTCTATCGCAACTTGTTGATACTTTTTATGAGCGTGTCGCGTCTCATCCTTTGCTGAAGCCGATTTTTCCAAGCGATTTGACAGAAACCGCCAGGAAACAGAAGCAATTCTTAACTCAGTATTTAGGCGGGCCTCCTCTTTATACTGAGGAACACGGCCATCCTATGCTCAGAGCAAGGCATCTTCCCTTTCCAATTACAAACGAGAGAGCTGATGCGTGGCTCAGCTGTATGAAGGACGCAATGGACCATGTAGGGCTGGAGGGCGAAATTCGTGAGTTTTTGTTTGGCCGGCTGGAGTTGACAGCAAGGCATATGGTGAATCAAACGGAAGCGGAGGATCGATCATCTTGACAAACTATCAGCATGAGCTATACTTCGCCCATTGCCACGGTCATCCAAAAAAACCGCTTGAAATTTATATGTTTGTAGACCCTTTATGTCCTGAATGCTGGTCCTTAGAGCCCGTCATCAAAAAGCTGAAAATCAGATACGGACGTTTTTTCACCTTACGCATTATCGCTTCCGCAAGCCTTACCGCTTTAAATAAAAAGCGAAAAAAGCATCTTCTCGCAGAAGCATGGGAAAAGATCGCGAGCCGCTCTGGCATGTCATGTGACGGCAATGTCTGGTTCGAACAGGATCAGCCGCTTTCATCGCCTTATATGGCTGCTCTCGCTTTTAAAGCAGCCGAACTGCAAGGACGAAAAGCCGGCATGCAATTTCTCAGAAATATGCAGGAGAGCCTATTTGTTTCAAAGAAAAATATTACGGATGAAAACGTGCTTTTGGAGATTGCTGAAAATACAAGTCTCGATCTTGAAGAATTCAAAAAAGATCTGCATTCTCAAAGCGCGGTCAAGGCGCTTCAATGTGACATGAAAATTGCTGCCGAGATGGATGTTTCTGTTAATCCGACACTGACGTTTTTTAATACGCAGCATGAGGATGAAGGGCTTAAAGTTCCTGGCAGCTACTCATATGATGTATATGAAGAAATTTTATTTGAGATGCTTGGCGACGAGCCGAAGCCGTCGGAAACACCGCCTTTAGAATGTTTTATTGAATATTTCCGCTTCGTTGCCTCGAAGGAAATTGCTCTTGTATATGACCTGAGCCTTGAAGAGGTAGAAAAAGAAATGAAAAAACTGGCGTTTGCTAAAAAGGTTGCCAAAGTGGAAGCCAAACACGGAATGTTTTGGAAGTCTCTCAGCACTTATTCTGATGAATATCAATCATGTGAAAAATAGCCGCAGGCGTGCATATGCTTGAGGCTGTTTTTTTATGCCATAACCAAACGTACGTTCCATTTTTAGCACTAAAGAAACCGCGCCGGGATAAGCGCGGTTTCATATGTCTTAACGACAACAAAGGGGATGGGAGAAATTTTTCACGGTCAAACAAAGGGGTAATGTTTGTTTGTGATCAATTTCACATCCTTATGATAACAAAAGATGTCGACTTTTGACAACCTCTATGCTTAATGTTCATATTTTTGTCACAAAACATAACGAAGTGCATTCACTCATATCCTTATAAGGAAAAAGGACGAGGAGGACCGCCATGATGTCTACTTTGATCTCAATTGTGTGCATTGCTGTTTTTTTCTGCTTGAATATCTTAGGCATGATGCATATGCTGCCGCTTTATATTACCTCTCCTCTGCTGTTTCTGTCTATTTTGTTTACCCTCTACCGCTTGAATCACCGGAAAACCTTTAAAGGGTTTTAAAAAAGCCTGTGCGTCATTTCCGCACAGGCTTACTTTTTTAAGACTGCTTGACTTTCATCAGCAGCTCTTCCATTTCATCAAGTTTTTCTTCAAACATTTTGCACGCGGCTTCGATTGGCTCTGGAGACGTCATATCAACACCCGCTTTTTTCAGGACATCAATCGGGTATTGTGAGCTTCCCGCTTTCAGGAAGTCAATATAACGGTCAACCGCCGGCTTTCCTTCCTTCAAAATCTGGCTGCTTAATGCTTGGGCAGCGCTGTAACCTGTCGCATACTGATACACATAGTAATTGTAATAGAAGTGCGGAATACGCGACCATTCAAGGCCGATTTCCTTATCAATCACCATGCCGTCTCCAAAATACTTTTTATTCAGGTCGTAATAGACATTTGTCAGAAGCTCAGGTGTAAGCGGCTCGCCTTCTTGCGCCTTTGTATGAATCAGATGTTCAAATTCAGCGAACATCGTTTGTCTGAAGACCGTTCCCCTGAAGCCCTCAAGCATATGGTTGAGAATATATAAGCGCTGTTTTTCATCCTCTAAATTGTTCAGCAAATATTCGCCAAGGAGCGCTTCATTTGTCGTAGAGGCAACTTCCGCGACAAAGATGCTGTAATTGCCGTATGGATAAGGCTGGTGCTTTCTCGTATAGTAGCTGTGTACGGAATGTCCAAACTCGTGCACGAGCGTAAAGAGATTATTGACGTTATTATGCCAGTTCATCAAAATATACGGATTCGTGCCGTAAGCTCCTGATGAATAAGCCCCATTGCGTTTGCCTTTATTTTCGTAAACGTCCACCCAGCGGTTTTCCAGTCCTTCTTTTAGGATAGAGGCATATTCTTCCCCTAAAGGTGCGAGGCCTTTCAGCATGTAATCTTTGGCTTCCTCGTATGTCACCTTCATCCCAGCATCTTTCACAAGCGGTGTATACAGGTCATAGATATGCACTTCATCAAGCTCAAGCACTTTCTTTCTTAGCGCAATATAGCGGTGCAGGAGCGGCAAATGCTTATTAATCGTCTTAACAAGGTTATCGTATACTTCCTCAGGAATACTGTTGTTAGAAAGCGCAGCCTCACGCGCGGACTTGTACTTTTTCACTCTCGCGTAGAAGTTGTCCTTTTTCACAGTGCCGCTTAGCGTCGTGGCCATTGTGTTTTTATATTGTCCGTACGTTTTATACACTGCGTCAAACGCATTTTTGCGGACTTCACGGTTTTCACTTTCCAAGAAATTAATAAAGTTGCCGTGAGTGATCTGTTTTTCATTCCCATCTTCGTCTTTAATGGATGGAAACGTTATATCTGCGTTATTTAACACGCTGAATGTATTTGAAGATGACCCCAGTACCTCGGAGGCTTCAGCAAGCAGCGCCTCTTCCTTCTCGCTCAGCACATGCGGACGTTCCTTTGTAATCTCCTCAATCGCATGAGAGTACAGCTTCAATTCTTCTTTTTCAAGAATGAACTGCTGCAGTTTGTCTTCTTCTATGGATAAAATCTCCGGAACCAAATAAGCTGTCGCGCTTGCGGCCTGTGTATACAGGTTTCCCGCCTTGTCATTCAGCCCCTGGTAAAAGGAGTTCCCAGTATCCTGGTCAGAGCGCATATGCGCATATGTGTACAGCCTACCTAGCCGCTCCATCACTTTATCTTGATACGTAAGAGCCTCGTATAAATGATCAGCTGAATCTGCCAGCTTTCCTTTATACTTAGATAAATTCGGAATTAATTCTTTTACAGCTTGAAATTCTTTATTCCAGGCCTCATCACTAGGAAAAATATCCTCAAGTCTCCATGTGTCTTCTGCCTTTACCTCACTTCTGTCAGGCAGTTGGTTTGCTTTTTTTTCCTCAGCCATGGTGATCCCCCTCGTCTTCTTTGATTCAAGCCAATTGAAAAAACAGCTGTTTCTCAATAAACTTGTGTTGTGAATATCTTCCGGTTTTTCACTGCCTTTTGTCAAATCATATGCAGTAATGAAGAGAACGAATGCCAAAAAAGCAGTAAAAACACGAAAAACCTTTCCTTTTGTGCCTTTCACAGCCTGCCCACCACCTTTGTCTTAGGGTGAGCCAAATAAGACAAACTCATTCTATAAAACAGCTGCGGTCTCTTTCTATGAGATCCTGCATGGAGTGTATGCCTCCTGCAGGCTGATTCAGCACATATACTTCTTTCTGAGTCTCCCTTAAAAATCCCTTCTTGCACAAAAAATCAATATACTGTTTAACCGCTTCTGAAAGACACTCTTCGCTGCATTCGGACCTGAGTGCAATGTTCTTATTATGAATGTGCAGTTTGCACTGCTGCAAAACGGCTGAAAAACGAATTGGCGCACGTTTACCTCCAAGATCCGTCATAAACAAATAAAGAAACCCCTGCCACACAAAAACCGGACTCTTAAAAACTGCCCCTTTTCTAACAGGAACAAACACTTCAGTCGGCAGAAAAGAAAAAGGCGTCTGTCGTTTCTCATAAAACAGCAGCCTAAGGCGATTTGTTTCCTTTGAGTTAAACCGATGGGGTTTATGGCGAAAACGGTGAATCGCTTTCGTCCAGCCTGAATATTGAATTGAGGGTTTCGGTTCAGTGAAAAAAAGATCGCCTGCACCTGCCCGATGGATAGGGATCGTTTGGACTGAGGAATAAGAATGGTTTGTGTAGAATGGAATGATGTGGCTGAGCCGGAGAAAAGAACGCCTTTCAGGACAATAACATATCAGTTCTCTGTATGGACTTGCATTGATAAACTGCCAATGAAAAGTTGAAAGCTGATAAAAGGACGAAGCAGTCCGTTTTAAGCGGCTGTATCCCATAATCCACTGCGGGATGATTCCTTCTTGTTTGAAGCCCTCTGTCCGCTTTTGAAAGACATCTGGAGCGATAGTGGCGCATTGATATTCAACAGCAAGCATATGCTCCTTGATTCTTGCCATGACGTCCGGTCTTTGGTTGATTGTCCTTATATACGGCTCCAATATTGGTGAAGCCCGTTGCGTTTTCAGCCATACATACAGCTGTCTTTTTCCTTCTAAGTGGTAGGCGCTTTCCGGCTCGATGTCTATGGCGCAGGACTTGTTCTGTTTATGGGCAAAATGCGGCGCTTTTTGAAGTCCGAGCTTCACAGCTAGCTCTCCCCCGCATACCGGACAGAAGAACCGTCTCCGCTTTAATTTCTGGTTTTGCTGAGCGCCTAGAAGGTGAAACATTTGGCCGTCTTCAGTCACAGCACTAAACAATTGTCATCTCTCCTTTCCAGATGAAGTATACTTTCTGGAAAAGATGATCAACTCCTGTTCGCTGTATTTTCTGCTTGTCTATATGTTTTTGATTTTTCACATCTCTAAAATGGCATTTTCGTGCATAAAAAAAACCGATTTCCGGAAGGAAATCGGTTTGCTATGATGCAAAGTGTTTTTTTATCGTTTCTAGAGCATGCTCTGAAATAATCAGCTTGCCGTACTCTTCAAGACGGTGTATGCTGATTGAGGATTCAGTTGCGTACTCCAGCAGGATGCTTAGCTGATTTTCAACCTCTTCATCAGTCATATTGCAAAAATCTACATATAAATAATATCGGTTCTCAAACGAATATAAAGTCGTTTTGCTTCCGTTAACGTTCAATTTAGATAGAGAAATAACATCCTCAAAATCGCCAAATCGCAAGACAAATTGAAGCTTTTGCTCCTTCTCTTCCTGATTGACGGCTTGCTCTTCTTTCTGGAAATCATCCAGCAAGGCGTCAAGATCCTCAGATGCTGGTTCTTGCTTTTTATCCTCAGGAATCGGCAGTTCGAGCTTTTGTCCGTCTTTGGAAAGCTGGGCTTTTGTGACGATGATTTCTAATCCTTTGTCCAGTGCCTGAACTTGAATCCAAAGTGGGCCTTCCACAGCGAATTCCTCTTCTTCATGAACTTCATCCATGACTTCCCAGAAAAGTTCTTCACTGCGCTCACGGTTATACCAAATTTCTTCTCTGTCAAAACCGCGATCTTCAATATCTCCGTAAGACATATAAAATTTTACTGTATGCTCGTTAATTCTTTCAATTTCCATTTGCCAACCTTCCCTTCTATATAAGATGTTGAAGGGACATCTAAGCTCCCGATTAATTGTACTTTACTACACTTTACCCATTCCGTCCACATCTTAACCTTAACCAAGGCCAGTGTGAATTCCTTTGTATTTCTATTTTATGATAAAACAGTCACAAAAGAAATAAAAATGCACCTTTGCCTAAAAAACGGCAGATCAGGCGGCTGATATCATAAAATATGACCTGTCTCATATAGTAGTAGTACAAGCGAAGGACTGAAAGCGAGGTGCCGCTTCATGGAGCATGACTATCTGATTTCTCTGCTCGTCATTGTTGGGATTGACCTGATCCTCGGCGGAGATAACGCGGTTGTTATTGCCATGGCCAGCAGACATTTGCCGGACAAGCAAAGACAGCAAGCCATTATTCTCGGAACATTTATTGCCGTTGCCATGAGAATCGGATTAACAAGTGCAGCAGTATATCTTTTGAACATTCCGTTCTTGCAGTGCGCCGGCGGAATTTTCCTGCTGTATTTAGGATATCAGCTGCTGATTGAAAAAAAAGACACGAAACACATTAAAAGCAGCACCTCCCTGTGGAGAGCGATACGAACGATTGTGCTTGCAGATCTCTTTATGTCGCTGGACAACGTCATCGCAGTTGCGGGAGCTTCACACGGTGAGTTTTCTCTCGTTGTTATAGGATTGTGTGTATCGGTTCCGGTTATTATTTGGGGCAGCAAACTCATCCATATTGCACTAGAGAAAATACCGCTTCTGATTTACGCGGGAAGCGGGCTGCTTGCTTATACTGGCGGAGAAATGATTGTCAGAGACAAAAAGCTGTCGCTTTTTATGGCGCAGCACGGCACAGTCGAAACGCTCCTCCCCATTTTGACGGTTGCGTTTGTCATCCTTGCGAGCATTTATTACCAGCAGGTTGAAAAATAAAAGAAGGCTGATGACTCAGCCTTCTTTTGATGATACGATCTATTAGTTTGCCAAACGCTGTGCTTCTCTTAATTGGAAAGAGCGAACTTTTCTTGGCAGGAAACGTCTGATTTCGTCTTCGTTATATCCGACCTGCAAACGTTTTTCGTCAATGATGATCGGACGGCGAAGCAAACCTGGATGCTCGTTGATCAAGCGGTACAAATCTTGCAGCGGCATAGATTCAACGTTCACATTCAGTTTTTGGAATACTTTTGAACGGGTTGAGATGATTTCATCTGTTCCGTCCTCAGTCATTCGAAGAATTTGTTTTATTTCATCAATTGATAAAGGTTCAGAGAAAATGTTTCTTTCTACAAATGGAATCTCGTGCTCCTCGAGCCACGCTCTCGCCTTTCTGCATGAAGTACAGCTTGGTGATGTGTATAGTGTAACCATTCATCTTCACTCCTCTAATTAGTAGGATGAACATCTATTTTATTCTTAAATTGAAATTACTCTAAAAAAGGAATCTTTACAGGTATTATACTATAAAAAAGTAAGTGTGAACAGTATCCTAAGAAAAAAATGTGTCAATCCAGCAAATTTTTAATGTTCATGATATGTTCTTATTCTCAATTAGCTTAACTGATCGAAAATATTTTTTTGTTTTTCTTCATCGATGATTTCCAAGACCTCATCCGTTTTTTCGTACGATTCTCCGTACCATTTCTCATCTTTATAAGTATGAATGTTTTCATATGTCTGTTTCATGGCTTCAAGAATTTCTTCTTCTGATTCTGTTTTTGGTGACCAGTACAGAATCTCCATCTTGTTTACTTCATTCGTAGCCAATGACCGGCGCCGGTACCCAATTGACTGAGCATGCTTGAAATGCTCTCTTTGATAAAACCTCAGGCGTTTTTCTGTATCAGTATCATCTTCATCCACAGGTTCCACCTCGAGCAATATGGGCTTATTTTTCTTTTTCAGCTTCGCGATCAATTTGCCGCCAAGCCCCTGCCCTCTTGCATCCTTAGACACATACAGATAATCAACGAAGATAAAAGAATCGAATTCCGCAAACATTAAAATATGATGTTTGCCTTCATCTTTATGATAAATATCGCTTCGCTCTTTCAGAAGAGCTTCCATATGCGCTTTTGATTTCATTTCTTCAATTGGAAAGTACTCGCTAAGCTTTTCATACCAGTTCATTGATTTGCTCCTTATGAGTTCGTTGTCTTCATACTTTTAGATATACCCCATTTCTTCTTGTTTAAACAGCCTTACATCTATAAAGACGTGCGAACTTCCGCCATGGTTTCATTTTTTTTTCAGCAAAACGGAGCCAGCTGCTCCGTTCATTTTGAAGTGTTTCTCATTGAACTCGATTTTCTCGCCTGTAATGAACCAGACGGGGCTGCGCCAGTGCAATCAGAAATGTCATGATATATAATGCAGCAGCCGCGATAAAAGCTATTTTCGCACCAGCAGCATCAGCCACTAGCCCCATAATGGAGTAGGTGACGCCTGACCAAGGAGTCAAAATCGCATTTTTTGCAGCCATGATTCCGATTCGTTTCTGCTCGGGAATAACTTCCTGCAGCATGGTTTCCTGGCAAATATCACGCACCTGATAAAAAGGCCCCATTGCAGCACAAGCCAGAGCGCATAAAAATGGGACTGGAGAAAATGAAAACAAAAGGGTCAGCGCCGACATTACAAGCGAGCTGAACATAATGGCATAGCCCATATTCCGCTCAAAAAAAGAAGAAAAACGAATAGCAATCACACTGCCGACAATTGCGCCTATAAAATAGGAAGCGTTAAACATCCCCCACCACACCTCTGTTTCATGCAAAACAGCCGCAGTAAATGCGAGGAGAATAGCAGATGACCATACGGAACCCGCCAAAGCTTCTAACATGTCCATTACAGTAATGTCTCTTACAATAGGGATGATCATTAAATCCTTCCATATACTTCTGACAGATGCTGTTTCAGCAGTTCCTGCAGCCTCTTCTTCATTTACATGCAGCACACTGATGGAAGCTCCCGATAGAACAAACAGGCAAATGGCAGCGCCGACAACGAGTTCAAAAGGGACGGCGTACGTCAGAAGGCCTCCAAGGCCCCAGCCTGCTGTTAAGAACAATTGATTCGAGAGGGAGATCACACCATTCGCTTTTACATATTGCTTCTTTGGAACAATAATCGGCAGCAGCGCAAATCTTGCCGGCTGAAAAAAAGCGCCCGCGAAGGAAAAACAAAACACAAACAGCAGCGTAATCCAAAAGAATGCCTGTCCGTGATGAGTGACGCTGTATGCCATCAGTATAATAAAGACCGCTCTCAGCAGATTCGCTCCCGCAAGCACCTTTTTAAAACCGAGAATGCGAAGCACCGGAGAGACGCAAAAGCTTGCTGCTATACTCGCAAACGACATGAACGATAAAATAAGGCCCGCCAAAAAAACGGAGTCAGTCATTTGATAGATCCGGACCATTAAAACGATTGTGACGAGGACTCCTGCTAAAGATTGAAAAGATTGAGACAGCAATAGCGCAAAAACATTTTTGTTATGCAGAAATTGAATCGTATTTCGCCTCCGCTTTTTCCTCTAATTGTAAATGTTATCATTCTCACTTTCTATGAAGACGCAAAAAAATCCTTCAAGAGAAATCTCTTGAAGGATTGATGAATCATGAAAAAGCTTTAAATTCGGCTTCCGTGCACATCACAAAATGTCCCGGTTTGACTTCACGGAATTCCATCGTTTCCCCATCCTTTAATTGATGGACAGACGGATCATATTTCTGGCGAACGCGATTTCTCTCATAGTCCGGATCAGGAAGCGGAATCGCAGAAAGCAATGATTTTGTATATGGGTGAAGCGGATTTTCATAAAGCTCATCTGCCGGCGCAAGCTCAACCAGTTTCCCGAAATACATGACGCCAATGCGGTCACTGATGTATTTGACCATCGATAAATCGTGGGCAATAAACAGGTATGTGAGCCCTTTTTCTTTTTGCAGTTCTTTCATTAAATTCACGACCTGCGCTTGAATGGATACATCCAAAGCGGAAATCGGCTCATCCGCGATAATGAATTCCGGATCAACAGCAAGCGCTCTGGCAATCCCGATTCTTTGGCGCTGGCCGCCGGAAAATTCATGAGGATAGCGGTTCGCGTGTTCCTTGTTCAATCCCACTGTTTCCAATAGTTCATGAACTCGCTGCATCCGCTCTTTTTTCGTTTTTGCCAGCTTATGAATATCAAGGCCTTCAGCAATAATATCAGCAACTGTCATTCTCGGATTCAGGGATGCATAGGGGTCTTGGAAAATCATCTGCATTTTGCGGTTGAATTCCAGCAGCTTTTTCCGCGATTTTCTCCCGTGCACATTTTCGCCGTTGAACAGCACCTCACCATCGGTTGCTTCGTACAGCCTGATAATGCTTCGGCCTGTTGTCGATTTACCGCAGCCAGATTCACCAACCAGCCCTAATGTTTCACCTTTATAGATATCAAATGATAAATCATCTACAGCCTTAACCGTTCCCCTCGGCGTGACAAAGTGCTGTTTTAAATGTTTGATTTCTAATAGTTTTTCAGTCAATTCATTCAACTTCTCTCACTAAGACAGGTTTTTCAAACGTGTTTGCCAGTTTACGCATTTTCGCTTTTACCGCTTCAGGCGGCTCTACCTTTGGCGCGTCAGGATGAAGCAGCCACGATTTTACATAATGAGTATCGGATACCTTAAACATTGGCGGCTCCTGTTCAAAATCGATTTTCATCGCGTAAGAGCTCCGCAGGGCAAAAGCATCTCCTTTTGGCGGGTTTGTCAAATCAGGCGGCGTGCCCGGAATTGCAGTCAGCTCTTCCTCTCCTGAACTTTCCAGTGTCGGCATGGATGCAAGAAGCCCCCAAGTGTACGGATGTCTCGGGTCGTAGAAGATTTCGTCTACCGTACCAGTTTCTACAATCTGTCCCGCGTACATGACAGCGACCCGGTCAGCAACGTTAGCCACAACACCAAGATCGTGTGTGATAAAGATGATGGACGTGTCAATTTTCTTTTGCAAATCCTTCATTAATTCCAAAATTTGCGCTTGAATCGTTACATCAAGAGCAGTTGTCGGCTCATCGGCGATCAGAAGTTTCGGATTCGCTGCAAGCGCCATGGCAATGACAACCCTCTGTCTCATCCCGCCTGAAAATTCATGCGGAAATTGGTTCACCCGCTTTTCCGGCATTGGGATACCGACTAATTCCAGCAGTTCAACCGCGCGTTTTTTAGCCGCTTCCTTCGAGATCTTTTCGTGTTTAAAAAGCACTTCCGTAATTTGTTTACCGACCTTCATCGTTGGATTTAAAGAGGTCATCGGATCTTGGAATATCATGCCGATCTCTTTTCCCCGGACATTTTGCATTTCTTTTTCGGACAGCGGCACCAGATCCTTTCCTTCAAACAGGATCTCACCGCGTTTGAAATAACCCGGAGGCATTGGAATCAGCTTCATAATCGCTTGAGAGGTTACACTTTTTCCGGAACCTGATTCTCCAACAATGGCCAGCGTCTCCCCTTTATCCAGATGGAAATTCACTCCGCGGATCGCCTGGACCTCTCCGCCATATGTTTTAAATGAAATTGCTAAATCTTTTACTTCTAATAGGCGTGTCACCCGTATCACTCCCTTATTTACGTAACTTAGGATCCAATGCGTCTCTTAATCCGTCGCCGACAACGTTAAAACCAAACATTGTAATGCAGATAAATCCGGCAGGGAAGAATAAACGCCACGGATAATAGGTCAATGCAGGCAATCCGTCAGAAGCCATCGTTCCCCAGCTTGCCAGCGGAGCCGGAACACCAAGTCCCAAATAGCTTAAAAAGGCTTCTGTAAAAATCGCAGTAGGAACTGTCAGTGTCATCGTGACCAAAATAGAACCCATTGCGTTTGGCACGATATGTTTAAATAGAAGACGGGATGTTTTTGCACCCAGTGTCTGTGAAGCAAGCACATACTCCTGATTCTTCAGCTGCAGCACTTGTCCGCGCACGATTCTGGCCATATTAATCCAGCCTGTAATCGTCATGGCAATAATAATCGTAAATAGACCTTTCGGAAGAACAACCATCAGTAAGATAACCATTAATAATGAAGGAACTGCCCAAAGGATATCAGCGATACGCATCATGATTTCATCTGTTCTTCCTCCGCGGAAGCCTGAAATGCTCCCCCAAATGACGCCGATCAGCAAATCGAGAACAGCAGCTGCAACACCGATAAAGATTGAGATTCGCGCCCCTACCCATGTACGGACGAAAATGTCCCGTCCAAGATCATCTGTTCCGAACCAGTGATCTTTTGAAGGCGGCTTATCCGCATTTAAGAGATTAGTAGTTGAATAATCATACCTTGAGAACATCGGCGCAAAAATTGCCATAAGGATAATAAGTACGATAATGATAAGCCCGACCATTGCAAGCTTATTGCTGCGGAAGCGAAGCATCGCATCTTTCCAGAGGGAAAGGCTCTTTTTACTTATTTTTTCTGCATCGCCGGCATTCGCTGCGGCTGGTTCAAACATGTTTTTTGGAATGTTCTGCATGGCCTAGGCTCCTTTCTTTGCTTTGGAAAGCTTGATTCTTGGATCAATAATGCCGTATAACACATCTACGATTAATACACACAATAGCAAGATGACACTGAAGAACACCGTTACACCCATAATGACCGTATAATCACGGTTTGTAATACTGTTGACGAAGTGTGCACCAAGCCCCGGAATCCCAAAAATGGTTTCAATAATGAAGCTCCCCGTTAAGACCTGTGCGGCCATCGGGCCCATATATGTAACAACCGGCAAAAGTGCGTTTCGAATGGCGTGCCGCACTGTAACCGCTGGGCGGGAAAGCCCTTTCGCTTTCGCTGTGCGGATATAATCACTGTTTAACACTTCGATCATGCTTGAACGGGAAAGTCTGGCAATAAACGCCATCGGCATGGAAGCAAGTGCGATGGAAGGCAAAAAGGTGTATGCCCAGGAATCCCACCCCGCGACCGGAAACAGCCCAAGCTTCATGGAGAACACATATTGCAGAACAGCCGCCATGATAAAGCTCGGAACCGAAATACCAAATATCGTTAAAATCGCGACGGTATAATCCTGCCACTTATTATGGTAAAGGGCTGCAATGACCCCAAACAATACACCTAACGCTAAAGCGAGGAGAATAGCTTCTGCTCCAAGAGTAAATGAAACGGGGAAACCTGAACTGATCAGGTCGTTAACACTCTGACCTTTATATTTAAATGACGGTCCGAAATCCCACATTGCAACTGATTTCAAATAACTGACATATTGTACAAACAGCGGCTTGTCCAAGCCATAATGCGCATTTAAATTTGCTTCAATTTCAGGCGGAAGCTTTTTCTCACCTGAAAATGGCCCGCCCGGTGCTGCTTGCATTAAGAAGAATGTCACAGTTACAATCACAAATAGTGTGATAATCATATAGACTAAGCGTCTTCCGATATATTTTAGCAAGGGGGAACACCTCCATGGTTTTTACATTTTTATACTCCATCAGTAAGAAAGGTATATGGGGCTTTTCTCCCCATATACCTTGAGGTCTTTTATTTTCAGACGTAGCCTTATTTAAAATATGCGTTTCTGAAATAAACCTCACCAGTACCTGGCATGATAACACCTTTTAGGTTTTCATCCTGTACCCAAGTATCAGTATAGAAATAGATTGGGGCAACCGGCATTTCATCAATGAAAATACCTTCTGCTTTTTTCAGCAGCTCTGCACGTTTTGTTTTATCTGTTTCAGTTTGTGACTGATTCAGAAGCTTTTTGAATTCTGGATTTTCCCAGCCTGTATCGTTATTTCCTCCGTTTTTGTCGCGGAACAATTCAAGGAAGTTGATAGGATCATTGAAGTCGCCGAGCCAGCCCATACGGCCGATTTGATAATCTTGGCTGTGGAGCTTATCAATATAGACATTCCACTCTGAGTTATCAAGCTCAACATCAACGCCTAAATTTTTCTTCCACATTTCTTGTACTGCTTGAGCGATTTTCGCGTGTGCGTCATCAGTGTTGTAAGACAATTTGATTTTTGGCAAATCAGATGCCTTGCTTAAGCCCATTTCTTTTAGGCCTTTTTCAAGGTATTCTTTTGCTGTTTTGACATCATTGTCTTTGAAGTATCCTTCTTTGTTATCCTCAAATCCCTTCATTGTAGGCGGCACTGCAGCCATTGCCGGGATTTGCTCTCCTTGCGTAACGTTTTTAACAATCGACTGACGGTCAAGCGAATATGTTAAAGCTTTACGGATATTGACGTTGTCTAATGGCTTAGCTTCAGTGTTGAATTTGTACCAATACACTCCTGCAATCGGCTCAACATGTAAAGAACCGTCTTTTTTCAGGGTCGGCAGGGATTCTGTCGGAAGCTGTCCGAGCGGCATACCGGCCCAATCAAGTTCGCCAGCTTGGAATTTTTTTAGTTCCGTATTGTTATTGTTGATCATAACCATATCGATTTTCTTCAGTTTGACTTTGTCTTTATCCCAATACTGGTCATTTTTTTCGAGAGTAATAGAGCCGCTGTGTTTCCATGCCGTCATTTTGAACGGCCCGTTTGATACATAATCATCTCCGGCATTTGTATTCCACTTTTTATTTTTCTCTGCAATTTTCTTATTGATCGGCATATACGTATAGAACGCAGTTAATTCAGTGAAATATGGAGTCGGGTTATTTAATTCAACCTTCAGCGTTTTGTCATTCACAGCTTTTACTGCCACATCGTCTAGGCTGCCTTTTCCGGTATTCGCCGCTTCAGCACCTTTTATGTAGTAGAGCTGGTAAGCGTATTGTGATTCATTATTAGGGTCAAGCGCCCATTTCCAAGCATATTCAAAATCTTGTGCAGTTACAGGGTCTCCATTAGACCATTTCACACCATCACGAATGGTAAATGTATATGTCTTTCCGTCCTTGCTCGTTTCAATTTTAGAAGCCATGCCTTCTTCAGGCTCACCATCTGCATTGATACGTGTCAATCCTTCAAAAGTCTGACGGATAACACCGCCTGATACTGAATCATTTGCCAATCCCGGATGTAAGGAGAACGGCTCAGTTTTAATATTAATGTTAAGTGTCGTCTTTCCTTTACTGTCCTTTTTCCCTTCACCGTTTGATCCGCTGCCGCCAAAGCCGCACGCGCTCAGCACGAGAGTGAAAATGAGCATCAACGTGACAATCGACCAACGTTTTTTCATATTCGCAAACCCCCTAATAATAATTTTCAGCTCCTTACGGCTAAATCCTCAGAAATATCAGACAAATGAACCTGAGTTTCCACAACTTTTATTCTGTTCCGTCTTTTCTGATTATTTTTGTAAAAAAGCTGTAACAATAGAGTGAACAAGTTCATTATAATGAAACAAATAATTTATTGCAATATTATTTTATCAATTTAAAATATTTAAACTTCGTTAGTTTTTCTTCCATGAACATAATATCCTTCTACCATTTAAAGCATAAATTGATTAAAAACTTTTTCATGTGTTTTCTGCCCATATTGCTTTTTACATATAATATCTGCCTGTTTTTACGCTGATAGCAGTTATCATTTAAGGATTTTACAGCACTCGTGTTATTTATATTATTACAATTTTACTGGAAAAAAGAATGTTTTTTCATGATGACAATTGGTTATAATTGATTTATAATGAAGCAATCAAAAGAAAAGCTTGCTATGAAAAAGAGTAGTACACGTTTCACCTGTTTGAAGAGAGTCTGCGGTGCTGGGAGCAGATAACGGGCAATGTGGAATGGACTTTGGAGCAGCTGACCGAACTGGAAAAAAGTAGGCTCAGCCGGAGCAGTCTCCGTTACAAACGTCAGAGTGATTCCATTTTAATGGAATAATCAGGGTGGTACCACGGTTCATTCGTCCCTTTTTTACAGGGGAAGAATGAGCCTTTTTTATTATGTTTTAAGAAATGAGGTTGATGTTTTCATGAAACAAACGATTTTTTCAGGCATTCAGCCAAGCGGCTCAGTGACGCTCGGCAACTATATCGGTGCAATGAAGCAGTTTGTCGAACTGCAGCATGATTATAACAGCTATTTTTGCATCGTCGATCAGCATGCGATAACTGTTCCTCAAGACCGGCTTGAGCTTAGAAAGAATATCCGCAATCTCGCGGCGCTTTACTTAGCTGTCGGACTTGATCCAGAAAAAGCAACATTGTTTATTCAGTCAGAGGTCCCCGCACATGCGCAGGCCGGATGGATGATGCAGTGTGTCGCCTATATCGGCGAGCTTGAGCGGATGACTCAATTTAAGGACAAATCCAAAGGCAATGAAGCTGTCGTCTCCGGCCTGTTAACATATCCGCCGCTGATGGCCGCTGATATTCTGCTGTACGGAACGGATCTTGTACCTGTCGGCGAGGATCAAAAGCAGCACCTTGAGCTGACGCGGAATCTTGCAGAACGCTTCAACAAAAAATACAACGACATCTTTACGATTCCGGAAGTGAAAATTCCAAAAGTCGGTGCACGTATCATGTCTCTGAATGATCCGCTGAAGAAAATGAGCAAATCTGATCCGAATCAGAAAGCTTATATTACATTGCTGGATGAGCCGAAGCAGCTTGAAAAGAAAATCAAAAGCGCAGTAACGGATTCTGAAGGCATTGTCAAATTTGATAAGGAAAACAAACCGGGCGTTTCCAACCTTCTTACAATTTATTCAATCCTCGGCAATACGACAATTGAAGAGCTTGAAGCAAAGTACGAAGGAAAAGGCTACGGCGAGTTTAAAGGTGATTTGGCAGAAGTCGTAGTGAACGCATTAAAACCGATCCAGGACCGCTATTACGAGCTGATAGAATCTGAAGAATTAGACCGGATTCTTGATGAAGGCGCGGAACGAGCGAATCGGACAGCAAACAAAATGCTGAAAAAAATGGAGAATGCCATGGGTCTTGGAAGAAAAAGACGCTAATCAAAAAACCGCTCTTTGCAAAGAGCGGTTTTTTTCAGTTGACCTTTGATTCGTTTTCCATTTCCCAAAGCTTTTCGAAAAAAGGCTGTCCTTTTATTAGGTTTTCGCAAAAAGCTAGGTGTTTGTCCGACCAGCCTTCAATTGTTTCGTTATACAGCATGTCCCAAATCTCTTCAAAGCTCATCCTTTTGATTTGTTCATACATATGCGGATTCCACTCTGTGTACCAGTAGCCAATTTCCGCTCGGTTTTTCAGCCCTTTTAATTGGTCAAGCGCCATAAACATCAGCTGCTTAATTTGCCGTTCTTTTCTTGTCAGTCCTCTGACATGTTCTGGTGCTAATGATAAGATGTGATATTCCTTGGAGGATTCCAGCTTCTTTGGCTCAAATTCATATGTTTCAGGCTCTACATCTTTTACCATTTCATAAACGAGCTGCTCCTGTCTTGGGATTAGACGGCTTTTTCTGACAGGGATCGTGTAGCCGATCGTGTCAACAGCTAAAATGCCGATTCCGTCTGTTACGACAAAACAATACTCAAGCTTTGTCCGCTCATGATTTTTTCGAATGTACGATTTCTGATGTACGTCTTCAAGCAAACCTTTCGGAAGCTCTGACAAATCGTTTTCTATGTAATGAAACAGTACTGACGGCACCCTTAACAGCGGCACCTGATCCAAAAGCTCAACCGTATCTTCCTTGCGCCATTCGTGAAAGTGGCATACATTGTAGCCATTTTCTTCCCCTTCAAACCAATTGACCCACACATCATGAAGAAATAACATCTCTAACCCCTCACTTTTATAAAAACTGTTGTCCACAGTATAGGCAAGGGATAGAGAAATTATTCCAAAGAGATTGAGGAAATCTGGAATCACTGGGTTTATGTAAGAATCATAAAAAGCAGATCTCTTTGTATATTTTCTGACTAAAGGAGACCTGCTTTTTTCTGATTTGGTGATATTTTATAACAGATATGATATTCATTTTTATTTAATATTTTTCGGGTCAAGCGCATCCCGCAGGCCATCACCGACAAAGTTGAAGCATAAAACGGTCATTAAAATAAATAGCCCGGGAAATAACGGGTACCACCATGCTTGAATCATTACTGTGAAATTCTGTGCGTCTTGAAGCATGTTCCCCCAGCTAGCGATTGGCGGCTGGATTCCAAAGCCCAAGTAGCTTAGCGCCGATTCAGCTAGAATAACAGACCCAACTTTCAGCGTAGCTGACACGATAATCGGCCCTAACGCATTGGGCAGGATATGAGAAAAAATAATTTTGTGCGTTTTTGTTCCAATTGTTTTAGCAGCAAGAACATATTCCCTTGAACGGAGCGACAAGAATTCTCCCCTTACTAATCGTGCTGTTGTGGTCCATCCTGTGAGACAGAAAATTAAAATCAATTTGTCCACACCCGGCTTGAAGATGGTGACCAGCGTGATCAACAAGAAAATATCAGGAATGGATAACACAATGTCAACTACACGCATAATGACAGCATCCACTATTCCTCTGAAATATCCGGCTAATGCTCCTAAAACCGTTCCGATCAAAATCGAACCGACTACGGACGCAAATCCAACCAATAAAGAGACACGCGCTCCATATAGGATCCGGCTGAAAATATCACGTCCAAATTTATCCGTTCCCATCAGATGTTCAAGGCCCGGCGCCTTATATTTATCAAGCAGGCTTTGCTGCTCTTGGGGATAAGGTGCAATTAAAGGGGCGAAAACAGCAGACATAATAATGATAAAAAGAATAACGGCACCTAAAATGGCCAGTTTGTTTTTCGAGAATTTTTCCCAGAAAATCTTTGTCATTGTTTCTGGCTTTTTCGAAATATTTTCTTTCAGCCTGATCTCCGGCGAGGGAGTTGTTTGCAGCTCTGACATCTCTGTTTCCCTCCTTTTAATATTCGATCCGCGGATCAACAATCGCGTAAAGGATGTCTGCAATGAGGTTTCCGACAACGACAAGAACCGCCGAGATCACAGTCATTGCCATGATAACCGGATAATCGCGCTGGAATGCTGAATCGACAAACAGCTTTCCTAATCCCGGCCAAGTGAAAATTTGTTCGACAACGACAGATCCGCCGATAAATGAAGGAATCATCAAACCGAAAATTGTAATGACGGGTAATAATGCATTCCTCAATCCATGTTTAAATAGCACTCTGTTCTCTTTAAATCCTTTTGCTCTCGCTGTGCGAATATAATCTTGATTTAATACATCAAGCATATTGGATCTCGTGTATCTCGTCAGTCCGGCCATGTCAGCTGTAGCTAGAACGAATGCAGGCAGAATTAAATGATGAATCCGGTCAAATATATTGAATTCGGTATTCAGTGTCTCGACACCCCCAGTTGGAAACCAGCCGAGATTTACCGATAACACCATAATCAAAATTAATCCAAACCAAAAGTTTGGAATAGCCAGGCCTATAAACGAGGTAAATGTAATGCCATAGTCGATTTTTGAATACGGCCGCTTTGCCGACAGGACACCGAACGGAATAGAAATCATAAGAGCCAAAATCGTTGAAACCAGCATCAGCAGGAGCGTATTGGGTAGTCTTGCCATAATCAATTCTGAAACAGGCGTTCCTTTTCTGACAATAGACGTTCCGAAATCACCCTGCACCATGTTGCCTAGCCACTTTAAATATTGAACGTACTGAGGATCATTCAGACCGTATTTTTCAATAAACTGCTCTCTGTCAGCCTGGCTGATTTTCGGGTCCATCATTAATGTCATCGGATCTCCGGGCGCGGCTTTCATGATAACAAATGATAAAATCGTAATTCCCAATAAAATCGGGATAGACATTAAGGTTCTTCTGATAATATATGCAGCCATATACTTGTCCCCCTTTACTTTCCTTATTAAAAACAGAAGAGGGAGAAAACGCTCTCCCTCCCCTTTAAGGGAAATTTATTTTGCAAGCCACCATTTTTCAATATTATACAAATCACGTTTCGGATGATATTTGTATCCTTCAAGATTTTCCGGCATTGCCATATGGTTGTTAGGATAATACAAGAACGTATACGGCTGATCTTCCGCAATTTTTTGATAGATTTGCTCATATTCTTTTGAATACTGCTTTCTGTCACTGATTGATTTTGCATCTTTCATGAGTTTATCCGCTTCGGCATTTTTATACCAAACGTAGTTCAAACCCTTTTTAATCTGGCTTGAATGGAAAATATCATATTGATCCGGGAATGTGGATAAACTCCATCCCATGACCATTGCATCAAAATCCCAATTCGGAGGATTCATTTGTTCAACGAGAGCGCTCCATTCAACGATCTGGGTTTTCACTTCAATGCCGATTTTTTTCAGCTGTTCCTGAACGACGACAGCGATGTCTTCACGGACTTTGTTTCCTTGGTTCGTTTTAAGGGTAAACGAGAATTTCTTTCCGTCTTTATCCAGAATGCCGTCACCGTTCGTATCTTTCCAGCCGGCTTCTGCAAGCATCTGTTTCGCTTTTTTCTCGTTGTACTCAAATTTCGGAACATCTATATCTTTAGGATAGTTCCAAGATAAAGGGCTTTCCGGAATGTAAGCTACCTCGCCGTCTCCATCTAATACTTGGCTGACGATTGACTCGCGGTCAAGAGCGGTTGTTAGCGCTTGACGAACCTTTTTATCCTTGAATAATTCATTTTTTTCATTCCACCCGATGTACACATAACTTAATGCCAAATCAGTAACGATTTTTAGGTTGTTGAATTTTTCAGCCGTTTTGTAGTCAGTGGCGGGCACATTAAAGAAATTAATATCGCCTGCCTGCAGCTGAGCAACGGCAGCATTTGCGTCAGGAATGACTTTATACGTCACAGTATCTAAATACGGTCTTCCTTCAAAGTAATCATCATTCGCTTCGAGCTTAATATATTGGCCCTGCTTCCATTCCTTAAACTTAAATGGTCCTGAACCGATTGGTTTCTTTCTGTTAAACTCATTTTCTTCTAAATCAGCAATCGGAACATTACCGAGAATATGTTTCGGCAGAATAGCTGTGCTGTCTAACGCATTGTTGTAGAAATTACCGTCTTTATATTTCAGCTTAAACAAGACTTCGTAATCGCCTTTTTTTCTACGGATTTCAGCATTTCATATGTTGAACCGCGTTCTCCCTTGTAATCTTTGCTTAAAGGGACACTGTACGTAAATACGACGTCGTCTGCAGTCAGTTCTTTTCCGTCATGAAACTTAACGCCTTTTTTAATTTTCACATCATATGCAAGGCCGCCGTCTAATTCTTTAATGCTTTCAGCGAGTGACAATTTCACATTTAGTTTTTCATCCGTTTTCGTTAAAAAGCTGTACAGCATATTTTCAATATCCGTACTTGCGTCATCGGTAGAATACAGAGAGTTAAAAAGTGTGGGTTCTCCGATTGAACCAACAACCAAATCCCCGCCTTGCTGCGGTTTGCCTGCTGATTTTTTCGCGCTGCTGTTGCTTGATTTTGATCCCGAGCAGGCTGATAAAAAGATGGCCAGAACCATCAATACACTTAGCATCATCAGTGCGGTTTTCCGTCTTTTCATTAGATATTCCCCCTCTTGAAATGTTCGTTCTTCTAGGCTGTTGTTTATGTAGTGTGCATACCCCCTCTCAAAGCTGTGCGGGCAACATTAGCTATAAAGGTGACAAGCCACAAAGTGGCTGGGAGCAGCTTCTTTAAATTCTGGTATTTGTTCCTTGCATATCGGTTTTGCAACAGGACATCTTGTGTGGAATACGCAGCCTTTTGGCGGGTTGGCCGGACTAGGCAGTTCTCCCTTCAGGACAATGCGTTCACGTTTGACAGAACCTCTTTTTCTTGTAACCGGAACGGAGGATAAAAGCGCTTGGGTATATGGGTGAAGCGGGTTGTCATAAAGCTCATGCTTGCCGGTCAGTTCCATCATTTTGCCAAGATACATTACTCCGACTCTGTCGCTGATATGGCGGACGACACTCAGATCATGAGAGATAAATAGATACGTAAGATTAAATTCTTCCTGTAATTCCTCCATCAAGTTAATCACTTGGGCCTGAATGGATACATCAAGTGCGGAAACCGGCTCATCTGCAATGATCAGCTCTGGATTCAAAGTGAGTGCTCTGGCAATGCCGATCCGCTGACGCTGGCCGCCTGAAAACTCATGGGGATAACGGCCGGCAAACGACGGGTGAAGCCCTACTCTTGCAAGCAGCTCTTCAACTTTTTCGTTTCGTTCACGCATGGTATACATGTTGTGCGTATTAAACGGCTCCTTTATGATGGAACGCAGGGTCTTTCTCGGGTTTAACGAAGCAAATGGATCTTGGAAAACCATTTGAATATTTTTGCGGACACTCTTCCGCAGCTTCTCCTCTGACAGATTGGAAATATCCTGCCCTTTAAAAAGAATTTGGCCCTCTGTCGGTTTGTACAGTCTGATCATCGTTCTGCCGGCAGTCGATTTTCCGCAGCCCGACTCTCCAACGATTCCGAGTGTTTCTCCTTTTTTTAACGAAAATGAAACACCATCCACCGCTTTTACATCACCGACTTTTCTTTGAAAAAGGCCTGACCGGATCGGAAAGTATTTTTTTACGTCACGAAGCTCTAAGATTGTTTCTTGATTAGCTGCTGTCATGATTGTTCGGCACCCTCTTCCTCATATAAAAAGCATCTCACCGTTCTTCCGCTTTTGTGTGTCAAAAGCGAAGGCTGATTTGTCCAGCACTTATCCATAGCTTTCGGGCACCTTGGGGCAAAACGGCACCCCGGCGGCAGATTATCCGGTGTAGGCACACTGCCTTTAATCGCATTTAATTTATCAATCTCTCCATCTATAACAGGAATTGACGTAAGCAGGCCTTCTGTATACGGATGAAGCGGTTCTAAAAATAAGTCATCAACAGTGGCGTTTTCTACGACTTGTCCGCAGTACATGACAATCACTCTATCGGCAGCTTCAGACACGACACCTAAGTCGTGTGTGATGAGAAGAATCGATGTATTGAACTTCTGACAGAGATCTTTCATGAGCTCCAGCACCTGGGCTTGTATTGTCACGTCCAGCGCTGTCGTTGGTTCATCAGCAATGAGCAGTTTAGGATTACAGCTCAGTGCGATGGCAATCATCACCCTCTGTCTCATACCGCCGGACAGCCGATGCGGGTACTCCTTCATAATTTGCTCCGCCCGGGAGAAACCGACCATCTGCAAGAGTTCAACAGCTCGTTGACGGGCTTCTTTTTTCTTCATGTTTTTATGGTAAATCAGCACTTCGGTAATTTGTTCTCCGATTGTTAACACCGGATTAAGGGAGGTCATTGGTTCCTGAAAGATCATGGATACTTCGTTACCGCGGATTTTGCAATAATCGTTTTCAGTGAATGAGGTGAGGTCTTTGTCTTCGAGTTTAATAGAGCCGTCCATGATTTTTCCGCCTGAGCTTTGGACGAGGCCCATAATTGATAAAGAAGTAATGCTTTTTCCGGAGCCCGATTCACCTACAAGCGCGACGGTTTCGCCTTTGCTGATGTGAAAATCGACTCCGTCAACCGCAGGGATCGGCTCCTTTTTCCTGAAAAAATAAGTCTTTAAATTATTCACTTCTAAAAGTGTGCTCATGCTAGCTCCCCTTTCCCCCCTCTTGTTGTCAAACGTTTTCAAGAGAAAGCAATCCCTTTATTCAGAAATAATAAATAATATTGAATTATCGAAAAATTTTATAGTTGTATATTATTACAATCATTTTGCAAAATCAAGAATTTTTTAGGATAAATGTAATATTATTAATGAAATTCCATTATTTTATCCTTTTAAAGCATTGCATCCAAAAAGGTCTCAGCAGGAATGGACAGCCCGTCTGCGGTGCTTGCCTTGCTGGCGGTTAAATATTTTTTTACAATATTGAATCCAACTGCGTATCCAAGCATTTTTGGCTGATATCCTTTGCCGAATAACAGCTGGGGAAATAATCGATTATCCCGTTTGATATCCCGATGGGGCGCAATCTTTTTTTCATATAAAGCCTGAAGCTGTTCCGGTGTATACCAAGTCGTCCATTCAGCCGTTTGACTTCGGCCGAACCTCTCATAAACAGCATATTCCGCCAGCCCTTCCATGATGATTGTATCAAGTAATGTGACATCCTTTTCCTCTTTTGTCAGATGACCTAACCGGCAAACGTGATGATACTCATGCGTCATAAGGGCAGATACCGACCCAAAATCTAAATCTGACGAAAGAAAAAGGAACATTTTGTCTTGAAAGGCGAGTCCTGATTTTGATCCGAATTCTAAACGGATTCTCCTGTTTCGTTCATCAACCGGCAGCGTAACAATTGGTACATCAGGACCTTGCCATTTGTTTTTGAGGTACTGTTCTTCCTTTTGGATATGTCCGTAAAAACCTTTTTCCTTCAGCTTGGAAACCGTCTGAATACCCTCTTTTATGTTTTTAAACATCCCATGATGCTGAAGATGCCCCAGAATGCCCTTCCAGTTCTTTTTCTCCGCACCTGAAAAAAGCGGGATAATGTAATGCGCCAAATCATCTATTGAACCGGCCTTCCTGAGCCAGCTATATGTTTGTTCTACACTCATGTGATCGCCTCCTCTTTTAATCCTATGCACACAAAAAAAACCGGCTACCCTTTAAGGGCAGCCGGTTTGGCTTGATTATGATTGATATTTTTTAAAGATTAATGTTGCGTTGTGTCCGCCGAATCCTAATGAGTTGCTGAGAACATAATTAAGTTCCTGTCTGCGGGCTTCATCAGGCACATAATCCAAATCACATTCTTCGTCAGGTGTTTGAATATTGATTGTCGGCGGAATCACGCCTTCTTTAATGGCCAGGATAGAGAAAATGGCTTCAATACCGCCGGCTGCTCCTAAGAGGTGGCCTGTCATCGATTTTGTAGAGCTTACCGCAAGTTTATGCGCATGCTCGCCAAAAACGGTCTTAATCGCCATTGTTTCGTATTTGTCGTTGTAATACGTGCTTGTCCCGTGAGCATTGATGTAATCAATTTCTTCAGGTGCAATGCCTGCATCTTTAATGGCTTCTTGCATCGCTCTCGCTCCGCCTTCACCGTCTTGGGCCGGCGCTGTGATATGATAAGCGTCTCCGGTTGAGCCGTAGCCGACAATTTCTCCGTAAATTTTAGCGCCGCGGGCCAGGGCATGCTCAAGTTCTTCAAGAACGATAATCCCTGCACCTTCCCCCATGACAAAGCCATCACGGTTTTTATCAAACGGGCGGCTCGCTGTTTTCGGATCTGGATTAGTAGACAGCGCTTTGTTGGCACTAAAGCCGGCGAATGACATTCTTGTCAGCGGCGCTTCTGTTCCGCCTGTGACCATCACGTCTGCATCACCGCGCTGAATAACCTTAAACGCGTCACCGATGGAGTTCGTTCCTGTAGCACATGCTGTAACCGTACAAGAGTTCACCCCTTTTGCTCCTAATGCAATAGAAATCTGGCCTGTCGCCATGTCAGGAATCATCATTGGCACGAAAAACGGGCTTACCCGTCTTGGGCCTTTTGTTAAGAAGATTTCAAATTGAGACTCTAGTGTTTCAAGTCCTCCGATACCGGAGCCTACCCAAACACCGACTCTCGGCGCGATCTCATCGGTAATGTTAAGATCTGCATCTTCAACCGCCATTTTCGCAGCCACAACCGCATATTGTGTAAAGCGGTCCATTTTTCTGGCTTCTTTTTTATCCATATAATCTTCAACATTAAAATCTTTTAATTCAGCGGCAACTTTTGCCGGATATTCTTCAGCGTCAACACGAGTGATCGGACCGATTCCGGACACACCGTTGATTGCGTTATTCCAACTTGTATCGACGTCGTTGCCAAGTGGAGATAATGCTCCAAGTCCTGTAACAACTACTCTTTTTTTAGTCATCTTGTGTGCACCTCACCTTTTTTTATCGGCCCCAGCGGATTGCAATGGCGCCCCATGTTAGTCCTCCGCCGAACCCTACCATAACGACCACATCGCCGTCTTTGATTTTACCGGCTTCCAATTCTTCTACAAGAGAGATCGGAATGGATGCGGCAGAAGTATTTCCATATTTATGAACAGTTTTAGACATCTTTTCGACAGGAAGCTCTAAACGCTCGCGAGCAGCTTCCATGATACGGATGTTCGCCTGATGCGGAATCAAAAAGTCGACATCCTCTTTTGAAAGTCCGGCTTTTTCAATGACATTTACGCATGATTCTCCCATTTGGCGGACTGCAAATTTGAAAACTTCTCGTCCATTCATGATTGTATGTCGTTTTTCATTCAGATACAAGTGCTGACCGCCTGTGCCGTCGGCTCCTAGTTCAAATGAAAGGATTCCTCTGTCATCACTGACTGGCCCGACTACCGCAGCGCCTGCTCCGTCTCCAAACAGAACGGCTGTATTGCGGTCTTCCCAGTCGGTAATGCTTGAGAGCTTCTCTACACCAACAACTAGAACATGCTTGTAGGTTCCGGATTCAATAAATTGTTTACCGGTTACAACCCCGTACATGAAGCCCGCACAAGCCGCGCTGATATCCATAGCACACGCTTTCTTCGCGCCGAGTTGTTCTTGAATCATACAAGAGACCGTAGGGAATGACTGATCAGGTGTAACAGTTGCAACCAAGATCATATCCAGATCCTCAGCAGCCACTTCAGCTTGTTCCAGCGCATTTTTCGCTGCTGCAACAGCCATATGTGATGAAAACACATCATCTGCTGCGATTCTTCTTTCTTCTATTCCTGTTCTTGTACGAATCCACTCGTCAGAAGTTTCAACCATTTTTTCAAGATCATGATTTGTTAAAACCTTCTCAGGAATGTAACGTCCAACACCAAGTATTCCAGCTTTCATTAGGGAAGACTCCTTTATATCTTAAATTTAGAAGATCAATCAGGTTGTGATCAATTATTAGTATCAGGTACTAATTCTATCCTATTTTTTTTCACATGGCAATATATTCGTCTAAACTATCAGTTCATCTTACTCATAGAGTATGGTATATGGAAAGGAGGCGTATGCAGTTGGATGTGTTTTCAAGAATGATGTTCGGCGATGCAGCAAAACCAACAGAAGAGAAGGAGGAGGAACAGCAAGAGGAAGTTTCTCAGGTTTCTCAGACAAACGACGAAGAGACGATTAATTACATGCATATTATGGACCAAATCGGTTCAATTATGAACTCTCTTGATCAAATCAAGCCCGCTTTAAAGGAGCTTGCGCCCATGCTCTCCGCTATTAAAAAGAAAATCATGTGAAAAGCCACTTTCAAAAAAGTGGCTTCTTCTTATTCTGTTTCAGATTTAGCGTCAGACTTGCCAAGCTCATAAGCTTCCGCCATTACCGTTGTAAATAGATTCATAAACGGCTGGATGGCCTCCATTGAGAGCTCAATGCCTGATTTCTCAAGCTGTTCTTTCGCTTCAGGGAGATATTTCATGGCAATTTGCAAGAATTCAAGTGATTTTTCGTGCTGCATGTGACGTCACTCCATTACTCGTTTTTTGGCAGCTCGCCTGTTTTGTTGTATGTTTTGATCAGCTTGGCGATTCTTTGCTGAAAGTCTTGATCGACGAGCGGGCTGAATGTTCCCATCTCAACGACTCCCGTGTTCAGGTCGTAGTAATGATCGCCGCCCTCAAGGGTGCCTTTATTAAATTGTTCAGCAATGATTTCATAGGCCTTGTCCACATTTTGCACCGTGCTGGTTAATACGGTATTCTCGCCCAGATCCGATTGATCTGTGACGTAGCCTATGGCATAAAGACCGTCTTTTTTGATTTGCTGAATAACAGGAACATTATACCCGTCTCCGGCGGGATACACAACATCCGCGCCTTCGTTCTTCATTTTCTGATAAAGCTTTACTGCTGTTGTATCATCATCCCAATGATCCGTATATTTCGTATTTACCTCTATATCCGGATTTTCATACTTGGCCCCTTTGATAAAACCGTCAACCTCAGGCTGCCACGTAAAGGAAGCAATTACACCGACCTGATTCGTTTTCGACATATGGGCAGCAGTCATTCCTCCAAAAAAGCCCATTGCTTCCCCGCTAAAATGGACACTTGTTACATTATCAGCTTTCGCTTTCGCATTGGAAATGACGAATTCCATATCTGGATAATCTTCGCCGACCAAGTTAAACACCTCAGCATATTCACTCCCATGGCCGTAGAGCAGATTGACGCCCCTCTTATGAAAATCCTCAATCGCATTTATGATATCTTCTTCTGTTTTAACGCCTTCTTTATAATAGACGTCCACATTGTATTTGGATTGTATATTCAGTAATCCTTTATACCCTTTTGTGCCCCATACGAGGTCATTAATCGTATCAGGAAAGAGCATGCCGACCTTCTCAATTTTTCCTTTGAACGGAGTTTGTCCACATCCACTCAATAAAAGGAGGACAGAAAAGATCATGACAAGCCTTGTGATCAAGTCATGTTCAACTCCTTTTGACAAGCTATAACATGTATTATTTTTATACGTTTATTGTATCTAGAAAACTCGAAACATGGAAGGTTTTTCTTAATATTTGTCGAAAATTGATGAAAATTGTCTTTTCCACTCGATAATTTTTGTTTTTGCTTCTTCTTTTGAGGTTTTCTCTGTGACTTGCAATTCAAAAAGCTGATCTTTGCTATGACGGCTTGGTTCTAACAGGAATCTCAGCAACTCGTCAGCCACGTCGTTTGTGTAATAGCCGTCTTCCTCTGTTTCTTCTTTCCATGGCCCGTACATTTTCGGCAGGATCACGGTTTTTTCCGAGCCTGTTTTTTCACGTTTATCCCATTCTTTTCGGTCTTCTTCATATACTAAAATATAAGGAGAATCATATTGGTCTAAAGGCAAAAAACTTCCGAACTGGATACAAATTGTATCATAATTTTGGTCTCCAATGTGTTCAAGCTGGCGAAAGAGTTCATTTCTCCCAAGCCACATGAGTCTTTCTTCTAAGTACATTTGTCTCATTTTATCTTCTGTTTCCGCCAGAACAACGTCAACATGTATGCCTTCATCCATCATTCGCTCACATAATGAAAGGCCGAAAAATTCGTCCGCACCTACAATCAGCGTTGATTCCATTGCATCTGCCGCCCTTCCGGTTTTTCATTTCCCAAAACAAAACAGCCTCCGCAAAAGAGAAGGCTGTTGTCATTATATTCTCTATAATTCTTTTTCATGACTATGAAAGAATTTGCAAATTGATGCATAAATTCTGCTTGGATGCTCAAATAAATGAAATGTCATGTCGACCGGTGAGCCTTGCTTTTGCTGTTTTTCCTTGAAAACTTCCGCATGTACGCTGTAGGGATATGGAGCTCCGGTCATACGCTGCCATATATGAACCGGTACGCCGCTCGGGTAGCTTTGAATTGTTTTATAACGAATCGCTTCCGCTTCTTTTTCAGAAATTCCGTAGCTTTTCGATACTTCTTTCAAAAATTGCTTATAGAAAAATTTATTTTCTTTTTCCGATTCATAATGTGCCTGAAGATCGAGACAAGGATTCAACATTGCGGCTGAGCGGATATGATCCGGGGAAAAACGAAGCAGTTCATCGGCCACGAGAGCACCCATGCCTTCTGCTAAAATATGAATCTTCGGATTGAGGATTTCCTGCTTCAGCACAGAATGTATCAGCTGTTTGGCATAGGTGACTGCTTTTTCCGCCCCCCAATGCCTTCCGAACAGATTGCTGTTAAAAAGAGTGTATCCTTCATTCATCAACATGCTCAGAAGCTGATTTCTGCCATAATGCTGCTGCCAAAAGCTTGAATCATGTCCGACAAAGTGGGTTCTGTCCCCCAAGATAAAGATGCCGAAGCCGTTCGGGCGATAGGGCAGATGAATGACATTATGCTCCGTTCCCAGTTGAAAGTATCTTTCCGTTATTCCCATCGCTTGCCCGCCTCCTTTCACACTTCATCTCACGCTATCTTATGTAAATAGAAAAGAAACGAATAAGGTAAAGTCCTAGCCTTTTACATTTTTGGCTATTATACTGATTGACGTTTTATATTTTACCATTAAAGTGTGACGAATCAGACTCTTTTGTCACCTCACTTTCTGCTAAAATTGGATTCCCCCTTCGCTTTTTGTATGGTATGATAACTTTTAGAATAGAATGAGAAGGACGAGGTGGAAACGTGCGATATATTATTGCCTTTATTTGGACGTTCCTTTTATCACATATGGCATGCTACTTGGTTGCAAGCATGAACAGCGTTACGTATAATTTCAAAACATCATCTGTCATTGCTGTTGTACTGTATGTCTTAATCATGGTTTTAGCAGAAATCATGCCTATGAACAAAAATGCAAGCCAGCATTAAAAAGCCAAAAACCCAAAACATTTATTGTTTTGGGTTTTTTAGTGGTCACGGCTTTCTTTTGTAGGTCCACAGCCGGTTGTGGTTTGATGTTTCGGGGAACATTTCCCCTGCTGACAGATGGACCTTTTGAGGGTTTTTAACCATGCTCCCTGTCTCGCCGATTTCTACGTAGACACCGTTATTAGGCGCTTTCTGTCCGGGCCGGAATTGGTGCTGCTGTCCCACTGTTTTTCCTCCTTTTCCTTTTTGCTGTAGTATGCGCCTAAGCGGCTGTGAATATGTTGCCATCAAAAAAACTGCTGAGTTTGGCTCAGCAGTTTTTTGATGATTCCCCTTTATATAAAATGGCCTTCAGCAGTGCTTTTTGCACATGAAGACGGTTTTCCGCCTGCTGGAACACTGCAGAGTTCGGCCCGTCAATAATCTCCGCAGTCACTTCTTCCTCGCGATGCGCAGGGAGACAATGTAAAAATGTATAGTCAGGCTTGGCATGGCTGACCAGCGCCGCATTCACCTGATAAGGCGCAAAGACAGCAAGACGTTCTTGCTCTTCCGCTTCCTGCCCCATGCTTGTAAACACATCAGAATAAATCACGTCCGCGTCTTTTACAGCTTCAATCGGATCATCTGTCAGCGTGACAGAAGAGCCGGATTGAAGTGCATATGTCTTTGCCGCTTCAGCTGCTTCATCTAACACTTCATATCCCTTTGGTGAAGCGATCGAGATATCACAGCCCATTTTCGCGCAGCCGATCATCAAGGAGTGCGCCACGTTATTTCCGTCACCGATGTACGCGACTTTTACGCCTTTAAGCTTCCCTTTTATCTCCTTAATCGTCAAGAGATCCGCCAGCGCCTGGCATGGGTGGTATTTATCGGTAAGTCCATTGATCACCGGAATGTCAGCTTCTTTGGCAAGTTCCTCCACCTTTTCATGTTCAAAGGTCCGGATCATGATGGCATCCACATAGCCTGACAGCACTTTTGCCGTATCAGCGACAGTCTCACCGCGCCCCAGCTGCAGATCTTTCTGGCTTAGAAAGAGGGCGCTCCCGCCCAGCTGCGCCATGCCCGCTTCAAATGAAACACGGGTCCGCGTTGATGATTTTTCAAAAATCATCGCCAAGGTTTTGCCATGGAATATAGGCTGAATTTTGTTTTGTTTCAGCTCACCGGCTTCTGCGAGCAAGGCGTTTATATCTTCTTCACTAAGGTCCTTTAACGTTAATAAATCTTTTCCGTATAAACTGGTTTGCGTCACTGTGTGCATGATGCCACTTCCTTTTTATAGAGGTCTTTGAGAGATACAGGCTGCGGATGGCCTGAACCGCTTTGTAAAAACGCCCGCACAGTTTCTTCTTCTGTAAAGACGGGGATGCCGTGCGTCATGGCTTCCAAACGTTCTTTGCGTGCTTCTTCAGAACCGCTCAGATTAATGTGGAGCGAGTTTCCTTCCTGTTCCATCCATGAGGCAAATGTTCCTTCATGTATTGTAAAACCTGCGTTTTCTGCTAACTCCTTCACATCTTCCGGAACGTTTTGCAAATAAATGCTTCCTTTTTGACTCCAGACTCTTGTATAGATTTTTTTCAAGGCGCTGTTAGAATCATATGCGACACACATGCCTTCTCCCGTTGATTTCATTTCCGGTCCAAGCTTGACATCCACATCCTGGATCGCATGAGAAGAAAAAACAGGGAACTTCACGGCAACTCCATGATGATTTTGAACTGCCGGATTTAGATCTTTTAAGGACGCTCCCGCCAGCAGACGTGTGGCGAGCGGAATCATCGGAACGCCCATTACTTTGCTGACGACAGGAACCGTGCGGCTCGCTCTCGGATTCACTTCAAGAACGAGTATGTTTCCATTGTCGATCACAAATTGAATGTTCATGATGCCTTTAAATGAAAGTTTTCGGGCAATTTTTTGTGCCGCATCTTTCATGCCCTGCTGCAGCCCGCTCGTGATGGACGGTCCGGGAAGAATGGCAAAACTGTCCCCTGAATGGACACCTGCCCGTTCAATATGCTCGGTATATGTCGGGATAAAGACTTCCTCGCCGTCGGAAATCAAATCAATTTCGACTTCCTTTCCAGACACATACTGATCAATTAAAATCGGGTATGGCATGCTGTCCTCATCATTCAGCAGCTGAGAAAGCTGGGCTTGCGAGTCAACAATGATCATGCCCATTCCGCCGATAACGTAAGATGGGCGGATTAACACCGGATAGCCGATCTCACTCGCTTTTGAAGCGGCTTCTTCTTTTGTATAAGCAATTTCTCCTTTTGCGTGCTTCAATCCCAGCTCGTCAAGAAGCTGATAAAATTGATCCCGATCCTCTAACACGTCGAGCGTTTGAAATGATGTGCCAAGAAGAGTAATGCCGGCTTTTTCGAGCGCTTCAGCAGCATTGATTGCAGTTTGACCGCCAAATTGCACAATTGCAAAATCAATATTTTCCTGCTCCGCCACGTTTACAATATGCTCCGTTGTCATCGGTTCAAAATACAGGCGGTCCGCAATTTCATAATCGGTGCTGACAGTTTCCGGGTTATTGTTAATCATGATGGTTTCGAACCCAAGCTCTTGCAGTGTCAGCACACCGTGAACAGCACTGTAATCAAATTCAACGCCTTGGCCGATCCGAATCGGGCCTGATCCGATAATGAGCGCGCGTTTTTTCTCTTTGCGGCTGATGTCTCCATCGGTCTCTCCGAAATATGTGGAGTAAAAATAGTTTGTTTTCGCATCAAACTCTGCCGCGCATGTATCTACGATTTTAAAGGAAGGCGTAATGCCCATCTCCTTGCGAAGCGCGCGCACCTCTTCTTCTGTTTTGCTGATCAGCGAGGCAATCGTTGCGTCTGAGAATCCCTTTTCCTTTGCTTTCTTCAATAATTCAAAAGAGAGATCGCTCCCTGCTTCCATCAGGCGGTTTTCCAATTTGATGATGTTGTCAAAGGTATGAAGGAAAAACGGATCAATTTTTGTTTTTTCATGGATGTCATCAATCGAGACGCTGCGGCTCAACAGCTCCATGACAACGAAAAATCTGCGGTCATCCGGAGTGATTGCCAAATCCCATAGCGTATCAATTGACAACCCGCTGAGCTCTGGAAGGTGTGTCCCGATATTTTTTAATTCAAGCGACGCGGCTGCCTTTTGTATCGCCGCTTCTAAATTCCGTTCAATCGCCATCACTTCACCGGTGGCTTTCATTTTTGTGCCAAGCTTGCGGTCTGCGTTTTTGAATTTATCAAACGGCCAGCGCGGAAATTTGACGATCACATAATCCAGTGCCGGTTCAAAGCTTGCGTAAGTCGAGCCTGTGAGCGGATTTTTCAGCTCGTCAAGAGTGTATCCGACTGCCAGTTTCGCGGCCATCTTCGCAATCGGATAACCGGTCGCTTTAGATGCGAGAGCCGATGACCGGCTTACACGCGGATTCACTTCAATGACGTAATATTGCTTGCTGAATGGATCAAGCGCGAATTGAATGTTGCAGCCGCCTACAACATCAAGTGCTGAGATGATCGTCAGACTTGCTGTCCGCAGCATTTGATAGTCTTCGTCTGTCAATGTTTGTGACGGCGCCACAACGATAGAGTCACCTGTATGCACGCCGACCGGATCGATATTTTCCATATTGCAGACGGTAATGCATGTGTTATTGCTGTCACGCATGACTTCATATTCAATTTCTTTAAAGCCGGCAATGCTTTTTTCGACAAGGCATTGATTGATCGGGCTTGCTAATAGCGCCTGCTTAATCATAGCTGTAAAGGCTTCTTTATCAGGGGCGATTCCTCCGCCCTTTCCGCCTAATGTGTAAGCTGGTCTGATAATAACAGGAAAACCGATGGATTCCGCAAAATGGAGGGCATCGGCCTCGTTATCAACAATTTCACTCTCCGGCACAGGCTGTTTTAATTCATTCATTAACGAACGGAATTTTTCCCGGTCCTCTCCTTTTTGTATCGTTTCAACGGATGTGCCGAGGAGTTTGACGCCGTGCTCTTTTAAAACACCCGTTTCTTCAAGCTCCACCGCTAAATTCAACGCGGTCTGACCGCCTAAATTGGCAAGAAGCCCATCAGGCCGTTCTTTCTTAATGATGGCTGTCAGGCTTTCTGCTGTCAGAGGCTCAAAATAAATTTCATCAGCGAAGGCTTCATCAGTCATAATTGTCGCCGGATTGCTGTTGACGAGAATTACCCGGTAGCCCTCCTCCTTCAGCGCGATGCACCCTTGAGTGCCTGAATAATCAAATTCTGCCGCCTGCCCGATGATGATCGGGCCTGAGCCAATTACTAATATGCTTGAAATACTGGTGTCTTTAGGCATGCGCGATTTCTCTCCTTGCTGGTATCACATTCTTTAGATAATCATCAAAAATCCATTCGCTTTCCGCAGGTCCGGGATGGGCTTCCGGGTGGAATTGAACACTCATGACAGGCAGTTTTTTATGGGCAAGCCCTTCAACTGACGTATCATTGACATGATGAAACCTGATGGTGAGCTCTTCTTCATTAATCGACTGTTCATCAACCACATAGCTGTGGTTTTGGCTTGTCATAAAGACCCGTTTCGTCTTACGGTCGATGACCGGATGATTAGCTCCCCTGTGCCCGAATGGCAGCTTAAAAGTATTCCCTCCAAACGCGAGCGCGATCAGCTGATGTCCGAGACAAATGCCTAGAGTCGGAAAGCGGCTGATGATGCTTTTGATCTTTCCTAAATATGGCTGAATGGCTTTCGGATCTCCAGGTCCGTTCGATAGCACAATTCCATCGGGTTTGATGTTGTATACGGCCTCCATTTGCTGGTATGGCACCACGGTAACCTTGCAGCCTCGTTTGACAAGTGATGATGCGATTGACTTTTTATAGCCAAAATCAATGAGAGCGATATGTTTATTCCCGTCGCCGAATGTGCTGATTTCCTGGGCGGAAGCCTGCTCTGCCACATTCTCTGGTTGAAGGGCAATCTCAGCTCCTTCTTTAGAGGCTGTGACTGTCGCACCCATCGTCCCGTTTGCCCGGATTTTCTTCACGACAGCCCTCGTATCAACATGGGTTAACAGCGGAATATTCCATTTCTGTAGATACTCCTTGAGGCTGTATACCGCTTCATAATGAGAAAAGTGATCACACGCCTCATAGACAACCGCGGCTTTTACTTGCGGTTTCTTGCTTTCAAAATCCTTTTCATTTATGCCGTAGTTGCCAATCAGCGGGTAGGTAAATACAATAATCTGTCCCTTATATGATGGATCTGTCAGCACTTCCTGGTAGCCTGTCATTCCTGTGAAAAAAACAGCTTCTCCCGTGCAGTTTTCATGACCGTCCAGCTCGCCGCTGAACGATGTCCCATCTTCTAACACTAAATAACCTTCCATCTAACAGCCCACCTCTTGATGAATAATTAATTATAAAAATGAATTTTTATGCCTTTATATCGAAAAAAAATCACTGGTTTACAGCGGAATGATGAGCGATTGCCTGTTTCAGCTTGCTGACGGCTTCTGCTATTTCATCCTTAGTCACGGTGAGCGGCGGCAGCAGCCGAATCACGTTCGGGCCGGCCGGCAATACAAGCAAGCCTAATGTCTGCAATTCAGCAATAATGTCAGCAACCGGGCCATCACACTCAATTCCAAGCATTAATCCTTTACCTCGGATTTGTTTAACAAAAGGGCTCTTTAGCTCTGCCTCAAGCTGTTCTTTTAAAAACGCCCCTTTGTCAGCAGCCTCTTGCAAAAAGTCAGGCTGGAATACAATTTGCAATGTGGCATTCACAGCAGCCATCGCCAGCATGTTTCCTCCGAAAGTCGTTCCGTGAGAACCAGGGGTAAACGCTTCTCCAAGCTGTTTCTTTCCGATGACAGCGCCGACCGGAAAGCCGTTTCCCAATCCTTTGGCGACTGTGATGATATCCGGTGAGAGTCCGAAGTGCTCATATGCGAAGCCTTTTCCCGTCCGTCCGATGCCGGTCTGGATTTCATCAATAATGAGAAGGGCTTGCTTTTCCTTGCAAAACGACTGTACGGCTGATAAAAATTCAGCACTCGCCGGATTGACTCCTCCTTCTCCCTGCACTGTTTCAAGCATCACCGCGGCAATATCGCCTTCCTCCCCAAGAGCTTTAAAAGCAGAAGGATCATTGTATGGCAGGTAGTGAAAGCCTCCAAGCATCGGGCCGAAGCCTGTTTTGATTTTATCCTGTCCGGTCGCAGCCATCCCTGCATACGTGCGGCCATGGAACGACTGAAGAAAAGTGATGATTTTTGTTTTTCCAGTTGCTTTTCTGGCAAGCTTTATCGCACCTTCATTCGCCTCCGCGCCGCTGTTGCAGAAAAAGACAAGATCTCCCGCACTATGCGCTGCCAGCTTCTGCGCCGCTTGCTCTTGGAGACTGTTTTGAAACAGGTTGGATACGTGCCATACGCTGTCAAGCTGTTTTTTGACTGCCTCTGTCACCGCTTCATGGCAGTGTCCTAGATTTGATACCGCAATCCCCTGAATGAAATCAAGGTACGTTTTGCCGTTTTGATCCTCAACGTACGTTCCCTTTGCTTTTTTGATGTCAATATCCCAACGGCCGTAGGTTTGAAACAAGCTGCTCATGAAACAGCCTCCTTTGCTTTGACAATTTTTGTCCCTTGAAAGGTTTGTTCTGCGAAGAATGATCCTTTACCGTTTACGATCATGACTTCAGACACCTGATCTGATAAAGCTGACAAGGCTGAATTGACCTTCGGGATCATCCCTCCTGTGATCACTTCCTGCTTGATCAGCATCTGAATCTCCTTAGGGGTCAGGACGTCCAGACGCTGCTTTTCCTTCATGATTCCATCGACATCCGTGACGAACATCAGCTTATCGGCTTCAAGCGCTCCGGCGACTGCTGAAGCAGCCAGATCAGCATTTACATTCAGCGTTTTGCAGTCGCTTGTCATAGACAGCGGCGCAATAACGGGGATGATGCCATTTTCCATCAGCGCGTTCACCATGGACGCATCGACTTTTTTGATTTCTCCCACTTCTCCGTATGTTTCCGGATCTAGATAATCAGCCTCCAAAAGACCGCCATCCTTACCAGAAATGCCCGCGGCTCGCAGTCCGTGTTTGGCAAGCTCAGCAACGAAAAATTTATTGACAGAACCGGATAAAACCATTTCCGCCACTTCCAGCACCGGCTTCGTTGTTTTCCTCTGTCCGCCCGAAAACTCTGTCTTGATATTTAACCGTTTCAGCATATTTGTGATTTCCGGTCCCCCGCCATGTACGATTGCCAGCTTCCAGCCTGACGCCCTCAGCTCTTTCAGATTTTGATAAAATTCCTCCGACAGCTCACGGATGACGCTTCCCCCGCATTTAAAAACGATTGTTTTCTTCATTTCGCTCCCCTTTATTACGTGCGATAGCTCGCGTTAATTTTGATATAGTCATAGGTCAGGTCACAGCCCCACGCTCTCCCGTTTCCGTCCCCTTCAGCCATCTTGATGACAATGGTGATTTCATCTCCTTCAAGGTATTCCTTGGCGATAGATTCAGAGAATGGCTGAGGTTCGTTATTCTTAAACAGGCATTGGCCGCCAAGATAAACCTCTACTTCTTCTGCCGTCACCTGTGCTGCGGAGTGTCCGATGGCTCCGATGATCCGCCCCCAGTTGGCATCTGTTCCGTATACTGCCGTTTTTACAAGATTTGAGCCGACAATCTTTTTGGCAATGACGTTTGCATCAAGATTGTTTTTCGCTCCCTGTACTTGGGCTTCAATTAGTTTTGTCGCGCCTTCTCCGTCTCTGGCAATCTCTTTAGCTAGATCCTCACAAGTGAGCAAGAGCGCTTTTTTAAAGACCGGCCAGTCTGGATGGTCTTCTGTCAGGCACTCGTTTTCGGCGCAGCCATTCGCCATAACTAATACCATGTCGTTCGTGGATGTTTCTCCGTCAACTGTGATTTGGTTAAATGAAACGTCAGTGATTTCCCGAAGCGCCTTTTGCAGCGCTTTTTCTTCGATTGCCGCGTCAGTTGTCACAAATCCCAGCATCGTGGCCATGTTCGGGTGTATCATCCCAGAGCCTTTGGCCGCTCCGCCGATCGTGACTGTTTTGCCGCCGATTGCCAGTTCATAGCACGTCTGCTTGATCACCGTATCAGTTGTTAAAATCGCTTCCTCAAAATCGCCTGATCCCGCAGGTGTTTCTTTCAGCAGTTCGATCCCCGCGTGGATTTTTTCCATGTCTAAATGCTCGCCGATGACACCCGTTGATGAAACAGCGACAAGCTCCGGCTCAATGCCAAGCTGTGAAGCAAAGCTCTCCCGCATTGTGTATGCGTCCTTTAAGCCCTGTTCTCCCGTGCAGGCGTTGGCAATGGCGCTGTTGACGATGACGGCTTTCAGTGTCGGTCCGTGCTTTAAGCTGTCTTGTGTCACTTTGATCGGAGCAGCCTGAAAGTGGCTTTGGGTATAAACTGCTGCACTCACGGCCGGTGTCTCGCTGATAATGACGCCGAGGTCTTTTTTCGAGTAGCGCAGTCCGCAATGCACACCCTTTGCCTGAAACCCTTTTGGCGAGGATACATCACCTGTTACTTTTACAATTTGATCTTCACTTAACTGAATCATGGTTCGATTCTCTCCCGTTCTATGGATAAATTGGCGTGATGGTGAGTCCAGTTTCTTCATTCCAGCCATTCATCAAATTAAAGTTTTGCACTGCCTGACCGGCGGCACCCTTCATTAAATTATCGATTACCGAGACGATCGTGACTCTGTTCGTTCTCTCATCGAGGGTCACGGCGATATCACAGAAATTGCTGCCGTACACTTCTTTCGTTTGCGGGTACTGACCTTTTGGCCTCACTCTCACAAAATATGAATCTTGGTAAAATTCCGAATATAAATCATGCAGGTCATCTGCGGTTAGGTCACAGGTTAATCTGGTATACATCGTCGCCATGATGCCCCTTGTCATCGGAACCAAGTGAGCCGAAAATGTAATGGGCCCGAGACCTGGCTGCCATTCATTCAGCGCCTGCTCAATTTCCGGCGTGTGCTGATGTTCATTGACTTTATAAATTTTAAAATTGTCGTTCAGCTCAGAAAAATGAGTTCCCATGGATGCTTTTCTTCCCGCTCCGGAAACACCGGTCTTCGCGTCAACGATAACGAAAGATTCATCGAGCAGTTTCTTTTGAGCCAATGGCGCGAGGCCAAGCAAAACAGCTGTTGGAAAACAGCCTGGATTGGCAATGAGTTTCGCCTGTTGAATTTGCAGTTGATTCAGTTCTGCCAGACCGTATACCGCCTCTTGAATCACCGCCTTCGGTGCCGCTGTCCGTTTATACCATTTTTCATATTCAGCCGGTTCTTTTATCCTCAGATCACCTGACAGATCAATAACCGTAATTCCCGCGTCTGCCAGCTTTGGAGTCAATTCACTTGATACTCCGGGCGGCGCAGCGAGAAACATGATATCTATTTCGTGTTTGATCGTATTCATATCAATCGGCTTCAGCTGCTGATCCGCTAAGCCGGTAAGATGAGGATAACCCTCGCTATAGACATTCCCTTCTCCGCTGGATGAATAAAGTATGCATTCCTCTGCATGAGGATGATGCGAAAGAATCCTGACAAGTTCGGTGCCTCCATATCCTGTAGCACCTACAATTCCTATTTTCAAAACAAGTTCACCCTCTTGGTCTTTGTGAAATTATTTAACATTATAACATGAATAAAAATTAATTCAATCGTATATTTAATATTTTTATTCATTTATAAATTTTCTGTTCAATGGGAATTCCGCTCAAAAAAAATCAGCACGACTCCAGCACAAAAACGTTGATGCGGTGCCGCATTTCAGCCGCATAAAAAAACAGGCTGACCGCGTCAGCCTGTTTTCATCATCATCAATCCACTCAAAAAATATAGAATAGAGCTTGCATAAAAAATCATTTGCACTGTGAAAAAGTCAGCGAGAAAGCCCCCGAGCATAATGGCTGCTGCTGAAAAGACAGCTGTCCAAAAATGGTAATTCCCGATCTTCTTTCCACGCTCTCCACTGTCTGTAAAATTAGCGATCAGCACTTTTTCTCCATGCTTTTGCATCGCTCCAAAGAGCCCTAACAGCACTTGGACGATATACACTTGAACGACGCTTCCGATATGCGGGACATATAAAAGCAGAACAGCCATCCCCCACGAGTTCAGAAGCAGAAAATAACGGCTGTCAAACCTTTCAGACAGCCGTCCGAGGAGCGGGTAAATAAGCGCTCCGCTCAACCCGAACAATCCGTAGGAAAAACCGAACTGTGTGTAGCTTGAGCCGATATTTTTCACAAACAGAATATAAAACGGAAAGATTAAGCTGCTTGCGAAAAACACGCTGCTTTGTGATAATGTCAGCCATTTTAATTTGTTTTTCCCCATTATTTATACCTCTGATAAAAGTAATTCATAAAGCGCTCATCCGGGTCATAGGTTCGTTTTTTCTGAAAAAACGCTTCACTTTTCGGATATGCCTGTCTCATTTGCGCTTTTGTCTGGTAGGTCATATAAGGCAGATAATAGCTGCCGCCGTGCTTGATGGCAACGTCTGTCATGCGCCTGATGATTCGGGCGGTATCTGCCTGGTCTTCTTTTGAAAAGCCCTCGTTTATTAATAGTACGAGCGAAAACATATCGTCCTTCGCATAGGAAAGGTCGGCCTTTTCATTTTTCTGCACGTAGCGGATCGTAATGTTCAGCAGGTTCAGATCTTCGTCCGACAGCGTTTGTCTCAGGTCATCAATATAGGACCCATACTCCTTCACGGGCACAAAGTATTCTTGCAAAACATCTGTGTTGTCATTGTTTTCATACTCAAGAAACTTTGATTCGGACCGCATGACGTTATTGCGTGAAATCTCTGTGCCGTTCTGGCTCAGGAAATAGGATTGCTGTGTGTCCCACAGCCAATTCCTCCCCCATTCATACCGTCTTGACAAGCCGAGTGCAAACTTTGTGGCTCCCGTATACTCGTCTTCTTTAAGTTCGCTGTATGAGGACAGCTGATCCTGATGATTAGCCAATACGTAATTCGTGACATACATGTCTTTCAGAAATCCTTTTTTCGCTGTTGAAATTCGCGCCAGATGCATTCGGACATCTGGATTTCCTTTTACATGCTTTGAAAAATAGTCTGAGTATGTGCTGTAATTCATTTTTTCTGTCTTCATGACATACAGCTCATCATCTGTCAGCTCAAGCGTTACATCAAGAATCACGCCAAAAAGGCCGTACCCTCCGATGACCGCCGTAAACAAATCATCTTTTGGAGTGACAGTGATAATCATCCCGTCAGCTTTTAAAAGCCGGAATGATTTGACTGTATCAATTAGCGAGCCGTAGCGAATATCACGTCCGTGTGCATTTGCGCTGAGAGATCCGCCGATTGTAAAAATGTTTTGTGACTGCATGACTTTTACCGCGAGTCCGTATGGATTCACGTATTTCTGGATATCATTCCACGTTGCACCGCTTTGCACCCTGATGGTTTTCTTCTCTTGATCGAGTGACAGGATTTTGTTGTAGCCCGTCATGTCGAGAACGATGCCGTCCTCATAATATGTATGGCCGCCCATGGAGTGCTGGGCCCCGGCGATTGAAATTTTTATGTTTTTTCGATTTGCCTCTTTGACTGTGTCAATGAGCATTTCCTCTTCCTGCCCTTTCACTGTCTGCTTTATTTTTACAGGCATCAGGCGGCTGACATCCGTCATCTCGCTTGTGGCTGTTTTTTGCTCTGAGTTCACAGAGTACGCAAACAGGGCCGCATACGCGCCAGTACAAAGCGCGAATGCAAGCAATTTCTTTTTCATAGTGCTCTCCCTGCTGTTTTTATGACCATTATACCATGACTGCGTCCTCATTTTTCCAAATTATCTTCTTGCCCGTTTTTCGGCACGGCGGTCGGCGACGATAAAGCAGGCGTGAATCGCGCCCGGCAGCCAAAAGATACAGGTCAATATGAGATTCAGCAAGGCCTGAAACGGTTTTCCCGAAAACAAAACAGCAAGCGGCGGGCATAAAACTGCCAGCAGGTACATCATTTCCTTTCACTCCTTTCAGCTGTAAAAAAGGACAGCCTCACATGTCAGGCTGTCCTTTTTTGTTTTATTGAATGCCAAGCGCAATTTTTGCGTATCTGGACATTTTATCCCTAGTCCAAGGCGGATTCCATACAATGTGAACCTCTGTGTCTTTCACTTCAGGAAGGTCCGCTAATGCTTTTTTCACCTCATCCACGATAATCGGCGCTAAAGGGCATCCCATTGATGTTAGCGTCATGGTGATGTGCGTCAAGCCATCTTCATCCATATCAACGTCATATACCAAGCCGAGGTTCACGATATCAACGCCAAGCTCAGGATCGACAACCTGTTCCAGGGCGCCCATGATGTTTTCTTTTAATGCTTCTTCCACGTTCCCTCACTCCTTTTTTCTACAGTATAACGTAAATTCAGCTCTTGTTAATAACTTAGTGCTTTATAAGTACGTTTCAAACCATTCAATCGTTTTTAACACAGCTGCCCGCGGGACTTTATGGTCAGCGTTTTCATCTCCGATAAATTGCAGGCGTTCCGGCTGCTCGCTGTAATGGGATTTAATCGTGTCATAAAATTTCCGGGTCGGCGCGTAAGGCACAACTTTATCTTTTGCGCCGTGCCAAAATAAAAGCGGGCGCTGTTGCAGTTTCTCCGGCTGAAGGCTGAGATCCCGCAACTCGAGACGTTTCATCAGCTGCTGTACCTTCTCTTCCGGCACATCGATTTCAATGCCCTGAGATTGAATATGGTCAATCTGCTGCTGAAACAGCTCCACGTAATTCGGGCTTCCCATCAGGCTGACGCCGGCTTTTATCCAATCATATGCAGTCAAAGCGCCAAGCGTTGTGATGCCGCCCATTGACGTGCCTGCGAGACCGATGCGGCCGCCGTCTATCAGGCCCTCTTTTTCAAAATGGTTTTTAAGTACGCCGATCTCTTCAATCTCGTTGAGGACGATATCCCAAAAATGCCCCGCCAGCTCTTCAACAGCCATTTCTTCTCCCCGTTCCCCATGGTGCAAAGCCTCCGGCAGAACGGCTCTAAAACCCTTCTCCGCAAGCAGATAAGCAATATGAAGGTTGTGTTCCTTCGCGCTTGTAAAACCATGTATAAAGATCACGAGAGGAACAGCGCGGTGCCTGTTCTCTTCCTTTACAATATGTAAAAACGGAATACCGGAAACGGTTTGATTCTCAATTTGTATCACAATGTGCCCCTCCTTAGGATAACCATAATCATAAGTGTAACATGTAGACAATAAAGATGGTAAAAAGCTACACTGTAAGTAAGGCAAAACAAGCAAAATCTAAGGTTAAAGGAGCTTTTCATGGAGACAAAACCCTATTTAATCGCATTAGATTTAGATGGAACATTATTAAAGGATGATAAAACCATATCTGAAAACACCCTTCATACGATACAGCGCCTAAAAGATGACGGGCATTATGTCTGCATCTCAACAGGCCGTCCGTATCGTTCAAGTTCCATGTACTACCAGCAGATGGAGCTGACAACGCCAATTGTCAATTTTAACGGAGCATTTGTCCATCATCCGCAAGACGACAGCTGGGGACGGTATCATACGTCACTGCCGCTTGATGTTGTCAAACAGCTCGTGGATATCAGCGAGAGCTACAACGTACATAACGTGCTTGCTGAAGTGATTGACGACGTATACTTTCATTACCATGATGAGCACCTGATAGATGCCTTTAACATGAACACAACAAATGTAACGGTCGGAGACTTGCGGGAAAATCTCGGTGAAGATGTGACGTCCGTACTCATACATGCAAAGGAAGAGGATGTGCCGGCAATACGCTCATATTTATCGGATGTGCATGCCGAGGTGATCGACCATAGAAGATGGGCCGCTCCTTGGCATGTCATTGAAATTATCAAAAGCGGCATGAATAAAGCGGTCGGCCTGCAGAAAATCAGCGATTATTACGGCGTGCCGAGGGAGCGGATCATTGCTTTTGGAGATGAGGATAACGATTTGGAAATGCTTGAATTTGCAGGCTGCGGCGTTGCAATGGGAAATGGAATTGACGCGGTCAAGCAGATTGCCAACCGAACTACGGCCACAAATGAAGAGGACGGCGTGGCAAGGTTTTTGAAAGAATATTTCTCACTTTAAAGAAGGTCCGTATTAATTTTTCCCACTCATAAACCTTACTTTACCCCACCATACTATTGAAGACGACTCATCTCGTCAAAGTATGGAAGGGGGCAGTCTCAAAATGGGTAAACGAAGCAAATCCAGAAGGTTTATTCAGCAGGGTAAAGACTCCATCGGGCTACACGCCGCAAGATTTCCATATCGGTCTACTTTAGAAGAAGCTCACCAGCATGCCGCGGCACGAGACTCGGCTGAAAGGCAGTATGAATATTAAATGAGAAATGAACTGTTTCAGCAGGCAAAATCATTTGTTCAACAGGCGGTCATGGTGACAAACGGCTTTGAGGAAGGCGATCAGGAGCAAGCGATTCTGAGAGCCAAAAATGCTGTATCTTCTGCGTATGCCAATTCGACAGATGCGGAACGTCAACAGTTGCATCAATTTCAAAATCAGCTGGACAAACTGCAATAAAAAAAGGCTATGGCGACTCGCCATAGCCTCTTATTTGACTTCAAACTGCTGAACAGCCTGAACCTGCTTGAGATTTTCCGCCCTGCCCTTAAATGTCACCTTTACCTCATAGGTTCCGGGCTCAGGGACTTCCTTCCACACATCAGAGAAATCATATGTTTCTCCAGATTCAAGCGTCAGGTTTTGAAAAGCCTGCGTAAACATTTTTTCTTTCGAATAACGGTATCTTTCTTTGTGCTCAGAATCATACACGACAAGTTCAAATTTTTGCCCTGTGCTGAATTGAAACTCAATAGCACGTTCGCTTTGGTTCTTCAGCGACATGTTAAACTTGATTTGTTCAGGCTCCTGAATTGCGTCAATAGATAAAACAACCTCTTGATTCTCCATTCCGCCTGATACCTCCTTATCGGGTTCTGTCTGCTCATCTTTCCCGCAGCCTATCAAAAGCAGCACGGGGAGGAGCATCACAAGCAGCCGTTTCACGACTTCCACCTGCTTTCGTCAGTCTTTTCTAAAGAAACCAAAAATCCCTGTCGTTTGAACGATGTTCGTAAATGCTTTTGGATCAACTTCTTTGACGATCTTTTCTAAATCGTACAGTTCATACCTCGTGATGACGATAATCATCATTTCTTTCTGTTCGTTCGTAAATGCTCCTTTTGCCGGAACAGTTGTGATGCCGCGCACCATTTTTCCGTAAATGGCTTCCTTGATTTCGTCCGCTTTTTTCGTCACAATCATTGCCGTAAGCTTCATGTGGCGAGTGTGAATGGCGTCGATCACCCTCGTTGTCACATATAGTGTAACCAGGGTATATAATGCTTTCTCCCAACCTTGCAATAATCCTGCCGTCAAGATGATAATCCCGTTCAGAATGAAGAAATACGTGCCGACGGGTTTATCCTTCCACTTTGCAAGTACCATGGCGACGATATCAAGCCCGCCTGTCGAAGCTCCGTATTTTAATGTTAAGCCGATACCGACTGCGGAAATGACGCCGCCGAACACCGCGTTCAGCAAAATGTCATGTGACAGGCTTGTTTCCGGCAGGATCCCCATAAACAGAGTAGTGAGTGCGACACTTAAAATGCTGTACACTGTAAACGATTTGCCGACCTTCAGCCATCCTAAAATACCGACCGGAATGTTTAAGAGGAACAAGAGCGTTCCCGTCGATATGTAAAAGGGGGCATATTGATCAACGACGCTTGATAAAAGCTGGGCAACACCTGTAAATCCGCTGGCATATACATCTGCAGGTATCAAAAATAAGTTCAGCCCGGCAGCATTGAGTAAAGCGCCGATGATGACGATGAGTAATTTTTTTGTTTGATCTAGTACCATGGCATGTTCCTCCGCTCTTTCTTCTTTATTATGTTTTCCCTTAAAACAAATATTTGAACACGATTTTGGCAAATTAATATGATATAGTTGGCTTAACTCTCATGATAACGAGCGATAACGGAAAGAAGGGAAGCAATATGACAGTTCATCTCATCGCTGACAGCGCCACTGATTTGCCTCGTTCTTATTTTGAAGAAAAAGGCATTGGCTTTATTCCGCTCAGGGTTTCTCTCGGCGATAAAGAATTCGAAGATGCAGTCACAATTCATGCGGATCAAATATTTGAAGCGATGCAAAATGGAGAAACGCCTAAGACGTCCCAAGCCTCACCGCAAACGATTAAAAATGTGTTTTTGCAATATGCCGAAACAGGTGATCCCGCTCTTTACATTGCCTTTTCCTCAGGTCTCTCCGGCACGTATCAGACAGCTGTAATGATCGCCAATGAAGTGAAGGAGGAATTCCCCGATTTCGATTTGCGGGTCATTGATTCCAAATGCGCTTCATTAGGATACGGTCTGGCTGTCCGGCATGCTGCCGATCTCTGTATCAACGGGAATACAATACAAGAAATTGAAACGTCTGTAAAGAACTTTTGCAGCCAGCTTGAACACATTTTTACCGTTGATGATTTAACATATCTCGCGAGGGGCGGCCGGATATCCAAAACGTCCGCTTTTGTCGGCGGCCTGTTGAATATTAAACCGCTGCTTCAGATGGAGGACGGCAAGCTTGTGCCTCTGGAAAAAATTCGCGGACAGAAGAAACTTTTCAAACGGATCATCGAGCTTATGAAAGAGCGCGGGGATGATTGGAGCAATCAAACCGTCGGGATTAGCTACGCCGCGAACAAAGAAAAAGCCACGGATATGAAACACCTGATTGAGGAAGCGTTCAAGCCGAAAGAAATCATTATGCATCCAATCAGTTCAGCCATCGGCTCGCATGCCGGTCCAGGTACATTGGCGATATTCTTTTTAAGAAAATGAGCAAACAAAAACAGTCAGACTCTGTGTCCTGACTGTTTTTGTTTGCTCATAGAATGCCGACAGCCTCATACGCCTTTTCGACTGAAGCTGATTGCTTCGAGCCTTCACCGTATAAATCATTGGCAGCTTCAATCGCCGCTTGCTTCATCATGCTGAAATCTGTAGATGCCGTTACATAATATGTTAAAGCCCGATAGTAAATTTGTTCACTTGCTTCACGCCCAATCCCTTCAACCTGTACACCGTGGTGCACGCCTCCTTCTGCAAGAAGATAAGCTGCTTTATTGTGAATGGACGAATTGATATGGACTCCGCCATAATCCTCTGTTCCTGTGTAGCGGTTCGAGTAATGATCTGGATTTCCCTGCTTAGATGGGTCCTCCAATGACCGCAATGAATCTCCTGCAATACCAGGAGTATAGACATCTTCGCCGATCTCCCAATCATCACGGTCAGCCATCGCGCCCATAATGTCAGAAATGGACTCATTTAATGCACCGGGTTCTCCTTGATATAAAAGACCGGCGGAATACTGTGTGACTGCGTGTGTGATTTCATGCGCGACAATGTCGAGCGATCCAGACAGCGGCTTAAATTTCGAACCGTCTCCATCCCCGTATACCATCTGGACACCGTTCCACGCAGCATTGTTCCATTGTTTGCCGACATGCACGGTAGACGTAATCCTTGCTCCGTTTTGATCAAAAGAATCACGGCCAAATGTCTTGCTGTAATAATCGTAAACGGCTTGCGCATTTGCGTGTGCGTCTACAGCCGCAGGTTCATTAAATACGGACGTGCCGCTGACTATTTCTTTGCCCGTATACCCGATCAGTTGAGACAAAAGCGTAAACAAGGTTTCGTTCAGGTTCTTCGCGTCAAATGTATTGATCCCTTTTCCCCTTGTTTCGTCAGCCAAATAAAAGCGCCCATTTTGTTCTGTGACGTCAAAGCTTTTTTCATCACCTGACACGCCGATTCCTGTACCTGCCGCTTCATGAATGGCATTAAAGGACTCGATGACCTTTCCGTTTTTGGCATCGATGAAATAATGCCAATAGCCAGGCTCAGGTTCAGATGTCGAGAGTCTCACAAGGTAGGCGAGATCATATTCACCGTCGTGTGGATAGATATATAATTCGCCTTTTGGTTCCCCATCAAGATATTCGATTTTTCCAATGGAAGCCTCGAGCTCACGCCTTGCTGTATGTATTGCTTTTTTCTCAGAAATAGACGGTGTGACGGAGACGTCCTTGATTTGCGGATGCACCTTTCCAAAGAAACTTTTCACTTGTTTGTTTTCCTTCATCGCGACCGCTTGTTCAAAGCCGTAAATCGGAATTCCTTTGTAAACCTCCGTTAATTTAAAAAACGTTTGTTTTGTCTTTGGATCCTTTATGGTTTTCGAAACGCGAAAATGGCTGTTCGCATTCCCTTTGAGCTTAAACTGCGTTTGATGCTTGTCAAGATAGGAAAATAGCGATTCTTTCTGGGTTGTGTTTTGTACCGGCTTCTGCGGTGACTTTTCGATGATGTATGAAGGGGTTTGATACGTATGGTCGTATTCGATGCTTTCTTCAGCTGAGGCATGTGTTACAAAAACCATTTGGGCCGCTGTGCATAAGCCGGCCAGTAATAGAGATGTCTTGGTCAAGTTGCGCAAAACACCACATCCTTCCTATTTTGGAATCTACCATTTTTCTTCATCCTATCAAAAATACAAAAACTTGTATGTGGTGCTTCGTTCTTATTTTCCCAAAAAAGAAGGGCAGAGATATTTCGCTCTGCCCTTCTTTTTCTACTCTACTAATTTTTTATTGACATAAATAATAACCCCTGCTCCATATGCCAGTATAAGCGGAGGTATGAGCTGCTCCTGACCTTGAAATGAGATAAAACTATTCAGCAAAATGAACAAACCGGAATTCAAGAAAAAGTAGCCTGCTATTCTGGCCAGCCGATCTTTATCCCGTATACGCGCCTCGTTAAACCCAGCCAACATCCAGGTTTGTTTTTTGATTCCGACAAAATAGGCAACCACAAAGAATAAAAGCGCGATGACAATTAATAGATAATTGATGCTGATTTCCATCTTACAGCCTCCTACAAGATTACTTGATGTTAAGAAAAAGAAAAAAAGCGGCGCAGCTTACTGCAATCAGCAGCAGGACGACAAGCGCATTGAGGAACGGGCTCAAAAGGAGCACCACTGCTAAAAACAGCAGATAAACCGCACCGACTCGCGAAATCTTGACAATCTCCTTTTGAGAGCGCATTTTGTTTTTTCTGACACCTGCAAACATCACCAATTTTTTCCGCTTCCATACATATCCGGCGAGCACCATTAAATAAACAGCCAGCGGCAGATGTCTGAAGTCGGACGGCAGCAGCGGCAGGGCGATAATCGTGACAATGAGAAGGACCGAAATCCAGCTTTTGCCCAATAAAGACCTCCTCCTTTTCGTCTCTCCCCCATCACCCATCATCAATTCGGCAAGCTCCTTCGGATGAGAAAATTCAGATTCAACAGCTTCCTGCAGTTCCTCTTCACTAAGGCCGGCTTTGATTCTGTCTTGAACGAAAGCGGTGATATGCCCCTTTAATTCGTCGATAGCGTTTTCTCTCTCTACATCAGGCATATTCGCCAGCTCTGCATTTAGTTCCTCCATGTATCGGTCAATGATAAGCTGTCCATTCATAGCAAATCCCCCGATAAAGACAGTAAGGCTTGATGGGTTTCCAGGTATTTCTCCAGCCGTTCTTTTAACATTTCTTCTCCTTTTTGCGTCATTTTGTAATACTTTCTTTTCGGGCCGTCCAGTGAATCTTCCCAAAAAAATTCGATCCATCCCTTCTCGGTCATACGTTTCAAAATCGGATAAATCGCTCCCTCTGAAATAGCCAGCGCCGAGGTGGTTTTTAAGGATGACGTCAGCTCATAACCGTACATCGGTTTAGAACGCAGAAGGGATAGGATGGCCAGCTCGAAAATCCCTTTTCGAAATTGAACAATCCAGCGGTCATTAACTTGATTCGTTTTCATGGTTTAAATATATCGAAAAAAACACTATATATCAATCACATATAGCAGTGTAAAATGTCCTGTTTTTCCTTTTAACAAAAATGGAATTTCTCATACTTTTTAACCTTTTTATTACATAAATGTTTTTATATTATGAAAAGTGTAAAAACGATTCTTCAGGTTAAAAGGAGCAGTCGAATGCAGAAATCGATATCATTTTTTGTCATTTTTTCAATCCTTTGGGGTTCGCTATTTCTGTTTTCTATTATTGGCAGCTTAGGGACAACCCCGATTCCGCTGACAAAGGACTCCAAATTTCTCATGTCCAGCATCCTCCCTCAGGGCTGGGGCTTTTTTAGCAAAAATCCGCGTGATACTGCAATCGGCTTATATGAGGCTGAAAATGCCAGCGCCAAGGTCAGATGGCCCAATATGAGGGCTGACAACCTATTCGGCCTGTATCGGTATGGGCGGTCACAAGGCGTTGAAATGGGCGTGATCTACAGCCAAGTCGGCAAGGAACAGTGGACAGCATGTAAAGAAAAGGACCTCGGCGCATGCAAAAGCAAAGCCAAAACCGTGCAATTAAAAACACCCGCTCCCCGCCCGCTGCTTTGTGGCAGCTACTATTTGACGAAAGAGGATATTGTTCCTTGGAGCTATTCTAAATATACCCCTTCGTCTTATCAGGTAAAAAGCATAGTCAAGGTTGTGATCTCATGCTCGAAAACATAAAACAGACCATCACCAGATGGGACGAAAGAAACCCGTGGACAAATGTATATGGCCTCGCGCGAAGCATCATTGCGCTATCCAGCCTGCTGACGCTGCTCATCAATCACCCGAGCCTCATTATGAAGCCAGCCAGCGGGATCAGCAGCTATCCAGCTTGTAAAATGAATCTCAGTCTCTTTTGTCTCGGCGAAAATAACTATATGATGTTAAATCTTTTCAGATGGGTCTGCATTGCCATTCTGGTGCTTGTTGTCATTGGCTGGCGCCCCAGAATCACCGGGGTTCTGCATTGGTATGTCAGTTACAGCCTGCAGTCATCGCTGATCGTCATCGACGGAGGCGAGCAGGCAGCAGCAGTCATGACCTTTTTATTGCTTCCCATCACGCTGACCGATCCGAGAAAATGGCATTGGAGTACGAGACCTATAGAGGGCAAAAGAACACTTGGAAAAATAACAGCTTTTATTTCTTATTTTGTGATCAGAATCCAAGTGGCGGTGCTTTATTTTCACTCTACCGTCGCTAAGCTATCTCAGCAGGAATGGGTGGACGGAACGGCCGTCTATTATTTCGCCCAGGAAAAAACCATTGGCTTCAACGGCTTTTTTCAGGCGTTAACGAAGCCAATTGTAACAAGTCCGTTCGTGGTGATTCCGACATGGGGGACGCTGCTGGTTCAAATTGTCATCTTCGCGGCACTGTTTGCGCCGAAGAAGCATTGGAGATTGATTTTGATCATCGCTGTTTTTATGCATGAGATTTTTGCAGTCATGCTGGGCCTCATCAGTTTTTCGATTATCATGGCCGGCATTTTGATATTGTATCTCACTCCTATCGATTCCACGATTCAATTTACATATATTCGCAGACTGTTGTGGAATAAAAAACACAAGAAGGGAGAGGTTTCAGTTTGAAGAAGGCGTTTCTAGTATTTTTGTCGGTTGTATTGGTGACGACTGTGTTTTTGGTGAAGCAGCAAGAAAGTGTGGCACAGGCAAAGCAGCTTGAGTATTCAGGTGAGGAAATTTTTAAAGGCTTTGTGTTTGCCCAAGGGGAAGTTGGCAAACAGCTTCCAGAGGTCTTTAATAAAGCGATGACAGACAAACTCAACACAAAACAGGCAAAGGCTTTTGCCAATCAGGTTGTCGCTGATATTAAAAAAGAGGATGCTGACTTTTTTGATAACCTGAAGAAAGCTGTTTACAGCAAAGATGCATTGAAAGTGGATGAACTGCTGAAAAAAGCAGGTCAAATCGTTGAAGAAAAAGTAGAAGCTGCAAAGGAAATCGCCGCTTCTAAGGATGATACATCCAGAGTTCAGGCCGAGCTTGTCAACACTGTTGATACCGCTAACTATTTCTATTATGTTTCTTATGTTGCTGCAGCAGGTGCCCTGATTCTGATCATTCTCGCCATTGATATTACGCCGATTGCGATTTCAGACAATGTGGATCGCGAAATGGCAATCAGAACGCTGGTTGATGAATTAAACTAGACATAAAAAAACGGCTCGCTCCGCAGTCTGCTGCAGGCGAGCCGTTTTCATGCTATTTTTTCTCGTATGTCCATCCATTTTCCTGATACACTTTTCCGTTTTTCATCAAATGGCCCAGCGCGCGTTTAAAGGCGGCTTTGCTCATATTAAAACGTTCTCTGATATCGTCAGGCTGGCTTTTGTCACTGTACGGCATGGCACCGTTTCTCATTCTCATATACGTTAGAATGCACTCAGCATCAACTGACATTGCATCCTGTTTTCTCGGAAGCAGCGACAAGTTGACTGAACCGTCTTCTTTCACTTGAATCACCCGGCCTGTGACTCTTGAACCCAGTCTTGGCTCCTCTTTTCTTTCTGACGGGTGAATAAAACAGCGGATACCGTCATCCGTGATCACGAATGAACCCGATGCGATCAGCCTGTACACCGTACCTGTCAGCTCTTTATTCATCAGATCTTCTGAAGCGTCGGTAAACAGTTCGCTGATGATATCTTCCGGCGCTGGTTTCGCAAACATGCGCCCCCGGTTCGTCACCTTCAGCATACAGTAAAGTTTGTCCCCTTTTTGCGGCCAGACATCTTCGTACGGCGGCAAATGCTCAGTTGCGACTAGTGCGTCCTTCGATAAACCGACATCAACGAAAACGCCCATATCTTCCACTTTATCCACCACTTCAACCCAGCCATATTCATCCGCGCTGATGATCGGAATTTTCATCGTGGCCGCAAGCCTTTCCTGCTGGTCTACGTATATAAAGACTTCTACTTCGTCTCTGTCCTCGATATCCTCAGTCATTTCACTGTTATGTAAGAGAATCGTATCTTCCCCATCGGTTAAAAAGTAACCGAAGTCGGTTTGGTGATCTATACTCAAGGTTAATTGCTGCCCTGGTCTCATGCTATCGTCCTTCCTGTTCCGCTTATTCTCTGCGGATTTTGTTAACATTTTTTCCAATCATCACAAATTGATTCTTTGTTCTGTTGGAAGTTTCTCTTTATTCTACTATAATCAACACATAAGTTAAATGTTATGGAGGTTTTCATATGGCAAAAGAAAGTTCATTTGATATTGTATCCAAGGTGGAATTGCCTGAAGTGCAAAACGCAATCCAAATCGCACTGAAGGAAATCAGTACCCGATATGACTTTAAAGGCAGCAAAAGCGACATTTCTTTAGATAAAGAGGAGCTGGTCCTCGTTTCCGATGACGAATTCAAATTAAGCCAGCTGAAAGATGTGCTGGTCAGCAAATTGATTAAACGAAACGTACCGACAAAAAACATTGATTACGGCAAGGTTGAAAACGCGTCAGGCGGAACGGTGCGCCAGCGTGCAAAGCTTGTTCAAGGCATTGACAAGGACAACGCAAAAAAAATCAATACGATCATCAAAAACTCCGGACTGAAAGTAAAGTCTCAGGTGCAGGATGATCAAGTGCGTGTCACCGGAAAAAACAAAGATGACCTGCAGCAGATTATCTCAGCTGTACGGGGAGCAGATCTGCCAATTGACGTTCAATTTATAAATTTCAGATAAATTTTCTGATTCCTATTGATTATTGTCTTTATTTTCGGTAAATTTGGAGAAAGGGAAAAACGCCAGATATCTTTTGGCACTTCCTGACACGAAAATTTCATATCCGTTCTTATCAAGAGAAGCAGAGGGACTGGCCCGACGAAGCTTCAGCAACCGGTGTAATGGCGATCAGCCATGACCAAGGTGCTAAATCCAGCAAGCTCGAACAGCTTGGAAGATAAGAAGAGACAAAATCACTGACAAAGTCTTCTTCTTAAGAGGACTTTTTTTATTTCTCTTTTTTCCTTGCTGATGTGAATAAAGGAGGCAGACAATGGGACTTTTAGAAGATTTGCAAAGACAGGTGTTAATCGGTGACGGCGCCATGGGGACGCTCCTCTACTCCTATGGCATTGACAGGTGTTTTGAGGAGCTCAATATTTCAAAGCCGGAGGAAATTCAGCGCATACATAAAGCGTACGTTGAAGCGGGAGCCAACATTATTCAAACGAATACGTACGGAGCCAACTATATTAAATTATCCAGACACGGGCTTGAGGATGACATCAAAAAAATGAATCAGGAGGCCGTAAAGATCGCGCGGGCTTCAGCAGGCGATGCATACGTGCTTGGAACGATGGGCGGCATACGCACATTTAATAAAAACGCATACAGTCTTGACGAAATTAAGCGCAGCTTCCGCGAGCAGCTGTATCTGCTGCTGCATGAAGAGCCGGATGGCTTGCTGTTAGAAACATATTATGATTTGGAAGAAGCCCGTGAAGTGCTGAAAATCGCGCGCAAAGAGACTGATCTTCCGATTATGCTCAATGTCTCCATGCACGAGCAAGGCGTATTGCAGGACGGAACGCCGCTTTCTGACGCATTGCGCTCGATTGCGGATCTCGGAGCTGATATTGTCGGCATTAACTGCCGCCTCGGCCCTTATCACATGATTGAAGCGCTAAGCGAAGTGCCGATTTTTGATGACGTATTCTTATCCGTTTATCCGAACAGCAGTCTTCCTTCGCTTGAAGAGGGACGGCTCGTCTATGAAACAGACGACACGTATTTTCAAAACAGCGCGTCAGAATTCCGTAAGCAAGGTGCGCGGATTATCGGCGGCTGCTGCGGCACAACGCCGAATCACATCAGGGCGATGGCGGAAGCGGTTGGCGGGCTGGCTCCGATTACGGAAAAAGAAGTCAAAACCCGGGCGAAAGAATTCATTTCTGTTCATCACGAGCGAACCGAGCCCGGCCTGGATGAGATCGCAGCGAAAAAACGCTCTATTATCGTAGAGCTGGACCCGCCGAAAAAACTAAGCTTTGACAAATTTCTGTCCGCTGCTGCTGAATTAAAAGAAGCGGGAATCGATGCCCTGACACTCGCCGACAATTCTTTGGCGACCCCGCGGATCAGCAATGTTGCCTGCGGCGCCCTTGTCAAGCAGCAGCTCGATATGCGTTCCCTTGTCCATATTACGTGCCGTGACCGTAACATTATCGGCTTACAGTCACATTTAATGGGCCTTGATACGTTAGGGCTGAATGACGTGCTTGCTATTACAGGTGACCCTTCTAAAATCGGGGATTTTCCTGGGGCGACGTCTGTATATGATTTAACATCTTTTGATTTAATCAGGCTGATCAAACAATTCAATGAAGGTCTGTCTCTGTCTGGAAAACCGCTCGGCAAGAAAACGAATTTCTCAGTTGCCGCCGCATTTAATCCTAACGTCCGCCATCTGGATAAAGCGGTAAAACGGCTTGAGAAAAAAATAGATTGCGGCGCAGATTATTTTGTTTCTCAGCCTGTCTATTCCGAGCAGCAGCTTGTCGATATCCATAACGAAACAAAACATCTGAAGACGCCGATCTATATCGGCATCATGCCGCTGACAAGCAGCCGGAATGCCGAATTCATCCATAATGAAATTCCCGGCATTAAGCTGTCTGATACGATTCGCGAAAAAATGGCCCATGCCGGTGAAGATAAAGAAAAGCAAAAGGCGGAAGGCCTTGCAATTGCACGCTCCCTGCTGGATACGGCATGCGAGCTGTTTAACGGCATCTACTTGATAACGCCTTTCCTCAGATCTGACTTAACCGCTGAGCTCACATCATATATTCAGCAAAAAGATGAGCAGCGCCAAAATATCTTTTTGCATTAATTTCCAAAAGACTGCCTGATCGAATCGGGCAGTCTTTTTCAACGAGATTCGTGTTACGATATAGAAAAACAATCATGAGGAGGAACATTATGCTCGAAGTCAAAACCATTTCCGTGGAAGATACATATGAAATCCGGCATCGCATTCTGCGTCCCCATCAATCCATCGAACAATGCAAATATAAAGAGGATCACGCAGAAGGCTCCTTTCATCTCGGCGTGTTTTATGATGGAACGCTGATCAGCATCGCTTCTTTTTCCCCGCAAAGTCAGCCTTTATTAACGGAAGCCTCTGCGTATCGGCTGAGAGGCATGGCAACGCTCGAGGGATATCGCGATCAAAAAGCTGGAAGCACGCTGATCAAACACGCGGAGCACAAACTGGCGGAGAGCGGCGTTCAGGCGGTATGGTGCAACGCAAGACACCATGTCAAGGGCTACTATGCCAAGCTTGGCTGGAAGGAACTTGGCGAACCATTTGACATTCCCGGCATTGGCAATCATATTGTCATGTACAAAACACTTAGAACAAGCAGGTGATCTTATGGACGTAGTAGATGAACTGATTAAGCTTCATGAAGAACACGTTTCCGGCTTATTGCGGCTTTGCGGGCAAGCCGGGTGGCCGGATTATGGCGAACAAGAGCTGAAACTGCTTGTTCAGCAGGGACGCTTTTTCGGTTATCAAAATGTCAGCGGTGATATTATTTCCTGCATCGGCTTGTTTTTGTTTGGCCGTCTTACTTCTATCGGCCTTGTTATCGTTGACAAGGAATATCAACGGCTCGGTCTTGGCCGGCGTATGGTAAACGCCTGTATTACCCAAACGGATGAAAACACCGCCATCAGGCTTTGCGCCACAAAAGAAGGTTTGCCGCTTTATGAAAAAGCAGGTTTTCATACGGCAGGTTCAGTGCGAAAGTACAGCTGTCACAGTTTTCAACCTTATACAAAAAAGCTTGATGCTGAACTGACATCCTTTAGAGAACAAGACTTTCACGACTTAACCGCGGCGGATCTGGCTGCCTTTGGCGGAGATCGATCAAACCTTTTGCAGCAGCTTATTTCTGCTTCATGCGAATGTATCATCGCCAGAAATCAGGACGGACAGCTCATTGGCTACGGACTTTCTGTACAGACACCGGCCAATTTGAAATTCGGCCCTATCATCGCTCCATCATCAGATGTTGCAGCACAGATAATTACAAGGCTGGCGGCCGGCAAACAAGGGCCGATGCGAATCGATATACCGAGTGAACACACGTCTCTGCATGACAGCCTGATAGAAATGGGATTTCATAAAGATGATGAACCTCCGATTTTGTTCTATCAGAAAAAAGCGCCTATTCAAAATGGACACTTATATGCTTTGATTTCACAGGCTCTCGGTTAACCCTCTTTTTTCCCGAACAGGTATCTTCTGTTCGGTTTTTTGCTGTCTGATCGCTGAATAAACGAAGCCATCAGGGACATTCTAAGCAGAAGAAAAGGAGTGTGCTCTGAGATGGAATCATCAAAACAAAATAACGGAATGACGATTGTGGCAATCGGTTCAATCCCTTTAATATTAACCCTAGGAAACTCGATGCTTATTCCGATTTTGCCAAAAATGAAATCTGAACTTCATTTATCACAATTTCAAGTCAGTCTCGTGATCACAGTATTTTCCTTGATTGCAGCATTTGCGATTCCGATTGTCGGTTATCTCGCAGACCGATTCTCAAGGAAAGTCATCATTATTCCCTGCTTAATTTTGTATGGTGCCGGCGGTTTGTTAGCCGGGTTTGCGGCAGGTTTTTTTGACAATGCCTATCCTTGGGTCATGGCAGGACGAGCGTTACAGGGAATCGGGGCAGCCGGAACCGGCCCAATTGCCATGGCACTGACGGGAGATCTGTTTAAAGGCGCCCAGGAGAGCAAGGTGCTCGGCCTTGTTGAAGCTTCAAACGGCATGGGGAAAGTGCTATCGCCGATCATTGGCTCGCTGATCGCCCTGCTTGTCTGGTATGGCGCGTTTTTTGCCTTTCCTGTGTTTTGTATCATTTCGATCGTACTGACTTGGATTTTTATTAAAGAAAAGAAAAAGGAAAAAGAACCGCCACCAATCGGACAATATGCAAAAGGGCTGTTAAGTGTCTTTAAACATGAAGGCAGATGGCTGTTTACCGCTTATTTAGCCGGTGCGACCTGTTTGTTTACTTTATTCGGCATCCTGTTTTATCTCTCAGATGTTCTTGAAAAAACATACGACACCGACGGCGTGAAAAAAGGCTTAATTTTAGCGATCCCGCTTTTGGTTATGTGTGTGACGTCCTATACAACAGGAAGCAAAATCGGGCAAAAGCAATCGTTAATGAAAAAGCTGATCGTACTTGGATTGGCGTTCATGACCGTATCCTACGCGGCACTGTCATTCATTGAAAATCTTGTCCTTTTTATCAGTGTTCTTGTACTGAGCAGTATAGGCTCAGGTCTTGTCCTTCCTTGTGTGAACAGTTTCATTACCGGGGCTGTCGGCAAAGAAAGACGGGGATTTGTCACCTCGCTGTACGGCTCTGTACGTTTCTTAGGGGTAGCGATCGGTCCTCCGATTTTCGGCCGCCTGATGCAATGGTCCAGACCCGGCATGTTTTTAAGCATCGCGGGATTGACTCTCGTTGTCGGGATTCTTGTGATGATGCTCATCCATGTGAAGCAAAACAATGAAGAAACAAAAGAAAAAGAAGACCCTAAAATGGCTGGCAATCGGCTCCAGCCCGCTGAGGAAAGGTAGCACCCAGTGTGAAAATTGTACGGATTGAAACCTTTCCGCTATTTCATCGATTAGAAAAGCCATACGGAGATGCCAATGGGTTTAAACGATATCGGACTTGTTATCTCATCAGGATTATCACCGAAAGCGGGATAGACGGCTGGGGAGAATGCGTTGATTGGCTCCCTGCTCTCCATGTCGGTTTTACGAAGCGGATCATCCCATTTCTATTAGGAAAACAGGCTGGCAGCCGCCTGTCATTAGTGCGCACGATTCAAAAATGGCACCAGCGGGCGGCCTCCGCTGTAAGCATGGCGCTGACAGAGATTGCAGCCAAAGCTGCGGATTGTTCGGTTTGCGAATTATGGGGCGGGCGATACAGAGAGGAGATTCCTGTGTACGCGTCTTTTCAATCGTACTCAGACTCCCCGCAATGGATCAGCCGCTCAGTCTCCAATGTTGAAGCCCAGTTGAAAAAAGGTTTTGAGCAAATCAAAGTCAAAATTGGCGGGACTTCATTCAAGGAGGATGTCCGGCACATCAATGCGCTGCAGCATACAGCAGGCAGCTCCATTACGATGATTCTGGACGCAAACCAAAGCTACGATGCCGCTGCGGCTTTTAAATGGGAGCGCTATTTCTCCGAATGGACGAACATTGGCTGGCTTGAGGAGCCTTTGCCCTTTGATCAGCCGCAGGATTACGCTATGCTTCGAAGCCGTTTGTCTGTTCCTGTTGCCGGCGGAGAAAACATGAAAGGCCCGGCGCAATATGTGCCTCTCCTTTCACAGCGCTGTTTGGATATCATTCAGCCCGATGTCATGCATGTCAACGGAATTGATGAGTTTCGGGACTGCCTCCAGCTCGCGCGTTATTTCGGCGTCAGAGCATCCGCCCATGCATATGACGGATCGCTCTCACGGCTCTATGCTTTATTTGCACAAGCCTGTCTGCCCCCATGGTCTAAAATGAAGAACGATCACATTGAACCGATCGAGTGGGACGTCATGGAGAATCCTTTTACAGATCTCGTCAGCCTGCAGCCTTCAAAAGGAATGGTCCACATCCCGAAAGGAAAAGGCATTGGCACAGAGATCAATATGGAGATCGTCAATCGCTACAAGTGGGATGGCTCAGCCTATTAAGCTGGGCCATTTCTTTATTTTGAGACATAAATAATGGACAGCCTCATAAAATGAAAACAGCGGACAAGTCTTTTCATAAAGGAGCAAATGACTTAATGGCTGAACTGCTGATGAAAGCAAAACTTACGTTTATGATTGTCGTAGGCGGCGTACTACAAGGACTCGGCATGTCCTTGTTTTTATTTCCGCATGATATTCCGACAGGCGGTGCAGCAGGTATTGCGGTGCTATTGCATTATCTGTTTCAAATCCCCCACGGATTTTCAGTGTGGGCTGTGAATGTATCAATGCTTTTTACCGCTTTAAAATGGCTGGAGATGAGAACATTCACCGGCACCCTCGCTTCTATCACCGTCACCTCTGTCTCGGTATTGATCTTTGATGCAGTTTTTCCTGATATCACATCTAACCTGTGGCTTGATCTGGCAAGCGGCGCAGTGTTATTGGGACTCGGAATCGGACTTTTATACAAATATAAAATTTCGAACGGAGGATTCGGAGCCCTTGCTCTGATGATTTCTATCTACCGCGGCGGGAATCCTGGAACGATCCTGCTCATCATGAATTGCATCATTTTTATGGTCACCGCGTCTATTATTGACTGGGGCATCGTCATTCAAGCCCTCATATGCCAGGTGATATCGACAAGAGTCATCGACTTCATCTACAACATCCGCCTGACCTCACTTCCCTATCTCACGCCTATGTACCGCCATAAAAAATAATAGGCAGAGGCTCTCTTCACGACGAGAGCCCCGCAGCCGCTATTTTACAGAAAAAAGGTATCGGATCTTAGCCCTAAACGCAGCGTTTCCAACGCGATGGCATCATGAAATGGAATATTGGCAAGATTCACATTCGGCCCGATTTTTTGAATAAACCCTTGCTGAAGCGTTTTGTTAGGCGCTTCAAAAATCAGCCTGTTGATATCAATATCCGAGGAAATGATGTCGTCAACAATTTGAAACCTGACATCGCCGCTGCTGGAACAGATCCCTCCCGTTCCGCTTTCTCTGGCTTCTGTAATCACTTTTTCCGCGCCCGCTTCCATATCCTCAACGATATATTCAAGCCATTCCTCAGAGCTTTGCCGGCTTGCTAATTCCGCATCCTTGCTGCCCACCTCACTGAGCACAAGAAATTCATCAGAAAAATCGGCAATGTAAGCCGCTTTCTCTTTATTTGTCATCGGGAGCGTACCGTTTGAAATCTCAATATATTCACAGCCGAAATAGGTGCAGTACCGATGAAATTCATTCACTTTTTTCTGGCTTACGTACTTTTCAAACAGTGTGCCGCCAAAGAAAAATGTAATGTCATGTTCTTTCAGTGTGCTGATTTTTTCTTCAAGATCTTTCGTAAGTAATGATGTGCCCCAGCCGAATTTCACAAAATCAATATAGTCGGACGCTCCGGCTATCGCATCTTTGAAAAATTGCAAGGGATAGCCGTTATCAATTAAAATGGACTGCCCGGTTTCTCTCGGCTTGTTTGTTCTCACTGGCAATTCTAGTGAAAAATCATTCATATTATGACCCTCTCTATCGTTGGAACTTCTCCATCTTGTTTCACTTTCATCACGAAATCGCCCGTCAGTTCTTTTGTACAGTAAACGATGTCTTCCGAATCAAACAATGGCTGGCGGCAGTCAAAAAACTTCTCCGCAACAGAAGAGCCTTTTATTCTTTCAATCGCCTCCGCAGCCGTTACCACATTTGTCCCTTCAATGATGCCTTTGATATACTCCGCACATGCCATATCGTCATCACCGGATGGATGGGAAGCCACTATGTTTATGACACAATCGTTTGCGACGAGCTTTTTCACATGCTGTGCCGTTGTTTTGGCATTGGAAAATCCAGTTACGAACAGATGCTTTGCGTTCAGCGCCCCCAATGCTGCTGTGACGCCGTTTGTTGTTTTCTGGATCAGGCTTTTATCCGTCATATTCTGCCCAGCCATACGTTTTGGAGAATTATCTAAATCAAATCCGCTGATACCGACCCCCTTTTCCTCTCCCGTCAAAACATAATCCGGATAGGTGTCTTTCAGCGCAAAGGCTTCATCAGCTGTCCGGACCAACAAAATCTCTTTCGCCCCGCCGATAAACGCATAATGGGCGACCGTAAAGGCTCTGATGACATCAATGACGATGTTAATGTCCGCCGGGGCAAGCGAATGATGATGCCCCTGATAAATGGCAATCGGCATACTACCTCTCCTTGGGCATAAAACCATTTTGCTAAAAAGCATATTCAGCCGGGCTCTTAATGGTTCCGCACCTCATTTTAGGCGGGCGCGGCACCTAAAACCTGAACCTTTATGCAAAAAATGAATAGTCTGCCTATAACTCGATCAATAGATAAAAAAAGCAGATGCAAACGGGGGGAAAACATTGAACGAAACCATCACATATGACACTTGGAACGACATGCTGTCCAAACAGATAACGGATCAATTGATCGATGAGCTCGATGTGTTGAAATGGGCTTACCGAACGTACGGAGAAAAGATTGTGTACGCCTGCAGCTTTGGCGCAGAAGGAATGGTGCTTCTCGACTTAATATCAAAAATCAACAAAAACGCACACATCATCTTTTTGGATACCGGGCTTCATTTTCAGGAAACATATGAGCTGATCGAGACCGTCAAAGAACGATATCCGGGATTTGCAATCCAGATGCTCGAACCCGAGCTGAGCTTAACAGAACAGGGGACGAAGTACGGCGGAGAGCTGTGGAAGCATAACCCGAACCTCTGCTGCCAATTGCGGAAAATCGAACCGCTCAAAAAGCACCTGTCCGGCATGACAGCTTGGATTTCAGGACTGCGCCGGGATCAGTCACCAACGAGAAAGCATATTCAATACGTAAACCTGGACCAGAAGTTTGAGCTCATCAAAATTTGCCCGCTTATCCACTGGACATGGGATGACGTTTGGACGTACATCCGCCTGCACAATTTGCCTTATAACAAACTGCACGATCAACATTATCCGAGCATAGGCTGTGAAATGTGTACACTGCCTTCCCCGGACCCGAACGATGAGAGGGCTGGAAGATGGGCCGGACGGGAGAAAACAGAATGCGGCCTGCATCAAGAATAGCGGATGGCAGGTTCTTGATGTGAGAATCGAAATGATGTTAAGGCGCTGATGTCAAACTTTCATTAAGTGCAGAAAAGAAAACAAGGAAACGTATAAATGGAGGTTGAACACGTTGAATGGAAACGAACCCCACGGAGGGGTATTAATCAACCGCTGTGATCCCGCATGCCATTTTGAAGGGTGCGCGTGCCAAGCAGAGCTGGATCAGCTTGCACTGAGTGATCTGGAGCTTATTGCGATCGGCGGCTACAGCCCGTTAACAGGTTTTTTGGGAGAAAAAGATTATCATTCCGTTGTGAAAGAGATGAGGCTGGCAAACGGCTTGCCGTGGAGCCTGCCGATTACGCTGCCTGTCGGAGAAAAAACAGCAAGACAGCTGTCTGCCGGAGATCACGTCAAGCTTGTGAAAGACGGTGTTACCTACGGCATGATCACAGTCACCGATATATACCAGCCTGATAAAACACAAGAAGCACTGTCTGTTTTTAAAACAAACGATCCTGCCCACCCAGGCGTAAAAAAATTGCTGGCGCGCCCGGATTACTATATCGGAGGGCCTATCACGGTCAGCAGCCTGCCTGACAAATCTTTCGAACAGTTTTATGCAACGCCCGCTGAAACAAGAGCGGCCTTTCAAAAACTCGGCTGGAAGACGATTGTCGGCTTTCAAACCAGGAACCCTGTTCACAGAGCGCATGAATACATTCAAAAAACAGCGTTAGAAACGGTCGACGGTCTGCTGCTTCACCCACTTGTCGGAGAAACAAAGTCAGACGATATCCCCAGCGATATCAGAATGGAGAGCTACCAGGCTTTGCTTAATCACTATTATCCAAAGGATCGTGTCATGTTATCGGTTTTCCCTGCCGCCATGCGTTATGCAGGTCCGCGGGAAGCGATTTTCCATGCGCTCGTCCGAAAAAATTACGGCTGTACCCATTTTATTGTAGGCCGTGATCACGCGGGTGTCGGCAGCTACTATGGAACATACGACGCCCAAAATATTTTTCAATCATTCACAGAGGAAGAGCTGGGCATCAAGCCGCTGTTTTTTGAGCACAGCTTTTATTGCCGAAAATGCGGAAACATGGGCACCTCCAAAACATGTCCGCACAGCCCGAGAGACCACATCCACTTATCAGGCACAAAAGTGAGAGAGCTTCTCCGCCAAGGCAAAAAGCCGCCTAAAGAATTCAGCCGGCCTGAGGTCGCAGCCGTGCTGATCAAGGGACTTCACCAACAGCCTGTTGCCATCAAGCAAAACAGCGGGGAATTGCAATGACACACAATCCGAACATCATTTGGCATCCCGCTGCCATCTCAAAGTCTGACAGACAGTCCTTAAACGGACACAAAAGCTGCGTCCTTTGGTTTACAGGTTTGTCCGGCTCCGGAAAATCGGTGCTGGCCAATGCTGTCGATGAAAAGCTTTACCGCAAGGGCATTCAGAGCTACGTGCTTGACGGTGATAATATCCGCCACGGCTTAAACAAAGATCTTGGATTTCAGACTGGTGACAGGATTGAAAACATCCGCCGGATCGGAGAAGTGGCGAAGCTGTTTGTCGACAGCGGGCAAATGATTTTAACGGCTTTTATTTCTCCATTCAGAGAGGATCGGGACATGGTTAGAGCGCTCTTTCCTAAAGGTGAGTTCTTCGAAATTTATGTGAAGTGCCCGCTGCATGTTTGTGAACAGCGCGATCCAAAAGGGCTTTATAAAAAAGCGCGAAACGGAGAGATCAAACATTTCACCGGGATCGATTCTCCGTATGAAGCGCCGCTTTCACCCGATTTCATCATTGAGTCTGACCAGACCTCTATTTCCGATGGAGCTGATCTCATCATTAACGCACTGCAAAACAGAGGAATTATATAAAAAACCCGATCAATGTCGGGTTTTTTCTTATGAGTTGGAGAACTGCGCAATCAAACTGTTGATCTTCTCTTTTTCCTCATAAAATGCTCCGTGCCCGCTGTTTGCAAACGGAACCAATTCCGACTGTTTGATGCCGCGCTTCAATTCTTTCGCAAAATCAAACGGCGCAATTCTATCCTTTCTCCCGTGCAGGATCAGCGTCGGCACCTTGATTGCAGCAAGTTCCTTTCTGAGATCTTCGTCTCTTAATGCGATGCCCGAGTGGATCGTCCCGTAGGAGGAAGCCTCCAGCATCAGATTGAGAAACCACTGCCTAAGCTCTGGAGACACTTTTTTCTCAAAAAACTGTTTCCCTAAATCAGCCAGTGTTTTGGGCCGATCAGCTTTGAACAATTCAATCATATCGTCAATATCCTGCTTCCTCATCCCGTACGGATAACCCGGGCGTTTTGTAAACGCGGGGGCCGCCGCAGACAGTAAAATCAGCTTATCAACATCGGCTCCTTCATGCCTTGCCATATAACGGATTGCAATTGCGCCGCCCATTGAAAAACCGGCAAGAATCGCATTCTCAAGCTGCAGCGTATAAATGACTGCTTTCACATCATCGGCCATCGTGTCATAATCGTAGCCTTCCCAAGGGCGGTCAGATTGCCCATATCCCCGCAAATCAACGCCGATAAAACGAAATCCCCTTTTCGGAAGCTCATTCATTTGATATTCAAACATCTTATGATTCAACGGCCACCCGTGCAAAAAGATGATCGGCCTTCCATGTCCGATATCCTCTACAAACAGTGTCACATGCTCCTCGGTTTTGATGTAATGCCCCATTCCGCATTCCTCCTGTTCCCTTTGGCTTTTTCGGCCTGTAAACGCCTTGACGTATAGGAAGCTTTCCATTTATGCTTACAAAACAAGCGGGCTGCTGTACCAAGAAAAGGCTCTTCACGATTTACTATATGTATCAATTTCCTTAACGATCTATTAAATTGAACCCGGAAGCCTCTGTTTTTCGGGCAGCAAAGGATGTCATCACATGAATAAAATCGCAATTCAAAAACCGAACATACCGGAAAACCTGCAAACCGCAGATTTTCATGATGCCGTGACACAGGATGATGTAATCAGCATGCATTTGTTTGAAGATTGCACCATCTGCGGCGAAGATATCGAAAGACTATGTGTTGAAAAAACGGTATTCAGAAATGTCGTCTTTATCGATGTGTCTTTTCGGCATATTGAACTGACCGATGTGATCTTTGAAAAATGCGATTTATCAAACGCCGATTTCAGCGGGGCTGTCATTCACAGAACTTCAGTTAAGCAGTCAAAAATGGTTGGAATGAATGTGGCGGAAGCAACGCTGCGGAATGTTTCATTCGAGGAATGCCACGGACATTTCAGCTCATTTTCGTACTCAAATATGAAACAAGTTCGATTTGATCACTGTGCTCTTATGCAAAGTGAATGCAGCGATACGGTGCTCCAGCAGACACACTTTGACGGATGCGAATTGGAAGGCGCCAGCTTTACCGGCACGTCCCTTCAAAACATGGACATCAGCACGTGCCGTTTTGAACAGCTTCATGTCTCCCTCGACAAATTGAAAGGCTGCAAAATCGCACCTGAGCACGCGATTGCCTTCGCCAGGGCACTGGGAGCTGTCATCGTATAACCAAAGCCTAGGACATCATCAGGCGGCGTGCTGTTTCAGCTGCCGCTTTAATGCCAGTTTCCAAATCTCCAAGAGATGCATAGGAATATGACAGCCTGATGCTGTTTCGGTCTTCACCGTCATAAATATAGCCGGGATTCACAAGCACCTGCCGTTTCAGCAATTCATAAAAGAAACGGCTGACAGGCAGGTTTTTGTGAAATGTCACCCAAATATAAAAGCCGCCTGCGGGAATCCGCCACGTGGCAATGTCCCCGGCATACCGCTCGAGAAAATGAACGGCGGCGTCTCTCCTTTCTTTAAGCTTCCTGCGTACCCAAGTCAGATGCTCTTCATAATATCCCTGTGACAGCCACTCGGCAGCCGCCCACTGGGACAGGCCGCTTGATCCGTAGTCTGTCTGCATTTTAATGTCCGCCAGCCTTTCAATAACCGGCTCCGGACCGGCAAGCCAGCCGATTCGCAGACCGGGGCTAACCGTTTTTGAAAACGCGCCCAGATACAGAATATTGCCCTCATGATCCATTGCTTTCAACGGCTGCGGCGGTTTTTCTTCAAACCATAAATCACCGTACGCATCATCCTCAATGATGGGCATCTGCTCTTTTTTTGACAGGCTGATGATCTCTTTCCTTCGCTGCTCTGACATGACTGTGCCTGTCGGATTATGAAACGACGGAATCGTGTAAAGCAGCTGTCCTCCATATTGTTTTCGATTAGAAGAAACAAGCCCCGCTTTGACCCCTTCATCATCCATCGGCAAGCCGCGAAGCCGCATCCCAGCTGATTGAAATACATGCAAGGATTGAAGGTAGGACGGCTTCTCCGTCAAAATGACAGAATCTCGTTTTAAAAGTCCAATTGAGATGAGCTGAAGTGCCTGAAGTGCACCGGACACAATTAAAATTGCAGACGGTGACACATGGATCTTCTTTCCTTTTAAATGGTCGGCCACTGCCTCCCGCAGCTGACGGTTTCCTTTCGGCTGCTCATATCCTAAAGACAGGACGCCCGGATTGATTTGCTGAAACATCCGTCCAATTGTGTCAGCAGGCACAAGATCCGGTGAAAGTTCTCCAGTTCCTAATCTGATGATATCCGCTCTTGGTTCGTTCTGATTAATAGCTTGAATGATGGAAGAATTGGCGCGATGAATGCCCGAACGGACGTAATCGCTCCAATCAAGCGGAGGCTCAGCCGTCAGCACGCTCCAAGTACTGTTTACAACCTTCGTACCGCCGCCTTTTCTTCCCTCTAACAAGCCTTGAGACGTGAGTTCATCTATGGCTGCTGTGACTGTGCTGCGGTTGACTTGAAACATGTCGGCCAGCGTTCTCTGTGAGGGGATTTTCGTCCCTACAGCCCACTCTCCGTGAAGAATCTTGTCTTTCATATATTGTTCGATCTGCCGATGCAGCGGAACATCCGACTTTCGGCTTGGCTGCCATTGCGACAAGGTCATGCCCCCCTTTTTTACACATTATACATTTGGCTGGTTCCTAACCCAACCAAATGGCTGGAGACTTTAGTGACAATCTCTCTTATGATTGAAAAAAAATGTGAAAGGAGCTTTTTCAGCATGAATGCAATCATTCACGGAATTGTGCTCGCGTTTGGCTTAATTTTGCCGCTGGGAGTGCAGAATGTGTTTATTTTTCAGCAAGGCGCGTTGCAAAAGCATATTTGGCGGGCTCTCCCAGCTGTCATCAGTGCTTCAGTCTGCGATACCTTGTTAATTGTATTAGCCGTTGCGGGCGTGTCTGTCATTGTGCAGGAGCTGCCTGTGTTTGAGACAGTCATGATGGCCGGCGGATTTTTATTTTTGCTTTATATGGGCTGGGTGACTTGGAACATCCGTCCGAACACAAGCCAAAATGAGAAACATACGTTCACACCAAAAAAGCAAGCTGCGTTTGCGGCCGCTGTTTCTCTTTTAAACCCGCATGCCATTCTGGACACGATCGGCGTCATCGGCACGAGCTCTCTTCAATATTCGGGGCTTGAGAAATGGCTCTTTATGGCCGCCTGCATCGCTGTGTCTTGGATTTGGTTCATCAGCCTTGCAATAGCGGGCCGGTTGTTTCAGACGATAGATACGAGCGGCAGGCTTATGCTGATCGTAAACAAATGCTCTGCAGCGGTAATGTGGGCAGCGGCAGGATATTTTGGGGTGTCACTCTTTTGCAATTGAAGGAGAAACAGATGAAAAAAACGAATTTCTTAGAAAAGGGGGCATGCTGATGACTGATGCAAAACAGTTTTATGACTATCATTCTTGGGCAAACAAGAAAATATTTACCCATATCGAAAACCTGCCGGAGGAAACTGCCTATCAAGAAGTAAAGAGCGTATTTCCTTCTGTCAGCGACGTGCTGCTTCATATGTGCAGGGCTGACTACATTTGGCTGAATGTTCTTTCGGGAGTGGCCTACCAAGAGATTATAGACAGCGCAGGCAAATTACAGTCCGCGCAAGGTAATATGGCAGCGATTAAACAGCACGCTGCCGAGCTGGAGTCACAGTATCATGATTTCTTCAGCCGCCAGACGGACTTAGAACAGACCTTCACAATGCAGCATCCGAAACTAGGTACACTGGAATCAACCTATGCAGACACCATCCTGCATGTCGTCAATCACGGCACTTACCACAGAGGGAACGTAACCGCCATGCTGAGACAGCTGGACCATTCAGGCGTACCTACTGATTATATGTACTATTTATATGAGAAAAGAGAAAGCAAGGGCTAAAATGCCCTTGCTTTTTTTGCGGAAAGCCTCAAATGCAACATACTTAGCTTTTACATACCTGTATAAGCGCGCTTCACATCTAGCTGTACCGGCATGCCGTTTCGAAAGGAATTGGTTGCGGCGATACCCACTTCTAAATTGATCGTCGCATCAATATCAGTCACAATCGGTGTTTTTCCATTCCGGACACACTCGGCGAAATGCTGAAGCTCCAAGCAGTAGGCTTCATGAAAACGAGTTTGAAAGTCTGGAATGATATCAAAACTGCTCCCTTTAGCCGATAGGATGGTCACATGTTGATGTCTCAATGTCCCTATGAAAATACTGCCCTCTGTCCCGATCACCTCCGCCCGGATGTCATGTCCGTATGGAGAGGTTCTGCTTGCCTCGACGTCCCCCGCTGCGCCCGAGTCAAATTCAATATACGTCAGCGCCTGATCCACATCGCCATACTGCTCCATAAACGGATTGTTCAGAATCCTGCCGTGTCCTGAAACAGAAGTGATTTCCGCCCCTAGCAAATAACGGGCAATATCATAGTCATGGATGGAACAGTCGATAAAAATTCCACCGCTGTGTTTGATAAATTCTGCGGGAGGCGCGCCTTGGTCGCGCGTAAAGCCTTTATAATAGATAGGTTTGCCGATTTCTCCAGCGTCGATCCGCCGTTTGGCATCTGCGTATGCGGGATCGAACCGTCTCATAAAGCCGACTTGGCAGATGACACCTGTCTCCTTAACTTTTTCAGAAGCTGCTTTTGATTCCTCAAGGCTTAATGTCAGCGGTTTTTCAACAAAGATCTGTTTGCCGTTCTCGGCTGCTTTGATGATCATATCACCATGTGTGCTTGTCGGCGTTACGATAATGACAGCATCAATGCCGGGATCTTCTAACACTTCATACGGGTCCTCTGACCATTTTTCGATACCGAGTTCTCTGGCAACCTGCTCCGCTCTCCCTTTTAACGGATCACCGACACAAACCAGCTTTGCCCCCGGCACACTGGTGACGAGATTTTTCGCATGATAATAACCGAGCCTTCCTAATCCCAATACTGCACATCTTACTTGATGTTCCACGTCCCATCCTCTCCTTTATCTCATTTCGGGCTCGCTTTGAGAAAGCGTTTTCTCTTAACAGCTAAAAAAACAGCGGTTCTATCCGCTCTGCCATTTTGCGCAAGCGCTTTCTCAAAAGATGGTTATATTTTACACCGCCTTTGGTTTACACGCAATATGTTTTTTTGGCTTCAACTGTCATAATGAAAAAACCCGCTCATTAGCGGGCTCATGTGTTGAGCGGTGATGTAGAATGTCTGACTACAAGCTCAGGCGGGAGCACTATTTTTTGTTTCGCCTTTCGTTTTCCCTCTATTGCTTCTGCCAGCAGTTCGATGACGCTCCGCCCCATCTCTTTTATCGGCTGGGCTACGGTTGTCAGGGGCGGAGCCGCCATTTCTGCGAGTATCGTATTATCAAAACCAATGATAGAAAGATCATCCGGCACTTTTATGCCTCTTATTCTCGCAGCTTGTATGGCGGCACAAGCCAATACGTCGTTGAAGGCAAAAATAGCAGTCGGAGCATTTCTGTCGAGCAATTTTCCCGCTTCTTCCTTGCCGCTTTCCAAGGAAAACCGCGTCTGGATGATAAGTGATTCATCAATGGGCACGCCCGCTTCCTCCATCGCCTGACGGAAGCCTTTGATTCTATTTTTTTCGCCTGTCGTTGACCCGTCTCCGATAATGCAGGCGATGTTCGTGTGGCCGAGTGACAGAAGATGCTTGGCAGCCTCATATCCGCCACGAACGTCGTCTATCACAACAATATCCATCGGAAGAAGCGGCTTATCCTGAGAAATCATGGCAATCGGAATTTGTTCACTGGCGATTTCCTCCAAAGCAGACATACTGTCATGGCTTTCAATCCCTGTTGCAAAAATAATGCCATCCACCTTTTTCTGTTTCAGCACAGAAAAATACTTTGTTTCTTTTTTCGGATCGTAATCGGTGCTGCAAATCAACATTTGAAAACCGAGCTCATCCGCTCTTTCCTCAATGCTTTTGGCCAGTTCGCCGTAAAACGGATTTGAAATATCAGGCGCCACGAGAGCGATCATATTCGTTCGTTTTCCCGTTAACGCCGCGGCGTGGACATTGGGCGTGTATGCCATTTCATTCATGACATTCATGACCTTCTGCCGTGTTTTATCGCTGATTCTCCCCGTATTGTTTATCACACGGGACACAGTTGTGATCGAAACACCCGCCGCCTTTGCCACATCGTAAATTGTTGTTTTCATGTTCATCCCTCGTCTGGTTATTGAACTTTCCGGCTGACAATTTTCCGGTATTCAATTGGTGAAATGCCTTCTATCTGCTTAAAGAGTTTTGAAAAGTATGTCGGATCTTCCATTCCGACCGTTTCCGCAATAACGCCCATTTTATCATTTGTAGAGGATAAAAGACGCTTCGCTTCCGTCATTCTCACCCGGTTCGTGTATTGTGCCGGAGTTACGCCGAGCACCTGCTGCATGCAGCGGCTCACATAATCCTGATGATAGTGAAGGGCGAGCGACAGATCCTTGATTGTCGTCTTTTCCTTATAGTGCTCCTGTAAATACCGGGCCGCCTCCCAGGCTACCCGCTCTTTCGCAGACGGTATTTGGAACGCTTCTTTTTGAAGATGCAGCATCAGCTCCTCAAATAAAATTTGCTTTCTGAGCGGCAAATCAGAGTTTTCCGCGGAGTAATCGATCAGCTTTTCAAACTGCTGCGCCATAAACTGCGGGCGCTGCACCTTGCCTTTTCTCGGCAAGGCCAATCCGTAGCGGGCCAGCTCTTCGAAGCTCCCTTTTTCCTGCTGAAGCTCAGACCAGTTGCTGCCTCCCTTTGCCGTAAATTCATATCGATGTTCATCGAAGTGAAGCCAATAGTAGGAGGTTGCTTCATCACTGCCCTTCGTCCCGTAGTGTTCAAGACCGGGAGAAAGCAAGATGTACTCGCCGCCTTCAACAGAAAACGATGTTTCATTTTCCGTTATATATAACGTTCCCTGTTTGACATATATCAGATCAAACACGGAGAATACACGTTTCACATGGGTTTCTCCTTTTTTAAAAACCCCTTCCCCAGCTGCGATAAATACCGGAAAAGGCGGGACTGTAAACAGGATGCGAGGCATTTGAATCATCCTCCTTTTTAAGTCGGATTTTTACAAGAAGTATCGTTTCTATCCCTTTTTATTATAAGGAAATGGAGGTACACTTTAAAACGTTGATTTTATTTACGAAAGGGGTTAGACACGATGAAACAAGCTGTCTTCAAATCAACTGCTTTGAAAAAACCCGCTGACAAAACGTTCTCATTATTTTCGCTTACTTGGCCGATCTTTATTGAGGTCTCATTATATATGTTTATGGGTAATGCCGATACACTGATGCTCAGCCAATACTCGGATAACAGCGTGGCAGCAGTCGGCGTCAGCAACCAGATTTTAAATTTAATTATCGTGATGTTCAGCTTTATCGCAACAGGAACGACCGTTATCATTTCACAATTTCTAGGCTCACGGCAAAAGAAAGAAGCCATGGAAGTCGCTTATGTGTCAATCGGCGCCAACTTCTTCATCAGCCTGGCCATCAGCGCCGTCGTCTTTTTCGCGGCTGTCCCTCTGCTTCATATGATGGGATTATCAGACGCACTGATGCCTGATGCGAAAGTCTTTTTACAAGTTGTCGGAGGTCTGTCCTTTATTCAGGCTTTAATCATGACATTCAGCGCGATCTTAAAAAGCTACGGCTACACAAAAGATACAATGTTTGTCACTATCGGCATGAACATTTTAAACATTGCCGGAAACTTTGTTGTGATTTTCGGTTTGTTCGGCTTTCCTGTTCTCGGTGTTGCCGGTGTGGCCATGTCCACATCTATCGCCCGCGTCATCGGATTAATCGCGATGATTGTGATTGTCAACAAACGCATCCAGCTGAAGATGTCGCTGAAAAAAGTCTTTCATATGCATAAAGAGCATTTGCGCAAGCTGCTGAAAATCGGCATTCCTTCTGCGGGAGAGCAGCTTTCATACAACCTGTCGCAAATGATAGTCACGTATTTTATCGCCATCATGGGCGCGCAGGCGTTGACAACAAAAGTGTATACGCAAAATATTACGATGTTTATTTTGCTGTTCGGCACTGCGATCAGCCAGGGTACACAAATCTTAATCGGCCGTTATATCGGCGGCAAACAATTTGATGCCGCTTATGAGCGCTGCATGAAGAGCTTATATTGGGCACTCGGAATTGCTGCGGCTACCTCTGTTTTGATGACGATCTTTTCAAAAGACCTGATCGGACTCTTCACACAAAGCCCTGACATTATAGCAACTGCAAGCCTATTGATTGCCATGACCATTATCCTTGAACCAGGCCGCTCGTTTAATGTCATTATCATTAACTCTCTGCGGGCCGCGGGGGATGCGAAATTCCCGGTTTACATGGCAATGATTTCAATGTGGGGCATTGGCCTCCCGCTTGCTTATCTTTTCGGCATCCACCTCGGTTTCGGTCTTGCCGGCATTTGGATTTCTTTTATCGCGGATGAATGGGTCCGGGGAATCTTAATGTACAGAAGATGGCGCTCACGTATCTGGATTCAAAAAGGTATGGCGTAACACCCGGCTCAATCAAGGCCGGGTGTTTTTTAGATATCAGACAGAATCTGCTTCACTTCGGTCTCTGTGAGAGCGAAGTGATATTGAAATACATCGTGCTGCTTCGCCCGGATTTTTTCTAAAACAGCCCGGTGCAAATGAAGAGCGGCTTTCACCGTTTTTTGAGAATACTGCGGAAATAGCGGCAAGGCATCCTGACACTCTTCAAGGTAGGCTTCTGCTTCAAAAGCGATATACTCCCACGTCATTGTGAACGCTTTATTTACGGTGCCTTTTTGGAGATCAGCCTCTGTATAGCCGAATTGCTGCATTACCTGACGGGGAATGCGGTTTTTTTGCTGATCTGTGCCAAGATCACTTAAGAAGCGAACCAGCTGTATGGCCAAGCCGAGAGAGACGGCTGCTTGTTTGAGCTGATCTTGTTTTCGGCGTGTCAGTATCGGCAGCAGCATCAATCCGGCAGCACCGCCCGTCCGATATGCGTACATGAGCAGTTCATCAAGGTCATCATACGGCTTGGCGTCTTCTTTTTGTGCGGCAATAAACTCCCGAAAAGGTTCGCTTTCCAATGTAAAGGTCCGATACGCATGATCAAAAGCCTTCCATAGATGTTGTTTACCGTTATTTGTCCTTTGGTAAACATGATCAGCTTTAGCTTCAAATGCGGGCAATACCTTTTCGTCTGCACTGGCCGCCGTGTGGCAAAACGACAATACTGCCCAAGAGGCTTGTCTTTGCTTTAGCGGGAGATATGATAATGCTTTGAAACAGGCTGGCGCGTATTCGCCAACAATCTGTCCGCATTGCTGGTAAGCTTCTTTTATCTCTTTCATTTTCTCACTCCTATGTATCACTGCTTCTTCAAGTCTAGTATGTTTTTTCCTAATTGTATATGAAGAAAATGCCGATTCTTACTTTGTAAAAGTAACAAGACGCACAGCATCATCGACGAGATATGCATTATTATTTTTAATGCCATACAACAGGTAGAATGTAAACATTTCTCAATCATCACTTCATTAATAGAGGAATCACGGAAAAAAGGGCTAATTGTTATGATACATGATAGTATTGGAGTGAGTTTAGTGATGAAATTTTTTGAATATAACTGGCAGGTTAGAGATCAATGGTTTACTTGGTGTCATCAACTAACCACTGAAGAATTACTTAAAAATCGTCTTGGCGGAGTAGAGAATATTTTATATACCCTTTTTCATATTATTGATGTGGAATATAGTTGGATTCGTGCTATCCAAGGAAAAGAAGATATCGCTGTTCAGTTCGCTGATTATCAAACACTCAATAAAGTGAAATCTCTCTCAAATACATTCCGAACTGAAATAATTGATGTTTTACAAACACATTCAGATCAAATAAAAGATGAACTTGTAAGCGTTCCTTGGGAGACAGGTGTTTTATATACGCGAGATGAAATATTACACCATATCATCGCTCACGAAATTCACCATATTGGTCAACTTTCTGTATGGGCTAGGGAATTAAAGTTAAGCCCGGTATCAGCTAGTTTTATCGGCAGAACATTAAAACCTATTCATTCTTATTGAAGGAATGCGGGGGCAATTCGATAGTGCTGTTGTACAAAAAAGGATAGATAGAGCATATATTTCCCTGCTCATCTATCCTTCTTATTTAAATCTATACATCTCTGGCTTTTAATCACATTTGTATTGAACCTACCTCTCGTCAATATCAATGCGATACGCTTCAAACCATGTATGAATTTGAGCAAGATGGGCGATCAGCTGAGGCCCCTTCATGAGCTGCCCGAACCACGGGACCTTGAAGGAGGAGCCTTCCGTTTCTAAAAGCTGATCTAATTGTTTTCTGTCCAGTAAGGTATGGAGCACGGAGTCCTTTTGGCTTCTGATCGTTTTCAGCCACTCGCTGACGCCTTTTGTATATTCCGGATGATGTGTTTTCGGATATGGGCTTTTTTTGCGATACAAAATGTCATCAGGCAAAATGCCCTCAAGCGCTTTGCGCAAAATGCCTTTTTCCCGATTATCATGCATTTTCATTTCCCACGGAATATTCCAAACATATTCCACAAGCCGGTGATCGGCGAACGGCACCCGCACTTCCAGGCTCGCCCCCATGCTCATGCGATCCTTCCGATCCAAAAGGTTCGTCATAAACCAAAGCATATTTAAATAGAACAGCTGTCTTCTTGCTTTATCCACACCCGTTTCTCCGTCTAATAATGGCGTTTCTGCCAAGGTTTCTTCATATTTGGCATTTACGTATTCTTTCAGATTCAATTTTTTCTGCCATGAGTCAGAAAGCAGCTTGATCCGCTCCTCCGTTGATCTCATCCATGGAAAGCCAGACTCAACATCTGCCGTATGGAACCACGGGTACCCGCCGAAAATCTCATCCGCGCATTCTCCCGATAGGCTGACGACAAAGTCCTTTTTGATTTCCCGGCAAAACCACAGCAGGGATGAGTCGACATCTGCCATTCCCGGCAAGTCTTTGACCAGTACAGCTTCCTCCAAATGATCAACGAGGTCTTTTTGGCTGATGACGCATTTGTGGTGCGTTGTGCCGAAAGCCTCTGTCATTTTTTCAATCCATGGTCCGTCATCATTCGGCTGAAAAGCGCTTGCTTGAAAATATTTATCGTTCTCTTCGTAATCAATCGAATAAGTATGAAGCGGTGCTTTTCCTTCCTTTTCAAAATGGCCCGCCGCAATCGCTGTAATCGCGCTTGAGTCCAGACCGCCTGATAGGAATGTGCAAACAGGCACATCCGACACAAGCTGCCGCGTCACCGCGTCCTGAAATAACGATCTGACATTGGCAACCGTGTCATCAAAACTGTCCGTATGTTTTTCGCTTTCAACATTCCAATAACGCCAAATATTAAGTCCGTCTTTGGAAAATGTCAGCGCGTGAGCCGGGCGGATTTCTTTTATGCCTTTAAATATGCCAGTGCCCGGGGTTCTGGACGGTCCAAGACCGAAAATTTCAGAAAGTCCCGTTCTGTCCACTCGCGCTTTTATATCAGGGTGCGCGAGGATTGCTTTGATTTCCGACCCGAAGAGAAATGAAGAGCCTTCCTTCGTGTAAAAAAACGGCTTTACACCGAGACGGTCTCTCGCGGCAAACAACAGATTACGCTTTTCATCCCACACAGCGAAAGCGAATATGCCATTGAGATGGTCGACACAGTCTTCCTGCCACTCGATGTAGCTGTGCAGAAGCACCTCGGTATCTGACGTACGCTCGAATTGATGGCCCCGCGCCCGCAATTCTTTGCGCAAATCTTCCGTGTTATAAAGCTCGCCATTGTAAATAATGGTGTACGTATCGCCTTTATAGGTACACGCCATCGGCTGGCGTCCGCCTTCAATATCAACAACCGCAAGTCTTTTATGTCCGAATAAAACATGGTGCTCCCCCCAAACGTTTGAATCATCAGGCCCTCGTTTGGAAAGAGTGTCTGTCATTCTGTCCATCGTTTGTTTTTCCTGGACGAGCTGCTTTTTAAAATCGACCCAACCCGTAATTCCACACATGTGACATCAGCTCCAATCCCGTTTCTTTCGTAACAATTTCGTTTCTTTCAGCACCTTAGTAAGTTTATGCATCTATAGGCAGATAGTTGATTTGTCCATAAAAGAGTTGTATGGGACAGGCTTGAATTGGAAAGAAAAGAGAGGAATGAAGAAAAAGGAGACAGCATGGATGAAACGGAAACAATTGTTATATACAGAGGAACGAAAGTGGGAATACGGCACCATCCTCATTGAAGACGGCATCTGCTTAATCGAAAACGGTGAAGGCGATATACTGCTGGCGGACAGTCTCCAACACAGCCCAATCTGGATCCATCATAAAGGAAAGTGGGAGCAAGCCGGCTTTCAGGACAAGTTGGTTTTGGCATGCGGTGCAGAAAACATCTCCCTTTCCGGCGGAGAACGCATCCGCTATGAGAAATCAGTCAAGCGGCCGCTCATGGCGCTTTTGGATTCGCTTGACGACGAAACCTTTCTCGCATTTCTGCAGCACTTGCACAGCTTCGGCTTATCGGTATTCGATTGCGTCTTTTCTTATAATAAAGGAGTCTTTTCGAATACTTCGGCGGGGCAGGGTGTGTCCTTTTATCACTTTTCAAATGACACCGCACAATGCGCGATGCAGCATCACTACAACTACAGCAGCGAAGGGACAGGAGACCGTTTTGAATGGACGGCTTCAAACGGAAAGCGATCCATTATGTACACAGCAGTCCAACGGGGGCGCAAATAAAAAAGCGGTGCATCGAGCACCGCTTTTTGGTTACTTTTCAACAACAACTTTTGCTTCCTTGCTTTCTTTTTTATCTGTATCCACAGCCGTGACGTACAGCACCGTTCCGGCTTTTTGTTTTTTGATTTTCACCGAAAACGTTCCTTTTGCGTCAGCTTTGGCAGAAGCAATGACTTTCTTTGATTTGTTTTTCACTCTGATCATCGCTTTGCTGTTTGCCTTCCCTTTTACTGCCGTATCCTTCGTTTTCACCGCGTTTACTTTCGGTGTGCCGGAAGGTTTTCCTTTGACGACAACAACTTTATACGATGTTTTCGCATCGCCTTTTGTTGCTTTCAGATACAGTACTTGATCCTGTTTTTGAGTCGCGATATTCACCTTGAACGCATTGTCTTTTCCGGCTTTGGCGCTGCCGAGTTTCTTTTTGCCGTTCATCACCTCGATAAGGGTGCCTTCCTTCGCGCTTCCTCTGACAGCTGTTTGAGTGCTTTCCAGCTTGTTGACCTTAAGCTGTAAATCAGCTGCGCTGACAGCCTTCATGACATTCAGCCGCCCGTAGCCTGAATGCCAGTCTACACCAGGTGTCTTCGGAATTTCAATCGGATCGCCATAATCGTCATACAACTCTTCTTCTCCGCCATCGACACTTTCAAAGGAAATATCATCTGCCGTCTTTTTCAACATATCCTCAACTTCTGTTCTTTTTAGCTTAGGATTTTGAGCAAACAGCAGTCCCGCAGCGGCGGCAGCATATGGCGTCGCCATAGACGTTCCGCTCATGTACGTGACATTTCCGTTCGGCACTAAGCTCGGGATATCAGACCCTGGAGCAGAGATGTCCAGACCTTTTCCATAGTTAGAGAAATCAGCGGTCATATCCATGCGATTCGTTGCGCCGACTGACATCACATATTTAGAAGATGCAGGATAAGATAAGGCATTTTCTCCATCATTCCCGCTGGCTGCGGCAATCAAGACATTTTTGTCAGCTGCGTACTTCAAAGCAAATTCAAGCACGCGGCTGTAGCCTCCGCCTAAACTTAAATTAATCACCTTTGCTCCTTTGTCAGCAGCATATTTGATGCCGAGAGCAATTTGTTCAGTATCTCCGGAACCTGCGGAATCAAGCACTTTTACAGGGATGATTTTTGCTTTGGCATTCAATCCAGTCATTGAATAGCCGTTATCGCTTTGGGCTGCAATAATGCCTGCGACATGCGTCCCATGCCCCTGATCATCCATTGCATTGTTATTTCGTCCGACAAAATTGTGTCCGAGATCTGTTCTTACTTTTCCTTTTAAATCGGCAAGCGTGCTGTCTACGCCTGTGTCTACTACTGCAATGAGTGTATCGTTAAGCTTGCGTTTGGACAGCAATGTGTTGGCAGGCTCATATTTCACATCCGCATTTTTGACACCGCCGTTTTCACCGTTGTTTTTAAGCGGCCATTGATAAGGGTACTGAATATCGTTTGCCAAGCTTTTGTATTCCTGTACGGGTTCCGCAAACTCTACATTGGACATCTTGGATAGTGTCGCAGCAGCGCTTTTGACCCTTTTGGCGCTTGCCGTATATGCGCCGTTCTGTTTCTCGTCTTTCGGAAGTTCAAATGAATACAGATTGTCAAACAGTTTCTTTGCCTTTTTCACATTAGATATGTCTTTTTTCGATTGCGCGCTTGCAGAAAAGCCCTTCATTTCATTATGTACGGATGAGAGGCTTTTATTGTCCTTCACCTTGAAAATAACCTTTGTTGTCTGAACTTCACTTTTTGCTGCAATATTGTTTTCTGTTAAAATGGCTCCTGCTGTTTTGCCTTGCAGCTGCTTCATATTTAGTCGGTCCGCTTGTTTCTTTATCTCCTCTTTAAGGAATGACGGGACTGATTGTAAAGCTTTATCATATAGCCGGTTGATCGCTTTTTGATCCTTTTCAGTGACCTTATACGAAGATGATGCTCCGTTTTCTGACACATCGTCAAATAACGGCTTTAATGTCACAAGATCCTGATAGATTTCATTTCTTGCTGTTTTATTGAGTGCGAGCTTTGCAACGATAAACGGTGCTGCTTTGTAATAAAGGCTTGTCAGTTCTTTGCCTTCTGCTGTTTGGCTCAGCTGCTCATCACGAATCGATCTCAACTTATCCAGGATGCCTTTTCCTGATTTCTTCTGATCGACACTCATTTCAACCGGACAAGCTTCTTCCTCTTCTAAATCTGACGGCTGTTTTTTGGTGCCTTTATACCCAATCGTATACTTGGCTTCTGCAGCTGCTTCTGCCGTTCCGCCGTCCTCTGGTTCTTCTTCTCCGAGGTATTCAACTTTTACATAGTAAGGGCCGCTCCACGCGTATGGAAAAATGACTTCGCTTTTTCCATCCTCCGCTGTGAAAGAACGGTACATCTCAAACGTCTCATCTTTAAGCGCTTTTTCCTTACTTGGATATACAGATACATTCAGTACTGAATCACTCTTTACGGTCAGTGCCATATGTGAGTTTTTCTGAATATCCGTTGCTCCCGGGGTCACTTTGTACCATTTCACCTGTTCCGGCTCCTTCATGGCGCCTGTCTGCTCTTTGCCGTTTTCCAGAGCAGCCGCCTGATCGATCGCGCCGGCCGCTGCAGCTTTGGTTCCCGGAGAAAAAAGGCTGAAAATCAGTGCAAAAATAAGCACTGCCGCCACAACCGAGCTGAATTTTCTGCGTTTCATGTTATCCCTCCTGCAAAATAATGAATCTCCTTGAAGGTATCATAATTTCATAGGACGAGATACCGCTTACAGGGAATTTTAAGGTTATTTTAAATGATTTGGAATATGAGGGGATAAATATAAAAAAAACCAGCTCTATCAAAGAGCCGGGTTCATAGGTTTTTCTATTAAAACAATTGAAAACCAATTGGCAAATGCAGACCGAGCAGCACTGTCAGCAAAAGGACAATGACGAAGCCGACCCACAGGCCTCCTGTTGATTTTTCTTTTTTCTTGCGGATGAGGAGCATTTCCATCAGGCCGATGGTGATAATGCCCAGAATCATTTTGCCGGCGTATTCTCCGTTCCAGTTGGCGAAACGGACAAACAGCTCAGCTCCTGTCAAAATAATAAGGATATAGAATAACCGCAGAATCATATGAGTGATTTTTGCGCCCTTTGCACTTCCTGACGAATACAGCGAGTAGCTGACGAAAAGCAGAATCAGCGCTACCACCCATGTCGTAATATGTAGGTGTGTCATATATGTTCCCCCTATCAGATAAATTACCCCACTTATAGTACCATGAACTTGTCCTCTGTCACAAAGATGATTATCAGAAAAAACGGGCGGGTCCGGGTCCGCCCTCCAGTTTTATTCAGCCAATTTGGTTTGACAGCGTTCCGATCGGATCAATTGTAATATCAATTTTGTCACCTGACCGCAAGAATTTTGGAGGCGTAAACCCCTTGCCGACACCAGACGGCGTACCGGTGGCAATAATGTCGCCCGCTTCAAGCGTCATCCCCTTTGAGAGGGTTTCAATTAATTCCGGAATGGAAAAGATCATATCGCTTGCCGAACCGGATTGGCGCAGCTCGCCGTTGACTCTTGTTTCAACCTTGAGGCGCTCTGGCTCCTGAATAGATGATTTATGTACAAGCACGGGCCCCATCGGACATGTCGTATCCAAGCTTTTTCCGATAAAAAACTGCTTATGCCTTTTTTGCAGATCACGCGCCGTGATATCATTCACAATCGTATATCCGAAAACATGGTCATATGCATCTTCTTTTGAAATGCGAGTCCCGCTTTTTCCGATCACGACAGCAAGTTCTCCCTCATAATCAAGCTGAGAGGTAACCTCTTCATGGCTCTTTACGATATCACCATGCCCCGTAACCGTTACCGGCGATTTTGTAAATACCATCGGATGCTCCGGAATATCAGCCTCGCTCCCCATTTCAATCGCGTGATCCCGGTAGTTTTTGCCGATGCAGATGATATTTTTTGATGGCTTCGGAATGGGTGCATGGAGCTTCACCTCAGATAATGAATACATAAATGATCCCAGCTCATCATTCGGTTTCTTTGCCCACTCGGCCAGCTGCCTTGCATGCGCAACGAATTTATCCCCTTCTGCGATACATTCAATCAGCGATCCCGGAATCGTCTCAAGTTCAAACAGTTTTTTTTCAGCCTTCTGCAAATCCATAATTTTCTCATCGTCAATGATCAGGCCGACAAACATTCGGTTGTAAAGTTCCCCTGTCGCAAATTTCATGTTATTCCTCCATCATCTTTTAAATCAGAATGCTCCTTCATGTATTCTCTGTCGAATGCTGAAATCCCTTTTTCTCAATTCCGTTTTCATTTCGTTTCAGGACGGGCTTGCTCTACATATCATACAAATGTCGTTTTGAGAAGGAGGAAAGAATATGGAGCGCGTGCATTTATTTTTTCATCGGGAGCAGCTGAAAAGGAAAGGTACAGCCAAGGGGCTTTTCGTAACAGATCGATCTGTTTCTCCCATTCTTCTCACACAGCGTGACAGAGCGGAAAAGGCATCCTATGAAATCAGCTGGGAAAAGTCTCTGCTTGGTGAAAGGACACTTTTTTTGAATGCAGAACAGGATGATCCGTCCCTGATGCGGCGCAGACTCGCCTATTGTTTTTTTGACCAGATCGGCGTACCTGCTCCCGTTGCCTCGTACAGCTTTCTGACCATCAATGGCCAGCCTGAAGGCATTTATTTGAACATCAAGAACCATCAGCCAGCCGGTAAAAGGAGTTACGGAGTGAAGACGGCCGATCCAAGGGTTCCATTGTCCCTTTTTAACAATGATTCCTCGGCATTCTTACATGAATTTTTCATACTGATCCGCACAGCCGGAGATGACGAATTGGCTGAAAGGATTAAATTGTATCTGGATGTCAAGCTGTTTTTTTTGTGGCTGATCGGCAACACCTGCACCAATCAAGGCTTTTACTACACATTTTGTTTAAACGAATCCGGTCGGCTTTACGTTTCCCCGATGGAGACAAGATCGCTTGCCGTACAAGAATGGTATGAAGAAGACCCGCTTCTGACAAAAGGAAAGACGCTTTCGTCAAGGCTTCTATCCATTCCCGCCTTCAGGTCGCAATATCACACCTTAATGAAAAACGTGCTGAAGCGGTCGTTTACTATTGAACGATTATCTCCTCTCATCAACGAATGGCACCTTGACATTTGTCAAAGTGCTGCTGATGATCCTTTTATCAAAAAAAGCCCCTTTCAAATCGAAAAGGAGCAGACCAACATACTTAGAGAAATTGAGGAACGGCAGGACTTTTTGCAAGCACACTTAGCAAGACTTTAGTCCTTTCTCCATTAAAAAAGGCCGCAGCAAAAATTGTCGCTTTTTTAGTCAAATTGACGAAAGGCAACCTTTTGAGCCAAAATAGGTTATACTAACGATATCCTGTATTTATATCAAAATAAAATCTAGAATTGGAGATAGCGTAATGAACAGTAAAATTGAAGAAATGAGGATCACACTAATTGAAACCGCACAAAAATACGGCATGAATTCAAAAGAAACGATTCAATGCAGCCAAGAGCTGGATATCCTGCTGAATACCCGGATTAAAGAAGAAATGATTTTTGGGAGATATCTTGAAAACTCCCGTATGTAAATCATTTTCTATAACAATTAGAATACACCACATTTAACTCCGATTTTTGCTCAGCACTTCTGAGATATACCTCAGGGCGAGAATGTGCCCGCCCAAAAATCGAATACCGCAGCACGACATACTCCAAAAAGCATTCTACACGCAAAAACACCAAAGAAATAAACAAAAATCACCATAGGCGGATAGCGGCATCCTTCGCCGCATTTCCGCTCAATTTATACCCAACATCCTCTTTTGCCATGTTTAAACATAACGGCCCGAAAAAATAAAACGCTTTCACAAAGAGCCGATATGTCCCCTTAAAATTTCTCTCACACATATGTGCGTTTGTCATAAGCTATCGTGAATAGCCCAATTGAAATCGGAATTGTCATTTCACTTTACCTGTCTTTTTTTAATTTTTCAACAAAGGATGTGCTCGTATGCCGGCCATTGTCGGAGCGTTTAAAATTAATGCGATTGGTACGAGCGGAGTCGTTCACATCGGGGACTGCATTACGATTTCTCCTCAGGCTCAGGTCAGAACGTTTGCCGGTGCTGGCAGCTTTAATACCGGCGACAGCCTCAAGGTGATGAATTATCAAAACGCGACGAATGTGTATGACAATGATGCGGTTGATCAGCCGATCGTGGCCAATGCGTAAAAGGAGTGAGGCTCATGAACTTCTATATTAATCAAACCATTCAAATCAACTATCTCCGGCTGGAATCAATCAGCAACTCCTCCATTCTGCAAATCGGGAGCGCCGGATCAATCAAGTCACTGTCAAATTTGTATAATACAGGAAGCTATGTAGAGCCGGCACCAGAAGTTTCTGGCTCAGGGCAACCGCTCCAGCTGCAGGAGCCCGACACAGGTTCATTGGTCCCGCTCCAGCCTCCTGGCCGTTAATCATATGAAAGAGGTGAAGAACATGTATGATCAATCTGTTTCCTCTTACCTGCAAAACTTGAATTCCTTCGTTCAGCAGCAGGCGATTCACATTCAGCAGCTCGAACGTCAGCTGAAAGAGATTCAAACTGAAATGAATACGATGAAACAGCGGCCGGCCACTACCATTGAGCGTGTGGAGTATAAATTTGATCAGCTGAAAATCGAAAGGCTCGACGGGACTTTGAATATCGGTTTAAATCCGACTGACCCGAACAGCGTCCAAAACTTTGACGTCAGCCAGTCGACACCGCAAATCGGGATGATGCAGCAGGAAGAGAGCGCTCAGCTCATGCAGCAGATCCGCCAGAATGTCGACATGTACTTAACCGAGGAAATCCCAGATATTTTGGAACAGCTTGAAAATCAATATGACAGCAGACTTGACGATACAAACAGACATCATGTTATTGAAGACATCAGAAAACAAATGGACAGCAGGATTCACTATTATATGTCCCATATCAAAAAAGAAGAAAATACACCGCCTGCACAATATGCAGAACATATCGCTGAGCATGTGAAGCGTGATGTCATCCGCGCTGTAGAACACTTTCTGGAGCATATTCCATCAGAAATGAAAGGAGATGAGCAAGCATGATCTTTACAGTCATCAACCGCAGCTTGGAAGTCGGGGATATTCGGATGAACGGTGTGTCCAGTTCCTCCGTTTTCCACATCGGAGACACTGAATCCATCTACCTGTCTTCTATTTTTGATACACCGCCTGAATCTCTTATTATTGGGCCGTTTGCTCCGCTTGCGCCAGAATAATGCTTAAACGCATATCGCGCATCAGACTAGTTAAGTTTAATTCTCTCGGGATCGCAAGTGTGTTTCAAGTTGGCGACACAAATGAAATCGATATGAGTGTAAAAGTATTTGCTGTGCAGCGTTCTCTGTCCACGTTTTACCATAATGAAGGCTCATTTAACAAAAAGGAGTATCAGATCTTTCAGCAGCAGGCCGTGAAGCCGCTCCCCGAAACAGGTGTACAAAGCGCGTTTTGCCACGAGGTGCCGGCTATTTATGTTCGCAGCATCAAAATTCAAGGGGTCTCAGCCTCTTCTGTTTTACATGCCGGATCAGCTTCGCTTATTCGCGGTGATGCGAGACTCAAACATATCAGACAGATTCAGTCTCCGCGCTCACAATCGCCCGCCAAGAACATATAATAAACAGAGACTTCGATAAAGGGTGTCGTTTATGCCAGCAATTGTCGGGCCTATAGCTATCAATTCCATATCGGGCGGAGTCGTAAACTTTGGTGATTCCTTTTACCTTTCTCCGAAAAGCTCTTCAAAATCTGCGCTCGGTTCGGGAGCAGGAAACACGGGAGATTTCCTTCTATTAAATAATGCAGTCAACGCGACAAATTATATAGACCCCGATGTCAACGATCAGGATATGGTTGGAAACGGATAAAAGCAGCCGCTCTGCAAAGAGAGGGCTGCTTTTTAGTCATTTTTTCTTTTTTCGTTCATTTGATTTCTTAGTTTTGATCAGCTTCTCAGGCGGCTGTTTTCTGATCCATTTGACAAACCGGGCAAGCTCTGGATCGCTTCTGAGTTCAGCCATTCCATTTAAACGTACAGCGAGCTCTTGATTGGTATATAAGGCATGAATCTGTTTATGACAAGGAATACAGAGCATCGCTGTCGGCAAAAACGTTCCGCCTTCCTCTTTCGGTGTAAGATGATGCTCTGTCAGCTGGACATCGCTCCGGCCGCACAGCTCACATATTCCGGCAATCTGCTTTGCCATATCCGCTCCTCCCTTACATCAACTCAAGTGATACCCGCGTACCGCGGCCGCTCGGTTCAGCCGGATGGACGATCAGCTTTTTCGGAAGCCGTGCACGCAGTTCCTGCACATGGCTGATGACACCGACAGCCAGGTTGTCTGACTGAAGTTTTTCCAAGGCCGTTACAACCGTATCAAGCAGATCTTGATCCAGTGTGCCGAAGCCTTCATCTAAGAAAAAGAACTGCAGCGGGTATTCCCCCCGAAGCTGAATCTGCGCAGACAGCGCAAGAGCAAGTGAAAGCGAGGTGAGGAAGGTCTCTCCTCCAGACAAACTGGAAACCGGGCGTCGTACGCCTCCATTCGCGTCATCCCGCATCACGAAGCCGCCCTCAGAATCTACTTCGATGGCATAGCGCTGTCTTGTCAGCATACTGAGTCTTGCTGAGGCGTCCCTCGCAACGCTTTCAAGCTGCTCCTCAGCTAAAAATTCGACGAAGGTATTGCCTTTAAACACAGCTTGCAGCTTGTCCAGCCTGTCGATATGCATCTGCCATTTTTTCAGTTCAGCTTCAATTTCATTAAACCGTTTATGATGGTCGCGAATGACAGCCAGTGCTTTTGCGGCCGCGCCTTTTTCCTCTATAGCAGCGCCAAATGCGTCCTCAGCTTCTTGTAATGCTGCAACGGTTTCGTTCCATTCGCTCTCTGATAATGCTCTGCCGGCAAGTATCTCTGCTACTCGTTTTAAGTTTGCAGCATTTTGCTTCAGTTTATCCATAAACTGGTCTATGCCGGTTTTCATCTTTTCAAGTTCATCAGCTGGGATGAGACTTTGTTCAACCTCCTCAGTCCGGGTAATGGAGGTGTTTTTTGTATGCTCAAGCCAAGCAGCTTTTGCTTTTTCCAATCTGCCCTTCGCCTCTTGAAGAGTGAGCTCGCTTGCAGAAGCGCGGCTTTTCGCTTGGTTGAGCTTCATTTGGGCGCTTTGCAGTTCTTCATATAAAGATTGTTCTTTTTCCTTTAACAGCTTTAGATCCTGCTGGACAGAGCGGAGTTTGATTTGAATCGAATCTCCTTTTGCATAATCTCCGAGTTCGTGCTCATAATCAGCTATCACGCTCTTGATGCGTTCAGCCGCATAATGAAGCTCCAGCTTTTCCCGCTCAAGCCGGTGTCCCGATTCCCGCAGTTTTTCCTTTTGTGCTTCATGCTCAGCAAGAAACGCGATACTCTTCTCAATTCGTTTTTCACATTCTTCTGCAGCCCGGTCCTTTTCTTCAATGGCTTGCTGCCATTTTTCTGCTTCGTCCACAGATTGATTCTGAAATGCTTCTTTAAACATGTTCAGACTGCTGTCCATTGAGGATTGAAGCTCACTGATGATGCTTTCAATACGGTCGGCTTCTCTTTTTTCAAAACCGATTTTTTCATTAAGCTGCTCGGCCTTTTTTAAAGACTCCTGATAGGCGCCAATCATTTGTGCCATTCGTGTCTTAACAGAAAGAATGTCCTGCTTGATTCGTTTCCATTCAAATTTGGCAGTTTCAAATGCTTCATACACCGGCTGATGTTCGAAGGAAGCTGCCGCTTCAAGGTTCTGTGCTTGAATTGTCTGCAAAAACGGACACTGTTCAATAAAGCGCGCGGACTGTTCTTCAAGCATAATTTTGGCTGAAAGAATCTCCTGGCTGAGAGCTGCAGCTTCCGTCAATAACACATCTGTCCGTTTGATGTCCTCTTCAAGATGGCTGTCGGCTTCATACGTTTCATGTACCGAGGCAGATGGATCATGATCGGTTGAACCGCATACCGGGCAAGGCTTTCCGGCAGTCAGCTTTTGGGCTAACTCTTTTGTCAGCAGTGCCACCCTTGCTTTTTCACGCTGTAAGTGAAGCGTGTGTTGACTCTTTCTAGCCTCTTCCGTCATACGTGTTAATGAGCGTTCCGTTTCGCACACCAAATGGTACACAGTTTGAACTGCCTCATATGCCTGAATGATGTTGTTTTCTTCCGCTTCCGTCTTTTGAACGAGTGTATTCTTCTCTTCATTCATCTTCTGCAGCACGAGGTTCAATTCTTCACTTCGTTTTTTCTCTTTTTTGATTTGTTCCTCGGTTTGTCTGATGCGCAATGCCATCTCTGCGGCCTGCTGGCAGCTTTTTCGCTCATCGGATGTCACCTGCAGGGATTTGAGCTGCTGCTTCAATTCTGTCTGTCTGTTTTGCCCTCGTGTCAGGCGGTCTGTTACGGTCTCTAATTCATTCATGACAGATTGAAGAGCCTCTTCTTTCTGCCGGAGGTCAGCCTTTTTGCGCTCTTCCTCTTGCTTGGCCTCACTCAGTTTGATTTCGATTTCCTGCAAGCGTGAAAGCTGTTCCTGTTTGGCTAAAAGCTCAGGCTCTTTCTCGCTTTTATGCTGGCGCCACGCTTCATACTCTTCATGTTTTTGCTGAAAGAAAGCTGTCCGGTCTGCTAAATCCTTTTGGGCTAGCGTTTGTTCCTTTTCAGCTTGCTCCTCATGCTGGATCGCTTCTGCGTACCGGTCCGCATAGGGCTTAAGGGCTGCTGCTGTTTCTGCTTCCAGCAGGCGTTTTTGCATGCTGTCTATATGCGGCTGTTCTTCTGCGAGACGTTTTTCCTCTTCTTCATAAGTGGATTTTTCCTTTTGGACATTCCATATCTCCTGATGCTCTGTAAACCGCTCCTTCGCCTGATCACGGTTCTTCCTCATCGCTTCCAGCCGGGCTTCAGCTTGTTCGAGAACCTTTTCAGCCTGCTCCACTGCCTCTGAGCTCGCCTCACCGAGACCGGACTGTTCAGCAAGCATTTCATTTTTTCTCGCATTGGCTTCCTGCGCCTGCCGTCTCAGCTTTTTCACAAGCCTGTCTCCATATTGCTCCAAATTAAATAAACGCTGAAGCATATGCCTGCGCTCTGCCCCTTTTAAAGACAGAAATTCAGCAAATTTCCCTTGGGGCAGCACCACCGCTCTCGTAAAATCGTCGATCGTCAGCCCTAAGAGCTCCTCCACTCTTTTATTCACTTCGCTGGCTTTATCAGCCAGCACCGTATGCTCGTCCTTGATTTCGATGAAGCGGCAAAGTGCCGTTTTTACCTTCATTTCATCCGTTCTCTTAAACACACGCTCGACTTTGTATGAGATTTGGTGATTCGTCTGAAGCGCAAAGGTAAAGGACACAGACAGCGTATCTTCGGCGTGATTTAAGATTCCGTGCGTATTATTCGCCGCCCGTTCCACCTTTCCGTATAAAGCAAGCGTCATTGCGTCGAGTATAGAGGATTTACCGCTTCCTGTCGGGCCGAAAATGCCGAAAACACCGGCACCGGAAAGGCCTTCAAAATCTATCGTCTGCTCCTCTCTAAAGCTGTGGAGCCCCTTAATGCTTAAGGCGATCGGCTTCATTTCGCATCCTCCTCTTCAACGCCTGATGCAAGCTCTAAAAACAGCTTCACCATTTCTTCATCCGGCACCGCACCGCCAGTTTGTTTTTCATAAAATTTCTTAAAGCGGTCCTCGATTGAGACATGTTTAACCTCGATCCGTTCCCGGTCTTTGTTCTGTTCTTCAAAAACCGGCCTGATATGGATAAAGCCCGGGTGCGCCTTCCGCAGCCTGTGAATCTCTTCAAGTGACAGCTGGTCCGCGACACGGATTTCCAAGTCAATCCAAGCATTCTGATCTCTGCCTTCATCCAGCCAGCTGTACACCTCACTTAATCCATTTGCCGCTTTCCACTTCACAAGTGGCTTGCCGCTTGATAATAACACCTCTTGCCAAGTGGCCTCTTCCCCAGGCTTTGCGTCCACAATCGTCACTGATTTAGCGTAGCCCGCTTCAGAAAAGCTGTAGGCGAGCGGAGATCCTGAATAACGCGCAAGCGTCCGCGCCCGCTTGATCGTTTGCGGGCGATGCAAATGGCCGAGCGCAACGTAAGCGGCATCTGCCGGCAGGCTTTCAGCAGCCACCGTGTATGCACCGCCGACTTCAATCGGCCGCTCTGAATCGGTTTGGTTTCCGCCTGCCACATAAATATGGCTGGCGGCAATCTTCACTGCATCGGTCCGGAACCGGCTTGTCATATGCTCAAACGCCTGCCTGATTTTCACATCATAGTGATCACGGAGCAGCTTTTCATCAAACGTATCGGATAGCACTTCATTTAACCGCGCTTCAGATGGGTACGCCAGCGCTCCAACCGCCAAAAGCTCTCCTGCTGAAGGCACTTCAATATGAATCGGCTCTGTTGTCGGATAACCGATTAAATGAATGCCGTTTTCATGTGTCAGCGGTGAAGCGGCGGACAAACGGTCAGGATTATCGTGATTTCCGGCAATGACGACGATCGGGCGCTTTCCTCTGTCGCTAAGCGCAGACAGGCTTTCATAAAACAGCTGCTCGGCTAAAGCTGGCGGGTTTACGGTGTCAAATGCATCCCCCGCCATTACAATGGCATCGATCTGCTCATCCTTTACAATCGTATTCAGTTCATCCAGCACATCGGCCTGTTCACTCAGCCTGCTTCTTCCTTCAAGCGTTTTTCCAAGATGCCAGTCAGCCGTATGTAAAATCCGCAAATGCTTTCACCTCTCTTTTATATAGAAAACGAGACCCGCTCCGCCTGAAATTCCGGAGCTTATGGATCTCGCTATAATGTCAGAATGTGCCCTCCGTCAAAGAAATAAAGCGCACATCCCTTTACCTTTGTTTTTGCAATTTGCTCCACTGCCTTCGTGTACAGCTGAATTTGCGTTTCATATCGTTTCTTCAAGATCGGGGCCGCTCCTTCAAATCCATGCTGGAATTTGCCCTCAATCCGGTCCGACTTATAATCCAATAGATATAATCCGTCCTCAGTTTCATAGAGACAGTCAATAATACCCTGCACTAAAAGCGGCTCATCTGCCTCGTGTGCATCAGGATAGATCTCCTTGGCCGGAAGCGCTAAGCTGAATGGTATTTCCCGGTCCTTCCACTTAGCACCGATCAGCTGTCCGCCGATTTCTGTATGGAAAAATTGCACGATTTCTTCTATATCAATAGCGTCTTTTTGTTCTTCAGTGAGAAGCTCTTTTTCATAAAGCCTGTGAACCGTCTGCTCAGCTTCTTCTATCGACGGCACATGTGACAGCGGGATATGCTGCATAACCGTATGCATGGCAGTCCCTTTCTCTGCCGCTGTCAGGCCTTTTTTCATCATAAAAGCGGGACGTCTGTACAGAATGCTTCCATCAGCCGGTTTTACAGGGGCCCTGCCGCTGTATTCATCCTCGTACTCTCTTTTTCTCTTGATCTCAGAAACTGATTGCTTTGTCCGAATTTGCGTCACTTCTTGATGCGGGTAGGTCCAGCTCAGCTGCTCGCGGGCTTTTTCATCAAACGCAAACGAGCCGGGAACTGGTTCACCTCGGCGGATCGCTTCTAGGCGCTCGCTTTTTTCTTCCATTCTTTCTTCCAGATCATCATCAAGCAAATCATAGGAATGGATCATTTGAACGGCAAAACGAGCCGGGTGACCTGAGATGTCAGCGTGTGCTGGCACACCAGCCAAATCCCCCAAGTCTCTGTGCCTGGCAAGAGCCGGCCCAATGAAATCTAGATACGTTCTCGCCTGATAGCGGTCAAATTCCGGCAGAAGCCAATCAGTTTGGGACGCGGATGCCTGCCATTTTGCAAGCTGTTTCTGATGATCCTTACATGAGCCAATCAGAAACAGCTTTTCCTTCGCTCTCGTTAATGCAACATAGAGCACACGCAATTCCTCTGACAGCAGCTCCCTGCGCATTTTTTTCTTCATCGCAATGAGCGGAAGTGTCGGATAGCTGATGCGTAATTGCGGATGAATATACTTCGTGCCAAATCCGAGCTCCTTATCCAGCAGGTACGATTTGTTCAAATCCATCATGTTGAAATTCCGGCCGAGACCTGCTACAAACACGACTGGAAATTCGAGCCCTTTGCTGCTGTGGATCGTCATTAAGCGGACAACATCCTCCTGCTCGCTGAGCGCTCTCGCCGTACCAAGATCATCGCCCCGCTCCTGCATGCGTTCGATAAACCGCAGGAAACGGAACAAGCCGCGAAATGCCGTTGATTCATATTGACGCGCCCTGTCATAAAGAACACGCAAATTGGCCTGGCGCTGTTTTCCGCCCGGCATGCCGCCGACATAATCCATATATTTGGTGTCGCGGTACACTTCCCAAATCAGCTCAGATACTGAGTGGTTTTTCGAAAACGCGCGCCATTTTTGCAGATGTCCGTAAAACGTATTTAACTTTTGATAAAGCTCATCGCTCCGGTCACCAGCAGCCAGGTAGTCTTTCATCGCCTCATAGTACGGCGCTTTTTTATTTTCAAGCCGGATCAAAGACAGCTCGTTTTCATCTGCTCCGACAATCGGTGAGCGCAGCACAGAGGCAAGCGGTATATCCTGATACGGATTATCAATCACCTTCAGCACAGAAAGCGCGACGGCGACTTCGACCGCTTCAAAATAGCCTGACGTTAAATTGGCGTAAACCGGTATGCCCTGTGCTCTCAGCTCCTCCATGATTTGCGGAGCCCACGGCATCGAACGGAGCAAAATCACGATATCTCGGTATTGAATATTGCGATGTGTTTTCTTTTTTCCGTCATACACCTTAAACGGCGATGAAATCAGCTTACGAATTTCCTTAGCGATGGCTTTTGCCTCAAACTGCACCGTTTCAAGCTCTTCTGCTTCCTCGCTTGCATCCGTATCTTCTGCGTTGTCGATCAGCAGCAGCTCTGTTTCCGTCTCGTCATTGTCCGGATACGCTGCACCAAGCTTCAGCTCAGCCTGCTCGTCATAATCGACCTCACCGATTTTGCCGCCCATCAGCTGTTTAAATAAAAAGTTTGTGCTGTCTAAAATATCAGCCCGGCTTCGGAAATTTTTATTTAAATCGATTTTCCGCCCCGTGCCTTCTCCGCTCTCTGTAAACCGTTTGTATTTAGAGAGGAAAAGAAGCGGCTCCGCAAGCCTGAATCGATAAATCGACTGTTTGACATCTCCTACCATAAACAGGTTACCAGTCTCCTCCGGACCGCTTGTGACGAGCTGCAGAATCGATTCCTGCACGAGGTTGGTATCCTGATATTCGTCAACGAGCACCTCATGAAACTGTTCCTGATAAAACCTTGCAGCCTCGCTCGGCTCACGTTCACCTTTGTCATTCTCAGCTGTCAAAATCGCTAAACAGTAATGCTCCAAATCCGAAAAATCGATGATTGATTTTTCCTGTTTCGCAGCTTCGAATCGTTTTCCATAGCTGATGACAAGCTGTACGAGCGTTTCAATGACAGGCTTCATCTCGGCTAGGCTTTTCAAGTGCTGTTCAGGACTTCGCGTGAAGTAGTCGGTTTTGAGCTTTTCAAGCAGTTTTTTTGCGCCGTTCCTCAAATCTGTCGCCTCATCAAGGAGCGCTGGATCGAACTCATCCCCTTTTACTGCTTTGGCACGCTTAAAAGAGACGGCGGGCACCCGCTTATATAGTTCACTGAAATCGTCCTGATGCTGAATCAGTTCATCAATCTGAGCAAGATCATCAAGAAAATTGTCAGCACGCGGCGCCGGGCCGCCCGGCGCTTTCGTCAGCTCAAGCGCGCGCAAGAGCTTTTCCTTCGCCCCGTTAAGCACCATTGCAATATCTTCTTTGACATATTGATAAAACGGCAGCTCCTCGATGGCGCTCTTTTCTGATACATCATACAAATGAACAAAGCTTTCCAGCCACGCCTCCGGGTTGGGATGGGATCGGGAATACTCGTACACCTGTTTAACGAGAAATTGCAGATCCAGATCATGCCGGTCTGTCGTATAGCGGTCAACAAGCTCAAAAAACGCCTTTTCGCCCTTTGCGTATTCGTCTTCAAACAGCTCGTCAAGCACTTCATCCCCGATCAGCTCGCCTTCCGTCTGATCAGCTATCCGAAAGCCCGGATCAAGATCGATCAAGTAGTAATATTTCTTCAGCACTTGCAGGCAAAAGGAATGGAGCGTCGAAATGCTGGCCCGGTTTAAAAGAGACAGCTGGCGTCTAATATGCAGCGAGCCGGGGCGCTGTACAAGCTCTTTTTCCAAGGCTTCTGCGATTCGGTGCTTCATCTCTGCCGCTGAGGCGTTTGTAAATGTCACAACGAGAAGACGGTCTACATCTATTGGGTTTTCCTCCGCGGTGATTTTCCGAATCATTCGTTCAACGAGCACAGCGGTTTTACCAGAGCCCGCAGCCGCTGCCACAAGAATATCCTGGCCGGTTGAAACAATGGCATTCCATTGGTCATCTGTCCATGTGCTGTCTGCCGGTTTAGGAATGTTCATTGCCATCCGCCTCCTTTTTTATCCACTCAAGTATTGTCTTGTCCTTTTCAGCCTTTAATGGGCGATACTCGTTTTCTTCCAGTGATTCATCAAATTGGCATACTGATTTGAACGCACAGTATGTGCACGGCGTCTTGTTCTTCATTTTGTACGGCTCAATGGATACGCGCCCGTCGGTGATTTGTTCGCCCGCTTCTTGGAAGGTGCGGCGCACATGCTTTGTCAAAAGATCAAATTCCTTTTCACCGACTGCTGCTGAGTCTGATCTGAGAGAGCCGTCTTTTTTCAAGCCGGCGTTTATGATATTTGAACGTCCCTCTTGAAGGGTTGTATCCATGAGGCGAACCACTTCCTGATCACCGAGGAGCAAGCCCTTCATTTTAAATTTCTTAAAGATCTCCTGTTCAATCTCGTCAAGCCCAAGCGGGAGATTAGATTGAATCATCGGGTCATGAATATGGAAATACAGCACTCCGGCAGGCGTCGCCCTCATCCCGAGCCAGTCAGCTGAATGTGTAATCGATAAATCAAGGTACGTCAGCATTTGCAGTGCCAATCCGTAATATACTTCCGCTAAGTCAAGGCCTTTGTCGCTTGATTTATAATCGACAATCCTGAGGAGCAGGCCTTTTGAGCTTTCAGCCTTATCAACACGGTCAATTCGCCCGACGAGTTCCATCGTACAGCCGTTTTTCAGTTGAAAGGTCAGCGGCGGAAGCGGCCCTTTTCCTCCAAAGCCCAGTTCAAGCCCGATCGGTACGAATCCGCTCGCTTTCGCATGCTCGCTTAAAATGCCGGACACACGTGTCACAATTTTTTGCAGTTTTTCCTTCACATAATAATGCCGGTTTGAGCTGAGCAGAATTTCCTTTTGCAGTTTCGGTGCCAGCCGCTCTACCGCATCATAGGAAAACAGCTCGCACTGCTCCTTCGTTAAATCGCGCCAATCCAGCTTTTGCTCACGCAGCCTGTCCGAAATCAGCTTTAAGCTGGAATGAAACAGCTGGCCGATATCCGGTGCTTCAAGCTTGAAGAATTGCCGTTCCTTCAAATGCAGCCCGTGTGACGCAAAATGGGAAAACGGGCATGCGTTAAAGGTTTCCATTCTCGATACACTGCCCTGAATACGTTCACCATAGAGCTGTCTCGACACGCTGCGTTCAAGCTGCTTCACTTCATTCCGGAAAAACAGGCTTGAGAACAGCTTTTTCGATTGCAGCCTGTCCTGCTCACTCATCAGCACATTGTACGTGCTCCACCAGACGTCGCTGATGTCGTATTCCCGAGTCCATAACCTGAGCTGGCTCGCGGTAAAGGACTGTGCCACGCTTTTATTCACAACATACATCAGCTGTTCCTCATCGCTGACCTGTTCAGGTTCATTTGTTAACAGGCGCTCCTTATGATGCGGAAACAGTTCTTCCAGCCGCTTAACGATCATCGACGGCAAAAGCGTTTTTCCTTCCGCATCAGCAATCGGATACGATACGTAAAGCCGGTCAGACGGACTTGAAAACGCCATGTAGATGAGGAAGTGCTCATCAAGCAAACGCTCTCGTCCGCCTGAGGATAGCTCAACCCCAATCGTTTTCAGCCATTCCCGGTCATCATCCGACAGGACCCCGTTTTCATCAGGGCGTGCCGGCAGAACGCCGTCGTTTGCCCCGAGCACAAAGGTGCAGGAGGTGCCATACATTCTGGACAAATCCATATTGCCGACAAACACCTGGTCAAGCGCAGGCGGAATTAGAGAAAATGTAAGCGACTCCGCGCCGGCTTCTATCATTTGCTGAAACAAATCAAGAGAAATCTCATCATCTCCCATCATTTCAACAAACTCCTCAAGCAGCTGAATGACTGCGTCCCACGCCTGCTGATGCTGCTGCGCTTCAATGATTCTGCCGTCATCCTCAGCACGCTGCCTTTCCTGATCCAGCTTCAGCGGCACATCCGTCTCTTCTAAATAACGATAGAGCGCCTCCGCCTTCTCTTGAACCGTCTTCGCTTTTTTCATGCGTTTTTGAAGCTGAAAAAGCGGCGGAACAATCCAATCGCGGGTGTCATTCAACATGTTTTCCATTTCGATTTCCTGATCAGTCTGCGCAAAATCATCATCCAATGACACAAAACGCCTGTATTGGAACCGATCGCCCTTTGTCCAGCGGTCGCCTTTAATACCATAGGCGATACAGTAATTTTCGAGCTGATCGACCTGTTCTCTCACTTTGGCCTTCGGTTCATTGAGCGGGAATAGCAGTTCGGTTTTCACGCAGCGAAACACCGCTTCATAACGCCAATTCCCTTTCAGAACATCAAGGCTCGACCGGATAAATTCAATTAACGGATGGTTCAGCATAGATGCTTTTCCGTCAATGAAATAAGGAATCTCGTAATCTGCGAAAACTTCCTTCACCATATCCTTGTAGTCTTCCGGCTGGCGCGCAAGAATTGCTACATCCTTATAGCGATATCCCTTCTCTCTGACTAGGGCGTGAATTTCCCGAGCAATGCCTTCCAGCTCAGCTCGTCTGTTTGCGGCCTGCATCACAGTAAGGGCTTCTTGTTTTTCTGCGTATGGAATGGCCGGACGCGCTTCATACTGTGCCTCTAGATGCGCCAATTCCGGCGTCTTTGTATGCCGCTCAGTCCCGCTCAGCTCTTTATACGTAATGTCCAAATTCAGTTCCTTCGCCTTCTGATGCAGGCGGTAATAGGTTTTCCCCGTCATTCTGAACAATTCCAGTTCATGCGGCTCCCGCTCATATGACGGCTTGTCCGCTGTGAGCGAAAACGTGATATGCTCCGCATGAACCATAAGCTGCTCCAACACCCTGAATTCCTGCGGGGTAAACTGATAAAAGCCATCCACATAGATATGGGCGCCTTTTATATCTTCCGCAAGCGGGATATGCTCTGCCAGCAATGTCAAATAATCCTCAGAGTGAAGATATTGATCTGCGAGGCTTTTTTCCATTTGCTGATACAGAATTGATAAGTCATGGAGCTTTTCAGATAAAACACGTTCTCCGCGATACTCGGAAGCCGTTCCGCTTTCCGCCATCCGGCGGATATCCTCCGGTTCCAGACAATAGCGCTTAAACTCTGTCAGCATCCGCTCAACCTGTGCGGTAAACCCGCTTTTGTCACTCGCTTTTTGATAGACTTTGAACTCCTGTTTATGCTCCTCAATGAGCTTCCGCAGGAGCATTTGTACGCCGGTGCTCGTCAGAAACGGCCTGCTCATTCCTCCCGTATGCTGGAGGACGCGCCAGGCCAATCGTGAAAAACTGAACACTTGAGCGCGTATCATCCCGCCCATATCTGGCGTTTTAGCAAGCTCGTATTCCATTAAAAACGTCATTTGATCCGGGACTAGAAAAATGATCGGCTTCCCGAATGGAGCCCGGCGCAATTCATCCTGAATGCTGTTGATGATCAGCTTCGTTTTTCCACTCCCGGACCTGCCTACTAAAAACTCTGCTCCCAAATTAGAAGACCCCTCTCTTTTTATCTCTCTATATTTTATCGAATGTTGACGAAAATGACCAATCTGATCTATTGGTAAAAACGGCCTTTTCACATATAAAAAGCTGATTATCTCCGCACATCTCTCCCTGCCCAACATATACTTTTACAGAAGCCCAATTCCTAAGAATGGAGTTGAATCCCCTTGCATTACAGCTACTATCCCTATCCGGTGCCATACCGGGAAGATCCTGTTTTGATTCGGAATTTGCAGAAGGCCATCAACGGAGAATTCAGTGCTATTCAATGCTACCGCAAGCTTGCCGAACTCGCCCACAGCGATGAGGTCAGAAAACAGATTGAAGAAATCAGGCGTGACGAGATTCGCCACCTCCGTGAATTTTCCACACTGTATGGTTCAATTACCGGCAAACACATCATGCCGAAACAAACGGAAGAATGCCCGGACAATTTCACAAGAGGACTGGACGCCGCTTTTAAAGATGAACAAGAAACCGTCGACTTTTACTTGCGTGCGGCCGAGGAAACGTCAAACTTAAAAGCGAAAGGCGTCTTTACGCGCGCAGCACGTGATGAACAAAATCACGCTGTCTGGTTCCTATACTATCTGATGGAACGTTAGATATACCCATTCAGGGTATATGTACATATCCCCTTAGCTAAAAACACACTCCCCTGTTTTTTTCAAATGCAGCCGTGAAACATAAAACCATATACTGTCATACAGGGGGAATCAACCATGGAGCAATATTCTGAGGCTTGTATTGAGGCTTGCATCGATTGCATGAAGGCTTGCAATCATTGTTTCACTAAATGCTTGGAAGAAAGCGTGCAGCATCATCTCAGCGGATGCATCCGGCTTGACAGGGAATGCGCGGATATTTGCGCGCTGGCGGTCAAAGCCATGCAAACGGACAGCCCGTTTATGAAAGAAATTTGTGCACTTTGCGCCGATATTTGTGAAGCATGCGGCACTGAATGCGGAAAGCACGATCATGATCATTGCCAAGCATGTGCGAAAGCCTGCTTCACCTGTGCTGAACAATGCCGCAGCATGGCAGCGTAAAAAAGAGGGTTCAAAAAAGAACCCTCTTTTTATTTGGACAGCCATACGGAGTACAAATCAATCCATCCCTCTTCATCAAGCACCAGGCCTTTTACATTTTTACTTGATGTCACCTGGAGCACATTTTGATACAGCGGGATCGCGTTCAGCTCCTGTATCATCTGCCGGTCAATGTCACGCAGGATGTTGATTCTCGAACAGCGGTCAGGCATGGAAAACATCCGCTCTGTCATTCCTGAGCAAATCTGTGTCAGCTTTTCAGATAGATGCTGATACAAGAAACTGTTCTCCGACAGCAGCAAATGCAGAAAACCAAACTCGCTGTCTTGATAAAACGTCGCACTGTCATGAATGATATCCGCCATCTGCACGATTTCCGGCCGTCGCAGATCAGCAGCATCACAGAATTGAAGTGTAAGCCTGATACCGTGCTGGGCGCAAATATTTTGAATCCATTCGGCGTCCTCACGATGATCCGTTTCCGAAAAGGTATAAAGCACGATTGTTTCGCCCTCGTATCCGCTTTTTTTCAACAATTCAGATGGCGAAACGCCCTCCCACTCAAAAGGACTCGGATGCAAAAAGGACGTAACCGGAATTCTTCGGTGCCCTCCCGCTTCACGAACGAGCCGTTCAGAGGAAATCAGCAGCCGGAGCGCTTTTCTAAAGCTTCGGTGCTGAAGAGGCCCCTTCTTTTTCAGATTAAGCGACAAATACTGAACATGCCGCTCATCAAAGACAGTTTGCTGCTCAGGACATGTTTGTTTTTCTTGAATGGTAAAACCGTTCATCTCTCCGGCTTGCTCAGAAAACACAAACTCAACGCGATCCAAATAGGGGCGTCCCTTGAAGTAGCGCTCATTGGCTTCAAGCACAAGCATCCCGCTATGTTGCTGATTCATCTGAAAAGGCCCTGTTCCATTTTTCCCGCCGCCCTGTTCTGCCGGCAGTATGGACAGCCGTTCATCACAAAGAGCATACGGCAAAAGCGCATTCGGCTTATCGAGTATGAGCTCCACACAATAAGGGCCCTTTTCTAAGACTTGTTTCACTCCGTGCAGAAGCCATTTATACGGGTTGTCAGCCAGTTCCAAAAAGCGCTGAAATGTAAACGCAACGTCCCGCGATGTCAGCGGCTGTCCATTATGAAATAACACACCTTTTCGAAGAAAAAATCTCCATTGTTTTTTTCCGACCTCTTCCCATCCATGAACCAAATGAGGCTTCGGCTCCTGCATATCCGAATCAAACGTGAAGAGTGTATCAAATATCTGTTTGACGAAATGGCCCTCAGACCGCAAAAATATTTGGCATGGATCCAAACTGCTGACAGATTCAGGCGTGATGAACAGCCGCAGGACATCCTTCGCCCCATTCTCGCCTGTCTCCGTCACAAATCCGAATACCTCTGATAGCCACATGTTATATTCGTTTTGAAGCCCTGGAAACGCGGACTGATACTGCTGAAGCAGCTCCTTTGCCTTTTTAAGCTTTCCTGACATGGTATATTCCTTTGCAGTTTGAAGAAGCAGTTCCTCAGGCCTCCGAAGAAACGCGATTTTAGATTTGCGGCCGCGCCCCGCCCCGCTTTCCCGGATAATCCAATTGCTGTTCTCCAGCTTATGTAAAATGAGCTTTGCATTTCTTTCTGTACAAAATAAACAGTCGGCAATCTCAGTGAGCGTCATTTCGTTCATTTGCCCATACTCGGCGCAGCCTGTTTTTACAAGCGCCACGTAGTGCTCTATCAGCTTCAATCCCCGCACCTCCCGACAAAAGGGGAACTTTTATCTCTTCTTTTCTTCACTTTTTGGGCCGCCGCCCCTTCTATACACTACTACTATATCAAACAGCGAAAGGCGGCGATCACATGTTGACCAGTTTTCACTCTATAAAATCGAGATATACCGCTCCCGTTCGGCTCCGCTTTTTCGGCGAATTGCTGACAAGCCTGACAGGTGCAATGATGGGACCTTTTATGGTGCTGTATCTGCATGAACAATTAAACGGCAGTATCATGATGCCAATGCTGATCATCAGCCTTCAGCCATTTGCTGATATTTTCCTGACGCTCGCTGCAGGACGGGTGACGGATCGGCTTGGGCGGCGCACAGCGATTTTGACCGCATTGCTTCTTCAATCAGCGGCAATGACAGGGTTTGTATTTGCTGAGCATGCGTATGTTTTCGCTATTCTCTATGTCATGAATGGCATCGGAAGATCGTTGTACATTCCCGCTTCCCGCGCCCAAATCGCTGAAAGCACGCCGGAAAGCAGACGTTCGGAAGTGTTTGCGGTCATCAATGCGATCTATTCGACGGGTCTGACGGCAGGACCGCTAGTGGGGATGCTGCTGTACAATCATAACCCCGTGTGGATATTCGCATTAGATGCTGCAGCATTGTTTATCTACTTTCTGATCGCTGCACTGAAACTGCCTGAGACAAAGCCGCTACACCCAGCTGTTACCCCGAAAATGTCCGCGAGCTTTACAATATACAGGCCTGTCCTGCTTCTTTTGCTGCTTTCTCTCCCCATCAGCATGTTATATGCACAAACAGAAACAACATACAGGCTGTTCAGCAAAAACATGTTTTCTGATTATCTGTCCATGCTGACCATCTATTCAGCAGCAAAAGCTTTATTCAGCTGTGTTCTCCAAGTACCTCTTGTCAAAGGGACCGAAAAGCTTTCAATGAAAACGATCCTCTTCATTACTTATATTTGCTACTCCCTTGCGGCAGCCGGCTTTGCATGCTCAACCTCTCTGACAATGCTTTTAGTGACGGCAGCGGTGATGACGGTTGGTGAAAGCATCGGGCTAACCCACATCCAGACCTTCATATCGAAATTGGCGCCGCCTCATTTGCTGGGCCGGTTTTATGCTGTCTATGGTCTGCATTGGGATATATCCCGCTCAATCGGACCGCTGGCAGGCGGGCTGATCCTGACATCATTTGGCGGAGAAGTGATTTTTTACGCTCTTGCCGTGTGTCTGCTGACAGCGGGTTTATCTCTGACTTACACAATAGAAAAGCTCGAACACAAGGTCATAAGAAAAGTGAATCGCTTATAGAAAATAATTCATAATTTCTTTATCAACAAAAATATACTATAGTAATAAATACATTCACTACGTGAACAATTGGAGTGTTACGTGAAAAAGGAAGAAGGGTTTTACATTGAAGAAAGACGAAAATCTCCTCAAAGATCTATGGTTTATCGCAATCAGTGCAGCCGGGGGGTTTATTCTTTCATTAACCGGAATATCAATTGGATGGATGATCGGAACACTGATTGTCGCCTGCTGCCTCGCCATGATACGGCCGGCATGGCTGATGATGGCACCAGACCAAAAAGGAATTAACCGACGATGGCTCGCCCTCGGGCAGATGATCCTCGGCATCGAATTGGGCCAAAAGCTGAATTTATCCGTTCTCTCTGTTCTCAAAGACCATTGGTTTTCAGTCGGCGTTATGCTGATATTGTCTATCCTGCTGGCCATGCTGTCAGGATATGTGCTTTGGCGTTTCAGCAAAACGGATATGATGACTAGCTTTGTCGGCACCGCTCCCGGCGGACTTTCCGCCATGCCGAGCATCGCACAGGAAGTAGGCGCCAATACCGCTATAGTCAGCCTCGTTCAAATGATGCGTGTGCTGCTCGTGGTGCTTTCCATTCCGTTTTTAGTCATTCTGATCTATACAAAACAAGATCGTACCGCAAGTGCCGCAGCAGAGACGATTTCTTCTGCAACGACAGATTTTAGGCTCGCTCCCGTTTTGTGGACCGTCATTCTTATTCTCGCTGCCTGGGGAGCTTGCAAAGCTGCGAAATTTTTAAAATTTCCAGCTCCATGGCTGCTCGGCAGCATGCTCGGTGTAGCAATTGTACATGTTGGCGGAGCTGCGGTGACAGGGCACGACATGACGGCATGGTGGTTGTCACAAGCTAACCATGTATCACAAGTATTTCTCGGGGCAACGATCGGCTCTAAGATGTACAAAAGCATGTTTGCCGGCGTCACCCGTATTATCATCGTCGGGTTTGTCTCGTCCGTCGGTTTAATCGCAGCAATGTTTTTGAGCGCCGTGATCGTTTCCGAGCTGACAGGAATTTCGCTCATCACTTCTGTTCTGGCATTTGCGCCCGGCGGGATTGCAGAGATGGCGACGACGTCAGTTACCTTACATGCTGATTCCACCTTTGTCGTTGCGGTTCAGGTCATTCGCGTCATTCTGGTTATTGCCCTGCTGCCGCCGTTTTATCGCCTGCTTCACCATCTTCATGGTGAAAAAAAAGACAAAAAGAGCTCAATCAGCGGCAGTAGTGCCTAGTTGAAAAAAGGGTTCAAGAACTTTTAATTCGCAAACCATCGAGATGAGGAAATATAAGCGGATATTTCGTTGTTAATGGATCAGATTTGAAGTGAGTGCTGCCAGAGGGTGAAATGAAAGAAATAATTGACGACTTACGATTGAAAAAGAGGTTAAAATGAATAACCTCTTTTTCTTATATAAAGATATAAAATGTTAAAGGGAAATCTATCGTTACGTTGATTCTCTTATAATAAGCTTTGTTGGCAGTTTAATAATTCTTCTGTTTAAAGAGGCATTACCCGAAATGGACTCGATGATTTTCAACACAGCCTGTTGGCCTAATTCTATTACGGGGATATCAATTGTTGTTATGGTCGGAGTAACGACTTGGCAAATCAATTGGTTGTCAAAACCAATTACAGCTAAGTCTTCTGGAACTTTAAAGCCATTTTTCATCGCCTGTTTAATAATCCCTGCGGCGACTTGATCATTTCCTGTAAATATTGCTGAGGGTCTGTCCTTTAGATCCTTTATCTTATGAAAAACACGAAAGCCATCCTCGATATTAAACATTTCGCCGAATATCCATTCGCTTCTATGATGTAAATTGTAATCTTGTAAAGCTTTCAAATAACCCTCTTTCCTCTGACATTGAGCTTCGCTATATGGAGTATCAAAACAAAACCCAATTTTTTTATGCCCTCTTTCAATTAAATGTACTACCCCCATGTATGCGGCTTCAAATTCATCATACCCAATTATCGTGATGTCCGCTGAGTGATGATATTCATTACATAATAAGATAGGACCATACTTTAAGAAAGGGGATATCTGATCCCATTCATTTTCTAAAGTCCCAAGAATAATGCCATCCACTTCTTTATGCTTCAATAACTCTAGTAATTCTAGCTCCGTCTGTTTGTCATAAAAGGTCTGAAATACAATTACCTTGTAATTCTTAAACAGTACTTCATGAGAGACCCCTTTTATTAATTGAGCAAAAAATGGATGGTCGATACTCGGAACCGATAAAGCTATCGTTTGTGTCTTATTTCTCCTAAAATTCCGAGCTAAATAATTGGGAGTGTAGTCAAGTTCGTTAATAGCCTTTAAGATCATATCTCTTTTTTCTTTCGACACATAAGGATGATTATTCAATACTCTTGACACTGTGGTTTTAGACACATTGCATAATTTTGCTATTTCATCAATTGTAGGCATATTTTCCCTTCCTTAAAAAAGTTGTTGACATGTTACCGATTTCAGAAACTAGGATAAATTTGTAATAAATTTTTAGATTATAAAATCATTGGAGGTACTGTTCATGCAAAAACAGGTTAAGATTTCAGGTAAAAGCAAAGAAAACATGTCACTATTAAAACACTTAAAAGGTGACGTACAAGGAAAAGAACTTGTTATTGAAGACAGTATTGTAAACGAGCGGTGGAAACAAGTATTAAAAGAAAAGATAGATATTGAACATGACCTTTTCAACTATCAAAAAAATCGTGAAATCAGTAAAGTCCCTTTTTTGCCTGTAGACAGATTAATAACCAATGATGAAGTGGAAGATATCTTAAATACATTAACTGAAGTTTTGCCAACTGGAAAATTTACGAGTGGTCCCTATTTAGAGCAATTCGAAAAAGTTTTATCTACATATTTACATAAAAGGTATGTAATTGCAACCAGCAGTGGAACCGATGCTATTATGATAGGTTTATTGGCTTTAGGGTTAAACCCAGGGGATGAAGTTATCATGCCGGCTAATAGCTTTTCAGCTACTGAAAATGCTGTGTTAGCTTCGGGAGGCGTTCCTATCTATGTAGATATTAACCCACAAACATTCTGCATCGATCCTGACAAAATTGAAGAAGCAATAACTCCTTATACAAAGTTTATTCTACCTGTGCATTTATACGGAAAACATTCAGACATGCAGCATATCCGTCAAATCGCAAATCGTTATAAATTAAAAGTAATTGAAGATGCCTGCCAAGGAATTGGACTGACAGACTTAGGAAAGTATGCAGACATCACTACATTAAGTTTTAATCCCTATAAGAATTTTGGTGTATGTGGCAAGGCTGGGGCAATAGCAACTGATAATGAAGAACTCGCTAAAAAATGCATTCAATTTAGTTATCACGGTTTTGAAGTAAATGTAAAAAATAAGAAAGTCATCAATTTTGGATTTAATTCAAAAATGGACAATTTACAGGCAGCAATTGGTTTAGAGAGAATGAAGTACCTTTCATTAAACAACTTCAAAAGATTGTTCTTGGCGGATAGATACATTACCCAATTAGCAGAGTTGCAGAATAAAGGCTATATTGAATTACCAGAATTAAGTGAAGATCATGTATGGCATCTGTTTCCTATTAAGGTAAGAACAGAAGATAGGGCAGATATCATGACTAAATTAAATGAAGATTTTGGTGTTCAAACAGATGTATATTATCCAATACTTTCTCATATGCAAAAAACTCCTTTAGTACAGGACAAGTATGCAGGACTCCAATTGGTTCATACGGAAAAGGCTCATAGTCAGGTACTGCATTTGCCTTTATATCCGTCATTTACTTTAGAAGAACAAGACAGAGTAATGGAGGGACTGTTTCATGTTATTAAGCAAGAAATCGGAGTATAAAACGTTATCCACGGTTGAACATCCTCAATATATTGTTTTTTGTGATTTTGATGAAACGTATTTTCCGCATACAATCGACGAACAAAAGCAACAAGACATCTATGAACTCGAAGACTATCTAGAACAAAAAAGTAAAGATGGGGAGCTAATAATCGGATGGGTTACTGGGAGCAGTATAGAATCTATTCTCGATAAAATGGGACGAGGAAAATTTAGATATTTTCCGCATTTTATAGCTAGTGATCTTGGAACTGAAATTACGTACTTTTCAGAGCATAACTTCGGTCAGCAAGATAACAAGTGGAACAGTCGCATAAATGAAGGGTTTAGTAAAGAAAAGGTTGAAAAACTTGTGAAACAGCTGCATGAAAATCATAACATTCTTTTGAATCCTCAAACCCAATTAGGAAAGTCACGGTATAAGCATAACTTCTACTATCAGGAACAAGATGAAATAAACGACAAGAAAAACCTATTAGCTATTGAAAAAATCTGCGAAGAATACGGCGTTTCAGTAAATATAAATCGGTGTAATCCCTTAGCAGGCGATCCAGAAGACAGCTATGATGTAGATTTTATCCCCATAGGGACAGGAAAGAATGAAATTGTAACGTTTATGTTAGAGAAATACAACCTAAATACCGAAAGAGCTATCGCATTTGGGGATAGTGGAAATGATGTTCGTATGTTACAGACAGTAGGGAATGGATATCTGCTAAAAAATGCAACACAGGAAGCCAAAAACTTGCACAACCTTATAACTGATAGTGAGTACTCAAAAGGAATTACTAATACCTTAAAAAAATTAATTGGATCATGAGGAGGAAATAAAAATGAAGAAGATAGGCATCATAGGTGCAGGTGGTATTGCAAGAGCGCATGCAACTGCTTTATCTACAATAAAAAATGCAGAGTTAGTAGGGGTATATGACATAAATCAACAAAATGCGGAAAGCTTTGTGAAAACTTTCGGCGGGAAGTCATTTGAAAACGTAGATGAACTAATTGATGCCTCAGAAGGTTTAATTGTAGCATCACCAAACTTTTGCCATAAAGAACATGCTTTGCAAGCATTAGGAAAACATAAGCATGTATTATGTGAAAAGCCTATGGCTATTTCTCTTGAAGAAGCAAGCATAATGAAAGATACTGCTGAAAGGTTGAGCGTAAGAGCCAGTATGGGATTTAATTATAGATATTTATCTTACGTAAATATCTTAAAAAGCTTAATTATCAATAATGAACTAGGTAACATACTGTCCATAAAAGTACACTTCAAGAAAAATAGTGCACTTAGACGTAAGAAGTTTACTTGGAGAGATGACGCTAATAGTAAGAAGACGAGTGGATCATTGGGGGATCTGGGTATTCACCTTATTGACATGGTATGGTATTTGTTCGAGAGTGATTTCATCACAGAATCAGTAAGGGCAAAGATGAACACAAATGTAAAAACAAAAGAGGATAAACAGGTACTTGTAGATGACTATGCAGAAATTTATGGCCAGCTGAAGAACAAGGTATTTGTAAATATCATCACATCAAAGTGTTCTGTACCTGAAGACTGTGGTTTTAGCATTGAGGTAGTTGGACACAAAAAAGAGTTTAAATACCACACAGGTAATCCTCACGTTTACAAGCTCATAGATGGCTTGAACGTGGTAGACTGCCCAGTACCGCAAAGCCTATTAAACGATCCGCCAAACGAGTTTTATGGATGGGCTGATTCTTTTAGAAGCGAGTTAATCAATTGGATTGCATCAACTCAGAATGATTGGGTTGAGATCCCTTCTTTTAGTGATGGTTTTAGATCTCAGGAAGTATTAGAAATGTTCTTTGAGAAAGACAGCAACTCTCAACCCATGTCTGTTTCAGCAGTCAACTAGTATTTCAAAGAGAGAAGTTACTAAAAAAGCAGGAATTTACTTTCCTGCTTTTTCATATAGGGGTGTAATGAATGTTAAGAGGGACATATTTATTTGGATATGCTTTCTTTTTTACAGTAGGTATTATCCATATATCAACAGGGAGTTTGACACCATTTTTATTAGAGGCTTTTAACAAGACAACAGATGATATTTCGGTCATAATCTTCTTCCAGTTTACCGGATTTCTAAGCGGAGTATTAATCGCACCTTTAATGATTAAGAAATACAGTCATTTTAGGACACTTACTTTAGCTTTGACAATAATGCTTGTAGCGTTAAGTATCTTTTTTCTAACCAAGGATTGGTATTATATTATTGTAATGGCTTTTCTCTTAGGATATGGAGCAGGCACATTAGAAACGACAGTTGGTTCATTTGTTATTGCTAATTTCGAAAGTAATGCAGAAAAAATGAGTAAGCTGGAAGTTCTCTTTGGATTAGGCGCTTTATCTTTCCCATTATTAATTAATTCCTTCATAGATATCAATAACTGGTTTTTACCATATTACTGTATATTCACCTTTTTATTCGTCCTATTCGTAGGGTGGTTAATTTTCTTGTCTAAGAACCGAGAGTACGCTAAGAATGCTAACCAACAAGTGACCTTTCCAGATGGAGGAGCATTTCAATACTTTATAGGAGATAGAAAAAAATCAAAGCAATTAGGCTTTTTTGTATTTTTCGCTTTCCTATATGCTGGAATTGAAACAAATTTTGCCAACTTTTTACCTTCAATCATGATAAACCAAGACAATGAACAAATTAGTCTTATAAGTGTCTCCTTTTTCTGGGTAGGGATCATCATAGGAAGAATATTGATTGGTTTCGTAAGTAGAAGGCTTGATTTTTCCAAATACCTTCTTTTTAGCTGTAGTTGTTTAATTGTTTTGTTGATTGCCTTCTCTTATATAAGTAACCCAATACTTCAATTGAGTGGTACATTTTTGATTGGCCTAAGTATAGCGGGGATATTTCCCATTGCTTTAACACTAGCATCAATCATTATTCAGAAGTACGTTGACGAAGTTACAAGTTTATTTATTGCCTCGGCAAGTTTCGGAGGAGCGATCATCTCTTTCTTAATTGGATGGAGTTTAAACCAGGATACGATCTTATTAACCATGGGAATATTTACAACTATGGCGGTCATTCTAGTAGGTATTTCTGTAAAGATTAGGAGAACTAAAACAGAAGACCCTATTTCACTTGAAAACAAAGCATCAAAAACACAGTAGAAAACGTATAAAATAAAGATACTAATAGACATATCGTATAAGCAGTGCAAATTCCTGAACATCTTGAATTTCATTCTTCAAGAGGAAATCTGATTTACGTTACAGCCTTGAAAAAGATAGAAACAAAGCGAAAAACACGCACCGCAGTGCGTGTTTTTTATTTAAAAATGCTAGGAAGCCCCCCTTCAATTTCTTCTGACGACGGATACCATTTTGTCACCAGATCCCGAAACAGCCGTTCCGCAAAAAGAATCTCTTCCTCGGTATAGCGGTCAAAAAATGACAGAAAACGCTGTTCAGCCTTCTGATGATAATATTTGTGCAAACTGTGCAGCTTTTTTCCAGCAGGCGTCAATCGGAAGTAGACCTCCTTTTTATTATCGCTGAGCTGTGTTCTGTGAAGGAAGCCTGCGCCGAGCAATTTTGTGCTGATGCGTGATACAGTCGCTTTTGTCGTATTCATTTTTTCTGCTATCGACGTGACATTAATTGGTTCATTGTCCCCGACACAGGATAGAACATGAATTTCTGTCATCGTCAATTGAGATTTACTCCCGTGCTCTACATCCAGCTTCCTCAATTCGTCAGATAAAAAGGCTTTAATAAGCCCCTCCCATTTCTCCTGCTGATGAATGAGCTCCGCATACAATTCAAAAAGATTGCGTTTCGTATGATCTGTGTTCATCGGGTTTTCCATCCTTTTTCATTCGATTGTTTCTTCTATCATACCGTTTTGTTACAGATGAAACAATCGAATTGAATTATACTCGGCTGGTGACGGAAAACCAGCGGCTGATCCCTTTTTGAATCACCTCGGAACAATCGGGCGCTGATGCATCCACCGCCCAGGCTACATGTCCATCGGGACGAATCAATATGGTATGCACATTCCGCAACTTTTCATTCGGTTCTGCAAGCGAGGCGGTTACCGTACGTAAGCCTTTTACTTCGATATGATCATCAGCTTCCTGCCTCAATGACAGCAAAACGAATGTCCCGTTTTGGAGAAAGCTGTACAGCCGTTCCGAATTGCCGTCGGAAAGAATCAGCTTCATGTCAGGGAGCCTTGCCCCGTTCAAACGATTCGGCGGCATGGTACGATCAGCTTCATATCTGACATCGAGCGCAGAAATTTGCCCCGCTACATATCGATTCACATCAGGGAAGGCCAGCAGCTCCGACATCATGCTTCGCAAATGGAGGCCTGCTTGAGTGAAATCGATCAGCTTTGTCTGTGCCTCCGTGTTTCTGAGGAGCCCTTCCGCTGCCGGATGCCGCTCATCATGGTAGCTGTCCAAAAGCCAAGAAGGCGCAGAGCCTTTGATGGCCGCCGCCAGTTTCCACCCGAGGTTCATTGCATCCTGAAGGCCGACATTCAGTCCTTGCCCGCCCGCCGGAAAATGAATATGCGCGGCATCACCCGCAAGAAAGATTCTGCCGTCCCGATACCGTTTCGCTTGGCGCGCGGCGTTCCCAAACCGCGACATCCACGAAGGGTCGGTTAAACCGAAGTCAGTTCCGCAAATTCGCAGGAGGTCAGCTTTCAGCTCTTCCTCAGTCACAGGCACATCTTTCGGCGTTTGTGTGCGATAAGGGCTGATCACAACGACACGGTATCGGTCTGGAGATAACGGAACAATCATAACACCGCCCTCTTTTGTGCAAAGGGACAGCACACCTGACGGCGGCGGAGAAAGGAGCACCACATCCCCAAGCGCAGCGGTGACAGTGCTGTCTGTTCCCGGAAACTCAATTTTCGCCTGTTTCCGGACGGTACTCCCGGCGCCATCTGCCCCAACGGCAAACTTGCTTGTGATCGTCCGTACACTGCCGTCCCGATCCTTAAAAATTGTTTGGACCGCTTCCCCGTTTTGCGTAACCGCCAGCGCCTCGGCACCCCGAAACACCTCTGTTCCCAGGCTTCGTGCATGATCTTCAAGAAGCTTTTCTGTTTTGGACTGCGGGAGCAAAAGCGTGTAAGGACAGCTCGTATCCAAGCCTGAAAAATCCAGACGGGTATCCAGCATTGAAAAATGTCCGGTAGGTATCTTGCTTCCCTTGGATACGAACCGCTCTAAAATCCCTCTCATCTCAAGAAGCTCCAGCGTTCGGGGGTGCAGCGTCAACGCCTTGGAATGCGGAACAGGTTTTTCAAGCCGTTCAATCACACATGTTCCCACTCCGGCTATTGCAAGCTCAGAAGCCAGCATAAATCCAACCGGCCCTCCTCCTATAATCACTGCTTCATATTTCATCATCATTCACCACTCCTTTTGTTTCATGAAAAACGAACAAAAACCAATAAAAACGGCCCTCCAGTCAAAAAAATATATAAATTTTGTTACACAGGTAACAATTTTGATTATAGCTCCTTACAAATTTTTCTTCAACACATTTTTCCAAACGGCATACAAAAAGACGCCTCTTCAATTAGCGTCTTTTTATTCGGCATCAGAAATCACACCGACAATATTTTTTTCTCTTATCGGACCAAAATGCCGGCTGTCGAAGCTGTATATGCGATTATCTCCAACGACAAAATATTTTCCTTTCGGCACCTTGCTTGTTCCCGTCACATCTTTCAAAGAAAAATCACCCGTTACATGGCTGCCGGCAGAAACAGATTTCAAATGCTTCAAAAATGGCTCAGCAACCTGCTTTCCGTTCACATACAGCTGATCATCTTTATATTTGATCGTTTCACCGGGCAAGCCGATTACCCGTTTAATCAGCACTTTATGATCAGGGCCTTTAAAAAGGACGATGTCAAAACGATGGATGGTTTTAAATCGATGCGAAAATTTATTGACCAACAATTCGTTTCCTTCCTGGAAGGTCGGGTTCATACTGACGCCTTCTACCTTGTAATCAATAAAGACAGCATTTTTAACCTGAATGGCGAGAACAACGGACACTACACCGGCAAGAAACCAAAACCGTTTTTTCATGTTACTGTCTCCCTCCATCATGCTCACGCTGACTGGCTCTTACATGCAGATACCGCTCCACCTTTTTGCCGACATACCATAAGACAGTGATCACCAATACGGCGATGACCGTTCGAATCGGCTGTGTAATCAGCGCGTGCAGATCATATCCGATGAAGCTGATCATAAAAATCATGACAAGCTTCCCCGAGGCTGCCGCCAAAATAAACGGCCGCGTTCCGATCCTTGACAAACCGGCAACAACATTCACCGCGGCTGACGGTGTAAATGGAAAACAAAGCAGAAGAAACATGGGACCGAAGCCGTGTCTTTCCACCCATAACATCAGCTTTCTGACAGACGGATGACTGCGGATAAATCCAAGCAATTTTCTCTGTCCGTATTGACGGACAATCAAAAAGACGAGAATGGAACCAGCAGTTGATCCCGCCCAGGATAGGATGAATCCTTCCCACAAGCCAAACGAGTTCGTATTCGCCACCACAAACACGATCAGCGGCAAAAACGGGAGAAATGCTTCAATTAAAGGCAGCAGCACAGCAATGAGCGGACCGAAAGCCCTATAGCTTTGAAATAATTCAGTTAAATGTTCTTGTGTCAAATAGGATAAAAAATGCTCCAACATTTATACTCCTTACCGGGTTTGTCTATCCTTATTCTACACATTATCAGCAGAAAACTAAAAAGTTTTGGTGATTTTTTCTGTCTTGAAACATTTCACCAGCCGATATAGAATACAAATAGAACAAACGTTCCCTTAGAAAGAAGGAGTCAATATGCCAAATCTGCAGGAGGAAATATACGATTTAATTGAACGGGCTCTCTTTTTGCCCATGGCCATTACGATTTTTAACCGTGATCTCGCCGGAATTGAAGAAAGCACATTAAAATTGAAGCATCCTTATAAACAGCTTATCAGCGAATCATTAAAAATAGCACAAAAGGATTTGATGGAGGTCAGAAAAGAACTGAGGAAAAGAAAAATTGCAATCCGCGAGACGGAACGCGATGAGGCCTTTACACTCTATACATTTGTCATCGACGGTTATGAAGAAAACCATCGCTATTTTAATCCGCGAATCCGTGAGCAGGTCAGCGAATTATTAACATACTATCTATTTGCCCCAGACAGACTCTGAGCCTTTTGAATCATACTGCCCGTTCCCTCTTCGGGCGATTCAGAGCATTAATTTCAGACAATTCACACTATACAAACAAAATAAATTTATTTATAATTCGAACCACAGCCTTTCACTCCAAAAAATGACATGTGCTGCGATATCTGCGACATCATTTTCAGTACGCTTAGGCTTGTACACCTCAATCCTAAATAGAAGGAGGATTCTATGAAACTGATTCACGTTCTTGCCGCTTTACCCTTTATCGGAATCTTACTCGGCATCCCTTTTGCAAATAAGGTGACCCCCTATGTGTTCGGCATGCCGTTTATTCTTGCCTATATTGTGATGTGGGCTCTTTTGACCTCTGCGCTGATGGCGATTGTGTATGTCCTCGACAAGGAAAATAAAAAGGAGGAAGCAGAATGAATGCAGCTCTCATCATCATCTTCGGTGTCCTGCTCTTGAGTATTTTTCTCGGTATACGCGCCCAAAAAGGAAAAGACATGAACCTGGAGCAGTGGACGGTCGGAGGGCGCGGCTTCGGAACTGTTTTCGTCTTCCTTTTGATGGCAGGCGAAATTTATACTACTTTTACGTTTCTCGGCGGCAGCGGCTGGGCCTACGGAAAAGGCGGTCCAGCCTTTTATATCATCGCCTACGGATGTCTGGCCTACATCCTTTCTTACTGGCTTCTTCCAGCAGTTTGGACGTACGCGAAACAGCATAAACTGATGTCGCAGTCTGATTTTTTCACAAAAAAATACAACAGTCCGCTGCTTGGCATTCTCGTTTCACTGGTCGGCATCGCCGCACTCATTCCCTATCTTGTACTGCAGCTGAAAGGCCTCGGGCTGATTGTATCGGAAACCTCGTACGGCAAAATCACCCCGACCGCTGCCATCTGGATCGGCGCTGTTTCCATCACGGTTTATGTTATGGTTTCAGGCATTCACGGGTCTGCCTGGATATCGGTTGTGAAGGACATCATGATTCTGGTTGTCGTTCTGTTTTTAGGTGTGTATTTGCCAATTCATTACTACGGCGGATTTCAAGACATGTTTCAGCAGATTGAAACGGCAAAGCCTGGCTTTCTTACGCTCCCCGAATCGGGACAAAGTGTGGCCTGGTTCAGTTCAACCGTACTCTTGACAGCGCTTGGTTTTTACATGTGGCCTCACACGTTTTCCGCTTCGTATTCAGCCGAAAACCCAAAAGTGTTTCGTAAAAACGCCATCATCATGCCTTTGTACCAGCTGGTCCTGCTCTTCGTCCTTTTCGTCGGCTTTGCGGCTATCCTGCAAGTTCCAGATCTGAATGGCGCAGACGGGGATTTGTCGCTTTTGAGACTGTCTCTGCAAGCATTTGACCCTTGGTTTGTCGGAATTATCGGTGCTGCCGGACTGCTGACAGCACTTGTGCCAGGGTCTATGATCTTAATGTCCGCCTCCACACTGTTTGCAAAAAATGTGTACAAGGTAATCGCGCCCCGCACGACAGAACAGCAAGTATCGGCGCTTGCTAAGTTTTTAGTGCCGGTGATTGCGCTGATTTCGGTGTATTTTACCTTCAAAGGCGGGAATACCATCGTTACGCTGCTTTTGATGGGCTACAGCCTTGTCACACAGCTATTCCCCGCCCTTTTGTTCAGCCTGCTCAAGCATAATATGGTGACAAAGCAAGGAGCTTTCGCCGGCATTATTGCAGGTGTCGGAGCAGTTACTTATATTACAATGACGGAAACGACGATCGGCACTTTATTTCCGGCTCTGCCGCAAGCCGCAAAAGACTTGAATGTCGGCATCGTCGCCCTGCTTTTGAATATCACGGTCATGATGGCAGTCAGCCTTATGACAAGGAAGGCGAAAAGCGCTGCGGCCGATCAGGCGGCCTAAGCATAAAAAAAGCAATCTGGACACCAGATTGCTTTTTCTTATTTACCGTTCACAGGCGATAAGATCTTTATCGCGGTCTTTGTTTTTATTGGCATCGTAAAGTGCCTTAGAAACGTAAGGCTTGTACTTCGTTTTTCCGCCTTTGTTTTTCACCTTCGATGTGCGGGCCACTCCGCCTTTGTATACTTTGTTTAGCTCCTTGCAGTTCTTATAGACCTTCACCTTTGTTTTGGCTTCCGCCACATGGCCAGCTCCGTATGAAAAACCGAAAACGAGACCGAGTGACAGCAAAACCGCCGCCGCTTTTTTCATGACGATTCACTCTCCCAACACCCAATATTTAGTTGATTTATAGCTCGAATTTATCATAATTCATATAGTCTTATTTGACAAGATAAATATGGAAGAAGGCTTTGTTTTTTCTTGTTTTCTTTTTCCTTCACTATTCAAACTGCCAAAACATGTTTTTCTGCTTATGCTCAGGGGTACACATACGAATGTACACCAAACAGAAAAGGAGCGTTGCTGATGTCTGATTCAAATCTTACGAATCCTATAAAAGCATTTTTTCATGATGAATTTCCCGAACAATATCAAGAACCGCCAGGCCTGCAAAAGAACATGAAGCCTGTCCCTGATTGCGGAGAAAAAAGCTACAAAGGATCAGGTAAACTAACGGGTCGAAAAGCGCTTGTCACGGGCGGCGATTCCGGTATCGGCCGCGCTGCCGCAATTGCTTACGCCAGAGAAGGTGCCGATGTGGCTATTAACTACTTGCCCGAGGAACAGCCAGATGCTGAAGAGGTAAAAGAGCTGATTGAAGCAGAAGGCCGAAAAGCAGTGCTGATCCCCGGAGACTTGAGCGACGAATCCTTTTGCCAAGATCTAGTCAAACAGTCGCATCACGAACTCGGCGGACTTGATGTGCTAGCGCTCGTTGCAGGCAAACAGCAAGCGGTCGAAAACATCGAAGATCTGCCTACTGAACAAATCTATAAAACATTTGAAGTGAACGTCTTTTCCCTTTACTGGGTTGTAAAAGCGGCGCTTCCGTATTTGCCGGAGGGAGCTTCAATTATCACAACTACCTCAGTTGAAGGCTATAATCCAAGCCCGATGCTGTTAGATTACGCAGCAACGAAAAACGCCATTATCGGCTTTACCGTCGGACTGGGAAAACAGCTTGCTTCCAAAGGCATCAGAGTAAATTCAGTTGCGCCCGGACCAATTTGGACACCGCTGCAAATTTCCGGCGGACAGCCGACGGAAAACATCCCGAAATTCGGACAAGGCACGCCGCCAGCTCCATTAAATCGCGCTGGGCAGCCAGTGGAATTGGCCGATGTTTATGTATTTCTAGCTTCAGAGAATTCAAGCTATGTGACATCTCAGGTATATGGCATCACCGGAGGAATTCCGACGGCATAGCTTTATGAAAGGAGCTGCCCTGTTCGGTCAGCTCCTTCCTATTTTTCTAATACCGTTCCCCGAGCTCACGCAAAATAAAATCATAAATCATCTTCGTCCGCTCTTCTTTCGGGTACAGCATAAATTCCTGTCTTTTCGGCACGCGGTGGTCGATTCTGTCTTGGAATTTGGTTCTGAGCCACGCTGTTCGGTATACCTGGTTCTCGAACGAATTATAAGAGATCGGCAGCTCCATCGTTTTCCCATTGGAAAACGTCACTTCCGTATCGTCGAATTCAGTCGCTTTGAATTCTTTTACATGCACATGGGAAATCCAGCCGCATTGGGGTCTTGTCGAAGAAAGTGTAGGGAATAAAAAGATTTGGTTCGAAGGGTCCACCATGATCGGCGGCTTGTGTGAAATTTTTGTCACTTCATAAGTTCCTGCTTTTCTTCCCGCATAGCTTGATCCAAAAAATCGGCAGCTTCTGTCGACAATTTGCAGCGGCTTCATGTTTACATAAAACACGCAATCTTTTTCAATAATTTTGGAACAGATTTTGCCGTCTATTTCTTCTGGCAGCACGGCAATTGTTGCGCCGTTCACTTCATACGATTCTAAAGGTGCGTCTGTTTTCTGACTCATATTATGGCCTCCATCCTTTTTCTGCAAAATTTATACTAATAATCTATCATCTGTTTTTGTAAAACGACAGGTTTTTTTAACATTTAAGATAAAATCATCTTTTAATGATATTTAATGGTACTAAATGACTAGTAATAAACCGATTTTACTTTCATAAGACTTGCCGGTTTACGGCATTTTGCAGGATATGTCGATAGATTGCCAAGTATTAGTTGTCTAAAAATTATAAAAATTTATTGATTTTTTCGACCGTTATCCATATACTATAAAAAAGGCATTGGGGGGATTCTTTATGAAAGAGAAAAAATCGTACACTGAGCTCATGAAGTCCCGCAACACGCAAAAAACAAAAGAATTCGATGTCACAATGACGGATATTTACATTCAAATGGTGCTCGATGAATCCTTGTATAACCGTCGGCTTGCCATGCTGACGGACCAAATTAACAAAGCCTTGGACGAAAAAGATAAAGATGCGTTTCTTACGCTCTCTAAAGAATATGCAGCGCTCAAGCAGAGCGAATAAGCCAATCCTTCAAGGATTGGCTTTTTATTATCCGTTCACAATTGTTCCGCCATTGACGTGAATCGTCTGCCCTGTGACGTATGTGGAATCGTCGCTGGCAAGGTATAGATAGCTTGGCGCCACTTCGACCGGCTGCCCCGGGCGTTCCATCGGCACGTCTGAACCAAACACTTCCACGTCTTTTGCGGCAAAGCTGGCCGGGATAAGCGGTGTCCAAATGGGACCCGGTGCCACTGCATTGACCCGTATGCCCTGCTGAACAAGCGACTGGGAAAGGGACCTTGTAAACGTAACGATCGCGCCTTTTGTCGCTGAATAATCGATCAGCGTTTTATTGCCTTTATAGGCGGTAATTGAAGCGGTATTAATAATAGAGCTCCCTTTTTTTAAATGAGGCAGCACTGCCTTTGTTAAGTAAAACATGGAAAAAATGTTTGTTTGGAAGGTTCTGATCAGCTGGTGGCTGGTGATTTTTTCAATGCTGGGCTGGACATGCTGCTCAGCTGCATTGTTAACCAATATATCAATGGATGGAAACACTTGGCTTGCCTGCCCGACCACATCATTGCAAAACGCTTCATCCCCGACATCTCCTGCAATCAGCAGGCATTTTACCCCTTCCTTTTCTACATACTGCTTTGTTTCCTCGGCGTCCTGATGTTCATTCAAATACACAATGACCACATTAGCCCCTTCTTTTGCGAATAACACCGAGACAGCGCGTCCAATCCCGCTGTCTCCTCCAGTAATAATAGCGGTTTTGCCCTCTAATTTTTTCGCTTTCTTCGGCTTATCAAAAACCGGACGCGGGTCCATCAGATATTCAAAACCAGGCTGCTGGTTCTGGTGCTGAGGCGGTAATGTTTTCTTTTTTTGATTCGCCAATGAAATCACTCCTTTTCAACCTTATTATGTTATGAACAATGCCTGCTTCCTATGTATGAAAAGATAGAATATGGAAAAATTAAGAATAAATCTGATTGGAGGTATAACGGCTTGGCTAATCAACATTTTGCAAAGGAAGCACCTGAAACATACTGGAAAACATCAACTGACCTGCCTTCTTTTCCTGCGCTTCAAGAGGACACTGAATGTGACGTCACCATTATCGGAGGCGGGATTACGGGAATCACAACGGCATATGAACTTACGAAGAGAGGCTTCCGTGTCGTTTTGATTGAAGCAAATCAGGTTCTTAACGGAACCACTGCGCATACAACTGCTAAAGTTACCGCACAGCATGACATGATATACGACGAATTTATCCGCCATTTCGGATTAAACCATGCGAGGCTTTATTATGAAGCAAACCAAAACGCAATTGATTACATAAAAGGCATTGTGGATGAACATCAAATTGATTGTGAATGGATCGAGCAAGACGCATATCTTTATACGGCAAATGAAAACGCTGTTCAAAAAATCCACACCGAGCATGAGGCATACACAAAGCTCGGAATTGAAAGAGACCTTATCAAGGATCTTCCAATTCCCTTAGGTTCTAAGCTGGCGCTTGTCATGAAGAATCAAGCTCAATTTCATCCGCTTCAATACTTAAAAGCGCTTCTGGAGCAAATTGTTCAAAAAGGCGGCCGAATTTATGAAGAGACCGTTGCGCTTGATATCAAAAAAGGCGAAAGGCCCGAAGTGGTAACAAAAAGCCGGCACGCCATTAAGAGCCGCTTTATCATATGCTGTTCCCACTTCCCTTTTTATGACGGAGGCGGATTATATGCTGCGAGAATGTACTCCGACAGATCTTATGTCCTTGCCATCAAGCCGAAGATCGAGTATCCCGAGGGCATGTATTTGAGTATCGATCAGCCGTCAGTGGCGCTCCGCTATACGGTTGTAAACGGTGAAAAGCTGATTCTCTTCAGCGGAGTAAGCCATAAAACAGGCCAGGGAAAAGCCATGTCTACACATTATGAAACACTGAGACAACTGGCCGAAAGCACCATCGGCATCGAAAGCATTCCATATTATTGGTCCACCCAAGATCTAGTGACGATCGACAAAATCCCGTTTATCGGGCCGATGTCGGAAAATGAGGACAATATTCTAGTAGCGACCGGGTTCAAAAAATGGGGCATGACGTCCTCAGCAGTCGCAGCCACTTTATTGTCAGACCTTGTGGAGAAAAAAGAAAACCCATACGAAAGCATTTTCACGCCGTCCCGTTTCCATCTGAATCCCGGGTTGCAGAAAGTGATTTCCTACAATGCAGATGTCGCCAAGCATTTGATAAAAGGAAAGCTTGAAAAGCCTGATGTCCAATTTGAAGACATTTCGCCAGGAGAAGGGAAAGCCGTCACCATAAACGGCAGGCGAGCGGGAGCATTTCGTGATGAGACAGGCTGCCTCCATCTCGTTGATACGACTTGTACCCATTTAGGCTGCGAGGTCGAGTGGAACGACAGTGAGCATACGTGGGATTGTCCGTGCCACGGATCACGCTTTAAGCCATCTGGCGAAGTTGTAGAGGGTCCGGCCATTAAACCATTAAAACAAATAGATCTCGATTAAACCGTTCATTTTAATGAACGTTTTTTCAAATATTTTTCATCTGCAGCTTCATTCATGTTTCCCTTGGCCGATAAAAAAGAAAAAGGCTTAAAAAGCCAAAAAGTAAAAATTATATTTTTCCCAAGGGGGATCATTGTATTGTTATTTAAAAAAGACAGAAAACAAGAAACAGCTTACTTTTCAGATTCAAACGGACAACAAAAAAACCGCATTCAGCTCACAAACAAACATGCAGATGTCAAAAAACAGCTCAAAATGGTCAGGTTGGGAGATGCTGAGCTTTATGTGTTAGAGCAGCTTCAGCCACTCATTCAAGAAAATATCGTAAATATCGTCGATGCGTTTTATAAAAACCTTGACCATGAAAGCTCATTGATGGATATCATTAATGATCACAGCTCAGTTGACCGCTTAAAACAAACGTTAAAACGGCATATTCAGGAAATGTTTGCAGGCGTTATCGATGATGAATTTATTGAAAAGCGTAACCGAATCGCCTCCATCCATTTAAGAATCGGCCTTTTGCCAAAATGGTATATGGGTGCGTTTCAAGAGCTCCTTTTGTCAATGATTGACATTTATGAAGCGTCCATTACAAATCAGCAAGAACTGCTAAAAGCCATTAAAGCAACAACAAAAATCTTGAACTTAGAACAGCAGCTTGTCCTTGAAGCGTTTCAAAGCGAGTACAACCAGACCCGTGATGAACAAGAAGAAAAGAAAAACCTTCTTCATCAGAAAATTCAAGAAACCTCTGGATCGATTGCCAATCTGTTTTCAGAAACAAGCAGATCAGTTCAAGAGCTTGTGGACAAATCTGAAGGCATTTCTCAAGCATCCAAAGCCGGCACTGTAACATCCAGCACTGTTGAAGAAAAGTCGATCGGCGGAAAAAAAGAGCTAGAAGTCCAGCAAAAACAGATGAACAAAATTGACACAAGCCTTGTCCAAATCGAAAAAGAAATGGTCAAGCTGGATGAAATCGCGCAGCAAATTGAAAAAATCTTCGGCATCGTCACAGGCATAGCTGAACAAACAAACCTTCTCTCGCTCAATGCATCTATTGAATCCGCCCGCGCCGGAGAACACGGCAAAGGCTTTGCTGTCGTGGCAAATGAAGTGCGGAAGCTTTCTGAGGATACGAAAAAAACCGTCTCTACTGTTTCTGAGCTTGTGAACAATACGAATACACAAATCAACATTGTATCCAAGCATATCAAAGACGTGAATGAGCTAGTCAGCGAAAGTAAAGAAAAAATGACGCAAATTAACCGCTTATTCGATGAAATCGTCCACAGCATGAAAATCAGCAAAGAGCAATCAGGCAAAATCGACGTCGATCTGCAAGCCTTTCTTGGAGGGCTTCAGGAAGTCAGCCGCGCCGTTTCCCATGTGGCCGCTTCCGTTGATTCGCTTGTCATCCTGACAGAAGAATAACCATCAAAAACCGGTCTGCCATACGGCCGGTTTTTTTGCGTTCATTATGTAAACTTAAATTAAAAATCAGTTGACATAATAATTACCTGCATTTATTGTATAACCATATTTGATTACTTTTTGGAGGATTTCACATGCTGAAATTAATCGACATGATGCATATTGCGATTTTCACCGCGCTGATGGCAGTGCTCGGCTTTATGCCCCCTCTCTTCTTATCCTTTACACCCGTTCCGATTACATTGCAAACGCTTGGTGTCATGTTGGCAGGCAGCATTCTCAGGCCAAAGTCTGCTTTCTTAAGCCAGCTTGTCTTTTTGCTGCTCGTCGCCTTCGGAGCGCCGCTGTTGCCCGGCGGACGAGGCGGTTTTGGTGTGTTTTTCGGACCGAGCGCAGGCTTTTTGATTGCTTATCCCCTCGCTTCATGGCTGATCAGTTTAGCCGCTAACAGGCTGCGGAAGGTGACAGTATTGCGTCTCTTTTTCACTCATATCGTATTCGGCATCATCTTTATTTATCTGCTTGGTATACCGGTACAAGCTTTTATCATGCATATTGATTTGTCACAGGCCGCCTTCATGAGCCTTGCATATGTGCCTGGTGATTTGATAAAAGCGGCTGTATCTGCATTTCTGGCGATAAAAATCACTCAAGCCTTGTCTCTTTCTGATACGATGTTTACAAAAGGAGGATGACAATACATGACAATTACTCATACCTATTCATCTACTGCCGAAACATCGCCCGGCCGTGTAGCGATCCAGACTGAATCGGAGCAAATCACGTACCATGATTGGGATCGGCTTGTCTCTCAAACCGCAAATTGGCTGCGGTCACAGCCGAGCATGCCGAATCGTGTGGCGATCCTGCTCCCAAATAGTCTCGCGTTTTTACAGCTGTTTGCCGGAGCCGCAGCGGCTGGATGTACGGCCATTCCCATCGACACACGCTGGAGCCCGGCTGAATGTAAGGAGCGGCTGTCCATAAGCAATGCGGATCTTGTGGTTACTTTAGCCTTTTTCAAAAACAAACTGACAGATAGCCAGACACCTGTTGTATTGCTGGATAACTGTATGGCAGATATTTCTGAGGCAGCCGCTGATCCCTTGCCTACCATTGATCCGGAGCACCCTTTTTATATGGGATTTACGTCGGGCTCGACAGGAAAACCGAAGGCCTTTACGCGATCTCACCGCTCATGGATGGAGAGCTTTACCTGTACAGAAACAGATTTTTCGATTTCATCAGATGATAAGGTTCTGATTCCCGGAGCGTTAATGTCCTCTCACTTCCTATATGGGGCTGTCAGCACTTTGTTTCTCGGAGGAACCGTTTGTTTGCTGAAAAAGTTTTCTCCTGCCAAAGCGAAGGAATGGCTGTGCCGTGAATCCATCAGTGTTCTCTATACCGTACCGACGATGACAGACGCCCTCGCAAGGATTGAGGGTTTTCCCGACAGTCCCGTCAAAATCATTTCATCCGGCGCAGACTGGCCGGCAGAATCCAAGAAGAAGCTTGCCGCTGCATGGCCTCATCTCAAGCTGTACGATTTTTACGGCACATCAGAGCTTAGTTTTGTGACGTTTTCTTCACCGGAAGACAGCAAACGGAAGCCGCATTCAGCGGGCCGCCCTTTTCATAATGTCCGGATCGAAATCCGCAACGCTGGAGGAGAACGCTGCCAGCCAGGAGAAATCGGAAAAATATTTGTCAAAAGCCCGATGAGGTTTTCCGGCTATGTGAACGGCAGCACACCAGATGAATGGATGACAGTAGATGATATGGGCTACGTTGATGAAGAGGGCTTTCTATACATATCAGGAAGAGAAAACGGGATGATCGTGTACGGAGGATTAAATATTTTCCCAGAAGAAATTGAACGTGTGCTTCTCGCCTGCCCAGAGGTTGAAAGCGCGGCTGTCGTTGGCATTCCCGACGAGTATTGGGGAGAAATCGCTGTAGCTGTCATTCTTGGAAACGCTAATGCCAGAACACTGAAAGCCTGGTGTAAACAGAAATTAGCCTCCTATAAAATTCCGAAAAAATGGGTGTTTGCAGACAGCTTGCCGGAAACGAGCAGCGGAAAAATTGCCCGTTCCAGAGTGAAAAAATGGCTGGAAGAGAGTGTACAGTATAAATGAATGCGGTTATTGTTGATGCAAAACGAACGATCTTTGGAAATCAAAACGGACTGCTGAAGCCCTTCCTGCCGGAGGATTTGGCGGCTCCCATCATCCGCTGTCTCAGCCGAAAGCTAGAGGATCAAGTTGACGAGGTCATTCTCGGAAACGCTACTGGCAGAGGCGGCAACCTGGCCAGACTGTCAGCCCTTCAAGCCGGACTGCCTTTATCGGTTCCCGGAATGACAATTGACAGACAGTGCGGCTCCGGCCTTGAAGCTGTGCGCTATGCCTGCAGCCTTATTCAAGCGGGAGCCGGCACGATGTATATCGCGGGCGGCTCAGAAAGCAGCAGCCAATCCCCTTTTTCAGAACGGGCTCGCTTTTCTCCAGATGCGATCGGCGATCCAGACATGGGCATTGCGGCAGAATATACGGCTGCACGCTATTCCATCAGCAGAAGCATGCAGGATGAGTACGCGCTTCTCAGCCATCAACGCAGCAGGAACGCGCATGATGAAGGATTTTACCGTGAAGAAGTTGTTGCTCTCGGGGAATTGGAGACGGACGAAGCATTTTTGAAAACGCGGCCAATAGAAGCGATTATTCCCCGTGCAAAGCCGGTTTTCGACACCAGCTCCGGAACAGTCACAGCAGCCAACAGCAGTGGCATAGCAGACGGAGCAGCCGCTCTTTTGGTAATGGAAGAAGAAAAAGCAGCAGCCCTGGGACTTAAGCCTGTGCTTCGGTTTATCGGCAGCGCTGTCAGCGGCATTCACCCCAACTTTCCGCCCGCGGCACCGGTTGTCGCGATTCGTCAGCTCTTACATACACACGATGTAACACCTGATGATATCGATTTATTTGAAATCAATGAAGCCTTTGCCGTCAAAATTTGTGTCTGCTCGCAAGAACTCGGCATTCCCTTTTCAAAAATCAATGTGCGCGGCGGCGCCTTAGCTCTTGGCCATCCGTACGGTGCATCAGGTGCAGCTCTGGTAACCAGATTGTTTTATGAAGCGAAAAGACGGCCAGACTGTCAATATGCTGTTGCAGCCATCGGAAGCGGCGGCGGAATCGGACTGGCTTTATTATTTGAAGTTCTTGCATAGGCTTTTTCATAGGACACACGCTTTCGATTTAGTATAATAGCGATATGAATAAAGTCAGGAAGGGGATTTTATGACAGCCGTTTGTTTAGTAAGACATGGAGAAACCGATTGGAACCTGCAGCAAAAATGCCAAGGCAAAACCGATATCCCGCTAAACGCAACAGGTGAACGCCAAGCAAGAGAAACCGGAGAATATGTAAAGGACTTTTCTTGGGATATTATTGTGACGAGCCCGCTGAAAAGAGCGAAAAGAACCGCGGAAATTATTAATGAATATCTGCATCTTCCGATAGTCGAGATGGATGATTTTAAGGAACGCGATTACGGCGACGCGGAGGGCATGCCGCTGGAGGAACGGACAAAGCGCTATCCAGATAACATCTATCCGAATATGGAAACCTTAGAAGAACTCACTGACAGGCTGATGGGCGGTTTGGCAAAAGTGAATCAGGCGTATCCAAACAAGAAGGTGCTGATCGTGGCGCACGGTGCGGCAATTCACGCCCTGCTGACAGAAATATCCGGCGGTGACCCGGAGCTTCAAAGCACCCGTCTCGTCAACGCCTGCCTCAGCAACATTGAATTTGCAGAAGAAAAATGGCGGATAAAAGACTATAATATCAACAGCCACTTATCCGGCTTTATCAAATAAGAAAAAGACAGGCGTTTGCCTGTCTTTTCTTTTATTTCTTAGCAGCCGGCATCTCTTTTTGAAGCTCGTCCAAAATGGCATTCGCCCCGTCTACACTGCGGCGCAGAGACCACACCGCACGATCCACGTGGTATACATGCCCGTTTTTCACTGCCTTCAGTTTTTTCCAAAGGACATTCTTTTCGATCGGGCGTTTACCGTCGGCGTCGAGGTCATCTGTTTTTCCTGTCATCAGGATGATCACATCCGGATCTGTTTTCAGCAGCTGCTCCAGTGTCATTTTCATATTCACAGAGTCGCCGCCATTGCTTGAATCGCTATTGCCTGACGTACTGATTGCATATCGGTAGCCGACCTGTGTTAAAAGTCTCGATGTAAAGAAGTTTTCATCCCTGGCCATAATGGTATCATTTGTATTTCCGATCAAAAGCACGGACTGGCTGTTCGCGCTGATTTTCTGCTTTGTCTCGCTAAGCTTTTCTTCATGCGCCGTCAGCTTTTTCTCCATTTCCTTCTCCTTGCCGACTGCTTTTGCAATCGTAAGCGAAGCGTCAATTGTATCCTGATAATCAGCATTTAAATTATTAAGTGCAATCGTCGGCGCTATTTTTTTCAGCTGATCGTACACCTTCTTATGCCGGGTCGTGTCAGCAATAATTAAATCGGGTTTTAATGAAGCGATTTTTTCCATGCTTGGCTGTGAGCGAGTGCCGACAGATGTGTAGCCGTCAATTTTCTTCAGCACATCCTTGTTGATCAGCTGCTTCGCTTTGTTGTCATCGGCAACCCCGACAGGCGTAATGCCGAGATCAAGCAGTGTATCAATAAAACCTAGCTCAAGAACAACAACCCGCTTCGGATGCTCAGGCACATTTGTCTTCCCTAAATCATGTGTTACCGCCACTTTATGTTCTTTACTGTTTTGATTGCCGCTTGAAGACGAGCAAGCAGCCGTTAAGACAGAAAGAAGTAAAACTGTAAGAATAATCAGTGTTTTTTTCATATGTTCCAGTCTCTCCTGTTGGTAGTTTCTATGGTTAAGATGTCCAAGAGTAGTATAACACGGAATGAGAATCATTATCACCAATTATTTTTAAAATGAGAAGAGAAAGTTCGGCTTACAGGAAAATCTTGTTTCGCGACACAGCAGTTCAGCAGCTGATCATCCTGTCCACAAAAAAGCTTGCAGAAAAATAACATTCTCTGCAAGCTGATCCTGTTAAAGCTTCACAATCACTCTTCCTTGAATGCGATTTTGCAAAATATCTTTTAACGCACCCGGCGTTTCTTCCAATGATACTTCCCTGTCCACGATGGTCAGCAGCTGATCAGGCTTGAGATCAGAAGACATGCGCTCCCAAACAGCGGCTCTGACGTCCATCGGACAATATACTGAATCGATTCCGAGCAGGCTTACTCCGCGAAGAATAAAAGGATACACGGTTGCCGGAACTTCTCCTCCGCCGGTTAAGCCGCTCACTGCGACAGATCCGCCGTATTGAATTTTGCTTAAAAGCGAGGCAAGCTGTTTTCCGCCGACTGGATCAACCGCTCCCTGCCATTGCTGCTTGGACAGCGCCTTAAGCGTTCCGTCATAGACATCTTCCCTGCTGATTACTTCGCTTGCACCAAGCTGTTTCAAATAATCAGCCGCCTCCCGGTTTCCGGTACTTGCCACCACATCATAACCCCGCTTGTTCAGCATCGATACCGCAATTCCGCCGACACCGCCGGTTGCTCCTGTGACTAGCACGCTGCCTTTTTCCGGAGACAGACCGTTCTGTTCAAGCCGATGCACTGATAACGCCGCAGTAAATCCCGCCGTTCCGTACACCATCGCTTCTTTTAACGAAAGATTCTGTGGCAAAGGCACCAGCCAGTCACCAGGCACCGAAGCGTATTCACTTAATCCGCCATCACGTGAGACACCGAGCTCATAGCTTGTCGCGATCACCTCATCCCCCTCCGCAAAACGCGGATCATTGGAAGAGACGACCGTACCCGCAGCATCAATGCCTAAAATAAGCGGATACTCTCTGACGATATTGCCTCCTGCTTTTCCGGCCAGACCATCTTTGTAATTAATGCCGGAATAAGCAACTTTAATCAGGACACCATCCTTCGGCAAATCCTCTGTTGATATGGTTTTCACATGGACTGAAACATCATCGGCATTTTTTTCTGCCTGCAAGGCTTGAAATAACGTTGACATTCGGCACACTCCTTTTCATTTATATCGTAACCGAAGAACGTTCAAAAAACCAAATCATCAAGCCGCCATTTTCACTTCGCCGGCACATTGAGACAATAATGGACAAATCCGGTATCCTCTTCATAGCCGTTTTGCTCATACAAGCTTCTTGCCTTCCGGTTGTGGTGCTCAGTCTGAAGTGTTAAACATTTTGCCCCGTTTTGCCCTGCATAATCCTTTGCGGCAGAAAGCAGCCGGCCGCCGGCTCCCTTTGTACGCGCATGAGGAACGACAAATAAGTCATTTAATATGTATATCCTTTTCATTGACACAGAAGAAAACGTTGGATAGAGCTGGGTAAAGCCTATGAATTCTCCATTTTCTTCTGCTATCAAAATAACAGACTCGTGATTTTCCAAACGAGCTTTCAAAAAAGCCTCTGCCCCTTGCAAATCGGATGCCTGTCTATAAAATTCCCGATATTGGTTAAACAGCGGCGCAATGGCGGCCGCATCTGATGTCTTTGCTTGGCGAATGTTCATCTTATTTCTTCCTCCCTCTCAATAATTTTTTCATTCTATCCCTTTTCTGTAAAGTTTATTTTTCAGAATACTTTTATCATCATGCTTTGAAAAAATATCACGATAATATCCATTGTTCTCACGGAAGCACACGCAGGTCATTTGAACGAATTTTTTCGACAGGAATTTGCCGGGACTCAGGAGCATTTAACCTAAAAAAGCATGACATTTCAGCATAATGAACATTTACTCATGTCTATTTTCGTTCTTTTCTGTATGAAAATAGTTATTTCGAGTCTCTACGGAAATAGCGAGAGATGATATACCTAAATAGAGATAAAATCATCTCAAAAAAATGGGTCTACTAAAATATTATTCCATCTATTACAATAAATTCACAGAATAGTCTTTTAAGTAAGTCTACTCTGAATTTTTTTAAAAGGAGAGGGTAAAGAGTGAGAAGCAAAAAATTGTGGATCAGCTTGTTGTTTGCGTTAACGTTAATCTTTACGATGGCGTTCAGCAACATGTCTGCGCAGGCTGCCGGAAAAAGCAGTACAGAAAAGAAATACATTGTCGGATTTAAACAGACAATGAGTGCCATGAGTTCCGCCAAGAAAAAGGATGTTATTTCTGAAAAAGGCGGAAAGGTTCAAAAGCAATTTAAGTATGTTAACGCGGCCGCAGCAACATTGGATGAAAAAGCTGTAAAAGAATTGAAAAAAGATCCGAGCGTTGCATATGTGGAAGAAGATCATATTGCACATGAATATGCGCAATCTGTTCCTTATGGCATTTCTCAAATTAAAGCGCCGGCTCTTCACTCTCAAGGCTACACAGGCTCTAACGTAAAAGTAGCTGTTATCGACAGCGGAATTGACTCTTCTCATCCTGACTTAAACGTCAGAGGCGGAGCAAGCTTCGTACCTTCTGAAACAAACCCATACCAGGACGGCAGTTCTCACGGTACGCATGTAGCCGGTACGATTGCCGCTCTTAATAACTCAATCGGTGTTCTGGGCGTAGCGCCAAGCGCATCATTATATGCAGTAAAAGTGCTTGATTCAACAGGAAGCGGCCAATATAGCTGGATTATTAACGGCATTGAGTGGGCCATTTCCAACAATATGGATGTTATCAACATGAGCCTTGGCGGACCTACTGGTTCTACAGCGCTGAAAACAGTCGTTGACAAAGCCGTTTCCAGCGGTATCGTCGTTGCTGCCGCAGCCGGAAACGAAGGTTCATCCGGAAGCACAAGCACAGTCGGCTACCCTGCAAAATATCCTTCTACTATTGCAGTAGGTGCGGTAAACAGCAGCAACCAAAGAGCTTCATTCTCCAGCGCAGGTTCTGAGCTTGATGTGATGGCTCCTGGCGTGTCCATCCAAAGCACACTTCCTGGAGGCACTTACGGCGCTTATAACGGAACGTCCATGGCGACTCCTCACGTTGCCGGAGCAGCAGCGTTAATTCTTTCTAAGCACCCGACTTGGACAAACGCGCAAGTCCGTGATCGTTTAGAAAGCACTGCAACATATCTTGGAAACTCTTTCTACTATGGAAAAGGGTTAATCAACGTACAAGCAGCTGCACAATAATAGTAAAAAGAAGCAGGTTCCTCCATACCTGCTTCTTTTTATTTGTCAGCATCCTGATGTTCCGGCGCATTCTCTTCTTTCTCCGCATGTTGAATCCGTTCCATGATCGACGGATGGCTGCCTCTGAAAATCTTCACAAGCACCGGAGGATCAACCTGGCTCAGCCCCGTCACGGCCAAATCCTGAAACGTTTTAACAGCGGCTTCTCTGTTCTCTGTCAACTCGATCCCATACTGGTCAGCCTTATTCTCCTGATAACGCGAGACAGCATTAGAAAAAGGCGTAACCGCAAAGCTCAAAACAGAAAACAAAAGCAATAACAGCGGAAGTGCCGCAAGATCATGCCGCCCTTCTAAATGAAACATGCTGCGGGTTAGGCGAACCGTCCGCTTGTAAAGCTTATCAATGACATAAAATCCGGCGAGCGACACGAGCAAATAGCCAGCCAGACCGATGTAAACGTGCTTCATGACATAATGGCCCATTTCGTGGCCCATAATAAACAGAATTTCTGAATCGTCAAGTTTGTTCAGCGTCGTATCCCACAATACAATCCGTTTATTGGCCCCAATTCCTGTAACATAGGCATTCAGCGCATTTGTTTTTTCTGACATGTTCACTTCATATACATGGTCAGCCGGAATATTGGCTTCATCTGCCAGCTCTAAAATTTTGCTTTCAAGCTCTTTGTTTTTCAGCGGATAAAAATCATTGTATAAAGGATCGATAATGACCGGCTGAATAAAAAACAGAAACAGCGAAAACGGCACTGTTAACAGCCAGGCGTATAACCACCATTTTTTTTCATGCCTTTTGATCAGCCAATAAAAAACGAGAACGCAAAGCGTAAAGATTGGAAAGCTGATCCAAAAGCTGATAACCTGATCCTTAGCCCAGCTGGCCGTTGTCTGTGTGGAAATGTTATAGTCAAGCGATACTTGATAGCCTATCCAATCTAAAGGCAGCGTCACCAATGTTGTAATCAGCGAAAGCACAAACACAAAACCAACGGTCTGCAAAAACCGAAAAGGCACGGCCGCTTCGATCCATTTCTTGATTTTCTTTGAAACACCGCTGACAAGCAGAACAAAAAACAGAAACCAATCAAGTGGTACCCCGATAAAAAATAAAAAATTCTTGACATTCGAATACTGCTCGGCCACTGCCAACTCAGACGGCTTCATGAAAGAAGCCGGATCAGCCTGCGTCCCTTTCACGGCTTCCGGTATTGCGGAATCACCCGACAGGAAAAAATACCAATAAAAAAACAGCCCGTACAGCACGTAAGCAAGTCCTGCTGCCGCAATCCACTTGCGCATAACGCCTCACTCCTCACATCAACCCGTTACTTCTATTGTAATCATAAATTCAAATTCTTAGAACCAAGCTGTGTTCCGCACTTTTCCACCCTTTTAAGCATGGAAACCCCGATCGCTGGGAAAACTAACAATGTTTGGAGTGATGCAAATGAAAAAAATAGTGGCAGCCATCGTGGTAATCGGTCTTGTGTTTATCGCATTTTTTTATCTTTACAGCCGATCAGGCGATGTGTATCAATCGGTAGACGCGGATTTGATCACACTGTCTTCAAGCGGCCAGGAAGATATCGAGATTGAAAAAAGACAGCACGTCAAAGATATGCTGGATATTATGAATCAGGGAAAACAGGTGAAGACAGAAAAAACATCAGCCCCTGATTACGAAGGGACAATCAAGTTTCATAAAGACCGGTATGACTCATTCAGACTATGGATTGACGGCAGCCAGCAAGCCGTTTTTTTGAAGGATGGCACATACTACAAATTAAGCAAAAATGATACAAAGGCGCTGCTAAATATTATTAAAAAAGAAGCAAAGGATTGAAAATGAAAAAGCGAAGCTAACCGCTTCGCTTTTTCATTTTATTGGGGCAAAATATCTCTCAGTGCCCGTCTGAGCATTTTCCCCGTCGCATTTTTCGGAATATCGTCAAGAAACGTAATGGCGGCAGGCCGCTTGTATTTTGCCAGATGCTTTTCGCAGTGCTGCATGATGTCCTCCTCTGTTACCCCAGAGCGTTTCGGCACCACATATCCCTTTACCGCTTCCCCGCTTTGGGGGTCCGGCACGCCGATGACAACCGCCTCCTTGACGTCCGGATGGCTGTACAGCACCTCCTCCACCTCCCGCGGATACACATTGTATCCTCCTACAATGATCATGTCTTTTTTCCGGTCAACAATGTAAAAATAGCCGTCCTCATCCCGTCTTGCCAAGTCCCCCGTATAAAGCCACCCGTCTTTTAATGCATGCTCTGTTTCCATCGGCATTTTATAATAGCCCTTCATCACATTGGGGCCTTTCACGATCAATTCGCCGACCTGGTGAGCGGGCAGCTCGCGTCCGAGCGGATCTACGACCTTGTTTTCGACATGTAAGATACTTGTCCCGATGGAGCCCGGCTTTCTGCCCCTGTCAAACGGGTTAAAGCACGTGACGGGTGATGCTTCCGAGAGCCCGTAGCCTTCCAAAATGGTAACACCGAATTTTTCTTCAAACGCCGTCAGCAACGCGACTGGCATGGACGCGCCTCCCGAAATGCACAGCCGGATCGAAGAAAAATCATCTTTCTTTCCGTTTTCATGCTGAAACAAGTAGTTATACATTGTAGGCACACCGGCAAAAATGGTCGCCTGCTGCTGCTTAACAAGCTTAAAAACAGATGCCGGACTGAATTGAGGCTCAATCAATACAGTTGCGCCGCTCATCAGCGGTGCATTCATACAGACGGTTAAACAAAACACGTGAAACATGGGAAGAGCGCAGACCACATTGTCCCTCTCATCCATTCCCAAATAGCCTGCGACATCGTTGGCATTGCTGTACAAATTCTGATGTGTCAGCATCGCGCCTTTCGGTTTTCCAGTCGTTCCTGACGTATATAAAATAACCGCGGTATCATCAGGTACAGGTTCTTGGTTTTGTTTAGCGGCAGATGTCGGCCGCAATATTTTTGCAAACGTTGTCATTTTCATCCTGACCTCTGGGTCCGCAGCTTCCGGCTCGGCCTCCCCCGTCTGGCATAAAATGACGAGCTCAACCTTTGGCAGCGATTCATGCATGCTCTCATAAAGCGGCAAAAGCTGGCTAACGCCCACGATTGCCTTTACATCGCCATTTGTCAGCATATAACCAATTTCTGTCGGCGTGTACAACGGATTGATGGGAACAACTACGATCCCAGCTTTTAAAGCGCCAAAAAACGCGATGATAAAATCAGGCGAATTGCCAAGCAGCAAAGCTAAATGGTCCCCTTTCTCCATACCGGCTTCCTGAAGGCCGTCCGCAAATCGCTGAATATATTCATTCAGCTCTTGATACGTCATCATGTGATCTTTAAACCTGCATGCGATGCTGTCGGGCTTCTCAGATGCTGTTTCTTCCAATTTTGAAACAAGATTCATTCTCCCACCCCTTAAGTGAATGAATAGTCATTCATTATTGAAGCCAAGCTTTCTTCTCCATTATAGAGAAACAGAAAAAAACACTCAAGAGCAAAAAGCCCTGAGTGTCAGTACTGTCATAGTTTCTTCAATGCTTCGGCAATCGGCGTATCTCCTTCTGTCAGATCAAAGGCCCGATTTTCCGTATTCTTCTCATCTAAAGAGGCAATGACCGTTTTTGCAACGTCATCACGGGAAATAAATCCCCGCTCCAGATCCTTCGCTGCTGAAACAGTTCCCGTTCCAGGCTCATTGCGAAGGCCTCCCGGACGGATAATCGTATAGGTTAAACCGCTCGCTTCCAGAATTTTATCAGCATAATGCTTGGCCACATAATAAGGCTTGAGTGCCTCATTCCAATTTTCACGGTTATGGGCTTGCAGGGCGCTGACCATAATAAACCGTTTGATTCCGGCAATGGCCGCAGCTTCAATGGCTTTTGCCGCTCCATCAAGATCCACCAGCAGCGTTTTATCATAGCCTGTGCTGCCGCCGGAACCGGCTGTGAAAATGATCGCGTCACAACCTTTTGCCGCAGCGGCGATTTCTTCCGGGCTGCCCTCCAGATTCGCAAGCACAGCTTCTGCACCGGCAGCTTCAAGAGACGCTTTCTGTTCTTCTTTTCTGACCATCGCTCTGATGGAATGATCAGGATTATCTTGGAATAAAGAGACGAGTCTTTGCCCGATTTGTCCGTTCGCTCCGATTAAAAACACTTTCATGTGAATCCCTCCTGCCTCCATTATTTCAAAAACACAACCGCTCTTTCAAACGATGTGTTTTGCCTTAGTAAATCAGATCAAGGAAATCCTCTTTCGTAATGTTCCCAAAGTAATGCTTGAGATTCACACCTTCGAGCACATCAGCGATGACGCTGCGTTCGTATTGTTTTCCGACCAGCAGGTTTTCAATTTCAGATACATCACCGACACCGAAGAAATCTCCGAAGATTTTGCAGTCCTCGATTTTGCCTTTCTTGACTTCCAGGTGCAAATCGATCGATCCAACCGGATAACGCTTCGAATGATTAAGGTTAAATTTTGGTGAGCGGCCGTAGTTCCAATCCCAATTCTGATAGCGCTCTTTCGAAATTTGATGAATGGTCTCCCAATCTTTTTCCGTCAGCTTATACTCCGGCACGTTTCCAACGTCGTTTGTGTTAAAAATATGGCGAAGCAAATGGCTGCGGAATTCTTCGGTGGTCATTTTATCATCGAGAAACTCACTGATGTTTGCCACTCGGCTTCTGATCGATTTGATGCCTTTTGATTCAATTTTATCCTTTTTCACCTTTAATGCTGATACAACATGATCAATGGCTGAATCAAACATGAGGGTGCCGTGGCTGAAAATACGGCCTTTCGTTGCAAACTGAGCGTTTCCGGATATTTTCCGGCCATCTACTACAATGTCGTTCCGGCCGCTTAATTCGGCTTCAACCCCAAGCTGATGTAACGCCTGAATCACTGGCTCAGTGAATTTTTTAAAGTTATGAAAGCTGTCCCCGTCATCCTTGGTAATAAAGCTGAAGTTCAAGTTCCCCAGATCATGGTACACAGCGCCCCCGCCTGATAAACGGCGGACGACGATAATCCCGTTTTCCTCAACATATTTTGTATTGATTTCTTCTATTGTATTTTGGTTTTTCCCAATGATAATAGACGGTTGATTCACATAAAAGAGCAAATATTGCTGTTCAGGGTCTAAATGCTTTACACAGTACTCCTCGATAGCAAGATTGATCCGCGGATCATTGATATTTTGATTGTCTATAAATAACATGGTGCTCCTCCTTTATCCTTCCCACACAAAACCTGATTTCGCAATATTCACTTCTCCGTTAAAAACGGTTTTCGCTTCTTTGCGAAGGTTGTCATGCACGCCAAAATGCGGCAAATGTGTCAGCAGCAGTTCTCCCGCTCCGGCTTCTTTTGCAATGCGCCCAGCTTCCAGGCTGTTCATATGGCCTGCACTTGTTCCGTCTTGATCGGCATAAAAATTGCATTCTGAGATCAATAAATCAGCATCTTTCGAAAACGGTATAAATGAATCCTGATAGCTGGAATCAGCAGTATAAACGACAGTGTGGCTGCCGTCAGTAATCCGCATGGCATAGCACGTCACCGGGTGAATCGTTTTTAAAAAGGTGATCGTAAACGGACCGGCAGTCAGCGGCTGATCCGGCTGATAGGCGATCCCTTTTGTATGTGTTTTATATGTAAGCTTTTGAAACTGTTCTATATCAGCATCATGTCCGTAAATCGGAAGCGTATGCTCTCCTTTGCCGAGAAACGAACCGACTTGCTTGGCAAATTGCAGCGGTCCGATATCAGCGATATGGTCATGGTGATAATGAGACAGAACGACCGCATCCAGCTTTTCCGCCGGCACATATCCGAACAGCTTAGACAATACGGCACTGCCGCAATCAACAAGCAGAGAGTAATCACCTGACTGAAACAAATAGCCTGACGTCGCTTCATTTGCGGCCGGAAAACCGCCATAGCATCCGATAACTGTAACTTTCATAATGTCCTCCTATCTTTTCAAAAAAATTGGTCCTCCTTCAATATACCCATTTTTCTTGAAAAAAGCATGTTTTAAACATTGTATCAAAACAGTTATTGATTTTTGTAATCTGTTATATTACAATGAAATCACTACAAAGGGGAAAGAGGGATTGGTTATGCTGGGGAAAATCACAGAATTTTTTAGAAACCTGCCTTCGAAAAAGTGTGCGGAATGCGGAAAAAAGATAGAAGAGCAGCATGAGTGTTATGGTAATATCTGCAATGACTGTATAAAAGTAAACGATTTGTAATGAGCGAAAATCCCGCGCCTTACGCGTGGGATTTTCTTATTTTTTCACATATCTCTTAATTTTGAAATAATAGTCAGGTTAGGTCAAAGCTCACCTGTTTTTAGATAATTCTGGTGATTATCATAATGTCATTGAATATTCTTTATTTTCGAAATATAATTTACTATAGACGAATTGATTTCTTATCTATTATAATTTGATCTAATAGTGAGATTAAATATATGTCTATTCATGATATATGTTGATACTTTGTTTTTTGGGAGGTAATCTATGAAAAGAATTAAGTTTGGATTAGCCACACAAATATTCGTTGGACTTATTCTAGGTGTCATTGTTGGCGTCATTTGGTATGGCAACCCAGCATTGCCTACTTACCTGCAGCCAATCGGGGATCTCTTTTTACGCTTAATCAAAATGATAGTGATTCCTATTGTTGTCTCCAGCTTAATCATCGGTGTAGCCGGTGCAGGAAATGGAAAGCAAGTCGGTAAATTAGGCTTCAGAACGATTCTGTACTTCGAGATCATCACGACTTTTGCCATTATTCTCGGACTAGCCCTTGCAAACATCTTCCATCCGGGTACAGGAGTTAATATACACGAAGCTCAAAAATCGGACATCAGTCAATATGTTGAAACTGAAAAAGAACAAAGTAATAAATCAGTGGCGGAAACGTTCCTCCATATTGTGCCGACAAACTTCTTCCAGTCATTGGTCGAAGGGGATCTTCTAGCCATCATCTGCTTTACAGTACTATTTGCATTGGGTATTTCCGCGATCGGTGAAAGAGGCAAGCCTGTATTAGCCTTTTTTGAAGGTGTATCCCATGCCATGTTCCACGTTGTAAACCTTGTGATGAAAGTGGCGCCATTCGGCGTTTTCGCTCTTATCGGAGTGACTGTGTCTAAATTCGGACTCGGTTCTCTTATCTCTCTCGGAAAGCTCGTCGGATTGGTTTATGTCGCGCTTGCTTTCTTCTTAATTGTTATTTTCGGGATTGTCGCAAAAATTGCCGGCATCAGCATCTTCAAGTTCCTTGCTTACATGAAGGACGAAATCTTACTGGCGTTCAGTACGTCCAGCTCTGAAACGGTTCTTCCGCGTATCATGGAAAAAATGGAGAAAATCGGATGTCCAAAAGGCATTGTTTCATTTGTCATTCCGATCGGTTACACGTTTAACTTAGACGGTTCCGTTCTCTATCAATCTATTGCCGCACTCTTTTTAGCACAGGTATATGGCATTGATTTGACGATTTGGCACCAAATTACGCTTGTGCTCGTCTTAATGGTGACATCCAAAGGGATGGCTGCCGTACCTGGTACTTCTTTTGTTGTCTTGCTTGCAACGCTTGGCACCATCGGCGTTCCGGCTGAAGGACTTGCCTTTATTGCCGGCGTAGACCGCATCATGGATATGGCACGTACAGTTGTCAACCTGACTGGTAACGCGCTTGCTGCCGTTGTGATGTCTAAATGGGAAGGCATGTTTAATCCTGCGAAAGCAGAAACTGTTATGTCCCAATCGAAAACAGAACAAAACGCAACCATTTCTGGTTAATGAAAAGCCTGCGGGGTTCTTGCCCCGCAGGCTTTTTTAATCTTTAACAAGCACAAACAACTCTGTAATCAAAACAGTATCCTCATTCAGCTCCAGTTCACCGCTTTTGATCAGTTCCGCCCATGCCATCCGATGATCCTCTTGAAACTCCTCAATTCGGTCTCCATTGCCCTCTCCTTTGACTAACCTCATATCAGGCGCACCAAAGGTGGTTTCAAAGACATCTGTTACTTTTATATTGCATCTTGGATTGTCATGTTTATCATAAACGGTAACAAGCTGACCCGCTGTTTGATAAACGTCCCTCAATTCATCTTTTGAATACAATGATTTCGGCGCGCACGTGGCGCTTTTTTCTCCGGCAAGGATCTGCTGAATCAGCTGTTCTCCCAACCCGTCATCACCTTCCCAACCGAATGTGCTTTTCAGCTTATAAATCTTCATTGGTCCTCCCCCTTATACCATTGGTGACTGTACATAGTAATACAGAAGCTTAGCGGTATGGCGAAGAGATGATTTATGGGTGCGTTCAAATGCATGGGAAGCGTCAATTCCCGGCCCTATGAGGCCATGCACAATATCATGCCCGGATTTGATCGCTGCTGACGCATCAGACCCGTAGTACGGATATATATCAAGCTTATAGTCAATATGATGCTTCTCGGCTAATTGAACTAAATGCTTTCTGAGCTGATAATGATACGGCCCGCTCGCATCCTTCACACAGATTGATACTGAATATTCATCCGTCGCCTGCCCGTCACCGATAGCGCCCATATCAACCGCCAAATATTCAACTGTTTCAGGAGGAATATTCGAATTCCCGCCGTAACCGATTTCTTCATTATTGGAAATAAGAAAATGGGTTGTATACGGCAGCTCAATGTCTTCTGTTTGAATTTCATGAATTAAGCGGAGCAATAAGGCGACGCTTGCTTTGTCATCCAAATGGCGCGATTTAATAAATCCGCTTGATGTGATCTCGACACGTGGATCAAACGACACAAAGTCTCCGACGCCAATGCCAAGCTCCTCCGTATCTTTCCGGCAGTGAACAGGTTCATCTAGGCGGATCTCCATATTCTCTTGATTCCGCTCAGCCTTTCCCGCGTCTTTGTATACGTGCACAGACGTTTGATGCATTAAGATTGTGCCTGTGTACATTTTTCCCGAGGCGGTTTCAATTTGGCAATACTCCCCCTCAATCGAGTTGTAGCGGAACCCGCCGATTAAGTCGATTTTCAGCCGGCCGTCCGCTTTAATTTCCTTCACCATAGCGCCGAGGGTGTCAACGTGCGCTGTCAGCATGCGATGCCGGGATGTGTCGCGTCCTGGAAGCGTTGCAATTAAGCCGCCCTTGTGGTTCCGAACCGTTTCTACCTTCCATTCTTTTAAAAGGCTTTCAATATAATTGATCACCTCATATGTATTTCCTGTCGGGCTTGGGATCGATACAAGTTCTTTAATGAGCTCCATCGTTTTACGTACGGACGTCATAGGGCATTCCTCCTTTTATTTTCTACTTAAAATATACTCTTTTCCCGAGGGACCCGTCCAATCTTTTCCTATCAATCTCTCATATGCTGTAGAGAGCATGGGAAGAGGAGGGATTTCTATGTGCTGTCGTCATTCACATGAACAGAAATGTCGTTGTCACGATTGGTTCGATGATTTTTGGTTCTTTGACGAGTGGTTCGATAAAGATTTCCACGACCATTGCAAGAAAAAGAAAGAATGCCATGACCCTTGCGAGAAGAAGAAAAAGAAACACCATTGTTTCTCTTGTAAAAAACACAGACATTCTTGCTGTCATTGCTAAAGACTGAATCAGAAATATTCTGATGACCCATGCTTAATGAATATTTCCATTCACATTTTTCCAAGCGGGCATTGCTGCTGCTTGGACCTTTTATTGAAACACCCTTTTTGCTTTTACAATCCAATAAACTGATAAAGCCGCTATAAGAGCAACAATGATTTCAACAGCTGCAGCATGCTCTATGATTCCTCTTTGATATAAAACCGCCGGGACATTAAACAGTGCATGTAAAAGAATAGAATACAGCAAAAACAGCGGCCGGCGGTTTTTAACCGCGTACAAAACAAGCAGAGACAGACCAATCTGGACGGCAATGGCACTGATTCTTTCTATTCCGCCCAGCATCCATTCATACGAAGGAGTATGCAGCAGCTGCTCCTGTATCGGCAAAAGCGCCTGTTTGACGTCGCCATTGACCAAAAGCTGTTCAAACGTCCCGCTATTGATTGCAAATGCGTATACAATAAGTGAGATAGAGGACAAGCCTGTAATCAGGATGGCTTCAAGCCCGCCATGGCCTGCCCCGAAAGCCAGACCATCTGCCCAAGTATGATGGCGCTTCATAAAAAATCGCATCATCAAATACCTTCCGCACTCCTCAAAAATGCCGGCCATCAAGCAGCCGTAAATGCCATACCATAATGGATGCTGCATCGCTTCTTTCGTCATTTCATTCACTTGCAGTACATAAACATGAACGCCGCCTTCCAGCAGCTGAGCGAAGACAAAAAACGTGAGAGCGCCAATAAAAAACACTTTAAGCGAGGCACCATACTTTCGCTTAAACCATACAATCAGCCCGATTGGCAACAGAAACGCAATAGCCCCGGATAATGCCAAAAAGACTACTGCTTCTTGACTGACCATTTTTCAGCCTCCTTTTTCTTTTTCATAGATTCCTATCTACACTTCTCTTTTTTTGTAAAAAAACCTTCTTTTTAGTACCAGATACTAATATCTAGTGTTATAATCTGACCATAAGGAGTGATTCATATGTCAAAAGCAAAAATTACAGCTATCGGCACCTATGCGCCGAGCAGACGTTTAACCAATGCAGATTTAGAAAAGATCGTTGATACCTCTGATGAATGGATCGTTCAGCGCACAGGAATGAGAGAACGCCGGATTGCGGATGAACATCAATTTACCTCTGATTTATGCATAGAAGCGGTGAAGAATCTCAAGAGCCGTTATAAAGGAACGCTTGATGATGTCGATATGATCCTCGTTGCCACAACCACATCCGATTACGCCTTTCCGAGTACGGCATGCCGCGTACAGGAATATTTCGGCTGGGAAAGCACCGGCGCGCTGGATATTAATGCGACATGCGCCGGGCTGACATACGGCCTCCATTTGGCAAATGGATTGATCACATCTGGCCTTCATCAAAAAATTCTCGTCATCGCCGGAGAGACGTTATCAAAGGTAACCGATTATACCGATCGAACGACATGCGTACTGTTCGGCGATGCCGCGGGTGCGCTGTTAGTAGAACGAGATGAAGAGACGCCGGGATTTCTTGCGTCTGTACAAGGAACAAGCGGGAACGGCGGCGATATTTTGTATCGTGCCGGACTGCGAAATGAAATAAACGGTGTGCAGCTTGTCGGTTCCGGAAAAATGGTGCAAAACGGACGCGAGGTATATAAATGGGCCGCAAGAACCGTCCCTGGCGAATTTGAACGGCTTTTACATAAAGCAGGACTCAGCTCCGATGATCTCGATTGGTTTGTTCCTCACAGCGCCAACTTGCGCATGATCGAGTCAATTTGTGAAAAAACACCGTTCCCGATTGAAAAAACGCTCACTAGTGTTGAGCACTACGGAAACACGTCTTCGGTTTCAATTGTTTTGGCGCTCGATCTCGCAGTGAAAGCCGGGAAGCTGAAAAAAGATCAAATCGTTTTGCTTTTCGGGTTTGGCGGCGGATTAACCTATACAGGATTGCTTATTAAATGGGGGATGTAACAAAAAAAGAACTTGTTTCCAAGGAAACAAGTTCTTTTTCTTTATGAAGCCGGCTGTTCTTCTGATGTTTCTTCCTTCCGGCTTAACATTGTAAAGTAAGTAATGCTTAGTGCAATCATGACGAGGGCAATGCCGATTAAGACGCCGGCCATCTGCCACATGTAGCCAAAGTCACCGTTTGAAATGACTGCTCTGAATCCGTTAATGCTGTAGGTCATCGGCAATGCGCCGTGGATGACCTGATAGAAATTCGGAAGCAATTCCAGCGGGAAGGTTCCTCCGCTCGCTCCCAGCTGCAGCACTAAAATAATGACTGCGATAAATCGCCCCGGGTTGCCCATCGTTGTAGCCAAAAATTGAATTATCGCCAGGAAAGCGAGACTCGTAATGATCGTAAACACGTAAAATCTCCACGTGCTCTCTACCTCAAGACCAATTCCCAATAGAAGAACCGTCGCCACAATCAATGATTGAATGATTCCTACAAGCATCATGACATTGAATTTGCTGAAGAACCACTCAAAACCGTTTCTCGGACGTCCTGACGCTTCCTTCAGCGGGAAGACAACCGTCAGCATGATGCCGCCGACATACAAGCCCATTGACAGGATATAAGGTGTCAGCCCTGTTCCATAGTTAGGAACGGAATGAATGGCATCATCTTTGGTTTTAACCGGATCCGCAAACATGCCGTATGTTTGATCATCAGCATCGATATCTCCTGTTTGGTCAGCCGCATCCTTCAGCTTACTAGACAGCTCTCCTGTGCCGTCCAATAGCTTGCCTAAACCTGTATCAAGTGATGCAGATCCGTCTGCAAGTTTTGATGATCCGCTTTGGACCTGTTTAGACCCGTCTAACAGCTTAAACAATCCGCCGGATACTTGGCTGCTTCCTGTCACCAATTGCTCTGAGCCCGCTTTTGCTTTTGCGAACTGCTTATTATATTCACCGATGCCCGCTGTCAGTTTAGTTTGGCCATCTGTCAGCTTCTGAGAACCGTTGTATATCTTATCAGCTCCCTCAGTTAATCTGTCAATCGCATCTTGGATTGTTTTTGCGCCGTTATAAAGCTTAGATGTAGCTTCCGGCATGGCTTTCACCTGCGCCACCTGCGCTTTCACGTCTTCAAGAGAGCTTTTTATCGTTGCGATGTCAGGCAGCTGATCAGCTGTAGGTAGCTGGCTTAATATTTGATCAAAATCAGGCGCATCAACTTGCGGAAGCTTTTTCTCAACAGAATTAATCAGCTGGCTTTTTTGCTCCGCTGTTAAGAAGTCACTCGAATTGATGACATTTTTAAATGCCTGATCACGGTTTTTCAAACTGTTTTCAAAGTCAGTCAGCTGTTTTTTGAATTCCTTCATCGCAGTTTCTGACTTTTCCAGATTGTTTACAGCAGTTTCAAGCTTCGTTAAATCGAGCGCATTAATGATCTTTTCCGCTTTTGCCGCTTTCTCAGAACCTTCTTGGACTTTACTGTTGAGCTGATCCAACCCGTTAGTAAGATTAGGCGTACCCTTCTGCACATTTTGAAGTCCGGCAAGAAGTTCATTCATCTTGCTTGTCAGCTCGCCTGATCCTGCTGCAAGCTGACTAGATTTATCATAAATCTGGTTGCTGCTGTCCTGGAATTTACCGAGCGAGCTGTCAAGTGATTGGATGCCGCTCGTCACCTGAGCCGCTCCATCTGCAAGCTGCGCTGTTTTGTCACTGATGGTAGCGGTGCTTTCCTTCAGCTTCGCCAGATTTTCTTTCAGCTGGGCGCTTCCGTTTTTCGCATCCTTTGTGCCGTCATCAATTTTTTTCGCGCCGCTGCTCGCGTCGCTCAAACCTTTTGCGATATCTTTAAAGTTATCAAAAATAACTTTCGTATATTGCTCGGTCACTTCTTTTGAAACAGAGGCTTTCAGTTTATCAATCGCTTTTTCGCCGATCGTTGCCCCTACATAGTTAGAACCTGCATTTGTATGGTATTTCAGATCCAATTTTTTCGGATTTTTGTCTAATACAGTGCTGGCATTCTTAGAAAAATCCTCAGGAATCTCGACAACTAAATAATATTTTTGATTCAATAAGTCCTTTAACGATTGGTCGAGATCATTGGAAAAATGCCAATCAAAGTTGTTATTATCCTTTAATTCTTTGACCAGATCATCACCGATTTGAAGTTTTTCTCCTTCATACGTTGCTCCCTTGTCTTGGTTGACGACAACGACAGGCAGCTGGTCAACTGTGCCGTACGGGTCCCAATAAGCCTTTAAGAATACGCCGCTGTAAATAAGCGGGACAAACAAAATGGCGATGATGGGAATCAATAATTTTTTACTTGTTACGATGTCTTTCCACTGACTTCGTATTGTGTTCATCCTGATGCCTCCATTCTAAAACTGACTCATCATAAAAAATGGTCATTTTCTTGCAAAGAGAAAGGATTATCTAGTTCGCTGACAATCCTTTGACAACATACAATTCAAGCAGTCCCGCAATTGTCTCTTTATCAAGCGGGGGGTGTTGTTTTTCCCAGTCAAAAATGAGCGCGATATAAAGCTTCAGCATCACAAAGGCTGTCAGCTCAGGGTCGCACGGCTTGATTGCGCCGCTTTTGATCCCGTCTTCAATCTTGCTTTTGATATAAGACAGGATGGATCGCTCCATTTTCTGGATCACTTCCTGAACTGCCATTGTACCAATCTCGGCATTCTCTTGGAAAATTTTAATCGTCAGCTGATGTGTTTTCCTGAACTCCAGAATGGCAAACAGCGCTCTGTGCACATTTTCATGGAACGGAAGGCTCGGCTCCATCGCTTCATCCGCTTTTTGCTTCATTTCCTTTAATAAAGTAGTGAAAATCTCGTCAAACAGCTCTTCTTTGTTTTTGAAAAAAGTATAAATGGTTCCCTTCCCCACGTTCGCAAGTTTTGCGACAAGATCCATTGTCGTCGCTTTATACCCGAACTGCGTGAAAGACTTTGTAGCCGCCTCCAAAATGAGCTTTTTTCGATCTATTGACATTGTATTCACCTCGAAACTGACCGTTTGAACATTTTAGTCATTAAGTACATATGCAAATGTATCATAACCTGCTGTTCAATTCAATCATTTTTTACACAATATTGCCATTGCACATCAAAAAAACCTCCGCGATAAAGCGGAGGTTTTAGCTGAATAAATAGGTAAGCGCGTCAGACACGGCAGCTTTTCCTTGATCAATGCAGTCGGGAATGCCGACACCTTCGAAAGAAGCGCCTGTCATATAAACACCCGGATACGCAGATGCAAGTGCTTCACGCAGCTCCTTGATACGCTGCTTATGGCCGACATGGTACTGCGGCATGCTTTCATGCCATCGGGTTACACATGTCATTTCCGGCTCGCCGTTTATGTTCATGACTTTCTTTAAGTCTTCTAACACAATGTTGATAATGTCATTATCTGATAGATCGACAATGGATTCGTCTCCGGCTTTTCCGACATATGCCCGAAGCAGCGTTTTGCCTTCCGGCGCTGCGTGCGGCCATTTTTTATTCGTCCACGTACAGGCTGTGATCGCAAAGTCACTGTTTCTTGAAATGACAAAACCCGTGCCCTCATGCTCCATTTGGACGGAGCCTTCAGGGAAACCTAAAGCGACGTTTGCCACGGATGTGGAGTGCATATTTTTCAAATGAGAAATGGCAGGAAGCTCAGAAAGCATTCCCGCAGCCGCTTTATGCGGAGCAGTCACAATTACTGAATCAGCATCAAGTGTGACGCCGTTATCCAGTTCGAGCGAATAGCAAGAGCCGCTATGGCTAAGTTTGGTCACTTTTGTGCCTTTATACACCTTCGTCAGCTTTAACTGCTTTTCGATCTCTTCTACAAGGGTCTGCAAACCGGTTGACAGAGTTTGGAACTGCCCTTGTTTTTTTGCCGTCAGCTGCTGGCCTGAGCCTTGAGGCCTTGTTTTTTTCATGCCGAGAATCAGGCTTCTATGCTTTTGTTCCGTCTGATAAAATTGCGGAAATGTCGACATCAGGCTGAGCTTGTCAATGTCGCCTGCGTAGATCCCTGATAGTAGCGGCTCGATTAAGTTCTCGACCACTTCATCTCCGACACGTCTGCGGAAGAATTCTCCCAATGACTGATCATCCTTTGTTTTGCTTGCAGGCAGGATGAAATCCATAGCAGCTCTCGCCTTCCCGGACAAGGAAAACAGACCCGTAGAAACAAACGGCGCAATTTTTGTCGGTATCCCCATTACAGCGCCCTTCGGCATTGGATGCAGGGTGCGGTTTACAAGCACATAGGATTGCCCGGTCGCATTGTTGACAAGCAAATGCTCAAGACCTAAGTCTTTAACAAGCTGCGGGGCGCTTTTCTTTCGTTCCAGAAATGAGTCTGGCCCTCTTTCGATGATATAGCCGTCTTTCTTGACAGTCTGGATTTTCCCGCCGACTCTCGGACTTGCCTCAACAAGTGTCAGCTCAAGCGGCAGATTCTTTTCTTTGATTTCTTTTTCCATATAGAAGGCGGCGGCTAAACCGGTAATGCCGCCGCCGATGATGACTACATGTTTTTTGCCGTCACTCATGTTCATCGCCTTCTTTAACGTCCTAATTTTTTTAATACGACTGTTGCCAAAGCATCAATAAATTCAGGCTTGGCATTTGGCATTTCCGGCCGGTAATAGCTTGCGCCGATATCGTCAGTAACCACTTTGCATTCATAATCATTATCATAAAGCACTTCTAAGTGATCCGCGACAAACCCAACAGGAACATATACAAATGCTTGATAGCCTTTTTGTTCGAATAAATCACGTGTTAAATCCTGAACATCGGGTCCGAGCCAAGGATCAGGCGTGTTCCCTTCACTTTGCCAGCCGACAGCATATTCGGAAACGCCTGCGCCTTCAGCAATTAATTTCGCCGATTCATGAAGCTGGTCCGGGTACGGGTCTCCAAATTCTTTGATTTTTTCCGGCAGGCTGTGTGCGGATACGATGAGCATTGCGTTTTCTCTTTCATCCTCAGGCATTGACGCATATGTTTCCTTCACTCGGTCAACCCAATATGTCACGAACTTCGGTTCATCGTACCAGCTTTCAACTGACGTAATCGTTAAGCCGCCGAGTTTTTCAGCCTCTTCTTTGGCGCGTTTGTTGTAGGACTGAACGCTGAACGTGGAGAAATGCGGCGCCAGCACGATGCTGACTGCTTCTGTAATGCCATCCTTATGCATCTCTGCTACGGCGTCTTCAATAAACGGCTCGATATGCTTCAGTCCGATATACGCTTTAAACGTAATCTCATCCTGAATTTCATTCAAGTGCTGTTCCAGATTATGCGCCTGCTGTTCTGTGATTTGGGCAAGCGGTGAAATGCCGCCAATCGCTTCGTATCTGTCTTTCAAATCTTGAAGCATTTCAGGTTCAGGCTTTCTGCCTCTTCTGATATGTGTATAATAACGTTCAATATCTTCTTCCTTATAAGGCGTGCCGTACGCCATCACGAGAAGCCCCATTTTCTTTCTACTCACTGTTTACACCCTCTTTAATGATCTGATACAAACATTTTGACAGGATATCATTAAGATACCAAAAGATATGCTTAGGAATATTGACCCATTTTTTTGTTTTGTGAATATTCATGGACAAATGCTGTCAGTTTTTTCAAAACCTCGGGACTGACATCAGGAAATACCCCATGGCCAAGATTGAAAATGAAGCCGTCTGACTCCATACCCTGATCAAGTATTTCCTTCGTTTTCTGCTCAATGACTTCCCATGGCGCAAGCAAAATGGACGGGTCCAGGTTGCCCTGCACTGTTTTAGTAATTCCTTTTGATCTGGCTTCATCAATGCCGAGTCTCCAGTCAAGCCCGACAACATCGAGAGGAAGGTCATGCCAATCACCTGCAAGATGGCTTGCGCCAACGCCAAACATGATCAGCGGCACATTCTCCTTTGCGAGCTCTGAAAAGATCCGGTTCATCACGGGTTTGATGTATGTTCTGTAATCTGCCTGATTCAATGCGCCGACCCACGAATCAAAGATTTGAATCGCTTTTGCGCCTGCCTCAATCTGCGCTTTCACGTACACGATGATCATGTCGGCAAGCTTGGACATCAGCAGATTCCATGCATCTGGCATGCTGTACATGAAGGCTTTTGTTTTATTGTAGTTTTTCGACGGGCCGCCTTCGATCATATAGCTTGCAAGCGTAAAAGGCGCACCTGAGAAACCGATGAGCGGGACGTTCAGCTGCTCATTGACAAGCAGTTTAATCGTCTCAAGCACGTACGGCACGTCCTGTTCCGGATCAATCTGGCCGAGTTTTTCAATGTCCGCCAGAGACCGGATTGGCTGATCAATCACAGGACCGATCCCGTTTTTGATTTCAACATCCACACCGATTGACGGCAGCGGCGTCATGATATCTTTATAAAGGATTGCAGCATCGACTCCGTATTGCTCAACCGGCAGTCTTGTGACATACGCACAAAGTTCGGGCTGATGTGTGATCTCAAACAATCCGTACTTTTCCTTCAGCTTGCGGTATTCCGGCTGTGAGCGCCCTGCTTGCCTCATATACCACACAGGCGTGTGATCCGCTTTTTCTCCCCGCGCAGCTTTTAAAAACGTCTCGTTAAACGTTTCTCGTTTACTCATCTGATTTCCACCTTTCATACGGCAACCATACGTTCGTATTTCTTGACTTATTACACTATACCTTGTTTTAGGCAAATGGTATAGAAATGTAGCTCAAAGTTCAAAAAATCGCCGAATTCCATTAAGAGGAAAACAATTTTGGCTGAACGTAATCGGTTCCTTCCCCTTCTCTTTTTGTCTGTGTATTATAAGGCACAATTTTATAAGACGCGCCCGAAAATAAGTTGGCATAAGGAATTTCATAGCTTCCCTTCCCTTCAACCGAATCAAGAAGCGTCTCCTCGCCGTCCTTGTTTACATAAATTCTGTATACGGCCCGATCATCCTCTTGAGCGTCCCACTTTAATTCAATAGTAAAGAGCCCCGCTGCTTTAAATGTGTAATCGGCTGTGAGTGTTTTGACCGGCTTCAGCTCAATCGGGCTTTCCAGTTCTTTAACGTTTTTAGGCTTTGTGAACACATGACCGGTTTCTCCTGCCTGTGTCAAAATATCCTTAAACAGCCGCGTCGGGTATGAGCTCCCGGCTTTCAAATAATGGTTTTGATCCGTTTTGTCATAGCCCATCCAGACTGCCCCGGTTATTTTCGGCGTATAGCCTGCAAACCAGGCGTCCTTTGTCGCGCCGGAGACGCCTGTATAAGATGTTGAACCTGTTTTTCCCGCCAGGTCGCCGTGATAGGTGCCGGACGTGGCCGTTCCCTTTTTGACTACCTGCTGCAGCATTCTCGTCATATTCCAAGACGTCTGCTTGCTGAATACCCGCTTTCCTTCTTCTTTATGATCGGCTATTGTTTCTCCGTCTTCATCTATTATGCTCGAGATAAAGAAGGGTTCAGTATACGTTCCATTCGCGGCAAATGTATGAAACGCGCCGGCAAGCTGGAGCGGTGAAACGCCTTTTTCCAAGCCGCCTAGAGCAAGAGCAAGGCCTTCATCAGGGATATCAATGCCGTTTGCTTTCAAATAAGATTTCCCTGTTTCGACGCCGATCTCATTCAGCGTCCAGACAGCCGGCGCGTTTTTGCTGTACGTAATGGCGTCAGACATAGTGACTTCGCCCTCATACCGGCTGTCGTAGTTTTTCGGCGTATAATCTCCGTAGGACTGCAACTCATCCTTCAATAGAGAATATGGCTTAAATTTCTTTTCCTGCATCGCCGGTCCGTATACAGCAAGCGGCTTAAATGTGGAACCCGGCTGGCGGACAGCTGTGACACGGTTATATCCTTTGGATGTGTAATCCCTTCCGCCGATGGCCGCTTCTACACCGCCTGTCTTGTTATTAATAAAGACCGCGCTTCCCTCGGCATTCTGATCTGTTCCGGGATAATAGCTTCCCTCTTTCATCACCTGGTAAGCCGTCTTCTGCAGCTTCGAATCGAGCGGCACCTTGATCGTGTATCCGCCTTGAAGAAGCTGCTCTCCGGAAATGGAATACTTGTCTTCCGCCTCTTTGATCACAAGGTCAATGTAGCTGTCAAACCAAGGTGTTTCCGACTGTTTCTTCACATGCAGTCCAAGCGTCCGGCCCTGTGCGGTGACAGCCTCTTTCGCACTGATATAGCCTTGGTCATTCATCATACCTAGAATTGTATCACGCCGCTCCTTATTTTTATCAGGGTGCAAAATTGGAGAGTACGTAGAAGGCGCCTTCGGAATAGCGGCCAAAACAGCGCCTTCAGATACAGTCAAATCTTTTACTTCTTTATTAAAATAATAGTGGGACGCCGCTTGTATGCCGTAAACCCCGTGTCCGAAGTAAAGCTGGTTTAAATACATTTCAAGCAGCTTGTCCTTGCTGTAATCCCGTTCAAGATTAATCGCAATGATCACTTCTTTTGTTTTTCTTAGAAATGTTTTGTCATGTGTCAGAAAAATATTTTTGGCAAGCTGCTGGGTGATCGTGCTTCCGCCTTCCACCTTTCCGCCTGCTAATATATCGCGGTACACTGCCCTTCCGACGGATTTTGCATCAATGCCGTGATGCTCATAGAACCTTTTATCCTCAACAGCGATAAACGCTTCTCTGACCTGCTTAGGAATCTCATTGATCGAGACCGGCTCGCGATTTTCTGTATACAGGCTTGCAACCTCATCTCCGTTTTGATCAACAATTTTTGAAGAAGCATGAAGAATAAGCTTTTTTTCATCTATGACATAATGGCCGAGAAAAATAATTGAAATATATCCTATTAAAGCGAGAAAAGCAGTTAACACTAAAATAATGATAGGTATAAAAAGTTTCTTTTTCTTTATCTTAAACATGAACTCACCTCGCCTTTCTAAAGGTAGTATGGGAAAAATTGTTTGGAATTATGTTCGAAGCACTCGCCAATAGAAACTTATACCATTGTTTTGATATACTAGCAAGCAGGAGGTGGCTGATATGAAGGTTTATATTACATATGGGACAGCCGATTTTTTAAAAACGATCGTACAGAAGCATCCCTCAGAAAATATCCTTTTGATGCAGGGGCAGGAAAACGCCATTTTAATTCATGAAACAAACGGAGATACCGTTTTCCAGGCACCACACGCTTATGAAGTCATTGACCAAGTCGGAGAGATCAAACATCCCGGTTTTGCAGTATTGAACAATATTGCCGTTACTCAGGAAGGGCGTCCGCTGTTTGAAAACAGATTTAAAAACAGAGCGGGAAAAGTCGAAAACGAGCCTGGCTTTGAAGCAATTCGAGTGCTCCGTCCGCTTGACAGTGACACCTATGTCATTCTGACCTTGTGGGAAACGGAAAGCGCCTTTCAAGACTGGCAGCAGTCCGGTTCTTACAAAGAAGCCCACAAAAAACGCGATACATCTGCCGGAATTGACACAACGTCGATCTTCTCCCGGCCTTCCTATGTCACCACATATTTCGCTGTCGAATAGCTGCCGGCATGTCCGGCAGCTTATTTTATTGGGAGGAAAGCAAAATGAAGCATACTTGCCCAGTCTGCGGGTTTAAGGATTGGCTGAACCGCCATATGATCATGAAGGCAATCATTCTCATGAAATCTGCCCGTGCTGCGGTTTTCAGTTCGGATTTGATGAGTACGAGATGCAGCACGAGGATAACTCATATAGAGCCATCGGAAAGCATCATCGCCTATAGAAAAAACTGGCTTGCTGAAGGGTGCGTCATTTTTTCTCCTGAATGCTTCCCAAAACATCTGCAAAAAGCGAATAGAGGATTAAGGCATCATCTGATTGAGCAGCTGAAACAGATCAATGTTCATCTTCCATCATAACCCTCCCCTCTGTCCCGGCACCTTCCGCCCGCCTATGAATAATCTGTAAGCGGAAGGAGTGATCGATGATGGAAGTCGGGATTTTGCCTGTCCATGTTCTGTATGTGTTTTTTATCGGTGCAATTATCCTATTTATGCTGCTGAGAAAAGACACGACATTTATTTCTCTATTCGGCATTTTTATCATATCGCTATGGGCCAGCCATTCACTTTCAGCTTCTGTCAGCAGTTTATTCCACAGCTTTATCTATGCGGCCGGCGAACTGCTGCCCACGATTTTCATCATTTGCTTTATCGTTTCAATGAGTGATTTGTTAACAAAAACAGGGATAAATGAAGCGATGATTTCTCCCTTTGCAAGCCTTGTGAGAGGGCCTGTGACTGCCTATTGGCTGATTGGAGGCCTGATGTTCGCCATTTCTCTATTCTTCTGGCCTTCTCCGGGTGTCGCTTTGATCGGCGCCGTCCTGCTCCCCGCAGCCGCACGTGCCGGTTTGACGCCTCTTGCCGCGGCCATGGCCATGAACTTATTCGGACACGGTTTTGCCCTGTCAGGAGACTTTGTCATTCAGGCGGCGCCAAAGCTGACTGCGGATGCAGCAGGCATTCCAGTCGGTGATGTCGTCTCGGCCAGTATTCCGCTTGTGCTGATTATGGGTGTGACAACAACAACTGCTGCCTTTATCATGATTCAGCGCGAACGCAAAAAACAGGAGCATCCCACTTCTTTTTCCCCCGTTCTTTCCGGCGAACAAGACAACTCGCTGTACTTGCCAAAACGCCTGCGGTCCATACTGGCTTTTTTGATTCCGCTTGCCTTTCTTGCAGATATCGCCTGCATGCTCTTGTTTAACCTACAAGGAAATGATGCAACCGCGTTAATTGGCGGGTCTGCAATTTGTATCCTCTTTACCGTTCATTTTTTCGTGTATAAGCATAAAGGGCTTGAAAAAATCACCGGCTATTTTATTGACGGATTTAAGTTCGGTTTTAAGGTTTTCGGCCCCGTCATCCCGATTGCCGCTTTCTTTTATCTTGGCGACTCAGGCTATGAAAGCATACTGGGCACTTCACTCCCTAAAGGTTCCCACGGCATTGTCAACGATCTTGGCATTGCTTTATCCCATATGATGCCTATGTCAAAGGAGCTTGCCGCCACTGCATTAACTGCCGCTGGAGCCATAACAGGCCTTGACGGCTCAGGATTTTCTGGCATTTCTCTCGCCGGCTCCATCGCAAAGCTCTTTTCGTCCGCTCTCCATGCCGATCCCGCTATTCTGACCGCGCTCGGACAAATCTCTGCCATCTGGGTGGGCGGAGGAACACTGGTCCCATGGGCTTTGATTCCCGCCGCGGCCATTTGCAAAGTTGATCCTTTTGAGCTTGCCAGAAAAAACTTCATTCCCGTCGCGATTGGCCTTTTGGTGACAACCCTCGCAGCTGTGATGATGCTTTAAAACAGCATGAGTTGAAATATTCAGACTTTTTCTATACAATCATGGAAAAGCATAGAAAAGGGGGAAGCGGCTTTGTCCATATCCACACTGCAGAAAGAGATAAACAAACAGCTCGACGGCTGTTTTGAAGAAATGGTTGAGATCAGGCGCCATTTTCATATGTATCCTGAGCTCTCATTTCAAGAAGAAAAAACCGCCGCATTTATTGCTTCCTATTATGAATCGTTAGGAGTCCCAATCCGCACAAACGTTGGCGGTAGAGGGGTTTTAGCAAATATAGAAGGAAGCGAACCCGGCCCTACAGTCGCTTTGAGGGCCGACTTTGACGCTCTCCCCATTCAAGATGAAAAAGATGTCCCTTACGCCTCCAAAGTGCCTGGTGTCATGCATGCATGCGGCCACGACGGCCACACCGCAGCTCTTCTCGCAGTGGCCAAGGTCCTTCACCAAAACAGACATGAACTGAAGGGAACATTTGTGATGATCCACCAGCATGCAGAAGAATATTATCCTGGAGGCGCAAAGCCAATGATTGATGACGGATGTCTCGAAAACACGGATGTGATATTCGGCACTCATCTTTGGGCAACTGAGCCGCTCGGAACTATTCTCTGCCGCCCCGGCGCCGTAATGGCGGCGGCAGACCGATTTACGATTAAAGTCTTCGGAAAGGGCGGCCACGGCGCTCATCCGCATGATACTAAAGACGCCGTCCTAATCGGTTCGCAAATCGTTTCCTCTTTGCAGCACATTGTCAGCCGCAAAGTCAATCCGATTCAATCCGCCGTCATTTCGACAGGCTCCTTCATCGCCGACAATCCGTTTAATGTCATCGCAGACCAAGCAGTACTCATCGGCACAGCGCGTTCTTTTGATGAAAATGTCCGGGACATTCTGGAGAAAGAAATTGAAGCGGTTGTAAAAGGAATATGCAGCATGCACGGCGCGTCCTATGAGTACACCTATGAACAGGGTTATCCAGCGGTTGTGAACCATCCTGCAGAAACGAACCACTTGGTGAGCACCGCAAAGAATACCGAGGGCGTTCAGCAGGTCATTGACGGTGAACCACAAATGGGCGGCGAGGATTTTGCTTATTACTTACAAAACGTGAAGGGCACTTTTTTCTTTACAGGCGCCGCTCCCGAACAGCCAGAGCGAGTCTATTCCCACCACCATCCGAAATTTGATATCAACGAAAAAGCCATGCTGACAGCGGCCAAGGTCCTTGCCGGCGCTGCGATCACCTATCATCAGCTATAAAAAAACAGCCGGAGTGTTTATTCTCCGGCTGTTTCCTTTAATATCCTCAGATGAAAAACATGTCTTGCCGTTTCTCCAAGCTGAGCAAGCAGCTTATAATTGGCAATTCCGCCGACTGCCGCTCCTACGCCCGGCAAAAGCTGAAAAAGCTTCACGACGTCGATATAATCGCGATATTCCTGCTGGAACACTCTCCAGTCGATGCTCTTTTTCTCCGTCTCCCAATTTTCGATGACAGAAAAAAGCGACTTACGGCCATCATCACTCGAAAACGCAAGCTGAAACACGAGCAGCAAAAATATCCTTTCTTGTGCATCCTTGACATCAAAGCCGTAAATGGAAGACAAGGTAAATAAACACTTCATCTTAATTGAAAGCAGCAGCGGAAAATCAGCAATGCTTAAAAAAATGCCGCCCGCTCCGGTGCCGACTCCCTCAGCAGCTGCCACTTTTTGATAAGAAACAATCGTTTTTTTCGCCAATTCGTTTTTTTCACTGAGCGACAGTGCACTTGTATCCTTTTTATAGGTGATGATATTAGAGCCGGCCATTGTCGCTTCTACCATTTTTTTCACACTCTCGGTGACGACCGTATGGATTTTTTCAGGAATCCGTTCATTCACCTTCGTCTGGACACGCTTCGAAAAGCGTTCAAACATGGAATCCTTTCGCAAAAAATGCATTTTCCATTCCAAAGCTTCCTGCATCAGCAGCTGATTATCTGTCATTTGATTACCTCTTTTCAGTTCACAGCTTTCCGTGCTTTTTCAGCCTGGTCGTCATATAAGCAGGCAAAACAACAAAAATCAGAACGGCAGAACCGATCAGCGCGTACAGAAAACCGGTCAAGCCGGCTGCATAGGCAGATGCAACAGACATCAGCAGCGCTTGAATACTAAGTGCAGTTTTTAATAGAGAGAAATAGCTTTTCAGCTTTGTTTCTTTTTGCACAGGGTACAGCTCTTGAAGCGCCAGATGGTCAAAGTGACCGAAGAGCGGCAGAAGCTGAATGCCCGTAATGAAAATGGCAAACACAGTCAAAACCGCGGCAATCAGCGGGCTGGCTGAGACATACATAATGATCAGCGCGAAAACGATCGTTAATCTGACAAGAATGCCCAAATAATCGCTCGAACGCAAAAAGGCGCGGGTGAACATATAGGCAAATGTTTTGCGCTGTTCAAACGGCACAAGCCGCAGCAAAAAGTCGAGATAAGCTCTGCGTTTGGCTTGCTTTCGCAAATGCGGCACATCAGTAAACAGGTTGGCAATCCGATAGAAACGCTGCTTTCGTCTCAATTCGGACTCAATATGGCTCTCCCATTTAAATGTTTTCCGTTTTGCTGCGGAAGACATATACAGATAAAGAACAGCCATAATGACATAGACGAGAAGCGCATACATATAAACAGATTGGAAAACAAAATAAAGAACGAGTGTATTCGCCGCAAAGCGAATGATGACGTCCATCCGTTTCATGCTGCGGTCGTTTTGGAAAGTCGTTCGCCATTCCATTACCTGATTCCACGCTTTCAGCAGCAACAGTTGGACAAAGACCGCGGCATACGATACGAGCGAAGCTCCCGGAGTGACTGCGAAATAAAGCGGCATCGCAACGATGCTCAGCGCAATCAGCGGAAACAGCTGAGACACATAGCTGTAGACAAACGCCTGCTTCAAGTAAGGCTCCATTTTTGCTTCAAGAGGCAATAAGAAAACAAGGTCAGCCTCCTTCAAAAGCGTTCGCACATAAGAGCTTGTCAATACGAGCGAAAACAGCACGGCCATCACCCAAAAGGACGGAAAGTGAGCGGGAATGTCCCGTATCCATTTGCTGTACCAGCTTGCAGCGCCCGCTAGAAAAAAAATCAAAACAATGACGAGGTGATCGTTGAGCATATATTTCATGTATGTTCTTGTTTCTTTGATATGCTCCTGCAGCCGCGACTGCCAAATATCAAGCATATTATTCATGGCCAGCGTCTTCCTTTGTAAGCTCAAGATACAAATCGTCCAGCGCCGCGTCCTTCATTCCAAACTGCTCTCTGAGCTCTGACAGCGTGCCGCGCGCCCGCACCTCGCCGTTATGTAAAATAATAAACGAATCGCAATAGCGTTCTGCCGTTGCCAAAATGTGTGTTGACATCAGCACGCTCGCCCCGCCTTTTTTCGCTTCATTCATCCGTTCAAGCAGCGCGTTAATGGCAAGCGGATCAAGCCCTAGAAAAGGCTCATCAATAATGTAGAGCGCAGGCTCTGCCAAAAATGCGCACATAATCATAACCTTCTGCTTCATTCCTTTAGAAAAATGGGCCGGGAACCACTTCAGCCTCTTTTCCATTCGGAATTCCTTTAGTAGCGGAGGCAGCCTTTTCTCCATCGTTTCTTTTGACAGTCCATATGCCATGGCTGTTAGTTCAAGATGCTCCATCAGCGTCAATTCTTCGTATAAAACAGGTGTTTCAGGTATATAGGTAAATTGTGAACGGTAGCCTTCCGGATCCTCAGCAAACGTTTTACCGTTTAATTCGATTGAACCTTTATGCGGGTCCATCAGCCCGATGATGTGTCTGATTGTTGTACTTTTACCAGCACCATTCAGCCCGATTAAGCCGACAATTTGATTCGGTTCAAGGGTGAATGATACGTTTTTTAAAACCGGATTCCTTGTATATCCGCCGGTCAAGTCTTTTACCGATAGCAGAGACATAGTTTCTCCCCTTATAGTGTTTTTCTTCATAGTACCAAAAACAAGGCCTGATTTGAAACAATTCCCTTTTAACAAATGATGAATTTGCTGTCATAAAGAGACAGGGTTCTGGACATCATAAAAGTTGTAGAGGAAAAGCATATCAACTGAAAAATGAGGTGTTTGTCAAAGACGTCTTAGAAACAGTTGGATAGAAAATAAACATGTCCAATGCTCAAACCATTTCTCTTCACTGAATTGATGAATTCTTCATGTATGAAGCAAATTGTCAAATGAGGTGTTTATCGCAGGAATCGTTAGGCATTAAACAAGTCTTCATTTTATTGACAAATGAGGTGCTTACCAAAGGCATAACACATTTTCTTCATATAAGCTCTTCCTCTGCATTCAGGGTGAACGCTCGCCGTTCATCCTGTTTTCTATTTTCTGCATTTCTGTGGTACGATGAATGTATACATACTAAACAATTTCATAAGGAGGAACCCTCATGCATTGTGCAGAGAATTGTATCTTTTGTAAAATTATTGCCGGCGACATTCCATCAGCGAAGGTGTATGAAGATGAACATGTACTTGCCTTTCTTGATATCAGCCAAGTGACAAAAGGCCATACGCTTGTCATTCCGAAAACACATATTGAGAATGTATATGAATTTACAGATGAATTAGCAAAACAATATTTCCATGCTGTTCCAAAAATCGCCCGCGCTATCCGGGATGAATTTGAACCGATCGGCTTAAATACGCTGAACAATAACGGCGAAAAAGCTGGACAATCTGTGTTCCACTACCATATGCATATTATCCCTCGCTACGGAAAAGGAGATGGATTCGGAGCGGTTTGGAAAACGCATGCTGATGATTATAAACCGGAGGATCTGCAGAACATCTCTTCCTCTATCGCAAAACGCCTGGCCTCATCATAAGATGAGGTTATTTTATTTTGTGAACATTTCGCAAACATCCGTCAATTTCTTTTGATAATTCTAATTTTTTATCAAAAAACTGAATTTTTGTGATAGGATAATTGTATTATTTTATACATTAACGTGGAAAACAGGGAGAGATCATAATGGAACGTACAACGAATTTTAACGCAGGTCCTGCAGCGCTGCCACTGGAAGTTCTGCAAAAAGCACAGAAAGAATTTATTGATTTTAACGAATCCGGCATGTCTGTTATGGAGCTTTCCCACCGCAGCAAAGAGTATGAAGCGGTGCACCAAAAAGCGAAAAGCCTCTTAATCGAACTGATGGGCATTCCGGAAGATTACGATATCTTGTTTCTTCAAGGCGGGGCAAGCCTTCAATTCTCAATGCTTCCGATGAACTTTTTAACACCTGAAAAAACCGCACATTTTGTGATGACCGGCGCTTGGTCTGAAAAAGCACTGGCAGAAACGAAACTGTTCGGGAACACGTCTATCACCGCTACAAGTGAAACAGACAATTACAGTTATATTCCAGAGGTTGACCTTACGGATGTAAAAGACGGCGCATATTTACATATCACATCCAACAATACAATTTTCGGCACTCAGTGGCAGGAGTTTCCGAATTCTCCAATTCCGCTCGTAGCCGACATGTCCAGCGATATTTTAAGCAGAAAAATCGATGTGTCCAAATTTGATGTGATCTACGGAGGCGCCCAAAAGAACCTCGGCCCTTCCGGCGTGACTGTAGTCATCATGAAAAAAAGCTGGCTGCAAAATGAAAATGCGAACGTCCCAAAAATCTTGAAATATTCCACGCATGTCAAAGCGGATTCACTCTACAACACTCCGCCGACATTTGCGATTTATATGCTGAGCCTCGTTCTGGAATGGCTCAAGGAAAACGGCGGTGTGGAAGCTGTTGAACAGCGCAATGAACAAAAAGCGCAGGTTCTCTACAGCTGTATTGATGAAAGCAACGGCTTCTATAAAGGACATGCCAGAAAAGACAGCCGCTCACGCATGAATGTCACATTCACGCTTCGGGATGACGAATTAACGAAAACATTCGTTCAGAAAGCAAAAGATGCGAAGATGATCGGCCTTGGCGGACACCGTTCGGTGGGAGGCTGCCGCGCTTCTATTTATAACGCGGTCTCTCTCGAAGACTGTGAAAAATTAGCTGCGTTCATGAAGAAATTCCAGCAGGAAAATGAGTAAAAAGTCTGGCTATGCAAACCGTCCGTTTGGTATACTGTTTGCATAACACATTCTGTAAAGCCTTCGCAATAAATGATGAGCATATTATTGGAGGGCAAAAAGCTTAGCAGAGGAGAGCATAGTTATGAAAACAAAAGAGTTAGTCATTATGGCTCTGTTTGCCGCAATCGGCGCAGCGCTTCATTCCATTATTCCGCCCTTTTTAGGCGGCATGAAACCAGATATGATGCTGATCATGATGTTCATGGGCATTCTGCTGTTCCCGCGGGTGCAAAATGTACTCGTCATCGGGATCGTGACCGGAATCATTTCCGCGCTTACAACCGCGTTTCCAGCCGGACAGATCCCTAACATCATTGATAAACCCGTATCAGCGTTTCTGTTCTTCTCCCTGTTTCTCTTGTTCAGAAAGAGCCGGAAAACAGGTGCAGCCGCTGTGCTGACAGTGATCGGGACCATCTTATCAGGAATTGTGTTTCTATCGTCAGCTTTATTGATCGTCGGTTTACCGGGCGGTTTCGCCGCATTGTTCGCGGCTGTTGTTCTGCCGGCCGCTGTGCTGAATACAATCTCAATGATCATTATTTATCCGATTGTGCAAACCATTTTAAGGCGTTCAAGCTTTATGGAAGCTGCTAAATAATTGTCACACAAAACCTCTTCCGCTTCCGGGAGAGGTTTTTTTGAACAGAGCGCCCGCAGCATGTCAGCATGTTTTAAGCGAGGAGTTTTGTGAAAAAGATAAGACATAGTGTAAAGGCGGTTCCGGTTGAACAAACAAGCGCTTTCTGCCGGATAACCCTCTTGGGCGGATAAGAAGCAGCCTGGCTGAGAAGTTTGATATAGTAAACAGCGCCTGAAGCGAAGGCAAGGGTGATGCAGGATAATACAATCAAAAAGACAGACAACCTTCTCCCTCCTTTTCACTTAAAAAATATGCTAAAATAAAGCAAGCTATGTATAGAAGTTCAGGCTTTCAACAAAAATGAAAAATGCTGAATGAATCCTATTTTGAAGAAAAAGACGGGGTGATTGTAATGGCGAGCGGACGTTCTCTATTAACAGGACTATTCGTAGGCGGCATCATCGGAGGAGCAGCGGTTCTTCTTACTGCACCTTCCTCAGGAAAGCAGCTGCGTGAAAAAATGAAAACCAATTATGATTCTTTTGAAGAAACAATCAAACGCTTAAAGTCAGACGGGCTTGCATTAAAAGACCAGCTGATCAAAGCGGCAAAAGAAAGCACGGATGTTATTAAAGACGTGGGCGGCGAGCTCCAAACATCAATTAAAAAATGGCAGGAAGAGATCAAGCCTCACCAGCAGGATCTGCAAAAAGAAATTGCCGATATCGAAGAGAAAATCAGACAGCTGGAGAAAACCTTACAAAACTAATATCCTATTCAAAAGAAAAAAATGCGGGCCAAAATTGGACCCGTATTTTTTTTGGCCGAAAAACCCTTTCGTCGCAATGGTTTGTGAATTTATTAAAAAATTCTTACATTTTCATCTTTATTAATCTTTATTTTATTGGCATAATAGAGAAAAAGAAAAAGAGAAGCAGGTGACGTAATGAATCGAGTGGAACCGCCCTATGATGTGAAAGAAGCTCTGGTTTTCACCCAGAAAATGGCTCAGCTTAGCAAGGCTCTTTGGAAATCGATCGAGAAGGATTGGCAGCAATGGCTCAAACCGTATGACCTGAATATTAATGAGCATCATATTTTATGGATTGCGTATCAATTGAATGGAGCTTCCATTTCTGAAATCGCGAAATTCGGGGTCATGCACGTATCAACCGCATTCAACTTTTCAAAAAAGCTGGAAGAACGGGGATATTTAAGGTTCTCCAAACGGCTGAATGATAAACGGAACACATATGTCCAATTGACTGAGGAAGGTACCGAGGTATTCTGGAGCTTGCTTGAGGAATTTGATCCGACACGCAACGCTGTTTTTAAAGGGTCACAGCCTTTATATCATTTATTCGGAAAATTTCCTGAAGTGGCAGAAATGATGTGTATGATACGCCATATCTACGGCGATGATTTTATGGAAATTTTCGAAACGTCACTCACCAATATTGACAATGACTTTGAAAGCGTAAACGGAAAATTGAAGAAAAAAGCAAAGGACAGTGCGGCGGATGAACCGGCTGAAGAGCTCGAACCTGTAAACAGTTAATCAAAATGCTTCATGATGTCGATAAAGACTTCCATCAGCTCTTGATAAAGCCCCTGCTCATACAGGGCAAAAATTGTTTCATGAACATCTAATTTTTCATTCAGCTGTCCGGCAAAAAGCGCAAGGAGCTTATCAAAGGTTACAAATCCTTGCGCTTTTTGTGTTGCCAGCTCTTCCGACAATTCGTCGCATATCCTCATAACCGCTTCCCCTTCTTCCTTGCTCAGCCCTTTATCAATGAGAAGCGCATAGAAGGGGTACCTGTCCATATCTACTGTTTTCACTAATAATTGTATGTAATATTCTAATCGCTCAATGCGATGATCCATCGAATCCATCCACACCACTTCTTTCTATCTTTAATCTTATTTTAGCTGATAATTCACTGAGAAGAAAGTTCTAACCCCATATTTCGCAGTTTGTTTGCTTGTTTCAAAAAAATACCTGCCGGATGATATTTTTTCTTAAAAAAGCATTGATTTTTTCTCTTGGGAGGAGTAAATTATTTTGAGATTCTATTCAAGATGTATGGAAGGATGACTTTGATGAATTGCTGGAAGACCATAAATCTCATGAAGGATTATGGCGCCGTTCGCATAATATTAACTGCTGTATGTTTTATGATTTTGGTTTTTATATCTACCTTTTTAGCTTTTGAGCTGCTGCGGCCTGGCACAAGCTTAAGCGATGAATATGTATCTTTATTCGGCGGTTTGCTCGTCGTTATTTTATTTGTACATAAAGTCATCCATGTCCTGCCAATCATCTGCAAAAAAAGAAAAATAGAAAAAAAGTTTTACATATTGCGCATGCGCACATGGAAACGTATACCAAAAACAACAATGCTGATTTCACTCGTCAGCCCGTTCTTGCTGATTACACCGGTATTGTTTTACGCAGCACTGGCATTTCCGAATCACGCTCATTATTTTTGCATGATCTCGGGCATTCACGCCGGCTACTGTCTGCCTGATTTCCTGCTGGCTCTCAAGCTGATAAAAGCACCGAAAACCGCTTTTATTGATCAGGAAGCTGACGGCTTGGATATTCTTGTTGAAAAGTAGTCAAACCCTGGTGCTGGTGGCGATTTTTCAATTTGCATTCTATCTTTTTTAATAAATATTTGGTAATGTAATATGGGACAGTTCAGAGAGAGGGGGAATCTCCCATCATTTTATTCTATTTTATCGTGGCTGCCGTGTTTATTTTATATTTCATAAACAGGCTCACCAATACATTATGCCTTGTCAGAGAGATTCCTGAAGAGCGGCAAGATAAGGTATTCCGATTTATTAATGTATCTATATTAATTTTACTGATCTCTTCGTTTGTGGAGATCTCCTTTACAGTGTAAATACGAAAGAAAGCATAGCTGCTGATTAAGCAGCTATGCTTTTTTATGTTGATTAGTACAGCCAAGAAGCGCCGATGATAATCAATAAAATAAATAACACAACCAATAAAGCGAATCCGCCTGCAAATACTTCACCCATCTTAAATAGCACCTCCTGTAATAAGCTTTATTTACCAATTACATGTTATGCAATTCATGTTTGAAACGATTAGGCGCTAGTGAAAATAAAGGATCGCTTATGTTGCAAGCGATCCTCGGGCTGCTTAGTAGATGTAAGCTGCACCTACGATGATAAGCAAAATGAACAGTACTACGAGCAACGCGAATCCGTTAGAGTATCCTCCGCTCATGTTACATACCTCCTTTTCTTGATCAATATATAAGTATGTCATCAGCAAAAGTTTGACTAGACGAATGCCCTTTATTTAAAATCTTTTTACAGAAAGCCACAATATGTTATGATACGCATAGGTAATTTAATTTGGAATGATTAGGAGTGTTTGAAAACAATGAAGAAAATCGCAATAGCAGCTATCACTGCTACAAGCATCCTCGCTCTCAGTGCTTGCAGCAGCGGCGACAAAGAAGTTATCGCAAAAACAGACGCAGGCGATGTCACAAAAGGCGAGCTTTACACAAACATGAAGAAAACAGCTGGCGCAAGCGTACTGACACAGCTAGTGCAAGAAAAAGTATTGGACAAGAAGTATAAAGTTTCGGATAAAGAAATTGACAACAAGCTGAAAGAATACAAAACGCAGCTTGGCGATCAATATACTGCCCTCGAAAAGCAATATGGCAAAGATTACCTGAAAGAACAAGTAAAATATGAATTGCTGACACAAAAAGCGGCTAAAGATAACATCAAAGTAACAGACGCCGATATCAAAGAGTACTGGGAAGGCTTAAAAGGCAAAATCCGTGCAAGCCACATCCTTGTTGCTGATAAAAAGACAGCTGAAGAAGTAGAGAAAAAGCTGAAAAAAGGCGAGAAGTTTGAAGACCTTGCGAAAGAATACTCAACAGACAGCTCTGCTTCAAAAGGCGGGGATCTTGGCTGGTTCGCAAAAGAAGGCCAAATGGACGAAACATTCAGCAAAGCTGCATTCAAATTAAAAACAGGTGAAGTCAGTGATCCTGTCAAAACGCAATACGGCTACCATATCATTAAAAAGACAGAAGAACGCGGCAAATATGATGATATGAAAAAAGAACTGAAATCTGAAGTGCTTGAACAAAAATTAAATGACAACGCAGCTGTTCAGGAAGCTGTTCAAAAAGTCATGAAGAAGGCTGACATCGAAGTAAAAGATAAAGATCTGAAAGACACATTTAATACATCTTCAACAAGCAACAGCACTTCTTCATCTTCAAGCAATTCTAAATAATAAAAAAAGCTGTGCGGCTCATTGAGCCGCACAGCTTTTTTTATGCGATGGAATGGTTTTGATTTTCTTCTTCATGCTGCTGAGAACTGCGGCGTTCTCGCTCCTTTTCCATCCTCTCCATATAAATCTGTCCTTCTTTTTCAATAAAAGCCTGGTCTACTTTTTCTTCCTCTTTGGCTGCCGCCACAAGTTTATATGCGCTGAAAATGATGCCTACAATACAAAGATACACCCACCACGGAAAAAATAACACGGGCTCCTCCCCCTTTGCATAGATTCTTTATTCTTAACCATATGCGGGAATGAGACGAGTTATGTGCGGGAAAGACGCATCAAAAAGGACTGAGCTGAATATGTCAGCATCAGTCCTTTTTAAGTTATTTATGAAATGTCGGTTTATAAAAGGAACGGTTTTCCAGTGCAAATACACGTTCAGTATACTCGCCCGGCTTCACGCGCTCAAGCGCTCTGTCCATCATATTCATTTTTGCATCCAGATTGTCTATATAGTGAAGAATTTCCGCTTCTTTCACCATAGGCGGTTTCGGGCTGCCCCATTCTGCTTTGCCGTGGTGACTCAAAATCAAATGCTGAAGAATTAACACCTCTTCAGAATCGATTTGAAGCTCCTCAGCCGCTTTTGAAAGCTCTGTCACCATGATGGAAATATGGCCGAGCAAATTGCCTTCAACCGTATATGAAGTGGAAACAGGGCCGGACAGCTCCTTCACTTTTCCAAGATCATGCAGGATAACACCGGCGTAAAGCAGATCACGATCAAGAGAAGGATATAAATCTGCTATTGCTTTCGCCAGGTTCAGCATAGAGACAACATGATACGCCAAACCTGAGACAAACTCATGGTGGTTTTTCGTAGCCGCCGGATAATCCATAAACTCAGCTTCGTGTTTTTTAACCAAAAACCTTGTGATTCGCTGGATATTCGGATTTTTCATTTCAAATATATATTGAGTGATGGTATCCATCATTTCATTTTTCGGAATCGGCGCGGTTTCTAAAAAATCATCAATATTGACGTTTTCTTGCTCGCTTACCGGTCTGATATTTCTTAGCTTCAGCTGGGTGCGTCCGCGATAATGGTGAACATCGCCGACGACCTTGACAATCGTCTGCGGCGCATAGGTCACTTCATCACTTTGCTTGGCATCCCACAGCTTCGCTTCAATATCGCCTGACTGGTCTTGCAGCATCAGCGTCAGAAACGGTTTTCCATTGCTTGCAATCCCTTTCGTCGAGGATTTAATCAATAGATACTGGTCCACCTGTTCGCCAACCTCATGTAGCATAATCCCTTTAGCCATTCTATTAAAGCTCCCTCCGTATCTTACATAATACCAGTATATCACATACCGATTTTCAGCTATAGAACCTCTTTTATGACACCAAATGGATGATTTGGCTGCTATGAAATGCATCTTTTACGTGCTCATGGCATGTAAAATACAAAATCTGCCTACCGCCTTCAGATAAATCATACAGAACATGTAATACACGTTTCAGCCTTTCCTGATCAAAATGAACAAAACTGTCGTCAAGCTGGAACGGAAGCTTTGACTCACCCTGGCGCGTAACGGCCAAAGCAAAGCGGATCGCTGTATACAGCTGTTCACACGTCCCTTGTGACAGCTCTTCCGCATGATAGACAGTGCCATCGCGATGCATAACCATGATCGAATCATCCGTTTCGGAAAAATAAATGGTTTGGTAGTTTCCGTCAGTCAGAGGACGGAAAAATTCTCCTGCCGTCTCCAGAAGGCGCGGAAGCTCGATTTTTTTATGCCGCTCCAATTTGTTTCTGATCACCTGTTTGACCATTTGTATGGAGGCCCATTTTTTAGCCGTTTCTTTCACACGTTCTTTTTGCATTTCGGTTTGAAGCTTGAGGTCTGAGACCATTCCCGAAGCCTCTAATTGTTCCTGTTTGACTGAGAGCAGTGCGATTTGGCTGCGGAGCTGCTCGATCTCCTCAGTCAGCCGCTCTTTTCTTTCATTCTCAACAAATTGCTTATCTTTCAATTCAGAAAGCGTATTGGAATCCGCCAGTTCAAGTTCCTCCGGGTACCCGCCTTGAAGCTGTGCGTTTACGTGATGAAGCTTGTTCTCCGTATCCTTCAATTGCCTGCTGATGGCGGCTATGGCAAAAAACGCATCTCTGTCTTTTGCAGCAGCCGCGGCAAATAACTGTTCAATCTGTGCGTGGAAATACTGTATTTCTTGCTCAAGTTCAAGCATCTGTTCCTTTGTATAATGAATATCTGTTTCAATTTCCTTTTTTTGCTTCTCAATTTCTTTTTCACGTTCAATGTTTTTCCGCAATGTGTGAAGGGCGTCCGAAATGGAGATATCCTGACTCTGATTCACGGGAAGAAGCATACTGACGCGTTCTTCGAATGTTCTCCGGTGCTTTTTCAGCCTGCCTGCTTCTATGGTCAGCTCATGCTTTTTCTTCACTTCTTTTTTAACATCCTTCATTAAGCTGTATGCATCAAGCAAAAATGATGGATCTTCCTTAAATCCGAGCTCATTCATAAAACGCTCAACCTGTGTAAAGGACGGCGCCATTTCGGCTTCCCACTGTTCAAACTGCTGGATGACCCTTTCATACGCCGCCTCTTTTTGCTGGAGCGCTGCACGCTGTGTGAGAAGGTGCTGCTTATTGCGGTCATCCTCCCATAACGCTTCTCTAAGCATTTCAGCTTCTGCTGGTGAAATATCCGTCATGGGCTGTCTTGTCTCTCGGCTGTTTCGAGAAGACGACTTTCCTGAAACAAGCCAATACACAATAAGTGCAGCGCCGAAACTTATGGCGGGAATCCATTGCTGCAGCAGAGAAAAGAGAACGATGAACAACATACCAGCTGCAATGACAGTCTTTTTCTGTTTAGCCTGCTGTCTTTCAAAAAACGTTAGCTGTTCTCTGAGCTTCGCTTGCTCTTGGTGCTGCCCCTGTGTTTCATCATATGCTCTAAGAGCTGCTTCTTTATCTTTTCTTTGGCTGTTTTCAAGAATCGCGGACGAAGCGGCACGAACGGCCTTTTCCGCGTCTTCCAGCTCTTGCCGGGCAAGTTCAAACGTCTCGTCAAGCTGCCGTTTTCTGTCTCTTGCCTGTACATATTGCTGCACCGCTTGCTGAAGCTGCCATTCATAATCATATGAGGTGTTCATATTCAGGAGCTCATTTTCATCCGTTTTATTGAGCTGTTCCAGCCCTGCCGCTGTCTGCGCAGACGTCTGGCGCAGCTGTGCCTGAATGGCTGCCAGCTGTTCTCCCCAGGATTGGTACATATGAAACGCTGCCGAAAGCTCTTGTATCAGCGTTTCTTTCGCCAATAGTTCTTTATCGGGGATAAGCTTTTGCCTCTGTTTGTCCAACTCCGCCATCTTCACCCGAAGCGCCTCAAGCTGTGCTGATTTCGGGTGAAGATGGGATTCATATTTTTCCAGCTGATGCAGTCCGTCAGCAGGAAATTGTCCTGCGTGTTCCGGAAATTCTGCAATCACCTGTTCGAGTGTCGCTTTTTCATTTAGCAGCGGCTTTCGCTCAATCGCTCCCTCAATCATTCGGATATGTCCCGCCGTCTCTTTCAATTCGGTTTCCGCGGCTGCAAGGCGGGCTTCAAGCGTTCGTTTTTCCTCGAGAAGCTGATGATAGCCCGCTTCCTCTGCTTCAGCCTGTTTTAGCTTAACTGCCAGCTGCTTAAGCGTTTCCAGCTCCTGATTCAATTGAGGGTTTCGCCCATTTGGTTTATAGAGCCTTTCGCTTTCCTTCGTCAGCCTTGAATCAAGCTTTGATACGGCTTCAGCACCAAACAAGCTGGAAAAGAGCAAAAATTCCCCTATCTTGTCCCGATTAAAGGCGTGAATTTCCTGCAGCCCGAATACGTCGAACGAATATATGGCTTTGTACAACGACCTGTCTGTGCCCTGGAACAGCTGCTTTAAAACATCTCCCTGCTTTACTTCGCCCTTTTCTGTGTACACGCTTAGTTTTTCGGCAGTCCCTTTCGTCCGTTCGATCTTCAGCACCCCATACTCAGGATGTTCAGCTTCAAGAACACCGCCGTAGACACCGCCTGTTTTCGGTTCATACTTTTTCGTTTTCGGAAAACCGAACAGCATGCTTTCAATGAATGACATCATCGTCGTTTTTCCTGCCTCATTTAATCCGTAGATGACTTGGACAGGAGAGGCGGAAAAGTCAAAGGTCCGATTGGAAAATTTTCCGTATTGGTAGATATGTAAAGATATAATTCGCAAAGCTGTCACCGCCTCATGTATCAAGCACCTTAAGCTGTCTTTTCAATATTATCTGTGCCTGCTCTTTTATTTCCTTTACCTCCTCTTGGCTAAACCGGTCCGCGTGCCTTCTATACACTGGATGCCGCTCAAGCCCTTCCAGCACGTCTGACAGATCGCTGCGATCAATGTCTTCAAATAAACCGCCAAAAAAAGGATCAAGGTTTGTTAGGTTTGCTTCGTTTTCTGTCTCATCGTCCAATCTAAGAGGCCAAACGAAACGTTCCTCTTCCGCTTCTTGTTCCTGAAGAGCTTCAAGAAACTCATCCAAGGTGCCTTTTGGCGCCTCCAGCAGCCATTCCGGCGCCGTCCCTTGTAAAACAAGCCTTACACAAACAGGGCTCCCCTTTTTCCGCAGCTTCGAAAACGTGTCCTCCACCATTTGGAAGAGGGCTGTCATATTCTTTGCCTCCGTCACATCAACCGCCGCTTTTTCCCACAGGACATCATGCGCTCTCTGAAATTCATAAGATATATCTCCGTTTGTCACATGAACGAGATAATAGCCTTTATCTCCCGTCTCCTTTATATGGCGTGCTTGCGTGTTTCCCGGGTAAATGACTGCCGGATGCTCGGCAGATAGAACCTGGCGTTTATGTATATGGCCAAGCGCCCAATAATCCATCCCGCTTTTCACGAGGTCGTCATGTGTAAACGGGCAATACGGATCGTGTCCTTCAGATCCTGACAGCGTGCCGTGGAGCATGCCGATATGAAACGGTGCGTCAGTTGATCTCCGATAGCGGGCGGCTTGGTTTTCCATCAATGCTCTGGCTTGATAGCTGAAGCCGTAAATGCTTGCTATGCGCCTGCCTTCTTTAAAAAACGATTTTTCTTCTGGAACAGCGGACGAAAAAATATGGACATTCTCAGGCCATTCAATCGGCGTCCACTCCCCGCCAAGATGATCGTGATTCCCAAAGATGACGTATACCGAAATTCCGCACTCTCTGAGTCTTTCAAACTGTTTTTTCAAAAAGAGCTGAGCCTTTAAGCTTCGATTGGCTTCATCAAACAGATCTCCCGCAAGCAAAATGAAATCAACGTGCTCTCTCACTGCGGCGTCTATCATATGTCTCACGCTTGCAAACGTGCTTTCTTTAATCCGGGCAAAAATCGGCTCCGGCAGATGCGATATCCCGTAAAACGGGCTGTCAAGATGAAGATCTGCCGCATGAATAAAGGTTAGATCAGTCAACATTCTGCTCCTTTCCAGGATGAAGTACCCTTATTTTAGCACCGAATTCTTGCGAATGCACGTTCTGTCAATAAAGAAACAGCCTGAGAATCCCCAGGCTGTTTTCCAATCAGTTTTTCGCTAAACGTAGCGCTTGTTTGATCGCTTTGAACGCGCTTGAATTGCCGTAAATTAATACACCGCCTTTATAAATTCTGGCGCCGATAACGGCCAGTATGACAATGGTGAGCAGTGTGATTCCGATTCCGACAGCCGCCTGCCAGAACGGAATATCAAGCATGCCGACGCGCAGGAACATAATCATTGGCGTAAAGAACGGAATAAACGAAGTTACCGTAATAAATCCTGCGTCAGGCGCATTCAAACCGAACATCGCGATCATAAAACCGGCGACAACCAAAAGCGTCATCGGCGTGATCGTTTGCTGCACGTCCTCTATTCTGCTGACGACACTGCCGAGAAACGCGGCAAGTGTCGCGTACAAAAAGTATCCGAGCAAAAAGAAAATGACAGCATAGATGACAGTGGTTGCAGATACGTCGGTCAAATTAAGGAATCCGCCGACAGATGAAGCCGTTTCGCTCTTTTGGTTCAGCTTAAGCGACAGAGAGCCGGCTCCTATAATAATAGCAAGCTGTGTGATCCCGACAAGCCCGATACCAAGCAGCTTTGCAAACATTTGCTGGATCGGCGGCATACTTGAGATCAGGATTTCCATAACTCGCGAAGATTTTTCGGTTGCGACCTCCATCGCTATCATGCTGGCATACATAATCACCGAGAAATAAATGACGAACAGCATAATGTAAACAAGCCCTACCGTCTGGCCAAGCTCTTCCTCAGACTTTGCCCCTTCTTTCAGCGCCTTCTGCCCCACAGTAACAGGCGCATAAAGGCTGCTAATCGTTTCCTGCGACACGCCGAGCTCCGCTGTTCCGACAGCTGTTTTGGTTTGCGTCAGCGCCTGCTGCAGTGTTTGATACGTGCTTTCATCAGAAATCGTTAACGCTTTATATGTTCCTGAAATGGTCCCTTTTTCATCTCGTTTGATGATGAGCATGCCATCGAGTGATTCATCTTTGACTTGCTTTGTGACCTCATCCTCCGATTGCTTCGACAGCTTCACATCAAGATCGCCGTCTGTATCCACCGCTTTCAGCTGCTTAGAAAAAACCGGATATAATTCGTTTGTTTCATCAACAACGGCGATTTTTTCTTTCGCATCGTCACCTTGAAACAAAGAAATGATCGACTCCAGATTCGTTACAACTAAAACAAGCAGCACCGTGATGACAGTCGAAATAATAAAGGATTTTGCCATAATCTTATTTTTGTATGTATGAGAAAGCATGATCCAAAATTTATTCATAGACGGCCCCCACCTTTTCTATAAAAATATCATGCAGTGACGGCTCTTCAAGCTCAAACTTTCTGATAAACCCTTTTCCTTGGAGCATCGCAAAAATCTCTTGAGAAATGTCTTCATTGGCAATCTGCAGCTTGACGCCGTCTGCCGTTTCCTTCCATTGAAGAATGCCTTCATGGGACTGCAAAAAGCGCAGATCGTCATCGGAGTGAATGGTAACATTCTTTTTACCGAAAGAACGCTTGATCTCCTTCAGCTTGCCTTGTACAACCGGTTTTCCTTTCTGCAATATGCAAAGGTTCTCACAAAGCTCCTCCACATGTTCCATCCGATGGCTTGAAAATAAAATAGAAACACCGCTGTTTTTCAGCGAGATCACGGCCTCTTTTAGCAGCTCAACATTGACAGGGTCCAAGCCGCTGAATGGTTCATCAAGAATCAGGAGCTCCGGCTTATGCAAAACTGCCGAAATGAATTGGATTTTCTGCTGATTCCCCTTCGAAAGCTCTTCCACCTTCTTATTCTCGTAATCTGTAATATTGAAGCGTTCAAGCCATGTCCCGAGCTCTTTTACAGCCTCTCGCTTCTCCATCCCTTTTAATCTGGCAAGATAGACGAGCTGATCCCTTACCTTCATTTTCGGATAAAGGCCCCGCTCTTCCGGCAAATAACCGATTTTGTTGCTGATATGATAATTCACAGGACGGCCCTTCCAGCTGATTGAGCCCTCCGTAATGCTTAATAATCCTAGGATCATGCGAAACGTTGTTGTTTTTCCCGCTCCGTTTGCGCCTAATAGACCGAACATTTGCTGTTCCGGAATATCTAAGTCCAATCCGTCAACGGCTTTATAATCTCCAAATGTCTTCGTTACGTGATCAATTGTAAGCACTGAATCTCCTCCTTCCCTGACCCATTATATACTAATTTTGGATAAAGCATAATAAAGGATTTTGATTTCCTTTTTAGAATATAAATGAAGAAAGACTGATAAACCTTAAAATGGAGGAGAAACCTGATGGCTGATTATTTCCTTACCGTATTTGATCCTTCGGGGAACACGCTGGTAAACGAGCAATTCGAGGCAGAACATGAAGAAGCGGCAAAAACGCATGGTGAAGCCCTCTTAAAAGAAAAAGAGCTTCATAGTCATACTCATCGTTTAGTCAATGCAGCCGGAAAGCTGATTTTGTTTCACAGATGATCAGCTTTCCGGCTGATCTGTTACGCTTGAAACTTCGGCTCCCGTTTTTCTAAAAAGGCACGGATTCCTTCTTGGTGATCCTTGGTCCTTCTCATTCTCTCTTGGGCGCTGCGCTCAAGGGATAGCACTTTTTTCAGTTCTTCAATTTGGAGGCTTTGAAAAATACCTTTCGTTTCGATCATCGCCAAAAGAGGGGAGGCCAACAGGGTTTCGATAATGGGTCTTGCGCCTTCGGCAGGGTCTCCGGCAAATGTCCCATCAAGAAGCCCCATATCGGCAGCTTCCGAGGCAGATAGTTTTTTTCCGCTCCAAATCAGTTTTTTCGCTTTTGCTTCACCGATTCTTTTCTTCAGCAAATAATGTCCTCCGCCGTCCGGAACAAGCCCAATGCCGATAAAATTCATCGCGAGAACGGCGTTTTTTTCAGCGAGCACAATGTCCGCACAAAGCGCCAAACTCAGGCCCAGTCCCGCAGCAGCACCATGAATGGCTGCAATTGTCACTTTCTTCATCTGATATAAATTCAGGGTGACAGCCTCAATCGTATCCATCAGCCGTTTAAATTGGTCAGGGTCATGCTCTGACGTCATCATCCTGATATCACCGCCGGCCGAAAAGCCTTTCCCGCTTCCTCTCAGGAGAACGATGAGCGCCTCGCTTGCAGCCGCCATTTCGACTGCCTCCTTCAATTCAGACAGCATCTGTTCATTCAGGGCGTGATGGGCATCAGGCCGATTCAGGATAATCTCTGCAACGGCCCCATTACATGCATATTGAACAAACTCCATTAAAAGCACCTCCATGTATGCGCTTACTTTTTTCTTTCTCCTATACATTCCCCGCCATCCCCAAATAAACCTTTTTATTTTTCAAGGTCAATAGATACTGAAAAATGCATATTGTTTGAATGGAAACATAAAGTTTTATATAGTGAAAAAGAAGGGATATCTTGATGAGAAGGGAGGAAAGGAACATGGATAAATTGCTGATCAGTTTTCTGTTAAGTTTATTTATGGTGTACTTTCCCCCTTCGGACGTGGTTCTGCCTTCCCAGTTTGAAGCAAGCACTGACAGCTATGTGCCTATGTCTTCATATCCGCAGGAAACACAATCGGCAAAAACGCCATCGCCGGGCAGCATGCACCCGGCTGAGCTGATCAAAGAGTACAGCCCGCTGGCGCAGTCTGTCAGGCAGCTCTCTGTCAAACCACTTGACGAACCGCTGATAAACAGGCTGGAAAAGGCTTTGGCCGTCCCTGTCAAATACCAGTCTAATTACCTCCGAATATAATTTGCTCAAGTTTTATTTGTAACTCACCCCATACTGCCAACACTACATTCGGAGGGATTTTCATTGAATATTAAAGAAAACGATCTGCCGGGCATCGGCAAAAAGTTTGAAATCGAAACAAGAAGCCACGAAAAAATGACGATTATCATTCATGATGACGGAAGAAGGGAAATTTACCGGTTTAATGACCGGGACCCGGATGAGCTTCTTTCAAATATTTCATTGGATGATTCTGAAGCAAGGCAAATTGCAGCTATTCTCGGGGGCATGGTCTATAAACCGCAAGCTCTGGAGTCCATCGAAATGGCCTTCAGCGATCTTATTATTGAATGGTTTAAGGTCGAAAAAGGCGCCAAATCGATCGGACGCACACTCGGTGAGCTTGATGTTCGCCAGAATTACGATGTCACTGTTATTGCGATTATCAAACACAACCAGGAAAAGCTCCTAAATCCCGGAGCGGATTCGATTATTGAAGAAAATGACACCCTTGTCCTCTCAGGTGAGAGAAAGCATCTGAAGAAACTGATTCACGATTTTCTTTCTGGAGAGGGCGTGTGAGCCCCGATGGACCATCTTGTATTTGAAGTCGGAACTGCACTTGTGCTTGTGGCAATCGCCAGTGTGATCGCCAATAAAATTAAATTTTCGATTATTCCGTTTCTGATTGTGCTGGGAATGCTTGTTGGACCGCACGCGCCGAAAATGGGGATTATTGATCTAACATTTATTCAAAGCAGTGAAATCATCGAGTTTTTCGGGCGAATGGGCGTACTGTTCCTCCTCTTCTATCTCGGACTCGAATTCTCTGTCGGGAAGTTAATCAAATCAGGAAAATCAATCGCGGTCGGCGGGACGATTTATATTTTGATTAACTTCAGCCTCGGACTGCTTTACGGGTTTATCACCGGATTTTCCTTTCTGGAAGTCCTCATCCTCGCAGGCGTCATCACAATCTCGTCAAGTGCGATTGTCGCAAAAGTGCTCGTTGATTTAAAAAGAACCGCCAACCCGGAAACCGAATTGATTCTCGGCATCATCATGTTTGAAGATATTTTCCTTGCCGTATATCTGTCCGTTGTTTCCGGCCTTATACTAGGTGATGCGACATCCGTAGGGAGTGCACTCTTGTCCATTTTGATCGCCTTCGGTTATATGCTGCTGTTTTTTATCGCAGCAAGAAAACTCCCGCCGCTGTTGAACAAACTGTTGGACATTCGCTCAAACGAAGTGTTTATTATCGTCATTTTCGCAGCACTCTTTTTTATCGCCGGTTTTTCAGAGACGATTCATGTAGCAGAAGCAATCGGCGCGCTGCTGCTCGGTTTGGTCTTTTCAGAAACAGAGCATTCCGATAGGATTGAACACCTCGTTGTTCCGTTTCGCGACTTCTTCGGTGCGATGTTCTTTTTCAGCTTCGGCCTCAGCATCGATCCGTTTTCGCTTGGTGAAGCGGTTTGGCTTGCGTTGGGTGCAGTGATTTTGACCATTCTGGGAAATTTTATCGCCGGAATGGTGGCAGGACGACGCGCAGGGCTTTCTCATAAGGCTTCATCGAATATCGGGCTGACGATCGTATCGCGGGGAGAATTTTCGATTATCGTTGCGAATCTCGGGATAGCCGGCGGACTGTCGGCCACATTAAAGCCGTTTGCCGCATTATATGTCCTCATTCTGGCGATTTTGGGACCGCTTGTCACAAAGGAATCAAAACGAATTTACCGCTTGCTGAACAAGGTATTTAAATGGAAGCCTGAGGTTCAGCCCGCAAAAAAACAGGGATAAAAAAAGCAGCACTGTAATCAGTGCTGCTTTGTCGTTTTTTCAAAAATCTGCTCTAAATATTTGATTTTTTCGTCCGTGTAGTGCTCGAAGCGCTCATTGTACGATTTCGGATCTTTCGGATTCGCAAAATGCGTAATTTTCCCTGTATCCCGATCAATAAATTTACTAGCAGCGCCGCAGCCGATGCCAATAATCGTCTGCACCTCTTCCATAATCATAATGTTGTAGATGCTTTCTTGTCCCGGCAAAGAGTATCCGACGTTTTCAAGGTTTCCAAGAATGTTTTTCTGGCGGTATAAATAATAAGGCACGTACCCATGCTCTTTCGTCCAGGCTACCGCGTCTTCCATCATTTGAGAAACCTCTTCCCTGCCGGCAACTTTGTACTTATGCTTGTTTCTCGTCATTTCTGACGCCCGTTTAAATGAAAGAGTATGAACGGTAAGGGATTCCGGCATCAGTTTTTCTGTTTCTGAAAGACTGTGCCTGAACTCCTTCACGCCTTCCCCAGGCAAACCAATAATCAAGTCCATGTTAATATTATTCATGCCGTGCTGGCGTGACAGATGATATTTCTCAATGGTCTCTTCAACCGTATGGTGCCGCCCGATCGCCTTTAGCGTTTCGTTTTCGTAGGATTGCGGATTGATGCTGATCCGATCAATGTCATATTTGTTTAAAACGGCGAGTTTTTCTTCTGTAATCGTGTCAGGACGACCGGCCTCCACCGTAATCTCACGAATGTTTTTCACATCCGGGAAGGAGCGGACCATTTCTTCATACAGCAGATCCATCTCCTCCGCTGTAATGCTTGTCGGCGTCCCGCCGCCAAAGTAAATGGTTGTAACCTTAACATCATGCTCCTTCAGCCATTCACCGATTTTCTGCATTTCGTAATGCAGTCCCCATAGGAATGAGCCGACTCTGCCCGCCTGTCCTTGGATAGCGTACGCAGGGAATGTGCAATACGCGCATTTTGTCGGGCAGAACGGAATGCCGATATAAATGCTGACTTCATCCTTTACTCGGTACAAATCCGGCACTGCCGCCAGCTGACGGTCAACAATTTCCTGCATTAGCATGATTTTTTCATCATGAATTAAATAGTCTTTTTTCAACTCAGCATGCGCTTGCTCCTTGGACATTCCGCTTTGCAGTTTTTTATGAAGCAGCTTTGTGGGCCGGATTCCTGTGAGGATTCCCCACTTCTGCGTAATGCCCGTATGCGCCTGAAGAAGATTGAGATACACATAAGAAATTGTGTTTTTCACTTGCTTAAAAGCTTCTTTTTCAGTCATGTCTGGAGAAAAGAATTTTGTATGCTGTTCCTTTATGCCAGTACCCTTCACTTCTCCAGAAACCGTCACATGCTCATCCGTTTGTGACAACGCTAAAGAAATGACAAAATCTGCGGGCTCCTCTCCGCCATACGCAAGCTCGCACTCTTCATAAAACAAATTTGCAATATTTTGCAGAGGCCGATGCAGGCGGTCATCATGTATGCCTTCTATTTTAATTTGCAACTTCATCACCTAATTTATCAGATTCAAAACTTTCTTTAGTGTACAGAAATAAACTGCTAAAATCAATCCGGCAAAAAAGCCGCCGCACCTGTCAGGGCGCGAGCGGCTTTTTTACACACGTTTCATGTGGAACTTATCAAGAAATCCTTTTCGCTGCTGCATTCGGAAATATTCCTTCATCATATAAGCGACACCTTGCTCGTCATTGGACCTTGTAACCCAATCTGCCTTTCTCTTAATTTCCGGAACGGCATTCCCCATCGCTACCCCAAGACCGGCAAGTTCGATCATCGGCAGATCGTCATACTGATGCCCAATGGCCACGACATCATCCATACTCAGGCCCAGCTCTGAAGCGACGAGGGCCAAACCCGCTTCCTTCGAGACACCCTTCGGGACGATATTCAGTTTCTCATCGTTTACGCGAATCACGTCCACCGCAGGGAAGGCTTTTGTAATCGTTTCTGTAATGTCATGCTGAATGTCGTGCTCCGTGTACACCTCGATGACGGGTGCACTCACCGGCTCATCCATGAGGAGATCGCTTAATGATTCAACGAACTGGACTGGATAAAAGATCGGGTCAGACGGATGAATGAGTGCTTTCCCTAATAAATTCGAATTCACCTTTTTCTTGTTTCCGATGGAATACTTTTCGTGAAGAAGCCGAATATTGCATTGATAGCTCTCCAGCACTTGAACAATGTTAAAGGTATGATCATCAGAAATTCTTTTTTCAAAAAACGGGGCGTCAATTTTCTCAGCGATATATGCCCCGCTATGGGTGATCAGCTTGGCATCAAGCTTTAGCGATTTCGCTATTTTCTGTGCTGAGCGAAAATGACGGTTGGTCACAAGTGTGACGTAAATCCCTTTTTTCTTTACATATTCAATCGCGTCTTTCGTTGCCTGATGAATCTTCCCGTTCGACCGAAGCAGCGCTCCATCTATATTTAAGGCAAGCAATTGTTTTGACACAGAGATGTCCCCCTCCTTGATGACTGTACTTGTGTATAGGATATGACCCTGTCTCTGTGTTTAGAACAACCTTTTCTTAAAGCAAAAAAAGCCTGGCTCAGCAGACTTTATGTATGGCTTGTTGATAGGATACGATCGAAGCAGCCATTCTCCCTAATATCGTTATTTCGATTTACGAAAAATCATGTATCAGGAACCCCTTGTTTGACCAATGATGCGCTCCGAACACTTACTCTCTGTTGCTTATCCCCTCTATATAACGGCATGATATGCGACCGTATCCATTTGAAATAGGTAAGTGTAGGCGCTTTCAATGTTATTATCTCAGTTTTCCTTTCCGATGACAAGGGTTTTTTTAACTAAAAAAAGTAACCAACTTTTGTATATCCGTGGTAGGATCAGTTGTTAATTTTTAGGACTATACACTTGATCCAGAACGTACATTCCCATACAATATAAATAATAAACGAAAAAGCGGTGTTTATATGGCTGATTTAAAAGAAATATATAATGAAGAACTGATATCTCAGTTGATCCATCATGTAAGGTCATCCTATCCTGATTTTAACAAAAACAGATTCTTGGATACATTACGGCTGGAGGACTGGCCTGAACTCACTTTAAAAGAGCGGATGCGCCGCGTGACAGTTTCTTTATACGAAACTTTGCCAAAACAATACGTTGAAGCGCTCACAATTTTACGGGATACAGCCCCTCATTTTAAAGGACTCAGCGGAATTTTATTTCCAGATTATGTGGAACAGTACGGGTTAGCGCATTGGGAAGAATCAATAAAGGCATTGGAATCCTTTACGCAATATTCGACCTCAGAATTTGCTGTAAGGCCTTTTTTGCTGTTAGATCAAGAAAAGATGATTGCACAATTGCTTGCATGGTCTGAGCATAAAAATGAACACGTGAGAAGACTTGCGAGCGAAGGCAGCAGGCCCCGCCTGCCATGGGGAAAATCGATACCGGCTTTGAAATCGGACCCTTCCCCCGTATTGCCGATCCTTGAGAAGCTGATGCAGGACGAGTCTTTATATGTAAGAAAAAGCGTGGCCAACAACCTTAATGATATATCAAAAACGCATCCTCATTTACTGAGAAAAGTCGCAGATCAATGGTACGGAACACATCCCCATACAGACTGGATTATCAAACACGCCTATCGGACCTTATTAAAAAAGGGTGATAAACAGGCCTTAGCGCTTTTTGGTTATGAAAATGCTGATTCGATACAACTACATGATTTAACATGCCAGCCCAAACGTATAGTTATTGGCGAAAGCCTTGAATTTTCTTTCTATATTCATTCAGACAGGGATCAAAAAGTAAGAATTGAGTACGCAATTGATTTTGTAAAAGCAAGAGGCCAGCGTCATCAGAAAGTATTTAAAATAACAGAAACAAATATACGAAAAAACGAAACGAAGTCATACACAAGAATCCAATCCTTTAAGGATTTAACCACCAGAAAGCATTACAAAGGAATTCATACATTATCAGTCATCATCAATGGAGAGGTAAAAGATTCATTGGATTTCCAAGTTTGCTGAGTGAATAAAAAATCCCTTCTTATCCAAGAAGGGATTTTGCTTATTAGCCTTCAACACTGCCGTAAAGCTCTTCTAAAGGCTTCATAATGATTTTGTTCAATTCACCAATCAGCATGCTCATGCGCTGCTCCGCTTCCATCAGCTGAGAAATTTTTTCGTGCTGCTGTACAAGCGCAACTGTTTTTTGAGCCTGCGTCACTTCTTCTTGTGTAATCTCTTCTCCTGCCATTTGTTTTTGCTGGAGTCTAAGCTGTACATCACGGAAGTTTTCGAACATGCGCTTCGCTGATTCATCTGCGTTAACTTCGTCGTAAAGGTTTTTTAAACGGGTGAATTCTTCGCTCCCGCGTAATGCATTTTCCAGATCATACGCTACATCATAAAAATTAACAGCCATTGTAAATAGCTCCTTTCATCATTGCCGTTTGACATACCACTCCACTATAACAGACTATGGAGCTCCTTTCATTAATCAAAAACCATTTCTTCTTAAAAAAGGATGACAAACAATGCTTGAATCGCGCCTATAATTCCGCCGAGAAGGCCCCCCAAATAGGTAATCATTTTAAATTCTTTTTTTGAAATGGACAGCACCATTTCTTCAAGACGCTCCACCGGGAACTGATCCACCTGCTCCTTGACGATTTCCTCAAGACGCAACCGTTTTAAGACACTTTCAAGGTTGGACGAAATACCTTCAAGCAATTTGTCTAATAGTGCCGGCAGCATTTGCTGGGTCAGCTCAGATTCATAGCGGACGGTAAGCGTGCCAATCGTATTGTTGAAGAAAGGGGCAGTCGAAAATGCTTGCAGCACTCTTCGTTTCAAACTGAAAATGAGCGCCTTTGCATTCCATTTTTCATCTGCTTCATTAAACGTATACTCCCTCAGCTTGCCCCATTCGTTTTTTAAGAGATCAGAAAGCAATTTATTTGTTTCCTCATTGCGCAAGAATTTCAGCAGCTCCGGCAGCACGCGATCCGCAAGGCTTGAATTGCCAAGAAACAATTGCACCATGCTTCCAAGCATGCCGCGCTCTTTTAAAAAGTCATCAATCATATTGCCAAGACGGATTTTTCCTTCATCACTTTCAAAATAACGGACACTCCGTGACAATATATATCCTGAAATCATCGGAATTTTTTCCTCAAGCTTTTCCTGCACCTCTATAGGCACCAGCTCTTTTAACGATTGGTCCCCGTATTGGCGGAAAAGCTCATGCAGCTTATCATCGGTCCAGCTGCTGATCCATGCATCAGCAGCTTTTTCGGGGCGCTTCATCCCGGCTTTTTCAAGCGCTTCTTTTACTGTCACTTCAGAAAGTGACAGCTTTTGAATCAGCTGTTCCCCCACTCGAAGAGCCTGCGTTTTGGCTGCATCAGAGACGAGCCGCTTTTTAATGCCTTCAGGGGTTAAGAGATGATTGACTACCATCAGTCCCATTTGTTTTGCAAGTTCATCTCGCCGTCTTGGAATCAGCCCGGGCGTAAAAGGAACTCGTTTCCCAAACAAATAGTACGCTTTATACGGCCTAAACAGCATTTGAATTGCTAAATGATTGGTCACCGCTCCAATGGCAGCGCCGATCACGATCATAAAAATAAAGGTTCCTGCAATACCCATTCCTATTCATCTTCCTCCATCTGTGCTTCAGCTTTTTTCATATAGATTATGTACCTATACGTATTATAGAGGCTCATGCAATCACTTAGCAAACGAGGAGACAAATTCCTGTTCTTAGAAAATCAGCTTGTTCTTTTGGAATAGGGCAAGGTGGAGAATCGTATTCTGTAAAGTAGAATACCGTCAGCTGCGTTCGTCTTACATGTATTTAGTGTAAAGCTGCGGACACCCGCCGGCAGCTTTTGAATAAAAGGGGGAGTCTCACCATGATAACACTCGGTTTTATGTCCTTATCCCGCCAGCATGAAGCGGATTATTCCGCAGAACTGGCCAAAAGAGCACCCGAATTCGGCATACGTTTCATCCGGTTTACACCATTTGATATTTCACCTGACACTTTGCGTGTCAAAGCATCGGTCTATCATTCGGCCAGCAGCACATGGAACGAAACTGAAATGGCGATTCCAGATTATATTTATGATCGCTGTTTTTACGGCAAGGATTCACATTCCCAAAAAGCAAAACCAATCGTTGAGTGGCTCAAAAAATATCCGAAAACGGAATTTATCGGGCGGGGTCTTCCCGATAAGTGGACCGTCCTTCACGATTTGCAGCAGCACTCTGTAATCAATCCCTATATTCCCGAAACGATAAAGGTGAGCCGCTACGAACAAATTCACTCCTTTTTATCCAAAGAAAAAGCCTGCATCCTTAAACCGGCATTCGGCGCGGGAGGCAGAGGCGTGATTCTTTTGAAGCTGGGCAAGAAAAACATCACTGCTACTTATCACATCGGAAAGGATAAGCAGACAAAAACGTTTTCCAACCAGACTTCTTTTAAAACATGGTGCAAAAAAGTGCTTCAGCATCAATATTTGCTTCAGCCTTACTTAAACATTCAAGATAAGGAACAATACCCTTGTGATATTCGTCTGTTTATGGAAAAAAACGAAGCAGGTGAATGGAATACAGTCGGAAAGGCAGTAAGACGCGGATACAAACACGGGCTGCTGGCCAATTTGTCAGGCGGATCTGATGCGCTGACATTTGACTCCTGGTTTGAAGATATACCGAAAAAACAGCAAGTGGTTTTACTAGATGATGTGTTTTCAATTACCCAATCGGTTCCGTATTATCTTGACGAGCGCTATGGGCCGTTGTTTGAACTCGGTCTTGATATATGTCTTGCAAAGGACGGGAGAATTTGGATTTTAGATATCAATTCCAAACCAGGCAGGAAGTCAATCCTGCGTGTCTCTCCCGAGCAAAAAGAACAGCTGTACACTTGTCCCCTAAAACGCTGCCAATATCTGTTTTCTGAGCAAAGCCAGAAAGGAGTTCTTCCGCGTGAATCCTAAACGGTTTTTGATCGGCATAGACAAAACCAGTGAAAACACCCTGTTTCTGCCCTCTTCGCTGAAGCAAGACGGACTTTTGCATGCCGCATTCGGAACGAAGGTTGTCAGATGCCACGTTGCTTACAGACGGCATCTGGAACAAACCGTGCTTCTCTCTGAAAATCTGTTTCATGAGCTTTTGCTTCCCCACCGAAGCAGGGCAGATATACTGATTCATGATCATACAGTGCATATCGGGCCGTTAGTCGGCATCTTTACGGCAGGGTTTACTGTATCTCTTGAACGCCCATTTAAGGATCGTTCCCTCTTTTTTTCTAAACTTGTCACGTTACACGAGCAAGCCGGGGGCTACTGCTTCGTTTTTGGCGCGCACCAAATCAATTGGGAGGAAGGCACGATTGAAGGCCTCCTTTACAGGGAAAACGGCTGGGAGAAAAAAATCGTTCCATTGCCGAACGTCGTTTATGACCGTTTGCCGAACCGAAAAATTGAAGATTCACTTCTCTTGCAACATACAAAAAAGAGGCTGATCGATGAATATCAGATCCCATGGTTTAATAAAACGTTTTTCAATAAATGGAACGTTCATCAATTGCTCGAAAAAGATCCAAGAACGGCACCCTTTTTGCCTAGATCCGAGCTGACACCGTCTGTGGAGCTGATAGATGAGCTCTGTGGCGCATACAAAAAAGTCTATATCAAACCGGCAAATGGAGCACTCGGCACCGGCATTTATCAGCTGACAAGAACAGATGGCGGCCTGACGGTAAAGCATACGAATGACGCCAAAACTTTTACATCAATTGATTATTCCGATGCCGCCTCATTCCTTGCAGAATTTCAAAAACATCACAACCCGTCCGACTTTCTCATTCAGCAAGGTGTTGATCTCATCGAATTTCAAGGCAAACCAGCGGATTTCCGTGTCCATACCAATAAAAACAGAAAAGGAAAATGGACAGTGACAGCAATCGCCGTAAAAATTTCCGGAAAGAACAGCATTACAACACATCTTTCTAACGGCGGCACTGTAAAGACACTTGCGGAAGTATACGATGATCCCGCTGAAAGAGTTGAGGTCATTAAAAAGCTTTCTGCAGCGGCACTGACTGCAAGCCATGTCCTTCATGATCATATCGAGGGATTTATCGGGGAGATTGGTTTCGATTTTGGCATTGATCAGAACGGTAAAGTATGGATGTTTGAAGCGAATTCGCGCCCGGGCCGAAGCATTTTTTCTCATCCAAATTTGCATCATGTTGATTCTCTTACAAAACGAAGAAGTTTTGAATACGCGTCATATTTATCTGAGAAGGCAATCACATCTCCGGAAGCATTGTGGCCTTCGTAACCTGTCCGCTTTTTTAATAAAGCGGGCTTATCTTTATCCAAAGCTGGGACAAACTGCATATTTAGGCCTCTTCAATGATGTTCTGAAACAATGATACAATGAACATAAGCCGTTTTTATTTAGGTCAATTGATACCAAATGTAAGGAGCGTGGCCGTAATGATTTCTCATTTCAGCTGGAAACCTTTGTTCCCAAAAGAAAAGCTGCCCGGATGGAAAATTTCATTTTATTATAAAGGGACCCATTATGAAGGCATCTATCATAAGAGCGGTGAGATTGAATGGGGAGACTTGTTTCCCGCCCGCGCTGACGAGCCTGCTCTTACAAACGAGATACATGAACTGATGCTTTTTCATATTTATGACTAGCTTAGCCTAAACGGCTAAGCTTTTTTTATTTCTCAAGATTTACCACACAATTCTCCGCATGATTTTCCGGCCATTTTAACATAATACGTAGTAACAAGCCGGCAAAGCATTGGGTTACGCCGAGGCGGCAGTGACACCCGAGAAGGGTTCACAGATTGGTGCAACTCCAGTTAACCCAACCATACTAAATAAAAAGGAGATTTTACACATGGCTAACCAAAACTCTTCAAATGACTTACTAGTTCCTGGCGCAGCTCAGGCTATCGATCAAATGAAACTTGAAATCGCTTCTGAATTCGGCGTTAACCTTGGAGCGGACACAACTTCTCGCGCTAACGGTTCTGTCGGAGGAGAAATCACAAAACGTTTAGTATCTTTCGCTCAGCAGCAAATGGGCGGCAGAGTTCAATAACAATTCAATATATGGCTATAGAGGGCGCGGTTTCCGCGCTCTCTTTATTTTGTCACCCTTTTTTCCTGCTCCACATATCCTAGAAAAAAAGGGAGGGAATCGGGGTGTCATTCATCACCATTGTGAATTGGGAGCTGGTTCAATTCGTAAGTGTATCCATGATTCATGAATATGTTTCCCATCGTTCTGTTTATTTGTACAGGTATTCTTTCCCGCGCTGTTCAAACTGAGAACATCCTTTTATAATGAAAGGCGAGGAGGTTTTTTAATGAAAATCGCTTTATTAGGAGCCAGCGGCCGCGTCGGACAAGCCTTTTTAACACAAGCTGCAGCAGATGAAAGATTTGATATTTTCGCTCTGATCAGATCTCAACATGCTGATCTTCCCCTTTCAAAAGACAGAACTGTCATGGGGAACGCCCGCCGCTTAGAAGATGTGAAAAAAATAATGGAGAATGCTGAAATCGTGATCAGCTGTCTAGGCACAGATGGTGATGATACCTTGTCAACTGCTATGGCACACATTCTCTCCGTTATGGAGGAACAGCATATCAAACGGCTTATTACGATCGGCACCGCAGGGATCCTAGATTCCCGATATGAACCGGGAAAATACCGGTTTGAAACAAATGAATCGAAACGAAAGCAGACCCGCGCAGCCAAGGAGCATGCAAAAGTATACGAAATGCTTAAAGAATCATCATTAGACTGGACAATCATCTGCCCCACTTACCTCCCGGACGGAACAGCAACCGGCGTTTATCGTACGGAGCGTAACGTTTTGCCTGAGGGCGGCACAAGCATTTCGGTCGGCGATACTGCGGACTTTTTATATCGTGAGCTCGTTACAGGTGAGTATGTCGGAAACCGTGTCGGACTGGCTTATTGACTACATAAACCAAAAACCCAAAACACGATTGTTTTGGGTTTTTGAGCGTTATGCAATGGAATGTTTCTGTCCCTTTTGCAGTTCATACATTTGATAATATTGGCCTTCTAATGCCATCAGTTCCTCGTGGTTCCCTCTCTCAACAATTTCTCCTTTATCAAGAACCAAAATCTGATCAGCATTTCTGATTGTTGAAAGCCGGTGAGCGATGACGAAGGTGGTGCGTCCTTGTTTGACGACATCAAGCGCCTTCTGGATCACGGCCTCTGTCTCTGTATCAATATGCGCCGTTGCCTCATCTAAAATCAAGATCGCGGGATCAAACGCCAAAGCTCTAGCGAAAGAAATTAACTGCCGCTCTCCAGAGGATAGCGTGCTGCCTTTTTCAATCACGGGCTCATTAATGCCCTTCGGAAGCTTCTTAAGAAGAGGCTCAGCACCGACTTGCCGCAGTGCATTTTTTATTTCTTCTTCAGTCATTCTTTCGTCATCCAGACTTACGTTAGATCCGATTGTGCCCGAGAATAAGTACGGGTCCTGAAGCACAATACCCATATGGGATCTGAGTTCCTGTCTTGACATGTTGTAAATGCTTTTTCCATCAATTAAGACATCACCTTTTTGCGCATCATAAAAACGAAACAGAAGATTCAAAATCGAGCTTTTTCCTGATCCGGTATGGCCGACGAGCGCTACGGTTTCGCCTTTTTGCGCAGTAAAGGAAATATGCTTTAATACCTCTTCACCTTCTTGATACGCAAATGACACATCACGAAATTCAACCCGCCCCAGCGCGCGCTCCTTCGCCGGTTCACCCGCTTCTTCCGTATTCTTTTCTTCAAGCAGTTCAAAAACACGCCCGGCGGAGACCCTTGCAAGCTCCAGCTTTGAAAACTGATTGACGATGCCTGTGATCGGCTGAAATAACCGGTTCAAATAATCGACAAACGCGTACAGCACACCGATAGAAACAATCCCCGCCGCATTCAGGCTCGCACCGCCAAAATGCCAGATCAGACAGACGAACGCAAGATTGCGGATGACATTGACCAGATTATGGGACATTAAGGAGTTTAAATTCAGCATCCTGTTTTGGAAATAAAAATGTGATTCATTTAATTCCTCAAATTCTCTCATTGTTTCCTTTTGATGGCGGAAAGCCTGAATAATGGTCATGCCTTGAATTGACTCATTCATTTTTGCGTTAATGTCACTGTTGATCGAGCGGATTTTTTGGTTGTAATATGACGCATATCTCCGGTATATGACCGACCACAGCCAGATAATCGGCACAATTGCCAGACATACAAACGCAAGCTTCACATCAAGCAGAAACAAAGCCGTGAATATCCCGAACATATAGATTCCGCTTGTCACAAATGTTGAAAGCACTGTGACATATAAATCCCTAATAGCCTCCGTATCATTGGTAATCCGCGCAACGACTTTTCCGGCCGGAAGGTTGTCAAAATAGCGAATCGGCATTTTCTGTATGTGCGAAAACACGTCCTGCCTCATCTTTTGAATAATCCGATTGGCGCTCATCTGCAGCAGATAATGCTGTCCGTATTGAAAGAATACCGAAAACACAAGCAAGCCCCCATACAGGCAGATCAGTAACACCATTCCCTTTATTTCCGGCTGATAGAACTGGAAAAGTTCCTGCTTAGTCAGCTTTTCGGCAGCATATGCCCGGCTCTTGTCTCCGTTTGTGATCGTCAGCTTCCCGTCAGAAACCGTTCTATTCCCGTCGAAGCTGACAGCCTGATCAACAAAATAGAACGCCATTCCCACTTGATAAATATGCGCTTCTTTTGCTTTTGAAACAGGCTCCTGCAATCGGTCCTCTCTGACATATGAGACGCCGTGAAACTGAACGGCATTTTTATCTTTTTCCGCAGCTTCATACCATGTTTTCTCAATGCCGAGGATATGGTCGTCTATCATTTTTTTGCCAATAAAGGGCCCAGTCAGTTCTGCACCGACGGCAACAGTTAGCAAAAGGACGGCTGTGATCAGCAATTTTCGATAAAGAAGTGCGTATCTCCATAACGTTTTTCCTATTTTCATGCCCCTGCTCCCCCTTCTTCCGCAGTGAACAGCTGCTGTCTTTCATATTGTTCCCGGTACCACCCATTATTGGCCAGCAGTTCTTGATGCGTGCCTCTCTCAGCAATGACGCCGCCGTCCATCACAAGGATCAGGTCAGCGTGCTCTACCGCGGATAATCGGTGTGTCAAAATAAATGTCGTTTTTCCTTTGCGGTTTTCTCTGATGTTCTTGATAATTGCAGCCTCTGTTTTGGCATCTACAGCGGAAAGTGAATCATCCAGAATCAAGATTTCCGGATTCGCCATGAGTGCTCTCGCGATCGAAATTCTTTGTTTCTGCCCGCCTGACAGTGCCACGCCTTTTTCACCGACCATTGTCTCCAGACCGGACGGAAGCATGTGCAAATCTTTTTCAAAATGTGCTTCGGCAATGGCTTGCTGAACCTCTTTATCAGTTGCATCCTGTTTTCCGTATAAAATATTTTCTTTTACAGTCCGTGAAAACAGTAAATGATCCTGAGGCACATATCCGATCCATCCGCGGAGACGGTCAAGAGGGATTTGCTGAATCGGTACACCTGAAAATGTAATGCTCCCTTCACCTGGAGGATACTGGCGCAAAAGCTGCTTAATAATTGTCGTTTTTCCGCTCCCGGTTTTACCTGCAATCCCGACAGTCTGCCCTTTTCGCACCGTAAATGAAATATCCTGAAGATTGTCACTTGTTGAGCTTGGATATGTAAAGCTGACATGACTGAAAACGATATCTCCAGGCTCTTTAAGATCAGCGGGCTGTTTTGGATCTGTCACATCCGTTTCATAAGAAAGAGTTTCATTTACCCGATCTAATGACGCATTGCCGCGCTGCATCACATTAATGAGTTCACCGATTGCAAACATCGGCCAAATCATCATGCCGAGATAAACGTTAAAGGACACTAACTCTCCAAGCGTCAGCTCGTTCCGGAATACAAGAAACGCTCCGTAGCCGAGCCCAATCAGATAGCTTGCGCCGACAAGCAGTTTTACCGTCGGCTCAAACAGTGAATCAATAAAAGCCACTTTCATATTTTTCTGATAAACATCAGCGGTCATTTCATTAAACCGGCGAACATCGTTTGTTTCCTGAACATACGCGCGAATCACCCGCACGCCTGAAACAGATTCCAGCACTCTGTCATTCAGCGCCCCGAACGCGTTTTGGGCCTCAGTAAACCGCTCATGAATTTTACTTCCATATAGACTGATTGCAATCGCCATGACTGGAAGCGGGATAATGGCGGCAAAGGTCAGCTTCCAGCTGATCAAAAACCCCATTGTCAAAAAGATCGTCATCATAAACATCGTAGAATCAACTAACGTCAAGATGCCAAACCCTGTGGTTAAACTGACGGCCTGAAGATCATTTGTCCCTCGTGCCATTAAATCGCCTGTTCGGTTTTTTTCATAAAACGGCGGCGACATAGTCAGCAAATGCCCCATCAGCTTCGTACGAAGAATTTTCTCCATCAGATTCGCTCCGCCAAACAGCTGATGCATCCAAAAATAAGACATGATATACACGGCCGCCGTCAGCACAAAAAAGATACCGATATAAAACAGCAGCCCTTCCGCAGTAAATGCCCCTGCTTTCATATCATCTATGGCGTTCCCCAAGAGCTTAGGCGGAAACATTTCAATGACATTGACTGCTAATAAAAGGACAATCGCAATCGTATAGCGCAGCCAGTACGCCTTAAAAAACCAGCCAAGCTTTTTCAAAACTGAAAACATCTATCCCCATCTCCTCATCAGCCGCCTTCTATTTTTTCCTTGCAGCTTTTTTCATCCAGTTTGGCACGAACTGCCCTCGCCTCTGTATTTGTCTTCACATCCCATACACCTGTCTTTCCTTAGATTTTGTATATAAAAAAGGCATGAAGCGTCAGCTCCATGCCTTTTTTAACCGATATGTTACGCACAGCGCTTTTCAGCGCGCGGTCCGACCTAAAAAACCGTTCACGAAAACAGAACAAAAGGTTTGCCGCGCCAATATGAAACTGTTTGATAAACACGCAAATTCCTTGGCATAGCAAACCCTCCTTCCATTCTGATTTCATCTTTTTATCATCATATAAACAAAACCTTTTATTGTCAATCATTACTTGAATAGGAAAAGGTTAATTGTGCTCAAATTCGGGTAGTAGTGTTGTAAGACGCTTTGAAAGGGTGAGAAGGATGTTCCATGCTGACCGTATCATTGTTGCGTTTGACGGAAGTGAAAATAGTAAGAAAGCGCTTCTGACAGCCATTGATCTTGCTAAAACCGTAAATGCCGCTATTACCGTCGCCCATTCACATGATATGAAAGACAATCAGACCGTCATCGACCCGCCCAGACCCGCAGCTGAGGCAAGCTATATCAGCGGAGGCATGACAAGTGTTCCTGATCCGCTGATATCGGATGTAACATCACCTGAGCCAATGATCTATGAAGACCGTACGGAAGAAGTCATCGCCGAAGCCAGAATGATGCTGAATGAACAGCAGGCAGATGGAGATATCGATATATTAGAAGGCGATCCGGCTGAATCAATTATCGAGCATGCAAACCGCATTTCTGCCGATATGATCGTAACCGGAAGCAGAGACCAAAACAGGCTGAAAAAGCTAATATTCGGAAGTGTAAGTGAAAAGCTTTCAGCGAAATCGGATATACCCGTCCTGATTGTAAAGTGAGCACGCCCTGTGCTCACTTCTTTTATATTCATAATTGTGAAAAAACATAGATTTTCGTTTTTTTCTGTTATAATGCTTTCGTGCCCAAAAGCACAAAAGCATTAAAGATAAATATGGGGTGTTATTTTGGATTCTCAAAAAAAGCTGACGTTTCCGTTAGCCGTCGGTTTATTTATATTCATGTTGTGCATTATTATTTCTTGCTTATTCTTGCTTCATGTAGAACCTCATATCCCGCTGTTTTTAAGTGTTGTCATGCTTTCAGCAGCAGCTTTATGGTTTGGATTTCCCTGGAAGAGCATTGAAAAAGGGATTGTAGACGGGATCAAAAACGGCGTACAGCCGATTATTGTTCTAGCGCTGATCGGCATCTTAATCGGCGCCTGGATGTACAGCGGCGCAATACCGACTATGACAGTTTATGCCCTATCCTTTATTGAACCAAGCCACCTTCTGTTGACTGCTTTGTTTTCATGTATGATCATCAGCACACTTGTTGGCTCAAGTCTGACAACTGTAAGCACAATCGGAGTAGCGCTGATCGGCGTGGCGAGCGCGGCTGGCGTTCCGCTTGAATGGACAGCAGGCGCAGTCATATGCGGCGCTTGTTTTGGGGATAAAATGTCGCCGATGTCGGACACAACCAACTTTGCAGCCGGAATAGGCGAAATACCAATCTTTGAACACATTCGCCATATGATGGGCACAACCATTCCAGCTTTGCTCATCACTGTCGTTCTGTTTTACTTTCTCGGTTCATCAGTGTCAGCGGACGCTGCTTCAACCGATAATATTCAGCAGGTCATAACCGGAATAAAAGATGCTGCAAACGTGACACCGTGGGCCCTTCTTTCTCCGCTCTTAGTCGTTTTGCTGGCAATGAAACGGGTATCAGTAATCCCCGTTCTGACTGCCGGAATTATTTCCTCGGGAATTTTGACTGCTATTTTTGTACCCTACAGCAGCCTGCAGGCGTTTATGACAGCTTTACAAAATGGCACAACTTTCGAAACTGACAATGAGGCAGCCGCTAAAATTATTAACAGAGGCGGACTGCAATCCATGATGGGCTCTGTCTCTCTCATTATGATTGCTTTTGCACTCGGCGGATTGATGGAGAAAATCGGATTGATTTCTGCACTATTGGAAGGCGTCATGAAAGGCATCCGCTCAAAAGGCCGTCTTGTTGCAGCAACTGTCTGCTCAAGCATCGGCGTCAACTTGGCAACGGGCGAACAGTATTTATCGATATTAATACCGGGACAATCATTTAAATCTTTATATGACAAACGAAACATCCAGCGAAAATTTCTGACAAGATCATTAGAGGACGGCGGAACATTAATTAACCCATTGATTCCTTGGGGCGTCAGCGGCGCATTTATGGCGAGCGCACTTGGTGTTCCAGTCATAGACTACATCCCATTTACGTTCTTCCTCTATATATCGCCAATGATCTCCATTTTGATTGGATTTGTTAAAAAATAAAAAGAGCCCCGCTGTAAAAAGCGGGCTCTTTTCTTCGTTCATTTATGAAATGCTAGCAGCCTGTTGAATGCTTTCTTGAAAAGCAGCCTGAAGCTGTTTGGTCACCGGTCCGGGTTTCCCGCTTCCGATCGATTGTCCATCGAGCGTCACGACCGGAATAATTTCTGCCGTCGTTGACGAAATAAAGATCTCTTCCGCCTGTTTCAACTCTTCTTCACTGACAGGAGTCTCATCCAGTTTGATCCCATTCTTCTCAATCAGTCCTAAAATATTCATCCGTGTAATTCCATTGAGAATGAGCCGATTAGCCGGATGTGTTCGCACTGTGCCGTTGATAACGGCATAAACGTTAGAGGATGTACCCTCCGTAACAACGCCGTCCCTAAGTAAAATGGCTTCAAATGCTCCGGCTTCATAGGCCCTTTGCTTCGTCATGACATTATACAGTAAATTCAGACTTTTGATATCACATCTTAACCAGCGAAGATCCTCATCTGTAATGGCCGCCACTCCGTATGCCTGCTCTTGCTCCGGTTTTTTCACCGTAAACGTATAGGCAGTAGTCTGCGGCTCGAGGCCGGCTTCATACTGGTGTTTTCGCGGGGCCACACCTCTTGTTGTCTGAATGTATACCGCTCCCTCACTGACCGCATTTTCCTGTACAAGCTTTTGCAGGTCCCACTCGAGATCTTCTATACTGAATGGCAGTGAAATTCCGATTTCAGCAGCACTTCTGAAAAAACGCTCTGCATGCTCACGTAAGCCGAACAATACTCCTTTGTACACCCTGATCACTTCATAGATGCCGTCACCAAACTGATAACCGCGATCTTCCAAATCGATTGATGCTTCACTGCGCCCAATCAGCCGGCCATTGACTAAAACCTTCATAAAAGCCCTCCCTTTTCGAGATGTCCCTGATGTCATTCAAGCTGTCATTATCACTAATTCTACCATATTGGACAAGCTGAAAAACAGAAAGATCAAGAGATCTATAGCGGAAAGGAGTTTATTTTTTCCTTAAAATCTGACATTTCGACAAATTTTCTATGTGCTTTCCAGTTTTATTCCTGTATACTTGACTGGTAATACATAGGTTGTAAACATAAGGCATCTTCATAAGCTGCCTGCTGTACAGCATTATGTAGAGATTTTATGCCAATGGAGAGATTGTTATGCGACAAACGAGAGGAGAGGCTTCTCCTTCTGCAGTTTCGCTTGCTTTTAAATTTGCAAGTTTAGCAGTTTTATGTGTGCTGCTTTTGCTTATGGTGATTTTGGGTTATTCCAACAGTTCAACGAAAGCAAAGGAAGTCACTGTCACAACAAACGGCCAGCTTCGAGATGAGAAGGAAAGCCTTAAGCTGAAAAACGACTCCCCCGATCTCCTGATAAAACATCTGCAGACAAAGCAGAACATGGGAGATAAAACGGTTTACTTAACCTTCGACGACGGCCCTTCAGCCGTTACAACCCGCTTGCTCGACGTACTGAAAAGCGCTGATGTAAAAGCGACGTTTTTTATGCTGTCACCGCGGATGAACGAATTCAAGCAGGCTGTGAAAAGAGCAGAAAAGGAAGGCCACGCACTCGGTTTACATGGCGTTACCCACAATAACAGATTGTTCTATCAAACACCGACATCTCCGCTAAAAGAAATGCAGGAGGCGCGTGACACGCTGCAGGACATTACAGGATATAAAACCGATCTTGTCAGAACGCCATACGGAAGCAAGCCGTCACTAACCGCCTCACAAATTCGCAATCTGGAGAAAGATGGGTTTGTGTACTGGGATTGGACGATCGACAGCATGGACTGGAAATACCGGAATTCACAGTATGTGACCGCCGTATTACAGCAGCTTGAGAATATGGAACACAGCTCTTCAAGCCGCCCAAATGTAATTCTCATGCATGATCTTCCTGCTACTGTAAATGCGCTGCCGGTACTAATCAATAAATTAAAAGAAAAAGGCTATTCCTTCGGAGTGTTAGAGGACACAATGGTTCCTGTTCATGAATAAAAAAGTGAGGCGCATAAAGCGGCTCACTTTTTCATGCCCAAACTTCGGGCAAACTCGCCGATTTTTTGATGGATGACCATGTCAAACAAGCTGTCGCAATACGTTGGTTCAAGGTTTATGATGACTTTCTTCATGCCGGGAATCAGGCTTGCATCCTCAGGCACAAATCTAGCCGGAGCCACTTCGAGAGACGTGCCGATAACCAATAAAAGATCTGCTTGATCCAGCTTTTCATAAAGGGTGTCAAAGTGCATGACGGCATCGCCAAAGAGAACAACATCGGTTTTTAATACCGTTCCGCAAATGTCCCCATTGTTTCCGGCCGCCGTGCACTCCGGCACCTCCCGCTCCAGCAAATGGGGAAGATCATATCGGGCGCCGCATGCCGGACAAGCTGCTGTCTGGATAGAACCATGCAGTTCGTACACATGCCTGCTCCCCGCTTTTTTATGAAGACCGTCAATGTTTTGCGTGAAAATATCGACCTGCTTCCCTTGCTTCTCCAGCTCAGCTAAAAGCAAATGGCCTTCATTCGGTTCAAAGCTGCCGCTCATTTTCATCTGGAACAATTCTTTGAATTTGGGCCAAAACAGACGCGGATAACTTAAAAAATAATCAAGGCTCATCGCTTCCATTCTTGAGGCATCCTCCGTCCAAATGCCCCCTGCTGAACGAAAGTCGGGGATCCCTGATTCTGTGCTCATTCCCGCTCCGGTCAGCACAACAATTCTCTGTGCTTCATGTAGAATACTTTTGAATGTTTCCAACTCAACACCGCCTTTTTCTCTTATTTTACCATGAAAAAGACTCCGCCTCTGTCAGACGAAGTCTCTCTTTTAAGCCCGTTCCTTTTCCTCTTTATTTAGATTCACCTGGAATTGGTCGCTTTCGTGCTTTTGCTTGACAACAACCATTTGGCCGGGATATGCAAACTGAACGCCTTCTGCACCTAAAATCTCAATAATTTTATAGTTGATATCCTCTCTAATATTAAGGTTTTCAGCCCAAACCGTCGTTTTTGTATAGAAGTTAAAAAATAAATTGTAGTAGCTGTCGGCAAACGTATCAAAGTTGACCATGATTATTTCATTATCAACGCCCTCATGCTCTAAGAGCATTGTTCTGAGAGAATGAATGGAGCGTTCAAGGTTCTCAATCGGCGTAGCGTAGGACACATGGATGGAAAACGTAATCTGGCGTTTGGTCATTCTTGTCCAGTTCGTGATCGCTTCCATCGACAGCGTAGAGTTCGGCACCGTTACAAGCGCCCCCTGTGCTGTTCTGAATCTCGTGCTCCTAAAGGTAATATCCTCGACTGATCCTGTTACTGTCGACGTCTCCACCCAGTCACCAATTGTAAACGGCTTTTCAGTAATAATGATAATACCGCCGAAGAAGTTGCTGATGGTATCCTTCGCGGCAAGCGCAAAAGCCAGTCCGCCAAGACCAAGGCCCGCTACAAATCCGTTGACATCATAATTGAATTCCTGAGCGATCACACTGACACTGAGCGCAATGATCACAAAACGGAGCAATTTGGATAAAAACGGGGCCAGAATGTCATCCATGTCAAGCTCGAAGCGCTGGTTCACCTTATGGAAGATAAACGACGATGTTGCGGTCAAATTACAAAGACCCCAACACAAGAGCGCCACAATCAGTGAGCGGTATATTTTGCTGATGACCGGCATTTGCTCATCTAAAAACGGTGAATACCGGATCGCTAAAAACAGCCCAAGGGCAACAAAAAACCATCTGGCCGGCTTATCAAACGCCAGAACCACCTGTTTAAAAATTTCTGTTTTCGGCCGGTTTGTCAAATTAAAAAGCAGGTTAAAAAAATATCTTGTGAATAATTTTCTAAGTATAAGAAACACCAGCAAAATCGCCAAGCTGATGCCGATTTGTATGATGTTATCAAGCGTAAAATACTGCTGCAGATAATCCGGCATGACTGTCTCCCCTCTATCCCAATCAATTGTTTATTATACTAAAATATTCGTAAGGATGTTCATTTAAATGTCTTATGCAGCACAAAACCCCGGCGAAACGCCGGGGTCATTTCTCAATTCATCTATCAGCCAGATTCAATAGGGACAGTCACTTACCTTTTTTCGTTTGTGTCTGATCAAGGAGAGTTGCTTTTTGCATTTCAGCATCCGTTTCGGCTTTAATTCTTTCCTCCACTCTGATTCTCCCTTTTCCCATGATCTCGCCTCCTTTTTTGCTATTATAAAGGATCATATTTTGTTGTGAACATGTCGAAAGACCTAATTTTCTGACGAAATGTGTTCTGATACGCTGAGTGTCTTTTTTTAGTTATACGCATTCCTCAGCCCGGACCATTCCGATATGGCAGAAAAAATTCACCAGTTTGTATCGCGGTGCATATATGGATTTGATACAATAACAGAAATGCCCATACGAGGAGCTGACTTAGCTTGTACATCATTGCCCATCGCGGAGCATCCGGCTACGCTCCGGAAAATACGATTGCCGCATTTGACCTTGCGGTGAAAATGAATGCAGATATGATCGAACTGGATGTCCAGCTTACAAAAGACAGGCAGATTGTTGTGATACACGATGACAGGGTTGACCGAACAACAAACGGATCGGGCTTTGTTAAGGATTTTACCTTGGAGGAATTGCAAAAACTCGATGCAGGAAGCTGGTACGGTCCCGCTTTTCAAGGAGAGCGTATTCCAACCCTGGAAGCGGTGCTCAAGCGCTACCACAAAAAAATCGGCCTTTTAATTGAACTAAAAGGCCATCCGTCTCAAGTCGGAATTGAAGAAGAGGTGGGACAGCTATTAGGGCAATTTTCTTTTTCTATCAATAATATTGTTCAATCCTTTCAGTTCCGCTCCGTCCAAAGGTTCCGCGAGCTTTATCCTTCGATTCCGACAGCGGTCATTACAAGGCCCAACTTTGGCATGCTGTCCAGAAATCAGATGAAGGCCTTCCGCTCTTTTGCAAACTATGTCAATATAAAACACACACGGCTTAACCGTCTGATGATCGGCTCCATCAATAAAAATGGCTTAAACATATTTGCATGGACTGTCAACAATCAAAAGACAGCGGCAAAATTACAAGCCATGGGCGTGGACGGCATCGTTACAGATTACCCGGATTTCATCATAAAGGATGGCAAACATGAAAATATATAGCGCGGTTTTTATCGGAGGCGCGCTTGGCGCCTGCCTCCGATACGGATTAAACTTATGGATACACACCGGTCAGTTCCCGGCGGCAACCTGGCTGGAAAATGCGGCAGGCAGCCTTCTATTAGGCATTTTGACCGGATTTTTTATGATCGGGGCAAAACGGCCTCTGCTGTCGGCTTTTTTAGGCACCGGCTTTTGCGGAGGCTTCACAACAATGTCCACGTTTTCTAAGGAAACAGTGATGCTTTTGCAAGGACAACCCTCATTGGCTCTTTTATATGTGGCAGCCTCATTGATATCAGGGATCATATTTGCACTGATTGGTGTTTTTGTGGGACGGCGCATAGCAGGCATTCAGCAAAGAAAGGGGCTGCAGGAAAAATGACACTAGCGGGTATTTTCATAGGGGGCGGACTTGGCGCAATGCTTCGCTTCTGGCTTGGCAATGTCATAACCGCCAAAACCAAAGGTCTCAGCCTGCCCATTGGCATACTGACAGTCAATATTCTCGGAGCTCTCGGGCTCGGAATATTTACAGGACTTCACGTTGCAAATGCTTCGGTCTCGCTTATCATTGGCACGGGGTTTTTTGGCGCCTTTACGACCTTTTCCACATTCAGCGTTGAAACTATTCAACTCCTTATGGCCAAACGTGTAAAAGAAAGCATCTTGTACATCGTCCTGACACTTTGCGGGTCGCTTTTTGCATTTTGGTGCGGCTGGACAATCACAATATAAAAAAACCTTGAGCTTATTTCTCGCTCAAGGTTGCACTGTTCAGCATCACAGGCTCGGGCAGCGGCAGCTTGTGGTGCGCCGTAATCCCGGTTGTGTTGCCGGCTTCTTCTTTTATATCGATTTGCTTGATTAATCGGCCGTCCATCTTCAGCACCTTTATCGTATATGAACCGATGCGAATGGATTCACCAGCCTCAATATCGATGTTTTCTTTTAATATCAGCCCGCCGATCGTATCGACGTCTTCTTGAATCGATGCGCCAAGAAGGCTGTTCACCTGATCGATCCGAACCTTTCCATCCATCACATAATGGCCGTCGCCAAGCTTTTGGATCAGCGGCTGTTCATCTTCATCAAATTCATCTCGGATCTCTCCGACAATTTCCTCAAGAATATCCTCTGTCGTCACAAGTCCCGAGGTTCCTCCGTATTCATCCGACAATATAGCCATATGAATGCGCTCGCGCTGCATTTTAATCAGCAAGTCATGAACCGGGATCGTTTCAATCACTTCGATGACCGGCCTCACATACGGATGGATCGTCATCTTCATTCGTTCTTCTTCTGTCATAAACAGCAAATCAGAAAACAAATGCTTCGTATTGACCAAACCGAGCACACTGTCTTTGTCTCCATCTGTGACTGGCCAGCGCGTGTATTTTTCCTTCAGCATGACTTCAAGCATCTCGGCCATCGTCATCTCAGTTGACACAGCAGCCATTTCCTTCCGCGGTATCATAATTTCTTTGGCGATCCGATTATCAAATTCAAAAATCTTATTCACATATTTATATTCAGACGGATTAATCTCTCCGTTTTTTAAACTCTCAGATAACAGCATCCTGAGTTCTTCCTCAGAATGGGAACCATCATGTTCTGACGCAGGCTTCAAACCGAACATCCCGCATAAAAGCCGCGCCGATCCATTGAGGATCCAAATAAACGGAAACAGGAGCAAATAGAATAAACGCAAAGGGCCCGCTATCAGTAAAGTCAGCTGTTCTGCCTTTTGAATCGCGACCGTTTTCGGGGCCAGTTCACCTACAACAACGTGCAGGAACGTGATCAAGCCGTACGCGACTGCAAAAGAGACTGCATGTGAAACCGAGTCCGGCAAGCCGAGCGGTTCAAACAGTGGATGCAGCAGCCGTTCAAAGGCCGGCTCACCCAGTACGCCAAGCCCGATTGATGTCAATGTAATGCCTAGCTGGGATGCGGATAAATATTCATCCAAATCTGTAATGACACGCCTTGCGAGTATCGCCCGTTTGTTTCCTTCTGTGATAAGCTGATCTATTCTGGATCTCCTCACTCTAACAATCGCAAACTCGCTTGCAACGAAAAACGCGGTTAAAGCAATGAGCACGCCAATTAAAATCAGACTGTCAATATCGTCCATTTAACCCTATCCTCTCAACAAAGGATAAGGAGTCACCTCCTGATATAATCATTTTTCCTTAACATTGAGGTACGCGGTGTATTGTTGCCTAAGCAGAGGGCCCCATCATACCACCTCCAAAAGTCAAAGTTTGATTATAAATTGTATATTTTATTGTAACACAACTCATTCCAAAAATGATTTTTAATTTTTAGACTTTTATCATGAAGAAAGCCTTAACTGCATGCCTGCTTGTCAATTCTGCGCCTGTCTGGATTGGAAGAGGAAGGATTTTGCGGATATAAAAAGAAAACAGCCTTGAAAACTGTTTTCTTTTCTTTGCCTTCTTAAGCAAAATCTTTATATAAAGAAATGAAAATGTCCCGTGAGTTTTTAATCTGCTCGATCGGCACACTGAAGGATAATCGGAAATGCCCGCTCATTCCAAAACCGCTGCTCGGCACAATTAATAATTTGTATTTTTGGGCGGCATGCACGCAAAATGCAACTTCATCTTCAATCGGCGATTTCGGAAAAACAAAGAAACCTCCCTTTGGCATTTCAAATTCAAAACCGGCTTCTTTTAAAATGTCTACCATTAAATCCCGGCGCTCTTTATAAGCGCTCGCGTCTACTCTTAAATCATCCATTCGTGCCACAGCCCGCTGCATCATGACAGGGGCATTCACAAATCCAAGCGTTCGATTACAATACACAAAAGCGTTGATCAAAAGGTCCGCATCCGGCATTCGGCTGTCCAATCCGATATACCCGAGCCGCTCTCCGGCTATGCCGAGATCTTTACTGAATGAGCTGGCCAATATCACACGATGGTACGATTGAAACGGATTTGCCAGCTCTTCATCATAGATTAATTGACTGTACGGTTCATCAAACAGCACATAAATCGTCTGGCCGCTCTTCTCTTCTATTTCTTTTAATAAAGCGCCTAAATCGTCTATATTTTTCTGGCTGAGAACAGTGCCTGTGGGGTTATGCGGTGTATTGAGAATCAGCCCTTTCGTCTGTGGAGTGATCGATTGCCTTACCGCTTCAATGTCGATCTCAAACCGGCTTGTCAACGGGCAGCTGACGGCTTTTCCCCCGTAGTTCTCAATATACAACTTATATTCGGCAAAATAAGGTGCAAGAATAATGACCTCTTCCCCAGGGTTTACGATGCTTTTTAACGCAACATTCAAAGCGCCTCCCGCGCCCACCGTCATGACGATGCGCTCCGCTGAGAAATCAGCTTCAAAACGCGAGCCCAGAAATTGCGCGACTTTTTCTCTCGCTGCAAGAAGCCCTTGGTTTTGTATGTATCCGTGGCTGCCTTTTTCAGCTTCCTCTATTAACGCTCTCTTAAAAGCTTCAGGCGGTTCAACAATCGGGTTGCCGAGTGAAAAATCAAATACCTGGTCTTCCCCGAACTCCTTCTTCAGCCTTGCACCTTCATCAAACAGCTTGCGAATCCATGATCCTTTATTTAAGTTTTCTTCAACTTCCCGGGATAACCCAGCCAATTTCATCTGTCCCTTCCGCATATAAAAATTTGAAAATTCTATCTTCCTATGTTACTTCAATCAGATGATGAATTCCACAACTTCCAATTCCGGTCTAAAAAAAACAATAAACTTGTGCAAGACACCGTTCATATATTAAACTATTCTCATAACTATAACGTGATGGTTGGGAGGGATATAGATGGGGCTGAGACTTATCGCATCAGTGAACTAGCGGCACTCGCCGGAGTAACGAAACGGACAGTTGATTATTATACGAATCTCGGTCTGCTTACGCCGGCCAGATCCTGTTCAAATTACCGTTACTACGACGAAAATGCACTCAAACGACTTATATTTATTGTAGATTGCAAGAAGCAGCGATTGGCCCTGTCCGATATTAAAGATCGACTGGAGAACCAGTTTCCCTCTTCAGCTAAACTTGATGATGAAATTGGAAATCTGGCATTAGAAATTGATCATATGAATCAAAACATCTCCGGAATCTTGCATCGGTTTGAACGGCTGAAGCCCGAGGATCGTGACAAGCTGAAAAGCAAACTCCCGCCTGAAAAGCTCGCCGTGTTCCAATCATTTATGCTGCTGTTAAGTTAAAACCATTTTATCTAACAGGAGGTGTTACCTTCATTCTCATTGCTAGAGTGAAGGTTCTAATTGGACATAGTGAATTTGATTTTAGTTGCTGTTTTAATCGCCCTGACGGCATTTTTCGTGGCATCTGAGTTTGCCATTATCAGAATCAGAGGCTCACGGATCGATCAGCTGATCGCGGAAGGAAATAAAGCAGCAATAGCCGTAAAAAAAGTGACCACGCATCTTGATGAATATTTATCTGCGTGTCAGCTCGGAATTACATTGACTTCCATCGGATTAGGGGTTTTAGGTGAATCAACGATCGAAAGGCTGCTTCACCCGCTTTTCGTCCAAATGAACGTTCCAGGTTCCCTTTCACATGTCATATCGTTTATTTTTGCGTATGCCATTATCACGTTCTTACACGTTGTTGTCGGAGAACTTGCACCTAAAACAGTCGCTATCCAAAAGGCGGAAGCAGTGTCTATGCTGTTTGCGAAACCGCTGATTTGGTTTTACCGCATCGCGTTCCCATTCATTTGGCTTTTGAACAATTCCGCACGGTTATTGACCAAAGCATTTGGCCTGGAGACCGTTTCAGAAAACGAACTGGCTCACTCAGAAGAAGAGCTGCGAATCATTTTGTCTGAAAGCTATAAAAGCGGTGAAATCAACCAATCAGAGTTTAAATATGTGAATAAAATCTTTGAATTTGACGACAGGCTCGCGAAAGAAATTATGATTCCGCGGACCGAAATTGTCAGCCTTCCGCATGATATCAAGATTTCTGAAATGATGGACATCATTCAGATTGAAAAATATACCCGCTACCCTGTGGAAGAGGGCGATAAAGATAACATTATCGGGGTTATTAACATTAAAGAAGTGCTGACCGCCTGCATCAGCGGTGAGGTATCTGTTGATTCCACCATTTCTCAATTCGTCAACCCTATCATTCATGTCATTGAATCTGCGCCGATCCAAGACCTGCTTGTCAAAATGCAAAAAGAGAGGGTCCACATGGCCATTTTGTCTGATGAATACGGCGGTACTGCCGGGCTTGTGACGGTTGAGGACATCATTGAGGAAATTGTCGGTGAAATCCGCGACGAATTTGATATTGATGAAATTAGCGAAATCCGCAAAATCGGCGAAGGCCATTATATTCTTGACGGAAAAGTGTTAATTGACCAAGTAAACGACCTGCTAGGCATCCATTTAGAGAACGAAGAAGTCGATACAATCGGCGGCTGGTTCCTTACTCAAAAATACGATGTTGAAAAAGATGATTCCATCATCGAAGAGGGCTGCGAATTCATCATTAATGAAATTGACGGCCACCACGTCGCATATATTGAAGTGAAAAAGCTTCAAGAAGAAGAACTTCTGGAGACAGCTAACCAGCAGGAAGCATAATAAGAAAAGCACCTTGTATAGGGTGCTTTTCTTATTTTCACAGTTTCAGGACAATCTCTCAGAACGCCTTATAGCTGATCAAGTTTATTCTCTAGTTCTTTAATCCGCTGATTCAAAGCCTCTGTCATTGCTGCAAGTCTTTCCTTTGAAGGCAGGTGGGCAAAATCAGCCTGGTGAAGAGGCTCACCGATAATCAGCTTCATTTTTCCTTTTTTGAATAATTCTTTTCCGCTTGAAGGGCCCTGATATGCAGCGGGGACAAGCGGCGCTTTCCCCATTTGCGCAATCGTCACCGCACCTCTTTTCAAAGGCACATCCTCAGAGGTTCTTGTTCCGCTTGGGAAGATACCGACGATCTCTCCTTCTTTCAGCAGCTTAATCGGCGTTTTAATACTGCTTGGCCCGGGATTTTCCCGATCTACCGGAAAGGCATGAATTTTCTTCAGAAACGAACCGATCCATTTATTTTGAAAAAGCTCTTTTTTCGCCATGTAGTGTATTTGATAAGGAAGAATCCCGACTCCGAGTGTAATCACATCAACCCAGCCGGAATGTGTACACGCGATGACAAAACCTGAATCGGCCGGAAGGTTTTCTTTGTTATACACCTTCACTCCTCCGCGAAGAGAAAGAATAACTTTTAAAGCATTTGCACAAAACTTATACATATCGCACTTCCTTTGTCGTAATCAATGATTCTTTCTGTCATCTATTATAACAATATTTTTTATTACCTGGTACTAATTTTTAAGATTTCTCTCGTTTAAACGCCAAAAAGCTGAGGATTCGCCCTCAGCTTTTGTTATATTTCCTCTCTGGTCGGCGGGGCCATAAACTCCGGTCCGACAGGGTCTGATATCGTATTTTCCAATATAGTATTGATATCTTTCTGATCTTCACTGTTCAGCGTCCAGCCTGTAATCTCAGATAGGGCCTCAAGCTGCCCAGGCTTTCTTGCTCCCCAAAGAGCGATATCCGCTCCCGGCTGATCTAAGATCCATCTGACAGCCAAGTGAATCACTGATTTTCCATAACGTGTCTTCGCCAGCTTATCCAATTGATTCACAGCAGAAAGATACTCTTTAAAGCGGGGCTTCTGGAATTTTGGATCGTGATTACGCAGATCATCGCCCTCAAATGTATATTCTTCAGTCATTTTGCCTGTTAACAGCCCTCTGCATAAACTGCCGTATAATAATGTTGTTATCTTGTTATCTTTCGCATAAGGAAGGACACTCTCTTCCATCTCTCTTTCAAACAGATTATATGGAGGCTGAATCGTATGGAGAGGTGCGACGGCGCGAAATGTATCCATTTGCTCAATTGAAAAATTGCTGACGCCAATCGCCCGGATTTTTCCCGCATCATATAATTCCTTCATGACTTCAGCCGTTTCTTCAATTGGCACAAGCGGATCGGGCCAATGCACCTGATAAAGATCAATATAGTCTGTTTGAAGCCGCTTCAAAGAATTCTCAACTTCCTCTACAATTCTCGCTCTGTTCGCATGGCGGAACAGCTGGTTGTTCTTCCAGTCCAGAGCCGTTTTCGTTGCGAGAATCACCTGGTCTCTTTTGCCGTACTCTTTGATTGCCTTTCCGACAATTTCCTCGGACTGCCCGAAGCCGTAAGCCGGTGCGGTGTCAATCAGTGTAATCCCCTGATCAAGAGCGGCGCGGATTGTTTCAATCGATGTTTTTTCGTCAGTGCCTCCCCACATCGTTCCGCCAATGGCCCATGTGCCGAGGCCGATTCTGGAGGCTTCTATTCCTGTATCTGCTATACTGGTATATTCCATTGTGCCACTCCTTCACTTTTTCACTATCTTTTCCCCTCTGGAAAAAATGTTAAACCTTTCTCCGCACTATCTTTTGCGGCCATTTTTGGGTACTATATAGTAATGGTGTTTGATTAGGTATAAAAAAGCCGTTTGCATGTAATGTGCAACTTTAAACCTTTCTTATGCGTGTATAACATAGAGGGGAGAAAAGGCAGTGACGATCGATGAAATTTACCAAATGTACATGAATGATGTTTACAGGTTCCTGCTCTCCATGACAAAAGACAAGCATCTTGCTGAAGACTTACTGCAGGAAACCTTTATGCGGGCATACATACACATTCACTCCTATGATCACAGCAAAGTAAAGCCCTGGCTTTTTCAAGTGGCGCGAAACGCCTTCATTGATTACGTCAGAAAGCATAAGAAAGAAGTAACCATTTCTGATGACTTAATCGGAAGCCTCTTTCAAAATGCTGTTCAAAGTCCTGCCCATCAGGTAGAGATAAAGGAAGTGCTGACTGGTTATATGTCCGAGCTCCCCGATAATTATCGGGAGGCCTTAACGCTATATTATTTAAAAGAGTTAAACTACAAAGAAGCATCCCATATTATGAATATTTCAGAGGCGAATTTTAAAAGTGTTTTATTTCGTGCCAGACAGCGGCTGAAAGCACTTTATAATAGAGGTGTTAATGATGAATGAAGAATTTAAAAAGCGTTTTGATCAATATAAAAATGGGGAAATGAGCGACCAGGAAATGACTGCATTTGAGGAAGAACTCGAGAAGCTTGAAGTATATCAGGAACTGATTGACAGCGAACTAGAGGACGATAACGATTGGGATCTCAGCATCAGTCCTGAAAAACAAAAAGCGATTTTAGCCTACGGCAAACGCAAGTCTTATTTGCGAATTTCTGTGCTTGCCGTCATTTCGACATTGATGATTTTGCCGCTTTGTACGCTGGGAAGCTACCTCTATTACGGAATGGGTGGAAAACACAGCACCGGCAATGAGTTTATGGAAACTGCCGCAGTCACTGTAGCCCTGACCATGCCGAATGTTCTTGTTGATACTTCCGGACTGAAAAGCCAAGTGAAGCTATTTGGAATGAATACGGAATTCCCGCTGCAAAAGCAGATTGGCACGAAGACGGCTGCCGTAGGGAATGAACGGGTTGAAATGTTTTATAACAAAGTAAAAGCGCCGGCAGTAAACTACTATGACTTAGAAGTGAATAAAACCGGCCATTACTTTACACATCCTTCAAACAAGTCTGAACAAACGACCGCAAAAGCAGAAAAAACGTTAAGCACATTGCCTGAAGGAACGGTATCAGAGGTCTACCTTTCATATGACCGTGCATATCCGACAAAAGACGTGTATAACAAATTCAAAGGCTATGATGTGAGCTTTTTGTGGAACGCAATCGAAACAGAGAAAAACACAAATAAGACAGCTTCCACAGAACCTCTTGGCTATCCTGGAAAGGATTCAAAGTTCTTGGCCGCCCTTAATACAAAAGGCAAGTCGAATGGCGATCAGTTTATCAACGCCCTGAAATTCATGTCCAAACACGAAAAATGGGCTCAGGTCATTTCAAAACGGAAAGACCTGAATGTAGATAACCGATTAGATTATGTAGAGAAAAACGGTGTCAATGTATACGGTTCGGTCGTTACAGGGCCAACCAAGGAAATCCAGCGCATGCTGAAAAATAAATCTGTAAAATCAGCGAATGTCGGCGAGGTGGAATTATGGAACTGGTAAGAATTTTTAAAGAACACAATGTATTCGGCTGGATCTCTGTCGGGACAGCGGTTCTGTCCCTGCTGTTGCTGAATTTGGCCATTATCAGCAACGTCACGTTTTATTCCTATCAAATGCTTCCGTTCGCCATGGCTGCCGTTCCGTTCGGCGTTGTTGAACTCTTCATCAAGAGAGGGCGCACAGGTCCAGGCCTGCTCGGCGTCATCCTTAATCTCTTTGTGATTATTTGTGTGTATACCATTGTATCTGTAGATACGAATTTACAGTTTGGCTTTTAAAAAAGACGCCTTTTCAGGCGTCTTTTTTCGTTATACCGGTTTTCGGAACAAATAACTTTCTATAGTAAAACCCATTTTATCTGTATAAAATCGATGTGCGTCTTTACGCTGAAGGCCAGATGAAAGACTGACAAAACCGAGTCCGGCTTTTCTCGCCCAGTCTGAGGCATAATCCAAAAGCATTTTGCCGTATCCCTTTGATCGGCAAGGTGCCGTTGTAACAAGATCCGCAATCCACAAGTGCTCTCCTTTATGAATGGAAACTCTCGGCAGAGCCCCGCACAGCGCTCTGATTGCTGTATTTTCATATAAGGCAAACAGCATATACGATTCTTTCTGCACACAGGCTTCAAGCCTTTGTAAATACGTCTCTATATCCAGTTCTGTTCTCAATTCACTCATAATCGGATACGACTCAGCCCATTCTTCTTTCGAGGTTAATTGTTTCATATGGATCATCTTCTCAATCCCCTTTCCTTTCGTTACAATGATCATAGCTAATAAATGGCATTTGCCAAATAGCCAATATCAGAAAAAATGACCATGCCAGCTACAAAGGAGACATGAGATGGATATTACGCCGTTTCTTGATAAAAAGAGCAAAACACCGCTGTATGAACAGCTTTATACCTTTTTTAAACAAGAAATTTCACATGCGCGAATCACAAAGGGAACAAGACTTCCGTCAAAACGCAGGCTCTCCAGCTTGCTCGATGTCAGCACGGCAACTATAGAACGAGCTTATGAGCAATTAACTGCTGAGGGCTATGTCAAAAGCAAGCCGAAAATCGGCTGGTTCGCGGCGGAAGTAGAACCAGGATTCCCGACAGCTCCTGACCATTTTCAGCAGTCTGTACAGCCGGGATTACATCAAAAAAACGCACCTGCTATTGACTTCCATCAGGGCAGCGTTGATCCGACCCTCTTTCCCTTTAACGCATGGAGAAAAAGCATAGTAAAAAGTCTTGATCGCTATTCCGGATCGTTTCACACCTCTGGCGACCCTCAAGGAGAATACGAACTCAGGCACATGATTGCCCGATTCGTCAGGCTGTCTCGGGGAGTAAATTGTGAACCCGGCCAGATTATCATCGGCGCAGGAACCACCGTGCTTCTGCAAAATCTTTGCCTTTCGCTAAAGCCAGGTACAAAAATCGGCTTTGAAGAACCGGGCTTTCACCGTTCAAGAAGGATGTTTGAAGCAAATCACATGGATGTCACTCCGATTTGTTCTGATGCAGAAGGCGTCCTGCCGGATGAGCTCTACCGTCAGAATCCTTATCTCATGTATACGACTCCTTCGCATCAGTTTCCGATTGGGACCATTATGACGATTACCCGCAGACAGGAGCTGCTGGCATGGGCGGCAGAAACAAATTCATTCATTATAGAAGATGATTACGATGGAGAATTTCGCTACAGCGGCCATCCCATTCCGTCTTTACAGGGTCTTGATCCGAATGGCAGAGTCATATATCTGGGCACTTTTTCAAAGTCACTTCTGCCTTCCTTGCGGCTCAGCTTCATGATTGTGCCCCCTGAACTCATGGAACCGATCCAAAACAATGTTCAGTTAATGAAGCAGACCGTTTCTGCCCACTCGCAATTGGCACTGGCAGACTTCATCGAAACCGGAGAGTGGCAAAAACACATAAATAGAATGAGAAGCTTATACCGAAAAAAACACGCTGTCCTGTTAGAAGCCATTCGCTCTGAACTGGGAAACACCGTTGAGATTCTCGGTAAGAACTCGGGGCTTCACATTCTGCTGCGCCTTTTGTTTCCAGCAAGTGAGGAAGAAGCAATACAAGCAGCCGCTGACCACGGTGTAACCCTCTATCCCGTGTCTCCCTCATATATAGAACAGACGCCTTTTACTTCTGTCTTAATCGGTTATGGCGGTTTGTCAGAAGAGGACATCAGGCTCGGCATCCAAAAACTGAAAACGGCATGGGCACCGTTGATATCATCTTATTAAATAAAAAACAGGCCCCGGAAACGGAGCCTGTTTTTTAAAATGATAAAATTCCGATTAAATTTAAGAACACGATAATAATGGCAAGCGGCACGATAAAACGAAGCAAATAAAACCATGTGTAAAAGAATGCTTTACCTGCATTTGATCCATTTCGCATTTCAGCCAAGAGTTCGCTTTTCGAAATTTTCAGCGGGATAAATAGAGAAATTAACAGAGCGCCTGAAGGCATCAAAACATTGCTGACGGTAAAATCGGCAATATCAAAAAACGTTTTGCCAAATAGGTGCACATCACTCAAAACGCCATAAGACAAGCAGCATGGGATTCCGACCAAAAAGATCAAAAGCCCGCTCGTCCATGACAGTTTTTTTCTCTTCTTTTCGTCCCCTTTTCCGATTGTGGCAACGATAATTTCAACCATCGAAAATGCTGAGGTTAAGGCTGCAAATAAAAATGCAACGAGAAAGCCGATAAAAAACAATGTGCCGAACGGAAGCTGTTCAAAAACGGCCGGAAGCACTGTAAACAGCAATGTCGGTCCTTCATTTGGCTGAAAACCGAATGAGAAAACCGCCGGAAAAATAGCCAAACCTGCCAAGAGTGTCACAATGATATTCATCAAGACAATGGAGGCTGCCGAACGAGGGATATTTTGTGTTTTCGGCAAATAGGAGCTGTAGGTCACCATCACCGAAACCCCCAGTGTTAACGTAAAGAAGGCCTGTCCCAGCGCGAATAATATGGATTCCGGAGTCAGATCGCCGAAATGAGGCACAAGCAGAAACTTTACGCCTTCCATTGCACCATTAAGCGTAAGAGACCGAAGAACGAGCAGAATAAACAATAAAAACAAAATCGGCATCATCACCGCGCTTACCCGTTCAATCCCTTTTTGAACCCCTCTTGCGACAACGAGTACAGTCAGTGCCATAAAGACAAGCTGAGCCGCGAGCGTCTGCACCGGATTTTGGATAATAGAAGCAAAAAGAGCGCCATACTGTGCTTGAGAAAGCCCGGACAGTGATCCTGACGCTGTTTTCACGATATACAGCAAAATCCATCCCCCGATTACACTGTAAAACGACAGCACTAAGAAACACGCCGCTACGCCGATCCACCCCGTAAGAAACCAAGCTGATCGCGGCGCTTCTTTTTTATATGCATCAATGGCATTCGTCTGGTTCCGTCTTCCAAAAATAAATTCCCCCACCAAAAGCGGATAGCCTAAGAGGATGGTAAATAACACGAAGATAAGAAAAAAGGCTCCTCCCCCATTGGTCCCCGCTACGTAAGGGAACTTCCAAATCGCGCCCAAGCCGATAGCCGAGCCGGCCGCTGCCATGACGAAACCAATTTTCGAAGCCCATTGGACTGGTTTTTGCTCAGACAATAAACGTCACTTCCTTTCCAGCCTATATTATCTCTTATTTTTGTCTTCATTTCTATAGATTCATTTGCCAAGAACAGAAAAGAGGCGGCCTGTATGGCCGCTCTCTTTATCAAAAGGTTATTGATTTAATTTTGAATGCTTTCTTGAATACAGGAAATAGATTACCAAGCCGATTAACAGCCACACTAGGAAGCGGACAATCGTCACCCATCCCAGATTTAAAATCAAGAACAGGCAGAACAGAATCGCCAGGCCTGGGATCACGGGAACTCCCGGGCATTTAAAAGCTCTCGGAAGATCAGGCTGTTTCTTTCTCAAAACGATAACTGCCACAGAAATCAGGACAAATGCCGACAACGTCCCGATGTTCACCAGCTTTGCAAGTTCATCCAGCGGAACAAGTGAGCCGAGAAGCGCCGACATCGTTCCGAAAAACCAAGTGGCTACATAAGGTGTTTTGTGCTTTGGATGCACTTTAGAAAGTGAACCCGGCACAAGTCCGTCACGCGACATGGCAAACATGACGCGGGTCTGCCCGTAAAGCATCACGAGCATAACTGTTGTCATTCCCAACACGGCGCCAATATCAATGATGCCTGCCACCCAATTTTGCCCTGCGCTTTGAAGAACAAGAGAAACCGGATGATCCACACCCGCAAATTGAGCAAACGGGATAACCCCAGTCATGATGGCTGATACGGTGACATATAAAATCGTGCAGACCAGTAAAGAGAAAATAATGCCTTTAGGCAGATCCTTCGCGGGATTTTTCGTTTCTTCCGCAGCAGAGGATACAGCGTCAAATCCGATAAAAGCAAAGAATACGAGCGCCGCTGCACTGAACACGCCGCCAAAGCCCATTGGCATAAACGGCTGCCAGTTGTGCGGCTTCACGTAAACGGCTGCCACCGCGATAAACAGCAGAACAACCAGTATCTTCAAGATAACCATGATATTGTTGACTCTTTTTGATTCTTTGATGCCTAAATAAAGCAAATATGTGATCGCCATTACAATGACGAATGCAGGAAGATTAAACAGGGTAAAGGTGCCTTTCACTGCGCCCGGTGCCGCTGTTAAAGCAACCGGAAGATGAATGCCAAGCCCTGATAAAAACGATTGGAAATAACCAGACCAGCCGACCGACACTGCACTTACCGCCAGCATGTATTCTAAAATTAAATCCCACCCGATAATAAAGGCCATAAGCTCTCCCAATGTCGCATAAGTGAATGTATACACCGAACCTGAAACAGGCACACTTGACGCAAATTCCGCGTAAGACAGGGCGGCGAATAAACAAGCCAACGCCGCCACAACAAATGAAATCGTCAGCCCGGGACCGGCCGTGACTGCGCCTGTTCCCGTCAGAACAAAAATCCCTGTGCCAATAATGGCGCCGATTCCAAGCAACGTTAAATCAAATGCCCCTAATTCTCTTTTTAAAGACTTTTCCCCGCTCGTCGCAGCGATTAAATCCTGAATGCTTTTCTTCCTAAAAACGCTCCCTTTCATTCCCCTTCAACTCCCGATCATCTATTTTTATATATTTTATTTGAATTTTCTGAATTCATGAGTAACAATGGTCATTATTCTTTTTTTTCTACTATATTTGTACTGGTCGCGAATCATTCCTTTCTCCTACTCAATATTATATATAAAATTGCAAAAATGAAAACAAAATTGTTAGAAAAATCGACAAATTTTTTATTTTGAAATTTTTCACCACACAAAAAACCAGCTCTTGAGCTGGTTTTTCGTTGATTACGTTGAAATAAAACGGCCGCCATTCACATGAATGGTCTGCCCTGTCATATAGGAAGATTCGTCAGACGCCAGCAGAACATAGGCGCCTGCATGCTCAACCGGCTGTCCCGGTCTTCCCATTGGGGTATCCAAGCCGTGCTGTTTCACTTTTTCCTCAGGGAATGTCGCCGGAATAAGCGGTGTCCAAATCGGACCGGGCGCCACCGCATTCACTCTGATGCCTTTATCTGCAAGCGACTTCGCCATGGAACGCGTAAAGGAAACAATCGCACCCTTTGTGCTGGAATAATCAATTAACGCCGTATCCCCTTCATAAGCGGTAATCGATGTCGTATTAATAATGGCACACCCCTCTTGCAGGTGAGGCAAAGCTTTCTTCGTCATATGAAACATGGAAAAAATATTTGTGCGAAAGGTTTTTTCCAGCTGTTCTGTTGAAATATTGAGAATGCTGTCCTGGGGATGCTGTTCAGCGGCGTTGTTCACTAAGATATCGAGTTTACCAAAATGGTCCACTGTTTGCTGCACAGCTTGTTCACAATGGTTCTCGTCCCCAACATCTCCCGGGATAAGCAGGCAGCGGACATTCTCCTTTTCGATCCGTTTGCGTGTTTCCTCTGCGTCCGAATGCTCGTCTAAGTATAGAATGGAGATATCAGCCCCCTCTTTAGCAAAGGCAATAGCTGCTGCTCTCCCTATTCCGCTGTCGCCTCCAGTAATGATCGCAACTTTTCCTTTCAGTTTTCCGCTTCCTCGATAATCCTCGTCCTCTGACAGCGGCAGCGGATTCATTTTTGACTCAATGCCCGGCTGTCTGTCCTGATGCTGCGGTTCTTGTCCTTCTGTTTGTCTGTCCATTGGGTTCACATTCATCACTCCTAGACATGTGGTTGATACTGAACGTTACCACACGACAGAAATGAATAAACGCCAAAATATGTTATGAAAGAACTTCCTCGGGAATGGCACCGGTATATTGCGCTGACGGGCGGAAAATCATGTTGTTTTCTGCCTGTTCCAGTACATGGGCGCACCACCCTACCATTCGGCTTGCTGAAAAGGTCGGAGTAAACAATTCATCGTCAAAATCGATGGCCCTCATCACTGCAGCTGCGTAAAATTCAACATTTGTGTACAGCTTTCGTCCCGGTTTGTAGATTTCTAGCAAACGAATCGCTTCTGCTTCTACATGCAGCGCAAGATCAAGATCACGGTCATTGCCGGCCACCTCTTCTGCTTTCTGTCTCAAAGCTTCTGCCCGCGGGTCTTTTGTTTTGTACACCCTGTGGCCGAATCCCATCAAGCGCTCTCCTTTTTCGAGTTTTTCTTTCAGATATGCTTCAGCATGTTCCTTTTCTCCAATGTCTTCAAGCATTTTTGTCACCGCAGAAGGAGCACCTCCGTGCAGCGGACCTTTCATCGTACCGAGAGCAGCCGTGACGGCTGACACTAAATCACTCTCTGTAGATAACGTGACTCGTGCCGAAAAAGTCGATGCGTTCATGCCGTGCTCCGTGGCCAGAATCATATAGGTTTCAAGCGCTTTCTTTTTTGCCTCTGAAGGCTGTTCACCTGTGAGCATATAATAGTAGTTTTCGACATGTCCGTACTGGGAAGAAGGTGCAATTGCTTGTTCACCGCGCGTCCATCTTTTTCTGTATGCAATGATAGAAGGCGTGATTGCAATCAGCCGGATTGCTTCCTCTGTTTTCGGATGGAATGTGTACGTATTTTCCCCCAATGCTGAAACAACCGTTCTCAGCACCGACATATCGTCCATGTTGTTTGGCAGTGATTGAATCAAGCGCTCAATATGTTCCGGAAGATTCCGTTCCGCAGCCAGCTTATCTTTAAATACCTGCAATTCTTCAGTTGAAGGCAGTTTTCCAAATAAAATCAAATAAGCCGCTTCTTCAAAGCTGTGATTCAGTGCGATGTCTTTTGCATGATGTCCTCTGTAAATCAGACGCCCTTTTTCACCATCAATATGGCTGATGGATGTTTCTACACATGTAATTCCCTTTAATCCGTAATGTACCATTTGTATTCCCCCTATCCTTTTCTGTTATTATAGTAAATATAATATTTAAAAAATAATCAATATTTTAAAGGGAATTAATTAAAAATATTAATCAGAGGGAGAATAGAAATGGATTTCAAATGGCTTCACACCTTTGTGACCGCTGCAAAATATGAGAACTTCCGAAAAACGGCGGAAACGCTTTTCTTATCTCAGCCTACTGTGACCGTACATATCAAGCAATTAGAAAAAGAAATCAGCTGCAAGCTGTTCGAGCGTAAAGGCAGGCAAATCCAGCTGACTGATGAAGGCAGGGCGTATTTGCCGTATGCGCTCAGGCTTCTTGATGATTATGAAAACAGCATGGCAGAGCTTCACAGAGTGAGACAAGGCTACTCTCAAACCTTACAGCTCGCGGTTTCTCCGCTTATTGCAGATACAGTGCTTCCTTCTGTCATGAAGCGGTACACAGCAATGAATACGGAAACAGAAATGGCGGTTACGATTTTCGAATCAGCGGAAATCGCGTCACTGATTAAAGCCGGGGAAGCAGATATCGGACTAAGCTGTTTAAAGGTACAGTCTTCTTCTTTAAGCTGCCACTGCTTATACAAAGACCCTGTCGTCCTTGTTGCCCCGCCCGATAAGCGTTTCATAGAAGACAACGAAATTGATGCCAAAGAGGTGCTCGAACAATACCTGCTTTTGACCCACAATCATCCTGATTACTGGGACGACTTGCTCCGTCAAGTCAGAATGACATTTCCATTTGTGAGAACAATGAAGGTCACTCAAACACATATAACGAAACGGTTTATCAAGGAAGGACTCGGAGTTTCATTTCTGCCTTTATCTACAGTAAAGCGTGAGTTAGCAGAGAAACAGATGATCAGAATTCCTTATCAGTCTGTACAGCTGCCCTATGCCGGCGCTTACGCGATTGCCCTTTATGAAAATAAGAAAGAAAAAAAGTTCTTGGATTTTTTATCACATTTTCATTTTTAGGAGCAACCAAAACGCCTGTGCTCCGTCTAATGAAAAAAACCCGTTCCAATGAACGGGTTTTCTCTAAAAATTAGAATCTTTTCGCACCGAGGTAACGAGGCTTCCAGTAGCTGTTGTTCAGGCTGCTGATTTGTACGCCGTCAGATCCTGCATGAATGAAACTGTTGTTTCCAATGTAAATCCCCATGTGAGAAGGGCCGGATTTATATGTTGTGAAGAAGACGAAATCACCAACAGACGGGCTGGCAATGCTCTTCATAGAACTCCAGTATCCTGCAGTGCTTGTTCTGCCCACACTTGTTTGTTTATTCAGTACGTACCAAATGAATCCGCTGCAGTCAAAGCCTGAAGTTGTCGTTCCGCCCCATTTATATGGCGTTCCGACTAACGCTTTTGCATCAGAAACCAGCTTGCTCACATTAAGTGATGTAGATGACGTTTTGCTGCTTGAAGACGATGAAGATGAAGCAGGTTTTGAGCTGCTTGTGCTTGTTCCTTTCACCTTCAATACTTGGTTGACATAGATTACATCTGATTTTAAGCCGTTTAAGCTTTTTAATTTGCTAACCGTAGTGCCGTATTTGCTCGCAATTTTAGAAAGGCTGTCTCCGCTCTTCACTTTATAAGTAGAAGTTGAAGACGATGACACTTTTGATGAGCTGGAGCTGCTTGAACTAGTTGAACCTTTCAGTTTCAGGACTTGTCCAACACGAAGCAAATCTGATTTTAAGCCATTCAGCTTCTTCAGTTCATTGATTGTCATGCCGTATTTTTTTGAAATTTTCCAAAGGCTGTCCCCGCTCTTTACTTTGTATGTAGAAGAAGAGGAAGAAGAACTGCTGCTTTTTGAACTTGTAGATTTGCCGTTAATCGATAAAGTTTGTCCCACATAAATAATGTCTGAACGAAGGTGGTTCTCTGATTTAATTTTACTGATCGTTGTGTCGTATTTTCTTGAAAGATCCCATAACGTGTCGCCTTTTTTCACCTTAATGCTTTGTGCAGATGCCGCTCCTGCAAATAACGTCGATCCTAAAACAACTGCTGTCGTAGCTGTAATGATTTGCTTTTTCATATTTTCCTCCCCAAATGTTAACTCTATATATATGTATCTCTTTTTTTAAATTAATCTTATTGATTTCTATTATAAGGATAGATTCCCATCAGAAATAGTCTTGACTTCATGTGACAAATTTCTTAATTATTCGTTCTAAAAAAAAGTTTTTAAGGGTATTAAATATTTCATTTTCATTGCAAAGGTGACAAAAAACGAGTGCTTTTGTCATGTTTTATGGGATGTTTTTCAACATAAAGGAAATAAATGAAAAACTTTCGGGGTCGGCTCATATATCGGAAAAATGAGTGATAAAGTATATTCGAGGAGAGCTGTGGTTATCCGCAGTTTTTTTATTTAAACAAACATATCATGCAAAGACAGAGAGGTAAAGATTTTTCTGAAAAATGAATGCTTTACATCAAATAAGGCAAGATAACGAAAAGCGTTTTTTCATTTCCTTACAAGGCTTTACTTATTGTTTACATGATCAACAGCCGCATTTAACAAAGTTTCCCTAACATGATAAACGGAATACATTAAAGGAGGCATGAAAAAAATGAGTTTGTTTCAAAATATGAAATCAAAACTTCTGCCAATCGCCGCTGTTTCTGTCCTTACAGCTGGAATCTTTGCCGGAGCTGAGCTTCAGCAAACAGAAAAGGCCAGCGCCAAAAAACAAGACAAAGCTGAGATCAGAAATGTCATTGTGATGATAGGCGACGGCATGGGGACGCCTTACATAAGAGCCTACCGTTCCATGAAAAATAACGGTGACACACCGAATAACCCGAAGTTAACAGAATTTGACCGGAACCTGACAGGCATGATGATGACGCATCCGGATGACCCTGACTATAATATTACAGATTCAGCAGCAGCCGGAACAGCATTAGCGACAGGCGTTAAGACATATAACAATGCAATTGGCGTCGATAAAAACGGAAAAAAAGTGAAATCTGTACTTGAAGAGGCCAAACAGCAAGGCAAGTCAACAGGGCTTGTCGCCACGTCTGAAATTAACCACGCCACTCCAGCCGCATATGGCGCCCACAATGAATCACGGAAAAACATGGACCAAATCGCCAACAGCTATATGGATGACAAGATAAAAGGCAAACATAAAATAGACGTGCTGCTCGGCGGCGGAAAATCTTATTTTAACCGCAAGGACAGAAACTTGACAAAGGAATTCAAACAAGCCGGCTACAGCTATGTGACAACTAAACAAGCATTGAAAAAAAATAAAGATCAGCAGGTGCTCGGGCTTTTCGCAGATGGAGGGCTTGCTAAAGCGCTCGACCGTGACAGTAAAACACCGTCTCTCAAAGACATGACGGTTTCAGCAATTGATCGCCTGAACCAAAATAAAAAAGGATTTTTCTTGATGGTCGAAGGGAGCCAGATTGACTGGGCGGCCCATGACAATGATACAGTAGGAGCCATGAGCGAGGTTAAAGATTTTGAACAGGCCTATAAAGCCGCGATTGAATTTGCGAAAAAAGACAAACATACACTTGTGATTGCAACTGCTGACCATACAACCGGCGGCTTTACCATTGGCGCAAACGGGGAAAAGAATTGGCACGCAGAACCGATTCTCTCCGCTAAGAAAACACCTGAATTCATGGCCAAAAAAATCAGTGAAGGCAAGCCGGTTAAAGATGTGCTCGCCCGCTATGCCAATCTGAAAGTCACATCTGAAGAAATCAAAAGCGTTGAAGCAGCTGCACAGGCTGACAAAAGCAAAGGGGCCTCCAAAGCCATCATCAAGATTTTTAATACCCGCTCCAACAGCGGATGGACGAGTACCGATCATACCGGCGAAGAAGTACCGGTATACGCGTACGGCCCCGGAAAAGAAAAATTCCGCGGATTGATTAACAATACGGACCAGGCAAACATCATATTTAAGATTTTAAAAACTGGAAAATAAAAAGGATGCAGAACGCTGCATCCTCTTTTTTATAAATATCTGCGGTGAACACCTTTTCCGTCGTACGAAAACATGACTTCCTTATCCTCAAGCACAGACTCAATGTGCACGCTTCTTCCCCAAAGCTGGAATAAATAAGGAAGCACTTTCTCCAAATATTTCAAATCCAACTCTATGCCCTCATACCAATGCTTAATATAGAGTTCGTTATTTTTCATATAATCGCCGTCGTTTACTGTCAAATATGGAAAACCGCCATTTACCCGCATGCTTACGAGCTGGTCGCGCACCGACTTCCACTGTTTATCGATGATTTTATAATCTCGGCCCTGTTTTTGAAACAAATAAAGATCCTCGCGCATGACTAATTCTTTGGTTAAATAATTGCGGATGAAAGAGATATCGGATTCAATCTCCCTGACCTCAAACATTTTCTCCCGGCCGGAGTCAGGCTGCACGCCCATTTTCTTCATTTCCTCCGTCGGGTTGTTGTACCTCTTTTCAATGTCTTCAAATATTTTCAGCCCTAAATAATAAGGATTAATGCCTGTTTTGGACGGCTGAACGACACCTGCATTCAGCTTGGCGAACTCGATCGCTTCATCAGAGGTTAAATCAAGCTCACGTATAATTCTCTGGTGCCAATAGGAAGCCCAGCCCTCATTCATAATCTTGGTTTCCAGCTGAGGCCAGAAATAAAGCATTTCCTCTCTCATCATCGTTAATATATCACGCTGCCATGGCTCCAGCTCCCGGGAATGCTCCTCGATAAAAAGCAGGATATCTTTTTCAGGCCGCGGCGGGAACGGTTTTTTCGATTTTTTCACTTGTTTTTTCGGTTTCTTTTCATCTAAAGACCATAGATCATCGTAAGGCGTGGCTGCCTCTTCAATCTCCTCTTCCTCATCATCCACACTCCATTGGAGCTTTGGTCGGACCAACGACGGATCGATATGCTCCTGAATCGAAAGGATTGCATCTAAAAAAGATTCGACTTCTTTTATCCCGTGAACCTGTTCATAGTGTTTTATCCGTTCAGCTGTTGCCGCCATGCTTTCCACCATATCGCGCTTCGTGTTTTGGAAACGGCAGTTGTTTTTGAAGAAATCGCAATGAGCAAGAACGTGTGCGACAATCAATTTATTTTGGATCAGTGAGTTGCTGTCCAGCAAAAAAGCGTAGCATGGATCTGAGTTAATGACCAGCTCATAGATCTTACTTAACCCTAGATCATAGTGCAGCTTCATCTTGTGAAACTGCTTGCCGAAGCTCCAGTGGCTGAATCTTGTCGGCATCCCGTACGCGCCAAATGTATAAATAATTTCAGCCGGGCAGATTTCATATCTCATCGGGTAGAAATCAAGGCCGAATCCTTTTGCAATTTCGGTAATTTCCTCAATTGCCCGCTGTAATCCCTTCTTCTCCTCCGCGTTCAACCGAATCCCCCCTACTTGGACTTATCTATAATGTATGAGCCCGCCAGACAAAAGATGATAGTCTCACTCGGGCAAGAAAAAATTCCCCCGGCACATTCATCTGTTTGCTTATTGGATAAGTGGGTAAACACACACCATACTACGAAAAAGGAGCGATACCAATTGAATGTAGCAGACGTGTTTTCTTCTTATCTCAGTAAGCTGCCAAACGTAATCATTGCTTTACTCGTCTTATTAATCGGCTGGGCTATTGCTAAAATCATTGAAAAAGCGGTATACAAAGGACTCAGCAAAACAAAAATCGACGACAAGCTCTTTGCTGGGAAAAAGCCTTCACGCTATTCCTCGGAAAAAGTCATAAGCAAGGTCGTTTATTTTATCGCACTGATCATCGTCTTTATTTTATTCTTTAACATTTTGCACCTGACAACAGTGGCATCGCCGTTTGTCAGTATGCTTTCGGCGATTGCAGCTGCGATCCCAAGCGTGCTGAAAGCCGGACTCATTCTGCTGTTAGGATGGGCTGCAGCTTCTGTTTTGAGCTTCCTTGTCAAAAAAATCGGGATGAAGCTGAACACGAGTGACAAACTGCGCAAGTGGAATTTGGTGTCTGAAGGAAAAGATATTCACCAGGCTGTCAATACCGCTTCACAAATTGTCTTTTATCTCGTGCTGCTTGTTTTTCTGCCAGGGGTCTTATCTTCTTTGAAAATCAGCGGCATTTCAGGTCCTTTTACAAATATGATGGAAAGCGTGCTCGCTTTTCTGCCGAAATTATTTGCAGCGGCGCTTATCGTATTAATCGGATGGCTTGTTGCCCGCCTTGTCCGTGATATCATTACGAATTTCCTTGCAAGCATCGGCACCGAAAGATTCGCGGCACGTATGGGTTTATCAATTTACTTAAAAGACACAAGCCTTTCAGCAGTCATCGGAACAATCGCTTATGTGCTCATTATGATTCCGGTGGTCATTTCAGCGCTTGATCAGCTGGATGTCGCCGGCATTTCAAAACCAGCTGTCTCTATGCTGAATACGATTTTAAACATGCTTCCGAACATCATGATTGCCATCGTGCTTGTATTAGCGGGTATCTGGGCAGGAAAATGGGTGAAATCCATGGTGTCCGGACTGCTCCATCGCGCAGGCTTTGATTCTGTCTTAGGGAAAATGGGCATGGAAGCCGGAACGCCTGCAAAGCTGTCCTTGTCTCAAGTTGTCGGTATGATTGCGCAAATCATTGTCATTCTGCTCTTTACAGCTGAGGCGCTTCAAATTGTTCGGCTGCACTTCCTCGTAGAAATTGCCACCGGCATCATCGCGTATCTGCCGAATGTCCTTGTCGCAGTATTCATTCTCGGACTCGGCCTTTACGCAGGAGAATTGGTGAGAAAAGTGCTCGCAAGCATGATAAAAGGTCAGGAATTCAAGTCTTTAGCGCCTATTGCTAAATATACGATTATCGCACTTGCTTTCTTTATGGCCCTGGATCAGCTGGGTGTCGCTGCGACAATCGTCAATTCCGCGTTCATCATCGTTCTTAGCGGCTTCGCACTTGCTTTTGGTTTATCCTTCGGCCTTGGCGGTAAGGATTTTGCATCACGTTATCTGTCTACATTTGAACGCAAAATGCAAAACACAGAAATCGAAAAAAACCGTAAAAACCAAAATCCGCCGAATGACATGTAAGCAAAAAACATGCACCCAGCTGGGTGCATGTTTTTTAATTCCTTTTTTTTCATTTTTCAATCGATTATGATAAGATATAGAAAATGTCTTATTCTGAGGTCTTATTATGAAGTTAACCAATTATACAGATTATTCATTAAGAGTGTTGATTTTTCTGGCTGCAGAGCGTCCCGGAGAACTTTCAAATATAAAACAGATTGCCGAAACGTATTCTATTTCAAAAAATCATCTCATGAAAGTCATATACAGGCTCGGCCAGCTCGGCTACGTAGAAACGATACGCGGACGGGGCGGCGGCATACGATTAGGCATGGACCCTGAAGACATCAACATCGGTGAGGTTGTCAGAAAAACGGAGGACGATTTTAATATTGTTGAATGTTTTGATGCGAACAAGAATCTCTGTGTTATTTCCCCGGTTTGCGGCTTAAAACATGTGCTGAATGAAGCGCTTTTAGCCTACCTCGCAGTTTTAGACAAATACACACTGCGCGACCTCGTCAAAAACAAAGAAGATATCATGAAGCTTTTAAAAATGAAGGAATAGATTAAGATTCCTTCTTTTTTTATGCCCTTTTTCCCCCTTATTGTTAAGATAATTTGGCTATTTTTATAAAAAGGCAAAACGATGAGACAAATGTGCCGATATAAAAAAGAAACAGCAAATGCAAAATCATTGGGGGAAAAAGGAGAGCTAAGATGAAAAAGAAATTAGCAGCAGGGCTGACAGCATCTGCGATTGTCGGCACAACTTTAGTAGTGACACCAGCTGAAGCAGCAACGATTAAGGTCAAAAGCGGAGATTCTTTATGGAAACTGGCCCAAACCTATAACACAAGTGTGGCGGCCCTCACATCCGCCAATCATCTTTCGACTACTGTTCTGTCGATCGGCCAGACGCTTACTATTCCAGGCAGCAAATCCAGCACTTCTTCATCTACTTCAAGCTCAACAACCAAGAAGAGCGGAAGTTCTGTTTACACAGTGAAAAGCGGAGATTCACTTTGGCTGATCGCAAATGAGTTTAAAATGACGGTGCAGGAACTGAAAAAATTAAACGGACTAAGCAGCGATTTAATTCGTGCTGGGCAGAAATTAAAGGTGTCCGGTACTGTTTCTTCAAGCTCTAGTTCCAGTAAAAAAAGCAACTCTAATAAGAGTTCAAGCTCCAGTTCAAAAAGCAGTTCTAATAAGAGTTCAAGTTCTTCATCTTCTACGGGAACATATAAGGTGCAGCTTGGAGATTCACTTTGGAAAATTGCAAACAAAGTCAATATGTCCATCGCTGAATTGAAGGTCTTGAACAACTTAAAATCAGACACCATTTACGTGAATCAGGTGTTGAAAACAAAATCAAGCGGCTCTGATACGTCTTCTAAAGACAATTCATCCAAATCGAACCAAACTTCAGCAACAACTAAATATACCGTTAAAAGCGGTGATTCACTTTGGAAAATCGCAAACAACTATAACCTGACTGTACAGCAAATCCGAAATATCAACAATCTGAAATCAGATGTGCTTTACGTTGGACAAGTATTGAAGCTGACAGGTAAAGCATCTTCAGGCTCTTCATCATCGTCGTCTTCTTCGTCAAATGCAAGCTCCGGCACGACGACTACATACACGGTGAAAAGCGGTGATTCCTTATGGGTGATTGCTCAAAAATTTAATGTAACAGCTCAGCAGATTCGTGAGAAAAACAATTTAAAAACGGATGTCTTGCAGGTTGGCCAAAAGCTGGTCATTTCCGGAAAAGCTTCATCATCGTCTTCATCCGGTTCTTCAAACACCACCAGCTCAACGAGTGCGAAGATTAACACAATGATTTCGGCCGCTAAAGCGCAGCTTGGGGTTCCGTATCGCTGGGGAGGCACGACACCGTCCGGGTTTGACTGCAGCGGATTCATTTACTATGTACTGAACAAAGTCACATCCGTATCTAGATTAACGGCAGCGGGATATTGGAACACAATGAAATCAGTTAGCCAGCCTGCTGTCGGAGATTTCGTTTTCTTTTCAACATATAAAGCCGGCCCTTCCCACGTCGGAATTTACCTAGGCAACGGGGAATTCATAAATGCCAACGATTCCGGAGTTGTCATTTCCAATATGAACAACTCTTACTGGAAACAGCGCTATCTCGGTGCAAAACGATATTTCTAAAAACAGAAACTGTGCGGCCTTAACGGCTGTACAGTTTTTTATTAGAGCCTAAAGACGTTGATGCTGATCATATGATTTGTCACCGGATGAAAATAGACTTCGGCCCGAACAGAAAAAGTGTCATCTTTCTGTCTGACTGTCACCCGAAAGACATCTTTAGTCTGCTGATCATTCACCTCTGTACGCCCCATATAAGCATAATCAGAAAATGAAGCGCCCTTATATTCATCCTGAATTTTGCTCCAGGCAAGCTGTTCCCACTTTTGAACGGACTCGTCTGTGTCCGTTGAATGACCTTTTGCAGCCATTGACACGATAATCAATCCGCAAAAAAGAAGTGCGATGGTATACGGCAGGGATTTCATTTTTTCAGTCTCCTGTACCCAGAATATATTCCCTCATAGGTTTACCAAAAGCGATATCTTCATTCAGGCATTTTGATTTTATGTCTCCCTCATATTGCTACCCCTTTACTGACGCAGACGGCAAGTTTTGCCCCGTCAATAACAGAGGATGCGGCATAAACTAATCATGAACTTCTCACCCAAGAAAGGAGAAGCGATTCATGGATTATGCCGATTACGATAAAGCGCTTTATTACACCCATCGTTCTCAATGGGATAATTTATTAATTTTAATGGTGCGTACAGAGGACGATTTGTTATCAAAACGAATTGAGCATTTTCTGCATGCGTATCATTTTGAACAGGATTACGCCGTTTTAGAAAAGATGCTGTATTCCCTTCTCCGATATATTGATCATGCCACAGAGCTGACTTATGAAGATCAAATAGCCCTTCTCACATAAACAAATCCCGGCGTTTAGACGCCGGGATTTCCTGCTTTTGCGAACATGCTGAGTTCTTCGACAAGCTCTTTTATGCTTTCCTTAATGTTTTCAGCCACTGTAGCATTTTCAACATCAATATGCACCGGATCAAGCACCAGCTGCTTCGGAATGACATTGGCGTAGACACCCCGCATCACAGTTCTCATATTGTTCAGCGCATTGATGCCGCCTTTTCCGCCTCCCGCTACTGCCAATAATGCAACGGGCTTATATTTGAATTGTTCGCTGCTTAGAAAATCCAAGGCATTTTTTAAAGCGCCGCTCATGCCGCTGTGATATTCAGGCGATAATAATACAATCGCATCCGCTTTCGTAACGCGTTGCTTAAGCTCCTGTACTTTCAACAGTTCAGATTGTTCCGCTTCACCGTTAAAAACGGGCAATACAAACTCGCTTAGATCAATCAAATCCGTGTGATACAGAGCTGCAATATAGGATGCTGCAATTCTTGTTCTGCCATGTTTTCTTGGCGTGCCATTTATGACTAACATGTTCATTTTGAGATCTCTCCATTCAGGTTATATTTCACTGCGAAAAGCGCTGCTTGCGTGCGATCGGCCACTTCAAGTTTTGCTAAAAGATTCGATACATGGGTTTTTACTGTTTTTTCTGAAATAAACAAGGCTGCTGCGATTTCTTTATTGCTTTTCCCGTTCGCTATTTCAGTCAGAACGTCTTTTTCCCTTCTAGTTAATTGATAGTATTTTTCTTTTTCCGGGTCGTGCTGATTTTTCATATGTGTCAGCACATGGGGCATAATAGCTGTAGAAAGCTTGTATTCGCCACCATGCACTTGTCGTGTTTTCACCAATTCCTCGGGCTCCGTATCCTTTAATTGATACGCCTTCGCGCCTGCCTGAAGCGCGGGGATGACGTGCTCCTGATCAGAGTAGCTCGTCAGCACAATGATATTCGTATCCGGAAATTGCTGTATTGCTTTTTTAATGGCTTGAATGCCGTCCATCTCGGGCATAGACAAATCCATTAGCACAAGATCCGGCTTTGTCTCTTCGATGACACGGAGGGCTTCTAATCCAGTTGCAGCTTCTCCGACGACTTCAATATCATCCTGGGTGGCAAAGAAAAAACGCAGACCCTTTCTGACAACATGATGATCATCAGCAATGACAATTTTCATACCGCCCCTCCTTTTCGGCTTTTTAGCGGAAGCCTGATGGACAGCTTTGTTCCAGTTCCAAGCGCTGACTCAATCCAAAACTTAGCTCCGGCTTTTTCCGCTCGCTCTTTCATACCTTTTATGCCAAGTGAAGGCAGACCGGCATGCGCTTCATAGCGAAATCCTGCCCCATGATCGATGATATCCAGCTCCGCATGGCACAAAGAAGCAGTCAGACTAACATACGCCGTATCCGTTCCGGCATGCTTTTTGCAGTTATTTAAAGCTTCCTGTACGACACGCCATAGCATATGCTCCTGCTCATCAGTCAGAACAGGACAGCCTTTTTGTGTAAAAATGATCTTCAATCCAATGAGCGCACCATAGCTTTTAATGGCTTCAGCCAGCCCTTTTTCCAATCCTCCGGGGCGAAGCTGCCAAATTAACGCTTTCATTTCTGCGAGCGCGTCCTGTGATAGGTTTTGGATGAAATCAATCATCTGCTGTAAATTTTCATCTTTTGTTAGTGTCTTCGCAGCTTTGGCAGTTAAACTGACGGAAAACAGCATTTGATTGACTGAATCGTGAAGCTCCTGAGCGAGGCGGTTACGCTCCATTAAAAGAGCATTTTTTTGTTGATATTCAGAAAGCCTCATACGCTGGATTGCCGTTCCGATCTGAAAGGCGACAGACTCGAGTAAATGCAGCTCTTCCTCATCAAACATGGTTTTTCCGGCCGCCGCTACATTTAACAATCCGAATCTTCTGTCCCCGTCTTCTAAAGGCACAGTTGCATGATGCGTAATCCCTTCTGTGTCAAAACAATGCAGGTTTTCTGCTGATTCGATGCGTTTGCAGTTCATGATATTTGCAGCTTTTCTAAGCCCTCCGTTATTGAATTTCGTCAGGCAGTAACACTCCCCTTCGCACATCAGCACTTTTTCCTTGCGGCTTAAAGCCGGGGGCAGATAAGCGTCGGCCGCTAACGTATAAGACCCATCTTCTTCGATCAGAAAAATCCATCCGGATTGAAGGTTTGTCAGACTCAGCAACTCTTTTAAAACCTCATCCAGTGTTGCTTTGATATCGTGCCCTTGATTTAAGGTTTCCGCAATCGTTTTCAGCGTTTTTAATTTTTCCATCCTCGTTTTGCTCACGTTTCTCACTCCGGCATTGATCTTGTATTTAAGATTATACCAGTTTTTTGTATTTCATTGCTTCACTTGTAGGATGATTTTCTTTCAGACTTTTGGATGAGAAAAAGAAAAAGCCGGATCATTTACAATGACCCAGCTCATACTTGAATTATTTTGCTGTTGACTCAACAATTTCATCCACCGTCTTCATTACATCTTCAGAAAGGACGGCAAGTCGCTTTTCACTGTCTTCCAAAGATGACCCTTTTACGGCGAAATAAAATTTAACCTTCGGCTCAGTTCCAGAAGGACGGAGACAGAACCAAGACCCGTCTTCCAGGAAGTATTTCAATACATTTGATTTTGGCAAGTCGATGGCTTCTTCTTTGCTTTCAGTCAGAAGCGTCCGTTTGCTTACAGCGTAATCTTCTGCTGTGACAACCTGTTTGCCCGCCATTTTCTGCGGCGGATTTTGTCTGAAGGAAGCAAGAATCGCTTCAATTTGCTCTGCTCCTTGTTTGCCTTTCAGCGTCAGGGATTTCAGCCCTTCACGATAAAAACCATATTCGTTAAAGAGATTGATGAGCGCCTCATACAATGACATTCCCTGTTTTTTATAGAACGCGCAAACTTCAACTGCCAAAAGCGCAGCCTGAATGGCGTCCTTATCGCGGGCAAAATCCCCGATTAAATAACCGTAGCTCTCTTCATAACCGAATTGGAAGGTATACTGGCCTGATGCTTCGTATTCCTTAATCTTTTCACCGATAAACTTAAAGCCTGTCAGCGTATCAATCGTATCAAGGCCGAATGAAGAAGCTACAGCACGGCCGATTTCGCTTGTGACGATCGTTTTGAGAACAACACCGTTATCAGGCAGGATGCCTTGTTTTTTCTTTTCAGAAAGCAGGTAATGAAGCAGCAACGCTCCGGTTTGGTTTCCTGTCAGCACTGTATATTTGCCTTGATCGTTTTTCACCGCGATGCCGAGGCGGTCAGCATCAGGATCTGTCGCGATGAGAATATCTGCATTCTGCTCCTCCCCAAGCTTAATGGCATATTCGAATGCCGCATGCTCTTCCGGGTTCGGCGATGTAACAGTGGAGAAGTTTGAATCCGGCAGTTCCTGTTCTTTGACAACCGTTACATTTTTGTAGCCGAGTGCTTCAAGACCGCGTCTGACCGGTTTATTTGCAGTTCCATGCAGCGGTGTGAAAACAACCTTTACATCTACTTCTTCCGATAATTCAGGATGTACAGAAATGGACGTCAGTTTTTCTGTATAAACTTTATCAATATCTTCACCGATGATTTTGATTAAGCCTTTTTCTTTTAACTTATTTTCTTCGTCCACTGTGATCGTCAGCTCATTTTCAATCGCGTTTACCTGCTCAATGACGATGTCCGCTTCCTTTGGAGGCAGCTGGCCGCCATCATCCCCGTATACTTTGTAGCCGTTATATTCAGGCGGGTTATGGCTTGCCGTTACCACAATTCCACCATAAGCGTTCAGCTGTCTAACAGCGAATGACAGCTCTGGCGTCGGGCGAAGCTCATCAAACACGTATGTTTGGATGCCTTGTGTCGCAAGTGTTTTTGCCGCTTCCATCGCGAACTCCGGAGACTTATGGCGGGAATCATAAGCAATGACAACGCCCCGTTTTTTCGCTTCCTCACCTTGCTTCGAGATGTATGCCGCAAACCCGGCCGATGCTTTGCGCACAGTGTAAATATTCATCCGATTTGTCCCGGCGCCGATTTCCCCGCGCATTCCGCCGGTACCGAATTCAAGGTCTTTATAGAAACAGTCCTCAAGGGCCTGTTCATCTCCCTCTAATTCAATAAGGCGCTCTTTTAATTCCAGATCTAAATGTTCTGTCTGTTTCCAGCGTTCATAGCTCTTTCTCCAAGTCATATTCGTCCTCCTATGTATCAGCTTATGCCATTATTTTATATGAAGCGGGTGCCTCTGTCACTTGATAACCTGAGATCTCCCCCTTTCGGCACGTAAAAAGAAATAACGGGCTGCAGACAGCCCGTTATGATTTATTGCTCAAGCGGTACGACCGCATCGTGTAAAAGCTTGTTGAGGTTTTCTGTATGTTTGTTTTTCGCCTGCTCATCCCATTGGAATCGCTCGCTCATAAAATCAATAACGGCATCTTTATATGTTCTTACCCAATTGATATCAAAAAATAAACGTCCCGTTCTGCGGACAAAGAAGTCAGCAGGGGTTGCAGTCATCTCTTCTTCTATACTGTATTCTGCCTCAGCAAGAATATGAACCGGAATGTTGCGTTTCGCGGCCTCATCTTTCAGCGCTTCTACCCGGTCAAAGACGCGATCTACGTTAGAGCCGTATCTGATCGCAAGCTGTTTTGCGTCTTTTTCTGATAAACCGGCTGCAATTCCTTCTTTTGTTTTCGCGGTAACGAAGGACATAAGATTTTTCGAACCGCCGACGTGCCCGCCAGAGATTGGCATGTTTTTCGTTTTACATGGTCCAAAATCCTTTTCGCCCTCTTCTTTTAAGCGATCACGGACAAGATCAACGATGTGCTCCGCCATTTTTCTGTATCCAGTCAGTTTTCCGCCGGCAATGGTGATCAGGCCTGAGTCAGATGTCCAAATCTCGTCTTTCCGTGAAATTTCAGAAGGATCTTTGCCTTCTTCATGAATCAGCGGACGCAGCCCCGCCCAGCTGGATTCGATGTCATTCGCAGTGATATTCAGTTCCGGGAACATGTAATTGATTGATTTGATGACATAATCACGATCCTCCGTTGTCATCCGCGGATGCTCCAGCGCCTCTTTGTAAACAGTGTCTGTTGTTCCCACGTATGTTTTGCCTTCACGAGGAATCGCAAATACCATCCGGCCATCAGGTGTATCGAAATATACAGCCTGTTTCAGCGGAAAGACAGACTGGTCAAATACAAGGTGAATGCCTTTTGTATGCTGCAAATGCTTTCCGTTTTTCGAATGGTCTTTTTCTCTGAGCTGATCGACCCAAGGGCCTGTAGCATTGACAATTTTTTTCGCATACACTTTATATTCTTTCTTTGTCAGCACATCTTCAATTAATACGCCGACGGCTTTGCCTTTTTCGTAAAGAAGCTCCTTCACTTTGGAGTAATTCACAGGCTCTGCCCCGAATTTAACCGCTTCCTTCATGACTTCGATGGTCAGTCTCGCATCGTCAGTGCGGTATTCCACATAGTACCCGCCGCCTTTTAAGCCGTCTTTTTTCACCAAAGGCTCTTTTTGCAGCGTTTCTTTTGCTGAAAGCATGCTTCTTCGTTCTGACTTTTTCACACCTGCAAGGAAGTCATAAACCCTTAACCCAATAGATGTTGTAAATGAACCGAATGTGCCGCCTTTATGAAACGGAAGCAGCATCCATTCCGGTGTAGTGACATGCGGGCCGTTTTCATACACAATCGCCCGCTCTTTTCCTACCTCAGCGACCATTTTCACTTCAAATTGTTTTAAATAGCGCAAGCCGCCATGTACCAGCTTCGTTGATCGGCTTGATGTTCCCGCCGCAAAGTCCTGCATTTCGCTTAGTGCGACCTTCATTCCCCTTGATGCCGCGTCAAGAGCTGTTCCGGCTCCTGTAATTCCTCCTCCGATAATAAATAGGTCATATGTTTTTTTCGTCATGTCTGTCAGCATGCGATCTCTTTCAAGACTTGAAAATTGATGATTCATCATTACGTTTCCTCCTTGTTGTCACGGTAAATAGAAAAAGAGACCACAACAGCCAAAGTGCATGCTTACACTTTGGTGCTGTGGTCTCTCCTCATCTCAGGACCGTTCTTATTAACTTGTAACCATTATACCATAGTATTACTTTATTTAAAAGCCATAGCTGCTTTCACGGCTTTTTGCCAGCCTTTATACAGCTCATTTCGTTTTTCTTCTTCCAATTCAGGCTCAAACCGTTTATCCAGATTCCACTGGTTCGCGATTTCAGAACGGTCCTTCCAGAATCCCACAGCGATACCCGCCAAATAAGCCGCGCCAAGTGCAGTCGTTTCATTAATTTCCGGGCGCTCCACAGGAACATTCAACAGGTCTCCTTGGAACTGCATTAGGAAATTGTTTTTTACAGCTCCTCCGTCTACACGGAGCGTCTTTAATGAAATGTTTGAATCTGCTTCCATTGCGTCAAGCACATCTTTGGTCTGATAAGCCAATGACTCCAGTGTCGCACGGATAAAGTGCTCTTTTGTTGTCCCTCTTGTCAGGCCGAAAACCGAACCGCGCACATCGCTGTCCCAGTAAGGCGTTCCCAGTCCGACAAATGCTGGAACAACATACACGCCGTCAGTTGAATCCACTTTTTCTGCATAAGATTCGCTTAGCGATGAATCCTGGAACATTCTCAAACCGTCTCTAAGCCACTGGATGGCAGAGCCTGCGACAAAAATGCTCCCTTCTAACGCATAGTTCACTTTTCCGTCAATGCCCCAAGCGATTGTTGTCAAAAGCCCATGTTCGGACTTAATTGCTTTTTCCCCGGTATTCATCAGCATGAAACATCCTGTGCCGTAAGTGTTTTTCCCCATGCCTTCTTCAAAGCATGCCTGGCCGAACAATGCGGACTGCTGGTCGCCTGCCGCTCCAGCAATCGGGATATTTTTTCCGAAGAAGTGATAATCAACAGTCTCCGCATACACATGAGAGGACGGCTTCACTTCAGGGAGCATGGATTTCGGTACGCCTAGAATGTCGAGCAGTTCATCGTCCCATTTTAAATCGTAAATATTAAACATCAGTGTTCTTGAGGCATTGGAGTAATCGGTCACATGCGCTTTTCCGCCTGACATTTTCCAAATGAGCCACGTATCAATCGTTCCAAACAGCAGCTCGCCTTTTTCCGCTTTTTCTCTTGCGCCTTCCACATTGTCTAAAATCCACTTCACCTTCGTGCCGGAGAAGTAAGGATCGATTAAAAGCCCTGTTTTTTCTCTGAATTTATCATTATATCCTTTTTCACGAAGTTCCTCACAAATGCCGGACGTCTGTCTGGACTGCCAAACGATTGCATTATAGACAGGACTTCCTGTATCTTTATCCCACACAACCGTCGTCTCGCGCTGGTTCGTGATGCCGATGCCGGCAATTTGAGAAGCGCTGATTCCTGATTCAGAGATGACTGAGGCGATAACCGCGAGGACAGAGCCCCAAATTTCATTGGCATTATGCTCAACCCAGCCAGGATGCGGGAAGTATTGTGTAAATTCCTTTTGAGCAGAGTGGACAATTTTGCCTTCTTTATTAAACAGAATCGCTCTTGAACTTGTCGTCCCCTGATCTAAGGATAAAATGTACGTTTCCATAAGATGTCTCCCCTTTGATTAAATATATTTAGAATTTGATAATGTTTTAGCAGAATGTGATTTCGTATAAACATAGAGTCCTAACAATACCACAACCAATATAACGCTTACAATCCAGAAGCTGCTTGTGATGTGCCCTTTAAATGCAGCGTTGTAAAATACACCGCCGAATGATCCGCCTAAAATCGGGCCGACTACCGGAACCCATGCGTATTTCCAGTTTGATGAGCCCTTCCCCGGAATCGGAAGAAAAGCGTGGGCGATCCGCGGACCTAAGTCACGTGCAGGATTGATAGCATAGCCGGTGGTGCCTCCCAGAGAAATACCGATTGCTACAATGAGGAAACCGACGATTAAAGGATTAAGTCCTTCTGTAAATTGATTTGCACCTATGGCCAAGATTCCAAGTACAAGGACAAATGTCCCAATCACTTCGCTTAAAACGTTTGCAAATGTATGCGGAATGCTGGGCCCTGTTGAGAAAACACCCAGCTTGGCAGCGGGATCATCCGTTGACTTCCAGTGCGGGAGGTAATGCAGATAAATAATCACCGCACCGATGATCGCTCCGATCATTTGCGCCGCAATATAAACCGGAACCTCTTTCCAAGGAAAATCTCCTACAAATGCAAGCGCTATCGTTAGCGCCGGATTCAAATGGGCACCGCTGATGCCGCCAACCGCGTATGCCGCCATGGCAACACCCAATCCCCATCCAAATACAACAACAATCCAGCCAGACTGGAATGAAAGCGATTTCTTTAAATTGACACCTGCACAAACACCTGCACCAAAAATGATAAGCAGCATCGTACCGATGACTTCTCCCCAAAATGCTGTCATAGCACATTCCTCCTAAAGTCACGATTAAAAAGCATGATAGAGAAGAAGAGAATAAAAAAACCACAACAAACCGCTTTACGGGTGCATAAACATTTGCCGTAAAGAGCTGCTGTGGTCTCCGAGTTCTCCATCACAATGTATTAACCTAGTGCAATTGTATCAGTGCATGAAAGCGGTGTCAATCACTTTCCGTCAAAAAGTTTTCATATTTTTTCCACAATTTGGTATTAGATGTTGTGACAGCTACAGCCCCCGCTTTCAATGCCTGCTCTACATCCTCTTCCGTACGGATGAAACCCCCGGCAAAGATGGGAATCCCTGTTTTCTCTTTTATTTCCTGAATGAGTGACGGAACGATGCCGGGAAGCACTTCGATGAAGTCAGGCTTATGCTTGCCGATAAACTCCATGCTTTTCTCCATCGCGCTTGTATCAAGCAAAAACAGGCGCTGAATGGCATAAATTTTCTTCTGCTTCGCTTTGGCAATCACATTCGATCTTGTGGAAATAATCCCAGCGGGCTTGATATCCTGACATATAAATTCCGCACCGTATTCGTCATGCTTAATCCCTTGAATGAGATCGACGTGCACCATCATGTTCTTTCCGTGCTTTTGCGCTTCTTTGATCACGCCCTTCAGCTGGCCGAGATGAATATCAAGAATAACACCGTAAGAGAATGAACTGTTCAAAAACTCATCAAATTGCTTCATATTGCGAATAGCCGGTAAGATCGGCTGGTTGTGAAAACTCATCATGTGCTCCTTTAATAATTCACTTTTATATTATATCGTTTGAAAGCTTTCTTTCACCGTTTTCACGATAAAGGAAAGGTCCTCTTCTGTCAGGCAAAATGGCGGCGCAAGCTGGATGACATTGTTGTAGCCGGCGACTGTATCGCCGTTTTTGCCGATGATCAGCCCTTTTTCTTTGCACGCCGCAACCACTTGGTTTACTTTGGCGGCATCAGCCGGCTCTTTAGTCAATTTGTCTTTGACGAGTTCGATTCCGATCAGCAGCCCTTTTCCTCTAACATCCCCGACTGCCGGGTGTTCTCTCAGAGCTTGAAGCTCACCTAAAAGCTTTGCTCCAAGATCACGGGATCGCTGAATCAGCTGTTCGTCCTCCATAATTTGCAGGTTTTTCAACGCCAAAGCACAGGCAGCCGGGCTTCCGCCGAACGTGTTCACGTGGCGGAAACGGTCATAAGGAGCTTCCCCCTGATACGCTTCGAAAATGTCCCGTTTCACAGCAGTCGCTGACAATGGCAGATACGCGCTTGTGATTCCCTTTGCCATCGTAATGATATCAGGCTTCACACCGTAGTGCATAAACCCGAACGGCTCACCTGTCCGTCCAAACCCGCAGATCACTTCATCGCAAATCAAAAGGGCTCCGTGGCGCCGGCAAATGTCCTCCACCTTCTTCATATATCCGTCCGGCGGCATTAGGATGCCTCCGCCTGTAATGATGGGCTCCATAATGACCCCGGCAATCGTTTCGCTTAATTCCCATGTCATGATGCGGTCGATTTCATTTGCGCTTTCAAGCGTGTCTGCATCATCAGGATTCCGGTATATATCTGGCGGAGCTGCATGCAGGAACCCTTGGCTCAAAGGCTCGTATTTATATTTCCGCTGCGCCTGTCCGGTAGCTGAGAGCGCTCCCAATGTATTGCCGTGGTATGCCCGATATCTTGAGATGAATTTATAACGGCTGTGGTCGCCGTTTTGCAGATGGTACTGGCGGGCAATTTTAAAAGCAGTTTCGTTTGCTTCCGATCCGCTGTTGGAAAAAAAAATAACATAATCGCCGCCAAGCCATTCATTCAGCTTTTCCGCCAGTTGAATTGCGGGTGCGTGACTTTGCGTTAACGGGTAGTAAGGCAGCTCCTTTAGTTGCTCATAGGCAGCCTCCGCAAGCTCCTTTCTGCCGTAACCAATGTTGACGCACCACAAACCGGACATCGCATCCAAATAGCGGCGTCCGTCTGTGTCGGTTACCCAGGCCCCTTCGGCCTTCTGGGCTATCAGGCTGTCCGCTTGATGCGCTCCCTTCATGGCATGCCACACAAATTGCTCATCTTTTTGCTTTAATCCCTGATTTTGCTGAATGTTTTCCATCCCCATCATCTCCATTTCATTAGCGTTCCCTATAATGCCAATTCAATTGAAACAGACCTTCTCTTTATGTGATGTCTTGGTGATGATTTCCCTGCCTTCAATATAAAGCCAGACCGGGTCAGAGTCAATAAACCGCGTAAATAATAAAACATCCCCTTTCTCAAGAAGAAAGAGGATGCAGCTTCCAAAGCAAAACAGGCAAAGTGACAATGCTCAGCATCGTACTGATAAAGGTCGCACTCGAAACAACTTGGACAGCCATTGCAATAGCAATGTGAAGCCTAGCCGTTTTCTGTATGATATAGGAAATGGCGAAAATACAGAAACTCCATAAGGCACATCCACTATACAATTTACTTTTATTTTAAAGAAAGCACCTAAACAATTCCGCTTTTGTTTAAAAAAACCCGCCAATTCAGGCGGGTTTTTTGGGAATTATTTTTTATATTGAATATGATAAATATCACGTCGTCTGTCTTTTAGCTGGCGCACTGTACCGTTTTGGCGCTGTCTTCTGAGAATTTCCAGGTCAACATCGCCGATGACGACCATTTCAATATTCGGGTTTGTTTCGCCGACAATGCCGTCTCGGGCGAATTCAAAATCAGACGGGGCAAAGATGCCTGACTGGGCGTATTGGATATCCATGTTTTCCGTTTGCGGAAGGTTTCCGACCGTTCCAGAGATAACCGTATAAATTTGATTTTCAACCGCTCTAGCCTGCGAACAGTATCTGACACGCAGATAGCCTTGACGGTCTTCTGTACAAAATGGCGTAAAGATGATTTTGGCTCCTTTATCAGCCGCAATCCGGGCAAGCTCAGGAAATTCAATGTCATAACAGATCTGGATCGCGATTTTCCCGCAGTCCGTATCAAACACGCGAACTTGGTCTCCTGCGCTGATCCCCCACCATTTGCGTTCATTCGGCGTAATATGGAGTTTGTATTGCTTCTCGATCGTTCCGTCCCGTCTGAACAGGTAAGCGATATTATAGATCTTGCCTTCCTCTTCGACGAAATGAGATCCGCCGATAATGTTGACGTTATACTTCACAGCCAAGTCAGTAAACAGGCTGATGTAATCTTCTGTATACTCGGTAATTCTCTGCACCGCCAAGCTCGGTGACCGTTCCTCAAGGAAGGACATCAGCTGGGTTGTGAAAATTTCCGGGAACACCGCAAAATCAGATCTTGCGTCGGAAGCAACATCGACATAGTATTCTACTTGATTCGCAAATTCCTCAAAGGAATAAATTTTCTTCATTTCGTATTGGATCACACAAATTCTAACAGGGAACGCCGATTTATAATAGCGTTTTGTCTGCTGCGGTAGATAATCGACATTATTCCATTCCATCAGCGTCGCATACTTGATCGAAGCTGTATCATCCGGGAGATAGTTCGGGTTAATTCGCATAAGGGTAAAGCCGTTCATCAGCTGAAAAGAAAGAACCGGATCGTAAATTTGGTGGCGTGTCACCTGTTCAACATACTCTCTCGCTGTCATTTCCTCTGCATATTTGTGATAGTTTGGAATCCGTCCGCCTATGATGATGCTTTTCAGGTTTAAGCGTCTGGCTAAGTCCTTTCTCGCCTCGTACAAACGGTGGCCGATCTTCATTCGTCTGTATTTCGGGTGCACCATGACTTCAATTCCGTACATATTCAAGCCGTCAGGATTATGGTTGGTGATATAACCGTCATCTGTAATGTCCTGCCACGTATGGCGGTCATCATATTCATCAAAGTTAATCAGGAGACTTGAGCACGAACCGATAATTTCACCTTCGAATTCTGCACAAAACTGTCCTTCCGGAAAATGCTCCAAATGGCTGATTAAATGCTCCCGCTTCCAAGGCTCCATTCCTGGAAAGCAGTCCTTTTGAAGATCGATAATCTTGTCGATGTCTTTCTCTTCGATATTGCGGATAACCATTTTCTTTTCAAACCGGGTCAAATCTAATTTCTCAGACAACCTACTCGCTCCTTTCTAGTTTTGTGAGTTCAGATGATCAAGCAATAGGGCGAGCTCCATCTCCGCCATTGATTCAAGCCTGTGATCATAGTCTTCAAACATCAAGGTACCCGTTACTTTATTCGGGACAATGACACACTTCATGCCTGCACGTTTCGCAGCAATCGAACCATTGACAGAATCCTCAAACGCGAGACATTCCGCTGGCGATACCCCCAGGTTCTTTGCCGCCAATAAATAGAGTTCAGGATTCGGCTTCACCTCTTCCACATCATCCGCCGTTTGAATAACTTCAAAATCATCAAACAGGCCGATTTGCTTCAAATGGCCGGACACCCATTTATAATCAGAGCTGGAGGCAAGGCCTATTTTTAAGCCTAAATCCTTTGCCGCATTCAAATACGCTTCGACACCAGGTCTCGCTTTTTCTGATTCCATGCGTTTGGCAAACCGCTCTCTTCTCAATTGTGTGAGCTCTTCATGGTTCAGCTTTTTCCCGATCTGCTCTTCTAAATATTCAAAAGGCCGGAAACCCGCAGCAGTTCCGATGACCTTTCCCCAGACAGATAGCGGCAGCACTGAGCCGTGCTCTTCAAATATTTCCTGAAGAACCTCATATTCGTGTGTTTCTGTATCTAGAATAAGCCCGTCAAAATCAAAAATTAACGCTTTAATCACTGGGTACAACTCCTTTAGTACGAATTGAGACATATGTATACACTCACTATACCCCGAAACAAGTCTGCTTTCAAAAAGTAAGGTTTTATGTGAAGAAAGAGCCTGCACACTGCAAGCTCTTTCTTATTAATGAATGTTTTGGTGAGAAATGTTTGTCAGCGCTGATCCCGCAGACTCGTTCGACATCTGATTGACTGCCAGGTCTCCAAGCGCAACGATCCCGACTAGATTGTTTTGATCTACAATAGGAAGGCGGCGGATTTGGTGCTGGGCCATCAGCTGCGACGCGTCTTCCAGACTCATATTAGGGTTTCCTGATACGAGTTCTGTTGACATCACTTCTGAAACGGGTGTCTGGCCATCACGGCCCTGAGCTGTAGTTCTTAATGCAATGTCACGGTCAGTCAGCATTCCTTTTAAAACACCTTGCTCTACAACGGGGATCGCCCCGACGTTATGCTGTTTCATTAGAGAAGCCGCTTCCTGAATCGTTTGATTCGGAGAAACGGTTGCCACCTGCGTTGTCATTGTATCTTTAACTGAACTCATTGTCAGCACCCCTTTCAATCATTAGTATGTTCAGACACGAGCCGTTTAAAAAGGGAGTTAGAGGAAAGGTTTTATGATATGATTTCTCTGATACAAAAAGAGCTTTTCTAAAAATAGAAAAGCCCTTGCCGCATGATTATATCAGCCTTCTTTGACCGAAAAAGGCTTTGTTAGTCTTCTTTTGAAAGTCAGAAAAAGCAAACGGAAAATAAATCCCAAAATCATTCAGCATCTTGCTGTTTTTTTCAAAAATCGCCTGATCACTCAAATCAGAGTGCGGCGAAGGCTTGGTCAGGATAATATGTATCATTTGCAGACAAGCCATAATTTGAAATGCTTCTTTTAATGTTCCTTGGTAATAATGGTTATTTAAAGACAGAACGCCTTTCTTTTTAAAGCGCTGAATGTCCAGTTCGGAGAAATAAAGAGGAAATACATCATGGATCAGCTCCATAGACAGCTCCTTGATAAAGCTCTCCTGTTCTGCAGTTGCTGCGTTCACAATTCTCACGTCAATCACCTTTCTTGCCATCGAATATCCTAAGTCTTACTCAAGAATAGCACAGAAAAAAACGCGAAAGCTAAGGTAAGTGTTTCCTATGAGAAACAGCAGCCTTCCGCTTCGAAAAGGAGCCATTTAACATGAACCAAAAAGGCAGAGGGCTTGAGATCCTCATCAATGAAAAACAGGACGGCCAATGGCTGTTTTCCGTACTCAAAACAGCGCTCAAAGCTTCTAAACCAGTGATACAAGACTGGATGTCCCATCAACAGATAAAGGTCAATCACGAATCCGTCTTAAACAATATGATTGTAAAAAAGGGAGACCGCGTGTTCATTGATCTTCAGGAAAGTGAAGCATCTTCGGTCATTCCGGAGTATGGCGAGCTTGATATTTTATTTGAGGACAATCATATGCTCATCATCAATAAACCCGCTGGCATCGCGACGCATCCGAATGAGGATGGGCAAACCGGCACACTGGCTAATTTGATCGCGTATCATTATCAGATAAATGGCGAAACATGTAAGGTGCGCCACGTCCATCGTCTTGATCAGGATACATCTGGCGCTATCGTTTTTGCCAAGCATCGTTTGGCACACGCCATCTTAGACCAGCAGTTAGAGAAAAAGACGCTGAAGCGTACGTATACCGCTATCGCTGAAGGTAAGCTACGGACGAAAAAAGGGACAATTAATTCACCGATCGGCAGAGACCGCTCACACCCGACAAGACGCCGGGTTTCACCAGGCGGGCAAACAGCCGTCACTCATTTCAAGGTAATGGCCAGCAATGCGAAAGAACGGCTGTCGCTCGTTGAATTAGAGCTGGAAACAGGCAGAACACACCAAATCCGTGTTCATCTGGCGAGCCTCGGCCATCCGTTGACAGGAGACTCGCTTTACGGAGGCGGGAGCAAGCTGCTAAACAGGCAGGCACTGCACGCCAATAAAGTACAAGCGGTTCACCCGATAACAGACGAGCTCATAGTTGCTGAAGCCCCTTTCCCTGCTGATATGAAAAACCTTTGCCGCACATATTTTTCATGAAGAAAAGCCGCAGGCACTGCCTCGGCTTTTTAAGTCACTCGTTTTCCATATATAATATAGCGCTTCGGGGCATTTCCGACGTATGAAAACGGATAGCAGGTCGTCAGAATCAGCTCTTCCTTTTCATGCTGGAGCGTGATAATAGATGTGTCATCCTTATCGACAATTTTTGTTTTTACAATTTCATATGTGAATTCTCCATATGACAGGAGAAGACGGAGCTGATCCCCCTTTTCCAGCTCTCCCGTCCGGCGAAACACGGTATCCCGATGCCCTGACAGCACAATTTGTCCGTTTTCATCAGGATAATAGCTGTCCTTGTAATGCCCGACACCTTTTTCTAAATCATCAGCATCGGTGCCCTCCACGATCGGAAGCTCTGCATTGATTTTCGGTATTTCTAAAATGCCGCTCGCTTGGCCGGTCTCAGGCTTAAATGATGCTTTGTTCTTTGCTTGATCTGTGCTATTTTTCGTCCCCGAAGCTTCCTGCGGCTTTTTAGCCGCCAGCTTTGCTTCTTTTAATGTCTGTTCCGTTTTCGTATTCGTATCGATCAATTTAAAGCCTCCATAGCCTGCGATCACTAGGCCGGCAGCAATGATGAATAGTGGAATAACTTTTTTCACGTTCTGGAGGCGCTCCTTTTTCTTCTGACATATAGATAAGTTCCTGACAATGTCACCGCCGCACCGATTACCATAAAGTTATAGTAGCCCGCTGACGTATCCGGAAGCTGATGATCAGACCCGCTTTCCGCAGTCTCGGTTTGTAACGGCAATGTGCTGATGCTATTAGCAGTATCAGCGGTTTTTGTGTTGTTGATTGGTATTTCATTGAATCTCGAAATGGCTGAAGGCGGAAGCTGATGAACCGGTGCTGTTCCCGGAGTTTCTTTTATATCAGGCAAATCTTCACCTGGCCTTGGATCCTCTTTAATCGGATCCTCCGTCCCCGGATCATCTCCAGGCTCTTCCGTTATCGGGTCTTCTGTTACAGGGTCTTCAATATCACTGGCTTCAGCAAGCTTAATTCTTCCCTCTTTTGTATACGCAATTGGCTCATCAAAACTCTTCACGTACTCAACTGTCGCTTCCAAATCCTCAGGCCCTGTCACCGGATTTTTTCCCAGCAGTCCGATTGGCTGATATTTGGCTCCTGTCGCCGTCGCCATAAAGTTGTTGACGGTCAATGTATATGTGGCATCGGGCTGGATCTCGGTGCCATCTGCCATTTTCATATCAACTGCTTTTCCGGTTTCTTTATCCCACGTATACGTAAACCCGCTGATGCTGTAGTCAGGCCCAAAAACCGGCGAGATTTGCGCATTGATAATCTCTCTTAAATCTTTTCCTTTAATCTCAAGCTTCGTTAACACATTTCCAAACGGCTGAATATTGTAAAGATCTCCCCACGTAATTGGACCCTTCTTCAGCGCTTCACGTATGCCGCCGCCATTCATAAGGGCAAAATCCGTTTTCATGGCAGCTCTCATACCATCCGCAATCAGGTTTCCAAGAGGTGTATCGCCGTCATTTGAATACCCCCCTTCCATATCAACAGCGGCTTCGCCGACTACCTCGCTGATAATCGGTTCCGCAATTGTTTCGTATTTCTTTAAAATGGCTGACGCGCTGACATCCGGTTCGATTTTACTTTGATCAACATATACGATTTCCGCGGACTTTTTGACAATGTCTTTTGTCGTTTTATCGATCTCTACATCAACGACACCTATCGCTTTTCCATATTCAAACGCTTGAACAATCAGTTTTCCATTCACTTCACCGTTAACAACCTGATGATTATGCGCGGCAAAAATCACGTCAATTTCAGAATCTGTTTTGTTTGCAAGATCAGCAGACTCACCGGTAATGGCGTTGCCGTTTTGTTCAGCTGACATATGTGCGAGAACCGCGATGGCCTTCACGCCTTTTTTCTTGAGCTCTTCGGCCGCCTTATTCACCGCTGTTGCTTCATCTGTAAACTCGATATTTTTTATTCCTTCAGGCATAACCATGCCAGCTGCCGACTGTGTGACAACTCCGATAAAAGCAACGGGTACGCCCTCCACATTAATGATGTCGTAAGCCGGCAAAAAGGGCTCTCCAGTTGATTTCATTTTACAATTGGCACATACAAGGGGAAAGTTCTGTCCATCATATCCGCTTGTGCCTTTCGGATGATCACCGCCATTTAAGATCCTCAGAAGTTCATCCGTGCCTTCATCAAATTCGTGGTTTCCCACGGTTCCGACATCAAATCCGATGTCCTCCATCAGTTCTACAGTCGGTTCATCCTGAAGAAGAGAGGAAACTGGAGAGCTTCCGCCGATCATATCTCCCGCGTGCACAATCAGCGAGTTTTTCTTTTCAGCCTTTTTTTCTTTTAAATATGCGGCGGCATAATCCATGCGTCCAAACGTGCCGTCTACAGTTCCATTTCCATCAAGATCAAGCTCATATTGCTGATCGATTTTGCCATGCAAATCATTCATGCTGAGAATTCTAAGCGGCACATGTTCTTGAGGTGCCGTTTGCCTTTTTTTATATCCCGCGCTCTCCGCTTCACTTGCTGAGGCGAAGAAAATTCTGTTTTCCACAGCTATCTTCTTCCAGTCAGCTGGCTGCACATATGTTTTATTCGACGAGTCCCCCACATATCTTGTCAGGCCTTTCCCTTGCTCTCTGGCTCTGAATTCAAACGGCATTTCCATGAGGGGATCGTTTTCATTCCAAATTCCTTTTTGATCTTTTTTTGCAGCGGCTACTGCGGCCTGAAATTGCTGATAATCCTCTTCATTGTCAACCGGCCAAATAAAATACGTCGGAGCATAGCCGTTTTTTACAAGCTCTAAGTTCACGTTTGAACCTGATTCGGTTATGACTTGTCCGAGCAATCTGCCATAGCTGTCCTTGGCTTCACTCCCGACCTTGACAGTAATTTTATCACCCGGGGACAGAACCGTTTTTAGATAGTCAGATGCTTTTTTGCCAAATCTTAATTGATTTTCATCTGCGTCATTTTTTGGTGTGTGATATGTTTCGGGTGCATCTACATTTACAAACCGGATTTTTGTCGTTCCAAGCACCGGAGATTTAAGATGAATGGTATCGCCGTCAACTACCCGGTCAACAATCCCTTCATATTCTCCCTCTGCAGACGGAGGTGCGGGCTGCTCTTCAAGCAGCTTCAGGTCAGCCGATTTTCGCGGAAGCAGCTGAAAGGTTTGGTATCTGCTTAACACACCGGTAAATTCATACCATTTGCCCTCATCAAGCTCGTTTATCACCCCTGTTTCATTCATAACCCGGAGCGTCATTGCATGATGGTCGTCATCAATCATTGTTACATTGTAACCGCCGCCGGCAGGAGAACTTGGAATTGAGGAAACAAAAGCGGTTAGTTTCACAAGGCGTCCTTCATACTGATCACCTAGGCTGCCGTTAATAAGTTCATTGATTGTTAAGTGTTTGGGGGCGGGGAGGGATTGATTTGACTGGTTGATTTTGATGCCTGATGAGTTTGGAACGATTTCTTTCAGCCCCTGGTAAGACGTGATTTTCCCTGTCACCGTGACATCCATACCCTCTTTTAATTCGGGAAATTGTTCAGGGGATGGCGAATAAATGTTAATGCCTCCGGTTTCATCTTGCAAAAAGGTCGACAGCTTCCCGCCTCCGATTGCGTTTTGATCAGCTGTAATGATCCCTTTTATCGTTACTTCTTCATTCAGCCTTCCCCGTGCTTCATTTATGGTCACTTGCTGTTCAGCCGGCGGAGTTTTTGTGTCATCGGTTACGTTCATCGACTGAACGTTTTTAAGTCCTGTCGTGTTAAAGTAATTTTCAAGCTTTCCTTGAACCGTTATCTTTTTCCCAAGAAGAAGCGGATTGGTTTGCAGCCCAAATTGGCTTCTGAAGGCGGAGGGGATTTGCACAGGAAGGATGTGTTCGGGCGATGTTTTGTTTTTACGGTCTGCCAGCGCAACATTATAATCATTTGAAAAAGGGCTTGTCAGTTTATAATGCTGCGGGGAAACAGCCTGGCCGACTGCATATCCTTCGACAAGTGCCTGTCCTTCTTTTTGCTGTATTGCCTTCTCAATCGATATAGGCTGTTGCGGTTCAGCTGCCTTTACAGCTTCGAACGTGTACATTACATTTAAGAACATTAATGCCGTGATCAACACAATATGCAGAATACGCCTCATCATATTTCCTCCCTTATACACATAATGACAACGATTTTGTCTGCTTATCATTTCGACAGACAGCATATAATTCCTTTCAGGCTTCTGCATAATACACGGCAGACTGACACAAAATACAGCTGATCTGAAAAAAAAGGAGGAATTCGGTTTGGATCAGTTCAATCAGCAGCAGCAATCCCAAATGAACAAAGGTATTCCTGGCAAACCGCATAAAAACCACGGCGGACATGAAATGTTTGATATGCATGAGGTGCTTTCCGGAACACTTACTGTGCTTGATCAGTTTATGATGCTGAGACAATTCTGTAAGGATCAAGAATTACTAAACATCCTTGATCGTCAACATCAATTCATCACATCTCAATACAATATAACTGCAGAATGCTTCAAAACAGGAAGCGAACCTTCACAAAAAACAGCAACTTATATGATGAAGGAAGACAACCAGACTGTTTACGGCATGCAGCCGTCACAGCCTAAAAAACCTGTTCAATCCATGAATGATATTGATGACAGCATCATCAGCCGACAAATGCTTTGCGCGATTAAAGCACAAGCTTCTATGCTGACGATGGCTTCTCTGGAAATGACAAATCCGGCCGTAAGACGCGTACTGTCTGCGCAAATTCAGGAGTATGTTGAAATGGCATTTGAAATTTTCCTATACCAAAACAAACACGGCTATTACCAGGTTCCTCAGCTTGATGCGCAGGATATGGAACAGCTGCGAAATTCATTCGCCCCTGCCCAAGGACAAATGCCTCCGACACAAGGCGGAATGGGTCAGCAAGGACTTCACTAATAACAAAGGCATTGGATAGATACTATCCAATGCCGCACTGTTTTTTTCAAATTTTTTCTTAAAATCTTTTTCAAATTGATCAAGACTTTCCTTTGTTGCTGATTTAAACCCTTTTTCAAAGTCCCCTTTTTTTGCCGTTTCCTTAATCATTTCTGAAATAATGTCTTTCCCGTATTTGTCCGTCAGCTCATCGATCATATAAAAGCTTTGCAAATAGACATCAGTGTCATATTCGGCTCTAGCTTCCTGCCAGTCTCGATCAGTCTGCAAACGGTCAAAGGGCACGACAGAAAACGTGATCGGATCTATGAGCAATTCATAGTTCGCAATCCACTCGCTTAACCCTTCATGAAACCATAACGGAAACTCATCGGGATCCGTCTCAAGCTCCTTCAATTTCTGGTGAAACGCATGGTGCGAGTATTCATGAATCAACAATCTCTGGTACAAATAAACCGCTACCTCGTCCCCTTCTAACAGTTTCTTTTTCTCTTCAGGCAACAATCCGATCAGCTGCTCCCGTTCAGAATAAAAACCAACTACATCCAATAAACCGGAGTAAGCCTCCATCTGTTTTTCATTAGGAAAAAAAATAATGTCAATAGGCTTTTGATTCGAATATCCAATCATAATCTGATTAATACTGACCGCATATTCAAGCGTTTCTTTCGTCAATGGCAGTAAGGACTTTTCCTTAGAAGTGTAATAAATATCGGCCTGTTTGAATGACTCTTTCTTCATGTGCTTCGTCACTTGTTCTTTTGTTATTCCAGATGCCTGACCTGGAAAAGACAGGATATACATCGCGCTTGATACGATGGCTGAGCTTACAGCCAGCATCACAAGGACTCCGCACAGGAATAGAGCGGATGCCGCACGCTTTCCTATGCCATCCCGCAAACGTCTCCCTCCCTGAGCCGGTCCGTCTTGTACCTTTTTATTTTTACTCTATGCAGCCTGAGTTCGCAGTGTGTCATTAACGCAAAGAAAAAGCCGCACAAATTGTGCGGCTTCTTTCATTTATTCAGCGTTAGGGAATACACGCTGTACAGTTTGTGTAAATTCATCAAATAATCCGGCGATTGGGTCACCATTTTGAATACGCTTTCCATATCCTTGCATACGCTCTACAAAATCAGGGTTAGCTGAAACGTAAACATTATCAATGTTTTTGTCAGTAGATCTTACCTTTTTGGCTATTTTTTTCTTCAGATTGTTTTCTACTGCACCTTTATTTCCATTGGTTAAAACGACTGCAACGTAGGCTTGATTTCCAGCCACAATGATATCGGCATGCTTTACTTCTTTTAGGTCTGTTACTTTATCAGCTGCTTCATCAGCAACCTCAAGTTTTCGGTCGTTGTTATTATCGTCATTTACACGATTGTTATTGACATTATCATTAACATTGTTGTCAACGTTATCCCGATTGTTTACATTCCGCATATCGTCATTGGCCGGATTTCGATAATTTACGTTTCTTACATCATTATTATCACGTCTGCCCTCACCTTGGTCGGCTACACCGCAGCCAGTCATAAGCAAAGGGATAAGAAGCACAGACGCAAGGACTTGTTTTTTTCCAAACATGTGAATTCCTCCTTTATCACTTTACTTATAGGTTTTTCTAACTGGCTTTAATTATGCATGCAAATCTGGAGGAAATGCTTTCCCGGGAAATATAACGGTTAATTTGTCTAACGAGGGGGAAAATATGAATACACTGCAAAGGAGGGATCATGTTGTTCAACCAGCGAAGAGGAATCAGCCCCGCAGCATTGATCATAGGATCAACTATGCTTATTACTGCATTATCACCTCAGATCCGCCAAAGAATCAGCGGGTTTATCACAGGACAAATGAACAGACGAAATTCAGAAAATAACACGTTTGATGCTTCTAATGTAGGAAACATGGTCAAACAAGCATTTAGCGGAAGCAGCGGAAGCAGCGGTGATAACCAGGACCGTTCGCAGCATCAAAGCCAGCGGCAAAATGGCCGTCAGCACCAGCACGCTGGACAGCAGCAACCACAGCATCAGCATACACAGTCTCAAACTAGGCAAACTGAGACAGCCGCGAAAAAAAGACAGCCGCATTATGCTGAACCCATTCATTTTGAACAAAACGCAATGAATGTCATGGACGACAACACGATGATGGAAATGCTGGAGGACTTAGAGCCTGGCCGTTAAAAAAACGTGTAATCCTCTTGGATTACACGTTTTCATATGTTACGCTTCTTCAGCTTCAATCACTCTGGATTGATCATGAAATGCCCCTTGATCAATTTCTTTTGTGACCTTACTTGTAATAAGACCGGATGTCATGCTTCCGCTGACATTCAAAGCAGTACGCCCCATGTCGATTAACGGTTCAATTGAGATTAACAAACCGGCGAGCGCGACAGGCATGTTTAATGATGATAAAACAAGAAGCGCCGCGAATGTCGCTCCGCCGCCGACTCCGGCAACCCCGAAGGAGCTGATGGCAACGACTGCGATAACAGTGATAATAAACACCGGGTCAAATGGATTTTGGCCGACAGTCGGAGCAATCATCATCGCCAGCATCGCAGGATAAATGCCGGCACATCCATTTTGGCCGATCGAAAGACCGAACGAACCGGCAAAGTTTGCGATTCCCTCCGGTACACCCATGCTTCTCTGTGTTTTAATATTCAGCGGTAAAGCACCTGCGCTAGACCTTGACGTAAATGCAAATACAAGTACAGGCACCGCTTTTTTCAAATAAATCACCGGATTCAAGCCGCTGAACGTCAGCAGCAGCAAATGAATGATAAACATAGTGATTAACGCGGCATATGATGCAATCACGAACATGCCCAGTTTTAGAATGCTGTCAAGATCACTCGTTGCAATTGTTTTTGTCATGATGGCCAGCACCCCATAAGGCGTCAGTCTCAAAATGAGTGTGACAACACGCATGACAATGGCATAAACGGCATCAACCAGTTTTTTAAATGTTTCTGCCTGTTCCGGCTGTTTGTGTTTTACGCCGAGGAATGCCACTCCAAGGAAAGCGGCAAAAATAACGACAGCGATCGTTGAAGTCGGTCTAGCTCCCGTAAAATCTAAAAACGGGTTTCCAGGCAGCAGTTCAACAATCTGCTGCGGCAGCGTTTTCGCTGTCATATCCTCTGATTTCTGCTGAAGCTCCTGTCCCCGTGAAAGCTCTGTACTTCCTTGGTCAACCTGAATCGCCTGCAGATCAAATGAAAGCGCGGACGCGATACCGACAGCTGCAGCAACTGCTGTTGTTGCTACTAAAATCCCGATAATCAAACCGCTGATTTTCCCAAGATTTTTTGTCAGCTTCAGCTTTGTAAAGGCGCCGAGAATCGAAATAAAGACGAGCGGCATGACAACCATCTGAAGCAATTTGACATATCCGCCCCCGGCAATATTAAACCAGTCGGCTGTTTGAATGACTATATTTGAAGTCGGGCCGTAAATCAGCTGAAGCGCAAATCCGAATACAATCCCCAGCCCCAGCGCAGTAAATACACGTTTAGAGAAGGAAACATGTTTTTTCTGCATAACAAAGAGCCCTAAGATAAGTAAAAATAAAATAAATACATGTAATACAACCAGTAAAGTCTCCAAAGCAGGTAAACTCTCCCTTCAAATTTTCTCATTTACTATATTACACTAATTCCGATGGGTCAAGTGCGAATTATTTTAACTTATCAATTCAAGTAAAAAAACCTTATATAATGCCTTTTTTGTTCTTTTCTTTCCCTTCCATCTTTAGTACCTTATATAAGGGTGATAATATTTGCTGAAAGAACTGTTTGTAAATTTGACCATTTTAATCACATTTAATTATCTCTTCACCCACCTGTTTAAAGAAAGGCTAGTACATAAAAAAGACAGCATATCCTTTCAAGCTGTTAAAGGACTGGCCTGCGGTTTGCTCGGGGTTATTCTGATGGTTTTTGGATTTACCTATCAGCATTCAATTATTGATCTTCGAAATATCCCTATTATGATTGCCGCTCTTTATGGAGGCTGGGTTTCAACGGCAACGGCCCTGGCCATGATCACTGCAGGCCGCTTGCTGATTACGATGAACACATCTGCACTATACTCGGTTATTATCATTTGTATCGCTGCCATTCCGTCACTCATTGTTTCTAGAAGAAAAAAAGTTCAACTAAAACATGCTTTCTATCTTTTAATAATCACAAATAGCTTGATCTCCTTTTCCTTTTATTTTCTTATAGATTTACATTCATACGAACTTCATTTGTATTTTTGGATCATATCAATAGCGGGCGGCATGCTCAGTTTATATATTATTGATCATGAAACAAATGCACATCTTCTTTTTAAACAATATAAGTTTCAGGCGCACTTTGACTTTTTAACAGGCGTGTATAACCGAAGAAAATTTGAAGAAACCACAAAAGCTCTGTATCAGCAGGCGGCCGATACCCCGCATTTTCAATTTGCACTGATTTATATGGATATCGATCATTTTAAGACCATCAATGACCAATATGGCCATCATGAAGGAGATCAGGTGCTCAAAGAGCTAGGGTTACGTCTGAAGCAGACCATCCGAAATACTGATCCTGCCGCTCGGATCGGCGGTGAAGAATTTGCCGTGCTCCTGCCGAACTGTTCTCTTGATAAAGCAGCCCGGATCGCTGAACGGATCAGGAGCACTGTAAGTGATGCACCGATTGTATTAACAAACGGCGACGAGCTTTCAGTTACGATATCACTAGGGGCCGCTCATTACCCCAATAATACGGAACAGCCAGGATCCTTGCCCATTCTTGCCGATCAAATGCTTTACAAAGCGAAAGAAACGGGACGGAACAGAGTGTGTTTTTCAGAAAAAAAAGAATGAATTCAATGTTCGAATTCATTCTTCCAATCTGAAAGACGTTTCAAAGGCAGAAAAGCCGGGACAAGATCTCCCTGATATTCTTTTTCTATAAATGCCGCTGTATCATCAGCTTGATAAAGCTCAAGAATGGTTTGCAGCGCTTCCCGATCTTGATCCTCCGCTCTGACAACAATCAAATTCATCTCTTCCTCAGACATGAGTCCGCCGCTCTTTAGCGTATGCTTTTTCGGGTTCAAGCCCGCTTTTTTTGCTTCTGATGGTTTCATGACAAACACGTCGGCACCGCTCACTGCATCCTGTTGCCGGACAGCTTTTAATTTCAGGTGTCTCGGATTATCTTTAATCATATCAACTGAACCTGTTCCGTTAAATCCGTTTTTCAGCGTTAGCAAACCCGCTTCCTGGAGCACCGTAAGCGCCCTGCCAAAATCGAACGCTTTATCCGGAACAGAAACGACAGCTCCCCGCGATATATCTCGGATTCGTTCATATCGTTTTGAATAAATGCCCATGGGCGTTATGTATGTCGTCCCGAGCGGTGCCAAATTAAGTTTGTATTTTTCAGTGAACGACTGAAAATATGAAATGGTTTGAAAGGCGTTGGCATCAATTTCTTTGTTAGCAAGTGCGATATCAGACTCCGCATAATCAGAAAAAGGGATCAGCTGAATATCCAGCCCTGCCTCTTCAGCCTTTTGAGCAATATAGTTCCATATTGCCCCGTCAGACTCAGCAATCCCGATTTTTATCGATTCATGTTCTGCAGACGGTGAACATGCAGTAAATGAAACGAGAAGAACAAGGACGAAACTGCATATAAGCCACTTTTTCATTGTGACCATACTCCTATCTATGTATTAGAGCATGCAAGCAATATCAGACATAAAAATCATACGCTCTCTTAGTTGATAAACGTTGTCATTTGTAATATTGATTAACTTTTACCTTACTCATATCCAATAAGGTTGTCAATTCCTATTACTTATCTTCCCAAAATGAAGGAATACTAAGGCAAACGTATGATCACATATCGAGAAAACAGATGAATTTCCGTAAATAAATATCAAATTGAAAAATAAATATGGTATTTTCCGAAAAAAATTTCAATAAGCAGTTGTTTTTTCTGAAGATTACTGGTAGAGTAAAGGTAATTATTTTTGTTCGAACTATCTTTAAGAAGAAAGTTTTGTAAGAGTTTTCGTCTTGAAAGTTTGTTAAGAGCAAGAATAGTGAATTTAAGCGTTATGATCGCTTTAGGAGGAAATTTCATGTTAGAAGGTAAAGTAAAATGGTTCAACTCTGAAAAAGGTTTCGGATTCATCGAAGTAGAAGGTCAAGACGATGTATTCGTTCATTTCTCTGCTATTCAAGGCGAAGGCTTCAAAACTTTAGAAGAAGGCCAAGCTGTTTCTTTTGAAATCGTTGAAGGAAACCGCGGACCACAAGCTGCTAACGTTACTAAAGAAGCGTAAGCATAAATTGATATGAAAAACTGCAGGTGCAAACCTGCAGTTTTTATTTTGACAAAAAAGCTGTTTTGCATAAGCAAAACAGCTTTTTTTATTAGTTTGCAATATCCCGCTTCATGAAGATTCCGAAAGCAAGCAACAGGAAGATGATAAAGTAGATCGCCAGCATGACGAGAGAAAACGTCATAGTCATCCCTTTTATTAACGGTGTGCCATCCACATACTGAGTCAAGTCGACATTAGCAAACAATATATACTTTGCCCAGTCAAATTTCGCTGCAATAAATGCAGTTGCAGTCGTACCGGCAACCAACAAGAAGATGGAAAAACCAACCGCAAGAGAGCTGTTTCTGAATACCGCAGACAGCATAAACGCCATCGTCGCCACCATTAAAGCCGAGACGGATTCAGAAAGATACGTTGTAGCCAAATGCCCCATCATGTTTTGCTCAATGACATGGCCATCCTTATAGATTAAATGAATATTCGCGGCGGTTTCACCACCCGTTCCGAAGAAGATCAACCCTAATAAAGTAGAACCGATAAATAAAATCAACAGCAACAGGAGCCCAAACAGGAGAACTGTAATATATTTGGACATCAAAATTTGAAAACGACTGAGCGGCCGAATCATTAATAGCTTAATCGTTCCCCAATTAAATTCGTTCGCGACAATTCCGGCCGCGATGATAATAGTAAACAGACCGGTAAGGATGGTAAAGTTTGCTGAATCCGTTACATAAGACCATACCGTATAGCCCGTGTCACTAGGGATATTATGCTCGATGCGATAGTCATTGAGTGTGATTGTTTCTTTATACCCATCTTTCAGTGAAGGATCTTCTTTGATTTCTTTCTTTAATTCGGCGTTTTGTGCTTGAAGCTCTTGTTTCCAATGGGAATTTGATTCACCGGCAGAAAAATGATTCGCCAAAAATGCAAATCCAACCATTGTCAGCCCCAGAATTCCGATCATCACCCATGTTCCGGCACGGCTGAAAATTTTGAGCCACTCATTATAAATCAAATTAAGCATGCTGAACCTCCTCTTTTGTTTCACCTGTCATTTCTAAGAAACGGTCCTCTAATGATTTTGTTATGACCTTGACCTCATAAATACGGATTTGCTGCATCACCAGCAATTCAATAACCGCAGGGACTTCCTCTTTAGCCAGTTTGATTTCTACACCATTTGTCTTACTCAGCAAATCGTACTGATTTAAAACAGTAGCGGCTTCACTCGGCTGCTCAACCTGGAAGAAATATGTATCATTCTCATCAATGTTTTCATCTTTTACATTTTGAATATCGATCAGCTTTCCTTTTTGCAGAATCGCAATTCGATCACACATCAGTTCCATTTCTGACAGCAGGTGGCTTGAAACGATGACAGCCATTCCTCTTTCTCGGGTCAGCTTCTTTAAATGATCTCTGATTTCTCTGATCCCCGCCGGATCAAGGCCGTTTGTCGGTTCATCCAAAATCAGCACTTTCGGATCGTGCAGAAGGCATTGTGCCAAGCCAAGACGCTGTCTCATCCCCAGAGAATATGTTTTCACCTTGTCGTGGATTCTGTCTGTTAAACCGACCAGTTCAACAACTTCATCAATTTTTTCCTTCGTGACACCCTTGACCATCCTTGCGAATTGCTGGAGATTTTTATATCCGCTCAAAAATTTATACAGCTCGGGATTCTCAACGATCGCTCCGATATGCTTAATCGCCTTGGCATATTCTTTCGTAATTGATTGGCCGCAAATGAGGACATCACCTTTCGACAGCTTCATTAACCCCACCATCATCCGGATGGTTGTCGTTTTCCCCGCTCCGTTTGGTCCTAAAAAACCGAATACCTCGCCTTCACGAATCGTAAAACTGAGATCATCAATGATCGTTCGGCCTCTGATGTTTTTAGTCACGTTTTTCAATTCCAACACTGTTTTCATCATATTCCTCCTCTTTCTAGCAAACTTCCATTTTTGATTTAAACCATTGCAAAACAGACATGCCTTCCTGTTCACGAATATCTTCTACTTCACGCTGCGCAACTTTTTCTCCATTGGCGAGGATGATTACTTCATCTAACAAAGTCTCAATTTCATCAATTTCATGTGTCGCGATCACGACAATCTGCTGCTCAAAATCAATGTACGACACAAGGCTGTTTACGATGGAATCCCTGACCATCGGATCAAGCCCGGAAAAAGGTTCATCAAGCAAGATGACGTCTGCCCGTCTCGCTAAAGCAAGAACGATTTTCAGCCTGCCCCGATTTCCTTTTGATAGCTTTTTGATCTTTTTTTCCGGATTCAGCTGCATCTCATTCAATAGCTTATAAACCTGTTCTGTATGAAAATCAGGAAACTGCGACTGATAAAAATTCACCATATCTTTAACAGTGAAATGCGGATAAAACATATCAAGCTCAGTAAGATAAGCCGTTTGACGCACCATTTCTCTCGTAACCTGCTCTTCATCAACTTTTACAAATCCTGAAGTCGGAAACAGAAGGCCAGCCATCATTTTCAGGGTCGTTGACTTGCCGCTGCCGTTCGGTCCAATCAGGCCATAAATCCGTCCGGATGATAGGGTGATTGACACATCATTGACGGCCGTATGGCGGCCGTATTTTTTTGATACATGTTCTAGCTTGATTTCCATTTTAGCCTCCCTCTGTGAATGTTTTAATCCCTTCTAACATTTCTTCTTTCGTTAGCCCCAGCTCTTTCATTTGCTTGACAAAGCCTTCCAGCACCTCTCGTGTCAGCTTGTCTTTCAGCTCGTCTACGATTTCTGCTTTTTCCGCAATAAACGTCCCTTGACCTCTTCTTGTCTCCACAATACCCAGCCTTTCCATCTCACTGTAAGTTCTTTGAATTGTATTGGGATTTACTTTAGTTTGAATCGCCATTTCTCTTACTGAAGGAAGCTTGTCTCCTGGGAGCAGCTCCTTCCTGACCAGCCTATAAAAGATCTGATCAGCGATCTGCAGATAAATCGGTTTCGAGGATTGGAATTGATTGTCCATATTTACACCTCTACTTTACGATCAAGCAGTTTTGAAGCCATGATGAGCAGCAAGAATGTGATGACTATAGCAATAGGAAACCCTAGCACAGACAGATGGATAGGTTTTAGTTCCAATCTCCAAACATTGTGGAAGTGGAAATCAAAATTGCAATAGACTGTTACAGGCCAGAAATGCTTTTGAGATTCAACCAAAGGGCTTATGATGTATTCATCGAAGAATAACCACATTGCGACCAACAGAACCATCGCAGCCCACCGCATTCCGCGCCAATTTCTGAGAGAGTGAAAAACAGTCCAAAACACAATGACTGTTACTGACATATCTAACGAAGAAATAAGCCCATACATATTCAGCAAAGCCACTGTACTCGTTATATCAACTTGATGCTCCAGCAGATTTTTTACAGAGAGCATATGATACATCCATATGCCATAGGCTGTTAATGCCAACTGAATCACAAATTGATAGAGCAAAGATGCTGCCAATTTAGAAGAAAACAGCCATAAGCCGCCATTTGGATTGTACAGCCAAAGCTGTGATTTCCCTTCCTTGCGAAGGTGATAAAAAACAAAAACAGGAGATAAGAAAAGCAGAAAAAAAGCAACTGCAACAAAAAAACCAAAAATGACTAGAGGTTCTTTCGTGCGAGAAGCTATAATATGGCCTGTTCCCAATAAGAAAATGATTCCGCATATCCATACTAGCAGCCACATTCTTGAAAGCTTGATATCTTTCTTTAATAAACCTAAAAAAGAATTCATGTCTTTACCTCCCGGAAAAAATCCTCGGTGTATGAGTAACATAGTACACTAGATCAAGGTGGAATACAACATATTCCATGGATTTATTTGATAAAAACATAATTGATGGAAACAGCAAAAAAGGCAAACCCGCATGAGTAAACGGATTTGCCTTTTTCATTACTTTTTCTTATTTTTCATAGAGAGCAGCGCATCACGATAGCTGCGGTCCTGCATTTTGTCACTTTCCTCAGTGACCTCTTCTTCTGCATGAACTTCATCAGAATGCTTAAACTTTTGCAGCGCCTGCCTGTAAATATCATCACCCATTGTGTCACGCTTCTCTTTTGGAGAATCGTTTTTGACAACGGATGGCGTATGCTCGGCAGCCCTTGCTTCAGCAGGGTAATGCGCTTCGTTTTTTTCCTCTTCTGGAGGTGCGATTCTATCGGTTGCTTCTTGCTTCTCAGGTCCAGGTGAGGCGTTGCGGACGTTAAATGTAATAAGGGCCGCAATGACAATGACAGCAGCAATTATTGCTATAATAATGGCCATTTCAACCTCTCCTTACTGTCCTGCTGTTAGGTTTCCTGTGACTTGGCTGACACGTCTTCCCAACGCGCGTCCAAGCTGAATACCTTCCTCAGACATTAACTCATCACTGTCTACCGGACAAGTGACACCTGCTCCGTAATAAGAGCCATAAAGTGCGTTTTCAGGCACGTTGCCAGGCAGTCCGACAACAATCATGCCTTGGTGGAACATCGGCGTGATTAAATTGTGCATTGTCATTTCCAAGCCGCCGTGTGTTGTTGCCGTTGTGCAGAAGACAGCACCGACTTTGTTGATCAGCTCGCCTTCAGCCCACAAGTAGCCAAGTCTGTCGATCCAAGTTTTAAGACCGGAGCTGATTGTTCCGAAATGCCCTGGGCATCCCCAAATAATCGCATCCATATCTTTAAGCTTGCGGATATCAGCCTGATCTACATGGTCGATGAACACTTCAGCCGCGTCGTTTTCTCTCGCGCCTTCAGCAATCGCTTCTGCAAGCACTTTAGTATGTTCGCCTTCACTATCATACACTACATAAATTTTCATTCAGGAAACCTCCCTGTACAGATTAAGATTCCTTAGCTTCTTTTGGAGCAGGAAGTAATGAAAGCTCCTCTTTTTTCTTCTTACGCAATTTATCTTTTCTGACGTCACGCAGGAAGATACTTAAAATCAAACCTGCTACACAGAATAAGGTTGCCCACATAAAGGCATCATTTATCCCCATGACATTGGAATCGAGTGATGCGTGTTTATAAATATGTGAGTACACATATGTTTTCGCCGTATCATAAGACACATTCATATTCACCATTAAATTCGAAACTGCATTTTGGAACGCATGGAGGAAGTTCGGGTCCGCCGTGCTTGTTTTATCTGCAATTTGTGAATAATGGAATGTCGTCCGGTTTGTATAAATCGTCGTAATTAAACTTGTTCCGATTGATCCGCTGATTTGGCGAAGCGTGTTACTCATCGCCGTTCCGTGGCTGTTCAGACGGGCAGGAAGCTGGTTCATCCCGGCTGTCATGACTGGCATCATTAAGAGAGACATACCAAATGCACGAATTGAATAGATCAGCATGATGTGTGTATATGGTGTATCAATTGTCAATTGCGTGTATTGATACGTTGTTACCACTGTCACGAGAAGCCCGATAATCGCAAGCGGTCTCGGTCCGAATTTATCGAACAAAATACCTGAGATCGGTGACATAATCAGCATAACGATCGCACCCGGAAGCAGAAGCAGACCGGATTGAAGCGCCGTAAAGCCGACCAGGTTTTGCAGATAAATCGGTAAAAGGAACATACCAGTGTAAAGTGCCACTGTAATAATGATATTAATGACACTCGAGAGTGAGAAAATGTCATATTTAAACACTCTGAAATCAAGCATCGGATCATCATGACGCAATTGCTGAACAACAAAAGCAACAATTGCAATGGCTCCGATAATAACTGTAGACAATACAATCGGGTCGGTCCAGCCGTCAGATCCGGCTTCACTGACTCCGTATAATAAGGAGGCGAATCCGACAATCGAGAGGATTGCGCCAAGAGTATCGAGTTTGATTTTTTGCGGCTCCACCATATTTTTAAAGATGAAGAAAGCCACAATGATAACAATTGCGCCGATCGGCACAAGTCCGTAAAACATAATGCGCCATGTATAATGCTCAATAATCCACCCGGAAAGAGTCGGGCCGACCGCTGGAGCAAACATCATCGCTAGCCCGAAAATCCCCATTCCTTTCCCCCTGCTTTCAGGCGGGAAAATTAACAGAATGGTTGTCATAACGAGCGGCTGCAAGATACCTCCGCCCACGGCCTGAATCAAACGGCCGATCAGCATTGTAGAGAAGTTAGGTGCGATACCGCAGACTAACGTACCGAGCGTAAAACAAAACATCGCGACGAGAAAGAGACTCCGCTGGCCAAATCGTGTAATCAGGAAAGCAGATAACGGAATCAATACACCGTTAACAAGCATGTAACCTGTTGTCAGCCACTGAATCGTCGTTGCACTTACGCCAAATTCAGTCATTAAGTGCGGCATTGCAACATTAAGCAGTGTTTGGTTTAGAATTGCCAAAAATAAACCCGCCATTAGCACAATCAGCAATGACATAGGGTTTTTTGCATTTTTTTCTTTGCCTGTAGCCATCTAAGACAACCTCCTTTCATGGTTTGATGACTGATCTGTTTTACTCAGAAATTTTAACAGATGCATTCATTCCAGGAAGCACCTTATCAGATGGGTTTTTGATTGAAATTTTCACAGGAACTTTTTGTGTTACTTTTGTGTAGTTTCCGCTTGAATTTGTAGAAGGAAGCATATCAAAAGTTGAGTTAGTCGCATAACCAATTTCTTCTACAGTACCGTCAAATGTAGTATCAGGGTCTCCGTCAACTACTACGTCTACACTATTTCCTACTTCAATATCCGCAATATCTGTTTCTTTAATATTTGCTGTGATGTATAGGTTGTCCATGTCAATCGTTTGTGCAATTGTTGTACCAGCTTGTACGGTTTGTCCGTTTTTCACTTCGTTTTTCACAATTGTGCCATCCATAATGGATTTTACGTCAACAGTTTGTTCACCTTTGATTTTTGCAACTGTGTCGCCTTTTTTCACTGTTTTTCCTTCGTCCAGATCCCAGTCAGATACTTTACCTGCTGCTGGAGCAGTAATAGCAGCCATATCGCCCGCTACTTTTGCTTCATCTGTTTTTACGTAGTTTGTGCTTTGATAATAGTAGTAAGCACCTCCAGCTATAATTGCAAGAACAACAATCAAACCGATAATGTTGGTCAGAATTAAACGTCCTCTGTTCATTTTGTTTTCTCCTTTCGTTTCATCCTCTATCATTTTGCGGAAAGCTGGTGAAAATATGTGAGAAGTTTTTAATTACCGCTTTTTTCTGAACAGCCTTCAGCAAGCTTCGTTAAACTTCCGGCTAGTTTGCGCAAATACTGCAGCTGGGAGGTATCAAGCTTTTGGTACAAGCCAGCACCCATTTTTGCATATTGCACAGCGGCTTTTTCTATCAGTTCTTCCCCCTCTTCGGTTAACTGAATCATGACGATACGGCGGTCATCCGGACTGTCATATCGATTCATCAATTGGCGCTTATACAGAATATCTGTCATCCGCGTCACAGAAGCAGGCTTAAGATCAAGCGACATTGCCAGCTTGCTTAGCGGGGTGCTTCCGCTTTGATGAATTTTAAACATCAGCAAATATTGAAGGACTGTAATATCAAAAGGCTCAAGCACAATCTCCAATATCTTCTTCTGTTTTTTATATATCGCCCGAGACGTATCGAAGAGCTGTTCAAAAGTGAGCAAAGCACGTTCTGATTCAGTCAACTCCTTTTCACCTCATTCCTCAATAATAGTTCACAAGATAAAATATTAATAAATGAAAGAAGATTTGTCAAAGGAAAAATTTCTTTTTCTCCCGTATTTTTTTCGCAAGCGTTTTCTTGCTTTTATTAAATAAAAAAAAGCCCTGAAATGGGCTTTTCATTACGAAAATTGATGGCTTACACCAGACTCTTCATTTCTGAAAAAGTTCTTTAGAGCCTGAAAAACATCAGATTTCTGTTTTAAAATATAGTACTTAAATTTCTCATCTTTTACATTTTTATATGCAGACATTAACGTTGAATGCCTGTTGTACTGATTGACCTCGCCGTAGCAAAACAGATTGGCCTTCTTCATAATATCATTGACCAGCTTCACACAGCGCGCGTTATCAGATGTCAGGTTGTCACCGTCAGAAAAATGAAACGGGTAAATGTTATAGCGGGCGGGATTGTACTTTTCATCAATAAGCTCAAGCGACTTCCGATATACGGAAGAACAAATTGTTCCGCCGCTTTCTCCCTTTGAGAAAAAATCCTCCTCCGAGACCACTCTTGCTTCTGTATGATGGGCAATAAATTCAATTTCCACAGTCTCGTATTTTGTCCGCAAAAAACGGGTCATCCAGAAAAAGAAGCTTCTGGCCATGTATTTTTCCCAAACCCCCATACTGCCGCTTGTATCCATCATGGCTAAAACGACGGCTTTTGATTCGGGCTTTGTGATGTCATTCCACGTCTTATATTTCAGGTCCTCCGGATAAATTGGGTAGAACGACGGTTTTCCTGACATTGCGTTTCGTTTAAAGGCTGACATCATCGTTCTTTTCTTATCAATATTACCGGTTAACCCTGTTTTACGGATATCATTAAACTCGATATCTGTATGAATGATATTGTCCCGCTCTTTTTGCTGGAGATTCGGAAGCTCTAATTCTTTAAAAAGCGCTTCTTCTAAATCCATTAATGAAACTTCCGCTTCATAATAATCCTCGCCTGCCTGATCACCGGCACCCTGCCCTTTTCCAGGCCCTTGTTTTTTGTCTGATCCATCCCGGGCCACAACATCTCCAACCTGGCTCTCGCCGTCTCCTTGCCCTACATGTTTATTTTTATCATAGTTATAACGGATTTTATACTCATCAAGTGAACGGATTGGGATCTTCACTACATCTTTTCCATTAGACATAATAATGCTTTCCTCAGTTACGAGGTCCGGAAGATTGTTTTTGATCGCTTCCTGCACTTTTTTCTGGTGGCGCTGCTGGTCATCGAAGCCTTTGCGATGGAGGGACCAGTTTTCCTCAGAAATCAAAAAATGGCCGCTGTCATTTTGGGACATGAATTCCCCTCCTTAACCATTTGTGGTCGTGATACATACGTATTCCGGCTTGTGCCAGATTATGAAACAAGTCTTTTGAAAAGATTTATATTCATCATATGCACATATGCACGTTTAATTGACAAACTATTTAGAAAATGGGACAAAATAACCCGCCCTATTCGGACGGGTCACGTTGCTTATCGGTTCAGCAGGCTGCCGACATATTTCAGCAGCTCATTGGCGCTCGTCGAGTTGTAGCCGTGCTCATCAATTAAACGGGCCACGACTTCATTTACCTTTTTCAGCTGCTGCTCATCCGGCGTTTTTGTTGAGGTCGTAATTTTAACGACATCCTTCAGATCAGCAAACAGCTTTTTCTGAATAGCTTCACGCAGTCTTTCATGGGAATTGTAATCAAACCGCTTGCCTTTTCTCGCATAGGCCGAGATGCGGATTAAAATTTCTTCGCGGAACGCTTTTTTGGCGTTTTCCGAAATGCCGATCTGCTCTTCGATGGATCTCATCAGCTTTTCGTCAGGGTTCATTTCCTCTCCTGTCAAAGGATCACGAAGCTTGTTTTTATTGCAATAGGCCTCTACGTTATCGAGGTAATTGTCCATAAGTGTTTTTGCTGATTCTTCATATGAATAAACAAACGCTTTTTGAACTTCCTTTTTCGCAATATCGTCATATTCCTTGCGGGCGGCAGAGATAAAATTCAAATACCGCTCCCTGTCCTCGCTTGAAATTGATGGGTGCTGATCAAGACCTTCTTTTAAGGAGCGAAGGACATCGAGAGAATTAATCGATTCCATATTTTTTCTGATAATCGTTGAAGAAATCCGGTTGATCACGTACCGCGGATCAATTCCGCTCATGCCTTCATCATTATATTCTTTTTTCATATCCTCAACGTCGACAGAGTTATATCCTTCCACACTTTCCCCATCATACAGTCTCATTTTCTTGACCAGATCAATATCCGACCGCTTCGGCTCTTTTAACCGGGTAAGGATTGAGAACATCGCGGCGACCTTCAACGTATGCGGGGCAATATGAACATCCGCCACATCGCTTTCTGCAATCATTTTTTCATAAATTCTCTCTTCCTCAGACACTTTTAAATTATAAGGAACCGGCATCACGATGATTCTTGAGTGCAGGGCTTCATTCTTCTTATTAGAAATAAATGAGCGATACTCCGTTTCATTCGTGTGAGCCACGATCAGCTCATCAGCAGAAATTAACGCAAACCGCCCAGCTTTAAAATTCCCTTCCTGTGTCAAGGAAAGCAAATGCCAGAGAAATTTCTCATCACATTTCAGCATCTCCTGAAACTCCATCATCCCGCGGTTCGCTTTATTCAGCTCTCCGTCAAATCGATAAGCGCGCGGATCTGATTCTGAACCGTACTCGGCGATTGTTGAGAAATCAATACTCCCCGTCAAATCGGCAATATCCTGAGATTTCGGATCAGAGGGACTGAATGTTCCAATTCCCGTACGCTTATCTTCTGAAAAGAAGATGCGCTCCACCTTCACATCCTCAATTCTTCCTCCGTACTCTTCCTCCAGCCTCATGACATTTAAAGGAGAAAGACTTCCTTCTATTCTAATGCCGTATTCTCTGTAAAAGTCATCGCGTAAATGATGGGGGATTAAATGTAGAGGGTCCTCGTGCATCGGGCAGCCTTTAATCGCATATACAGCGCCATTATCTGTCAGCGTGTACGCTTCGAGACCTTTTTTAAGCATTGTGACCAGCGTGGATTTACCGCCGCTCACAGGCCCCATCAGCAATAGAATCCGCTTTCTGACATCTAGACGTTTGGCAGCCGGATGAAAATACTCTTCCACAAGACGCTCCAGAGATTCTTCAAGCCCGAACAGCTCGCGGTCAAAAAAACTGTACTTCTTGCGTCCGTCAATCTCCTCTATCCCGCTGTCTTTTATCATATTAAAAACTCGAGAATGAGCAGATTGCGCGACCATCGGATTTTCTTTAATAATCTCCAAATAATCGGCGAAAGTTCCTTCCCATTTCAGCCGCTGCTCTTCCTCTCTGTACTTTTCAATTTTCTTTAATATATCCATAAGGACCTCCTCTATCATGTTTGATACACTATGCAAATAAGGTACTTTGATACAATCTATGCCGCCATCTCGTGATACATGCTTTGGTTTCTTAAAAATAAAGATACTCATACATCGTTGACAAGGCAGACTGCGACCGTTCATAATAAAGAAAAATACAGAATCATCCAGACTCGGACAGCACGGAAAAATTGAAGAGGGGGAGAGACGGTGAAAACAATCATCATGATGGGTGTCATTGTCACTTTTTTAGTATCAATTTTTACCGCAGGATACGAAAGCAAGCCTGGAAAAGAATAAAAAAGGGTGCTCCTGAAAGAGCACCCTTTTTGTATAACAGAACAATGTTTTACAGTTTTGTTTTTTCTTTAATCTGTGAATGCGGATCGCATTCACATTTGTATTCGTACTCAATCGTTCCGATGCTGCATCCCGGCCCGATGATCACTTCTTTTCCCCTGACAACTGCCGCTTCGGTATTCTCCAAATAAACCCGATCTCCTTCTATGACATCGGCGATCAGCTTCCCTTTCTTCCGGCTAAAAAAACTCGCGCGTCTTTTCACTGTAATTGTTGTTCCGCCGATTTCCTGCACATGGCTTATATCATGGCTCAATCCCAGCTTGATCTCACCCGAATTTAATAACCCCGATACATCAACACAGCCTGTGACATGGAACATTTCTGTTTCACAATCACCTATTACGCTAAGCTTCCCTTTCACATCGCAGGATTCTCCAGTCATATTCCCGCCAATTTCAGTCTGGCCTTTCAGATTGAATCGATCAAATTGAAGTGAGCCGCTGACTTTCATTGTCCCATATATATTGATTTTGCCGGCTGTCAGATCGCCTTTACATTCACTTTCTCCGAGCACACGCAGCCGCTCAGTCTCTGCTTTTCCGAGAAAAAGGCCCGTTCCGTATATGCGGCAGCCTACAGCAGACAGCCCTTCTCCAACTATACCTTCTCCTTTGATGCTGACATTGTGATACGCGCCTCCTGCGGCATGCCCAGCGCCATATAATTTTAAATTTCCCAGTTTTGTTGTCTCCATTACGATCCTCCTTACAACTTTGTGGATGTTTCAACCGACGCGCTTGGATCACAGGTATAGTCCCCGCTGTATTCGACGGTTTCAATCTGGCAATCCGGGCCGATGATCACTTTATTACCGCGCACGGTTTTCGCCTTTGTATTTGTCAATTCAATCACGTCACCTTCGATCAGCTCTGCTGTTAGAACAGGCTGCGGCATCAATCTGAGCAATGTCAGCATTCCTTTTCTGCAGGTCACTTGAAGATGGCGGCAGCCGATCTCCCGCGCATAGCTTTCCCCTGCAGAAAGCTTAATGATCACCTGGTCTGCATTTAAAAGCCCGCTGATTTTGCATTTCCCTTCTGATTGAAAGGTTTCTGTTTCACAATCTGCTTCCATGACAGCTTTTCCGCTAATGTCAATTCCATCAGCCTTGACAGTGCCGCCAAATGTTGATGATCCAGCGATTTTCAATTGTTTTGCAGATACCTCTCCTTGAATAAAACCAGTGCCATTCATCCGGATAGATTCTGCTTCAACGTCTCCATGTATCTTTCCTGAACCGCTGATAGTTACCGCTTTCGCTTTGACGCTGCCGTCCGCTTTTCCGTTTCCATTAAAAGAAAAAGTGTCACACTCCACGTCCCCGGCCACTGTCCCGCTGCCATTAATCTCAACTGATTGAAATGTTCCTCCCTTAGAACTTCCTGATCCATTTATCACCAGCTTTTCCACTACATCCATTGATGGCCCTCCTGCATAAATGTTGTTTTTAATTCCTCTGAAGCTTTTAATAAATCTACCCGTTCCACAACCTTTACGGATGATTCAAACAAAATGCTGTCCGCCGCAGCCGCTATAAAACAAGTTGTGACACCGAGCTTGCGGAGCACAATCAGCTCCGTCTGTTTTTCAATCTCTTCAGTATCATGCTTCTTTAATACCTCTGCAGCCATTTTTGCTTCTGCAAGGCTGACATTTCCAGACTGCAGCAGGCCCTCAAGCACAAACAGCGAAAGCAAATCGCTGGATGAAAAAACCGGACTTCCTCCGTCTTCTGAATAGGCTTCAAGAGCAGGCCTTGAAACCAAACCTTTATGAAGCAATTCATCAGCGGTCATGCTGACATCCTTCATTTTCGGCGACAGCATTTCCCTCATTTCATCCAAAGACAAATTTTCTTTCATCTTTTGAATCATTGATATACGTTTTAAAATCTCCTCTCTCGGAAAAAACGTCTCTTGCCCTGTAAATGTGGATTTACGAATAAACCATTCCTCAGGTATTAAGTTTTTCCGCTTCCATCGATACAGCTGACCGTATGAAATCGATGTTCTTTCAAGTAATTCTTTTTTAGAGATTAATTGTTCTTCCATAAGTCCAGCTCCTTTGATGGGTACATTGTAACATAACACTGTTACGTTGTTAAGCCCAAAAACGAAACAAAGCATTTCAACATCCGCAAAAAAACCCGCCCATCATCGATGAGCGGGTTTTTCACTATTTTAAATCACGGTAATTTTGCTGGCGCAGCGCTTCATAAACAAGAATCGCGGCAGTATTGGACAGATTTAACGATCTGACATGCTCTGTCATCGGAAGACGCAGGCAGCGGTCCATATTATTTTGAATTAAATCCTTTGGCAAACCGCTTGTTTCTCTTCCGAACACGAAGAAATAATCCTCGTCAAGATCAGTGTAATCAAATGATGTATGAGGCTGCTGGCCAAATTTTGTAATAAAGAAAAACTTGCCTTTTTTATATGCCTCAAACAATTCTTCTAACGAATCATGATACACAACGTTAACAAACTCCCAATAATCGAGTCCGGCACGCTTCAGCATTTTATCATCCGTTGAAAAGCCGAGCGGACGAATCAGGTGTAGCGTTGTATTGGTTGCTGCACAAGTACGTGCAATATTCCCTGTGTTAGCGGGAATTTCTGGTTGATATAAAACGACATGTAATGCCACAATGTTCACCTCTGTTTTTCTTATCCGCCCATCATTATAACATTAATTACTCTTTTGTCGTATCATCAACGATATGAAAAAAGGCATATCGTATTGACGGCGTGTATGCCGTAGAATCCTCATATGACCAATACCTCATCCTGCTGTCATAAGTCTGGGCGTTGACAAGCGGCATATTGCCTTTGTCCTTTGCCACGACAATCGTTGTATGATTAAACCGGCCGTCTCCTTCGAAGTCATAGCAAATCACATCGCCCGGCATCAGTTCTTCCGCTGATTTCACCCGCACCGCACGCAGTCCGGCCTTTGAATTCGACAAATACATTTTCATAGAGTGAGCCACCGTCCAGCTGTAGCTCCATGAGCTTTGTTTCATCCACCAGCCTGATCCCCTGTTCGGATGACCGCGCATCGGCGCGCCTCCTGCATGAAGACACTGAGAAATAAAATTTGTACAGTTATCGCTGAAATTTTTATAAGCAGGATTGCGCTTGTTCCAAAATTTCTCGGCATATTGGACAGCGCCGAGACGATCGTATTGAAAAGCCCTGCCAAACGCTTCTCTTTCCTCTTCAGCTTCAGAATAGTCAATAATACTGGTCCCTTCATGAAATCCAGCCGGCTTTTTCGCAATTTCCTGATCACTAATCAAAATGTGATCATACAGGAAAGCCATTCGCTCCTCTATGTGCTCTTCTATATACAAGCTGTCATCTTGTTCCTTACACACGTATTCGTAATGGATGGTATACGAAAGGCAGGTCGTTCCGTCATCCTCAACCCGCACATGATTAATCACGGCCTTTGCTTTCGCTTTTATGATGTCAACTTTACGTTTTTCCAGAAGCTTTTTCTTACGCTCCATGACTTTAAGGTCTCCGACTTGAGACTCCTGTCTCATAGCATGCCCGTTAACCAGAAAGCCCAGCCGCTCCTCCGCTAATTGTTCTAAAATGTACTTCAAGCTCACCCCACCCGCCATACTTTTTTATAGAGAAAAAACACTTGGATGATCTCAAGTGTTTTTTCCTTCTGCTCTATACGTATGTCAGGACAGGCCTTGTTTAGTCATGCCTGAAGCTTTTAGCAACTCAATTCCTTTTTCAATTTCCAGCTTTGCCTCTTCATCCTTCTCTTTTTCCAGCGCTTTTTCAAGCTCTTCCGCGTAGGCGGGGTCTCCGATTTTTCCGATTGCCCATGCGGCTGTCCCCCTGATGACAGGACGCGGATCCTTGTGCATCAGTTCCGTCAATTCAGGCAGTGCGGAAGCATCCTTAAAATGGGCAAGCGCGAGAATGGCGTTTCGCTGAATCGGTTTTTTTCCGCGCCAAGAACCTGAGACATGCCCGAATTTCTCCTTAAATTCCCGATTGCTGATGGCCAAAAGCGGCTTCAATAACGGTTTGGCAATCTCAGGATCAGGCTCCATTTCCGGATGAAGATGAAAATCCTTCCCTTTATTGAGAGGGCATACCGTTTGGCACGTATCGCACCCGTACAGGCGGTTTCCGATTTTTGTCCGGAATTCATCAGGCAAAAATCCTTTTGTCTGGGTCAGAAAAGAGATGCAGCGCTGCGCATTAAGCTGCCCGGGATTAACCAGTGCTCCCGTTGGGCAGGCGTCCAAGCATTTCGTGCAGGACCCGCACATATCTTCAATCGGCACATCAGGCTCAAAAGGGATATTTGTGATCATTTCCGCCAAATACACATAAGAGCCATACTCGGGTGTTGTGATCATACAGTTTTTCGCACTGAATCCGATTCCGGCACGTTCCGCAACGGCGCGATCAGACAATTCACCTGTATCAACCATTGACTTCGTTCTGATATCCTCATGCTTGCTTTTTAGAAAATCCTCCAGCAGATCAAGCTTTTCCCTCAGCACATCATGATAGTCTTTTCCCCAGGAAGCTCTGCAAAAAATGCCCCTGCGCTCAGTTCTCGTGCTTCTCGGCGCATCCTTCATTCTGGAAGGATATGCGAGAGCAATTGCCACTATTGATTTCGCTTTCGGCAAAAGAAGCTTCGGCGTCACCCTTTTTTCGATATCTGGCTCTTCAAAGCCGGAGAGATAGCCGAGTGATTCTTGAAGAATCAAACGGTCTTTTAAACTGTCAAAAGTATCAGCGGTCGTAAAACCAATCTTGTCTACGCCAATGCTTTTCGCGTATTCAATTAATTCTTCTTTGAGCTGATAAACGTTCATGTTTTGCACAGCCTCCTTTCTTTGTGATAAAACGACACAGCGTTTATAATAGGTTGATATCACGTAACTGGAGTGAATGCTAGTGAATATCAAACTTGATTCTGTTATTACTGAACGTGCGGCCGGCTTACATGCAGCTGCTGTCATTTATGAGAATATCGAAGTCGGCTCCTCACCGCAAATGCTGAAAGGCAGACTCCGCCTGTTTCAAGAATCCTTGTTTTTCGACTATGCGGACGGCGGTATATCCGATGAATCCTTCGTCAAGGAATGGCAGAAACTCTTTAAACAGCTTAACCCTTCATTTGAGGGAGAAACAACCCCAATGGAGGACATGCTGGTCCCGATATCCAAGGAACAATTCATGGAAAGTAAAGACTCGGCCCATGACACAATCGATTTTTTCGCATTAAAATATTCTCTGCCTATTATGATTTATGATGCCGGAAAGCTTCATGAGCCGGTCCGGATCTCATTGGGAGAAAAAGAAAACATACTGCTTTTCTCTGATGAAAACGGCATTTTTGGCGATTTCAAAAACAGCGTCAACCACTATCCCGTTTCAAACGAGACTAAGAATATGCTGCAAATCATTTTTTTCCCGCCATCGATTGAGAAAAGCAGCGCTGTTAACCTCTTATCATCATTAACGAAAATGTTTGAACAAATTCACGGCGGCACCCATACAGTACATTGGCTTACGTAAAAGAACACGAATACCGTGTTCTTTTTCACATAAAAAAACGCAATACTTCGTTTATCTGAGAAACGAAACACTGCGTTAATAACGTATGTATGGAGCGGGTGATGAGAATCGAACTCACGACATCAGCTTGGAAGGCTGAGGTTTTACCACTAAACTACACCCGCATTTGTGATTGTCAGCAACAGTACCGCTCTGACTTTTTTTATATTACATGTTTATTTATTTTTCGTCAAGGGAATATAAAAATTTTGTCGAAAAAAAGTTATCTTTTTGTAAAGTTGTTAAGTTCCATTTACATAATGTTAAGTATACTATACAATATAATCAATCGAGATTGTGAAGGGGACAGACGTCATGATGAAAAATAAAGTAAAAGAGCTGAGGGCACGCTTCGGCTATTCTCAGGAAAAACTCGGAGAAACGGTCGGCGTCACAAGACAGACTGTGGCAGCGATTGAAAAAGGCGATTATGTTCCCTCACTGCTGTTAGCACTGAAAATCTGCAAAGCCTTCTCCATGAAAATGGAGGATGTCTTTTGGTTAGAGGAGGAAAACTAAGATGAGCATGAAAACAAAAGCAGCTTTTCACCTTGTTTTATTTGGCCTTGCATGCTGGGCGCTGATTTCATACTTTGAAGCCTCAGAAGGCATAGCATCTTTTTTCGGCACAAAGAGCGGCGGGATGGTATTTGATTTAAACCTCACTCCCTTTATTCTGTTTGTTGCGGCGTCTGCGGTTTATTTGTACTTACAGAAAAAAAGCCGCCCTGCCAGAAAGCAGCTACTTCTGCCTGATGAGTTTGAAGAGCAGGATGAAAGAGAGCAGATGATGACGGCAAAAGCATGTCGCGCGTCATATATCGCTGTCTACTTCTCGCTGCCTGCCGCAGCGGTTCTTCTCATTTTTTATCCGCTATTTCAATCGCGCATTCCGTTTTTCCCTATTATTATTGTGTTTATCATCATGATCATCCAGCACCTTTCCTACGTCATCTCTTTCAAGAAAAACGAAAAAAACTCCGGCGCGCTGTAATCGGCCGGAGTTTTTTCTTACCAGCTTGCTTTTTTCACACCGGGAATCTGGCCTTTATGGGCCAGCTCCCTGAAAGCGATTCTGGACATTTTAAACTTCCTCATATATGCTCTCGGGCGCCCCGTTACCATGCAGCGGTTGTGAAGCCTTCCCGGTGCTGAATCTCTTGGCAGCTTGCTGAGTGCCTCGTAATCTCCTTTTTCCTTCAACTCGCGTCTAATACCAGCGTATTGCTCAACAAGCTGTTGGCGTTTTAACTCTTTTGCCACTTTTGATTTTTTAGCCAAGTCACATAGCCTCCCTTTAAATCGAAATTGTTACGATTTAAAATGTATCATTCACCATTCAAAAAAGCAAGCATACCGCTTTGTAAAACAGACGGCCTGAAGCCGCCCATTCTAATGATGCAATTCCACATAATACAGTAACGCATCTTGATGCTTAATGAGCTCTTTTTTATGTTCAGAGGTGTGCATTGTCTCGTCAGTCCCTCTAATACTGCTGCCGATCAAAGCAGGCTTCTCGAAAGTAATCGGTTCCGGCGATGAAATATTCTGAGTCATTTCCTGTGTTGTGCTATCGTCGCGTTTCACCGATGAATCAGCCGCTATAGTTCCCTGTTTATCCACAATGCCAAAATGAATGGTGGTATGTTTATTCTTTCCTTCCCCCTCTTCATTCTCAAAATAAACAAATTGTATGGTATCAGTTTTTTCCTCTGAATAATCTGCACGAACCGGTCCAAACCTCTCAACAAGCTTTCCCTTTTGATAATGTTCGATGTACATGTCAGCTGAAGAAATACCTTCACCGATATTGACGGCTTCGGCAGTGAATGCCTGTGAAGCTGCGACATCCATTCTGTTTTTTTCAAGATCTGATATGTCCGCCGCTTTGATTTCCATCTGTTTTGAATGTCCGCATGCTGACAGCATAGCTATGAGGCAAATGACTGCCGCGCTTCTCAATGTTTTCAGAAAAAAAGCCCCCTTTTTTTGAATATCATACCATGTTCGGGGGGCTGTATTTTAGTTAAACTCATGCATTTTTCTCTTTGACAAAATAAGTGTTTCCTACCGCTTCTCCCCTTTTGTTCTGAAGCTTTCTCGTCCGATCATTTTCAAACGGCAAAAGCGGAAATACAAGCTCTGCAAAATAATACGCTTCTTCTAAATGCGGATAGCCGGAGAATATAAACGATTCTATGCCGAGTGCCTGGTACTCCGCTATCCGGTCGGCAATCGTCTGCGGATCACCGACAAGAGCTGTTCCTGCCCCTCCTCTGACCAGGCCGATCCCCGCCCACAGATTCGGGCTGATTTCAAGCTTCGTCCGATCGCCTTGATGAAGGACGGCCATCCGCTGCTGGCCTGAAGAGTCGTAACGGCTCAAAGCTGCCTGCGCTTTGGCAATGGTGTCATCATCCAAGTGGCTGATCAAGCGCTCTGCCGCTTCCCATGCCTCTTGTTCAGTTTCACGGGCAATGACATGCAGCCTAATGCCAAATCGAACGGATCTCCCTTCTTTTGCCGCTTGCTTTTTGACTCTTTCTATCTTTTCTTTTACTTGTTCAGGCGGCTCACCCCATGTCAAGTACACGTCTGTATGCTTTGCGGCAGCTTCAATTCCAGCCTGTGACGAACCACCGAAATAGATGGGCGGATGCGGCTCTTGCTGCGGCGGGAAAAGCAGATTGCTGTTTTCCACTTTTATATGCTTTCCTTCATAGGAAACCGTTTCTCCCTGCAAAAGTCTCCGCCAAACGGTTAAAAATTCGTCTGTTGCCTCGTAGCGCTCATCATGGCTGATAAACAGGCCATCGCCTGCCAGCTCATACGGATCGCCCCCTGCCACAACGTTGATCAGCAGCCGGCCGTCTGAAATGCGGTCTAGGGTGGATGTCATTCTGGCTGCCAGAGAAGGCTGCATTAAACCAGGTCTTACCGCGACTAAAAACTTTAAGTCCTTTGTTTCTCCTGCCAGTGCCGACGCTGTAAGCCACGGGTCCTCGCACGATCTTCCCGTTGGCAGAAGAACTCCTGTATATCCCAGCCTGTCTGCCGCCTGCGCGACTTGTTTAAAGTAAAGATGATCCGCAGTCCGTCCATCACTTTCAGATCCTAAATATCTCGCGTCTCCATGAGTCGGTATAAACCAAAGAATTTCCATATTCATCTCCCCTTTATATCTTTTATCCTTCGTAGCTGTTTCTCCACTTTAACAGCTTTCGTTCAAGCAGCCTGACGAAGGAATCCGTCAGCTTTCCAACCACTGCAAAAATGATAATCCCTGCAAAGACTTTATTCGTTTGTGAAAACTGTCTCGCATCCATGATCATATAGCCGACTCCCGAGCTTGAGCCCATCAGCTCTGCCACAACGAGCCCGAGCCATGCAATGCCGAGCGATAAGCGAATGCCTAGCAATATATTGGGCAGGGCTGCCGGCAATATCACTTTGGATATCTGCTGATGCCATTTAAATTCAAGCACCCGGGCGACTTCAAACAGCTTCGCGTCAACCCCGCGGATGCCGTTAAACGTATTGATATAGACAGGAAAGAAGGCACCGAGCGCAATCAGCAAAATTTTAGATACTTCGTCAAATCCGAACCATAAAATAAACAGCGGCGTGACGGCCAGATGAGGTACGGTTCTAAGCATTTGCAACGACGGATCAAGATACAGCTCCGTCCGTTTGGAAAATCCGGCCAAAATCCCGATCATCAATCCAAGCCCCGCGCCAAGCAAAAAACCAAGTGCCGCCCGATAAATGCTGATTTGCAGATGGCCGAACAGTTCGCCGGACAAAATAAGCTCCTTAAAGGTCAGAACAATCGTAACAGGTGTAGGCAGCACTGTAGCGGACACAACCCCCAGCCCGCCGATGACCTGCCAGATGGCAATGATGACAGCGGGCAGTAAAAGCCCCTTCATCCAGCCGTATCTCTTCCTTCCGGGCTTTTTTCGCACCGCTTCCGCATTCGTTTTGGGCAGCGAGCCCGCAGCCTCTGCTTTCATCATTGATCACCTCCTGAGGAATGCTCCTCTAATGCTTTTTTGATAAAAGTGTTATCGACAACATCCTTCACATCAATCTTCTTATCTATCGCCTTTGTTCGAAATTGAAAATCTGCTGTTTCCTGCTGTGCTTTCACAATGTCGTCACTGATGATCTCATTAAGTGGCTCAGTATTTTTCAGCACATTTTCGACGACCTTTTTATCGAGATCTTTAATGTCAGAATATAAGTCCGCTGCTTCATCCAGATGTTCCTTTTGCCATACAACGGCTTTATTAAACACCTTCAGAAAACGGACCACTTCGTCTGGATGCTCTTCTGAAAACTTTGTTCTTACTAAAGTAAAACCCGGTGAATATAAATCTGTGCTTTCTCCGTTCACAAGGATTTTTGCTCCGTGTTTCATTGTTTCTAAGGACAAGTACGGCTCCCAAATGGACCAGGCATCAACAGATCCGTTTTCAAATGCGGAAGCTGCTTCATCAGGCTGAAGCTGAATAATTGTCACATCGTTAGCTGACAACCCCACTTGATCAAGCGCTTTATACAAAAAATCAAACCCGCTGCTGCCTTTGGCGACTGCAATTTTCTTCCCCTTTAAGCCCTTAACGTCTTGAATGCCGCTGTTTTGATTGACAAGGATGCCGTTTGCTTTCAAGCCGTCCTGAGACAAACCGATTTCTTTAAAGTCAATGCCTGCCGCCTGTCCAGCGATCACAGGCGAATTACCGACTTGAGAAAAATCAAGTTTGTCTGCCGCAAGGCCTTCAAATTGGGGCGGACCGCTTTGAAACTCCACCCATTTCACTTTGATGCCTTCTTTTTCAAATGCATCTTCGAACCAGCCTTTTTCTTTTGCAATCAAAAGGGGGCTTAAGCTTTGCTGAATACCAATACGAATTTCCTTCAATTGTTTGTGGTCACCGCTGGCTCCATTTGCTCCACAGCCTGCGAGCAGAAAAATAACGGCAACCAATACAATGAGTCCTTTTTTCATTTCCGCTTCCGCCCTTTCTATATCCCTGATCCTTCTGCGTACTCCAAATCTTCTGTTTTCTCGAATTCCGACAGCACTCTCTGTCTGATCGCTTGGAAATCCGGAGTCGTCCGGTTTCGCGGATACGCCAGGTGAATGGGCATCAGCTTATGGATTTTCCCCGGTTTGGCCTTAAGGATCGCAAGCTCATTTCCTAAATAAACAGATTCATCTATATCATGAGTCACGAGAATCATCGTTGTTTTTTTCTTCCTCCATATATCCAGCAGCACGTCCTGCAGGTGTTTTCTTGTAAAAGCGTCGAGTGCACCAAACGGTTCATCTAAAAGCAGCACCTCAGGCTCCCGCAGCAGGGCCCGGGCGATGGCTACTCTTTGTGACATGCCGCCTGACAGCTCGCGCGGATATGCTTTTTCCGATCCTTTCAATCTGACAATCTCGATCAGTTCATCCACCTTTTGTTTGACTTTTGGGTCCTTCAAATTCAAGTCGGCTGCAATATTCTGCTCAACAGTCAGCCAAGGAAAGAGGCGGTGTTCCTGAAAAATAAATCCTTGCTGAATACCCGGAGCTGTTACGCTGCGGCCGTTAATTTCCACACTCCCGTCATATTCAGAATCAAGCCCTGCAATAATCTTTAACAGGGTGCTTTTTCCGCACCCGCTCGGTCCGATAAGCGTTAGAAATTCGCCTGGTGCGATTGATAATTCTATGTTTTCTAAGACCGTGTTTTTGCGGCCTTCTTGAACAAATGCCTTTTCTTTGATGCTGATGGTCACAGCCACTTTTATCCCTCTCTTTCTGCCAACCCCGCCTTCAAAAAAAACAAAAAGGCCCCCATCTCTGTTCTTGTAGAGATGAGAGCCTTCGGCGGTCCGATCAGCTGCCCAATTGTTTTTTTGTTTGAATAACATGTTAATTCAAATTATTCCGATATGTCAACTCTTTTTTAAATACGATTTTTGATATCCTTGTTTATCACTTACTCTGCTTGTTTCGCAAATAGAGAAGGAAAAATTATTTCTCCAAAAATTATTAAGTGTCATAAAAAGCTGTTACAACAAGGTTTTTCAACAATTTCGATACTATATATCGATTAATAGAGATAACTATTTTATAATAATTATAAAATAATATTGACTTTTTACTTAGAGATGATATTATGTTCTTATAAATTCCAAGAGGTGATAACATGAGTTCAAATAAACTGACAACTAGCTGGGGCGCTCCGGTTGGAGATAATCAAAACTCAATGACTGCCGGTTCTCGCGGACCAACTTTAATTCAAGATGTACATTTACTCGAAAAATTGGCCCATTTCAACCGAGAACGTGTTCCTGAACGTGTTGTTCACGCCAAAGGAGCAGGCGCACACGGATATTTTGAAGTGACAAACGACGTAACAAAATACACGAAAGCCGCTTTCCTTTCTGAAGTCGGCAAACGCACACCGTTGTTCATCCGTTTCTCAACAGTTGCCGGTGAACTTGGCTCTGCTGACACAGTTCGCGACCCGCGCGGATTTGCTGTTAAATTTTATACTGAAGAAGGAAACTACGACATCGTCGGCAACAATACGCCTGTATTCTTTATCCGCGATGCGATTAAGTTCCCTGATTTCATCCATACACAAAAAAGAGATCCAAAAACACACCTGAAAAACCCTACGGCTGTATGGGATTTCTGGTCACTTTCACCAGAGTCACTGCACCAAGTGACAATCCTGATGTCTGACCGCGGAATTCCTGCGACACTTCGCCACATGCACGGCTTCGGAAGCCATACATTCAAATGGACAAATGCCGAAGGCGAAGGCGTATGGATTAAATATCACTTTAAAACAGAACAAGGCGTGAAAAACCTTGATGTCAATACGGCAGCAAAAATTGCCGGTGAAAACCCTGATTACCATACAGAAGACCTTTTCAACGCAATCGAAAACGGTGATTATCCTGCATGGAAACTATATGTGCAAATCATGCCTTTAGAAGATGCAAATACGTACCGTTTCGATCCGTTTGATGTCACAAAAGTTTGGTCTCAAAAAGACTACCCGTTAATCGAGGTCGGACGCATGGTTCTAGACAGAAATCCGGAAAACTACTTTGCAGAGGTAGAACAAGCGACATTTTCACCTGGAACCCTCGTGCCTGGTATTGATGTTTCACCGGATAAAATGCTTCAAGGTCGACTTTTTGCTTATCATGATGCACACCGCTACCGTGTCGGTGCAAACCATCAAGCGCTGCCAATCAACCGCGCACGCAACAAAGTAAACAATTATCAGCGTGATGGGCAAATGCGTTTTGATGATAACGGCGGCGGATCTGTGTATTACGAGCCTAACAGCTTCGGCGGTCCAAAAGAGTCACCTGAGGATAAGCAAGCAGCATATCCGGTACAAGGTATCGCTGACAGCGTAAGCTACGATCACTACGATCACTACACTCAAGCCGGCGATCTGTATCGTTTAATGAGTGAAGATGAACGTACCCGCCTTGTTGAAAATATCGTTAATGCCATGAAGCCGGTAGAAAAAGAAGAAATCAAGCTGCGCCAAATCGAGCACTTCTACAAAGCGGATCCTGAATACGGAAAACGCGTGGCAGAAGGCCTTGGATTGCCGATTAAAAAAGATTCTTAATGGAGAAATGCAAAAACCCGTTGTAGTCAGCGGGTTTTTTTATATTTAGTTACACATTGCGTATGCTTCTCATCAATCTTCATATAAATTTCTTCCATGAGTTCCGCGCTGTTTATAATCTCTCGTTTGTTTTTTTCAATCAGCAGCTCAAGCGGCAAAATCTGATTCCCGTAGGTTTTTCGCTTCCTGAATCGTTTTCTCCCCTTTTCTTTTTTGACTCCCATCAATAATCCCCCCTTTTTCATACAAAAAAGGCCCTTATCTAAACGATAAGAGCCTTCGGTGTTCCGATCAGCGCGATAAATTTGAAAAATTTGTACTGACCATGTTAATTCATACAATACCGACCTGTCAACTATTTTTTGAGGGTGTTGACACTGTATCAGATTGCATCCCCGCTTTTTCCTTATACACTCTTTTCCCCTGACGCATAAGCTAGAGAAACTAGAATACGAGAGAAAGAGATGTGGGAGTGTGGAAAAGACAAAATTGACCGGACGTATCGTGACACGGGATGATCCGGACTATAACGAAGCAAGAACCAATATTAACCTAAGCTTAGAAAGGTATCCTGACATCATTGTGTTTTGCCAAAACAAACAGGATGCACTCAATGCGCTGAAATGGGCGCGTGAAAACCGTGTGCCTTTCCGTATTAGAGGCGGCAGACACAGCTATGAGAACTTTTCCCTTTTAAATAACGGTCTTGTTATTGATTTAAGCGAGATGAAAAAAATAACTGTGAATCAGGATAAAAAGCTGGCCTATATTGAAGCGGGGGCTGAATTGGGAGAAGTCTATCGGACACTCTGGCAATACGGCCTGACGCTTCCCGCAGGCACCATTGCTAATGTAGGGCTCACAGGTTTAACTCTCGGAGGGGGAATTGGACTTTTAACAAGGGCTGCCGGTCTTACTTGCGACAGCCTCGTGCAGCTTGAGATGATCGTAGCAGACGAAAAAGAGGGCGCTGATCTGATTACAGTCAGCTGTTCAAATCATCCAGACTTATTTTGGGCGTCTCAGGGAGGCGGAGGAGGCAATTTCGGCATAGTCACCTCCATGACATTTAAAGCAGTGCCCATCTCTCAAGTGTCGATTTTTTCTATTACATGGGGATGGGATGATTTTGAGGAAGTATATAACACGTGGCAGAACTGGGCCCCGTATACAGATGACCGGCTTACATCATCAATAGAGTTTTGGCCTAAAGAAGTAAACCGCATAGAAGCCCTCGGCCAATTTGTCGGGCCAAAAACAGAGTTAAAAAAACTGTTAAAGCCTTTATTGAAAGCAGGAAGTCCGACAAGCGGAATGGTAAAAACAACGCCATTCATTGAAGCGGTAACCTTTTTTAACAGCCCGGGAGGCAATCAGCCTCAAAAAATGAAACGCTCCGGCTCTTTCATTGAAAAGCCATTATCAGAACGTGCGATCTCAACAATAAAACACTTTTTAGAGCACGCTCCGAATCAAAACGCCAGTGTCTGGCAGCAAGCACTCGGCGGGGCAGCCGGACGGGTCGCTCCCGACCAAACGGCATTTTATTATCGTGACGCAATCATCGCCCAGGAATACTTAACAAACTGGACATCCCCTGGAGAAAAAAGACAAAATGTCCGCTGGATTGAGGGGCTGAGAACGTCCCTTTCGAAAGAAACGATGGGAGACTACGTAAATTGGCCAGATATCGAAATCAGAAACTGGCCAAGAACATATTACGGCGAAAACGTTGAACGACTCCGCCGTGTCAAAACGACATATGATCCAGAAAATGTTTTCCGCTTTGAACAGAGTATTCCTCCGCTTCGACGCTCTCTGTTTTTCTAAAAAAATGAAGATGGAGCATTCTCCATCTTCATTTTTTTTATTGATATAAATTGCTTCCCGTATCGACAAACTCTTTTGCTTTTTCTTTTAATCCTTTATTTATGGCTTCTGCTTCACTGAGATCGTTTTTCTTCGCATAATCCCGAATATCCTGTGAAATTCTCATGCTGCAAAATTTCGGACCGCACATGGAACAAAAGTGAGCGGTTTTTGCTCCTTCAGCAGGCAGGGTTTCATCATGGTATTCAAGGGCTCTCTCCGGATCAAGAGATAAATTAAACTGATCCCGCCAGCGGAATTCAAAACGGGCTTTCGATAACGCATCATCCCGGATTTGCGCTCCGGGATGCCCTTTTGCAAGGTCCGCAGCGTGCGCAGCGATCTTATATGTAATGACTCCTTCACGAACATCATCACGGTTTGGCAGCCCCAAATGCTCCTTCGGCGTTACATAACAAAGCATTGCTGTCCCGTACCAACCGATCATCGCCGCTCCGATCGCTGAAGTAATATGGTCATATCCCGGAGCAATATCCGTTGTCAACGGCCCCAATGTGTAAAAAGGCGCTTCTTTACAAATGTCCATTTGTTTATCGACGTTCTCTTTGATTTTATGCATCGGAACATGTCCAGGACCCTCAATCATCACCTGAACATCATGCTTCCAGGCAATTTGCGTCAGCTCTCCAAGCGTCTCTAATTCAGCAAACTGCGCTTCGTCATTGGCATCAGCAATTGATCCGGGACGCAAACCATCCCCAAGAGAGAAAGCAATATCATACATTTTCATAATCTCACATATTTCTTCAAAATGTGTGTATAAAAAGCTTTCTTGATGATGAGCCAGACACCACTGCGCCATAATCGCTCCCCCGCGTGACACGATACCAGTTGTCCGTTTGGCAGTCAGCGGTACATACCTAAGCAAAACACCCGCGTGAATCGTAAAATAATCCACTCCCTGCTCTGCCTGCTCGATTAGCGTATCACGATAAATCTCCCACGTTAAATCCTCAGCTACGCCGTTTACTTTTTCAAGCGCCTGATAAATCGGAACAGTTCCCACAGGCACGGGGCAATTGCGGATAATCCATTCACGCGTCGTATGAATATCTTTTCCGGTAGAGAGATCCATCATCGTATCCGCTCCCCAGCGGATGGCCCACGTCATTTTTTCCACTTCTTCTTCAATGGATGACGTAACCGCTGAATTCCCGATATTTGCATTAATCTTCACATGAAAATTCCGGCCGATAATCATTGGCTCACTTTCAGGGTGATTAATGTTTGAAGGAATAATCGCCCGGCCGCTGGCTACCTCGTCTCTGACGAATTCAGGAGACACATGCTCACGAATGGCGATAAATTCCATCTCAGGTGTAATGATCCCCTTTTTTGCATAGTGCATTTGTGTGACATTTTGACCTGCCTTCGCCCTCAGCGGTTTCCGCTTTAATCCTGGATAGCTTACGTTTGGTTTTGCTTTTTTATAACCGTTATCTTCTGGTTTTATAGCCCGACCTTCATACTCTTCCACGTCACCGCGCTCTGTGATCCATTTTTGGCGGAGCGGCTTTAATCCTTCTTGAATATTAATGGTTACTTCAGGGTCCGTATACGGTCCGCTTGTATCATAGACACGCACAGGCGCGTTTTCCTCTTCGCCGAACGATCCCGTCGTCGGACTCAATGCAATCTCCCTCATCGGCACTTGGATGTCCGAAGAAGAACCCTCCACGTATACCTTCTTGCTGCCTGAAAAACTTGACATAATGGAAATGTTGGCTTGCTGCACTGAATTGTTTTGCATTACTTTTCCTTCCCCTTTCTACGTTTGAAAGGACAAAATCAAGCCCATAACCAGCACAAAAAACCGGATTCATATAAATGAACCCGGTTACAGTCAGAAAGAAACATATTATTGCCCAGCAAGACAATAACAAAAACAATTCCTCTACTTCCCCACGCTGGTACGAACCAGATCAGGTCCAAAGGGTTAAGAAGCTTGCCTTCTCTCTCAGCCCGAAAGCGGGCACCCCCAGTAACTATTGATTTCGCACTCATCTTATCATAAAATCAATCTGAAAAAAAGAGGAATATAGATAATATTCAGCCAATTTCACCCTAAATATTTGACCGGCAACGGGATTTCAGCTATTTCATGTTCAGCCATCATCACCCGATATGCCTTTGCACCCGACCTTGAACTCACAGTCTGAAACAGCTGATCATTTATGAAATGGAGAGCAGCCCCATCATCCGCTGCATAGCCACTGCATAAGAACTTGTTAGATATCAGCTGGTGGTATGCCGGTCTCCGATCCTTTTCCCCGTCATAATGGGGACAAAAGCTCCCTTGCAAAAAACCTAAACTTTTCAAACTTGTCAGCGGTCCGGCTGAATCTGTCACCCCTTCTTCAAACCAGCAGATCGCACCGGCACTTATTCCAGCTACAACCACACCGTTCTTCCATGCTTCCCTGAGAATATGGTCCAGCCCCCACTCTTTCCATAACACAAGTAAATTCCGCGTATTTCCCCCGCCAACATAAATCACGTCCATTTCCATAACAAAAGAAACTAAATCTGATGATGGTGGCTTAAACAAAGATAAATGAGACGGCACGCAATCCAATGTTTGAAATGCATGATAAAACCGCTGAATATAGTTTTGGGAATCTCCGCTCGCCGTCGGCAAAAAACAAATACGAGGCTGCTCTCGTTTTGATTGATTGAGGATATATTGATCGAGGGACAAATTATCCGGCTCCATCGAAAAACCCCCGCCCCCCATCGCAATAATCTGCTTCATCATCACACCCCCCAACAAAATTTGTTGCTTATTATAGCATTTTGTATAGAAGCAAGAAACAAAGTCAAATACTTTCTTATCAGGAGCTGCTAAAAAAACAAAGGAGGTGGTTTCCCATTGAACAAAGTCTTTGTCCCAAAGATATTCTTGATTTGTTAACAACAATAAAAACCAGCATTAACAAATACACTGTCGCAACAACAGCAACCGAAAATCCCCACATCAGAAGAGCATTGCATGATCAATTAGATACAGCTGTTTATCTCCATGATGAACTGTCAGATCTTCTGTTAGAAAAGGGGTGGCTCGGGTGAGCAATTCCAAATCGATTCGCTTTTATCTTACAGCAAAGACCACAAAAAGAGACGGGATCTCAAAGATGAGATGCCGTCTCTTTTTTATTGCTCCACTCTTCTTAAAGCCTCATTTACCGTTTCTTTTATAAACACGTCTTCACCGCTTAATCGGTCTAAACTGAGATCGCCGTTTCTCAGCCTTTCGGAAATATTGTTTATATCCTCCTCTACTGTGATTTGCAGCTCACCAGCCAAAAACATTCTGTGTAATTCATCTGCAACCAAACTTTCTTTATTCACTTCCATCGACTCCTTTATTTTCAATATTATTCTTAGTCTGTCCCTAGGCCGAGACGAATAATAGGAAAAAAGTATGAATCAAACGAATCTTTTTTCCTCCTTCTTACGTATATCTGTTGAGAAAAAAGAAAAAGGGGAAGATCTAACATGTCATTTTTTAAGAAGCTTGCGGCAAGTGCCGGAATTGGAGCTGCAAAAGTAGATACAATTTTAGAAAAAGACGCATATTTTCCAGGAGAAGAAGTACAGGGAACGGTACATGTCAAAGGCGGAAAAATCGCTCAGGACATCCGTTATATCGATTTACAGCTTAGCACACGGTATGTCATTGTAAAAGACGATGAAGAGCACCGGAAATACGCTACAATTCATTCTTTCCGGGTCACTGGTTCATTTACCATACAGCCTGGTGAAGAGCATCAATTTCCGTTCACATTCACTCTGCCTCTAGATACGCCGATCACTGTAGGGAAAGTAGAGGTTGCCGTGGTGACAGACCTTGACATTCAAGGCGGTATCGATAAATCCGATCATGACCGCATTTTCGTTGAAGCGCACCCTTGGATTGAAAATGTGCTTGAAGCAATCGAAAACCTGGGCTTCCGTCTTAACGAAGCAGACTGCGAACAAGCGCCCTACTTCCAGCGTCGTCTTCCGTTCGTTCAAGAATTCGAATTCGTTCCGACTTCCGGATATTATCGTCAGATGCTTGATGAATTAGAGCTCATTTTCCTTTTAGACGAAGACGGTTTGGAAATCATTTTCGAAGTCGACCGCAGAGCAAGAGGACTCCGAGGGTGGTTGGAAGAGATGTATAATGACGGAGAACAGCTTGTACGCGTCCGTTTCAGCCAATCAGAGCTTGAAGATACAGAAGAGCTAGAAGAGGTGCTAGAAGAGATCCTAGACCAATACGCTGAGTAAGTATAAAAAGGAGCCGAGGCTCCTTTTCTTTAATAAAAAATAAAAACCCGTTTCTGTTAAGAAACGGGTTTTTCAGTATACCGGTGGTCGGGGTCGAACCGACACTCCAGAAGGAACACGATTTTGAGTCGTGCGCGTCTGCCAATTCCGCCACACCGGCAAGTTTTACGTCGTATCTAACCGACGAATATAAATATATCATGGATCTCATAAAGTGTCAACGTATTTCAAAAAAGTTTTTATGGAAATATAAAATAAAAGTGTTGAAAGACTAGCTATACAGCCGCTTTATAATAGGCCTCGGAACTTAACTTGTTATGATAAATCAAAGCATTAAAAAAATGATCTACTTATGTAGATCATTAATATGATTAGTTATAATGATAAAACACAAACACCAATTCAACTTACCATGTAAGTAAAATTGGTGCCGAGGGCCGGACTTGAACCGGCACGGTAGTCACCTACCGCAGGATTTTAAGTCCTGTGTGTCTGCCAATTCCACCACCCCGGCAATAAGAAGGCGACACCCGGATTCGAACCGGGGATAAAGGTTTTGCAGACCTCTGCCTTACCACTTGGCTATGCCGCCGTAATTGGAGCGGAAGACGGGATTCGAACCCGCGACCCCCACCTTGGCAAGGTGGTGTTCTACCACTGAACTACTTCCGCATTTTTAATGGACTTAATACATTATATGCAGTTGATATAAAAAGTGAGACTGGGCTAGCTGGATTCGAACCAACGCATGACGGAGTCAAAGTCCGTTGCCTTACCGCTTGGCTATAGCCCAATGATAATATGGGGCGATTGATGGGAATCGAACCCACGAGTGCCAGAGCCACAATCTGGTGCGTTAACCACTTCGCCAC